>NZ_LNQB01000001.1 GCF_001651875.1 Sinorhizobium saheli
CGAGTTCCGGCCAATCATCCGCTTCGGGTGATGCGTGATCTGGTGAACGCCGCGCTTGAAGCGCTGGATGGGTCGTTTGCGGCGCTCTATGCGAAGAGGGGACGGCCGTCGATTGCGCCGGAGCGGATGCTGCGGGCGGTGCTGTTGCAGATGCTGTATTCGCTCCGCTCGGAGCGCCAGTTGATGGAACGGCTGGAATTCGACCTGTTGTTCCGCTGGTTCGTCGGACTGGGGATCGACGATGCGGTGTGGGATGCCTCGACGTTTTCGAAGAACCGCGACCGGCTGCTGACGACGGAGATCGCGCAGGGCTTCCTGTCGGCGCTGCTGTCGCGGCCGGCGGTCAAGACGCTGTTGAGCGCCGAGCACTTCTCTGTCGACGGCACGATGCTGAAGGCGTTCGCCTCGATGAAGAGCTTTCGGGCCAAGAATGGCTCGAATGAGCCGCCTGAAGACGGCCGCAACGGCGAACGCGACTTCCGCAAGGAGAAGCGCTCGAACGAGACGCACGCCTCGACAACGGACCCGGATGCGCGGCTGTACCGCAAGGGCAAGGGCCAGGAGAGCAGACTGGCCTATCTGGGGCACGCGCTGATGGAGAACCGCAACGGCCTGGCGGTCGCCGGCATGGTGACGCATGCGACCGGCACCGCCGAGCGGGAGGCGGCCAGCGCATTGAGCGCGGACCTTGCCGAAGGCGCGACGCTGGGCGCCGACAAAGGCTACGACGTGGAGGCGTTCGTCGAGGAGCTGAAGGAGCGGAAGATCGTGCCGCATGTGGCGATCAACGGCACCGTGAGCAAGACCGGCAAGGTGCGCAAGACGGCGGTGCCGGCGGAGGTCGCGACGAGTCCCGGCTATACGGCCAGCCTACGCTGCCGCAAGCGGATCGAAGAGATCTTCGGCTGGATCAAGACGACGGCCGGCTTCACGCAGCTCAAGGTTCGCGGCCTGGACAAGGTGAAGGCGGCCTTCACCTTCGCGCTTGTCGCCTACAACATCGTTCGCCTTCCGAAATTGCTCGGGATCGACGGGCGAA
>NZ_LNQB01000002.1 GCF_001651875.1 Sinorhizobium saheli
AAGTTTTCATCGAGCTGTCATCGCTGATTCACGACGCTGTCACGCCCGGCCTCTACGCGCTTCAGAACCGAAACCGGCTCAGGAGCGAATCGCATGCACTGGACTGCTGTCTTTTTCTCCGCCCTCGTTTTCGCGTTCTTTTGTCCGCCGGCATTTTCTGCCGAGGCGACCCGCGCGACCCAGATCCTCGACCGGCTGAAACACGCGAATGACTGGCGGCACCACGTCATGGTCGTCGCCCACCGCACCGGCTGGAAACAGCAGGGCGAGATGGTCCGGGCGGAGAATTCGCTCGAAGCGATCCGCAATGCCATCGCCCTCGGGGCCGAGATGGTCGAACTCGACGTGCGCAAATCCGCGGACGGCACCTTGGTCCTGATGCACGACGACTTCCTCGACCGCACGACGACCTGCCGGGGCGAAACCAAGACCCGGACGGTGGCCGAGTTGAAGCTCTGCCGTCTGATCGTCGAGAGCCGCGGCATCGTGACCGACGAGACCGTTCCGACCCTGAAGGAGGCCCTTCTGGTCGCCAAGGACAGAATTCTCGTCAATATCGACAACAAGCTGACGGCGGCTGTCCTGCCAGAGATCGCCGCCGAGGCACGGGCCCTCGGGATGGCCGACCAGATCCTTATAAAGGAAAATCTCTGGAACCAGCGCCGCATCGCCGAAACCCAGGCGCTGATGACTGCGGTCGGCCCCGACGTCACCTTCATGCCGATCCTCGCCGACGACGCGGTTCATGATGCCCGCTTCATGGCCCAGGCAACCGATGCCTTCGGCGCGCCGGCGGCCGAACTCGTCAACTGGCATGCCGGCAGCACGCCAATGACGGAGGATGGCGGCGTGCTGTTCTCTACCAAGGCCCGCGCCGAGGCAATCCGCGGCAACTGGCACCTCTGGGTCAACACATATCCGATCGTCAACCGCCCACCCGGCATGTTGGCGGGCGGGCGCGGCGACGAGCGTGCCGTCCTCGACGGCCGACCGCAGGAAAGCTGGGGCTTCTGGATCGACCGCGGCGCCACCATCATCCAGACCGACGAGCC
>NZ_LNQB01000003.1 GCF_001651875.1 Sinorhizobium saheli
CGTAAGAGTCGCCGACGCTTCCGACGGAAGGCTCGATGCCCGCTTCGCCCAGCCGCTCCGAATACTTGATCGAGACGTATTGGACACCCCTGTCCGAGTGGTGAACGAGGCCGCCGCCATGAACGGGACGCCGCTCATGGAGCGCCTGCTCGAGAGCGTCGAGGACGAACCCGGCATGTGCCGTCCGGCTCACCCGCCAGCCGACGATGCGGCGGGCGAAGGCGTCGATGACGAAGGCCACGTAGACGAAACCCTGCCAGGTGGCGACATAGGTGAAATCCGAAACCCAGAGCCTGTTCGGTGCGGGAGCCTTGAACTGGCGGTTCACCCGGTCGAGCGGGCTCGGAGCCGTCTTGTCGGAGACCGTCGTCTTGACCGGCTTGCCGCGGATGATGCCCTGAAGGCCCATCGATCTCATGAGTCGAGCGACGGTGCAGCGGGCAACGTCGAAGCCCTCCCGCTTCAATTGCCGCCACACCTTGCGCACGCCATAGACGCGGAAGTTCGCCTCGAAGACACGGCGTATCTCGATCTTCAAGGCGATGTCGCTTCGGGCGCGGACCGACAGGCGGTCCACGTCCTCACGTTTGGCGATGTTCTCATAGTAGGTGGATGGGGCAATCGGCAGCAGCCTGCAGATCGGCTCGACCCCGAACACCGAGCGGTGCTCGTCGATGAAGGAAATCATCGTTTCAATGGGCGGTCGAGCTCCGCCATCGCGAAATAAGCAGACGCCTTGCGCAATATCTCATTGGCCTGACGAAGCTCCCGGTTCTCCCGCTCGAGAGCCTTCATCTTCTCGGCGACGTCGCTTGGGAGGCCGGGCCGGGAACCATTGTCCACTTCGGCCTTCTTCACCCATTCATTGAGCGTCTGCGCCGTGCAGCCGATCTTGGCGGCGATCGAGGAAACTGCCGCCCATCGCGAGGAATGTTCGCCTTCGTGATCCAAAACCATTCGCACCGCTCGGGCGCGGACTTCAGGTGAAAATTTGTTTGTTGTCTTGCTCATATCGGCTCCACTTTCTCAGAAGTTGGAGCCTCCGGCAAACCCGGCGCGGTTCA
>NZ_LNQB01000004.1 GCF_001651875.1 Sinorhizobium saheli
AAGCGCTGATTCATTGTACCCCTCTTCTTCAAGTGTCTGGAAACATTGATATTTGTTTTTGGAGTTCGGCGCGACACGGACCATTTCTGTTGCGTATTGCTTTGATCACTTCCTGGTTTTGAAGATGACACGCTTCGATTTGCCATGGGGCACCGGGGACGACCTGCTCGGCAGGCAAAATACGATCAACAATAAGGCGGCGAATGACGTGGCTGGTCACTTCCAAGCATTTAGCGGCCTCTTTCATGGTCAGCCATTGCCCATCTTTCTCGGCCGACCGAAAAGCATGGATGCCCTGAACCCTGCGAATGGAGCTGACACGGTGCGCAGTCCAGGTTTTGTTTTGACCCGTTCGAATGCCCATTCGGTTCAACGTTGCAGCGATATCGTCGTCGGAATAACGGGTCGCCATTTGCTTCATAACGGCAAGCGCCTGGTCGGGCGTCTGGCATCCATGTTCGCCGGTTTTGGGCTTGCGGACACGCAGAACCGAATGTTGTCCGCCTTTCCAGTGAATGGTCAGAACGACCTCTCGGTTGCCATCGTCAACGTCGGCAATGATGTCAGCGATCAAGGTTCGCAGAATCTGTTGCCGTGTACGTGTGGCCACGCCGGGTGCATTCCAAGCCCGTACCAGGTCGTCAGCCAAGCCGGTAAAATCCGGCGGTTGATCCGCCCCGGAAGGTAGATCTGCCTCACTGACGCGTGCGCGGCACTCCTCGACGCGCCGCAAAGCGGCCTCCCAGTTCTTCTCGAGTTGGGCAGCAATCAACCGATTGTCCGGATCACAGGCGGCGTAACGACGTTCGGCCAGCCCGGCATCGTACTGGGCCTGTTGAAGGTCGAGCTCGAGAATAGGTCGTCGCTCGTTTTGACGCTGATGATGCATCCGCTCGGCTTCCAGGGCAGCCTCAATTGCTACCGGTTCTACCACACGCACGATCTCCTCGGCGATGGCGGCATCGATGCGAGCTCCACCGAATCCAAGACAACGTGGCAAACCGAGCATAAGATTGGGCCGGTCGCAACGATACATCGGCCGTCCCGGCGCAAGACCCACATACACAACAGCGAGGCCG
>NZ_LNQB01000005.1 GCF_001651875.1 Sinorhizobium saheli
CCCTGCTCGCGCGGGCCGTAGGACGAGCCCTTGCGGCCGCCGAACGGCACGTGGAAATCGACGCCGGCCGTCGGCAGGTTGACCATCACCATGCCGGCCTCGGCGTTGCGCTTGAAATGCGTCGCGTGCTTGAGGCTCGTCGTGGCAATCCCGGAGGAGAGGCCAAACGGCGTGTCGTTGGCGACGGCGAGCGCCTCGTCGTAGTCCTTCACCCGGATGACGGCGGCGACCGGTCCGAAGATCTCTTCGCGGGCAATCCGCATCCCATTTGTCGCCTCGGTGAAGAGCGCCGGCTGCAGATAGAAGCCGGGCGTGTCGCGCGAAATGAGCTCGCCGCCGAAGGCGAGCCTGGCGCCCTCCTTTTTGCCGACGGCGATATAGTCGGTGTCCTGGTTCAACTGGCTCTGGTCGACCACCGGGCCGATATGGGTGCCGGCCTTCAAGGCGTCGTCGACGACGAGGCCCCGCATCCGCTCGCCCATCGCCGCGACGAACCTGTCGTGGATGCCCTCGGTGACGATGATCCGCGACGAGGCGGTGCAGCGCTGGCCGGTGGAGAAGAAGGCGGAGTTGACGGCCGCCTCGACGGCGACCGAGAGATCGGCGTCGTCGAGCACGACGAAGGGGTTCTTGCCGCCCATCTCCAGCTGGAACTTGCGATTGTGCTCGACCGAGGCGGCGGCGACGCGCTTGCCGGTGCCGACCGAGCCGGTGAAGGTGATCGCATTGACGTCGGGGCTGTCGAGCATCGCCTGGCCGACGACCGAGCCCTTGCCCATGACGAGGTTCAGCACGCCCTTCGGCAGGCCGGCACGGTGGAGGATGTCGACGATCGCGTGAGCGCAGCCCGGCACCAGCTCGGCCGGCTTGAAGACGACGGTGTTGCCGTAGCAAAGCGCCGGCGCGATCTTCCAGGCGGGAATGGCGATCGGGAAGTTCCACGGCGTGATGATGCCGACGACGCCGACCGGCTCGCGGGTGATCTCGACGCCGATATTGGGCCGGACCGAGGGGATGACCTCGCCGGCCAGACGCAAGGCTTCGCCGGCGAAGAACTCGAAAATCTGGCCGGCCCTGACCGTCTCGCCGATGCCTTCGGCGAGCGTCTTGCCCTCTTCGCGCGACAACAGCCGCCCAAGCTCGTCCTTGCGGGCGATGATCTCGTCGGCGGTCTTCTTGAGGATCGCGTGGCGCTCGAGGATGCCGGAGCGCGACCAGGCCGGAAA
>NZ_LNQB01000006.1 GCF_001651875.1 Sinorhizobium saheli
CTAGTGTCATGTATCTGGCGCGTTGGACAGCCCATTCGTCGTTCTGCTCGAGCAGGATCGCGCCGACGAGGCGGACGATGGCGTCATCATTGGGGAAGATGCCGACGACCTCGGTCCTGCGCTTGATTTCGCCGTTGAGGCGCTCGATCGGGTTGGTGCTGTGCAGCTTGGCGCGGTGCTCCTTCGGGAAGGTCATGTAGGCGAGAACGTCTTCTTCGGCATCATCCATGATGGCGGCGAGCTTGGGGACCTTCGGCCGGATCTGGTCGGCGACGGCGCGCCATTGGGCGCTTGCGGCTTCCGGCGTCTCCTGGGCGAAGGCGGTGGCGATGAAGGCGGAGACGACACGGCGACCGCTCTTGCCGGCGTGGGCAAGAACGTTGCGCATGAAGTGGACCCGGCAGCGCTGCCAGGTTGCGTTGAGCACCTTGGTGACGGCGGCCTTCAGGCCCTCGTGGGCGTCGGAGACAACCAGCTTGACGCCTCTGAGGCCACGGCGGGTCAGCTTGCGTAGGAACTCGGTCCAGATCGGCTCGGCCTCGGAGGTGCCGACCTCCATGCCCAGCACCTCGCGGCGACCGTCGCTGTTGACGCCGACGGCGATGATGACGGCGACGGAGACGATACGGCCGCCGCGGCGGACCTTCAGGTAGGTGGCATCGATCCACAGATATGGCCAGTCGCCCTCGATCGGCCGATCGAGGAAGGCCTTGACCTTGCCGTCGATCTCCTCGCACAGCCGGCTGACCTGGCTCTTGGAGATGCCGCTCATACCCATGGCCTTGACCAGATCGTCGACCGAGCGGGTCGAGATTCCCTGCACATAGGCTTCCTGGATGACCGCCGTCAGCGCCTTCTCGGCCATGCGCCGCGGCTCCAGGAACGAGGGGAAGTAGGAGCCCTTCCGGAGCTTCGGAATGCGCAGCTCGACCGTTCCGGCACGCGTCTCCCAATCCCGCTCGCGGTAGCCGTTGCGCTGGGCCGTCCGCAGCGGGTTCTTCTCGCCATAGCCGGCACCGGTGGCGGCGCCCACCTCCAGCTCCATCAGCCGCTCGGCGGCAAAACCGATCATCTCGCGCAAAAGATCGGCGTCGGGGGACTTCTCCACGAGCGCACGCAGGTTCATCATGTCGTCGGTCATCGGTGGTTCCTTCGAATCAGGTTGGTGTCAGCAACCCGACCCTACCGAAGAACATCGATGACCACCGCTTCGCCGCCCGCTCGCTACGGCGCTGTTGAGGGCGCGCTCGCGAGCGGCTTCGCTACCGCCGAGCTACACCACCTGTAGGGACACGACC
>NZ_LNQB01000007.1 GCF_001651875.1 Sinorhizobium saheli
GCCTTACCTCTTTTCATAGTGCCTACTGCAGTGAGAATCTGCTTGGGCGCAGGTGATGCGGGTATGGTTGTCATTCTGGCTGTCCTTGATGGCTCCGGCGGCTGAGCCGCCCGCTTCACCGACCTGGATCGACCGCTGATTGCTCGATGCCCGCGATGGCTATGTAAGGCAATGTCGGCGTGTCCGGGCCTGCGCGGTCGCCACATCATGCGAGGAGCGTCATGGAGATTTACGTTGGAATAGACGTTGCCAAGGAAACCCATTGGGCCTGCGCTCTCGATGCGCGCGCGCAGGTTCTGCTCGACCGCGCGGTCGATAACGATCAGGCCGCGATCGAGCGCCTCGTCGCCGACCTGCGCGGCCTCGGTGGCGAGGTCGTGGTTGGGCTGGACATCACCGGATCGCTGGCGCGCTTCCTGGAGGCCATCCTCCTGGCCGAGGGGTTGCGTCTCGTCCATGCACCCGGCATCGCCGTCAACCGGGCCGGACAGGGCTTTTCCGGCGGCGAGCGCAAGTCTGACCCGCGCGATGCGCACACCATCGCCGAGCTGGTCCGGACGCGTGATCTGCGCCCGATCCTGCCAGACGACGAGACCGCGATCGCACTGCGCCTCAAAGTCACGCGCCGCCGCGAACTCAGCGACGACCAGACGCGCCGCATCTCCCGAATGCGCCAGCTCCTGGGCGCTATCCATCCAGGCCTCGAACGCCGGCTCGACCTGACGGCCAAGGGACCGCTCGTCCTTGTCACCCGCTACGTCACGCCGGCCGAGATCCGCCGGGCCGGCCTCAAACGGATCATGACACATCTCAAGCGAACACCTCACCTGCACGCCGTCGAGGCACTGGCCCAACGCGCCCTCGAAGCCGCCGAGGGCCAGAGCATCGCCGTTCCCGGCGAGGCCAGCTTCGCCGACATGGTCCGCGAACTCGCCGCTGAGGCCCTGCAGGCGCGCGAGGCGATCGCCCGCATCGACCGCGACTTGGAGGCCCTGCTCGAACGCCACCCTGACGGTGCCCTCATCCGCTCGCTGCCGGGGATGGGGGCGGTGCTGTCGGCAGAACTCATCGCCAACATCGGCACCATCGAGCGATTCCACTCGGCCGACGCCCTGGCCAGCGCCGCAGGCCTGACGCCCGTCATCCGCCAATCCGGAAAATCCAGGAACTGGCGCCGCGCATATGGCGGCGACAAGGCCCTCAAGCGGGTATTCTTCCAGAGTGCCTTCTGCGCCGTCTCCACCAGAGACCCGCTCTCCAAAGCCTTCTACGACCGAAAACGGCGAGAGGGAAAACATCACACCCAGGCCATCATCGCCTTGGCCCGCCGACGCGTCACCGTCCTGTGGACAATGCTCCGAACCAGGCAAACCTTCGATCCAACTCAAAAAGCTGCTTGACTTGCGCATTACTCAGC
>NZ_LNQB01000008.1 GCF_001651875.1 Sinorhizobium saheli
ATTGCCATCTACCGAACATTCTGCCCATGTCGGGCGAGAAGTTGTCGTCCACTATCGCTGGCATCCCTATTTCGGTCGTCGTTTGCGGCTGCACTATAGCGAGAACCGGAAGAAGGGCCAGTTCGTCCACGTTGAGGTCATGCCCGGCGTTGTGACGGCGATCGCTGCATGGATGCTTGATGCGGCGCGCTGTGCTGGCATGGAATTGGGGACGCCTCGGGTCACATTGTCGGCCCTTGTGGATCTGGATGACCTTTTACAGCGCCGCGGAATGCGGCGAACCTGTTCCGGCGAACCGAATCTCGTCGAGGAACACCAAGATGCCCGATCCGCAATTTCGCCTTCTACCGCATCAGCGTCAGCTCCTTATCTCCTTCGAACCGCCGCGCCTTCTCGGCCTCCCAGTGAGCGAACGCCGGCGGCTGGTGTCGAGCCTTGCCACGCTTCTCACCGAGGCGGCCACTGGCATGAAGGAGGAGGAACGGAATGATGACGAGCGTTGAGATCCTGCCTCCCACCATCCTGCAGCGGAAAGCCATTGTTTACGTGCGGCAGTCGAGCCCAGGTCAGGTTGAGAACAATCCCGAGAGCCGTCGCCGGCAATACGAGCTCGTTGACGTCGCACGCCATCGCGGCTTCCGCATCGTTGAGGTCATCGACGATGATCTCGGGCGATCGGCTAGTGGAATGGTTGCTCGTCCAGGCTTTGAGAAGCTGGTAGCGGCATTGTGTGCCGGTGAAGTCGGCGCTGTCCTTTGCTTCGATGCGTCGCGCCTGGCTCGCAATGGTCGCGACTGGCATCATCTTCTCGAGCTTTGTGGCCTTGTCGAAGCAAGGGTCATAGACTTGGATGGCGTCTACAATCCTTGCCTGCCGAACGATCGGCTGCTGCTCGGCATGAAGGGCAGCATTAGCGAGTTCGAGCTTGGAATCATCCGTGCGCGCATGCTGGATGCCGCTCGTGCCAAGGCTAGACGGGGCGAACTGAGGATCAGCGTGCCGATCGGATATGTCTGGCATCGCGACTATGGCCTGGGTTTCGATCCTGACCTGCGCCTTCAGCAGGCTATTCGAACGATATTTGAACGATTTCGCATACTCGGCAGTGCTCGGCAGACGCATCTGTCGCTGGCGGCAGAGGGGATGTTCTTTCCCCGGCCATCTGATGGCAAGCGCCTGACGTCGTTCGAGTGGCAGCCTATTCGTTATCGCAATGTCATCGGCCTTCTGAAGAACCCGTTCTATGCCGGGGCCTATGCGTACGGCAAAAGCGAGAAGCGGGTCACTGTCGTCGACGGACGGGCGCGCAAGAGCTATGGCCACGGCAAAGCTTTCGATGATTGGGAGGTACTGATCCGTGAACACCACGAAGGATACATCGACTGGGCGGAGTTCGAGCGGAATCAGGCGTCACTGGCGTGCAATACATACGGCCGCAGCGGTGGCCAGAAGTCCGGCCGCGGAGGCCGCGCC
>NZ_LNQB01000009.1 GCF_001651875.1 Sinorhizobium saheli
GTCGCCCGTGAACTATCCGCACGTCTTTGATAGTGCGATATAATTTCGGTTTTCTGCGGCACGGTGTTGCAAGAAAAGCGCTCATTGATGGCGCTTTTCTTGCAACTTGATTTTGCGGTTTGCTGCCTCGGCAAGGCGTGATTCACTCGGTTTAGCGGCGGTGAATCGAGGAGCGGCGATGTCGAGACCACGCGAGCGGCGCGAGACGGGGGAGCAGGATCTGTTCCGTTCCCGGCTGGATCAGATCATCAACATGCGACACGAACTGGTGCGGCTGGCGCAGGCGATCGACTGGCCGTTTCTGGAGCACCGCTTCGGTGCGGTTTATTCCGACGGCCCCGGCATGCCTCCGCTGCCGACGCGGCTGATGGCGGGTCTTTCGATCCTCAAGCATACGTTCAACCTGTCGGACGAGGAGCTGTGCGCCCGCTGGGTGGAGAACCCCTATTTCCAATATCTGTGCGGCGAAGAATTCTTCCGCCACGACCTTCCCTTCGACCGCTCGTCGATGACACGCTGGCGGGGCCGCATGGGCGAGGAGCGGCTGACCGCGCTGTTGCAGGAAAGCCTGGCGGTGGCCGTCAAGACCGGGGCGATGCAGCCGCAGGATACGCGCCGGGTGATCGTCGACACCACCGTGCAGCCGAAGAACGTGATGTTCCCGACTGATGCGAAGCTCCTCCATCGGGCACGCGAGCGGCTCGTCCGTCTGGCGCAAAAGATGGGACTGAAATTGCGGCAATCCTATCTGCGGGTCGGCAAGCTGGCGCTGATCAAGCACCAGCGCTATGCCCACGCCAAGCAGTTCAAGCGGGCCAACAAGGCGCTGCGCAAGCTCAGGACCTATCTCGGCCGCACCGTTCGCGACATCACCCGGCAGATCGGCGATGACGAGACGCTGCGGAGCGTCTTTCTCTGGCCGCTGCACCAGGCCGCGACGGTTCTAGAGCAGCGGCAACGCCAGCGCGGCCGCAAGATCTACAGCCTGCATGCGCCGGAGGTCGAATGCATCGGCAAAGGCAAGGCGCACCGGCCCTACGAGTTCGGCGTCAAGGTCTCGGTCGCCACCACGCTGAAACGCTCGAGGGGCGGCCAGTTCGCCCTGCATGCGAAGGCGCTGCCCGGCAATCCCTATGACGGCCACACGCTGGCAACCGTCATTCCCGATATCGAGCAGACCGTCGGCAACGAGATCGAGCGCATGCTCGCCGACGCCGGCTACCGTGGCCACAATGCTCCCGCGAGCCATCGCTTCCGGGTCTTCACCAGCGGCCAAAAGCGGCGCGTCACGCCGACGATCAAGCGCGAGATGCGGCGGCGCTCGGCGATCGAGCCGGTCATCGGCCATCTCAAGGCGGAGCACCGCATGGGCCGCAACTATCTCGCCGGCGAACACGGCGACGCCATCAACGCCGTCCTGGCCGCCGCCGGCTACAACTTCTCGCTCCTCCTCAACTGGTTGAGGATGCTTTTGTGGCTGCTGCTGGCCTGGCTCAATAGCGGCGCAAAAGCCCGCGCCGTTTAAGTCCGCTTATTGTTCACGGCCGAC
>NZ_LNQB01000010.1 GCF_001651875.1 Sinorhizobium saheli
AGGTCTCGTGGCGCTCGCAGGCGAGGACGCGCGCTGCCGGTGCCGCGGTGCACGGCATTTATCGTGGCCGGTGATGTAATCCTCTACTGTTGGCGGGAAGGGTTCGGGTCCGGCGGCATCATCGGGCCGCGGCGCCTATTCGGGCGTGGGCGAGGGCAAATTCCGCAGCATGGGGACAGGCCGAGGCCATCGCCACCTTGATGCGGCGGACCGAGACGCGGACCTGCGCGCCGATCTTCAGGAGCTTCAGGCGGATCGTGCCGCAGGTGGCATCGGCAAGCCGGGTCTGGGCGAGACCGAGGCGGCGCAGCGCGCAGATCAGCACATAGGCCAGCGCGGCGAACCACAGCCGCAGCTGATTGGCGCGCATGGTGCGGGCACTGGTGCGGTCGGCATAGAGATCGAGCTGGCATTCCTTGATCCGGTTCTCCATGTCGCCGCGGGCGCAGTAAAGCGCCTCGTAGAGCGGTTTTGGCGCTGAGCGCTCCGCCGCAAGCGAGGTGACGACGAAGCGCGGATTGGCGCCCATCCTCGTCCATTCGGCCTTGGCGACGACCCGCCGCCGGCGTGACCAGCTGTCCTGCGTCGACCACAGGAAGTCGCGGAAGACGCGGGCAGCCGCACCGCCTTCCTCGGCCGCCTGGCGCGCTTCCTCGAGCGCCTCGGCGATCGTCCTTTCCAGCCGCTTGTTGCGGGCCAGGCCGAAGACATAGTCGACGCCGTTTGCCTCGCACCAGCTCATCATCTCGTCGCGGGCAAAACCGGAATCGGCCCGCAGGATGATGCCGACCTTCGGCCAGCGGGCGCGGATCTGCGTCACGATCCGCGCGACCTCCTCGACCGCGCCGGCGCTGGCGTCGATGTTGGAGCGCCGCAGCTTGGCCGCCAGCAGATGCCGGCCACAGAAGATGTAGAGCGGCAGGTAGCAATAGCAGTCGTAATAGCCGTGGAAGAACTTGCCCTCCTGATTGCCGTGCAGCGGGTCGTCGGTGGCGTCGAGGTCGAGCACGATCTCGTCCGGCGGCCCGTCGTGGGCGTCGAGGAACAGCTCCACGAACAGCGCTTCCAGCGCGCTCTTGTCATAGGCGATCTTATGATAGCGCGTCGTCTCGTCGGGGCGGCCATGCTCCAGCCGGTTCAACGTCGATTTGCCGGCAAGCACCGCACAGTCTTGCCGCTTCGGCGTCAGCCGCTCCGACAGAAGCGCGAGCACCGGATCGTGGCGCAGCGTGTCGTGGTCGTCGACATCCTCGTAGCCCAGCGCGATCGCCGCAATGCGCTGCCCGACCAGGGTACGCACGCTGTGGACCGTGCAGGTCGCATCGCGACGATCGACGAAGCAGGCGGCCACCCGGTCGAACAGCCCGATGGCCCCATCGACGTGGCGAAGCAGCAGCGCACCGGCATCCGAGGTGATCGCTCCGCCGTCGAAACCGGCGACCACTTTATGGCCGTCGAAGCCTTCAAATTCGAGCTGCGCGGAGATACAGTGTGTTTGCATCGGGCCTCCGTAACGAATCTGGTAAGCCTTTGTCGTAAAAGCAGTTTCTCAGATTCGTGGGCCCGATGCACCTCCCTACTTTGAGAGATTCAGG
>NZ_LNQB01000011.1 GCF_001651875.1 Sinorhizobium saheli
TGTAGCGGCATTTTAGAGATGCGACATATGAGCCAGTTAGAGATGCGACAGTCGTCGCCTCTTGGGATGCTGGTCAAACGTCAACGTTTGGAAGGAAGACTGGCGACGTGAAGCGTGGTTGAGACCATGAGCGTTCGGAGTCGTCATGTCTTGTTTGATCACCATGTCGCAGAAGGAATTGCATCGTCTTGAACTCATCCAGTGGATTCGCGGTGGCAGCCTGACCGTCGTCGAGGCGGCCGCGTTGCTTCGTCTTAGCCGCAGTCAGGTCCACCGGCTGTTGCAGGCCTATGACCTGGACGGCGCCGACGGGCTGGCCTCGAAGAAGCGCGGCCGTCCGAGCAACCGCCGTCACAGCGAGGACTTCCGCAACCTGGTGCTCGACCTGGTGCGTGAGCATTACGCGGATTTCGGACCGACGTTGGCGGCCGAGAAGCTGCTCGAACGCCACCGGATTGCCGTCAGCAAGGAGACGCTGCGTCAGTGGATGATGGAAGCCGGCATCTGGATGTCGCGACGCGAGCGCAAGAAGCGGGTCTTCCAGCCGCGCGGCCGGCGGGATTGTTTCGGCGAACTCGTTCAGATCGACGGCTCGCTGCATTGGTGGTTCGAGAACCGCGGACCCAAATGCGCCCTGCTCGTCTATATCGACGATGCCACCGGCAAGCTCTTGCACTTACGCTTTGCCGGATCGGAGAACACCTTCGACTATCTGCACGCGACGAAGGCCTACCTGCAGCAATGGGGCAAGCCGATCGCCTTCTACAGCGACAAGCATGGCATCTTCCGCACCACCCATGCTTCCAAGAAGGACAGAACCAATGGCCTGACGCAGTTCGGGCGGGCCCTCTATGAGCTCAACATCGACATCATCTGCGCCAATACCCCGCAGGCCAAGGGGCGCGTCGAGCGCGCCAACCAGACGCTGCAGGATCGCCTCGTCAAGGAACTGCGGCTGCGCGGCATCGACTCGATCGCGGCGGCCAATGCCTATGCGCCGGAGTTCATGGCCGACTTCAATCGCCGCTTTGGCAAGGCGCCGCGCAATCCGAAGGACATGCATCGGCCGTTTGCCGCGCATGAGAACCTCGATGGCGCCATGTGCCGCAAGGAGGTCCGCAAGCTGTCGCAGTCGCTGACGCTGCGCTATGACAAGGTGATGTTCATCCTCGATCCGACCGACCTCGCCACGGCGCTGGCCGGCAAGAAGGTCATTGTCTGCGACTATCCCGATGGTCGCCTCGAGGTCATCCATGAGGAGACGTCCCTGCCCTACAGAACCTTCGACACGCTGCGCTCGGTGCATCGCTCCGAGGTGGTTGAGAACAAGCGCCTGGACGACATGCTTTCGATCGTTGCCGAGATGCAGGCCGGACGAGAGCAACAGCGCAGCAAGGGCGGGCCGCGCCGCACCGGTCAGACGGACCATATGTTCGGCATTCGCGACGGCAGCCCAGGGATCCGGTGGTCATCGCGCGACGGCAGCAAGCCCTTGCGCAACTGAAGGCGGCGGAGTGATCGGGGTGTCAAAGCTAAAGTTTATCTTGCAGCTGGAGCCATCCGCCGCCGACCGGCCTGCGCAACCCTGACCAGCTCCACCCGGCCGGCGGCTTGCGTCTTCGTACTGTGTAAATATATCAACTTGCAAACGCAGTAATCAGGAATAGGATGATGTCGCATTTCTAAGTTGACTACTTTGTCTCATCTTTAAATAGCTGTGACA
>NZ_LNQB01000012.1 GCF_001651875.1 Sinorhizobium saheli
CCGTTGCGCGATGTTGATGCGGACACGCTTCCAATGTTTACAGACACTTAACGAAGGGGTGCATAATGAAACACGTCTCGCGAAGCCGCGCAGCGCCCGTTCGGCGGCGTTGTTGGTGAGGCAGATCCGGCCGTCGCCGAGGAAGGTCGTGAAGCCGTCCCAGCGCTTCAGCATGTAATCGATCGGCTCAGTGACCGGTGAACTGCGCGACAGCTTTGTTCGCTCAGATCGAAGCCAGGTCTGAAGCTCATCAACGAGCGGACGGCTGTCCTTCTGACGTCGTTGCAGGCGCGAGGTGGCGGAGAGACCGTTGATGTCGCGCTCGATGTCGAACAGCGCGTCGATGCGCTTGACCGCCTCGAGCGCGACCGGAGAGATCGGCGCGGCGTTCTTTCCGCGTTTGGCGTTGCTGGCGATGTCGGCAAGCACGAAGAATTTGCGCCGAGAATGGGCCCAGCACAGCGCCTGCGTCAGCGGAACGGGATCGCGATCCACCTTGAACAGCGGATTGTAGCCGCCATAGGCGTCGGCCTGCAGAATGCCGGTGAAGTTCTTCAAATGACGCTCGGGATGCTCCTGCCGCCGGTCGCGCGAGGCATAATAGAGCGCCGCCGGTGGCGATTGCCCGCCGAACGGCCGGTCATCTCTGACATAAGTCCAGATGCGACCCGTATCGGTCTTCCCCTTCGCCAGGATCGGCAAGGTGGTGTCGTCGCCATGCAGTCGTTCGGCGGCCAGCACATGCGCTTCGATCAGCGCATGCAGCGGCTTTAATACCGCGGCGCAGGCCCCGACCTGGTCGGCAAGCGTCGACAGGCTGAGGTCGATGCCCTCGCGAGCATAGCGCTCACTCTGCCGGTTCAGCGGCTGGTGCTGGCCGAACTTCTCGAACAGGATCATTGCTAAGAGGTTCGGCCCGGCAAAGCCGCGCGGCGTCACATGGAAGGGTGCCGGCGGCTGGGTGATCTTCTCGCATTCGCGGCAAGAGAACTTCTCGCGCACGGTCTGGATCACCTTCCACTGACGCGGGATCACCTCCAGCGTCTCGGTGACGTCTTCACCCAGCTTCGCCAGTTTGGCCGAGCCGCAGCACGGGCAGTTCGAAGGCGCGGCAATGACGACGCGCTCGCGCGGCAGATGCTCGGGAAACGGCTTGCGCGATGGACGCCTGCGCTCGAAGGCCCTGACCGTCGAGGAACGTGCCGCCATCTCCGCCGCCAGTTCGTCTTCGCTGGCGTCGGCCTCCAACTCCTCGAGCTGCAACTCCATCTGTTCGAGAAGCCGGGCCTTGCGCTCCGAGCGACTGCCGTGGATGTCGCGCTTCAGCTTCTCGATCTCGAGCCGCAGCCGGGCGATCAGCGCATCCGAGTGTGCGTTCACGGCCTGGGCGCGGGCGGCAAGCGCTTCGGCTTCGCGGCGGGCTGCACGCTCGGCGAGGATCATCGCGTGCGCACTGGCGAGGTCGTCGGGAAGCAGATCGGCCGCATCGGTCATGGCGGGATGGAATCATATTCGCTCCCGCCATGCCAGCGGTTTTGCTCATCCCGCCGACGTCGGACGCCAGGTTTTTTGCGGCATTCGCCAGTCGATGCCTTCGAGCAAATAGCCGAGCTGCGCCGGCGTGATCACGACCGTGCCGTCGGCCGCCGATGGCCAGATGAACCGCCCACGCTCGAGCTTCTTCGTAAACAGGCAGGCACCCTGGCCGTCGTGCCAGATCACCTTGATCACCCCGCCGCTCCGCCCCCGGAAGACGAACAGATGGCCGCTCAACGGATATGTGGCGCGCCACATATCCGATGATATGCGTCGGATGAGATTATGTGGCGGCGTCGCTCGCAGTGCTGCGTTTCCCGGCCGGGTGCCCGCTCGGCC
>NZ_LNQB01000013.1 GCF_001651875.1 Sinorhizobium saheli
AACGCAGCACTGCGAGCGACGCCGCCACATAATCTCATCCGACGCATATCAACGGATATGTGGCGCGCCACATATCCGTTGTCAGGGCATCTCTTCGTCTTCAGGGGCCGCAGATCGGATATTTTGAAGATCATCTGGCATGATGGTCTGGGCGCCTGCCTTTTTACCCGGCGGCTGGAGAAGGGCCGGTTTATCTGGCCGAATATGGAGGGCGGTGCGGTAGCGATCTCACCGGCGCAATTGTCTTATTTGTTGTCCGGGATTGACTGGCGCAATCCGCAGGAAACCTGGCGTCCGACACGGGTCGGATAGCATTATTACATTGAAAATATTGAGTGAATCTGATCGAATGGCTTCATGACTTCGAAGCCTGTGGATCTTCCTGCGGACCTTGCGAGCGCCTATCTGGCGCTGCTTTCCGAGCGTGAGATGTTGCAGGCTGAACATGATGTCGTTGTTGCCGAGCGCGATCCTGTCGTCGCCGAGCGGGACATTGCGGTGGCGCAAGCCGCCAATGCCCAGGCGATGCTGTCCGACAGCGAGGCGTTGATCGCCAAACTGGAGCTGGCGATCGAAAAGCTGAGGCGGGAGCTTCGCGGAAAGCGTTCCGAGCGCACCGCGCGATTGCTTGACCAGATGGAATTGCAGCTCGAAGAGCTGGTGATGGCCGCGACAGAGGACGAGGTTGCAGCGCAGGCTGCTGCCGCCAAGACAGCGAGCGTACGTTCGTTCACACGCAAGCGGCCGATGCGAAAGCCGTGGCCGGAGGATGTCGAACGCAAGCGTGTGGTCATCGATCCTCCCAGCACCTGTGCATGCTGTGGCGGATCCCGGCTTTCCAAGCTGGGCGAGGATATGACCGAAACGCTGGAGGAGATCCCGCGCCGGTTTATCGTGATCGAAACCGTACGCGAGAAATTTAGCTGCCGGGACTGCGAGAAGATCAGCCAAGCGCCGGCACCCTTCCATGCCACGCCGCGCGGCTTCATCGGTCCTCATCTGCTGGCGACGATCCTCTTTGACAAGTTCGGCATGCATAGCCCGCTCAACCGCCAGAGCACCCGGTTCAAATGCGAGGGCATCGAGCTTTCGACCTCGACGTTGGCCGACCAGGTCGGGTATGGAACGGCCGCGCTCCTGCCGATCTTTGATCTGATCGAAACGCATGTCTTCGCGGCCGAGCGGCTTTTTGGCGACGACACCACCATTCCCATCCAGGCCAAAGACAAATGCACGACCGGGCGAATATGGACCTACGTGCGCGATGACCGGTCCTACGGCGGAGGGGCGGCGCCGGCGGCCATATACTATGCGTCGAGTGACCGCCGCGGCGAGCATCCGCAGAAGCACCTTGCCGGGTATGGCGGCATTCTGCAGAGTGATTGCTACAATGGCTTCGAGCCGCTCAGTGTCGCCGAAAAGAAAGCGGTACCGATCACCTTCGCCTTTTGCCATGCGCATGCGCGGCGCAAATTCTTTGAACTGGCCGATATCCAGAAAAATGCCCGCGACCGCAAACGCAAGGGCAAGCCAATCTCGCCGATCGCCCTGGAGGCCGTCCAACGGTACGACGCGCTGTTTGAGATCGAGCGCGAGATCAATGGATTGAGCGCCGAAGAACGGCTGGCCGCGCGGCAGGAAAAGAGCAAGCCGCTGTTCGACGACATGCACGCGTGGCTGAAACGGGAGCGCGCCACGCTCAGCAAATCGTCCGAGGTGATCGAGCCGATCGATTACATGCTGAAACGCTGGGATGGTTTTGCCCGTTTCCTGGAAGATGGCCGGATTTGTCTCACGAACAATGCGGCCGAACGCGCTCTGAGAGGAATTGCGAGACGTGTTTCATTATGCACCCCTTCGTTAAGTGTCTGTAAACATTGGAAGCGTGTCCGCATCAACATCGCGCAACGG
>NZ_LNQB01000014.1 GCF_001651875.1 Sinorhizobium saheli
ATTCCTGTGCGCATGCGCCACTCTCGCATACGCACACGCCAAAGGGAATCCAATACGGACTCTTATGTTAGGCGGAAACCACTAGGAGCGCCAAGCCGACAAAGGCGGTCACTCGAGCGACATAGAGATCAACAGAGCCTGAGGCCGCCTGCCAAGCACTACGGCATCAAACGGAAGCGCTCTCCAAGTGGAAGAAGCGAACCTCAGACGCGGATCCGGTCGAACGGTGCTCGGCCGGAGCGGGATCGCGGTCACGAGAGAGGATGTTGATGATGACGGCGGCCAAGATGACGTAGTGGTCGAGGGGCTTATGGCAGGCTGGCAGGCCGCTTCGACGGCCTGCAGCCCGTCGGCCGCAACGCCTCCGAAAATAGAGAGCATCTGCCGATCGCCGTCTGGCGCACTCTTCACCTTTCGCCGCACCTTCTCCATGCGTCGGTAGAACCCATTCGCGGAACGGCCATTGCGCAGCGCCGGGTTTCCGAGCGAGAATAGGCACGTAATGCCATGGATCGTAGATCGTCTCGCCGCGACCGAAGCACAGAAGGTGGGGCAAAGCAGCGTTTCGCAACTACCCCGTTTGGTAGGTTCATTGTTGTCGGTCCTCATGTACTTTGGCGCAGTCTTGTTGGGGCGCGCATCAGGAGGCAAGCCTCGTTATCGAGGGGTCCTACGAAGTCTCTCGAATTCTTTGCCCTCCAGCTAAACGTAGTCGTCAGGCGGTCAATCAATCGGAGGTGCCTAATGCAACGCAGTGGTGAAATGACGCTTGGATTGTATCTCTCTCAGGCGGGATATCACGAAGGTGCATGGCTCGATCCGAGCGTGCCAGCGCATGGCGGATCTGATATCGACCGATGTGCTCACGTCGCAGCCCTTGCCGAAGGTGCGGCATTTCACTTTGTATTTCTCGCCGACCACCAAGGTGTGATTAACGATCGCGCGGCTATAGCTCGTCTAAGTCGCAACTATTGGTCCGAGCCAATTTCGCTATTATCGGCGCTTTCAGCGACAACACGGGACATCGGCCTTATCGCGACAGCGTCAACAACGTATTACCAACCGTATCATCTCTCACGCATGTTCGCTTCACTTGACCATCTTTCCGGGGGACGAGCAGCTTGGAACATTGTCACTTCGGCAAGTAATTCGGAAGCCCAAAATTTTGGTGAAGAGGAACTTCCCGATCATATCGAGCGCTACGCTCGAGCAAGAGAGTTCGTAGAAGTTGCGAAAGGTCTTTGGGACAGCTGGGAGGACGATGCTTTCATTCGTGACAAGGAAAGTGGCACTTATGCGGACACGACGAAACTGCATTTGCTTAATCACCAGGGAAACCACTTTTCAGTCAAAGGGCCACTTAACGTCGCGAGGCCGCCGCAAGGCTATCCAGTATTGGTCCAGGCGGGCGCATCCGAGACTGGACTGGCTTTCGCAGCAGAAGTGGGTGAAGTCGTGTTCACAGCCGAACCGTCTTTAGAGAACGGTAAACGCTACTACACAACTCTCAAAGAGAAAGCGCGCGCACTTGGACGGGAGGAAAATCAGGTGCTAGTGATGCCGGGCATAGTCCCGATCGTTGGGAGGACTAAGCAAGAGGCGGCTGAGAAGCTTCAAAGACTTCAATCTTACACGCACTTCGATGTTTTGGTTGGACAGGCTCAGCTTTGGCTGGGCTCTGTAATCGACCTTCGTTCAGTGAATCTCGACTCGTTGGTGCCTGAGACCTTACCGCAGACAAACTTTATTCAGAGCCGTCAGAAAGTGCTTCTCGACTTGGCCGCACGCCAGAAATTCACCTGGAAACAGCTAATCCGCTCGGTATCCGACAGCCGAGGCCATCTGATGGTCGTGGGAACACCGAACGAAATTGCCGACACCATGGTCGATGTATTCAATCATCGTGCTGCTGACGGATTCAACGTACTGCCAGCGACAATGCCACGTGGACTAACTGATTTTGTTGAGCTCGTAGTGCCGGAATTGCGCCGACTAGGAAAATTCAGGGCGAGATGCCTTTCGGGACATACCCTCAGAGAGAACCTCGGCCTTAAGCGGCCACTCAATCGGTTCACGCAAGCGCGACAGACGCAATCCTCTGGTAAGCGACAAGCCTAGGCCGTTCAGCCGGCGTAGTTCCACGGCATGAGCGCGTCGATTTCTGAACTCGGCCAGCCATTGGCAATGC
>NZ_LNQB01000015.1 GCF_001651875.1 Sinorhizobium saheli
GATAGGGCGCCCGCGGAACAATCTGGACTGCAGGAAGAACGCCCGTGGAAACAAGCTTGCGTATCATATGGCTTGAGACAGCCAACGCTTTGGCGGCCTCGGCTTGCGTGAGCCATTCGCCATTTTTGTCAGCTGAACGGTAGGCATCGATGCCACGCACGTAACGAACAGAACGGACCCGATGGGCTGTCCAGGTCTTTCCCTGGCCGGTGGGAAAGCCCATTCGGTTGAGCGTGGCGGCGATGTGCTCGTCAGACCAGCGGCCGGCCATGCTGCGCATGACTTCCAGTGCATCTTCGGCTGTCGTGCTGCCGTGTTCGCCGGAGCGCGGCTTGCGAACACGCAGCTCCGAGTGCTGGCCACCCCGCCAATGAATGGTGAGCACGACATCACGTATGGCATCGTCGACATCGACGATGATGTCGGCGATCAGCGTTCGAAGAAGCTGCTGGCGGGCGCGCATCGTCACATCAGGAGCATTCCAGGCCGCTGACAGGTTTTCCGCCAGGTTGGCGAAAGCACCTGGATCAACCTCGATGGTCGTCGGGTTTTCGGCGGGCTGGCGCGTCTCCAGATCATGCACGCGGCGCAACGCGATTTCCCAGTTTTTCTCCAACTGTGCGGCGATCAGACGATTGTCAGGATCACATGCCGCGTAGCGCCGCTCGGCAAGGCCGGCCTCGTAGCGGGCCTGCTGGAGCTCCAGATCAAGGATCTGGCGCTGATCATCTTGCTGTTTCCGGTGCATCTGTTCCGCCTCGATCGCGGCTTCGATCGCCAAGGGTTCTACCGCTCGCAACAGCTCTCGTGCAACCGCGGTGTCGATCTTCGGAGCACCGAAGATCATACAACGAGGCAGCCCAGCCAGATTGCCCTTGTCGCAGCGGTAGACCGGCTGGCTTATCGGGCCGCCCCTATAGCAAACACTCAGACGTTGGCCGCAACGGGCGCACGTCAGGAGGCTCGATAAGAGCGCCTTGCCCCCACGGCCTGACTTTACGCCATCCGAGCGACCGTAGGCATTGAGCGCCAACTGCCTTTGGTTGCGTTCATATTCCTCCCAGCCGATGTACCCTTCGTGATGATCCTTGATCATCACTTCCCAGGTGCCCGCAGGCTTGTAATGTCCGTAGGTTCGCCGCGCTCGCCCCTCAACGATTGAAGTTCGCTTCTCGCTTTTGCCGTAGACATAAGCCCCCGCATAGAATGGATTTTTTAGCACACTGATCACATTGCGGTAGCGGACAGGCTGCCAGACGCAGTTCGTCATGCGGCCTTCATCTGCGGGCCGGGGGAAGTGGATTTGCTCGGCCTTCATCGACAACAGCACTTGGCGGGCACTGGCAAGTTGGCGAAAGCGGGCGAAGATAAGCCGGATCACCTCTTGCAGACGGATGTCGGGGTCGAGCCCCAGTCCTGCTTCGCGATGCCATATATAGCCGAACGGAACCGACAGGCGCAGCTCACCCCGATGCGCCTTCGACCTGGCGGCTTCGTACATTCTTGCCCGCAACACACCCAGCTCGAACTCGCTGATGCTGCCTTTCATACCCAAGAGCAGGCGATCATTCGGATGGCAGGCGTTGTACACACCGTCATGATCGATGACGCGGGCTTCGACAAGTCCGCACAGTTCAAGCAAATGATGCCAATCGCGTCCGTTGCGCGCGAGCCTCGACGCGTCGAAGCACAGGACGGCCCCGACCTTACCCGCGCAAAGCCAAGCGACCAGACGGTCGAAGCCGGGCCGCGCCACCGTTCCGCTCGCGGATCGCCCGAGATCGTCGTCGATGACCTCGATGTCGGCAAAGCCGTACTTGCGCGCGATGTCGACCAGATCATACTGCCGTCGCTGGCTTTCCAGATTGGTCATGACTTGGGACTGCGACGACTGGCGCACATAGACGACCGCCTTACGCTGGAGCACGGTCGCCGGGAGCAGATCAGCGCTTGTCATCGGCAAGCTCCTCGACTCGGATGCCGGCGGCTTGCATCAGGACTTGGGCAAGCGTCAAAACGACCTTCGCCCGGTCCGCTTCGTTCATCCCGTCCACCCGGCGAGGTTCGAATATCAGGCTCATCTGTCTGCCCGAGGTCAGCGCGGGCGCGTCGTGCTGTTTCATCGACTTTCTCCCAAGCGATTCCATTATCGCGTTGGGAGTTTGGGGGAGCAGCGGCTACCGTGACCAGCCTCTTCAGATCGGACAATGCCAAGAGATCGACCTGTGGCGCGCCCAGCGTCATCCCGGCGCAAACCACCGGATCAAGCATCCAAGCAGCCATCGAAACTACGGGACCCGATGGACCCTGCACCTTAAAAAATTGGCCCGTCGCTCGATGCTCTACCCGCCGCACACTGACCTTGTGGCCAAAATAGGGATGCCAACGGTAATGAACCACCAATTCCTGACCGACATGGGCAGAATGAACGGGCAATGGC
>NZ_LNQB01000016.1 GCF_001651875.1 Sinorhizobium saheli
CAGCGCGCGTCCTCGCCTGCGAGCGCCACGAGACCTCAGCGCCAATCCAAAACCAGAGCCGCTGTGAGAAAAGCGGGCTAATGAGTGAACAGGCCCCTGCGAACACTCCGCAGGGGCCAATTCTGACACTTGACACCGCGCCGGACGAGGCGCACAGGAAAGGTCGATGCAGCTCAAGCAGACCCCGGCTCGACTGTTCTCGGGCGGCCTAGAAACGGTCCCGTATGGCGGGCCGCGAGTTGCAATAAATATTGGAGGGCAGACGAGAATCCGCCCGTGCTCTCATGAGACTAAAGCGCCATTTCAGCGAGAGTCTAATGTGTTCACGTCTCCGCCGCATGACGTGTTAATGGGAGCCGCCCCTCGCCGATCCTAATCGGAGCAAACCCAGGTCGCAACGGCTCTACAACTTATCTGCGTTCCAGTAACCGTCAGCGAAAGGGTGCTGACGAACTGACCGACCGGCTGCACAACGAAATTGCCGGATCTCGGTAGCTATTTATCGTGTGCACACTCCTAAATGTGCAGCCCACCTCGTAGGTGGTTGGGAAGTCAGGCCAGGTCGTCAGGCTGAAAGCCCCGCGAAGCCGGGAGCCTCACACACGCCCACGGTTGTGCTACCCATAACGGCACGATGTGCCAATCCCCGAAAAATCGGACACAGCGGAGGCTCTGAGAGGAGATATCCCTGGACATGGGTGGCACCAGCCGCTCTGGCGAGGGTAAGCTGCTCGTAAGTCTCGACCCCTTCCACGACGATAGTGGGTGCCACGCAGGAGGCCAACCCTGCCATATGGTACAACAAACGGTCAGCGCTCAGACGACTGTTCGACTGTACGAAAAAAGCGTCAATCTTGATGATGTCCACGGCCATCGAAAAAATCGCCTCCGGGGTCCAGAAACCAGACCCGAAGTCGTCAATCGCGACCCTGTAACCTAACTTCCGAATATCTTGAATTAATTCTGTAGCGCCGAAACTCGGCGCGCTCTCAGTGATCTCCAATACCAGTCTCGGTGCAAGCGACCGATTTCGATGGAGTTGATCATAGAGCATCGCCCGGTGTTCTGCGCTGGAGAAGTTCAAGGATGAAACGTTGCATCCGAGCGAGCCAGACGCGTTGTTGGACAACCATTCGAAGGCTAAGCTCAAGATAGAGCGATCCAATTCAGGCGCATACCCCGAGGCCTCTAGGGTGGGCATAAATTCACCCGCGGTGACCACGGAGCCACCGAGTTTTAGAAGTCTCGCCAGACATTCAGAATATAACACTTCATGGTGATGATTGACGCAGTTCACTTGCTGCACGGAAAAGCCGATCCGGCCCTGTCGTATTGCTTGGAGGGCAGTGCGAACGATATTGTCCACTTCGTCGAGCTTCATCTTCCCCCCTTGGTTTCGCTGCGCGTTCCTGCGCATCAAACTCGCGAGCGTTGCTTGGGCCACTGCCTCTTTTGAAAGCGGCCCTTCTTGCCGTGATACTGCTCGGCCAACCGGGCCAGCCTTCTTTAGCCCGACTGGCGCGTGCGGTGATACTAACGAGTGGTGCTATTCGCCCACCCGCTCGCGTAAGCCCAATAAAGAACTCTACTGCTGATAAAAAGTTAAAAAGGTAAAACACCCCAGATAACCACCGCATGCAATCGCACGCCGGCCAGGGTGTGATCTTGGCGTCAGGATACGAGGCGCTGCTCAGTTGGTGAGGAGGGAAGTTGTAGCTGTGTCGCTGAGGACCAGGAACAACTTGGCTCCGGTCGAACCGCGTATGCCATCTAGGCCGCACGTCCGCGGGTCTCTTCATTGCAAAGGAGGGCGCGATTTGCCCTGATCTGCTCCTGGTGATGTTTGGCGATTGGATGCAGCAGAGGAGGCGGGTTCGCCGTCGTTTCGGGATTCTTTAACAGCAGTTCCTTCGGCCGGTCCACCTCGGGCCGCCATAGTTTCGTTATCAGCGACCCCGCCGCTTGGTCGCTTCCAGACTGCCGCGTATGTGGAGTCGACCTCTGATCCGGTCGAACGCCACCCCACATACGTGAAACGGGCCTGCCTTACTCCTCCACATGTCTCCCGGCCCGGGCAACGGCAGTCTGTCCATGATCTGAATCAATTCAGCTGTATGTCGTTTTTGCTAGCTTGCATGCAACTTTTAGCCACCCCACTATATTTGGAATTGGGAGAGAGTGAGGGTCGCTGACGCAGTGCATCGTCTTCACCTTCCAGGGCGGGACGACAAGTCGGGACCGAGGCCGGATCTCCGAATGACCTATTCAAAGAGCTCAGGATGGCAGATCGAAGTCCTTTCACAGCATGCCTATAATTGGGCCCAGAGGCATGCCGATTCATTCCTCTTCGACAACGATGCAATCGTATCAGAACCAACCGGATCGGCGTTAACATTCTCGTTCATGATGCGAGAACGAACGGGTTGAAAACCGAATATATCGGACCGCGTGGAGTCCTCACATTTTGATGGCACCCCTTGAAGAACGTCACTTTCGGCGACGCATATTGCTTGGCGGTAGCGCTTCTGCGCTAAGTCGCTTCCATGCAGACAGGACTAGTGGATGGAATCTAACACTTGGTGCCCACGTTTGACGGCAGCGATGATTTTGTCGGGATCGGCGGTCCAAGTGAAGG
>NZ_LNQB01000017.1 GCF_001651875.1 Sinorhizobium saheli
CCTGCCGAAATCCGCCAAAAAATCGCACCCACCGCGATGGCTTGCGGTAACGCAACACGATTTTCAGCAGCCTGTTAGAGCGGGACGCGTTTCCGCCAGCGCTCTATCTGTTTGGTTTGCCGCATTTGTGCGACGTAAGGTTCCAAAGGACTGCAAGATGCAGGCCCACGTGCCTGCACGCCGGCTCAAGCATCATCATCGTTGCCATTCGGAGTGAGCGCCCCCTCACCCTGGCCCTCTCCCCGCACGCGGGGAGAGGGATCTGAGAGGTCGCCGCGAGTCCCCTTCGCCCCGCCTGCGGGGAGAAGGTGCCGGCAGGCGGATGAGGGGCACGGGCCTACTCCGCCGTGGCCTCGAGCTCCACCTTGTCGAGAAGCAGCAGCGGGTTTTGCGACGCTGCGACGAACTCGAACGCCCCGATACCGCTCTCGGCCTTGGACCTGGCCGTCAGGGTGAAGGTCCCCGGCTTGGCGATGAAGCGCGACGCTGCGTCGAGCACGGCCTGCAGGCGCGGCTGGTCCGCAGCAAATTGCTGCAGCGCGGCCGTAGCGGTCATGGTGAGCATGCCGCGCACCTCATCCTCGGTCATGCCGTTTTCCTCGGTATAGCGCTTGATGCCCTTGGCGACGATCCCCCTGTCCTCGATCTTAAGCCTCGCTTCCCGCGCGGTGAGGCCGAACAGCGCCACCTGGGCCTTGGCCGGGTCGCCAGTGAAGAAATCGCCGCTCACCCCGCCCACCAGGCCGGACACGGAAATGCTGCCGATGTCTCTTGCGCTCATGGAGATATCCTTGATGACGAGGTTCTGGTTCTTTTCGTCCCAGGCTGCTGCGAGGTTCGATGAGAGAACCAACTCCTTGAAGCCGAGCTGGCGCAACTGGACGAATGGCTCCTCCTGCATGGACTCGAGGATCGTCAAGGCAAAATCCTGGTATCCGACGCGGACATCGGTCGGAATGCCGTTGCGGGGCTTCGTCAGCGCCACCTCGTAGTCCTTGAGCGCGAAGCGGATGCGCTCCGGCGCGGGCGTTGCAGGCTCCGCCTTCGGTTCGCCGGCGCCGGGTTCCGCGGCAGCGCCTTGTTCGTCGCTGTCTTCACCACCCGTCGCCGCGGCACCCCTGTCGGCGGGCAGGTCGCCTTCCAGACCCGCCAAGCGGATGGTTCCGAATTCCGGCAACAGCGTCGTGAAGGGGAAAGTTTCCTGCTGCTCTTCGGTGAGCGCGGCGAATTTCCTCAGGGCTTCAAGCGTCGAGTCCCAGGAAAAGCCCGAGATGCTCGCCTCGGCGAGTTTCACGTAATTCGCGTCCTCTCCTATCGACAGGCCGTGCAGCGCGCCATCGAGCTTCCGGCCATCCACCTGAAGCGCGAGGCGATCGATGGCGAACTTGATCCTCTCGGCCTTGTCGCTGCTCTTCGACGGCCCGTCGACCTTCATGCCGCGGATCTCGAAGTCGGCCTTTGCCATCATGTCGACGATCGTCAGCATCCGCTTGAAATAAGCCTGAAGTTCCGCCGGAGGCAGATCGCCGGTCTTCGCCACCGCTTGCAGCTCTTCCAGGACTTCGAGCAGCGGCTCGGACGGCATCCGCATGCTGATGCCGCTGCTGCGCATCTCGGCATAGCCGAAGCTCGCCTCGCCATCCGAGAAGGCGATGTCCTTGACGGAGATGGGTCCGTAGACGGGCTTTGCCTCCTTGTCTTCCGGCCCGGCTTTCTCGGTATAGAGCCGAGCCAGGTAGGCGGCATCGATGTCCTCTGCCGTCATCGCCCCGATGGAGCCGCTCATGCGCTTCTTGCCGCCCTCTTCCTCCGGAGCCTCCACCGCGACTTCGAAGGCGGCGCCGCTCGCCGAATAGCGCGCGATGCGCCCATTGGCGATGTCTTCGGAAGCGACGTTCTTGTAGACCAGCTTTTGCTCGATGCCGGCAACGGCCTGGGTGACGGTGACCTCCGGCGCCGACACCCGCTTTGCCGCGAAGCGCTCGACGCGCTTCGAGAGCGAGAGTTCGCTTCGGTCGCCGAACAGCGCCGTCAGCGTGCCGTAGTCGAGGTTGGCGCCTTCCACGGTCGCACGCGGCACCGCCACCTTGGCGAGCGCCGTGTCGACCTCGACGCCGCTCACCTCGGCCATGCCGTCAAGGAAGAATATCTTCGGCCGCCCGTCGAGCGCCGCAATGCGGATGTCGGCTCCCTCTTTGAGCGGCAGCGCCACGTCGCGCAGATGGATACGTCCGAGAAGGTCCGCCTGGACGGTACCTACCTTGCCGCCACGATCAACGATGAGCGCGCGGATCTTCTTTTCGACCACAATCTTGTAGCCGGTCATGCCGGCGGCGGCGATCGCGACCACCGCAACCGCAGCCCAAAGCGCCCTGCGCCCGCCTTTCCTGGTTCCCTGCTCTCCCTGCCCCACCATCTTCACCCTTTCAACACACGAGAAATTAAAGACGCTTGCATGCGTCTCGCGTGAGTAGACAGGCGGGTCTGCATTTGCAAGTTTGACGGGTGATCTATGCACCAATATCTGTGCCGCTCGCCCGGCGGCTGCTGTCCTTCGATGAGCACGCGGTGCGCGATGACCGCTCGACTGCGCGGCGTGAGGCGGGCATTGTTATGGATGTCCATTCGGTCCCCCGAGAATAACTGAAGCTTCGACAACCTCAGCTTTCCCGGTCGGGGTCGAATGGACAACCTGTTGGAAGCTCACATCTAGCAGGCTGCTGAAAATCGTGTTGCGTTACCGCAAGCCATCGCGGTTGGTGCGATTTTTTGGCGGATTTCGGCAGGA
>NZ_LNQB01000018.1 GCF_001651875.1 Sinorhizobium saheli
AATAGGCCGATATGACCAACAAAACCCTTGTGATCAGACCAAATCCTGCCGAAATCCGTCAAAAAATCGCACCCACCGCGAGGGGCTTGCGGTAACGCAACACGATTTTCAGCAGCCTGTTAAGTCGTCAGGTACTGAACGACGACTGCGCTGAAGTCGCCGAAGGTCACCTCCGCAGGGTCCAGCTGCCGCGCGGCATAAATTGCTGGAAGCGTTAAATTGAAGGCAGCAAACTCTGCGCCGATCGCTACGCCGCCCGGTATGTGCACATCGCCGCTCTGCGCTCTCAGCCAAGTGGCGAGTTCCACAATCAACCGGTTAACATCGCCCTGGTGCGAATGAATGTCCTGACCAGCGATATCCGATATGTACCGCTGAAACCGATACTGTTCCCGATCAAAGATAATGCAGGATTTGTTGCGGTGCTTGGGCCCGCCGTATTTCTTTGCGCCGAGAAAAACCCCAAGCTCCAGCGGCATGTTGAAGCGAGGCAGAGGCGGATTACCGTCAACTTCAGTGCGCGAGATGTCGTGTATGCCGTAGCGGCATTCCCCGATTATCCGGCAGATCTTCTCAAATCGGTTGTCGGCGGCATTGTCTGTCTCAAGCGCGCAGCGCGCGACAAAACCCGATCGGATCACGGTGAATACCATCGCGTAGAAAAATTGGCGATATTCCGTCTCAAAGGGGCAATTGACGAAAACGTCCCGATTTTCGCCTGCCATTTATTTCTTGGTGTCCGCGGCGTCCAGAAAGCGGCCCGTTGAAGCATCACGTCGTACCTTCTCGATCGTAGACTTGATCTCACGGGACGTAAAATGCTTGGGTTTGCTTTTTTGGGTGAGGATAACGACGCCATCAGCAAGTGTACCGGCGCTCTTGTAAGCGCCTGAAGAGGTTTTTTCGCCCCTACCTGAAACTCTCTGCGTCGTCTGCTTTGCCATATCCCAGATATGACCGTACCCGATCCCGAAATCAAGGTGTCGATACCATAACTTCGAAAGCACGCTCCGGTAGAGGAAGGTTAAAACTTCGCCAGGATATCGCAATGAAAACCACGATCACCGCCGGCATCCTCGCCACAAGCTTCGCAGCCGCTGCGCCGCCTGCTCACGCGGACTGGTTCGCTCGCCTAAATAGCGGCAACAAGTTGGTCTTGACCGGCGTCGCAACGGACGAGAACGGTATCCTTTCGGCGATTACCCTGACATGTGACAGCAGCCGTTTGAAGGCCGAAATCCCGACACTACAAAATGCCAGTAAGGACGAGCTGTCCACCTACAAATATGCTCGCCTGACCATAGTACCTGAACTGGCTGTCGAAATCGACGTGTTCATAAAAGCGCCAAGTGCCAAAGGCTGATCCCTTGTGACTGCTATTCTGTGTTTGTTTCCGGTTTGTGCGTCTGGGATCGCATAATGTATCGAGTGGAACCCAACCAGTTTTTGTACGCGCTACGTTAGTTGCCCGCGCCGTCACTGAGAATCTCCATATATGCGCGATAAACGAACACCCGCCCACGACGTCGCCCGGTGGCTTCCTCGACGATGCCCAGTTTCTGTAGTTGGTCCAGTGCTGCGTTCACGGTCGGCACGGTGAGACCGCTGCGTTTCGCGGCGGAGGCGGCAGTCAAATAGGGGCTCGTGCGCATGACTTCGTGGATCTGGAGGACCGATCCTGTGCGCTCCGATTCCCTGACAATACGTTCCCGGTCGCTATCGAAAAGTCGTGCAATACGGTTGGCGGTCTCAAAAGCTTGATCCGCTGTCTCGGCCACACCGTCCAGAAAAAACTCGAGCCAAGCTTCCCACGTTCCATATTCTCGGACTTCCTGCAGAAGCCGGTAGTAATCGGCCCGGCGCGATTTGAAATAAAGGCTGAGATAGAGCAGAGGCTGTCGAAGCACGCCTGTCGCGCAAAGGAAGAGTGTGATCAGAAGTCGGCCGAGGCGACCATTGCCATCCAAGAAAGGATGAATGGTTTCAAACTGGACATGGATGAGGCCAGCCTTGATCAGCGGCGGAATGCTCGGTGTGTCCTCATGAATGAATCTTTCCCAGTCACCGAGGCATGTCATGACCTCATTCGGCGGAGGAGGTACGAATATCGCGTTACCCGGCCGCGTGCCGCCGATCCAGTTCTGTGAGGTGCGGAACTCGCCGGGACTCTTTGTTCCGCCGCGGCCGCTGTCCAGCAATCGCTGGTGCATTTCCCGGATGAGGCGCAGTGACAAGGGCAATTGCCGCATTCGCTCGAGACCGAACATCATGGCGTCGACGTAGTTCGAGACCTCGCGGATATCGTCGACAGGGTCGCCGCTGATAGCTTCTGTCTCGAAGCGAAGGAGATCGGATAGCGTCGACTGCGTGCCCTCGATTTGGGACGACAGGACAGCCTCTTTGCGCACGTACATGTACAGGAACAGTTCTTTGTTCGGCAGCAGAATGGACACGCCATCAAGTCGTCCAAGAGCGCGTTCGGCCGCGCTGAGTCGCGTCAAGAGGCCCGGGATTTCGATCGGGGGAGTAGGGGGGAGAGGTGAAGGTACATAAGCCTTCACGCGCTCGCCGCCGACAGCGGTCTCCACAAAACGACCGAGGCGATTGTTACCAGAGGTATCGTTCCTCAAAGTACCTTCCAGTTTGGCTAAGTCGGTCACCTTTAATTAGCATGTCGGGTTAATCAACGAAATCCAATTCTCGTTAATTAATGGAATCGCTAATTTAAATCCGCGCGGATCGCGGTTTCAGTTCGCACCCGTTCAAGATGGGGGCGAGTTCGGGCATCGCTATTTGGGGGGTCTGCGGCTCGGTTCCTTTCAAGGCGAGGGACAGAGGACTGCGCGGCATGTTGCCGGCTTTCCGATTGTCTCGGTCGGGTGGGAAGCGATCGCTCGGCCGATTCTCATTCTGAGACCGGAAAGCTTAGCCCGCTTTTCTCACAGCGGCTCTGGTTTTGGATTGGCGCTGAGGTCTCGTGGCGCTCGCAGGCGAGGACGCGCGCTG
>NZ_LNQB01000019.1 GCF_001651875.1 Sinorhizobium saheli
AGATTATGTGGCGGCGTCGCTCGCAGTGCTGCGTTTCCCGGCCGGGTGCCCGCTCGGCCGCCACATAATAGTTCCGTCTCAGATGGTCTCCAGCAATCGCAGCAGGGCATCCTTCGGCTGGAACCGAGCCGGCTGGCAGCCGGCAACGCCCGCCTTGTCCAAGCCGCGCCGCATCATCTCGACGTCGGCTGCCGCGTAGCGATGCGTCGTGGCCACCTGCGCGTGGCCGAGCCAGGCCTGGATGGTCAGCAGGTCCACACCGGATTGCAGAAGCGTCATGGCCAGCGTGTGTCGCAGGACATGCGGCGAAACGGACTTGGACGCCAATTCCGGCCTGCTGAGGGTAGCCGCGGCAACCACCCGCCGCACGATGTGCGTCGCGCCGAAGCGCGTCAGGCGCTCGCCATGTGTGCCAACAAAGAGCGGCTGTTCCTCGTGTGACTTGAGGCCCCGCTCGCGCATAAACGCCCGCAGCGCCCTGGCCAGATCATTGGCAATCGGCACAATGCGCTCTTTGCGTCCTTTGCCGCGCAAGAGCACCTGGGGTCGTGCCCGATCGAGATCAAGGTCGCAGACATTGATGCCGAGTGCTTCGGAAACACGCGCGCCGGTGCGCCCGAGGAAAAGCAGCAGCGTCCGGTCGCGACGACCGCGCGCGGTTCGCTGATCTGGCGCTGCGACAAGAGCGTCGAACTCTTGCGGGGTGAGATGGTGCGTCACCTCCGTGTGCGCCCGCTTGACCGGAATGGCGAGAACGCGCTGGGCAATGGCCAGCGCTGCCGGGTCGTTCGTAGCGACATGGTGAAAAAACGACCGGATCGCCGCCAAGCGGGCATTGCGAGTTTGGATCGTATTCTTCCGCTTTGTCTCAAGTTCATCGAGAAAAGCGAGGACGCAGTCCCGATCGAGATCGGCAACGGTCAATGCGCATGGCTTGCGTTTCGTCCGCTCTGCGGCAAACAAGATCAGCAGGCGCAATGCGTCGCGGTAGCTGGCAAGGGTCGCCCGGCTCGCATTGCGCTGCTTCGTCATGCGATGGTGAAAGAAGGACTCCAGCAGCGCCGGAAGGGAGAACCGCGTGCTCATGCAAGACCACCTTCGACAAATGCGCGCTCGGCAGCCATACCCAGCAGCTCAGCTGTTGCGGTGACATAATAGGCTGTGTCGCTATAGCGGGTATGGCCGAGATAGGTCGCCAATAAGGGCAGCAGCGCCTGCACGTCGGCTTGTTCCCTATGCCAGGCGGCGAGACGCGTGACTGCAAAGCGGTGGCGAAGATCATGTGGCCGCAGCGCCTTGCCGTCGTCGAGACCGGCAATCCTACACGCGGCAGCGAATGCCAGTTGCAGCCCTGTGGGCGATAGCCGGTTGCCGCGCGAACTGAGGAAGAACGCTCGATCCTTGGGCTTCGGATAGGCAAGGTCGCGTTGCCGAGCATAGGCGCGCAGCGCGTCCAACGTCGTGGGGTGGACGGGAACCAGCCGGTCCTTACGAAACTTGGTCTTCCTGATGGAAAGAACGCCGCTGGTCAGATCGACATCGGCACGATCGATGCGGAGCGCCTCGCCCGAACGCAAGCCCGTGCTTGCTAGTAGTCCGATCAGCGGCGTTAGCACCATGGCGCGCCCCGGATAGCTGGGCGAAACGCTGCAGCAGGCCGATATGAGCGCTCCCAGTTCGGCATCGCTCAGGATCCGGGGCGGCGGAACTGCGCGGGACCGGGGAACCGCCTTGGCATCGAATACCTCGGTCAACGGATCGTAGATGGAGATATACGCCGCAAAGCGACGAACAACGCCGTAGCGAATGGCACGGCCATTGGCCGACCCATCCCACGAAACGACGAAGTCGAGCGCCATGGCCTGCGTTAGGGGGCCGTCAAGCCGTTTGGCCTCGACGAACCGGACCAAGGCGCGCAAGGTCGCAGCCTGTTTGCGAAATGAATAGCCGAGTGAGCGGTGAAGCGTGACATAGCCGTCGACTCGGTCGGCGAGCGTCTTGGCAAAGCAGCTCATGACGCACCTCCTGGGAACGGCATGGCGACGTCGGCGAGCTGCCGCACTGCCACCTTCACATAGATGGCGGTCGTGTCGATGCTACGGTGGCCCAGAAGGTCCGCGATCTCGTTGATCGGGCGCCGTTGAGCGACGAGCTGCGTGGCCAGGCTATGCCGCACCAGATGCGCGCCGGCGGCGCACGGAAGTGCGATGCCGCTTCGTTCCAACACCGAACGTACTATCCTCGAGATGGTGCTGCTGCCGTTGATCGGGCGAACCGGCGCACCATGCACCAGGAACACACGCTTACTGTCGCTCTTCGGCCGGCCATAAAGAACATAATCGGCAAGCGCTTCGCCAGCTTCGTGCAACAGCGGCACGACACGGTCGCGTTTGGCCTTGGTGCGACGCACGAGCACGGAGGCCTCGCGCCAATGGATATCTTGAAGCTCAAGCGAGCGCAGCTCCTTGTTGCGCAAGCCGGTGGTGGCGAGCAAAAGCATGATGGCGCGGTCACGCAGGCCTATCGGCGTCGCCGTCTCGATCGTGTCTATGGCGCGCCTGACGTCTTCCCAGGCCAGCCGCAGCGGCAGGTGAGCCAACCGATAAGACGGCACGTGCGGGACGAATCGCGCAAGATTCCGGCTGCTGCGGTCGGACCACTGCAGGAACTGAAGAAACGTGCGGAGATAGGATGTGACCGCGGACCGCGTGGAATTATTGGAAGATGCGGCTAGGAGGTGCTCGACGAGCGCTAGCACGTCTTCTCCCGTCATCGCGGCAAGCGGCTGGCGCGGGACGCGCGTGTGGTACCAAGTGAGAACCCGGCGTGCGGCGAGAAGCAATCCTTCGCAGGTCTTAGGCTCCAGGCCACGAACCCCGCGCAGGTAATCCCGATAAGCTTCGAGCAATGTCTGGTGTGGATCCAATGCAGCACGTGGGACCGAAAAACATCCAGGCGCGACCTTGCGCGCAAGCTCGATCACGGTCTGTGCTGCGGTCCGCGACGCCCCCGTCCGTAGGCTCCGCAGGTAGCAATCGATGACCTCCGGCCCGATTGTCTGCGCTTTGATATGGCACGCTGCGAAAGCACTGAACTTGCCAAGTCGGCCGATATAAACCTTGGCCGATCCGCGTTTGTAACCCAGCTCGGACAAATGCGCCGCAATATGGTCCAGCTCCGCGCCAAGCGCCCCGCTGCGAAGGCGACACAACACCTTCGGATATTTGAAATACAGCTCCAGCATGCACGTTCTCCATTAAAGGAAGCTCGGGACCATCCCGACTTCCAGGGAGAGACTGCCAAGGAGGTATTGATTGAAATGTTATGCGGCGGCCGAGCGGGCACCCGGCCGGGAAACGCAGCACTGCGAGCGACGCCGCCACATAATCTCATCCGACGCATA
>NZ_LNQB01000020.1 GCF_001651875.1 Sinorhizobium saheli
ACCTTGTGGCCAAAATAGGGATGCCAACGGTAATGAACCACCAATTCCTGACCGACATGGGCAGAATGAACGGGCAATGGCCCTCGGGCGTCGAAACTGGACCTTCGCCGGCTCCCAGCGTGGCGCCGATCGTGCCGCCATCATGCTCTCCGTCATCACGACTTGCCGTCTCAACGACGTCGACCCAAAGGCGTGGCTCGCCGATGTGTTCGCCCGCATCGCCGATCTTCCCGTCTCCCGCCTGCACGAGCTACTGCCTTGGCAATGGAAGGCCCACAAAGGGACCGCTATTGCGGCGGCCGCGTAAACAGCTCCCGGAACAACGCTTCCGAACGCGCCAAGCCTTCATCGGTCAGGATCAATGACTTCGACTTGTTGACTGGATCGCCGATCAAGCCCTTCTTGTGAAGCCGATCCGTCGTTGCCCAGTCGAAACCCTTCCAGGCCCAACGCTCGTTATGCAGCGTCAGCCATAGCAACGCCAAAACGGCATCGTCGATCTTGTCCTCATCGATCTCCATGAACCGACGTTATCACGCGCGGCACCCAAAATCCTGCGGCCCTGCTCGGATGGATACGCGGAATACCTGCATCGGACGGTTTTAGATCTGACGGATCGCAAAATCTATGATCGAAACCTGTGGCAGCTACAGCAGATAGTCGCAGCTAGGCTTCGGGCACTCCAACAGCATGATCGAATCTGAAACGAGTGTGCCAGATCGCGGGCATTTTGTGTGCGTCAGTCCAACATGACCATCTTTGCCGCGACCTGCTCCTCGAAGAACTTGGAGAATGACGCAATCCTTGGCGGGAGGGCCTGGTAGGGCGGGTAGAACAGCGTCAGCCACAGGTCCGGCGGCCTCCATCCCTTGAAGACGTGGACAAGGCGACCGCTACTGATGTGATCGGCGATGTTGAATCCTGGAAGCAGCGCGACACCCGCGCCGTCGGCGGCCATGTCCGCCAGAACCTCTCCACTGTTCGCGCTGAAGGCTCGACCTGCCGAAATCGTGATGCTGGACCCACCGTCCGACAGCACCCAGTTCTCACGCCGGCTTTCGCCGCTGTACGCGAGGCAGTCATCGGGCTTCAGTTCGTTCGGGTGCTGCATGTCGACGAATCTGCTTCCGGGAGCGGCGACCAGGATGCGCGGCACCACCCGGATCTTCCTCCAGATCGTGAACTTGTCCGAAGGCTGCGACGAGATGCGGATCGCCAGATCGTAGTCGTCGTCGACGATGTTCACCAATCCATCGGACAGCGAGATCTCGAAGCTCATCTTCGGATAGCGTTCCTTGAACCCAGACAGGATCGGCGGCAGCACCGTCTTGCCGAACCATGTCGGCGCACTGATACGCAGCCGACCCTCGTTCGCCTTGTGTGAGTTCATTACTTCGCGCCGCGCGTCTTCCAGAGTCTTGACCGCGGGCTGGATCTGCGCAGCAAAGATTGCGCCGTCGGTTGTCAGCGATACCTGTCTCGTCGTGCGAACGAAGAGCTGCACGCCAAGTTCCGCCTCGAGGGCGGCGATTGCCCGTGTGACGGCTGCTGGCGTCATGTCCAGTTCGCGGGCGACCTGGGCAAAGTTCCGCTTCTCAGCGGCGAGCAGAAAGGTTCGGAGAGCTTTGTAGTCGTTCATCTCATTGTTTCATAAATTGCAATTCATTCAAAAGGAATATTGCAATTCCGAGCAGCGATCAACGGGTCTACATTCTTATCAACACCGGAACACAAACCGAGAGGATTCAAGATGATCAAGGACATCAAGGGACTGCACCACGTGACTTCGATGGCATCGGACGCGCGGCAGAACAACCGCTTCTTCACCGACACGCTCGGTCTTCGTCGTGTCAAGCAGACTGTTAACTTCGATGACCCCAGCGTCTATCACCTCTACTATGGTGACGAGACGGGCTCGGCCGGAACGGTGATGACCTACTTCCCGTTCCCGAACATGATGCTCGGCCGCCCCGGTGTGGGTGAAGTCGGGGAGACCCAGTTCTCCGTTCCCAAGGGATCGCTGAAGTTCTGGCAGGATCGATTCACAATCCAAGGCGTGGACGGTCTGGAACGCGATACTGTCTTCGGCGTCGACCGACTCCGCTTCATGGGACCGGACGGCGACAGCTTTGCGCTTATCGAGTCCGCAGACGACAAGCGTGCTCCATGGCTGTCAGATGGAATTCCAGATGATGCGGCCATCCGCGGTTTCGCTGGCGCACGCTTCAGCCTGCACGACACCGCTGCAACGGAGGAGCTGCTCGGCTTCATGGGCTACGAGCGCGCCGAGAAGGAGGGCGGCGTTGTACGCTTCATCATACCCAACGGTAACGGAGCGGACGCGATCGATCTACTGGCATTGCCAAGGACTCCGTTCGCGCGACAGGGTGCAGGTTCGGTGCACCATATCGCATTCGCCGTCGACAACCGCGAGAAGCAGCTCGAGGTGCGCAAGGCGCTGATGGACACCGGCTACCAGGTCACCCCCGTCATCGACCGCGATTATTTCTGGGCCATCTACTTCCGCACGCCGGGCGGTATCCTCTTCGAGGTCGCCACAAACGAGCCCGGATTCAACCGTGACGAGGATACAGCCCATCTCGGGGAAGCGCTCAAGCTACCAGGCCGATATGAAGCTTTCCGCGATCAGATCCAGGCAAATCTCGAGCCATTGGCTGCCTGACAATACCACTCAAAACTGATGGCATTCGCCGCATACATAAATTTCGATGGAGAGATGGCAATGGATCAATTGGGAGCGATCAGAGCCTTTGTTCGCGTCGTCGAGGCCGGATCCTTTGCAAAGGCTGCAGACACGATGGCTGCGCCACGGTCGACCGTCAGTAAGCTTGTTCAGGATCTCGAGGCAAGCTTAAGCCTCAAACTGCTCGAACGCACGACACGTTCAGTCACCGTGACACCTGAGGGAGTTGCTTATTACGAGCGCGCCATTCGCCTGATCGCCGATTTCGACGAAATGAACAATGAGGCGACCCGTGGGCGCCTAGCCACCAGGGGAAAACTTCGGGTCGACGTAGGAGGAACCTTCGCGAACGCGATTCTGATCCCTCGGTTGCCAGAGTTTTACGCGCTCTATCCAGAGATCGAGTTGCATCTTGGTGTGACAGAACGTCAGGCCGACATCGTCGAAGAGGGCATAGACTGCGTCATTCGTGCCGGCGATCTGCCCAGCGCATCTCTTGTTGCGAGGAAGTTATGCAGCGTTGAGATAGTGACCTGCGCAACCCCGTCGTACCTCGAAAAACACGGCGTGCCAGCTTCGCCATCGGATCTGCAGCGTGATCACATTTTCGTGCAGTACTTTTTTGCACGTAGTCTGAAAGCTGCACCCGTTCGACTGATGAATGGCGATGAGAAAAATAGAGATCTACAGCCCCATCAAGCTCTCCACCAGTGATGCGACGGCGCATTTGCATGGGATATTAGCAGGACTGGGTATCGGGCAGACATTTGAATTCTTGGCACGACCCCATATCGCTCGTGGCGCCCTGGTCCCAATCATGAACGATTGGGCGCCACCACGTTATCCTGTTCACATAGCAAGGCCAGCGGGCCGGTTTCCGAGCGTTAAGTATCAGGTCTTTGCAGACTGGGTTGCGGGCGTGTTTTCTGCCTACGACGATGAGACCGGCACACCCTAGTGGCGTTATCCATATGCATGGATAGTTACTCCACAATGACGGGCTTCTCCCATCTCTCCTTTGAAGATATTTCCCACGGCTGATTTGATCCGTTGGACAGCGCGGAGTGGGTGACGGCCCTATCCTGTATGGGAGTGTGCCGTGACATGGCGCCCGTTTCCTGGTTCGGCATAGATCGACCTATGAATTTGGAGCAACGGCTGTTGAGAGCAAGCAGAAGACAAAGTGATCGCGATATGGAACCCCTGCGCGTACAGCGTGCTCCCCATCTATTCGCATCAATGCTCACTGGCAGACTGCCAAGCACTTCGCGGCTCACACGCCGCTCTCCTGTTGTCCACGGGCTGTCTCGCCCCAAGCGAAGTCAGCCAAATCACCCCACGCCGGATTGCGTGAACAGCGATACTGCAAACTAGTCGGCCGTGAACAATAAGCGGACTTAAACGGCGCGGGCTTTTGCGCCGCTATTGAGCCAGGCCAGCAGCAGCCACAAA
>NZ_LNQB01000021.1 GCF_001651875.1 Sinorhizobium saheli
ACACCCATGACTGCCTCCAAAAGACAGTCTTGAATCTGATTTGCTCAGCCTTGGGAATCCCCAAGAGTCCACACGACCTAGTCCTCGGGTTTAACCCGAGGAGAGGGGCAATCGTCCACAGTTATTGTGGCTCGATCCGACCGCGATTTGCCGCAATTCCGGCCCTGCGCGCGCATGGTTAATGTCGCGTTAACCCTACTCCGCTTAGGTTGTCTCCATGGCACGCAATGTGCCCGGAGCGTTTCTGCGCCTCCGGCAATTCGCCGGGGGTGCACGATGTTCTGCAATCAATGGCTGGAATGTCCCCACCATTCATTAACAATGCGTGGCGCTCCGGCAGGTCGAAACGGGCAGCAAGGCAACATGAGCAGAAGCACTTCCGCAACGCTTGACAGCCGTTCCAGTCGGTTGAGCACCTTCGTCTGGCGCCAGGTCGCCTCGCTCGCCGGCTTTGCCCTCTTCGGCGGGCTGGCGCTTGCCGTTGCCGCGCTTTCGACCTGGAACGTCGCCGATCCGAGCTTCTCCTATGCGACCGCGGACGAGCCGACCAATCTGCTCGGCTATGGCGGTGCCGCCTTTGCGGACATCTTCATGCAGTTCTTCGGCCTTGCGAGCGTCGTCGCCTTGCTGCCGGCGGTCGCCTGGGCCCTCGTCCTCATCGGCAACAAGCCGTTCGACAAGATCGTGAAGCGGCTCGGCTTGTGGTTCGTCGGCTCGGTGCTGGCGAGCGCGGCCTTGAGCTGCGTGCCGGCGCCGATCACCTGGCCGCTGCCGAACGGCCTCGGCGGCGTCTTCGGCGACATGATCCTGCGCTTCCCGGCGCTGTTCACCGGGGCTTTCCCGACCGGCACGCTCGCGACGGTGCTTGCCTGCCTCTTCGCCGCGCCCGCCGCCTGGTGCCTGATCTTCAGCGCCGGCCTCATCGGCGTCAGCGCGGAGGAGGACGACGAGGAGGCGCCGGAACCGGTTCCCAGCAAGGCGCGCACCATTCGCGACGAGCTCGACGAGGAGGACGGGGAAGGGCCCTTCACCCTCATGATGGGGTCGCTCGCCCACATGCGCTTCACGCTCGAGGCGCGGCTGCGCCGCATGTTCGGGATGAGCGCAACGCGCGCGGCCAAGCGCCGCTACGACGAGCCCTACGACTTCAACAACGATGAATTCGGCACGCTGAACGAGCCGGCCCGGCCGAGGGCGCCTGCCGGCGCCGACCGCATCGAGCCGTCGCTCGACCGTGCCGAACGTCGGGTCGTCACGCCGCCCTCGATCATGGTCGATGGCGACGATCCGCCCTTCGACATCGACGAGCCCCGCCCCGCCGGCATCCTGCCGGACGACGACGAGGACGATATTGCCGCCGACTGGGCACCTCGGCCCGCGCCGCCGAGGCCGACGCTGGCGAAGCCCGGATCGCGCGTCGCAGCCCCGCCGCCGCGGCCGAAGAGCGGCCAGCGCATCGAACGCGAGGCGCAGCGCTCCTTCGTCGAGGACGACGGCGATTTCGCGCTGCCGCCGATCCATTTCCTCGCGGAGCCGAAGAATGTCGCCCGCGACGCCTCGCTCTCGGCCGACGCGCTTGAACAGAACGCCCGCATGCTCGAAGGCGTGCTCGAGGATTTCGGCGTCAAGGGCGAGATCATCCATGTCCGCCCCGGCCCCGTGGTCACGCTCTACGAACTCGAACCGGCGCCCGGCATCAAATCGTCGCGCGTCATCGGCCTTGCCGACGACATCGCCCGCTCGATGAGCGCGATCGCCGCCCGCGTCGCCGTCGTTCCCGGCCGCAACGCCATCGGCATCGAACTGCCGAACCAGCGGCGCGAGATGGTCTATCTGCGCGAGCTGATCGGCTCGCGCGACTTCGAGACGACGAAGACCAGGCTCGCCATGGCGCTCGGCAAGACGATCGGCGGCGAGCCGGTCGTCGCCGACCTCGCCAAGATGCCGCATCTGCTCGTCGCCGGCACCACCGGCTCGGGCAAGTCGGTGGCGATCAACACGATGATCCTGTCGCTGCTCTACCGCCTCACCCCCGACCAGTGCCGGCTGATCATGATCGACCCGAAGATGCTCGAGCTCTCCGTCTATGACGGCATCCCGCACCTGCTCTCGCCGGTGGTGACCGATCCGAAGAAGGCGGTCGTGGCGCTGAAGTGGACCGTGCGCGAGATGGAGGAGCGCTACAAGAAGATGTCGAAGATCGGCGTGCGCAACATCGACGGCTTCAACAGCCGCGTCGAGCAGGCGCTTGCCAAGGGCGAGGCGATCACCCGCACGGTCCAGACCGGCTTCGACCGCCAGACGGGCGAAGCGGTCTACGAGACCGAGGAATTCGATCTGTCGCCGATGCCCTATATCGTCGTCATCATCGACGAGATGGCCGACCTGATGATGGTCGCCGGCAAGGACATCGAGGGCGCGGTCCAGCGGCTGGCGCAGATGGCGCGTGCGGCCGGCATCCACGTCATCATGGCGACGCAGCGCCCGTCGGTCGACGTCATCACCGGCACGATCAAGGCGAACTTCCCGACCCGCATCTCCTTCCAGGTGACGTCGAAGATCGACAGCCGCACGATTCTCGGCGAGCAGGGGGCGGAGCAGCTCCTCGGCCAGGGCGACATGCTCTACATGGCCGGCGGCGGCCGCATCCAGCGCGTCCACGGGCCGTTCGTCTCGGACACCGAGGTGGAAGAGGTCGTCGCCTATCTGAAGACGCAGGGCGTGCCGCAATATCTCGACGCGATCACCGAGGACGACGGGGAGGACGAGGACGGCGGGCCCGCCGGCACCTCGAATCTCGCCGATTCCGAGGACCCCTACGACCAGGCGGTGGCGATCGTGCTGCGTGACGGCAAGGCCTCGACCTCCTATGTGCAGAGACGCCTCGGGATCGGCTATAATAGGGCGGCATCGCTGATCGAGCGGATGGAGCAGGAAGGCATCATCGGCCCGGCGAACCACGCCGGCAAGCGCGAGATCCTGGTGCCGACCGAGGCGGAAATCACCGGCCGGTAGAATGCGGCGCCGGCCGATAACGATCATTTGAGAACCGGGCGGTCGCGGATCGCGAAACGCCTTGAAGGCGCCCCACTTAAGCTTCAGATGATCCGGAAATGAAGGAGACTGCGATGATGGAGACAAAAACCGGCGGCCGCAATCGGGCAATCTCGCGGCGCGTCTTCCTTGGCGGCCTGGCGGCGCTCGCTGGTCTGGCCGGTACGACGCTCGACGCGAGCGACGCTTCGGCCCAGGCATCCGCCGTGGCCCAGAAGATCGCCGATCATTTCTCGTCGGTGAAGACGATGGCGGGCGAGTTCGTGCAGTTCGGCCCGCGCGGCGAACAGACGGGCGGCAAGTTCTATATCCGCCGGCCCGGGCGCATCCGCTTCAACTACGAGGCCCCCTCGCCGATGCGGGTGATCGCCGACGGCAGGTCCGTCGTCATCGGCAACATGAAGCTGAAGACCTGGGACATCTATCCGCTGTCGAAGACGCCGCTGAACTTGCTTCTGAGCGAGCGGATCGACCTGAAGAGCAAGATGGTGCGGGGCGTCAAGGTGGAGTCGGACCTCATCACCATCGTGCTCGGCGACCGCTCGATCTTCGGCGATTCGACCATCACCATGATGTTCGATCCGAAGACCTATGCCCTCAGGCAGTGGACGATCACCGACGCGCAGAAGAAGGACACGTCGGTGATGATCTTCAACGTCCAGACCGGCATCGAACTGGACGAAAGGGTCTTCCGCATCCCCTATGACGAGGTGCGCAACAAGCGGCGCGGCGGTTGAGCCACAGCCGACCGGATCGTCACGAAAGGCCGCCCTCGGGCGGCCTTTTTCATACTTGTCGATCGGCCCCGGACCTGTTTAAAACGCTGCGCATCGCCGGACAATCGTCGTGCGCCGGCTACTCTCCCAGAGGATTGAATGACCCTTTCCATCGCCACGTGGAACATCAACTCCGTCCGCTTGCGCATGCCGCTGGTGGAGCAGTTTCTGGAAAAATGGCAGCCGGACATCCTCTGCCTGCAGGAAACCAAGTGCCCGAACGACCAGTTCCCGTCCGCGCCGCTCAAGCGCCTCGGCTACAACCATATCGAGATGCATGGGCAGAAGGGCTATCACGGCGTGGCGACGGTCTCGCGGCTGCCGCTGACGGAACTCACCGACCGTCGCGACTATTGCGGCGTCGGCGACGCCCGCCATCTCTCGGTGGTCTTTTCGGCCGGCGGCAAGAGGATCCGCCTCCACAATTTCTATGTGCCGGCCGGCGGTGACGAGCCGGATCGAACGATCAATCCGAAGTTCGGCCACAAGCTCGACTTCGTCGACGAGATGAAGCTCCTGCACGCGGAGGCCGAGGCCGGCATTTCGTCGATCCTCGTCGGCGACCTCAACATCGCGCCGCTCGAAGACGACGTCTGGTCGCACAAGCAGCTCCTGAAGATCGTCAGCCATACGCCGATCGAGACCGAGGGCCTGATCTCGGTCATGACCGGCGGCGGCTGGGTCGACCTGATGCGACGGCACGCGCCGCCGCCGGAAAAGCTCTACACCTGGTGGAGCTACCGGGCGAAGGACTGGGCCGCCGCCGACCGCGGCCGCCGCCTCGACCACATCTGGTCCTCCGCCGACCTCGCGCTCAATCTCGCCCGCGTCGACATCGTCAAGGAAGCACGCGGCTGGGACCGCCCCTCCGACCACGTGCCGGTGATCGCCCATTTCGAGCTTTAGGTCGTGTGGACTCTTGGGGATTCCCAAGGCTGAGCAAATCAGATTCAAGACTGTCTTTTGGAGGCAGTCATGGGT
>NZ_LNQB01000022.1 GCF_001651875.1 Sinorhizobium saheli
AAAATTTGTTTGTTGTCTTGCTCATATCGGCTCCACTTTCTCAGAAGTTGGAGCCTCCGGCAAACCCGGCGCGGTTCAAAGCTTCAGATCGAGCGACCACGTTGGTCGAGTTATGTCGGAGCTGGAGGAGAGAGCGGCTGGCCGGGGATTCAGCGACGTCCGCCATTGGGTTCGCAGAGTTTCTTGGTGCCGCTCACCAGAGATAGCCTTCCCTCGGCACACTGCCCATGCCGAATATTCACGAGACCTCCAGCCCCGAGATACGGCTGTAGAGTCACTCAACCGATCACGGCAACCGAACCGGAGAAAAATCATGCGTCTTATACTCGCTGCCGCGGCAGTACTTTTCACTCTCTCCTTCCAGCAGGCCATTGCGGCCACCGCCGATTGTGCGCCGATCACTGAAGATGGGGTCGCCAAACTGTTCGACCGCTGGAACGCTTCTCTCGCAACGCAAGATTCAGAGAAAGTTGCCGCCAATTATGCGAAGGACGCGATCCTGCTGCCGACGCTATCGAACACGCCTCGCCTGACACACGAGCAGAGAGTCGCTTACTTCAACGACTTCCTCAAAAAGCGGCCGAAAGGGTCGGTTGACTCCCGCGTGATCAGAGTCGGCTGCAACATGGTAACGGACAGCGGCACCTATACCTTTTCATTCGCCGACGGCACCAAGGTTCCCGCGCGTTACACCTACATCTACGAATTCCTGGACGAAACTTGGTTAATCACGGGGCATCATTCGTCGATGATGCCCGAGAAGTAAGAAGACGACAGGAGGGGTGCTGGCGATGCCAGCACCCCCACATTCGCGATAGACATAAGCGACGTGCTTCGAAAATCGCATAATGTATCGACGGGAACTCACGATCTATTTGTGGTGATCAGGTGCAAGGCAGAAGTGCCCCTTGTGACCGCTGCTGCTGACAGCTTGCGATCGAATGTCGCCAGCTGGCCCCCACGCGCCTTGGCGAGCGCAAGCAGATAGGTGTCAGTTACCTGCCCCGACGTTAGGATTTTCGTGGGAGCGATGTCACCAGACCCGACAAGGCTCACATCGTCCGGCCAAAAACTATGACCGGCGAGCGACCGCAATTTGCGCACGATCTCCATCACGAGTGACGGTGAACCGGGAGAGTTGGGATATTTGGGGTTGCCGACAATCCGGATGACACCATTTTCGGTAATGGGGCAGGTAGCCCACGCGGTCTGACCCATCGCCGCGAACCACTCGTGCGCATCGTCATGGGCTACATGGCCCGGATCGATTAAGGCAATCAACACATTGACGTCGAGCAGGAAAGTCACGGCAGTTCGTCACGCAAAGCGTTTACGATTTCGAGCGTCACTGGCGGCGTATCCGGCCGAGCTGACAGGAGAGGAATGCCATTGCGCTCGCCGCTGCTGCGCGGTCGGCGCAGAGACCGTCTCGCCAGCTCGGAAATGACCTCGCCGACGCTCCGGTGCTGCTGGGCTGCCATCGCCTTCGCGGCGATCAGGACATCGTCGTCGATTGCCAGGGTCGTTCTCATATTCGCCTCATCGCGCATCAATCATCACGCATCATATAATGCAAGTGGTCCGCCTTCTCAAGGTGGATACCGAAAGGACGCAGTCATTGAACCAATCTATTTACCGGCGGAAACGTTGAGATCACATTCTCAAATCTGTGCGCGAACTCCGCGTCTCCGGTTCCAATCTGCTCAAGGCGCTCCTTGCCGCCGGGCATGAAATCGATTGGGGGGCCTTTGCCCGGGGGACTTTACGGCCCAGTTCATCATCGGTGACGGATAATTGCGCCATCAGCAATGAAGTAGAAACTATTGATGCAATTGTGACCATCGCGTTCTGGCGGCATTATCAACCTGTCAGACGAACTCAGCGTCGCCTAAAGTTATCGAAAACGAAGTTCGTGGGACGCGAAATGGCCGAAACCCGTTCTTCCATGACCTGCAGGACCATGCTGCTCTCCGCAGGCGCCGCCGCAGCGGTCATAACGATATCCCCGTCTCTCAGCTTCGCCGCCAATGCGGCTGCCGCCATCAACACCAGCGAAGGAACCAAGACAATGGCATACGTAACCACCAAGGACGGCGTCGACATCTTCTACAAGGACTGGGGTCCCAAGGACGCTCAGACGATCGTCTTCCATCACGGCTGGCCGTTGTCCTCGGACGACTGGGACGCACAGATGCTGTTCTTCCTCTCCAAGGGCTATCGTGTCGTCGCCCATGACCGCCGTGGCCACGGCCGCTCCGCACAGGTCTCGGAAGGTCACGACATGGATCATTATGCGGCGGACGCGTTTGCCGTCGTTGAAGCACTCGACCTGAAGAATGCCGTCCATATCGGCCACTCCACTGGCGGCGGTGAAGTCGCTCGCTACGTTGCCAACCACGGCCAGCCTTCAGGCCGCGTCGCCAAGGCGGTTCTTGTCTCCGCCGTCCCTCCACTGATGCTCAAGACTGAAGCGAATCCCGAAGGCCTGCCGATGGAAGTCTTCGACGGTTTGCGTTCGGCGCTTGCCGCCAACCGCGCGCAGTTCTTCCGCGACGTTCCGGCCGGCCCGTTCTACGGCTTCAACCGTGATGGTGCCACAGCCCAGGAAGGCGTGATCCAAAATTGGTGGCGCCAGGGCATGATGGGCGGCGCGAAGGCCCATTACGACGGCATCAAGGCCTTCTCCGAAACTGACCAGACGGAAGACCTAAAGGCCATCACCGTGCCAACGCTGGTTCTACACGGCGAAGACGACCAGATTGTGCCGATCGCAGACTCCGCACTGAAGTCTTCCAAGCTCCTGAAGAATGGCACGCTCAAGACCTATCCCAGCTTCTCGCACGGCATGCTGACCGTCAACGCCGATGTCCTTAATGCCGATCTCCTGGCCTTCGTGAAGGCCTGATCGGTCCGGCGGCGGGTGCGGCCTCCCACGCATTCGTCGCCTCCATGAACCACGAGTGCCTACCCGGCGCGCCATCATTCGATGAAAGGAACCTACGATGACGAACAGCAACCCGTCCAAGAAAGTAGAGAACCATGGCGTCGCCTGGGAGCGCGCCTTCGGATACGTTCAGGCCGTGCAGGTCAAGGACACGATCTATGTCTCGGGCCAGTTGAGCCACGATGACAAGGGCAATCTTGTCGCTCCCGCGGAACTCGATGAGGGTAAGCGGCCTGCGGACTTCTCGCAGATGGAGAGCCAGATCCGCCAGACCTACGTCAACGCAAAGACTCTGCTCGCCAGATATGGTGCGACCCTCGACGATGTTGTTGAAGAGACACTGTACGTGCTTGATGTTCCTAGCGCGTTTGCGGCCGGATCCAAGATCCGCAAGGAAATGTACGGTACGGATGTGCCTCAGTGCGCCAGCAACCTAATCGGGGTTTCGGCGCTGGCTTTCCCCGAGCAGATCGTCGAAATCACGTTCCGGGCAATCATCAACCGTCCCGCTGATTGATCGCGCGGCAGCTACTCCATGGACCGCCGGAGACGATGGGCCTCCGGCGGCAAACCCGTTGAACGTTTCACACGATGCCAAAAACACCGGCCGCCAAGGCGCCCGCACCTGCTACCATGGAACTCACCCCCGACCTCGTCGCCACGACCATCAGAATTGTCGAGGACGAGGGACCGGAACCCAATTGGAATCCGATCTCGCCCGAGCAGCTCGACAATCTCGTCAGCAGGGTCGAGAAAGAGGCTGATGACGAGGAGATATGGGTGTTCGCGTGCGGATCCTTGATGTGGAACCCGGGTTTCGAGGTGGCCGCCAGCGAAGAGGCGGTCGCTTACGGCTGGCACCGTGCGTTCTCGTTGAGGATTGAGCGGCTCAGGGCCACCTCCGACGCCCCCGGTCTCATGCTCGCGCTTCGGCCAGGAGGAAGCTGTTCGGGTCTTGCCCTCAAGCTTCCGTGCATCACCAAGAGGGAGAATCTGCGTGCTCTTCTGGCGCGAGAGATTCGGTATGTCGAAGTGTGCGACATGGTGCGTTGGGTTGCGGTCACGACACCGACGGGTGTGCGGCGGGCGCTCACGTTCTGGGCGAGCGGCAGGCGATCTCCGCTCACGGAGAAGATCCCCCTCGAAGAGGCGGCAGGATTGATCGCCCAGGCATGTGGACCTGCCGGATCTTGCGCGGAATAGTACGCATCCGAGGAGGGCCGCCTTGCTGAGAAGTGAGGCGAACTGGATGTTCTGTCTATATGGACGTCAATATAGACAGTGTGAGAACCGTGGATTTAACGATAGAGAAGCGGCTGCAAGTTAGCCGTATGGAGATTGTCGATAGCGGGCGGCGTCGCCGTTTCAGCAACGAGGCCAAACTTGCGATCGTGGCGGAGAGTTATTCCGCCCCGCGTCAGGTCACGGCAACGGCACGTCGGCATGGGATCACACGCTTTCAGTTGAACGATTGGCGTAAAGCAGCTCGCGAGGGACGGCTCGGCAATGGTCGGGGGAGCGAAGGGTTTATTCCTGCGCTGTTGGTCCCGGAACCAGACATGCCGGTCGCTGCGCCGACCAATTCTTCGACGGCACAAAGTGGGCTTATGGAGGTTGTCAGCGCCAATGGTCGCCGTGTGATCGTGGGACGCGATGTCGACGTTGAAGCGCTGCTTCGTATCCTGCGCGGACTGGAGGCGCTGCGGTGAATCCGTTTCCGATGGGAACAGGGGTCAAGGTCTGGCTTTCGACGGGCTATACGGACATGCGCTGTGGCTTTCCCTCCCTGGCGCTTCGGGTGCAGGAGGTTCTGCAGCATGATCCGTTGATATGTGTCGGATTAGATTATGTGGCGGCGTCGCTCGCAGTGCTGCGTTTCCCGGCCGGGTGCCCGCTCGGCCGCCACATAATAGTTCCGTCTCA
>NZ_LNQB01000023.1 GCF_001651875.1 Sinorhizobium saheli
CTCATGGCAGCTCCTCCTGCCATGTTGAATCAGAATCCGACCGAAAGCGGAAGCCTGTTAAACAATAGGTCCTGAGCCTAGTTTCTCCATAGTGTTTCATTCTTCCACGAAATCAGCAGCGGCATGCATCTGCACCTTACGGAAAGCCCTCATCACTATCCTCCAAAGAATGCCGTGATTGCTTCCTTGATGCTGGCCTAGTGCCGCGTCGATCACCTCGGTGGTCCGTTTCATGTCGTGTTCGCGCCAGGAGGGCGCTTCTTGGGTTGGCCGGTTTGATCTTCATTCGCTCCTCAAGGGCTTGCGAGGTTGCAGACGTCGAAGCACGCACCGTGCCAAGGAGAAGAACCTTCTGAAACAATAGGATAGCTCTATTCCGGCCATGTCGCATGTCTGACATTGCCGGAGATCCAACATAGGGCATGTCGAACGCAATCAAGCTGGGCGGCTGAAGGTCATTGGTGGCGACGCCACGATCGAAGGGTTTCGGGGACGAGGTTCGGAAGGCATTTCACCGCGCGGCGTGTGGCGAAACAAGGGCATGGAATTGGACGGGGAACATGCCGTTGCCGGCACCTTCTATGTAGGCCCCTCTCCCGCCGGTATGGTCACAGGTGACGCCCGCGCTGACTATTCAAAGGCGCCGGTCTGCTGCAGTCGTGCGCCCTATCATGCTCGCGCAGGCATATTGCAATTGCGACAGGCGCCGAAGTATCGCATTGGATCGTGGGGCACTTCCTTTCCTACCTGTATTCAGGCCCTGCAGGGACAAAGCAGATTGAGCATTGCAGGGGACCAGCGCCATTGTTGTCTTCCTTCTGACGTACTCATGCCCATTTGCCGGATGACGGATATTCCGATACCTCAACACCTTCCCGGTAAGACCGGGTCGACGCGCTTGAAACGCATGGCATAATTTATGCAAAACGCGGATCGTTCCATGCGGATAGCCAATTTGACCACTCGTCTTTGATGTTAAAAGACTGCAGCTGGCGTTTTAGCGGGAGGAGCCTTCCGCGATGCGATAGGAGTGCCTGGGCTGAAGTTGCTATATCAGACAGTCATTGTTCAAGAACAAGCCTGCAGGATCGGACCATGAGCTCAACGACGGATTTCATTGCAGAGTTGATCAGGGCAGCAAACGGGATAGAGAATCTCACGCACTATGAGGTAAGCCGCCTATTAGACCTCTCAATTGATGCCATCCGCGACATGTGGAGGCAGGCTGGCGTCGCAGGAATACACAGTGTCCGGGACGTTCTTATTGATCTCAGGTTATCGTCGGAGCGCGCCCGAGATCTGCCTCCGGAACAAGTCAGGGACGCTCTCATCGACGCAGCCGACGTCCTCAGATCATTAAAAATTGTACTGGACCGCAATGAGTGAGTTGTTTATGTCCGTTGCCCCCTCAAGCCGCTCGTGACGACTGTATTTCGTTGGTTTAAGGCGGCAACAAGATCCAGTCATGGCGGCGGATCGCCAAGTGAGCCCTTGCTCGGGGGGCAAGATCGCTGGAATTGAACGTGCCGACCAGGTGATGGCAGCTCTAGTCTCGCTCAGAACACTCGAAACTCGTGCAAAACCTCCCGCTTAGGGAAGAATCGTGTGGCGGCTGCCTAAAGAGCCCTTAGGTCCGGCGCCAACCTAGTTAGGGGTGGTGCCAAACAGCAATCCCAGGACCGGTGCGCATATCAACAGCAATAGCCGTCGCCAACGGCGACAAAGGCGACGCAGCGGTCCAGCGACCACACTCAGCCAGTAATGTGTAGACGTCGCCCTCAATTATCCATGAGCATCGGGCGATCGCTTTATGCTTTCCGGCCAGTACTGAAGGAGCATCGCGTACCGAGCGCGCTGTTCTTGCCAAATGGTGGAGGTTTCCATGGTCACAACAGCCGTGATTTGCTCGACCTAGCGGCGGTGGGCGTTGTCCAGGCCCCCCCAGGAGGCGCGGCGAGGCCGAGGATCTGGCTTGCCGCGCGGCGCCACCGGCTCGCGGCAACGCATGCATGATCCCGTGCCGGCGCCGCGTGGGCCAAAAAATTCGAAAGGGTGAAGTCAAGCGCACCGGAGGCATCCGAAATGTGGATGCATCCCATCGACCCAATCGATTACTACAATGGTCCGATGAGGAGTAAAGGAGGTGGTGTTGAGACGCTAAATCATAAGGAGGATCTGCAATGGTAATCCGTGGTGGTCCGAGTGACAACAGCCTCCTGGGCAGTGATGGTGACGATCTGCTTATCGATCCCACCGGCAATGACTGGATCGACGGCGCTTTCGGGAACGACTCCATCTCGTCCGGCGAAGGCAATGACCGAGTGTTCGGTGACGAAGGCAATGACCATGTCTTCGGCGAAGAGGGCAACGACTATCTTTACGGCGACAGTGGCCGCGACAGACCACCCGTGGCCGGTCAGGACAATGACAAGCTTTATGGCGGTCCCGGCGACGATGTTCTCTTCGCCAGTGACGGCAGGGAGTCAGCTGACCGGCGGCGACGGCCAAGACACCTTTGTGTTCCCATCCCACAACCCGGTCCGAGACCCAGCGGGCCGGCCGGACCCGGGTTACACGGTCATTTCGGATTTCGACCCGACGCAGGGTACTTCGACGCGGTGGGCTATTACAGCGACGGTACCAGCGCGAACTTCGTGAACCACGCCAGTTCGCCCGGTGGATACCTTCCACAGCGGTGCGGCCTCGGATGCGAACGGCGAGGACGTCAGGGTTGTCACCGACAAGAGTTTTTACTCGGGCGATGGCGCCGCGAATGCGATCGCCGGCGAGACCACCGGCGACATCATTGTCTACCACGACGACCTGACCAAAAGCGCAGTTCTGGCCTATGTCACCTCCGAAAACCATGCAGATGAGTTCGCTCGCCCAGGCAGTGTGCATGGTTTGGCCGATCTTGCCGGCCTCGGGCTCAGCGGGTGGGACTTCACCTTCGTCTGATCCACAAAGTCCGTACGGAAAGCGCCGCCGCTCAGCGGGGCGCTTTCCTCGCAGCTACTTTGCCGCGGCCACACGAGCGGACGGTGCTGAGCACCATCGGTCAGCGCCTGCGACTAGAACCATCATCTTGTCCTCGCCGGATGGTAAGAATGCGCCTTGATCGGACCGAATAGCACCCGGTTCACATTGGCGACTCTGCCCTACTGTAGCCCATCAGGATCCACGCGCGGCAAACCGGCGGCAGACAGCCGGGCCAGTGTGCGCGAACGCGCGCCTCTGAGCGTTTTCGGAAGCTCGCAGAAAAGACTTCGGGCGCACCCTCGACGGTCTTTGTGCGGGCCGTTTGGTCGAGAGGGTGCTGCGGAGTTCCCACATCATCAAGCTTCAACGCGTACGCGCCTGTAGATGGGATGAACAGAGGTGCAGCCGTTCGAACTGGTCTCCGGCTGCACCGATAAAACCCTTCTTTCAGAGGTCGCGCTGCCGATTTACGTGCCAAAGCCGCTCTAACGCCCGGCGAAGAAAAAAATGCGGAGATCATCATGCGATAGAGCAAGGGCGATTACTTCTTCGCCAGGGTCCCTCATGCAGTTAGGGTCTTATTGCTTGAGCACTGGAGCCAAGACTGCAATTGACGCCGCGAATAGTCCTACCATAAGAAAGCAGACGCGCATGGAGGTTGCTTCGGCGAGAAGTCCAACTGCAAAGGGGCCCAACGTCATAGCACCATACGCGAAGGTTGCGACGGACGCGATGCCTTTCCCGGCTGGCACTACACAATCGGCTGCTGCGCGACTGAAAGCTAAGGGTAGGACGGCTGCGTAGCCGACCCCCATCAGCACGAACCCTACCACGACTAACGGCAAGGTGTCACCGCCAACAATCAGTAGAATACCGAAGACGGCCGACAACCCGCTCAGACGTGCAACAGTTGCGGATCCCAATTGCGTGACCAGAGAATCCGCATTGAGTCTCGTAATCACCATGGCGGCAGAAAAGCCGGTGTAACCCAGGGTGGCATCCGACTGTGCGGTTCCGACTACATCATGCAAATATACCGCACTCCAGTCGAGAGCTGTACCCTCGCCCAATCCCGATGCGAGAGCAATGAGGCCCACAAGCAAAAGAGCGCTGTTGGGCACCGCCAACCCTGCTGCACCCTTGACATGCGTCCGGATAGTTGATTGCCAATCGAGCAGAAGGAAAGGGGCAATGGTCCCGCCGGTCACCACGGCAGTAAAAAGGAAATGAATGTATACTGGGACCTGAAAGGCTGTGGCAACATAACCGCTTGCTGCGCCCAGAACAGCCCCCACACTCCACATGGCGTGAAACGACGACATCACAGACCGCCTCATGTGTTTCTCCACCTCGCTCGCCCAGCTGTTCATAGCGACATCCATCGAACCATGACACATGCCAAATAGAAAAAGCGCGATCGCCAGAAGCGGTATCGTCGGCGCAAGCCCTACAAAAGCAATCGAAAGCAGGAACGGGATCGCGATCATTCGGGCGACCCGCACGGCACCCAAGCTATCGCACAAGCGGCCGGCAATCGGGAACGAAAACAATGCGCCGAGCCCTAGAAGCACCAGCACGCCCCCGAAGCTCGCCTTGTCAAAATGAAAGTGAGCCATCACGGCGGGAACGCGAGAGGCCCAAGTCCCTAACAGGATCCCGTTCAGCAGAAATCCAGCAGCGACACTGCGCCAGGGAGTAAGCAAAGTGGGCATTTTTTCTCCAACATCCCATGGCTCCTGACGCCGGTTGATTTTAGGTCAGGTCGTACCCGGCTCCCTTGTGCATATCCCGCGCAGCCGACTCGGGTATCTACTATTGTCCGCCATCGGCGCTCCCTCGTTTCGAAGCAGGCTACGACTGCATTCCTTGCCGGCCGTCCTAGTGGTTTCCGCCTAACATAAGAGTCCGTATTGGATTCCCTTTGGCGTGTGCATATGCGAGAGTGGCGCATGCGCACAG
>NZ_LNQB01000024.1:0-2500 GCF_001651875.1 Sinorhizobium saheli
TGATGAGCATGGGCAACAAGAACGATCAAGCCGATCGAACGATTAGTACCGGTAAGCTTCATGCGTTGCCGCACTTCCACACCCGGCCTATCAACGTGGTCGTCTTCCACGGTTCTCGAGGGAATACTCGTTTTCAGGTGGGTTTCCCGCTTAGATGCCTTCAGCGGTTATCCCTTCCATATATAGCTACCCTGCTATGCCCTTGGCAGGACAACAGGTCCACCAGAGATATGTCCATCCCGGTCCTCTCGTACTAGGGACAGATCCTGTCAATATTCCTACACCCACGGCAGATAGGGACCGAACTGTCTCACGACGTTCTGAACCCAGCTCACGTACCGCTTTAATTGGCGAACAGCCAAACCCTTGGGACCTGCTCCAGCCCCAGGATGCGATGAGCCGACATCGAGGTGCCAAACAACCCCGTCGATATGGACTCTTGGGGGTCATCAGCCTGTTATCCCCGGCGTACCTTTTATCCGTTGAGCGATGGCCCTTCCACGCGGGACCACCGGATCACTATGACCGACTTTCGTCTCTGCTCGACTTGTCAGTCTCGCAGTCAGGCGGGCTTATGCCATTGCACTCGACGAGCGATTTCCGACCGCTCTGAGCCCACCATCGCGCGCCTCCGTTACTCTTTCGGAGGCGACCGCCCCAGTCAAACTACCCACCATACACTGTCCCGGATCCGGATGACGGACCGCGGTTAGACATCCATGACGATAAGGGTGGTATTTCAAGGGTGGCTCCACAGGAACTGGCGTCCCTGCTTCAAAGCCTACCACCTATCCTACACATGCCGACACGAATGCCAGTGTAAAGCTATAGTAAAGGTGCACGGGGTCTTTCCGTCTGACCGCAGGAACCCCGCATCTTCACGGGGAATTCAATTTCACTGAGTCTGCGTTGGAGACAGCGGGGAAGTCGTTACGCCATTCGTGCAGGTCGGAACTTACCCGACAAGGAATTTCGCTACCTTAGGACCGTTATAGTTACGGCCGCCGTTTACTGGGGCTTCGATTCAGAGCTTGCACCCCTCCTCTTAACCTTCCAGCACCGGGCAGGCGTCAGACCCTATACGTCGTCTTGCGACTTCGCAGAGCCCTGTGTTTTTGATAAACAGTCGCTACCCCCTGGTCTGTGCCACCCCATCATACTTGCGTACAAAAGGGTCACGCTTCTTCCGAAGTTACGCGTGCAATTTGCCGAGTTCCTTCAACGCAGTTCTCTCAAGCGCCTTGGTATACTCTACCTGACCACCTGTGTCGGTTTCGGGTACGGTCTATACGGTGGAGCTATTTCCCGGGACCGCGTCCAAGCCAGGACAATCCAATAAGTCCGGACAAGTTAAGCGATCCGTCACTACCACCAGGCCCACGAATATTAACGTGGTTCCCATCGACTACGCGTGTCCGCCTCGTCTTAGGGGCCGGCTAACCCTGCTCAGATTAACTTTAAGCAGGAACCCTTGGTCTTTCGGCGAGAGGGTCTCTCACCCTCTTTATCGTTACTCATGTCAACATTCGCACTTCCGATACCTCCAGGACCCCTCACGGGTATCCCTTCACAGGCTTACGGAACGCTCCGCTACCACACGTCTTGCGACGTATCCTCAGCTTCGGTGCATGGCTTCAGCCCCGTTACATTTTCGGCGCAAAGACCCTTGTTTAGACCAGTGAGCTGTTACGCTTTCTTTAAATGATGGCTGCTTCTAAGCCAACATCCTGGTTGTTTTGGGATCCTCACATCCTTTCCCACTTAGCCATGACTTGGGGACCTTAGCTGGAGGTCAGGGTTGTTGCCCTCTTCACGACGGACGTTAGCACCCGCCGTGTGTCTGCCGACTAGTACTCCCCGGTATTCGGAGTTTGGTTAGGATCAGTAAGACGGTGAGTCCCCATAGCCCATCCAGTGCTCTACCCCCGGGGGTATTCGGTCGACGCTCTACCTAAATAGATTTCGCGGAGAACCAGCTATTTCCGAGTTTGATTGGCCTTTCACCCCTAGCCACAAGTCATCCCAATCTATTGCAACAGATGCGGGTTCGGTCCTCCAGTTGGTGTTACCCAACCTTCAACCTGCTCATGGCTAGATCACTCGGTTTCGGGTCTAATGCGACATACTAAGGCGCCCTCTTCAGACTCGCTTTCGCTACGCCTCCACCTACCGGCTTAAGCTTGCATGTCACACTAAGTCGTTGACCCATTATACAAAAGGTACGCCGTCACCCTTACGGGCTCCGACTGTTTGTAGGCATCCGGTTTCAGGTTCTATTTCACTCCCCTTGTCGGGGTGCTTTTCACCTTTCCCTCACGGTACTTGTTCGCTATCGGTCATGCACGAGTACTTAGGCTTGGAGAGTGGTCTCCCCATGTTCAGACAGGATTTCTCGTGTCCCGCCCTACTCAAGGACAATGAGTGTTCTACGTGTACGGGGCTGTCACCCGCTGCGGCCGGCCTTTCCAAACCGTTCCACTTCATTCCTCATTGCCACTGG
>NZ_LNQB01000025.1 GCF_001651875.1 Sinorhizobium saheli
AGTATTACGCCATGCTGGACGAGCCAGCCATGGCCGCATAACTTAAACCAACCGGCCTCCGGCAAACCCGGCGCGGTTCACTGCCGCGGTGATGCGAGCGCTTAAATGGTCCCGATCAGGTCCGAGTGGGGCGCCCCAAGGGGCGCACTCCACTTTCGAACGGCAATGATGGGTGCTGTCATAACTACCGTCTAAACTCCATGCTGGCGGGCTTGGTAAACCTAGCTGAAGGCACGTCCTTGTTAGCGACGAGACATGAAACTCGCGGGCCGTTCCGCCCTACGAGGTGAGGTTGTCAGCCGCTCGATTGTAAGCGTCGTCTGTGGAAAACGCTCCCCATCGTGCAGATTGAGAAGCCTCTCACCCACCATTTTGTCCCCCGCAGTAAGGCGATGGTTCAGACGGAGATAATCCATCCACGTCGGCGTTCGGAACGTCTCGGCCCAAAGAGAAGGGTTTTGCAGGTTGTGTTGGAGTGTCCAATTTCGCGCACCGGCCCTGCTGAGAACCCGGCGCCGGTCGCGCATACAGTCAAGAAAGGCATCGAGATCCTGCTCGGCTACCACATAGTCAATTTTGATAACTATAGGACCACTTCTGGGCTTCAATTTAAGTGCCAGCGACGGTGGTATGAATTCAGTGACCTCTTGATCCCACTCTTCCCACAATCGTATTGGCAAGACTAGTGCGACGGCAGCAAGAACTGCCAGAGCTCCAGCTGCACTCTCTAAAGCGAAGGTCAGGGAGTAGTTCTGGGCAATAGTGCCCCAGATCCAACTGCCTGCGGCCATGCCACCGTAGGAGAGGGCATAGTAAATGGAGAGTGAGCGGCCGGCGACCCACCTCGGGCTCGCCAACTGTATGCACACGTCAATTCCGGTCCAAGTGAGGAGCCACCCGGCGCCACCAAGTGCCAACGCAACAGCGGCGAGGTCAAGCGACGATGTAAGAGGAAGCGAAAGGCAACATAAGGCACAGCCGACGGAAGCGGACCCTATTAAACGTTCCTGAGACACAATTCGCCTCAAATAGCCGCTGCTAAGGCCGGCGGTGAAAGCGCCCATGCCGAAAGCGGCCAAGAGAATGCCGTAAGCAATAGGACCACCTTCCAAATGATCCCGGACGAACAGGGGGAGCAGCGCGAGAATGGAAATGCTCGCCAGGCCGAACAAAGTCCCGCGCGCGATTGCCGCTCTGATTTCCGAGGATAACCCAGTGAAACGCACTCCATCACGAATAGCTGTGATTATTGGCTCACGCGGGAGCGGAGAAGCGCCAACTTGCCATTTCGAACGGAATACTGCGGCAAGCGGGACCAAATCACTTAGTGCAGCCAACACAAAAGCGGCAAGTGGTCCAAAGAAGGCCAAGATAACACCGCCAAGAGCCGGGCCTAGGCTTCGCTCGATGTTATACCCGAGCGACATCAATGTCACTGCAGCCGGGAGATCACGCTTTTCCAGGATGTCGCCGACAGAGGCATGCCGGGCTGGATCGTTCAACGCGAAGCCGCACCCGGCCAACAAACCCAGCCCGAGTATCAACCATGGACTGACAAAGCCGAGCCCAACAGAAATCGCCAGCGTCATGGATGCGAACGCGGTCAAGCAGTGCCCGGCAAGCAATACCCCCCGTCGGCTAAAACTGTCTGCAACGGCACCCGCGAGGATGGACAGCAAGAATGCGGGTACTGTGGACGAGGCCTGCACGAGCGCAACCATCAGATCGGAGGACGAATTCGTCGCCATGAGCCAGCTGATAGCTGTCGTCTGCACGAGAGACCCGAGGCTTGAAACTTGCGTAGCCGTCCAGATCGAACGGAACGCATGGTTCCGAAGAGGAGCGAGCGTCGCCGAGAAGGCCGAATGCGAATCTTCGCGCTGCATGGGGTTTGCTTTTTCCTCACCGAGCTAAATTGATTGGAGCTATACGAGGGCTTCACCGGACCTCCTTTGCAGCAAGCTTGGCGAAGCACCGCAGCCTGAATCCCTCCCGCCTCGCCGCTTGGGTTCGATCACCGGCACGATCCGAATGTGCATGCGCGTATCGCGTAGCCGTCGAGAGAGTGAGCTTGCCGATTTGAATCGCTCGCTTTGGTCTTGCAGGCACTGAATGCTTCCTCTCGGGTTCACGGACTGAGAGGGTTTGACCACGCCGTTGCAACTAACAGGGCGTTTTGCGGATCGCCACGCCGATAGCTTCCGTATGACAAGCAGTGCAGCCTTCTCGTTGGTAGGCGCTGATCGCTTACCAGCTTAACATGAGTGGCATTGCGAAGGTGCAGGGTCCAAATCAGCGTGGCCAGCCAACCCGCTTCTCGCTTTTGCCGTACGCATAGTCGGGTAGCCGGGCTCCGTCACCGAAGCCCAGGCCGCAGAACCGGACGGCCCGTCAGACCTAACTGAGGCCGCGCCCCCGTTCAACTATCAGTTCAGACAGTTGACAGGCACCCCGCGTTTTCAACGCCCTTCGGCCGGATATAATCTGAGTGGAATCTCGTCTGCGTAGCATCAAATGAACATGGCATAGAGTGGCGCGCGTCCGAAGACTGCCTTGAAATGAAGTACCTCTGCTTGGGTTGGAGTGATCCCCCGTACCGGAGATAAAATGTTGGGGGCGTGTTAATGGTTGGCGCAACTTCTATTCTTCAACATGTCAGAGCAAGCCGAAGCAGAGATGCTTCACGATGGCTTATCGAACTAGTGCAACGGAAAAAACCTAAGCTGGTCGCTGAGGCGCTCCCCAATAGGATCGCGTAATGCTGGGAAGCTCATGGTGAGCGGCGAAACCTATCAGCGAATAGAAGGACAGCCGAAGGCCACACAGATAATTGGCCGTCACGGGAGCGCGATAGGGTGGGTAATCCCGCGGAGCATCTTTTCGGCGCCGCTATAAGGCGGTTGAAGCATGCTCCGCAATCTCTCTGTGAGTGGCGAACCACACATCACCTTTGGACTTGGCCACACGGATGAGTTCCTCAAGAATCCAAATCCTAGATCGATACCCAATCCGATGAGGATGCATTGTCAACTGAAACATCTCACCTTCACTGTAAGCAAGCTCAAACTCCCGCAAAAAAATCGAGAATACGTCCTCTGGACTCATTTGTGGCCGAAGTGGAGCCGTAACGCTCATTGAGAAATACGGAGCGTCATCGCGGATCCATTCTACCGGTATTTCGATCACACCTGTCCGATCGCCATCCTGCATCAGTTCATAGCAGCTATCATCTGCCATGAGGGACGAGTCGTAGAGCAGCCCCATCTCGCGAGCGATCGAAAGGGTGTGCTCGGAGAAGTCCCAGGAAGGCGTTCGCATTCCAACTGGTCGTGCGCCGGTGATCAGTTCGAGCGTGTCGGCACTTCGCATCATAAGGTCGCGCTCGTCTTCGGGAGGAAGCAGCGAGTTGAGTTCGTGAATCCAGCCGTGCATACCGATCTCGTGGCCCTCGTCGCTGACCCGGCGCTGCTCGCCTGGATAAAGTTGCGCAACGACTGCGGGAACGAAAAAGCTAGCTTTGATGTCGTGCTGCCCGAGAATAGACATAACGCGCGGCATGCCGCGCCGGTGCCCATACTGACCCATAGACATCCGACTGATTGACTCTCCGCCGTCGGCCAGTTCGAGACTTTCATGATCTACATCGAAAGACAGGGCGACAGCGCACCGCTTGCCCTCTGGCCACGGCGGTGTTAGGCGCTTGCCTGCTCGTACGCGGTTTACGCGATTGCGCCAATGCTCCTCGGGCCAACGCCAAGGGTCTTTCCCAATCTCATGCATATTGGCATCCTCATAACTTAGCCCGTTAAGGCATGTAGTTATTCCGCAATTCACCTATGTAAGAAATCACTGCCTGCTGCACACGCGGATCTCGTCGCGGAGGAGAAGACCCTTTTTTGCTCGGGCTACTGTCGCACGAGCATTCTCCATCCCCAAACCAGGCAGTTTTCTAGCCTGCGCATGCGAAGCGAACCACGGCACTCAGCAGTCACCGCACTCTGCGAAGACAACAGCTTCATGAAGTGTCGTTTCCTCGGTCGATTCGCGATAGTATCTCTGCGACCGGAGCCTAATCAGCTCCGGAGCAAAGACTGTGAGGCGAGGAAACGAACCTCGCTTAATGAAACGTACGGCCCCCGTCGACTGCTAAGATTGATCCAGTTACGTAAGAGGACTCTTCGCTCGTCAGGAACAGGATTGCATTCGCGATTTCAGACGGTTTGGCCACCCGCTTGAGTGCGTAGTTCCCGAAGTTGCCAAGGTGTCCCGCCGCCATTGGTGTGTCGACCAAGCCTGGGCAGACGCAATTTACGCGAACATCAGGCGCCAAGTCGGCAGCTAAGGCCTTGCTCAATGTGACCTGACCGCCTTTTGCCGTCGCGTAAGCCACTTGACCTGGCGAGTTTGGCAGCAGGCCGGAGCCAGAAGAGACATTAACTACGGTCGATTTTCGTTCCCTCTTTAGAAACGGGGCACAGCATTTTGCAAGGTTGAAGGTACCGGTAAGATTGACGTCGATGGTCTTTCGCCAATCGCCGAAACTGAACTCAGTTGTTGGACCTAGTAGCAGGTTGCCAGCCGAGTTGACGAGACCGTCTAAACCTCCGAGTTTCTTCGCCGCTTTGTCGACAACATCCTGAACAGCAACTTCATCAACGATGTCGACCTCAAAACATAGCCCTTCGGCCTCACCGATGGTCTGCTTTAGGCCCGCACCGTTGAGATCGAGCAGAACGGGGATCGCGCCTTCTGCTATAAAAAGTTCAGCAGTCGCTCGCCCAATTCCCGATGCTGCTCCCGTAATCACAATTCGTCTTCCGACAAGCCGTCCCAACTTAGCGTTCTCGTTTGCCATTGACCGGTCTCCTCCACTTTTGGCTCGAATTTTTGGCTGATGACGCCGGTAGAATTTGCTTCTGGATCCGACAGATGCGCCGATGCCTTGCCACAGCCGTCTTTATCCGTCATCGGGCCTTATTGCAACATTTGTTTTCTTCTCCTGCTCGTGATTCACTCGTATCATTTGGCGATGCAAGCAGGAGGGAGCATTCACTCGTAACCATCCGGCGCAGGGCCGCAGGCACCCCGTTGTAGGGACATCGGCGACTGCCAATTCCACGGGAGGAATTGCACGAGCTTGGTGATCGGGACGTCGGCGATGCGAGCGAGGACGTCGCCGAGCCAGGCTCCAGACCGACGTCGTTTAGCTTGGCGGCCAGGATTAACCTTGGCATAAAGGCCGCGCGATCGGCACCACGATCGCAGCCGGCAAAGAACCGTGCCATTCTGCGGAGAGCGAAGCCGCGCAGCAGCGCCCGTTCGACGGCATTGTTCGTCAGGTAGATCCGGTGAAGCCATGCTAGCGCCCTCAGCATGTATCGATCGATTTGGTGACCGGTGAATTGCGCGACAGCTTTGTTCGCTCAAATCGAAGCGAGGCCTCAAGCTCATCGGCGAGTGGACGGCTGTCCTTCTGACGCCGTTGCAGCCAGTCGCTGGCCGAAAGTCCGTTGATGTCGAGCTCGATGTCGAACAGCGCGTCGATGCGTTTGACCGCCTCCAGCGCAACCGGCCAGATCGCCGGGGCGTTCAGCACGGAAGGTCGCGATCTCCGGTCTACCAGAGTGTTCTTCCGCCGCCGTCGCTAGGGCGGAAGGCGTTGGAGGCTCCGCCTACCGCTGTGCTCCTAAGCCTAGGACTGGCCGCCGGCCACACTTGATTTCCGGAGGGGCCAGAAGCGGCAGCCCGGAGCTCAGACCGCCGCTATCTCGACATCTATTTCTCAGCAGTTCGATCAATGCCGAACCACTTGACCGACAACTTCGCGAGCGTCCCGTCGTCTTTCATCTTCTTAACCGCGGCAGCAATCTTGTCATCAAACTCCTTGTCCCCTGGCAGGGTTACAAGCGCCGACGGCGACGTAAACAGAACGCCGAGAACCTTGATTGGATATCCGCTTTCGATCGCGCCTCTCAAAATGCCGCCGTCCTCCGTAACTGCGCAAACCCTTATGCAATCGCCCAAGCGGAGGTCGTCCAGCGCAACGTTTGTGCTCTGGTAAAGCTTCGGCTCCGGCTTGAACTCGAATTCGATTGGCTTTGCGCCTACCCAATCTGGCGTAAGCGTGTGGTCGAGATAATGCGAAGCCTGTGTGCCAGTGACAGCGCCAACAATCTTACCGTCAAGATCAGAAAGCTTTGTCGCTTGGCTATCTTTGTGAACAACTGCGATCACATCAGAGTACAAGTAGACAGCCGGAAAAGACAACCTCTCGGTGCGTGACACCCGCGGAGCCATGAAAGTTGCAAGATCCCAACGTCCCTCCCACTTGCCCGTGAGAATTACATCGAAGCTGGGCGTTACGAATTTCGCTTCGACGCCAATGGATTTCGCAATTTCCTTCGCAACGTCAACGTCGTAACCGACGAGTTCATGCTTCTCGTCTAGGAAGGAATTCTTGCCCCAATCCGTGCCCACTGCGACTGTTAATGTCTTTGTGCTGAGCACGCGATCTAGTACGGCACCGGCATTGGCCTGACCAGATAACGCCACCGACACCATCGCGAATGATGCGGCAGCCGCTACGATCGTCACAAGTCTCTTCATGTAAGTTCCCTCTGTTATTGGTCGTTGCAGGCAAGTGGGGGCTCGTTTTCCGCGCCCGATTCATCGATCTGGCACCGGGACCGTTTGCTCTCATCATCAGCACCTGATCTACCTGCAAAACATATCCCAATCGGGACCAGAGTGCAACAAATGTTTTACGGATACACTTCTTGACGCATTCGATTCCTCTTGGTCAGTGTATGTCGACCGCTCGTCTGACTTGCTCAGTAACCGCCCGGTCGCTACCGCGGAGATTTCGCTTTGATGCGAGCGATGAGTTCCTCGTCATCGACGAAGTCTTCGAGGAAGTCGTTCCATTCGTCAGCGGTGCGGCGAGCATGGGCAAGCATTTGCTCCAGCTCTTCAATTCCGCCACGGGTAAGCGAAGTTATCGCCTCGTCCTGCCCGGTGTAGACGCTGATGATGCTGCCGTAGCTCAGGTTGTCATCGTTGCTGACGATCGCCTGAAGGAGTTCGGAATCTTCTTCGAGCAATTTGGCGACGTAGTCGATGCTGAACACATGGGTCACGGTTGCCATCAGGCGGCCTCTGCGCAGCTCACGGGAAAGGCTCCCAATTCCAAGGGAGCAATTCGTCGAGCCTATTGATCTTGTGATCGTGAATGCGATCGAGCACGTCGGCCAGATAGGCCTGCGGATCGAGGCCGTTCATCTTGGCCGTCTCGATGATCGTCATGGCGCGTGCCAAGGTCTCCGCGCCGGTGTCAGCGCCAGCAAATAGCCAGTTCTTGCGCCCTATTGCCATCTACCGAACATTCTGCCCATGTCGGGCGAGAAGTTGTCGTCCACTATCGCTGGCATCCCTATTTCGGTCGTCG
>NZ_LNQB01000026.1 GCF_001651875.1 Sinorhizobium saheli
ACGTTTGACCAGCATCCCAAGAGGCGACGACTGTCGCATCTCTAACTGGCTCATATGTCGCATCTCTAAAATGCCGCTACACGCTCATATCAGATAATCTATATTATGGAACTCACGGTTCCCAGCTTTTTGGTGGTCGTCGGCTGGCGGCCACGTGCTGCTGCCCTCCAGCAGAGCACCCGGGGCAATTATTTCTTGCCGAGGTATTGCATCACCTTCTCACGGCTCGGGCCTGCCTCGCGGATCGCCTCGAGCGCCTTCTGGCGTGTGACGCCCGCGGCCTTCATGATATAGGCGACCTCATGCTCCTGCGTGGACGCAAGCTTGCGGTCCCGGCCTTGCTTTCTCGGATCGTCTGCCATTTGCTCCTCCATCATTATGCAGAAGGATAGGAGCGGATTTGATGGCGACAAGATCGCGCCTCGCTTGGCCCGGCCCCCCGCGCGACTTGCGGCGCACCAGACCCTCAGACTGAGCCGCCCTTCCCCCTCCGAGCGGACTCTCTTTTGCCTAGTGGATTTTGACTCCTTGAAGCAGGTCAGCCGGGTTTCTGACGCCTGCCTGCCGAGACTCAATACGTGTTGTCTGCCGGCGCTGCGCCGCGCGCCAGCATCAGCATTTCTCCAGATAGACCCCGAAAGAGCATGCCAGCGCAAACCGCCGGATGTTAAGCCCCCATTAGCACAGCAGCATGTACGCTCCCGTCGCAGCGCGCCGCGGGCATGATGCCTCCTGCGTCCTCGGTTCGAGTGGCCGAGGAATTTACACAGCCCGTCCCCGCAGGTGTCATCCATGCATAGAAATACAGGTTCAGAAAGCCGCCGCACCCAGTTGCTGGTTCTGCTTGCCCGCCGCTGCGCGACGCTTGCCGAATGACGCGTTTGCCGCTCGCCTGGGCGGCGACGAATTCGCCGTAGTTACGGTCGAAGACCCGCGATGCAGAGCTAACGGCGACAATGAGTGCGTCTCCGATCGCGTGCCCCCAGGCATCATTAACAGCCTTGAACCCATCCAGATCGATGAAATGAAGCTTCACCTGCTTGACTGATTTCCAATCCTGAACAGGCGCGTCGCGCGATCGGTGGGTTGAAGAGAATCGGCGTCAAAGTTGCGTTTGACGACTTTGGCTCCGGATATGCCAGCATCGGGTCACTGAGGCGCTTTGGGTTCGACCGTATGAAAGTGGACCGCTCTTTGGTGGCAGCGCTGGAAGTCGTGTGGCGCACACCGGCGACGCAGAGTCCCGCCTCAGGGCGCGTCGCCTCCCACACCGTAGCATTGCGGACACGCGGATGCGCAATATGACTGGTTGCTAATATTCGGCGGGCTTTGCGCTTCGCGCGAAACTAGGACCCGCGAAACTCCACATCATCGCCGATTGGCACTCAACGTCAGTAGTCGATCGCGGAGCCGCCGCCCTCCACCTTGAAGCTCAGGCTGCGGTTGGCTTCGTTGCGGGCGGCCAGCTATACGTTTCCGTCTTGCGCCGCGAGGCCCAGGCATAGAGTGCGTCATAGATGACGAAGCCGTGTCTCAGCACCTCGTGGTCGTCGGGGGTCACATCCCGCAGCCCCATCGAGATCGCTAGCAGCCCGGCCGATTGCGGCGTGAGGTCGTGCCGGTCGGTGTCCGCGCCACGAACGATGGCGGCGATGGTCACGATGGCCGGATCGCTGTCGAGACCATGCTTCGCGACGAAGGCGTCGAAGCTGCAACCCTCGCCCACATGGGTGTATTCGACACCGGGGACGTCATACGGGGTGGCTCCGGTCTCCTCCGTCACCTTGATCACCTGGTCCGGCGGCACGAAAAGGAACTCCCGGTTCCTTGTCGATGAACCGTGCGATCAGCCAGGGGCAGGCGATGCGGTCGATCACCGGACGTTCGCGCGTAACCCATTTCATGACACTGTCCTCCTTCAGCGATTTTCGGCCTTTGTGAACGGGACGGTCGGTACGCCGATCGCATGCCAGGCGGCAATTCCGCCGGAGAGCGCCTGGGCGTTCAGGCCGCGGCGGCGGAGCTCGGCGACGGCATCGCCGCTGACCTGGAACCCGTAGATGCAATAGACGACGATCGGTTTGTCCCGCGGCAGTTCATCCGCCCAGTCGGCAATTGTCTCGGCCGCGCGAAAGATTGCGCCCGGCAGCATGTCGCCGCGCATCGGTAGATCCTCGGCCAGGCAGACATCGAGCAAGGCGATGTCTTCTCGATGCTGAAGGCGAGCGAGCAGATCCTCGGGAGCGACGTCGTCATGCTCCACGGTTGCGATCGGACCAGCATGGGCCAGCCGTTCGGTCAGCCGCAGGAAGCGGGCGCCTACACGCTCCCAGTGGATGTTCTTCATGACGGCATCGACATAGGCGCCCGCCTTCGCCCCGAAATCGAGATGGTATGCATGTTCGTACATGTCGAGCGCCAGGATCAGTACGCTGTCGGCGAGACAGTTTGTATGGTCCGCCGCCTATTGGATCATCAGTCGTTGGTGGCGCTGCGACCAGGAAAGCAAGGTCCAGCCAGAGCCGCCTGCCTGCGCCTTGGCGCAAGCCGTGAAGCGGGACCGCCAAGCGGCAACGCTTCCAAAATCCCGCTCGAGTGCCGCGGCGAGATCGCCGGACGCATCGCCCTGAGCCACCGAGTCCGTCGAAATAGATTTCGTGAAGGATCGCCGAGTTTGCGGCGATAAGCTCTTCACGCTTCAGGCCGTTGATGCCGAAAACCGGAGCCACGCTCCAGTCGAGTTCATCAAGCCGTTTTTCAATGGCGTTCAGACGTCGGACGGCACCTCCATAATTGTTCTCGTAGTGGCTGGCCAACAGACGCTCTGAGAGCCCGTCGAGCCGTGGCGGCTTAAAGGGTAACGGCATGATGCGATGCATGGCAACGCCCTCGATATGAGTGATGGAGCGACGCTACGCCTGAATTGCGGATGATACAAGTGTTGCTTTTAGAGTTGTTGATGATACGGTATGAACATGAAAGACGATATCACGCGGGCGGAGCGCCGCTGGCTGCTTCTGATCCACCAACTGCCGAGCAAGCCAGCTTACTTCCGAGTGAAGGTCTGGCGGCGCCTGCAGCGCATCGGCGCCGTCGCGGTCAAGAGCACGGTCTACGCGCTCCCGGCGAATGCTGAGACACAAGAGGATTTCGAATGGCTCCTGAAGGAGATCGTCGAAGGCGGCGGCGAGGCCATGGTGTGCGAGGCACGCCTCATTGACGGCCTCTCCGACGCGCAGGCGCACGCGCTGTTCGATGCGGCACGCGACGAGGACTACGAGACAATCGCCGACGAGGCGCGGACGCTTTCAGCCCGGCTCGAGGCAGCTGCGTCGGCAGAGGAACGGGCCGAGATTCGCACACAGGTCGGCAGGCTGCGCAAGCGCCTCGCCGACATCGCCACGATCGATTTCTTCGGCGCGACCGGCCGCCTCTCGGCGGAGAGCTTGATCGCGGAACTAGAGAGCAGGCTTACAGAGGAAATGGACATGGCAGACGAACACCCGAGAACGACGCCGCTCACGGCGGCCGATCTGAAGGGGCGAATCTGGGTCACGCGCAAAGGTGTCCATGTCGATCGCATCGCCTGCAGCTGGCTGATCCGCCGCTTCATCGATCCGGATGCCGCCATTCGCTTCGTGCCCGGCAAAGGCTACGTTCCGAACTCGGGCGAACTTCGCTTCGACATGTTCGAGGGAGAGATTACTCATGAAGGCGATCGCTGCAGTTTCGAGGTCCTTCTCACCAGGGCTGGCATCACCGATCCGGCGCTCCAGGCCATCGCCGAGATCGTCCACGACATCGATTTGAAGGACGCGAAGTTCGGGCGCGAGGAGGCGACCGGCATCGCCAGCCTGATTGCCGGGATCTGCGCAGCCAATCCGCAGGACGAACAACGCATCGCTCAGGGCGGGCCGGTCTTCGACAACCTCTATCAGTATTTCCGCGCAAAGCGTGGATGACCTACGGAAAACCAGCCATGAACAAGACGGACAGTCTCGACACCACCCCCATCCAGCGCGCCGACACGCCCTCCCACGGCATTTCCTTCGCCGAGGCGCTGCGCGTCTGGTCACGCGTGGCTGCCTTGAGCTTCGGCGGTCCTGCCGGACAGATCGCGATGATGCATCGCATCATCGTCGAGGAGAAACGCTGGATCGGCGAAACGCGGTTCCTGCATGCGCTCAATTATTGCACGCTGTTGCCGGGGCCGGAGGCGCAGCAGCTTGCGATCTATATCGGCTGGCTGATGCACAAGACGAAGGGCGGACTGGTCGCGGGGGCGCTATTCGTGCTTCCCGGCGCCGTTGCCATCATGGCGCTGAGCTGGATCTACGCCATCTTCGGCAATGTCGGAGCCGTCCAGGCGCTTTTCTTTGGATTGAAGGCCGCGGTTCTGGCGATCGTGCTCGAGGCGGTCCTTCGAATCGGCCGGCGAGCGCTCAAGAACAATGTCATGATAGCGATCGCCGCGGCAGCATTCATCGCGCTGTTCCTGTTCCGCGCTCCGTTCCCACTCGTCGTCTTCGCTGCCGGCCTCATCGGCTATGTCGGCGGACGGGCGGGCTGGGCTGCATTCCAGGCGAGCAACGGCCACGGCAAGGTTGGTGGCAAGCAGGTCGCTGATATCGAGACCGCGCTGGGCGAAGAGATCCCGGCCCACGCGCGCCCGCCAATCAGTTGGTCGCTCAAGGTCGCGGGCGTGGCACTCTTCTTGTGGTTTGCTCCGGTGCTTGCGCTGCTGTCCGTGCTTGGTCCAGGCAATGTCTTCACTGACATCTCGATCTTCTTTTCGAAGATGGCGATGGTCACCTTTGGCGGCGCCTACGCGGTCCTCTCCTATGTCGCCCAACAGGCCGTCGAGCACTATCACTGGCTGAAACCTGGCGAGATGCTTGATGGTCTCGGGATGGCGGAGACGACGCCCGGACCCCTGATCATGGTTACCCAGTTCGTCGGATTCACGGGCGCCTACCGCGAGCCAGGCTCTCTCAATCCGTTGCTCGCCGGCACGCTTGGCGGACTTCTGACGACCTGGGTGACCTTCGTGCCCTGCTTTCTCTGGATTTTCCTTGGCGCGCCCTTCATGGAGACCATGCGCGCCAATAAAGCTCTGTCCGCTGCACTGGCGGCGATTACGGCCGCGGTCGTCGGCGTCATTCTGAATTTGGCGGTCTGGTTCGCGCTGCATGTGCTCTTTCGCGAGCTTTACGAGGCGCGTGGCTTTGGCATGACGGTCGATGTGCCGGTCGTGAGTTCACTGAATCTTGCCTCTCTCATTTTGACGCTTGGCGCGATGGTCGCGGTGTTCCGGTTTAAGATCGGCATGCTGACGGTCTTGGCCGGCTGCTCCCTCGTCGGTCTGTTCTATGGGTTGCTCATGGGGTGGGTATAGCGCGCGAACCCGATCGGAGCAGCGCTCCGGGTGAGGAGCGCGCTCATGGTGCGAGGCGCCAGTCCGGCTCCTCAAGCTAGACTCAACCGAAGGTGAATAATACCGGTGCGAAGCATTCATCCGGCGACATACCTTTTCGCAGCGCGCGCCTTACGCGACTTTGGTGACGGCTTCGTCGCCATCCTGCTGCCGGTCTATCTGCTTGCCCTGGGATTTTCGCCGCTGCAAGTCGGCGTCATCGCGACCGCATCGCTCGCTGGCTCCGCACTCTTGACGATCGTGATCGGATTCCTCGGAGCGCACCGCGATCTCCGCGGCTTGCTGCTGGCCGCCGCCGGCCTGATGGTCGCCTCTGGTGTCGCCATGTCCATCGTCAATGATTACGCGCTACTGCTGGTAATCGCCTTTGCCGGTACGATAAATCCATCTGCCGGCAGCGTCAGCGTCTTCGTGCCCCTGGAGCACGCGGTGCTTACCCGCGAAGTGACGAGTGCCGAGCGAACGACCATGTTCGCCCGCTACAGCCTCGTCGGCGCGCTCGCAAGCGCCGTTGGCGCCCTGGCCGCAGCCCTGCCGGATTTCATGACGCCCACCGGGCTCGGGCAACTGGCCGCCATCAAGCTGATGTTCGTTCTCTATGCGTTTTTAGGTCTAGCGGGCGCCGTACTTTATGCCCGCATAGCTCCGCGCGTCACCAGCGGCGAGCCCGCGAAAGCAGCACTTGGCCCTTCGCGCGCTATCGTGTTCAAGCTCGCAGCCCTGTTCAGCCTCGATGCATTCGCTGGCGGGTTCGTGGTCCAGTCGTTGCTCGCCCTGTGGCTGTTCGAGCGATTCAATCTGTCGCTTGCGGAGGCCGGGGTGTTTTTCTTCTGGTCGGGCGTGCTGTCGGCGTTCTCCTTTCCTGTCGCCGCCTGGCTATCGAAGCGGGTTGGGCTCATCAACACGATGGTGTTCACTCACATCCCGTCGAGCATCGCCCTGATGCTGGCGGCATTCGCGCCAACCTTGCCGTTGACGCTTTCCTTGCTGCTCATTCGAGCGGCACTCTCCCAGATGGACGTACCGACACGCTCTTCTTACGTGATGGCGGTCGTGACGGAGGCGGAGCGTGCTGCCGCGGCGAGTTTCACGTCAGTTCCACGGAGCCTTGCGGCGGCTGCCAGCCCTGCACTCGCAGGTGCTCTCTTCGCCGCGTCATATCGATCCTGGCCCCTCCTCATCTGTGCGGCACTGAAGATCACCTACGATCTGCTACTGCTGCTGCAATTCCGGCACGTGAAGCCACCTGAGGAGTGTTGAGCCATACGCGTCCTTGAAGAGCCACTGACGATTCCCGCAAACTCCGCATTGAGGCAATTAAGACATGAGCCGAGCGGCAGCCGAACTTCCGCTCCCCATTCTTCCACGACGGACGGAAAACGGGAAGATCGACCCAACGATCGAATGTTGCGTACGCTTCGGTCACTGCTGGGTGGCAGGATCAGCGTTCCAGATGTCCCGGTACAGTTGCCAGGCGCCATCCGTTCCCTTCTTCCAGATAACGACGTATTTGCCAGCTTGGTCCACTGGCTTGTCATCCTTTCCAGGGGCCTTCAGAGTGAATTTCCCTACCTCAAAGGCGAAGTTACCACTTTCACTGATTTCCACCGCTTCTAGGGCCAGATCAGAAACCCCGCCGTCGATTGCTCCTTGCCAAAACTGTTGAATCTTGCCGCGTCCATCTACGCGTCGGCTGTCAGGAGGCAGAACGGCGGCGTCTTCGGTATAGTGCGCCGCAACCGCAGCTGCGTCCTTGGCGTTGAAAGCCTTGGTGAACGTCACGAGCGCGGCCTCGATGTCTGACCGTGCCGATTGGGCTTCTACGGACCCCGCCAAGCCAATGCTAACGGCGAGCCCCAGAATCGCGGTCGAGATTGTACGCATGGTTCTCTCCTCCGATTCGAACAGAACGTCGAGTGTAGAAAAGGCAAGCTTTTTCGGCAATTCTCCGATTGACTTAACCCGTACCGACGCAGGTCGGGTTCGCTGCACCCAGTTCAGCGATGTCCACGCCGCGGCTTGAGGGAAGATGACGGACCCCCAAACGGCCGAAAGGGTCCGCAACGCGGCCGTCCTGTCCCTTCGCAGTGAACTTCCTCTCACCACCCTCTCGCGACGGATGGGAACCGGAAGGATCGACCCCTTGCGGACCTCGCTAGCATTCAATCAGAACGGCCGGATTCCAATCGGAAGCGGCTATTGACCGCGCCCCACAGCGGCTTGCATGCATCTTTTCTCGAATGAGCCGATCGCGGTCGGCGATATGCCACACCAGCGCTTCCTCAAACGTTGAGAGCAACTGACGCGCCGTCGCAGGGATCATGTCCCAGGGAGTGGTGTAGGTGGCGGCTTTGGTCGCCGCGTTCTCCGGCATGGGCCGGGATGATCAGCGCGCCAC
>NZ_LNQB01000027.1 GCF_001651875.1 Sinorhizobium saheli
CCTTCACTTGGACCGCCGATCCCGACAAAATCATCGCTGCCGTCAAACGTGGGCACCAAGTGTTAGATTCCATCCACTAGTGGCTCAATTAGTCTCCTCGACATCGCCAAAATGATCCATATCCCCAAAACAACCAAGGCTATAGTGGGATGGGCATAATCGGGAAACTGAGCAAAGAAGCCTGAAATGTCACTGTTAGGCCCTTCGGAGATCGGCTGTTCGTACTTCTGGAGCATATGATTTGTGAGCAGCCACCCAAAGCAGGCAAGGGCAAACGATGTTGGGCTTGATACTCTGAAAGACTTTATTAATAAAGGTACATAGAGGGGCAGAAAACTATAAAATATCCTCGTCACGTCCGATCCGCCAATTATGGACAAGATCCCGACGTATACTGATGCGACTACTGAAAATATCACAGTGTCGTCCGATTTAATGTGGTTAAATGTCTGCTTGTCCAAAACGACGTATAGCGGTCCGAGGGTAAGGGATATAGCAGCGAACGAGCCTAAGACATGAGTGGGCTCAGATAGAAAGCGATAGAACCAAAAGAGTGCGGTAAAGAGTTGCGACTGAGACTCGCAATCAGAAACTAAAAGCATCAGTTCTTTTAGAGCATACCCTAACATGATAATAGATACAGATGTTAACCAAGCTACGTTGTCTCTTTGTGTATTTTTGAGATAGAACGTTACAAGCAGTGGTAAAACATAAAAACTAGCCTCCCTGAAAGGAATTCCCGCTATGCATATAATACTTGCGAGGAAATAGTTCTTCTTTAATATGAAAACCAGGCAGAATGCAAGTATAAGGAGAAATGGGGGGTCCATGTAGGCCGGATAGAAGCTTGTAAATTTTAGCGGCGCAAAATACAGGAAGGTCGACGCCGCTATCACTGCCGTCAGGCCTTTGATGCTCCCATGCCAGAGTGAGCGGGTTGCGAGAAGCAAAGTAGCGGAGAACAACCCCGACGCGACAATGTTGAACCCATAAAAGCCGAAGCGATTATTGAGAATGTTCACGAGGATCCAAGGTGTCCCGACGCGAGCGCAATATGGAAAGGCTATGCTCGACCCCAGGCCGTCCTCAGCAGCTAAGAACCGAAGAAGTCTGTCGTAGTATACCCCATCCCACCCCAAGCCATTCGACACCTGGACCGGATCCTGGGTTATGAAAATCCACATCACGCCGAACATTCCAGCAATGATGAAAGATCCCGCAATAAAGTATTCTATTTGCTTTTTTGTCGGAACGAAGCGGATCACATCCTTATCCCCTTGAAAAGCCCCTCGGGGATAAGTCTGATGATCAGCATGATCAAACGCCAGACTGGACGAACGTAGATGACGTCCTTCTTTCGCTTGACCGCGACCACGATCCCTTCAGCAACCTCACTCGGTTGCGCCGTGAGCCTGGCGGGCAGATTGATGCCTTCAGTCATCTTGGTCGCAACATACCCCGGTAGCACCGTCACAACATGTACGCCGCGTTTCGCCAAACGATTGCGAAGCCCGGACAGAAAGGCAGTGAAGCCCGCCTTCGCGGAGCCGTAGACGTAGTTCGTCGCGCGGCCGCGCTCTCCCGCTACCGAACTGACACCAACCAGAGTGCCAGATCCGCGTTCTTCGAACCGGTTGGCCAACAATGCCAGTATATTGGCAGGCCCTTCGTAGTTGCTACGCATGACGCAACTGGCGAGGAGATGATCGCGCTCGCTTCCTTCCTGGCTTCCCATCAAGCCGACGATGCTTACGGCGATCTCGGGCAGCTCGGGCAACATGGCCAGGAACTGGGCGTGAGTTTCTGTCAGAAGTGCGTCGAATTCGTGTAGGGTTACTGGGACACCATATCGGAGCTGCAAATTAGTCTTTTCGGCACCAAGCGTTTTTGATTGCCGTGCGGCTAATTGGATCGGGTGGCCGAGCTCTGCAAATTTGTGCGCCACGGCTTTGCCTATATCCGAACGTGCACCCAAGATAAGAACGGACGGCTTCGTCACAGCACAAGTCTTTCCGCTTGCGCCGATTGAAATGAGGTCTTCCAGCCGCTCTCGGCCCTCATTCGGACGAAGCTCCCGACCCGGTCATCGGAGGCACGAAGCGTTTCAGCAGACATGCGGCTGTCCTTGGCGAGATAGAAGCGCCCGCCGTGCTCGATTGTAATTCGGTCAAGGTTCGCCAACAGGTCAGAGATTTTGGCCGTGATAGGAAAATCAAGAGCAAGGGAGTAGCCTTCCATCGGGAATGAAATGCGGCTCTCCTGCGGACCGAACCGCTTGAGAACGGCCAAAAACGATCCAGCGCTTGCCTTGGCCACCGCTTGGAGCAGGGCCGAAAGCCCTTCTTCCGAGCCGCTTAGGGGAAGAGCGCACTGGAACTGGGCAAGCCCCTTGCGACCGTAGATCCGATGCCAGTCGGCAACTGCGTCGAGGGGATAGAAGTAGCTATCCCAATCAACGAGTTGCTGACCTCGATTCCAAGCGCCAACTCGATAGTAGAGCGAGTTGAAGGTCCGGAGGCTAAACCGATTGAGAGCAAAGCATGGAAAATTGAAGGGAACCGAAAGTTTGCGTTTAGCCGGCGTAGCGAAAGGGTGCAGTGAGCGATGTATTGGAAGATCAGGGGCGCTCGCGTGATCTCCCAGGAAGACAAGGGAGCGTCCAAGGTTTTCCCCCGTCCCAAGGCAGTCGATCCACGCCACTGAATAAGTCGAATCTTGAGCCCGTTCTAGAGCTGTCATTGCTGATCTGAGGTTCGGCGCAGGTATTGTTGTCTGGCGGATCCACCCAGTTTCGACCGCGCGCAATCGGACTGCCGCCCGCAGAATAATTCCGGTCAGTCCCATGCCGCCGAGAGTATGCTCGAAGAGTTCTACGTGGCTTTCGCGTGAGCAGCGCTGGATTGAGCCATCGGCCCCCATTACCTCAATCCAGTCCACGCATCCCCGAAAACTTCCATGCCTGCGATGGTTCTTGCCATGAACATCGGCGGCTATCATGCCGCCCAACGTCACGAACTTCGTGCCCGGCGTGACCATCGGGAACCAACCTCGGGGCAGGAAAGCCGCGATGATGTCGCAAAGAACAACTCCAGCTTCCGCGATCAACTGCCCCGTTTTCGGATCAAAGCCCAACATTCGGTTCAAACGCCGCATATCGATTGTTGCAGACGAATTAATGGCGCTGTCCCCATAGGCCCTGCCACAGCCGCGCGCGATCACGCTCGGCTTCGAAGCTACAAGCTCCTGGAGAGCTTCGACGTCACGGGGCACATAGACTTGCGCGTCCACGACCGGAAACCTTCCCCAACCCGAGAGCTTCATGGAGCGATCCTCAACTGCCGATCTGCAAACACGACGCGTTTATCTAGCTGGTACTTGACCATGTAGCCGATTGTCAGACCAATGACAGCACCCAAGTCACGCATCAGCTCAGTTCTCCAGATCGACCAAGAAGCCGCCTCAGCACTCCAGGAAATAATTGTGGTGAGGCCGCCCACTGCCGTATAGAGCGAGAACTTCCACCCGTCGTTCTTGAGGCCGATTTCCTGATCGTGGAAAATCCAAAACTTGTCGAGCGGGTATTTGATCAACAGGCCGGCAATGGTGCCCACGCTCATAGCAAGCGCAAAAAAGGCGCTCGTATCCCCGAACTGAAGGACGGCATGTTGCATAGTGACATTGACTACCGTTGCGATGGCGGCGAATGCCGCATAGCGTACCGTTAGACCCTGCCGTTTCACGTCAGTACTCCACCTGCGACGAAGACCAGAATAATGACTAGGCAGGCCTGGCTGGTCCGATCCTTCGCGGCGTAGATCACCGGATCGTCATGCATGTAGCCGCGGTGCGCCACCATGACCGTGCGGGTGATCCAATAGAGAAGGACAGCGCAAACGCCCCAAAGCATTTGAGGGTGGGGATAGAGCTCCATTACGACTGGCGAATTCACGTAATATGTCATCACCAGCACGGATACGTATCCTGCGCCAACCGCGATCATCGAGATGATTGGCAGGTCGTTGACGTGATAACCTCGGCCACTAGCCTGCAGACTGCCGCGCCCGGCGCTGTCAACCAATTCGCTTTGTCGCTTTACCGCAGCCAACGACAGAAAAAAGAACACTGAAAAGGCAATGAGCAAGACCGATAACGGAATTGATGTTGCGAGGCCACCTGCAACGATGCGTATGGTATAGAGACCTGCGAGAATACAGATATCGATGACGATGCGTCGTTTCAAATGCAGCGAATAAGCCGCGGTCACAAGATAATAGCCTGCCACTACCAGGAAAAAATCCCAACCGATGGAGATTGCTATAAGTCCACCTGGAAGAATGAGCCCTACTGCCATCCACAGTCCGTGTGTAGTGGGGATGCTGCGTGAGGCAAACGGACGGTATCGCTTGCGCGGATGCGCCCTATCTGCGCGGACATCAAGGAGATCGTTCAGGACATAAACGCTAGAAGCCACTAAGCTGAAGCAGACGAACGCCTCCAGCGATAAAAGGAGCGTCGGCCAATCGAGTTTATGTGCGGCCAGCGCCGGTAAGAACACCAGCACGTTCTTTAGCCATTGGTGCGGCCGAAATGCATTGACGTAGTGCTTGAAGGACCTCGCTACAGTTGCAGGCGTTTCCGACATGGCCCGGTCACTCCCGCAATGGGGAGTGGCGAACCCATCGCAGGCACCAGACCTACCGTCGAGCGTCGCGGCAGGATCAATTGCTTCGGCGTTCTCAAGACCGTAGGGCGATGCCGTAAACACCTGCGGCTGAACTGTCCTCTTGAATACTTTGGAGTCAAATGCCTGGTGAATGATGCGGGTGTGGAACCCGAGGGTCCCAACGTCACCTGGACTCGGGTCTACATGAGCCTTGTCGTCTTCGCTGCCGCCAATCACGGTTGTCCTCTTACTTTGAGCCAAATTGGCATCGAGCTGGCCCGCAAAAAACATCCAGTTGAGCAGAATGGAAATGGTCCCGTCGGAATGCCGCTCCAACTCGGTATCTGCCGGACTGTTGCGGTGAGACCAACTGGTTCGACAGACGGCCTCACTACATTAGATGCTTCTGCTATGCAGGATTGAACAGAATCAGGAAAATAGATTGTTTGGATGGCAGGCATAGATATTATGGATAAGCTCAAACGCATTGTTTTCGGGCGCAGAACTATCTGGCCGGGGACCGAAACCACTGGAGCTACTTGATCTACCTGATCTTCAGATTGATCAGCTCGGTGACCAGCGCCAGCGGAGCCATTTCTGGGCTCGCGCGATTGCTCGTGCCGTTCGCCGGATTGATGCGTTAACAGGCAAGCCTCGGATGAGGCGATTGAAGCTTCCATTCCTCGGCGAGCCGCCGGCATCGGCCAGCCTACGAAAGTCCGCCCCGCGATCCAGCGCTTGGGCAAAATGATAAATTCCTAGGCCTTGGCGCCCACGGCGAATATTGTCAACTGCAGGCTACGTGACCCCTGCGTCAGTTAGTCGGTGCGCCGGCATTCATCGTTCCGAAGAGCTCCCGCTGGAGCGGTCCGGCAAGCGTCGCCGCAAAAGGGGTCGCGATGTGGTGGCGGTCGCGGAAAGTCAGCTTGCCGCCAATCATGGCGGGGCAGGTCGTTCCGTTGCAGAATAGGTCGGTGATGTCGACGTAAGAAGCATTCCTGATATCCGAAATGGCTTTCCTTTCCGCGTCCGGGATCATCTCTTCCATCGCCTCGCTGCGCGGCGTGTCACAGGTCTCGGGGCCCCTTTTTTGCCAGAGCGCACGCGCGACGCATTTGTCGAGATAGGTCTTGTGCACGGGCCCGTCCCGCAGCACGGCGATCTTGGTGGCAGCGCTTCCGAGGGCGTCCACGGTCTTGCGGAGCCCCCGAGCCCATGTGGCGGCGTCGATCTGGTGGGCAGATATGATGTTGATGTCATTCTTGACATAGGCCGAGGAATATTCCGAAATGATCACCATATCGGGCTTGCGTGTGGCAATCTCGCGCATCGCGAGCTCCCGCCACCGATCGCATTCGTCATAATCCCGCACGAGCATAGAATTCCAGATCGTGATGTCTGCCGCCGGGCAGGAAGATTTCAGATAGGTTACGAGCTGCCATCGGTTAGCTTTAGCGATGCTGATCAGCGGCGTGGACCAGTGGTCGGCATGCGAATCCCCGAAGAGAACGATTGTCTTGCCGGCGTTTTCGGCGCCGAACACGCACGGTTTAGGTTGGACCTGTTGGGCGTTGAGAAGACAGCCACCGTCGAACTGCCGGGCCGACGAATCGCGCTCAGCGCTTTGGAGAATGAGGTTCTGCTGGGGATCGATGTTGTGATTGGCCAGCCGTGCGCTTCCATAGGCGACTGTTGTGCCACACGCGGTCAGAAGAGCTGCAAAACCGAGGGAGCGGCTCGTCGTTGCCATAAGCCAGGGGTTCCTCCGCATAGGGTTTTCGACAAAGCGGTAGCTGAGGACGGAGAGGCCTAGGATCAGCGCGAGGCACAGGAACCGTTCGAAGATAGTGAGCTCGGGTTTCAAGATGCCGGAATAGACGATCACCGGCCAATGCCAGAGGTAGAGCGAATAAGATATCCGTCCGATCCATTGCAGCGGCGGAAGCGAAAGAAGGATTTGCGGTCCCGCCAGGCCCGTCCGTGTACCGCTGAGAAGCACCATCACCGTGCCGGCCACCGGAACCAGGGCAATTAGTCCTGGAAAGGGCACGTCCTCTGTCATGCCGAAATAGGCCGTCATGATCAGGCCGATTCCGATCCAGCCGAAGACGGGCGTCAGCCGAAAGCGCTTGGCCGCTTCTTCGGAGACTATCGAGGCGAGTCCTCCGCAGGCGAACTCCCAGGCCCGGAACGGTGAAAAGTAAAATGCCCATGGTTCGGAAATGACGGTATAGCGCCAGCAGAAGGCGAAGGAGATGACGCCCACCAGCGCCATCGGGACATAAAGCCCGTATCTGCCGGGGCGGAGCCGCGCGCAAAGCAGCAGGAGGGCCGGCCAGACGAGATAGAATTGCTCCTCGATCGAGAGCGACCAGAAGTGGATGAACGGATTATTGGACGCATCCGGGGCGAAATAGTCGACGGCCGCGCTGATAAGCCACAGGTTGATCATATAGGCGGACGCGTAGAACGACCCCTTGGAATAGAGCTGCTGCTCGGGCGGCGAAAGAATGAAATAACCGAAGAAGAGCGTTGCCAGGATGACGAAACAGGATGCGGGAAGAAGCCGGCGAGCTCGTCGCCCGTAGAAACGCAGGAGGTCGAGCGATCCAGTTCGGTCGATTTCCAGCTGGATGTGCCTGGTGATGAGATAGCCGGATATGACGAAGAAGATATCGACACCGACAAAGCCGCCGGGCAGACCGGTCATGCCAAAGTGAAAGGCGATTACTCCCAAAACGGCAACGGCACGCAGCCCCTCGATATCCATACGGAAGTGATGTGGTTCAGTTCGTGTAGCCATATCGAAATTTGAATGCCCTAGGTTTTGGTCTCACCGGATAGTACTTACGAAAAGCACAGATCAAGTCTGAACACCCCTCCGGCCCAGATTGCCGGGTTTGAGTGCAGTGGAAGCACCCATTGGATCGTTAGAGCCTGACCGAAAATTAAAGTGAGTGGTTTCAGTTGTTGCAATTCGCTGCGGTTTGAGAAGAATGCGGAGAATTGGATGCCCTGGACCACCACTCTGCGCCATCAGACAGGCGCGTACATGACCAGCACGTGAACGCAGGGTCTCCTATGCATTATGAATGCGTGACGCCTCCTCGATAAATATCTGGCGCATCCAGATACTGGCCGGATCGCCGTTATGAAGGGCGGGCCACTGAACTGCTTCCGTGAAGGCAGGAAGCGGCAACGGAAGATTGATGACCCGCAAGGGTACCGTTTTCTCAAAATACTTGACCAATCGTAAGGGCATAGTGGCTATGCGGTTTGTGCCGCTCAGCACCTGTGGTATCAGTCCAAAGCCTTGCACTACGACTTCGACGCGTCTCTTAATTCCATGTTCGAGCAAGTACCATTCTTCGATCGAAGGCCTCAACGAGCGCCCGAACATAACTGCGACGTGTCCCATCGACATGTATTGCTCAAATGTAAGCTCCCGCGGTACCGCGCTGTTGGTGGGACAACTCACGCATACAAGTTTTTCGTCGAACAGCTTCGCGCTAGGATGCGAGTTCGCCATGAACAGATCCGGGAATAGGAGAAAATCAACTTCACCGCGCCGGAGAAGCTCATTCGGGTCATTATCGAGGGGCAGAAGTTCGAAACTGACGGCAGGTGCTTCCCGTGCAACACGCGCGATAACCCTATCAAGAAAGACAAGCGTCATGAAATCCGAGAGAAGGATCCTGAAACGACGGTCGGATTGAGCTGGGTTGAATGGCTCCCAAGAAATAATTGAGCATCGAATTTTCAGGAGAACGTCGCGGACAACCGGGGCGAGTCCTTCGGCCCGCGGTGTGAGGCAAAGTTCGCGACCGTTCATCGTAAACAGGTCATCGCGAAAATATTCTCTTAGCCGGCCGACGGCCGCGCTCATGGCGGGCTGACTGAGATTGATGCTACGTGCCGCCACCGTGAGATTCCGTTCGGTCATCAGTGCGTCGAGCGCGACGAGAAGATTTAGATCAAGGCCTTTGAAGCGCACGTTTGAAACCATCCATGCTGTGGATCTTTTTCAGTTATCATTCCTCTTAAGGACTGACTTGGAAGCTCATGAAGAGGCCATTGGCAGCATTGCCGCTGTTGGCCAGCGCTTCGAACCGGCCAAAACAAGCGACGTGACGACCACGGTTCCCTTTCCAAAGGCATGGTGATTCCGGCCCTAACTGCGCGGCGATGCCCGACCCCGACAGAGGTTCTGCCATCGACATCACCGCGAGAATTGCAAGACGGCCGGTCTTCCAGGCTGCCGTGGTCTCCGCTATTGCCACGGTAAGTCCGATGATCGCGGTAACGAGCGTGGAGGCACGACCGCTTGCAAGCAGGCCGATGACGATCAGCGCGGGGCAATGCCCAAACAATGTAAAGCAATGCCTTCGTGATCCTCCGGTGCCAGCCGTTGCTTTGCCTCAAGCCAAGTCCTGCTCGAGCAGGGTAAGGCAGTGAGCCACCTTCTCTTTTGCAAGTGCAGGTAGAGGGAGAATCGGACGAGGCGGCTCGGCCTTGGAGACGCCGAGCAGATCGGCGATCGTATAGACCGTCCGAAGGCTTGAGAACTGCTTGAAAAGGTCCCAGATCGGGCTAAGTGTGGCATCCAAGCGGCGTGCCTCTTCAACATCGCCGTTTTGAGCTGCCCTCACCATGCGCAGGCAAACGTCGGGAAGGATGCCGGCAAGAACGCTGTACCAGGTATCGGCTCCGCAGATCATGGCTTCGGCAGCACTCCAGTCCCCGCTATAGCCGATCGGGAAGCCCTTGGGGGTCATGGATCTCTGCTGTGCCAGGTGGCTCGAAATCTCCTCGGGTTTTTCCGTCGGGTTCTTGATCGCCACGATGCCAGGCACGTGAGCCAATCGCTCCACCAGGTTAGCCGTGAAGCGGAAATGGGTGGTCCCCGGATTATCATAGATCACGATGGGGAGGCCGCTCTCGCGAGCGACGGTGGAGAAGTGCTCAAAGACCTCATCCTCCGTGAGTGGCGCATACGAAACGGCGGCAAGAAGACCTGCGGCCGCGCCTGATGCTTTCGCGTCCTGCGCCAGTCTGACCGCCTCATCGGTCCGCAAGGCCCCGACGCCCACCACGACCGGTATGCTCGCGCCGGTTTCGTCGATGGCCACACTCAAAGCCCGCCGCCGCTCCTCGCGGGACAGATACATGTAGGTTCCGGTGCTGCCGAGAAGCCCGATGGAATCGACGCCTGCGGTGCAAAGCCGAGTCACAAGCCTTTTGAGCGCGGCAGTGTCGACATGACCGCCTCGATCACTCGGCGTGATGGGAAATGCGGAAAGCCCGCTCAAGAAAGCCATTCGATACTCCGAGTCCGGTTCTGTGTTTCTGTGTTCGCAATCGCCGATGGGGGTGTCACAAGGCCAGGAGGGCGTGGCGCAGGTCGCCCATCAGATCATTCACGTCCTCAAGGCCGACCGAAAGCCGGATGAGGTCGTCGCCTATGCCCGAAACCATGTGGGCGTCTTTCCGGATCGTTTGGCGTGCCCGTGTGATACTGGCCGGATGATAGACAAGCGTGTCGGTGTCGCCGAGGCTCACTGCGCGCGTCATCAATTTCAAGCGGTCCAGCATTGTCCTTGCGCCGTCAAAACCGGCATGAAGTCCAAAGGCCAGCATGCCGGACCCTTGCGCCATTTGCTTGCGCGCGATCGCATGATCGGAATGCGAATGCAGAAAGGGATAGCTCACCCAAGACACGGCGGGATGCGCTTCGAGCATTCGGGCGATCGCCAGAGCCGAGGCGCTGTGCCGCTCCATCCGAAGCGAGAGCGTCTTCAGGCCGCGCATGATCAGGAAAGCCGAGTGCGGCGACAATGTCGCGCCGGTAATGTAGCGCAGGCCCGTCTCGTGCAAGAGGTGGAGTGTTTCGGCATCACCAAGCAATGCGCCACCCAACGTGTCGCCATGCCCGTTGATGTACTTCGTCAGGGAGTGCAGGACGATATCGGCGCCGTGCTCGATCGGCCGCTGAAGTGCGGGAGAAGCGAAGGTACTGTCCACCGCGACTTTCACCCCATACGCGTGAGCGCGCTCTGCGATCGCCGCAATGTCAAGAATGGCGCTCAAGGGGTTAACGGGTGTCTCGAAGTAAACAAGCTTCGTCTTTTCCGTAATAGCCGCGTCGAGGTTCGACGGATCAGACAAATCCACGGGAACGACCTTGATGCCGAAGCGAGGCAGACCCTGCTCAACCATCGCGACGGTATTCGAATAGAGCGTCTTGTGAACGACGAGCTCGTCGCCCTGCGATAGCAATGAGAGGATGAGAGTGCCGAAAGCGGCCATCCCGGTCGATACGACAAGGCCTGCTTCAGCCCCCTCAAGGTTTGCAAGCCTCTGCTCGAGGATTTCCGTGGTCGGATTATATTCACGCGCATAAAGC
>NZ_LNQB01000028.1 GCF_001651875.1 Sinorhizobium saheli
GCAAATCAGTCCCTCTGTTGCAGCCGTAGGGAATCACGGCGAAAACCCAAAAGCCAGAGGGCTTTTTCAGCAGCCTGCTAATGCATTCCGAGGAACTGCTTCAGTTCCGGCGTCTGCGGATTGGCGAAGACCTCTTCCGGCGGACCGATCTCGTGAACCCTACCCTGGTGCATGAAGACGACGCGCGAGCAGACGTCGCGGGCGAACTTCATCTCGTGCGTCACCATGACGAGCGTCATCCCTTCGGCGGCGAGCTCGCGCACGACCGCCAGCACTTCCGCGACCAGTTCCGGGTCGAGCGCCGAGGTGATCTCGTCGCAGAGCAGCGCGATCGGCTGCATCGCCAAGGCGCGTGCGATCGCCACACGCTGCTGCTGACCGCCGGAGAGCTCGTCCGGATAGGCGTCGAACTTGTGATCGAGGCCGACGCGCTCCAGCATCTTGCGCGCCATCGCCTCGGCGTCCGGCTTCGGTGTCTTCTTGACGACCATCTGCGACAGCATGACATTGCCGCCGACCGTCAGATGCGGGAAGAGGTTGAACTGCTGGAAGATCATTCCGACCTTCAATCTCAGCGCCTTCAGATGCACCTCGTCGTCGAGAAGCTGGGCGCCGGCGACCGAGATCGAGCCGTGGCTGATCGTCTCGAGCCCGTTGATGCAGCGCAGCAGCGTCGACTTGCCCGAACCGCTCTTGCCGATGACGGCGATCACCTCGCCCGGCTCGACGTCGAGAGTGATGCCCTTCAGCACCTCGTTCGTCCCGAAGCTCTTGCGGACGTCAGTGATTGCGATGAGCGACATTGAGCTTCCTTTCGAGAATCTGGCTGCTCTTGGACAAGGGCCAGCAGAGCGCGAAATAGATGAGTGCGACGAGACCGTAGACCGTGAAGGGCTGGAAGGTGGCGTTGGTGACGACGGTGCCGGCCTTCGACAGTTCGACGAAGCCGATGATCGAGGTCAACGCCGTGCCCTTGATCACCTGCACGGAAAAGCCGACGGTCGGCGGCACCGCGATCCGCATCGCCTGCGGCAGGATGACGTAGCGCATCTGCTGCAGGCGCCCCATGCCGAGGCTGGCGGAAGCCTCCCATTGCCCCTTGGCGATCGCCTCGACGCAACCGCGCCAGATCTCGCCGAGGAAGGCGGCGGTCCAGAGGATGAGCGCGAGCCCCGCCGCCAACCAGGCAGGCACGTCGATGCCGAAGAGCCCGAGGCCGAAGAAGGCGATGAAGAGCTGCATCAGGAGCGGCGTGCCCTGGAAGAGCTCGATGTAGTATTTCGCGAGCGCCCGCAGCCATTTGCGCTTGCTGATGCGCAAGAAGAGCAGGACGAGCCCGACGATGCCGCCGCCGAGGAAGGAGACGAGTGACAGAACGATCGTCCAGCGGGTCGCAAGCAGCAGATTGCGCAGGATGTCCCAGATGGTGAACTCGATCATCGGGCCGCCCTCCTCGGGAAGATCAGGCCCCCCACCATGCCGAGCACGTAGCGGAGCAGGATGGCAAGGACGAGGTAGACGGCGGTCGAGACGATATAGGCCTCGAAGGCGCGGAAGGTGCGTGACTGGATGAAATTGGCGGCGAAGGTCAGGTCCTCGGCGGCGATCTGCGAGACGACGGCGGAGCCGAGCATGACGATGACGACCTGCGAGGAGAGCGCCGGCCAGATGCGCTGGAGCGACGGGACGAGCACGACATGGCGGAAGGTCTCGAACGGCGTCATGGCGAGGCTGGCGCCCGCCTCGAACTGGCCCTTCGGCGTCGCCTGAATGCCGGCGCGGATGATTTCGCAGCTATAGGCGCCGAGATTGACGACCATGGCGAGATTGGCCGCCTGCAATTCGCTGAGCTGGGGCCCGAGCGACGGCAGGCCGAAGAAGATGAAGAAGAGCTGGATCAGGAACGGCGTGTTGCGGATGAGCTCCACATAGGCTGCGACGATCGGTTTCGCCCAGGCGGGCCCGAGCGCACGCACCCAGGCGCAGACGATGCCGAGCGCAATGCCGGCCACGGCGCCGACTGCGATCAGTTGGATCGTGATCGCGATCCCCTTGACAATCTGCGGGTAGTATTCGCAGAGCCAGCCGAATTCGAATTGGTAATTCAAGGCGCACCCCTGTTGGCAAGCGTCGGTGGCGCCACCCCGCCCGGGGCGGGATGGCGCCCGGTGATCAGAGGTCGGCCGGCAGGTCCGCGCCGAGCCACTTCTGGGCAATGGCGTTCAGGCTGCCGTCGGCCTTGGCGGCGGCGATGATGCCGTTCACCTTCTCGAGCAGCGCCGGCTCCTCCTTGGAGAGGCCGATATAGCAGGGCGAGTTCTTGATGAGGAACTTGAGCTCCGGGCGCTTCGGCGGGTTCTTGGCAAGGATCGCCGCGGCAACGACGTTGCCGGTCGCGACCGCTTCGACCTGACCCGAAAGGAAGGCGGAGATCGTACCGTTGTTGTCCTCGTAGCGCTTGATGACCGTGTCGGCCGGCGCGACCTTCGTCAGCTCCAGGTCCTCGACGGCGCCGCGGGTGACGCCGATGGTCTTTCCGGCAAGCTCTTCCGGCTTCGTCGCCACAAACTCGGCCGGCGCGAAGACGCCGTTATAGAAGGGCGCATAGGCGGCGGAGAAGTCGATCACCTTTTCCCGGTCGGGGTTCTTGCCAAGGCTCGAAATGACGAGATCGACCTTGTTCGTCTGCAGATAGGGAATGCGGTTGGCGCTGGTGACCGGCACGAGCTCGACCTTCACGCCGAGCTTCTCTCCGATCAGGTTGGCCATGTCGATGTCATAGCCGACCGGCGCCATGTCCGGGCCGACGCTGCCGAAGGGCGGGAAGTCCTGGGGCACGGCGACGCGCAGCGTGCCGCGCGCGGTGATGTCGCCAAGCGCATCGGCCTGTGCAACGGTACCGAAGCCGACCGCGGCGGCAAGCGCCGCCATGGCAACGAAAACTCTTCTTGAAAGCATTGGGTCATTCTCCTCTGTTGGTTTCATGGTTTGGTTTTGCGGGGTGCATTCGAGGCCGCCGCCGTCTGCGGCGGAAGCGAAAGCGAGTGTCTGAGATCGGCGAGCGGATCCGGGCGGCGGGTGAGATCCAGTCCAGTCTCCACCTCGTCGAGATGTTCGACGGAAAGTTCCGCCGCCTTGAGAAAATCCCCCTCCTCCATTGCTGCGGCGATGCGGCAATGGCCGAGATGCGACTGCATGGCGTGGAAGTCGGACTGGTAGAGCAGCGAGATCAGGATCGTGCGCGCGGTCAGGTCGCGCAGGATCTCGACGAGGATCGTGTTGCCTGAGAGTTCGGCGATGCGGATATGGAAGTCGCCCATCAGGCAGGTCAACCGCTGGCGGTCGCCGGCGGCGATCGCCGCCTTCTCTTCGGCGAGATGCGCGTGCAGCGTTGCTCGACCGTCGTCCGTCAGCTCCTCCATGCTGCGCAACAGCCCCGCCTCGATGACGCGGCGGGCCGCATAGACCATCATCGCCTCTTCGGCCGAGGGCTCGACCACGAACCAGCCACGTCGCGGGCTGACCTTGACGATGCCGCGCTGCTCGAGCCGCATCATCGCTTCGCGCACCCGCGTGCGTGAAACGCCGAAAAGGCTCGCGAGCTCGTTCTCGCTCAGCCGCGTGCCGGGACGGATGCGGGCCGAGAGGATGCCGGTGACGACGGCCTCGTCGATGCTGGTCTGAACATTCTGTTGTGGCGACAAATCTTGCATACAAGATGGGTAAGCAAGTGGTGTGCCAAGATCATCAGCTAATATTTATCAATGGCTTCGGCACTCGGCTCCGCTCGCGAAGGCGCCGAAATCGCCCGTATGGCTAATTTTTCATCAGAGTTCTGGGCTGGCGAGAATGCACTCAATATTGCCGCAAAGGCGTGGCTGCGAACCGGCACCCCCTCTGGGATCTGCCGCAACGCTCCACGCCATTCGGGGGCCGTGCACCCATTCCGAAGGCAAGCCTTTCAGTTGAGGTGAGCGGCCGCCGCATGGATTCTCCCCCCTTGTGAGGGAGATGGCCGGCAGGCCAGAGGGGGTAGCGGCGTCCACCCCCAAAATGGCCCGGCGGCTCAATCCATATCGCCTTCGTCCGGCTTTGCCGCCTGGTCGCGATTGCCGTAGATGATCTCGCGCTTGCCGACGTGATTGGCCGGGCCGACGAGGCCTTCCTTTTCCATCCGCTCGACGAGCGAGGCGGCGCGGTTGTAGCCGATGCCGAGGCGGCGTTGGATATAGGAGGTCGAGCACTTCTTGTCGCGCAGCACGACCTTGACCGCCTGCTCGTAAAGCTCGTTGCCGTCTTCCGCGGCGATCGCCCCCTTGTCGAAGACGGCGCCCTGCTCCTCTTCCGGCTCCTCTTCCTCCTCGTCCGCGGTGACCGTCTCGAGATATTCCGGGCGCCCCTGCGTCTTCAGGTGCGCGACTACGTGCTCGACCTCCTGGTCGGAGACGAAGGGGCCGTGGACGCGGGCGATGCGGCCGCCGCCGGCCATGTGCAGCATGTCGCCCTGGCCGAGGAGCTGTTCGGCGCCCTGCTCACCGAGAATGGTGCGGCTGTCGATCTTCGACGTCACCTGGAAGGAGATGCGGGTCGGGAAGTTCGCCTTGATCGTGCCGGTGATGACGTCGACCGAGGGGCGCTGCGTCGCCATGATCAGGTGGATGCCGGCGGCGCGCGCCATCTGGGCGAGGCGCTGGATCGCCCCTTCGATCTCCTTGCCGGCGACCATCATCAGGTCGGCCATCTCGTCGACGATGACGACGATATAGGGCATCGGCGAAAGGTCCATCTCCTGCTGCTCGAAGAGCGGCTCGCCGGTGCCCTTCTCGAAACCGGTCTGCACTGTCGCGAGGATCGGCTCGCCCTTTTCGCGGGCGGCCGCCGCACGCTGGTTGTAGCCGTCGATGTTGCGCACACCGAGCCGCGACATCTTGCGATAGCGGTCCTCCATCTCGCGCACCGCCCATTTGAGCGCCATCACCGCCTTCTTCGGATCGGTGACGACCGGCGTCAAAAGGTGCGGGATGCCGTCATAGACGGAGAGCTCGAGCATCTTCGGGTCGACCATGATCAGCCGGCATTCCTCCGGCTTCAGCCGGTAGAGGAGCGACAGGATCATCGTGTTGATCGCAACCGACTTGCCCGAGCCGGTAGTGCCGGCGACGAGCAGATGCGGCATCTTCGCAAGCTCGGCAATCACCGGCTCGCCGCCGATGGTCTTGCCGAGGCAGAGCGCCAGCTTGCAGCCGGTCTTTAGGAAATCATTCGATTCGATGAGTTCACGGAAATAGACGGTTTCGCGCGTGGCATTCGGCAGCTCGATGCCGATGACGTTGCGGCCGGGAACGACGGCGACGCGGGCCGAGAGCGCCGACATAGACCGGGCGATGTCGTCGGCCAGCCCGATGACGCGCGAGGACTTGACGCCGGGCGCCGGCTCGAACTCGTAGAGCGTGACGACCGGGCCGGGGCGGACATGGATGATCTCGCCCTTAACGCCGAAATCCTCGAGAACGCTTTCCAAGAGCCCGGCATTCTGCTCGAGCTGCTCCTGGGTCATGAAGAAGCCCTGGCCCTGCGGCGGCTCCTGCAGGAGCTCCTTGGACGGAAACTCGTAGCTGTCGCCGCCGTGGCGCTTGTCGGTCGTCCCGATCGGAGGAAAGGCCGAGGCGGAGCGTTGCACGACCGCCGGCATGGTGATCGCCGCCTTGGTCACCGGCGCTTGGGGAGCCGGCTCGGCTGCGGGTGCGGGCGCGGGAAGCACGGGTTCGGCCAAGGCCCGGGCCGGCGATACCACGAGCATGGAGGCGGCATCGTTCGCAGCGACCGCCGCGCCGCTTTGAGGCGCTTCCGGAACGGGCACTGCAGCGCCAGGCTCGGGCCGCCGGCATTCGACCACCCGGAAAAGCGCGGTGATCGCCGTCGGCGGCAGCGGGCGGATTTCGACAGGCGGTGGCGCGACGGGCTGCGGGGCGGCCGCAACCGGCGCCGGAGCTTGCACGATCTGCCTTGCGAGGGAAGCCGCCGCGGGAACCGGCGCCTCTCCGAGCGGCATGAACTCGAAGAAGGCAAAGTCGGAGAGATAGGCGAGACGCCCATCCGATTGGAGCGGTGCAGCAACATCGGCGGCATTGTCGGCAAGCGTCGCGCCGTCCGTCGGAACGTCGGCCGTCGCCTCCTCGCCCGCCGCAACGGCCGTTGCCTTGAGGCTCGCAAGCCCCACATTCTCCACGGCCGCCGGAGTCGCGGCTGCCGCCGGCTCGACGGCGTGACCGTCGCGCGCCTGCGCAGCGCTCCAGCTTGGAAGCTGCTGCATCAGCACCCGCAGGAGTTCGGAGGGACTATAGGACGGGGCTTCGATTTCGGCGGGGAGAACTTCGGCGGCAGGCACGACTTCCGTCGGGGCCGCTTCCGTGACGGTCGGCTCGGAGGTCTCGCCTGCGGCAACTTCATTCTCCTCCGGCTCGACCTCGCTCTCATCGGCCGCGGGCGCCCGGCGCTTCAAGAATTCGCGCTCCGGTGTTCGGGTGAAGCGGACATTGGGCGACAGGAAGAAGTGGCTCTCCCAGCTCGATCCGTCGCCCTGGCCGGTGATCTCGGCAAGGGTCGGGAGCGGATCGTCCGTGGCGGCGGTCACCTGCGCCGGCGCATAGGCGGAACCGTGGCCGTAGAGGCGCGCGGCGCGCCCGGCATAGGCCTCGTCATGCGCCTGCGGGCCGGCGGTCCGCCGCGGCGCTTCCGGCGCCTCGAAGAGGTGATCGTGTTCGGCAGCACTCGTTGCCTGCGCCGGTGCGCCGGCCGATGCTCCCGGATGCGGATCCTCGAAATCATCCACGTGGTTTGCCTCATACAAAGCTGCCGTCGAGAAGTTGGTCCGGGGAATACGCATGGCCTTGAAACTCGAAATTCATCATCGAAAGGGCTGTCCCTAGCGAATAGGAAATGAAGGTTAACAACTCCCTTCCCGGCGCCTCGCGCAAAGGATCGAGAACCCCCTTCGGAGGCGCCGGCGGGCCCTCTGCCGCGCCGCCGATCCAAGCGTTTCCGGGCTTCGGCGACCGCATTTCGCCAGAAGGATCGCCGTTTCAAATTTATGTTTCAGAGCAGGAAAAAATACCGCGCAACTCGGGCCGCGGAATTGGCGGCCCCGGGCTCGTCGAGCACGAGAGGGCATCGAGGCCCTTCCAGAAGTGGGCGCTAATTTAGATAGGCGATCGCGGCCGCGTGCGCTACTATTGCCTTGGCCCCCGTGACTTCAACTCGGGAGAACGCCATCCTGTTGCTGGCAAATCGATGGAACAAAGACTAGCCGCAGTCCTGGCGGCCGATATGGCAGGCTACAGTCGGCTGATGGAGGCCGATGAAGCCGGCACGATCGCCCGCCTCAGAACGCACCGGATAGAATTGATCGATCCCGCCATCGCAAAGAACAAGGGCCGGATCATCAAGACGACCGGCGACGGCATGCTCGTCGAATTCCAGAGCGTGACCGACGCGGTGAAGTGCGCCGTCGAGGTCCAGCAGCGCATGCGGCGGCGCAACAGCGACGTGCCTCAGGAGCGGCGAATCGAATTCCGGATCGGCATCAATCTCGGCGATATCATCTTCGAGGAGGACGACATCTTCGGCGACGGCGTGAATATCGCCGCGCGGATCGAGCAGCTGGCCGATGTGGGCGGCATCTGCGTCACGGCCGCGGTGGCGACGCAGATCGCCGACCGTCTCGACGTCCTGATCGAGGACCTGGGCGAGAAGACGCTGAAGAACATCAGCCGCCCCGTTCATCTTTTCCGCATCGGCCTCGAGGGCTCCGCCCTGCCCGCTTCGGCGGAAGAAGCGGGCGCGAAGCGGCCGGTCGCCAAACCTTCGATCGTCGTGCTGCCGTTCAACAACATGAGCGGTGACCCCGACCAGGAGTTTTTCGCCGACGGCCTGACCGAAGACATCATCACCGAACTGTCCCGCCGCCACGAGCTCTTCGTGATCTCGCGCAACTCCAGTTTCGTCTACAAGAACCAGCCCGCGAACGTGCGTGAAGTGGCCGAAAAGCTCGGCGCCCAATACCTTGTTGAGGGGAGCGTGCGAAAGAGCGGCGAGCGGGTGCGGGTGACGGTCCAGCTCATCGACGCGATCAACGATGCCCATATCTGGGCCGACAAGTTCGACCGGAAGCTGGACGACATCTTCGCCATACAGGACGAGGTGACGGCGGCAATTGCGGCAACGCTCCCCGGCCGCGTCGAAGCAGCCCAGCGCGATCATCTCGCCCGCACGAAACCGGCGAACATGGCCGCATACGAATGCGCGCTTGCGGCCAAGGTGCTGCACCATCGCGCCACCGTCGCCGACAACAAGCAGGCCCAGTCCCTGATAGAACGCGCCGTCGCACTCGACCCCAATTACGCCCATGCCCATGCCTGGCGGGCCTGCATCCTCGGGCAGGCCTGGGTCCACGGCTGGTGCGAAGACAAGGATGCAGTATGGGCCGAGATCATTGCCGAGCTCGAACGGGCGCTGGCGCTCGACGACAACGATGCCGACGTGCATCGCATTCTCGCCGCGGTGCATGTCAACAACAACGCCTTGACGACCGCACGCTACCACCAGGAGCGGGCCCTTGCGCTCAACCCGAATTATGACCTGGTGGTGGTTCAGCAGGGCGAGCTTTTGACCTGGCTCGGGCGGCCGGAAGAGGGCATCGACTGGATCCGCAAGGCGATGCGGCTCAACCCCCATCATCCCGAGCGGTTCTGGAGCCATCTCGGCAAGGCGCATTTCGCTGCCCGCCAATACGGCGAGGCGATCGAGGCATTCATGCACCTGACGGCCATGGACCACGTGCAGCACGCGTTCGTCGCCGCCTGCTACGGCTGGCTCGGCGACGCCATCGCCGCTTCCGCCCACGCGGATAAGGTGAAAGCGCTCGCCCCCGATTTCGGCATCGAATCCTTCCTGGCCACCCTGCACTATGCCCAGGAAACCGACGTAGAGCATCTCCGCGAAGGGCTGGTCAAAGCCGGAGCGGGGTCGCCGGCAGCGACCGACGTCGCCGCGCAATAGAGCATTTTGCAGCCGGGAGGAATCGCCTGAAGTCGCACTCCTCACGTCCCTTAGCCATGCCCGTCAGGTGGTGCCTGCGACCGATTGCGGATCGCAGCGCTGAACACCGGCCGGGGAACGGGGCCGCGCATGGCCGGGATATAGGCAACCAGGAACAGCGCCCAGGCCGCAATCCATAGGACGGCAGCGGCAGGAACTGGATCGAAATGTGCGTCCTCGAGCCAGCCATCGAGGACGCGCAGCAGCGCCGAGAGGGATACGAGCGCGAAGGCGCCGGCCATGACCCGGCTGACGATCAGGCGCTCACCCTCGCGAGCCATCGCCGACCGCATCATGAAGGCTGATATCATCGTTCCCATCGCCCCCATGGTCAGCGCGTGCAGGGCCGCGCCAGGCGAGATTTGCTCGGGGAAAAGAGCCGAGAGTCCGTTGAGACCGAGTGCGGCCGGCGTCCAGGCGAAGGCGATGTGCAGCATGAACAAGGCCGGATAGCGGCGGGTCCGGAGCGTTTGCCACGTCGCCATCTGCAGCATGAGCAACATGCCGGAAAAGATCAGCGCGAGACCTGACGCCGCGTGCTGGTGGACACCGCCGAGATGAATGGCGGCAAGAATACCGAGGATCGCCAGATGGGAAAGCGTCGGCCGATCGCGAAAGGGCTTGAGCCTCCCGGTCCGTTCCAGCCAGTGCCGGGTCAAGGCCGGCACCGCACGTCCGCCTACCAGCACGACCAGGACGACGTAAAGCAGCGGCGTGGCGCCCGTCGAACGCACGCCTTCACCGAGGGCGGCATTGATGCCGAGTGCGGCCGTCGCGAGCGGCGCCCAGTAGCGATACCAGGCTTCGGCGGATAGCACGCCGTGCGCGAGTATCGCTGTGAGGAAGGCGAAATAGGCGCAGGCTCCGACCTCAGCGGCAAGCACCGGCAAATGCTCCGCGAACAGCACCGTCAAGCGGCCAAGGCACCAGAGGCCGGCGGCGGCGACGGTAACGGCCGGCGCGACCGGCCCCCTCGAGGTCCAGGCCGGCAGCGCCGTCAGCAGATAGCCCCCTGCCGCGGCACCGGCCATCCCGAACAGAAGCTCGCGGCTGTGCCCCGCGATTCTTCCCGGTGCGGTCTCCTCCGCGAGAAGCCACACCATGGGCGCGGCGAGCGCCCACAGTCCGGCGAGAAAAAACAGCGGTCGGTATGGCGCCCGCCAGATGGATTGCCAATCCGCAAATGCATGCCGGCAGGCGCCCCTTGGCGCGTACGTCAAACGGCCGCCCGCGCCTCGGCTTCGAAACGCGGAAACAGCACCGCGTTCTCGAGATGCATGTGCGTCACCAGATCGTCCGTGAACTTGCGCAGGCCCGTATAGAGCGCAGTCCATGAGCCGCAGGCACCCGGCGGCAGCGTAAGGCCATGGGTCACATGCTCGATCGCGCGCAGATGCTCGACCTCCTCGTCATGCTCATGCCGCATCTGTGCGATCGGATGAGCGATTACCGGGCTGCCGCCGCGCTGCATCATCGGGAAAAGGACCTGCTCCTCCTTCCTCATGTGGCTGTCGAGATCGTCTCGCAAACGCTCCAGCACCTGCGCGAGGCCGATCGGGGCGGCGGGATGATCGCCATGCACCCGCGCCACCTTCTCGGCAAGCGGGATGAGCCAGGCGAGCTCCGCACGATGGGTTTCGTGGTATCTCTCGAGGATATGGCCGATGAGCTCCGGCGTTTCTTCCGGTGCGTCGCGCTTTGCCGTCGCCACCAGGGCTTCCAGTTCCCCAAGCAGCGCCGATGGCGCGAGACCCGCTTTGGCGGCGGCTTCCGAGAACCGCACGCTGCCGCCGCAACAGAAGCTGATGCCATGGCGGCGGAAGAGGTCCGCGGCGCCAGGCAATTCCGCCGCAATCGTTGCGACCGTGTCTTCGAGGTTTATCTGCGTCATTTTTCTTCCTTGGCCGATGTTTCCTGCAAGGGATGGTTCAGGGGATGGCTCAGGCTTCCGCCCGCCCAGGTGGGTCTCCCTGTCTTGTTGCCGAAGCAGGCCCGCCCGTCTTTGTGCCGGCGCAAACAGGCGGCGACCGGGCGGGTCGGCCGCCGATTTGCAAGACGCGCTGAAGTGACGAGGACTTGCCGCCCGGCAGTTTTCCGGTCACCTTGCCGCTGCGCTGCTTTTTGTCCTTCCCATGACAGGCTGGGACGACTACAGGGCCGCGCCGTGGCGCTTTGACTTGCTCGGTTCATGCGAGACGAGGAGAAGAAAAGTGAATCTTTCCATCCGCATAGCGCTGCTCGGGCTCGGCTGGACGATGCTGGGCATTGGCATCGCCGGCATCTTCCTTCCGCTGCTGCCGACGACACCGTTCCTGCTCATGGCTGCATGGCTGTTTGCCCGTTCTTCGCCGCGCCTCGAACAATGGCTCCTCGATCATCCCCTGTTCGGGCGGCCGTTGCGCGACTGGCGGAGAGATGGTGCCATCTCGCTAGGCGCCAAGGCCTGCGCTATTGCGCTCATGGCCCTGGGCTTCGCCGTCCTCTGGTTTCGCCTGGAAGTCTCCGTGCTCACCGCATCCATCGTCGCGCTGATCATGGTGACCGTCGCGCTCTTCATTGTCTCACGACCCGAACCGCGGAACTGAACCGGCGGCTGCCGCCCTAACCGGGCGGCGGGCCGGAAAAGAGCTCCACGTCCGCTCCGAGTCTATCGCGGATCCAGCGATAGCATTCCGTCGACTTCGGAAGCAGGAACGCGCCCGTCGAAACGCCCGTGACCGGGTCCGTCCCGCGATAGGCGAGCACCGGCTGGTCGGGAACGTAGCGTTCAAAACGAGACGCCACATCGCGGCCGTAGACACGCCAATGGCCATGCTTTTCCGGCTTGGGAAAGCCCCAATCCCGCGTCACCGCTTCGGCGAACGGATCCGGAATGCTGAGATAGAGCAGCCCGCGGCCGGCGGTGATGCGCAACAGCTCGCGCAAGGCCGCTCGATCGTCGCCGACATGCTCCAGCACGTGCGAGCAGCCGACATATTCGTAGGCGCCGTCGGGCCGGTCGATCGCTTGGATGTCCACGCCCCCGGGCTCCCCGTAGATCGATAGTTCGAAGGTGCCGAACCAGTCCGGATCGACCGTCGGATCCGGGCTGAACTGGATCGCGGACCAGCCGGCGAAATGCCCCGGGCCGAGCCTGTTGAACATCACGCGCGAAACGCGATGGCGCTCCAATGATCTGCAGCCGGCGCATCGGGGCAAGACGCCGCTCACCGCCATGCGCCCGCGCGGTCCCGGCATGAAACTCGCACCGCCGCAGATCGGGCACTCCCGTGAAGCTTTGTTCGGCGGCGCCGTCATCGAACCTCCACCTTTGCGGCCGTCCGGATCATCAGGGCTGCCGGTGTGATAGCCCTCTGCAACCTACCGCCGACATAGGCTGTATCCGAACGCGGCAGAAGCCAGCCTAGCAGGCTGCTGAAAAAGCCCTCTGGCTTTTGGGTTTTCGCCGTGATTCCCTACGGCTGCAACAGAGGGACTGATTTGC
>NZ_LNQB01000029.1 GCF_001651875.1 Sinorhizobium saheli
CTTTTGTGGCTGCTGCTGGCCTGGCTCAATAGCGGCGCAAAAGCCCGCGCCGTTTAAGTCCGCTTATTGTTCACGGCCGACAGTTTATCCGCGGCGGCTTGGGTTGGGGCGGGCTCCCGGCATCCCTGGTCAAGGATGACATCATCAATGGCCGCCTTGTGCAGCTTGCGTTTCCCGCTTTCGATCAGGGCGAGTATCCGATCTACGCCATTCACAATGTCGCCAACCCGCCGGGGCCTGCCGCGCGGTGGTTTACCGCCGAGGTTCGCGCAAGGCTGTCCAGCGAATTCCACGCCTCAAATGGTGTCGGCGCCGATCCGTGACAACAGGTCCTCAGCGCTCGTGGTTACTCGAGTGCTTGCCTGTTTCCTCGAAGAAAACTCACCAGTCCGGAAATATAGGTTCAAACGGGAATTGGTCCATACGTCTTCACGTTCTCCATCGACACACAGGTGCGGAAACTTCTGACATTCCCACCTTCGAAGAAAAGGGTTCTCGTAAGCTCGTTGTATTCCGCCATGTCGCGGACGTTTAGGATGAGGATGAAGTCCATTTCCCCCGTCACATAATAGCACTGCTGGACCTGCGGGCATTTGCTGAAACGCTCCTTCATCCCGTCGAGAAGGTCCAGCCTTTCGTTTTCGGTGGTGACATGGACAACAATCGTGAGCGGACGACCGATGGCCGTCTCATCTAAGACGGAAATATCGCTTCGTATGTATTTCGCTTCACGCAGATGCTGCAGCCGCCGCGCCACCGCGGGCGGTGAGAGGCCGATCTTATCTGCGATGACCCGCTGAGGTGTCTGGTTGTCCTGCTGAACCAGCCGCAAGATTTTGAGATCGAACTCATCAAGGTCGGATGCGATAGTTCGAGCCACGAAAGCCTCCTTAGATGGAATTTTCGTGCACAGAATATGTCAAATTAGAGCGCAAATAAAGTCTGTATCGCAATATTCTCTCGGTCATCAACTGAACCGAGGCCGACATGATCCAGATTCACTCTCCTAAGTTCGAGCGTCTGCGCACCGACGACAAGGTGCTTCTCGGCACCGACGCTCCCAGTCTTGTGCGCCCCTATCTCAGACTGTGGCGCGACGAGACTGCCACTCCGCTGATATCGCTTAATGAGGTCGCGGCAGAAGCAGGAGTCGGAAGCGTCGTCATCAAGGACGAAGGCCAGCGCCTTGGTCTGGGGAGCTTCAAGGCGCTTGGCGGCGCATACGCCGTCATGACCCTTTTCAAGCGAATGCTGGAGGAACATCTCGACAGCGAGGTCTCCGTGGCCCAGCTCGTTTCGCCGACAGCCCGCGAATACGCGTCAGGCATCACTTTCTGCTGCGCGACTGACGGGAACCACGGCAAATCAGTGGCGGCAGGTGCACGCATCCTCGGATGCAAGTCTGTGATCTTCGTCCATGAAGGCGTGACCACCGCCCGGGCCGACGCCATCGGTGCCGACGAAGTGGTGCGGGTCAAAGGCAACTACGACATGTCCGTCGACGAGGCCGGGCGGGTCGCGGAGGAGCGCGGATGGGTGCTCGTGTCGGACACATCATGGGAAGGATACGAGGAAATTCCGTCGCTCGTGGCGCAGGGATACACCGTGCTTGCGAACGAAGCCCTGTCCCAGATTGCCGACCTCAAGCTCGACCCGCCAACGCACGTATTCCTTCAGGCAGGTGTCGGCGGCTTCGCAAGCAGCATCTCGGTTCATCTCAACGAGGTCCTCGGGCATCATGCCATCAAGACGGTAGTCGTCGAACCCGACCGCGCCGCATGTCTATATGCTTCCGCCGAAGCGGGCCGCCTGACATCCTTCCACCCAACCGAGCCGACCATCATGGCCATGCTCGAGTGCTACACGCCTTCATTGGTTGCGTGGCGCATCTTGGATGCGACCTCCAGCGCGTTCGTTACGGTAACCGAAGACGAGGCCAAGAGGGCGATGCGCAAATTGGCCTTCCGCGAGCAGCGCCCGGTTGTCGCCGGAGAGAGCGGAGCCGCCGGACTGGCGGGGCTCCTCGCTGTCGCCGCCGATCCCCATGCCCGGCAGTCACTCGGTTTGAACAAAGACAGCAGGGTTCTGCTCATCAACACCGAAGGCGCGACCGATCCGGCCTCCTACGAAAACATCGTGGGATCGAAGCCCGCTGACGTGCTGCCCGAAGCAACGAACGTTGAAAACTGAAAAAATCTCCCAGGACAACTGAGACCATAACGAAGGGAACCTCAATGAATGCCATCACAACCCCGCGGCGCGGCTTTTCGCCAACAGAGTTCGAAACCCGTGTCGAGCGCGCACGCCAGATCATGCACAGGCATAAGTTCGACGCGCTGCTAGTCTCATCACCTCCTAACGTCCGTTATTTCACGGGCTTCGACTCCCAGTTCTGGGAAAGCCCGACCCGGCCCTGGTTCGTGGTCGTTCCGCTCGACGGCGATCCGGTCGCCGTCATCCCTGAGATCGGCGCCCCCGAAATGGCGCTGACGTGGATGAAGGACATCCGCACCTGGCAGGCTCCCAATCCGGAAGACGACGGCATTTCGCTCCTCAAGTCGACAATCGAAGGCTTGCCCCGCAAATACGGCAGGGTCGGCACCGAAATGGGCCGCGAGATGGCGCTGCGCATGCCCGTCTCCGACTTCCTCAAGCTGCGTGACACGCTTTCGCTCGAAATCGCTGACGGCTCACCCTGCATTTGGGAGATCCGCATGGTGAAGACACCCGCCGAGATAGAGCACATTCACTATATCTGCCAGATCGCCAGCGACGCCTACGAGGCGCTGCCCGCCAGCATCACCGTCGGTGAGAGCGAGCGCGAGATCGTGAGAAAGCTGAGGATCGACATCGCAAGGCGTGGGGCCGACTCGACGCCGTTCATGCCGGCGATTTCCGGACCCGGCGGCGTCCCGCAGATCGTCTGCGGTCCACATGATCGTTTGGTGCAGGAAGGCGACGTCCTCTTCATTGACACCGGATCGACCTTCGACGGCTACTTCTGCGATTTCGACCGGAACTACGCCATCGGCAACATCTCCGACGATGCCAAGCGGGTCCACGACGCCCTTTGGCTTGCCACCGAAGCGGGGATCAAGGCCGCGGTCCCCGGTGCGAAGACCGATGACGTGTTCCGCGCAATGGCCAAGATCATCGAGGAGGCCGGAGCCATCGGCAACAATGTTGGCCGACTGGGACATGGCCTCGGTATGCAGTTGACAGAACCGCCGTCGCACAGGCTCGGCGATGGGACCGTCATCGTCGAGAACATGGTGCTGACGATCGAGCCGGGGATGGAATACGCCCCCGGCAAGATGATCGTCCACGAAGAAAACATCGCCATCACCAAGGACGGCCCGCGCCTTCTTACAAAGCGCGCGCCCAGGGAAATGCCGATCATCCGCTGATCTCAGGTCGCCGGAGAGTGACAGCTCAACCCGGACGGATGGTCCGTCCGGGCAATTAAAAAGGGGAATGAAAATGAAGAAAATCGCAATGAAGACCGTAATCCTGCTCGCCGCGATGCCGACTCTCGGCACTGCGTCCGCGGCCGTCGCCGAAGACCTCAAGACGATCACGCCAGGCATAATCTCGGTTGGCTCCGACCAAGTCTATCCGCCCTATGATTATCTCGAGGGCGGTGTGACCAAAGGATTTGATGCCGATGTCATGGCCGTGCTCGCTCCCAAGCTCGGCGTCAAAGTGCAATTCATGGACACTCGGTTCGCCAGCCTGATTCCAGGCCTTCAGGCGAACCGCTTCGATATGATCGCCTCCGCGCTCTATGTCACGCCGGCCCGTGCGAAGGTCGTGGACTATATCGCTTACGCGAAAACGGGTGGCTCGCTGATGGTCCGCTCCGATGACACCTTCGACCCCAAGAAGCCCGGAGACCTATGCGGCAAGCGCGTCGCCAATCTCAAGGGCGCGGCCTGGGTACCGGAACTCCAGAAGGTCTCTCAGGCCGAATGCGGCTCCAACCCGATCGATGTCAAGGAATTTGCCACGTCGGCTGAGGCAGCCCAAGCACTCCTATCGCGTGGTGCGGATGTAGTGTTTGATGACGCTGGCGTCTCGAAGGCTGCCGTCGTCGCTTCGGGCGATCGTCTCAAGATCACGTCCACGGAAATCCTATTCCCCGTGGTCATGGGTCTGGCTGTCAAGAAGGGCAACGACGAGCTGCTCGCCCGCTTAAAGGAGGCCTTCGAGCCTCTCAAGAACAGCGATGAATACAAGGCTATTCTCGCCAAATACAACCTCGCTCTGCCGACCGACGCCGAGGTCACCGCGGCTCTCATCGAAAGCAATTGATCCATCCTCCCGGGCCGCTACCGGCGGCCCGGTCGACATCACGGGAAAATGACAATGGCTTTCGACTGGTCTTACACGATCGGGCTCTTCTGGAGCCGCGACTTCTGGAACGCGACCCTGCTGGTGGTCGAACTTAGCGTGGCGACGTGGGTGCTGGCGGTGGTCCTCGGCTTCTTCGTCGCGCTGGCGGACCGCTCCAGCCAGATGGTGGTCCGCCGGGCAGCCGGACTCTACGTCTGGTTCTTCAGAAGCCTTCCGCTCTTGGTCCTGCTCATCTTCGTCTATAATCTCCCGCAGGCTTTCCCGTCGACCTCTGGTGTTCTGTCCATTCCGTTCGTCGCCGGACTACTGGCGATGGTGTTGAGCGAGACGGCCTACATCGCCGAAATCCACCGCGGCGCGCTCGTGGCGGTCGGCAAAGGCCAGTATGAGGCGGGCAAGGTGCTCGGGCTTTCACGCACGGGCGTCCAGCGGCTCATCGTGATCCCGCAGGCGCTACGCATTGCCCTGCCCTCGCTCGGGAACGAATTTGTCTCCATCGTGAAACTGACGTCTCTCGTCTCGGTGATCTCGCTTGCGGAAATCCTGCTTGTCGGGCAGCGCTATTATACCCAGAACTTCAAGGTCATCGAAACCATGGTGGCGGTCGCCTGCTACTACGTCCTGATCGTCACCGTCTTCGACACGGCGCTCAGGGCATTCGAGCGCCGCCTCGACTTCTCGCGCCGTCTTGCCGAGCTGACCACCGAGGGGGCCGAGCCCAGCTGCGCTATCGTCAAGGAGATCGAGGACGACGTCCGCACCTCGGCCGCCGAACCCGCAATCCGCTTGGAAAAAGGCGGGAAGTCCTACGGTATTCACCAGGTGTTCAAGGACCTCGATCTGTCGGTCAAGCCTGGCGAAGTCGTCTCGATCATCGGACCCTCTGGCTCAGGCAAGACAACGCTCATCCGCTCCCTCAACGGTCTTGAGACGCTGGAACACGGAGTCGTCTACCTGGAAGAAAAGCCGTTTCTTGCCGGGACGCGCGAGAAGCTTGCAAAGACCATCCGGCATGACAGCAGCGACGCCTTGCGGATCGGCATGGTGTTCCAGAACTTCAACCTATTCCCCCATAAGACGGCTCTTGAGAACGTCATGATGGGTCCGCTCTACCATAACCGTGGCAGTGTCTCCGACGTCCGGAAGGACGCGCGATCACTTCTCGCCCAGGTCGGCATGCTCGTCCACGAGAACAAATATCCCCACCAGCTGTCCGGCGGACAGCAGCAGCGTGTGGCGATCGCCCGGGCGCTAGCCATGCATCCGTCGATATTGCTCTTTGACGAGCCCACTTCAGCGCTTGACCCGGAGACTGTCGGCGAAGTGCTCCGGATCATGGCCGCCCTCGCCAAGTCCGGGCGCACCATGGTGATCGTCACCCACGAAATGAAGTTCGCGATGGAAGTCTCTGACCGGGTGATCTTCATGGAAAAAGGCAAGATCGTGTTCGACGGCTCCCCAGCACTGCTGGAGGAACGCAGGAAGCAAGATGGCCGTATTTCAGAGTTCGTCCGGATTTGATCCACGGCAACACCTGAGTAGCCACCGCTTAAAAATGACCGACTTGATCGGAAGGAATGAACATGACCGACATTTCGATAGACGGCGCGCGGTTGATCGGCCGGATCCGGGAACTCGGAAATCTTGGACGAGACGGTGACGGCCGCCTGGCGCGCCTCGCCGCCAGCGACGCCGACAAGCTCGGACGAGACCTCTTCGTTTCCTGGCTGCGGCCGGCCGGCCTGGATGTAGCGGTGGACCGCATTGGCAACATCTTCGGCATCTGGGAGCCTCCGGGTTCCGCAGGCAAACTGCCATTGATGATGGGCTCCCATATCGACACCGTCACCAACGCTGGCATCTATGACGGATGCTACGGTGTCATTGCGGCGCTGGAAGTGATCGAAGCCATGCAGGAGCAGGGCTTCGTTCCCTCTCGTCCGGTCGTAGTCGCCGCGTTCACGAACGAGGAAGGCGTTCGCTTCGCACCCGACATGATGGGCTCCCTCGTCTATTCCGGAGGGATGGACACCGACGCAGCGTTGGCTACGGTCGGAACCGACGGAGCCCTTCTCGGCGATGAGCTACGCCGGATCGATTTCGCCGGACCTGAGGAGCCGGGGTTTCTTAAACCCGCTGCTTATGTGGAACTTCACGTCGAACAAGGGCCAGTCCTTGAACGTGAGGGGATCGACATCGGTGCTGTCGAAAACCTGCAAGGCATCTCCTGGCAGAAGATTACAATCGACGGTATCGCCAATCATGCCGGCACCACGCCGATCACCATGCGCAGCGACGCAGGCTATGGCGCCGCGCGCATCGTCACCTATTTGAGGGAGCGGGCTCTGGCCTCCACGTCGCCGATGGTCGCGACTGTGGGATGTATTGAATTCGAGCCCAACGCGATCAACGTGATCCCGTCCCGTGCGACCCTGACAATAGATCTTCGCCACCCCGTCGAAGATTGGCTGCTGGAAGAAGAGCGGGCGCTGTCGGAGTTCCTGAGTCGGCTGGCCGCCGAAGAGGGACTTACGATCAGCACAGAGCGACTGGCGCGCTCGGCTCCCGTTGTGTTCGACCAGGGGATCGTCGCCGTCATAGAGGACGCGGCGAAAAAGCGCGGGCTATCCTATCGGCGGATGACGTCGGGGGCCGGACACGACGCGCAGATGATTGCGACGATTGCCCCAACCGCCATGATCTTCGTACCAAGCGTCGCCGGTATCAGTCACAACCCAGCCGAACTTACTCGTGACATTGATCTGATAGCGGGTGCCAACCTCCTGTTGGATGTCGCATGCGTTCTCGCCAAGTCTTGATGGTGACCTCTATCACGACATCGTAGACGTCTTTTGTATGCTCAGGCTTCTTGCCGCGATCGACGACGGGATCTTTAAGGCAGGTCAGCTCACAATAGCAGCTTTCGACAGGTTGTCGGCGCCAAGAAGTTGCGCCGCAAGAGCATTGTCGGATGTTCGGAAGGCAGACCGGTGATCGCGCAGAATCTGGAATCGGGCCCGGTATTCGTTCGGAGTTACGCCGATAGTCTTGGCAAAGGCCCGCCGCATGGCTGCGACATCTGCGAAACCGCATGCCTTGGCGATCGCCTGAAGCGGGCGCTCGGTATCCTCCAAAAGCCGGCGAGCAGCATCGGTCCGCGCAGCGATGATGAAGTCGAGCGGGGTCATTCCGAGCTCATGTCTGAATACGCGGCCAAAGTTGCGCGTGCTCATTCCGACATTCCTGGCGATTGCATCGACATGCAACTCCCTCTCAAGATTTGCCAGTATGAAGTTTTGCGCCTTCTGAATGAAGCTGGTTTCTGACATCTGACCGACAAGATGCGTGCTAAACTGCGATTGACCGCCCGGCCTCTTCACGAACATAACCATGTATCTGGCCACGGTCAGCGCCACCTCACGCCCAAGATCCTCCTCCACAAGTGCGAGGGCAAGATCGATACCGGCAGTGACGCCTGCGGCCGTGATGAGTTTGCCGTCACGGACATAGATGGCGTCCGGTTCAAGCTCGATGTGGGGGTATTCCTTGCGGAAGCGTGGTGTGCATTCCCAGTGGGTCGTGACCCGCTTTCCTTCCAGCAGTCCTGCCGCAGCAAGTAGGAAGACGCCGGTACAGATTGATCCATATCGCCTCACGGTGGGCACGCGTCGGCGCAGCCACGAAATAACCTTCGGATCGATTGCCTGAAACGACGGGTCGCCTGCGACCAGCAAGGTATGGATTGGTTCATCGCTGTCAAAGATCGTACGGTCTGCAAGGAACCGCAACTGGCCGGTGCCTCCAATCGACGGTTGGCCGGTGGACATGATCTGTATGTCGTATCTGCTCATGTCGCCGCAGCGACGCGCGGCCTCCCAGAAAACCTCTGCAGGACCCACAACATCCAGGGATTGGACGCCCGGTGGCGCGAGAACAACGATCCGCATTGGCGTACCCTCTGAACACGTCTGCCTATCCTGAAGCCCGACGCAAAATTCCTGCCAACTAAAGACCACCGCCCGGGCACGGGCGGTGGTCACCTTTAGAAATCACTTGGCTGATGCTAGTCGGGCCTCGAAAAAGCCGGTGCGCGAAACGTCCCTGGCGGACCTGGCGGCCGCGAGCACCATGACATCGACGAGCGGCTCGATTAGGATCACCGCCATGTAAGCAAGACCGAAACTCCCGATAGACAACAGGTTCTCGATCGTGAAGCCGTGACCGTACAGCGCCCAGAACGCCACCCAGGAAACGATACCGCCCTGATAGGCTGCCGATAGTGTCAGCGCCTGTCGATAGTCCAAGTCGACATAAGGGGTATTCGGCTTGATGACCTTGCTTGCAATGACCTGCAGCGCAAAGAGCGGCACGAGCAGGGTCGTGACGTTCATACCGTATTGGGGCAAGTCGAACGGCGCAAAGAACATTCCCTGGAGCAGCAGTCCGGCAGCAAGGCCTATTGCGGCCGGCGCTGCGCCGAACAGCAGAAAGAGCGTCGAACCGAGGATCAGATGCACCTCGGACACGCCGACCGGATAATGCGGAAGGATTTCGAAGAAGGAAAAGACAAGCGCCGTGGCAATGGTGCTTCGCGCCGTAAGCGAGAACAGCCCCCGACACCCGAGCTCCTCGCGCGCAGACTTCAGAGTGAACAGCGCAGCGCCGGAGGCGGTAGCATAACTCAGGACGATCTTGGCGCCGTCCACGATACCAGGTTCGATATGCATGTTAATGTCTCCGTGAAAGCCGTTATTGGTTGACTTGATCGCCCAGAGTAAAGAACTCACGCAGTTCCGAGGCGGTCAGAAGGTTTGTTTTGACGACGGCGCTCTCGAGCGCCGTCAGAAATTGGTCGTAATAGTTCCACGATGAATAGTCCGCAGGATGTTCATCTTCCCACCTCCTGATCGAGGCAATCAGTTCATCGCGAAAATCGTCCCATTCGAAATAGCCTTCCTTGGCGAGCGCCAGCGCAATCCCGAAGGACGTACGCTCCCATTCGGAGCCGAAGCAAAGGGTACCATTCGCCCGAGGTGGACTGTCAGGCTGGCCCAACATCTCGGTCACGGCAAAGTGTTCGAATTGCGTCAGCATGGGGGACCTCAGGCCGCCTTGGCGACGGCAACGCCCATCATGGCTTCCGGTGTGACGAGAGCCTCTAGTTCTGTCTCCGACAATCCTTCGGTTCCTGATGGCCGCTCAGGCACGACGAACCAACGGATCTGAGCGCTCGAGTCCCACACCTTGACCTCAACATCCTCGGAGATCGGCAAGCCGAATTCGGCAAGGACCGCACGGGGTTCGCGGGCAGCACGGCTACGGAAGGTCGGGTCCTTGTACCAGTAGGGCGGCAGCCCAAGAACCGGCCAAGGATAGCAGGAGCATAGCGTGCAAATGATCAGATTATGGACGCCCGGAGCGTTAGCGACGGCACGCATGTGCTCACCTTCGGCGCCAGCCATGCCGTCCGGTAGGTCGAGTTCAGCGATCGCCTTTGGCGTATCTGCGACAAGCCGTTCCTTGAAGGTCGGATCAACCCAGGCGCGGGCGACGATCTTTGCTCCGTTGAAAGGCCCCATCTTGGTCTCGAAGAACTCGAGCACCGTATTGACGGTCCGGTCGGTGATGATGCCCTTCTTGATGAGCAAGGCTTCGAGAGCCCGCACACGCGCCGCACTGTAAGCTTCGCGGTCATCGCGATACTTAAAACGTTCAGACATTTGTCTCTCCCCGATAGATTGATTAGGCGGCCTTGACCAATAGCGGAACGTCGACCGCGGCGACGTAGCGCGCATAAAGGTCGGCATAGAGGCTGAAGTTCGGTTCAGCATTGCCCGGCCACAGTTCGTTCGGATCGAAGCGAACGCAGTAAACGGTCATCGCTTCACCGATACCGTCGGGGCCAGTGTCGCAGAGATACGTGTAAGCGCCCGGATACACGGTTTCGACGACTCCCGTCCTATTCCGCAGGAAGCCAGGCAGACGGGTATGCTCGACACTCGGGACATTCGCGATCCGGACCACATCGCCGACCGAGAACTCGGCGGCCACCGGCACGTCGCGTGCTGGACTATCGCCTTCGACCAGATACTGGACGACACGGTCATCGATGGCAGCGTCGCCTGCGCTTGGCAGGGGCTTCGAGGGGGCGGCGTAATACTCCTCCGTCAGAGCGTCGAGCTCCTCCTCAGTGATGTAGCCATGCTGAATAAAGTAGCCCGAAATTCCGCCCAGCCACTTCTCGTAATAGCGATACTTGAAATAGTCGAAGGGATTGAGGCTTTCGGCCCCCTTGCGCAAATCGGCCCAAGTCCAGATCGTATGGAAGGCTGATGGCGTTTGGGGAAGCGGCAATTGAGCCGACAGAGCCATCATCGCTGTGTGGATCCCGAAAATTCGTGTCTCCCAGGGTTCAACAAAGACCCTTGTTTCTGTGTTGACCGGACCGAGTCCTTCCAGTCCGCCCAGATAATGTTGGAGTTTCATGATGATCTTATCCTTGTTAGAGAGGACGATGAGTCAGGCCGCTATGGCCTTAGGGCGGGCAAGCAGGCGCGCGCCGAGCTCCGAGACAAACCCGAAGAGCGCTCCAACCAGCAAGGCCGCCACGGTCACCAGAGTTGGATGGGACAGTCCATACGTGACGATCGTGGTGTCGGTTGCCGCGGATGTGCCGACCAGGGAGGCAAAGCCGAACACGACTGCAGGCGTGAAGTTCAGGATAGGCACCGCGGAAGCCAGAACCATGACGGATGTCCCAGCACCGACGAGGATGGCTGCGAACAGAGGATGGGCGGGGCCAAACTCGACGATCAGCAGGGTGATTGAGGCAATCGCGACACCCGCCCAGTTCGAGGTGAGCGATTTGGTAAGCCCTGCCCGGCCGCCTCCGCAAACGAAGAACGATGCCCAGGCAATAAAGGTGACCCAGACCGGAACCGGAAACAGGGTCGCCGTGATGTAGGTGTCGAGTGCACCCAGAACACCGAGACTGATCATTGCAGCGACAAGAGGTGGCATGAGGCTTCTCCTTGTGATGGCGACGGACTTCTTAAGGCGCCACGGCCAGGGCGCAGGGAACACAACTTTCGAGGCCGCGGCGAAGTTCTGCCTCGTCGAGATTGCGGCCGATGAAGACGATCTCGCTCAGGCGGGCATCCCCCATCCATGATTTTCCGGGACGGCCCTCAAGCGTCATATGAACGCCGTGGAAAACATAGCGGCGCGCTTCGCCGGCGAAGTTCACGACCCCCTTCATCCGTAGGATATCTGCACCGCTTGCCTGTACGAAGCGGTTCAGCCAGCTATTGAAAGCGGCCGGGTCCAAAGGTTCTGCAAGCTGCAACGCAACGCAGGAAATGGACTGGTCATGTTCATGCTCATGGTCTTCGAGGATGGCCGGGTCGATCGACAAAATGTTCTTCAGATCGAAGGCACCAAGGTCGAGAACCGAGCTCATCGGAATAGCACAGTCTTTGGTGTGAACAAGCCGAGCCAGCGGATTGAGCTGCCTGACACGTCGCTCCACCACGGCCAACTCATCTAAGGACACCAGATCGGTTTTATTGAGCAGGATAAGATCGGCAAAGCTGATCTGCTCGACGGCTTCATCCTGGCCGAGCTGCCGGTCGACGTGGCAGGCATCGACAACCGTGACGATCGCGTCCAGTTGAACATGGCTCGCTAAGACCTCGTCCAGGACAAAGGATTGGATGACGGGCGCTGGATCGGCGAGCCCCGACGTTTCGATGACGATTCGATCGAAGGCGCGCTCTGATGCAAGAAGATTGCGAAGAGCGCCGATCAGGTCGTCGCGCACCGTGCAGCAAATGCAGCCGTTATTTAGCTCGACGACGTCCTCCGTTGTTTCGATAACGAGCTTACCGTCGATGCCGACTTGACCAAACTCATTGATGACGACCGCGATACGTTCCTCGGGGCGTTCAGTCAGTAGACGGTTGAGCAGCGTTGTTTTGCCCGCGCCCAGAAAGCCGGTCAAAATGGTCGCGTTGATCTTTCTCATGATCGTCTCCAGTTCAAGACAACACTCGACCAGCCCGATCCCGGGGGATCTGGAGAATGGCTTTAGTTGGTGGGGTCGAAAAGCCTGTCGAGATGCAGTATTGGCGATAATTACAATATGAAGGTGGCCGGCTTACAACGGGCCCATGAATGCAGTTTCAGCCAAATCACATGCAGAATGCGCCAATCTGTGCTCAAAAAACATACAAGGCTAACACTTGAGCATATGAGCAAAATGTGAGCGTTGGTTGACTGAGACACTGTTGCCCGATTGCCAATGCTCCGCAGCATGCCGATTGACTCTGGGAGTCCGTGGATTACGAGATCAACCCGCTTGCGCGTCGGTCACCGTTCTGCCCGGTCGTGTCCCTACAGGTGGTGTAGCTCGGCGGTAGCGAAGCCGCTCGCGAGCGCGCCCTCAACAGCGCCGTAGCGAGC
>NZ_LNQB01000030.1 GCF_001651875.1 Sinorhizobium saheli
TGCGGCGGCATCATTTGCCTCGACGCTCTCAAAGCCGTAGGTCGATGTCAGAAACACCGGCGGCTGGACCGCTCTCTTGAAAACCACCGGGTCGAACGCGTGATGAATGGCGCGGGTATCAAACCCGAGGCTCGCCATGTGAGAGCGATGGGATTGCTCCTGATCTTTGTCCTGTTCGCTGCCGCCCGTCATAGTCCGATCGTATCCTCTTTGTTTTGGCACAAACTGGCATCATACTGGCCGGCAAGAAACATCCAGTTCGGCAGAAAGAAGATGGTCCAGTCGGAAAAGCAAGTGGCGAAACCGTGACCGTTGTCCCATGGATCGGCAATTTGACAGCGGTGGGAATATGCGGGGTGTTCCCCGCATAAACCACCCTCGCACAATGCTCATTCATGTTGGCCCCTCACCTGAAGTCTGCGCGGTCAGGAAGCTTTTTCAGGCGGTAACCTGAGCATTTGACGTTGCCCCGGGGCGCGCCTGGGTCGCGCACGAGAGCTTGCAGTCTTCAGCCAAGTCCCTCTGCTTTCAATGCTTCCTGCACCGGTGCGAGGGCTGCAACACGGCCGAGAAGTGCTCGCAGCTTCTTGAGCTCAACAAGATCGATGCCGACATGCTTTCCCCGGCCGGCGATGACGAACAGGTGGGCGTCGGCCACAGCGCGTGGACACCCATAACATAGGCCTTGCCCTCGAGCTCCCTTCCATCCACTGGAAACGGTCGAGTACACGCCCGTGAAAGTCCTTGATCTCCTCCGGCATGGCGGGATTGAACAGCGCCCAAAGTCCCTGTGCAGTTCGCTGCTGAGAAGGCGAGCCGCTCGAAGAGGTGATAATGCTCCATCGTGCCCCAGGCAGCTACGGGCTTCTCGATACCCGATCGGCCACATACTGCATGATCGCCGGCCCCTCGATAAAACGCTCGCCGTCATCGACCTCGAGCAGGGAAAATGGCCACGCGTGTTGACGGACTAGTCGGCGACGCCATCGAATGTGTGGGTTTGCAGATTAACACGCACGGGCGTAAGCGGCAGTCCGGCTTCGCGAACGATAATGTGCGAGGCAAGCGAGCAAACGCCAGGGCTGTAGTAAAGTTTAATGCAGCACTCCGAGGAAATGCGAAGGAACAGTTGCGAAGATGACATCGAGCGGGAAAATGCTCCCGTTCAGGTAGTCCTTTATCCGCGCGAGGCGACGGGCGCCGTCCTGGCGCGGCCCCACAGGATGAAGGCCACGAGAGGAAGCAGGATAAAGTTGAGCGGAAGGGCAGAAAATTCACCCCGCGTGGCATGGAAGATGATGGCGCAGATTTGAGAGCAGGGTGCAGCCCAGCGCCGCAAAAACGGTCAGACGCGGCTGGATCCGGGTAAGAGCCGGCAAGAGGATGCCGATCCCACCCGCCACATCAATGAAGCCGGTGCGATCCGGCCTAAGCCATGCGGAGGAGGTCGCGTTTATGAGGGCGGCATTCCTTCTAATTCTGCCTCTCGCGTCGGGAGGCTAAGCACGGAGGCTCCGGAGTTTCGACCAACCGCCTTGTGGTCTGTGCGAATTTGAAACCTGGCCCGATACTCGTGGGGGGTGACCCCGATGGTCTTCCTGAAGGCCCGGCGCATCGCCCCAGCGTCTCCAAAGCCGGAGGCTTTCGCGATGGATTGCAAGGGACGGTTAGTATCCTCCAGCAACCTGCGCGCAGCGTCGGTGCGGGCTGCGACGATGAAGTCTAGCGGTGCAACACCGAGTTCGAGCCGAAACACGCGACCGAAATTGCGTGTGCTCATTCCGACTCTCCTGGCGATCGCCTCGACGTGGAGTTCTTGATTCAGGTTTTCCAGGATGTAGGCCTGCGCCTTCTGAATGAAGGTCGTTTCGGACATCTGGCCGACAAGATGCGCGCTGAATTGTGATTGACCGCCGGGCCTCTTGACGAACATGACCATGTATCTGGCCACAGCCAGGGCGACTTCGCGCCCAAGATCCTCCTCCAAAAGGGCGAGCGCAAGGTCGATGCCAGCCGTTACGCCGGCGGCAGTGATAAGCTTGCCGTCACGGATATAGATGGCATCCGGTTCAAGCTCGATGTGAGGGTATTCCTTGTGGAACCTTGGCGTACATTCCCAGTGGGTTGTCACCCGCTTTCCCTCAAGCAGCCCTGCCGCAGCGAGCAGGAAGACACCAGTGCAGATTGATCCATATCGCCTGACGGTGGGCACGCGGCGGCGCAGCCAGGAAATGACCTTCGGATCGATCGCCTGGAACGAAGGGTCGCCTGCGACCAGCAAAGTATGGATCGGCTCATCGTTGTCAAAGATCGTACGATCTGCAAGAAACCGCAACTGGCCGGTGCCGCTGATTGAGGGTTGGCCGGTGGACATGATCTGTATGTCGTACCTGCTCATGTCGCCGCAGCGGCGCGCAGCCTCCCAGAAGACCTCTGCAGGACCCACGACATCCAGCGATTGGACGCCGGGTGGCGCGAGAATGACAATCCGCATTGGAGTACCCCCTGAAAACTGCCGTCTTTCCTGAGGCCGATGCAAAATTCCTGCCAACAAGGACCACCTCCCGGGCCGCGGGTGATGATCACTTTCAGGAATTCATTTTGCAGACGTCAGTCGGGCATCGAAAATGCCGATGTGCGACACAACCTTCCCGGACTTGGCGGCGGCAAGCACCAGGATGTCCACGAGCGGATCGATCAGGATCACTGCCAAATAAGCGACGCCGAAGCTTCCGATCGACAGAAGGCTCTCGACCGTCAAGCCGTGACCGTAAAGCGCCCAGAACGCCACCCAGGAAACGATACCGCCCTGATAGGCCGTCGATAGCGCCAGTGTCTGCCGATAGCTGAGGTCGACATAGGGGGTATTCAGCGAAATGATCTTGCTTGAAATGACCTGAAGCGCAAAGAGCGGCACGAGCAGGGTCGTGACGTTCATGCCATATTGGGGCAGATCGAATGGCGCGAAGAACATTCCCTGGATCAGCAACCCCGCCGCAAGGCCCATTGCCGCTGGCGCGACACCAAACAGCAGGAAGAGCGTCGAGCCAAGGATCAGATGCACCTCCGAAACACCGACCGGGTAGTGCGGCAGTATTTCGAAGAAGGAAAAGACGAGCCCTGTTGCAACCACGGTGCGCGACAGCAGCGAGGACAGTCCCCGACGCCGGAGCTCGTCGTGCGCAGATTTCAGAGCGAAGAGTGCGGCGCCGGAGGCGGTGGCATAACTCAGGACGATCTTGCCGCCCTCCACGATACCAGGTTCGATATGCATGTTGATGTCTCCGTGAAAGCTATTACTGGTTGACTTGATCGCCGAGGGTGAAGAACTCACTCAGTTCCGAGGCGGTCAGAAGATTTGTCTTGACGACGGCGCTCTCAAGCGCCGTCAGAAATTGATCGTAGTAGTTCCAGGACGAATGATCCGAGGGGTGCTCGTCTTCCCACGTCCTGATCGAAGCAATCAGTTCGTCGCGGAAGTCGTCCCATTCAAAATAGCCTTCCTTGGCGAGCGCGAGCGCAATCCCGAAGGAGGTGCGCTCCCAGTCGGACCCAAAACAAAGGGTGCCGTTGGCCCGAGGTGGACTGTCAGGCTTGCCCAACATCTCGGTAACAGCGAAGTGTTCGAATTGCGTCAGCATGCTGGACCTCAGGCGGCATTAGCGACGGCGACGCCCATCATCGCTTCGGGCGTGACGAGAGCCTCAAGCTCTGTCTCCGAGAGGCCTTCGGTTCCTGCCGGCCGCTCGGGCACGACGAACCAACGGATCTGAGCGCTCGAGTCCCAGACCTTGACTTCAACATCCTCGGAGATCGGCAAACCGAACTCGGCAAGCACCGCGCGCGGCTCGCGGGCTGCACGGCTACGGAAGGTCGGATCCTTGTACCAGTAGGGCGGCAGCCCCAGAACCGGCCACGGGTAGCAGGAACAAAGCGTGCAGATGATCAGATTGTGGACGCCCGGAGCGTTGGCGACGGCACGCATGTGCTCACCTTCCGCGCCGGCCATACCGTCCGGCAGGTCGAGTTCGGCGATGGCCTTCGGCGTATCCGCGACAAGCCGTTCCTTGAAGGCCGGATCGACCCAGGCGCGGGCGACAATCTTTGCGCCGTTGAAGGGCCCCATCTTGGTCTCGAAGAATTCGAGCACCGTATCGACTGTCCGGTCGGTGATGATGCCCTTCTTGATGAGCAAGGCTTCGAGAGCCCGCACGCGCGCAGCACTGTAAGCTTCGCGGTCCTCGCGATATTTGAAACGTTCAGACATTCGTCTCTCCCCGATGGTTGATTAGGCAGCCTCGACCGACACCGAAACGTCCGCTGAGGCGACGTAGCGGGCATAGAGATCGGCATAGAGGCTGAAGTTCGGTTCGGCGTTCCCCGGCCACAGGTCATTCGGGTCGAAGCGGACACAGTAGACGGTCATTGCCGGGCCGATACCGTCGGGGCCGGTGTCGCAGAGGTAAGTGTAAGCGCCCGGATAGACGGTTTCGACGATGCCGGTCCTGTTGCGCAGGAAGCCAGGCAGGCGGGTGTGTTCGACGCTCGGCACATTCTCGATCCTGACCATATCGCCGACGGAGAATTCGGCCGTCACCAGAACGTCCCGCGCTGGACTGTCGCCTTCCACCAGATACTCGACGACACGGTCATCGATTGCCGCGGCGCCTGCGCTGGGCAGGGGCTTCGAGGGGTGTTGATAATACTCCTCCGTCAGAGCATCGAGCTCTTCCGCGGTAATGTAGCCGTGATCGATGAAGTAGCCCGATATGCCGCCCAGCCACTTCTCGTAGTAGCGGTATTTGAAATAATCGAAGGGATTGAGGCTCTCGGCCCCCTTACGCAGATCCGCCCAGGTCCAGATCGTGTTGAAGGCAGATGGCGTTTGGGGAAGCGGCAATTGGGCGGACAGAGCCATCATCGCCGTGTGGATCGCGAATATTCGCGTTTCCCAGGGTTCAACAAAGACCCTTGTTTCGATGCTGACCGGACCGAGCCCTTCCAGTCCGCCAAGGTAATGCTGGAGTTTCATGATCTTTTCCTTGTCGAGAGAATGATCGGTCAGGCCGTCTTCGCTTTGGAGCCGGGGAGCAAACGCGTGCCGAGTTCCGAGATGAACCCGAAGATACCTCCGAGCAGCATCGCGGCCATTGCCACCAGCGTCGGATGGAATGGTCCGGACGTGAGGATGGTGGTGTCGGTTGCCGCCGGCGTGCCGACGAGGGAGGCAAAGCCGAACACGACGGCTGGCGTGAAATTCAGCGCAGGTACCGCGGAGGCGAGGACCATGGCGGACGTTCCGGCGCCGACGAGGGTCGCCGCAAACACGGGATTCTCGGGGCCAAACTGAATAATGAGCAGGGTGAAGGAGGCAATTGCGATACCCGTCCAGTTCGATGCGACCGACTTGATCAGTCCCGCTTGGCCACCGCCGCAAGCGAAGAAGGACGCCCAGGCAATAAACGTTACCCAGACGGGCACCGGGAACAGGGTTGCCGTGATGTAGGTGTCGATCGCACCCAGAACACCAAGGCTGATCATTGCGGCGACGAGAGGTGGCATGAGGCTTCTCCTTGTTGCAGGGACGGGCTTCTCAGGTGGCCACGGCCAGGGCGGGAAGAGCACAACTTTCGAGGCCGCGGCGAAGCTCGGCCTCGTCGAGGTTTCGGCCGATGAACACGATCTCGCTCAGGCGGGGATCCCCCATCCAAGGTTTTCCTGGACGGCCGTCGAGCGTCATATGGACGCCGTGGAAGACATAACGGCGCGCTTCGCCGGCGAAGTTCACCACCCCCTTCATACGCAGGATGTCGGCGCCTCTCGCCTGCACGAGGCGGTTCAGCCAGCTATTGAAGGCGGCCGGGTCCAGCGGTTCTGTTTGCCGTAACGCGACACAGGAAATGGACTGGTCATGTTCATGCTCGTGGTCTTCGAGGATGGCCGGGTCGATCGACAGGATGTTCTTGAGGTCGAAAGCGCCAAGGTCGAGAACCGCGCTCATGGGAACTGCGCAGTCTTTGGTGTGAACGACGCGAGCCAGCGGATTGAGCTGCCGGACACGTCTCTCCGTCACGCCAAGCTCATCAACGGACACGAGGTCGGTTTTGTTGAGCAGGATGAGATCGGCAAAGCTGATCTGCTCGACGGCTTCATCCTGGCCGAGCTGCTGCTCGACATGACGGGCATCGACCACGGTGACGATCGCGTCGAGTTGAACATGGCTCGACAAGACCTCGTCCAGGACAAAGGACTGGATGACAGGCGCGGGATCGGCGAGACCCGACGTTTCAATAACGATGCGATCAAAGACGCGGTCTGACGCCAAAAGATTACGAAGTGCGCCGATCAGGTCGTCGCGCACCGTGCAGCAGATGCAGCCGTTGTTCAGTTCGACGACGTCCTCCGTTGTTTCGATGACAAGCTTGCCGTCAATGCCGACCTCACCAAATTCATTAATGACGACCGCAATGCGCTCCTCATGGCGTTCGGTCAGAAGACGGTTGAGAAGCGTTGTTTTTCCGGCTCCTAAAAAGCCCGTAAGAATAGTCGCATTGAGCTTCTTCATGGTCCTCTCCAGTTCAAGGCAACACCCGACCAGCCCGATCCTGACGGATCTGGAAAATGGCTTCAGATGTTGCGGTCGAAAAGTTTGCCGCGCTGCGGGGCTGAAGATGATTACAATACGAAGCCGCACGGCTTACAACGGCCACACGCGTGCAGTTTCAGCCAAATCACCTGCAGAATGCGCCAAAATATGAACACAGTATAGGCAAGCTCAAATCTTAGGCATATGCTAGTGAATTAAGCATCTTCATCGATCACCGCAGAGGCCGCGGCATGTTTTACGCCTCGGGGCCTGATGCGTTACAAAGGAGCCCGGGCAAGGTGCCCGGGCTCATCAGGTGCGCATCCCAGAATAGCGCAGTTACGACGGCTCAAGTGCTCAGATCGCGTCCGCGCGTCTCGGGCAGGAGAAACGCCCCGATCACGGCCGTCAGTCCGGCAAACGCCACCGTATACCAAAGGCCGCCGAAGATGTTGCCGGTCGCAATCACTACTGCGGTGGCGACGAAGGGGGCGAAGCCGCCGATCCAGCCATTGCCAAGCTGCAAGGCGACCGACACACCACTATAGCGGATGCGGACGGGAAAGAGCTCGACCAGAAGCGCGCCGAGGGGTCCGTAAACAATCGTGGCCAGGAACACCAGGCAGAACAGGATTGCGATCACCATCGGTCCGTTCGGCTGAACGGGGGCCTTCGGATCAGGCATTCCGCCCGCCGTCAGAGCGGCGAGCAGCTCATTTTCGTTGTAGGGCTTCATGGCGCTATCGTTCACCTGAACCCGAAGCGGCTCCGCGTCGCTCTTGACCGTGTACGGAACCGCACGGGCTGTCAGAAGCGCCTTGACCTTCTGGCATTGGGTGGTCGCCTGCGGGCTGAACAACTGCCCGATGAACGATTGATCGTGGTCGCAGTCGTTTCCGACAAGCGTCACCGACGTCCTCGCACGGAAGTCGGCAAGGACGGGATTGCCGTAGGTTCCGAGCGCCTGGAACAGCGGCATGATCAGCAACGCCGACAGCGCACAGCCCGTCACGACGATCCACTTGCGCCCGACCCGGTCAGAAAGCCAGCCGAAGAACAGGAAAAAGGGCGTGCCGAGCGTCAGCGCGGCCAGGAGATAGAAGTTGGCCTGATCATGCGTCATCTTCAGCGTCGTCGTCATGAAGTAGAGGCTATAGAAATGCCCCGTGTACCAGACGACCGCCTGACCGGCGACGACACCGAAGATCGCGACCAGCACGAGACGCAGATTGCGGCCGTCGGCGAAGGTATCGGCGATCGGGTTTTTCGAACCCTTGCCCTGCGCCTTCATCTCCTGGAACACGGGTGACTCGTGCAGTTTCAGGCGAATATAGAGGGAGAGGATTAGAAGGAGGATCGAACCGACGAAGGGCATTCGCCAGCCCCAGCTTGCGAATGCCTCCGGCGACATCGAAGAGCGGCACAGGACGATCACGATCAGCGACAGGAACAGACCAAGCGTCGCCGTGATCTGGATCCAACTCGTCGTAAATCCGCGCCGATCGTGATCGGAGTGTTCTGCGACATAGGTGACTGCGCCGCCGAACTCGCCTCCGACAGCCAGCCCCTGCAGCAGGCGCAATGCCACCAGCAATGCAGGCGCTGCCCATCCGATCGACTCGTAGGTCGGCAAGAGGCCGATTGCGGCCGTTGCCAAGCCCATGACCAGCATGGTCACGAGGAAGGTCTTTTTTCGGCCAACAAGGTCGCCCAGCCGGCCGAACACGACAGCGCCGAACGGCCGGAGCACGAAGCCGGCGCCAAAGGTCGCGAGTGCCGCGAGAAGCGCCGCGGTCTCGTTGCCCTTGGGGAAGAACAGCGTGCTGAAGAAGGCGGCGAGCGACCCATAGATGAAGAAGTCGTACCATTCGAAAACGGTCCCGAGTGCCGCGGCGAAAACCGTCCGCTTGGTGTTGCGATCGAGCGTCTCGGCGTGCGCAACAGTTCCAGACGAAATCTCATGAACAGACATATCGTGCCCTCCCCTAGACCGCATGTTGCGAGAGGCCTTGGCCGCTCGCCAAAGAAACCGGATATTCGCAAGCCCGCAGAAACGCTGTCAGCACTTCATTGAACTTCCGAGGCTGCTCGAGCATCGGGAAGTGTCCCGCATCCTCGATCACCTCCAGCCTGCTATCCGGTATGCCCTCAGCCAGGATCACCGACTCTGCCGGCGGCGTGATGATATCCTCGTTTCCGACGACCACCAGTGTCGGGATCCTGATGTCACCAAGGCGCGAACGGCTATCGGATGCATTCAGCGAGGCGATCGCCTCGCGCGCCACGAAGTCGGGGGTCTGCGCGACCTCCTGTCTGGCAAAGTTCAGGAGTTCCTGGCTGGCCGCGCTGCCAAACGACCGATCGATGACGTTCTGGCTGGCTTGCACGACACCGAGGTCGTCGATTGCCTTCAGAACATTGTCGACGTTGACGTCTTCTCCAAGCCCATGCGGCGTCGCTCCGACGAGCACCAGCGCCTGTACGCGCTCCGGATGCGCAAGTGTGAAGCTTTGCGCGATGGTTCCGCCCATCGACAAGCCGACAAGGACTGCTTGCCGGATGTCGAGCTTGCGGAAGACTTGCAGCACGTCGTTTGCGAAGGCCTCGATCGTATAGCTGCGCCCGGCAGGCCTTGGCGACACGCCGTGTCCTGGCAGGTTGATGCGGATGACTTTGTAGCGGGACGAGAAGGCCTCGACCTGCTCGCGCCAGAATTCGGCGGTCGTCGTGAATCCGTGCACGAAGACGAGCGGCGCGCCCTCGCCCGACGCCCGGACGATCGTGTCACCTATCTCTATTGTTTCCGTATGCATGTTATCTGCTCCCCTTTCGGTTTTACGCTAAGGAGCATCGCAAGCCCTGGGCCAGATCTGCGCACTCGAGTGCTGCGGCTTCTAACCTCCTGAAACAGCAACCGGTTTATAGGAGACCCCTAGATTGCCCGACAGCCTCGAAGGCGACCTTTCTCTCGACAGTGTCTCGCCTCGGCTACATGTCTTGTCTCGCATCTGAGACAAAATCCTGTATAATGCGATCTTTGATCGCCCAGGAACAATCAGGCAGGTAGAGATGACGCTTCCGGAATGGCTTGCAGGCTCCTCCGAAGAAGCCGGATTTCTCCGTCTTGTCCTCGATCACGTTTCCGACTGCCTCGTCGCCGTCGACACGGAAGGAACGATCGTCCTGATCAACGAACCCTATTGCCGCCTGCTTGGAGGTGAGGCCGAGGAATTTCTGGGGCGCCACATAACCGACGTGGTCGGGCCGCAAACCAAACTTCATTTCGTGGCGCGCGGTATCGGCACCCATGTCGGCTATCCGCTGGAAGTGCGGGGCCACAAGCTGGTGACAAAACAGGTCCCGGTGCACAAAGACGGAAGGATCATTGGCGCCGTGGGCCTGGCGCTGTTCTCCGACTACGACGCCTTGAAGAAGACCTATAGCCGGATTTCAAAAGCGGAACTCGCCATCCCTTCGAAACCGAGAGCCTGGCAGTCGAAATTCGGCCTCGACGATATCATCGGGACCGGCCCGTTGATGGAAGCGCATCGCGAGACCCTCAAACTGGCGGCCGCCTATGATCTGCCTGTCCTGATCTGCGGTGAGACAGGCACCGGCAAGGAATTGGCCGCTCAGGCAATCCATTCCTTGTCGGAGCGCAGTGCCGGACCCTTCGTGTGGGTCAATTGCGCATCCATACCAAGCGAACTGATCGAAGCCGAGCTTTTCGGCTATGAGGGCGGTGCGTTCACAGGCGCTCGCAGCCAAGGCAAGCCAGGAAAGTTCGAGCTGGCGGCAGGCGGCGTGCTCTTCCTTGATGAGATCGGGGATATGCCGCTTGCCCTCCAAGGCAGTCTGCTGCGCGTGCTCCAAACCGGCGAGATCGTCCGCGTCGGTGGCACCAGCCCGGTCGACACTGACCTGCGCATCATCTGCGCTACCAACAAGCCGGTCGCTGAACTGGTGCGAGCGGGCCGTTTTCGAGAAGACCTCTATCATCGGCTGAGCGTGCTGCCGATCGAGGTACCTGCCCTGAGAGAAAGAGACAATATAGCTCAATTTGCCGAACAACTCCTTGAGCGCATCTCCAGCCGACTCTTAAAGCCGGCGCCGGAACTGACGCCCGAAAATCGTGCATTGCTTGTGACTCATCGGTGGCCAGGCAATGTTCGGGAGTTGGAAAACGCCCTGACGCGGATGGTCGTGACGGGCAAACTCTCCATTCCGTCCCTGGACGGCCTGCCACCCTCTGCGAAGGCGGGAAAAGACTTGAAGAGCCGGGTGCAATTCGAAACCCATGCAGCCCTACGCGCCGCTCTCCAGCAGGCGGGAGGCAACAAGCGCCGTGCAGCCGAGATGCTCGGCATCAGTCGGGCGCAACTCTATCGGCTGTTGAAAGAGCGAAGCCCCGCTTAGCAGCCAGCATTTGTGTCGCGCACGAGGTTAAGCCACCGAAGGCGATTTCGGCGACTGAGATCTGGTCGGCAACAGGCTATGCAAAGTCGAGAGTCATAAGAAGATCTCCAACGAGATCCTCGGCGTCCTCATCGTATGACGTCATCGCTAAGGCTATCGCAGACTTCGCTCCCGGCAAGGGACAGATGACGGCATTGGTGAGACGAGCCGAGCCACAAATGAAGCTGCCTACCTCCGCAAGATTACCGCCGGACCTGATCAGCCTCAATCTCCCCATCATTGCCGTGGCGCCCTCTGCGCCCGACTGCAGTCCAAAGGCAAACATCCCAGACCCGTCTGACATCTGCCGACGCGCAATCTCATGATCGGGATGGGAATTGAGGAAGGGATATCTCACCCAGGCCACCGATGGATGGGCCTCCAACGTCAGAGCAAGCGCATGTGCGGAGTTGCAGTGCTGATCCATTCTGAGCGCTAAAGTGTTTAGGCCGCACAGGATCAGGAACGAGGCTTGCGGCGAGATGGTGGTTTCGTGCTGACGAAGGCTTTCTACCCGCAACCGTCGGATGACTGCGGTCTCGCCAAGCAGCGCCCCGCCGACCGTGTCACCGTTGCCCGTTTATGTATTTCGACAGCGAGTGCAGAATGATGTCGCGAGCTGCGCCTCGATCTGGAAAGTGCGCTATAGCGACGTCGGGCCAGGCATCAGATCGTATGGATGCCGCCATCCTGGCAAATTTCGGATACTGTCTTTCCACTCTGCGATGTGGGGAAACTCCTCCTGAGGCATGCCCGTATCCTCCGGCATGTAGACGTAGCCCACGAGAGACAGGTCCGCGATGGTTGGCCGAGCAGACACAAGGAACGGTGTTTGCCGCAGGTGGTCGTCTACGATGCGGTACGCGGCGATCGCCCGCTCCCTCAAAAATTGCGTCACCGGCGTCTCCCCCGCCCGCTTTATACCGTACAGGAAGCGTAAAGTGGCATAATAGCTAGTGAATTTGTGGTTATCGAACAACATCCATCGCCAGATTTCCTGCTTCTCCGAGGCATTGCTTGGAGCAAATTTACCGGTCGTTTCAGCGAGATAGTCGAGAATAAGGGCCGACTGGCTCAGCTTTGCCCCTTTGTGCTCGAGAACCGGAACTTCTCCAAGTTCATTGACCTCCCGTCGCCATTGCTCTTGATGCGTTTGCCCACCGAAATAAAACCGGCTCCCAATCTTCTTCCGCCAGAGCGAGGAACAAAGCTACCTTGGCCGAGTTGCCCGACATTGCGAAGCAATGCAGCTTGAATTCCGACACGCTCGATCTCCTTTAAGGGGTCATTGGGTAATTATGTCGCGTTTGCTGCCGCCGAAGTTGGACTGGTCCCGCCAATAGGTGGACGTTCTCTGACTAAAGCACACGATAGGTGATCATCAGCGAGCCCGTCAGCAACACGGCCACGACCGCGGCCGCAAATGGCAACATGGCGTGGTAGGCTGCTCGCTCCTGTCCGCGGCACCCAGCCAGGCTGCAAACGATCGACATCCGAACTGGCGAGATCAGGTTGAGCGCCAGAGCCGCCGTGTGTTGCAAGGCAATCACTGCCGCGACATTGAGGCCCGCTTCCGTCGCAAGACTGACCTGAGAACTCATGAAGAGGCCGTTTGCGGCGTTACCACTGTTTGCGAGTGCTCCGAACACGGCGGAAACAAGCGCGAGACACGTGATCGCGCCGCTCCCGACCGCTGCGTTTATACCCTCTCCCAATGCTGCGGCAATCCCGGAGCTTGAGATCAGCTCCGCCATCATGGAAAAGATGATAATGGCGAGAACCGCAAGACGTCCAGTCTTCCAGGCTTTCGCGGCTTCTTTTCCCAAGCTGGAAACGTGACCGTAACAGAGAGCGCATAGAACGGCGCCTGCGGCCAGCCAAGTGCCGGCGTGAAACAGCGGCGACCATGCCGGTGCGCCGGCGAAAGGCTCCAGCCGCCCGGTTTGCCGCAAGAGTTCGCTCAAGGGCGAGGTCAGGCGGGTTGCCATGAGCCATCCGATCAGAAGGCCAAACGGCGCCATCCTACGGACGGCTTCAAGAAGTTTGCGCGGGTCAGGTCGCTCATCGAAGAGATATCGCAGCACGATGATCGGCCCATAAGCACACAGCATAGCGACTTCGGGGCCAAGAGCTTGCGTTGCAGCAATCAGCAGGAGGAGACTTCCGCCGAGCCATAGGACCTCGCTGAGACGCTCCCGGAATGAGGCTCCGACCCCTGCTCTTCGAGCCATCCGCCAGTAGAGCGGCAACCAAAGCACATTCAAGGCGGCCTGGAAGAAGCTGGCGTTGACCGCGAGTGCGGTCGGATCGGTTCGCGAGAAGGCGCCCGCGACAATCGCACCATTGCCCATGCCGCCCCACAGTATCATCGTCTGGCTCAGCAGGCTGAAGGCCATGAGATAGACCGGTTGCAGATCGAGCCTGCGCAGCAATAGCATCGTCCCGACGATTCCGGCACCGAAGCCGGTTGCGGATTCGGAAAACGGGCCTATCAGGAAGCACGCGGCGAACAGTAGACGCCGCCTGGCTTGCATATTGGGCCGGAGACTCTCGACTGGCATTGCTGCATCCCCGGGCCGAATTGCCATTTGCCAGAACATCAGCCCGCCCAATATATATGGCACGACGATCCAGCCGATCCATGCTCCGCGCAAGAGGGCGCTGGCACCGCGGTACAGCTGGAACTCGCCGGGCGCAGCGCTCAACGCAACGATTATGGCCACCAGCAATCCGATGATGGCGGCAACGAGCGTGGTGGCACGACCGCTTGCAAGCAGGCCGATGACGATCAGCGCGGGCAATGCCCAGACAATATAAAGCAATGCCTTCGTGATCCTCCGGTGCCAGACGTTGCTTTGCCTCAAGTCAAATCCTGCTCGAGCAAGGTGAGGCAGTGAGCCACCTTCTCCTTTGCAAATGCAGGTAGAGGGAGAACCGGACGAGGCGGCTCGGCCCGGCAGATGCCGAGCAGATCGGCCATCGTATAGGCGGTCCGAAGACCGGAGAACTACTTGAACATTTGCCAGATGGGGACAAGACCTGCATCAATTCGCATGCCTCTTCAACATCGCCGTTTTGAGCTGCGCCTCGAAGGCGGCCATCCCGGTCGATATGACGAGGCCTGCTTCAGCCCCCTCAAGGTTTGCAAGCCTCTGCTCGAGGATTTCCGTGGTCGGATTATATTCACGCGCATAAAGC
>NZ_LNQB01000031.1 GCF_001651875.1 Sinorhizobium saheli
ATGCCCGTGGAACCTGGGTTGACGAACCGCACACGATGAAGGGCTATCGTTCGGATTACGATATCCTTGTTATTGTCAATACGCGGAAGTTGGCTGAGCCGGCGTACTGGGACAAGGTAACGGACCGGCTGATGTGGGATAAGGATGTCTCGACACCGGTCGGATTGATTGTCCACGGGCGCCGGGAGGTGAATACCTTCCTGGTCGGCGGGCACTATTTTTTCGTCGACATTCTGCGCGAAGGTGTCGTCCTCTACGAGCTTGACGATCAACCACTGGCGCAGCCGAAACGGCTTTCTCCCGCCGATGCGCTCAGGGTGGCCAGGGAGCATTTCGAGAGGCAGGTTTCTAGCGCAAAGTACTTTTGTCGGCTTGCTTGCTATTCAATCACTGATGGCAAGCTTAGCCACGCAGCGTTTAATCTACATCAGGCGGTCGAAACGGCGTATTCGTGCGTACTTCTAACGCTCACCAACTACAGCCCACCGTCGCACAACTTGAAGTTCCTTCGCGGCCTCGCCGAAGACAAGGAGCGCCGACTTGTAGATGCCTGGCCGCGTGATCAGCATCGCTATTCAGCCTGGTACAACATCCTCAACGAGGCCTACGTAAAGGCCCGCTACTCGAAACACTTTGAGATCACTGAGGAGGCACTCTCCTGGCTTCTCGAGCGAACGGAGCATCTCCATCAACTCGCCGAAGCGATTTGCAAGGAGCGCCTGGCGGAATTGGAACGTGTGGGCCGCAGCGGCAAAGAACGGCTATCTGCAAACAAAGGTGCTTAACGACTGCGGCCGGGGTCGCTAAGGGTCTCACCTGGCAACTGAAGGCTGGCGCACAACCGGCGAGCCATGTACATAGCGGCCGAACTTCGTTGATGGGTGCCGATGACAGTGACCGGGCAAGATGCAAGGACGGCAGGCTCTGGCTTGATGACCTCTGCTCGCACGGAGCAGGTGACAACGTTTGCCGTTCACATCACGGAATGGAAGAGGGCCTTTCTGGAGCGCTATTTCCCTGAAAGACGCTTCCATTTCCTGCCGAAAGACCTGAGCGAAGGCGATTTCGAACGTCTCTGGACGCCGCGAATTCTTGCGGAGCGGACCGCGGAACTCTTCGTCTGGGGCCAGGAACAGCCCGCTGCGCTGGCCGCGCTCGCGACGGTACGAAACATCCCCGTCTGGTTTGTCGAAGACGGCTTTCTCCGTTCGGCGCGGCCGAGCGCCAGCCGCACCCCTCCCCTTTCGCTGGCGCTCGACCGCCGAACCCCCTATTGCGATTGCCGCAAGCCCTCGGACCTCGAAGCGCTGCTCGGCACCTATGATTTCGAGGCGGATCGGTCGCTGATGGAGCGTGCCCGGGCGGGGATTGATCTCCTGCTTCGAAGCGGCATCAGCAAATACAACGACGGGCGCGCACGGAAGGCGGAAGAGATATACGGCGAAAAGACGCGCAAGCGCGTGCTCGTCGTCGGCCAGGTGGAGGATGACGCCTCGATCCTCCACGGATGTCTGAAGCCGATGAGCAACAACGACCTGGTGCGGCTCGCGGCGGCTGAACAGCCGGAGGCGCAGATCCTCTACAAGCCGCATCCGGACCTTCTGAGCCGCGTGCGCGCCGCGAAGTCCGATCCGGCGACCATCGCGCATCTCTGCGAAATCGTCACCGAGAGGCTGCCGCTGGCGGAGGCGCTGCGCACCGTCGACCACGTCTATACGATCACCTCGCTCGCCGGATTCGAGGCGCTCCTGCGCGGCATCAAGGTCACGACCGCGGGCTCGCCCTTCTATTCCGGCTGGGGCCTGACGGATGATCGGCAGCCGAACCCGCGGCGCGGGCGGCGGCTCAGCCTGGAGGCGCTTTTCGCCGGCGCCTATCTCCTCTATCCTTGCTACTTCAAGCCCGAAACCGGAGCACGAACGTCATTCGAAGCGACCGTCGCCACCATCAGAAGGCAAATCGAGGAGCCGGAGGCGCTCGCCCCTCTGCGTCCGGCATGGCGCGCCTGGGGCCCCTATGGCATCCTCCGCTGGCGCCATCTGCTCGCCGCCGCCGTGACGCCCGCGATCCGGCGCCTCGGCAATGACCGCGATGTCGAAGATTTCCGGGCCGACCCGATCCGCTTCTTCCGCAGCCTCTCCGACTGCAGGCTCAGGCTCATCGGTCGCATTCTCTATCCGTTCGGGTGACTGACGTGAGCCCGATCTCCACCCATCTTCGTGTCGTGGGCGCGCTCCTGGTGCGCGAAATGGCGACGCGCTTCGGCTCCAAGCCGGGCGGCTATGTCTGGGCGCTCCTCGACCCGGCAGCGCATATCCTGCTGATGACGATGATCTTCCGGGCGATCGCCCGCGCCCCGGCGCTCGGCACCAGCTTCGCGCTTTTCTTCGCCACCGGCTATATCGCCTTCCAGTTCTACCAGGCGATGACGAGCTACCTGAACAGCGCAGTGCGGGCCAACAAGGCGCTGCTCAGCTATCCCAACGTCGCACCGATCGACACGGTGGTGGCACGCTTCATCCTTCAGGTGCTGACCACCACGCTGGTGGCCGTGATCGTGCTCGGCACCATCGTCGCGACCATGCGGGTCGAGACCAATCTCCACTGGCCGGCGATCCTCGAGGCGGGCGCGATGGCTTGCCTCTTCGGCCTTGGCGTCGCGATGATCAATGCCGTGCTGTTCCTCAGATATCCGCTCTACGAGCAGGTCTTCAACATCGTCAACCGGCCGCTTTTCCTCATCTCCGGCGTGTTCTTCCTGCCGGACTCGATTCCGGCGCCCTATCGCGAGCTTGTGCTGATCAATCCGCTCGTCCACATCATCATGAGCTTCCGGCAGGGTTTCTATCCGGAGTATCGCGCGATCGGCCTCGACATGACCTATCTCTATGGAATCGCATTTCTGACATTGTTTGCCGGAATGCTCGTGTTCACCCTCTCCAGAAAAACGCTGAGAAACGAATGATCCGCTTCGAGCAGGCAACGAAATATGCCCGCACCAAGGGCATCAAGAAACCTATCATCGAGAACGCTTCGCTGACGCTCAACCGCGGCAAGAGCGTCGGGCTGCTCGGCCGCAACGGCGCCGGCAAGTCGACGCTGCTCCGCCTGATTGCCGGCGCGCTCAAGCTCGACAGCGGCCGGATCATCCGCCGCGGCAAGATCTCCTGGCCGCTCGGCTTTTCCGGCAGCTTCCAGGGCTCGATGACGGGCGAACAGAACGTGCGCTTCGTCGCCCGCATCTACGGCGTCAACACGGAGGAACTCATCGCCTATGTCGAGGATTTCGCCGAACTCGGCCCATTCTTCAAGGCTCCGGTCGGCACCTATTCCTCCGGCATGAAGGCACGGCTTGCCTTCGGCTTGAGCATGGGCGTCAACTTCGACTATTATCTCGTCGACGAAATCACCGCCGTTGGTGACTCAAATTTTAAGAAAAAGTGCCAGGCTGTTTTCCAGACCAAGCTCCGGGATTCCGACCTGATCATGGTCTCGCACAGCACCGGTACGATCCGCGACTATTGCGACTGCGGCGTCGTACTGGAAAAAGGCAAGCTGACCTATTATGAAGACGTCGAGGACGCGATCCGCGCGCACGACAAGAACATGAGGGAAAATTGAATGGCGGCAAGCAAAGACGCGGCAGTGAACAAGCCTGACTCCGCGCAGGTCGCCGACAAGAAGGAGACCGCCAAGGCGGCCGCCAAAAGCAAGGGGATCGCGGTTCTTGAAGGGCTGCTCGGCAAGGAGAGCGCACCGGTCATCCCGCTTCCGGGGCGCACCAAGATCGAGCCGGTCGAGAAAGCCGGCTGGCAACCGAGATGGCTGAAGAAGCTGCGCTGGCGCCACGCCATCATCGGCGCCTCGTTCCTTGGGCTCGTCGCCGTGCCGGCAACGCTCGCCTCCCTCTACATGGCCTTCATCGCCGCCGATCAATATCACAGCACGGCATCCTTCGCCGTGCGCAGCATCGAAGGCGGCGTTTCCGGCGACATCCTGGGCATGTTCACACAGGCTTCGGGTGGCAGTACGGTTTCCGACAGCTACATTCTCATGGAATATATCCTGAGCGAGCGCATGGCCGCCGACGCCGACCGCAGGTTCAAGCTGGAGGACGTCTACGCCACGCGTGGGCTCGACTATTTCTACGGTATAGGCTCCGATCTGTCGATCGAGGATAAACTCGCCTATTGGCAGGACATGGTGAGCGTCAACTTCGACTACGCGTCCGGCATCATGCAGGTGACCGTCAAAGCCTTCGATCCGAAACAGGCGCAGGCGATCGCTCAATTCATCGTCGACCAGAGCGACAGCCTCGTGAACAGCCTCTCGCTTTCGGCGCGCAACGACGTGCTGAGGGCCGCGCAGGACGAGGTGCTGGCGGGCGAAGCGCGGCTTTCAAAGGCGCGCGCGGCGCTGCGCGACTACCGCGACAAGTCGCAGGAGATCAGCCCCGAGGAAGGGGCGAAGCTTGCAGTGCAACTGATCGGCGGCATCGAGGCAGAGTTGACAAAACTCAACGCCGACCTCGCCACCGCGAAAAGCCAGATGAGCGAGGACACGCCGCGCATCCGAGTGCTCAAGACGCGAATCGAGAGCCTGGAGCAACAGCTTAGCGTCGAACGCCAGCGACTCGGGACCGGCGAACGGGAAACGGTTGCGAATGATCCCAATTCACCAGACGTCGCGGGACGTATTGCCGAGTTCGAAGAGCTGGAAACCCAGCGAGAATTCGCCGAACGTGCCTATGCGGCGGCATTGGGCTCGCTTGAGAAGGCCCGCATCGAGGCGAATAACCGCCAGCGCTATCTCGCCCTTTTCATCGAGCCAACGCTTTCAGAATTGGCGCAGTATCCGCACCGGCTGTTGAATGCCCTGCTAGTGACCTTGGGGCTGTTGTTTGCCTGGGGAATCGGTGTGATGGGCTATTACAACATTCGGGATCGGGCCTAGGCGTATCTGAGCCACAGCCCTTCCTGGCCAAGAAGTTGGCGGTCACCGCCGCGTTTTGCCTTAGACAGAAACATCTCCTGCCGCCGGACGGAAAAGTCAAACGGCAGGAGATTTCTTAAAATGCGACTGAGTCCTTTGTAACCGGTGTGTTGATCTCGACGTCTCTTTGCAATTTCTTGCCCAGAACCCGATCAAGATACTTTGGCGCCAACCCGAAGCCAGGTCTCACGCTTCTAACGGCATCCGCGGTCACCACGTCACCAGCCTTGAGAGCCTTCACGAAATAGAGCGATCGCCGGAACCGGATGTTGCCGGTCTCGCTCGACTTGCGGCCATAATCTATATTGCCCAGGGCTTCCCAGGCGGTTCTTGCATCGCGGCAAAGCGCTGCCAACTCCTGCGGCTCGAGGGAAAAGCTATCGTCGGGACCGCCACCGCTCCTGTCGAGAGTAAAATGCTTCTCGATCAACGAGCTTCCTAAGGCCACGCTTGCGATGGCAGTCGTATTGTCCAGCGTGTGATCCGAAAGCCCGGTCGCCAATCCGAAGCGCTCGATCATGTCCGGTATCGTGCGCAAATTGTAGTCGCTCGGGGGGGCTGGGTAGCCGCTCACGCAATGAAGAATAGCGAGATCCTTACATCCGCCTTCGCGCGCAGCCTCGATCGCCTCCGCGATTTCCTCGTCATCCGCCATGCCGGTAGAAATGATCATCGGTTTACCAGTGGTAGCGGCATAGCGGATCAGCGGAAGGTCCACTGCCTCAAACGAGGCGATTTTGTAGGCAGGAGCATTCAGATCTTCGAGAAGGTCGATCGCAGTGGTGTCGAAGGGGGAGCTGAAGATCGTGATGCCAATTTTTCGGGCGTGTTCGAAAAGCGGCGCGTGCCATTCCCACGGCATGTAAGCCTCACTGTATAGCTGATACAGCGTCTTTCCGCCCCAAAGCCCACCCTCGATGCGGAAGTCTTCCGCATCACTGTCCAAAGTTATCGTGTCCGGCCGATATGTCTGGAGCTTGACGGCATCGGCCCCCGCCTCTTTCGCTCGGTCAATGAGCGATAGCGCGGTCTCAATCCGGCCGTTGTGGTTGGCAGACATCTCGGCAATGACGTACGGCGGGAAACCCGGGCCAATCTGTCTTCCAGCTATGGTCAGAACTCTGCTCAATTCGCTCTCCTCGTGGATGGGGCGGGGCAAGCGTGGTCGCGCTTGTCTGTCCATTGATGCCGCCCGCCAAGTCGATATATGTTGTAGAACTGTCCTTCGCCCTGTGCTTGCCGGACGAAGGTGACGGTGTTCACCTCCGATTAAACACCACAACAAAGGCCTTCCGCGATCCGTCGCGCCACTTCCAGGCCTCCGTCACCGTCGCAGATCGCTGCCGCTCGCTCGGACATCGCAGCCAGTGCCATTTTGTCCGAGATAAGACTTTCAACAATGTTTTCGAGCTTCGAATCGAAATCGGCTCCAAGCTCAACGAGCTGTGCCGCACCCTCACCAGTTAGCTTTTGCGCAACTTCACGCTGGTTCTCGGCGAGAACCATCAGAATGGTCGGCACACCGAGCGCACACCGCTCCCAGGACGTCCCTCCCGCGGCGCCGATGGCGAGATCGGCCTGCGACATCAAGCTCGCCATGTCGTCAACGTTGGAAAGCACGCGTGTTTTCCGACGCATTCGAGCGGCGCTTTCGCGCACGGAGCTGAGCCAAGGAGCGTGCTGCCCCATTACAACAGTCACGTCAGCATCGTTTGGGAGTTCGCATCTTTCGAGCGCATTCAGCACCCGTTCGGTGACATTGTCTTTGTCTACGCCCCCAAGCGTCACCAGCAGGCGACGAGGCGCGGCGTGCCGACGCCGGCGAAGGCTATGGGGCCGCTCTCGTGCAAACTGTGGCCGTAGAAGCGCAAACTGCGGCCCCAGCAGCATCTGACAATGGGCCGGGACCATCTGTCGATAGTCGTCCACAGTTCTGCCGACGTTCTGATCAAGCAGCAGATCACAGTCATGCTGGCGATCTGCCAGGTCGTCGACCACCATCAGGTACCCGCAGGACGGGCGCAGAGACTGCTCCCAGCGAATGTCGAGCGCGTAGTGATCGACGATCAGCCAGTTCGGAGAAGCATCGCCGATCGCCGTCATCGTTTGGCGCGCGTCCGTCCGCCAGTCGACACCGAGCCAATGGGAATGCGCGAGATCGTCGCGGTCGCTTGCGTTACCCGCGCCCACCGCCGGAGGAAGCTCCACCACGGCAAAGCCCCTGCTACGAATGAGACCCATCAAGTTGCCTGGCTCGGCCCGACAGACGAAACGGCATTCGAAACCTCGCTGGGACAGCATGTCCGCAAGGGTAAGGCTACGCATGACGTGGCCGGTGCCGATGTCGATTGACGCGTCGACGCGAAAAACAACGTTATGTCTACGAGCGGGCGGCATCAAATTCATGCAGGGCCTTAAACATGAGTTCCGCCCGCAACCAGTCGTCGGGCGTGTCGATATCCTGCACGCGATAACGGGGCAGAATCAGGGCGGTCGCAAGAGGTGAGAAGATAGGCTTTCCCGAAAGCCAGGCCTCAGACCGCCCCCAATAAAACTGGCCGGCGTCATGATAGGCCTCGTCGAGATCCTGCGAACGAGTGCTGAACTGCTCAGGCATCAGCATCTCGACCCGCCCCTCTGGCGTCAACCTGATCGCGCGCTGGATCGGGAAAGCATAGCTGGTCGCCGAGAAGACGAAATCCGCTCCGCCTTCCTCGAGCAGGTCAAACCCCCGCGTTATGTCGCCTGCTCGCAGGAAGGGCGCGGTTGCATAAATGCAGCAAACTCGTTCCGGCATCCTGTCATTTTGGTCCAACCAGCTGATCGCATGGCGGATCACGTCGCTGGTCGTGGCGTAGTCATCGGCCAGCTCCGCAGGTCGCAGGAACGGGACCTCCGCCCCAGACTGCCGCGCGATCTCGGCGATCTCCTCGTCATCGGTAGATACGATGAGGCGATCAAAGCAGCCGCTTTCGATGGCCGCACCGATCGACCAGGCGATCATCGGCCGCCCCAAGAACGGCTTGATATTCTTGCGAGGTATCCGCTTACTTCCGCCTCGAGCTGGAATGACGGCCAGGTTCATGTCGTCAGTTCCGCCGTCAGCGCCGATACGACCTCATCCTGCTGCGCTTCGGTCATCGTCGGGTATATCGGCAACGTTATCGCCTCCTGATAGTAGCGTTCCGCCTCGGGAAAGTCGCCGCTGCGAAAGCCCATCCGCGAATAATGAGGCTGCGTGTGAACCGGAATATAGTGGAGGTTCACACCAATGCCCCGCGCACGCAGCCCCTCGAAGACCGTGCGGTGGGATTTCTGTATCTTCTCGCGTTCCAAACGGATGACGTACAGATGCAGCCCGGAATAGCTGTCAGGATGCTGCCACGGCGTGACGAGCGGGAGATGCGCCAACATTTCGTCGTATCGCTTCGCCAGCACGTGACGTCTTTCGACGTAGCCGTTCAGCCGCGCCATCTGGCTTAATCCCAGAGCGGCCTGCATGTCGGTCATGCGGTAATTGTATCCGAGGTCCACCTGCTGGTAGTACCACGGGCCATCCGGTTCACGCGTCATGACCGCGGGATCGCGTGTAATCCCGTGACTGCGAAGCAGCGCCATCCGGTCTGCAAGCTCCTTGTCGTTCGTCAGGGCAGCGCCGCCTTCCGCTGTCGTGACGATCTTCACCGGATGAAAGCTGAAGACGGTGATGTCGCTGTAGCGGCAGTTGCCGATCGGTTCACCCCGGTATTTGCCGCCGATAGCGTGGGAAGCATCCTCGATGATGCTGAATCCATAGCGCTTTGCAAGCTCATGGATTTCCGCCATTGCGCAAGGCTGTCCGGTGAGATGCACGGGGACGACGACCTTGGGGAGCACGCCGTCGCGCTCCGCCTTCACCAGTTTGCGCTCGAGCTCTACCGGGCAGAGGTTATAGGTTCGCGGATCGACGTCCACGAAGTCCACCTTGGCTCCGCAATAGAGCGCGCAATTGGCAGATGCCACGAAGGTCAGCGGAGACGTCCATAGCCAGTCGCCCGGTCCGAGCCCCAAGGCCATGCAGGCGATATGGAGTGCCGACGTCGCGCTGTTTGCCGCCAAGGCGAACTTGGCGTCGCCATGCGCAGCAAGCGCCTCCTCAAAACGAGGCACCATTGGCCCCTGCGTCAGGAAATCGGAGCGGAGCACCTCCGCAACCGCGTCGATATCAGCCTGCGTGATCTCTTGGCGCCCGTAGGGGATCATCGCTTAGAGGCTCCCGATCTTTTCGGCGTTCGCAGCGATCCAATCCTGCAGTTCCTCTTGCGTCATCCAGGCCCTATTGTTGTCGCTTGTGTAGCTGAAGCCGGGCGGCACCTTCTTGCCGTTCTTGATGCGGGCCTCCGACGCCGTCCAGTTGTGAATAGCCGGCAGGATCTTGTAATGCTCTTCATACTCATAGGTATGGAAGGCATCCTCTTCGCCAATCATCTGCTCATGAAGCTTCTCACCGGGCCTGATGCCGACGATTTCGAGCTTCGCTTCCGGAGCAATCGTGCGGGCCAAATCGGTAACTTTCATCGAGGGGATCTTCTTGACGTATATCTCCCCTCCCTCCATGTCGTCGAATGCGTGCCAGACCAGTTCGACGCCCTGCTCGAGCGAGATCATGAAGCGTGTCATGCGCTCATCGGTGATCGGCAGAACACCCTTGCCCTTGATCGACAGGAAGAAGGGAATGACCGATCCGCGGGACCCCATGACATTGCCGTACCGAACGACGGCAAATCGTGTGTCGTGACCGCCAGCGTAGGAATTTCCGGCAACGAACATCTTATCGGAAGCCAGCTTCGTCGCGCCATAGAGATTGATCGGGCTGCTCGCCTTGTCGGTGGAGAGAGCAACGACTCGCTTCACCTTCTTGTCGATGCAGGCATCGATGAGGTTCATGGCGCCATTGATGTTCGTCTTCACGCATTCGAATGGATTGTATTCGGCGGTGGGCACAATCTTGGTTGCAGCCGCATGAACGACATAGTCCACCCCGTCGAGTGCGCGGTACAATCTTTCGCGGTCGCGAACATCGCCGATGAAGAATCGGACACGCGAATCGTTCCCGTATTTCTTCGCCATCTCCCACTGCTTCATCTCATCCCGGGAGTAGATAATAATCTTTGCAGGGTTATACTTGGCGAGCGTCATGGGAACAAACGCATTTCCAAACGATCCCGTGCCGCCAGTAACAAGTATCGTGCTGCCAGAAATCATTACCATCTCCTTAATTGTTTATGCGAAAAATTTGTAAGGCGGCTTATAAGATTCACTTCACACAAGCACCTAACAACCTTTCGTCGAAGTCCACCCCAAGACGAATGCCTGGACACGGAATGCCAACTCTCCCGAACGTCCCCGAGGCATCATTTAGGCTACCATTCACCTGATATTTCATCCTGCCTGTCGCATGACGCCCGATGAACGCCGGAAAACTGGCGGCCTAATAGCCGACAGGATGCGCTCGTGGCAAGCGAAACGACCGATCCACCGATCGGACCTGGGGATATCTATAGCGATTTGGTCCAGTCCAGGAGGATGTGAAAATGCGAAGTGATGCAACCGATGACACGGTTGGCCTTCACAACCTATCCTTCTCGGAGCTCTTGAGCGGACATCGTGAAAAGCAGGGCTCCGATGAAGAGCGCGGATGCCGTCCATTCCACAAGGTAGCTGACATCGAGGCCGGCGGCCCGGTATTCCGGGTAGATGCCACTCCGGAACCACATGATCACGTGGGCCAGCGGATTGTACAAAACAATGTCGCGGAATGGATGCGGAAGAGAGTCCGGAATGAAAAACACGCCAGACACCAATACCATCGGGCGCGTGATAATCCCAAAGACCTTTTCGTAAAGCGACGACCTTGCAAAAAGCGCGATGTTGGCCGCGCCCACTCCCAATCCCAGCAACGTGGCCATGAGAGAGGCCGCCACGACTTTCTCGAGTTGGATCGCCCCGAAGACAGAGAGGTTATCCTCAGCAGCGACGAGGAATAGTACAAGAAAGCCAACGAAGGACGACGTCAGGATCTGAACGAAATATCTCGATACCACCACATCGGCCGGCGCAACGATCGGATAGCTGAGGAGCGAGCGGTTTGCCTTTATCGCGCCGTTTATAAAGCCGGCCATGGATGAGTAGAACATGTACGGTAGGTATCCGGACGCAAAGAACAGCGCGAAACTGGAGCCGAGAGCCGGCACGCGCGCGATCGCATGAAAGATGAAGGTCATGAAACCGACATGCGCAATCGGGTCGATGAACGCCCATAGATATCCGCCGGGCTTCCCGCCGTATCGCGTCGACATCTCCCGGATCATCAGGGATATCGTCACGCGAATATGTTTCTTCAGCCACTCCATAGAGCGATCGTCTCCGATATCGTGAGCCGCCGCCTCATACCAGCATTGGACAATCAATCGCAATAGCCGGCGGTGCTCCGCTCCACCTTCACCCGCCGCGAGCAATGGCCCGAGCCCGATCTCGCGAACGCGACAGAGTGCACCGCACCTTGAAGGTGTCGTGTCGCGCCAACTGTCTAGACCGGGAGGCAGTCACGACAGTTGCAGAGCGCGAGTAACCATTCTAATCAGGCACCGTTGTTTCTGAACGATGAGCATTGAATGCAGAGGGAAGGGCAAGGAAATGGATTTGCAGCGCGTCCTCAAACGCCTTGAGAATGCCGACTCTCCGTCCCGGAGCTTGGATGCAGCAATCGCCGAGGTCATCGGCTGGAAGAAACGCGTAGAAGAAACAACGGACCCGAAAACAGGAGAAAAAAGGGTTCGAACCCTGTGGCTTGTTCCCGCTGGCGACGACGTCGGGAGAGTTCCCCACTATACATCAAATCTGCAGGACGCCTTCGATCTCGCGCATGCTATCAGGCCCTCTCAGACCGGAGGCTGCAGCTGGGTAGATGGCAGGGGAACGGCAATTATCGGAGAGGGTGAATACGTCCCGGCACCGAGTCCCGCCTTGGCCTTGTGCATCGCCGCGCTACGCATATTGCAGTCAGAGCAACCCCGCGCGGCGTCGGGGTAGGGCCTCTCCCAAGACGCGCATCCACGACACAGCGATGGGTTGTGTTGAAACGATGTACCGCATTTGATTTGAGGTTGTTGGTTGACTGGTGTAATGGTCGACCCGCTCGGCAATGTGGATGACACCCGATGGAATTTCGTAGAGTTACGATCGAAGACGCCAGGTTACTCTTTGAGTGGCGCAACGATCCAGAGACCCGGAGAATGTCGAGGGACACCTCCGAACTGACCTGGGATAACCACCTTGCATGGCTCTCGCGTCGCCTTGAGCAAGACGATCACGGTCTTTATATCGCTGCCTTGGACGGCTCTCCTGTCGGGACCGTTCGCATCGACAAAGACGAGATCAGCTATACCGTCGCCCCGGAGCACCGATGCAAGGGCATTGGAGAGGCAATGCTCATTGCAGCCAAGAACCTCTTTGGGCCGAAGATTGCCGAGATGAAGCGAAACAACATCGCTTCGGCCAAGGTGGCCGAACGCGCCGGTCACATAGTCAGATTCATTGACTAGTACGCGGTTCCCGCTGCCGGCTGAATGCTAGCAGGTTATGTCGACGGAGAGATATGATGATGAGCATCATTTTAACCGGATGGCTCATCAAACTGGACCGAGCCACGTTTGCTAGTTTGTGGTCGTGACGCGTCAAATACTGCAACTATCGAGATCAGGCGCGCGGCCGATGTCGTGAAATAGATATGTTCCATGAACGGCTTCCGGTAATTTGCACAACAACCGGCTGTTGATTTTCGCCCACTGCGGCGCAAGAGAGATCAAGTCATCACGCGTGAGCGCATTGAATCTAGGTTCAGAAGGCATTTGTTCAAGAATGTGTCGAAACGCCTTTTTGTCCCGTCTGCCCAACTTGAATCGGCCGTTAATGAATTGTGCTATTTTAACGGCGTGCTCGTTATAAGCAGTATTTTGGTGCGGCTTGGCAGCCGCGAGCGTAGCTAGGTCGAATTCGACAGCCTTTGAAAGGGGAGACCAATATAGGTCCTTGGAAAGGGAAAGCGATTCGTATGCGCCGACCTCTACATCCATTCCAAGGGATTCGAGTTCCTCAACAAGAGCAATCCAGTCCAAAGTCGCCATCGATATAGTGCGAAAGAATGCTCGCGGACTATGCCCAAGGCCCTCTTTTAGAGTCTGGATGTAATAGGAGTTCAGAAAGGTATCTTGTCTGCGAACGTAAAGCATCACCGCAATTTGCTCTGCCTTAGCGATGTGCTTGAATAGAGCCATTAACTTTCCCGCTCTTCCGTAAAGCCCAGGATCGGTGAACGGCATTCCCAAGAAGCCCTCCCACGAGAGGATGTTCACTGACTTGGATGGATCGAGCAGCCTTTTTAGCTCCTCGGCTGCATCGTCGACTTCCATAGCATTAGGGGTGCCCCACAGCTTTGACACAGCAATTGCGGCAGAAGCGGTTATCGGGCCGAAGTGGACGTCATTCGCCCGCAGTAGCTGATGATTTTCGAGGAGAACCGATTGGAGGTATGTGGTCGCGGTCTTATGCGCGCCGACGTGTATCACAAGTTTCTTCACTACCTGCCTCTGCTAGTGAGTTCTGGTGCAGCTTAAGAGGCTAGGATTACCACCACTCCTAAAGGAAATCATTATATATGCGCTTCGGCCACTGCCAAGTGGCGGCGTGCCGCTTTGAACAGAGTAGCGACCCTCGTGCTCAACCCGAGAGTCTTGTCGGATCCATCCTGCTCCCACGCATAGCCTCGATTTGCGAAGCTACCTTCTCGACGAGCGTGTCAACGTCCCATACTGGCGTGCCGGTCACCACTCGGCCGCTCTCATACCATACGTCTGATTCATCAGGATTGGCTCGCCACGTTGTTAAATGAGTTCGAGATAGGATTATTGTGGTCGCGCCCAGCATGCCGGCAAGTTCTGCTGTAGTGGTAAGTGGCGAAACAACGACGTCCAGATTTGAAATCAGCGCAGCCTGGCTTTCGAAATCGTCCACCAAATCGAGTCCACTTGGGACACAAATCCTGATAAAGGAGGAAAGCGTCTTAAGCTCTTCGTCCGTAGCATTTGGTTGAAGCACCCAAAAATCGACATCCTGAATCTCTCCAAGAGCTTCCAGTTCCTGGACTCGAAGATAATGCCGATTTCGGCTGTTTGACTGAAGCATGCTTCGCCACGCAAGGCCGACTTTCATTCGGGAGCCCGACTCTGCTGCTGTTTTGTATCGCCAGATACCCTTGAGCTCTGCGCTAGGCGTGATGCGACTCCCGGCGCGGAAGTCGGAGCGCGCTACTCTCGTCTCCCCTAAGGTGTCAAGCATGCTGCAAATGAGATCAGCGTTAGCCGCGGCATCGATCACCCTATCGTTAATGAAGCTAATCAAACGCCTGTCATTCACGCGCGCACGGTCGTGAAGAGAGGCCGGCAGGATTTCATTCCTGTGGCGTCTTACCGGAACGAAAGTTATCTCGGGGAAACTTCTCTCCATAAGAGAGACGAGCCGAGGGTCGCACGTGACCGAAAGTGAGCGGAACAGCGACGCAAGTCTGCCATATGTGGCGGCAAAACGGATTTCATCGCCGGGACCGCCTTCTGAGATCAGGAGAACGTTCTTTTCGCGGTAAGCGCCAGACGCTATGCATATCGCGGTAGGCTCGAGTCCGGTTCCGAAGTATTCTTGAATGGCTTGCGAGGTAGCCCTGTATCGGTATGTCAGGTGCGCCTTTCCAATTTCTTGCTTTAAGTACAGCAGGGGAAGAAGGACGGCATCGTGTGGGATAGCGCCGCCGAAACGAACGCCAGCTGCGTCCAGAACGGTTTCGGCTTCATTGATCCGGCCGAGCTCCAACAGACATCTCGCCTGATGCGATGCCGCCTTTCTACGGATTGGCTGGCCAACTGGAACACAATCATAAACTGTGATCGCCTCGTCGAAGTCTTGCATGCCCTCCAAGGCGA
>NZ_LNQB01000032.1 GCF_001651875.1 Sinorhizobium saheli
CACCGTCCTGTGGACAATGCTCCGAACCAGGCAAACCTTCGATCCAACTCAAAAAGCTGCTTGACTTGCGCATTACTCAGCAGCCTCCACGCGTCGTGCATGGTTGCGGAAGAGGCGGTCCACTTCCGAGGCGCGATGTGCATAGGTGTGCTCCGCAAGGACGCGACGGAGCGCTCGCTCGCCGATCACGCTCGCATTTTCGGGCGTAAGTCCGGCGAGGAGATCGACCACGTCCTGTCCGTCCCTGGCGAGCAGCACCTCCTCTCCCGGCGTCAGGAAAAGCTCGATCCCTTCCCAGGCGTCGGTGATCAGGCAGGCGCCGGCGCCGGCCGCCTCGAAGACGCGGGTCGCGGGGGAGAAACCGTTCTCAGCCATGCTGTCGCGGGAGATGTTGAGCACGGCGCTCGGCGTCGTGTTGAAGGCGTTGTGATCGGCGGTCGGAACGTGGCCGATATAGCCGACGTTCGGGGGCAGCGGCTTGTCGTGCCAGCCGGCCCCGCCGAGCAGGAACCGTCGCCGCCAGAGCCGGCGCGCCGGTTCGACGAAGAACGCCTCGACCCGGGCCTCCCGATCCGGCAGGCGATTGCCGAGGAAGGCAAGATCGGCGGCAAAGCGCGGATCAGCCGGCACCGGATGGTGTGTCTGAGGGTCGACGGCGTTATAGACCGGAACGCATTGCCGTGCGCCGATCGCGCGATAGTCCTCGACCACGGGATCGCCGCCGCCATAGGTCAATACGAGGTCGAGCGAGGGCAGCATCCGACGCAGCGGATGCTCGGGGGCGGCCTTCAGTTCGGCGAGCGTTGCCGGCGCGTCGACGTCCCAGAAGATTTTCATGGTCGACGGGCCTGCTGAAGCCATGGTTTCCTGGAGCAGCAGATCGTCCGCGAAGCCGACGCCGCTCGCCTTGACCACGATGTCGGCTTTGGCGGCTTCCGCCGCAACGCGCTTCAGCGCCTCGACCGTCCCTTCATAAACCACGACCTTGCACCAGTCCGGCGGATCGATATCGCGGTGCTTCTGCCGGTCATAGACATCCGGCTCATAGAAGGTTATCGCGTAGCCGCGATCGGCGAGCGCCCGAAGCAATCCGCGATAATAGGTTGCCGCGCCGTTCCAGTAGGCCGAGACGAGGCTCGATCCGTAAAACGCGATCCTCATACCGCCACCTCCTCTGAAAGGCCGCGCCCCGCGCCCAATTCCGGCCGATGGGAGGCGAGGATGTTGAGAAGCTCGTCGACGCGGTGCGCGCAGGTATGGCGCCTGCGGATCGTCTCCAGTCCGGCGGCGACCAGCTCACCGGCGAAGTCCGGTTCCGACAGCACCTGGCGCAGCAGGCGAGCCATCTCCTTGCCGTTTCGCGCAAGGAGGAAATCCGTCCCCGGCCGGAAGAGACCCTCGACGTCGGCCCACGGTGCCGAGAGCAGCGGAATGCCGCAGGCAAGGGCCTCGAAAACCCGGATCGTCGGTGTCCCGGGCAGGGCTTCGACATAGGGCCGCCGGGGGATGTGCACGGTCGCGCGGTGCTCGGCGAAGGCCGTCGGGACGGCGGCATTCGCGAGCCAGCCGCCATAGAGGATGCCGGCCGCATGCAAGGCCTCGAGGGCAGGGCCGGGATACCGAACGCCGCGAACAGTGGTCCTGAGCTTCAGCCTTCGTGCCGGTTCGACGAGGAACGACATGATCTCGGCGCTGCGCTCGTCATCACCCCAATTGCCGATCCAGACGAGGTCACCCGTCTTTGCGACTTCGGGCATGGGGCGGAACAGCGAGGTGTCGGCGGCCTCGTGCCAGGTGACGACGTTGCGCCCCCAGCCCGCCTTCAGGTAGCGCTCGCGCAGCGCCTCGCAAAAGGCCAGCACGAAGTCGTAGCCGGAGAGGTCGAGCCGCGCGATGTCGTTGCTGGCGGTGACGGCGCGATGATGCGTATCATGGAAGGCGAGGGTGAAGCGGCCGCCCTTGCGGCGAATGCGGCCGATGCGGGCGACCAAAGCCGGATCGGTCCATTCATGCACCACGACCAGATCGGCGTCGCTCACCGCCGCCTCATGGTCGAAATCGGCGCCATAGACCCCGACGCGCAGGTCGGGAAAATGCCTGCGGAAGGCTGCGATCGGCCCGACGCCCTGGTCGGCGATGAGGTTGAGGCGGCTCCAGGAATCGCTCGGCTCGAGCGCCATCGCCTGGTGGCCGAGCCGAACGAGTTCGCGCATCACGCCGCGCAGGAAATGGGCGTTGCCATGGTTCCAGTCGGAGACGAGCGAATGGGTGTAGAAGAGAAATCGCATCGGTCACTCCGCAGCCGTCAATAAAGGAGACTTGCGCATTGCCCGCCGGTAGGCCTCGAGCACCCCATCACGCTGCGCTTCCACGGTGAAATCGCCGGAGCGCAAGCGCGCCCGCCGGCCGAGTTCGGCCCTGAGCGCCGCGTCTCGCGCCAATCGGTTGAGAATATCCGCAAGTGCTGCGGGATCACGGGGGTCGGTGAACAGGGCAGCGCCCTCCCAAAGCTCGCGATAGGTGGCGATGTCGGCGAGCACGAGTGCGGCACCTGTGCGTGCCGCCTCGAGCGGAACCAGGCCGAACGGCTCGTAGATCGAAGGCGAAACGACGGTCGCCGCCCTCGCCATCAGCGCCATCGTTCGGCCGTGGCCGAGTTCGCCCGGGCAGTCCGCGTGCTCGATCCGCAGATGCTGGCCGTTCCGGCCTTCGCATGCTCCGGCCATGACGACCGGCCAGCGGCTATGGGCTGCAGCCTGGTCCAGCACGGCGCCGTTCTTGCCCTCGTCCCACCAGCGCGCAGCGGCAAAGACGAAATTCTCCTTTATGGTCGTCGAGCGGGGGCGGCGGCTGGAATTATAAACGACCGCGAGATTGTCGATCCGGTCATAGCAGCGGGTGAGCGCCGCCGCATGGCTGCGGCTCGGGGCGAGAACCACATCGGCACGGACGAAGCCCTGCCGGTTACGGCGCTTCTGCCAGAGCCAGTCGCGGGGCAAGCCGGAGCCGCGCACCGCGTCGAACCAGGTGGCGACGCAGGAATGGGAGACCGCGACGACAGGCATCTCGACCGCAAGGCCGGCCGCCTGCGAAGGCAGGTTGAGATGCAGAAGGTCGACGGAACGCTTGAGCGCCAGCTCGGCCAGAAGGGCTGGAACCGCGTCGAGCCCGCTTTCGTCATCCACCATCCAGTCGAGCGGTGCCGCCAGCCATTCGAGCGTGCCGATACGAGCCGCCTCGCGCCGCTGCTCGGCCGAAGGCCCGGGACCGAGGCCGGCGAACACCGTCTCCACGCCGGCATCGCGCAGCGCTTCGGCGAGATCCAGCGCGTAACGCCACACGCCGCCGACCGCGTCGACGGTCATGATGATCCGTCGAGGCAGCCGGTTTCCCGTGCCGGCCTCGGCAGGCAAGGCTGCGGAAGGGGCGCGATCGATCATGCGGTGATCACTCCCGGTTGATGGTGGACCTTGCTGACCTTCGCCCAGTCGTCAACCAGCCAAGCGTGGAGGTCGCGCAGGCCGGCGCGCCAATTGGTGCGGGCGCGCCAGCCGACGGCCTCTGTGAGGGCACGCGTATCGGCAACGAAGAACAGCTGGTCGCCGGCACGCCAGTCGCGTTTTACGGTCTGGAGCCGGCGGCCGATCAACCCTTCGATTTCCCTGACCACGTCGACGATGCTGACCGCATTCTCCGGACCACCTCCCAGATTGAAGGCACGCCCCTTGAAGCGGTCGATCGACTGCTGCAGGGTCCTGTAGGCGGCGACCGCATCGCCGACGTGGAGAATATCGCGAACCTGCTTGCCGTCGCCGTAGATCGATATCGGCTCTCCGGCGAGCGCGCGAATGAGGAAATGCGCGACCCATCCCTGGTCTTCGGTGCCGAACTGCCGCGGACCGTAGACGCAGCTCATCCTCAGCACGGCGGTCGGAATGTCGAACGACCGCGCATAGTCGAGGACATACTGATCGGCGACGCCCTTCGAGCAGCCGTAGGGGGTGCAGAAATCGAGCGCCTGGGCTTCGCCGACGCCATGACTGCGGATCGTCTCGTCGGCCGGCATGTGGCGGCCGTCGACATCCCTCATCGGCATGTGCGTCAGTGCGCCATAGACCTTGTTGGTGCTGGCGAAAATGACCGGCGCGCGGCGCCCGGCCCGGCGGACGGCTTCGAGCACGTTGAGGGTGCCGCGCGCATTCGTCTCGAAATCGTCGATCGGTTGTCTGAGGCTGGTCGTGACGGCCGTCTGTGCCGCAAAATGGAACACGGCCCTGGCGTCCTTGAAAACCGGCTCGATCACGTCGAGGTCGCGGATATCGGCGACCACCGGGTGGACGGAGCCGCCGTGATTGTCCACCAGCCATTCAAGGTTCCGCTCGACGCCGGCGCGGCTAAGATTGTCGAGAACGATCACGTCGTCGCCGTCCCGCAGAAAGCTGTCGGCGAGATTGCAGCCGAGGAAACCGCTCCCGCCGACAACCACGATCGCAGCCGCCTTCCGGGAGAGGGCGGGGGTCGTCAGACTGGCGGTGCCGCCCGTCACAGGACCAGTCCCCGGGCTTCCAGGTGGCGCTTCATCTCGGCGCCGCGGTCGATCGCGCCGACGCTGCGGACCCACTGCGCGAAATCCGCCAACGAGTCCTCGAGCCTGTGGCGGGGCTCGAAGCCGAGCAGGCCACGCGCCTTGGCTATGTCCGCAAAGCAATTGCGGATATCGCCGGAGCGGGCCTTGCCCATGATCTCGGGTTCGAGCTCCGCTACGCCCATCGCGTCTGCGAGGAACGAAGCGATATCGGCGATCGCATAGGCCTGGCCGCTGCCGACATTGATGACCTGGCCGGCGGCCTGCGGGCGTTCTAGCGCCAGTCGGAAGGCGCGTGCCACGTCGCGCACATGAACGAAGTCCCGACGTTGCCTGCCGTCCTCGAACACCATCGGCGGCTGCCCATTGGCAAGGCGCGAGGCAAAATTGGCGAGGACACCGGTATAGGGATTGGAAAGCGCCTGGCCTGCGCCGTAGACGTTGAAAAGGCGAAGCGCCACCGCGTCGACGCCATAGGCTTCGCCGAAAATCAGGACCTGACGTTCCTGCGCGTATTTCGTCAGCGCGTAGATGGAGGCGAGATCGACCGGCTTGTGCTCGTCCGTGGCGACCGGCCTCAGCGGTTCACCATCGGCGCCGATCGGGTCCCAGGCGCCCGCCTTCACATCGGCGGGGGAGCGCCGCGCGTCCGACACGCGCTCGCCCGATGCCGTCTCATAGAGGCCTTCGCCGTAAACGCTCATCGACGAGGCGACGACGATGCGACGAACGGCCGTGCCGATCATCGCCTCCAGCAGCACCGCCGTGCCGAGATCGTTGACGCCGACATAACGGGAGATCTCGTACATCGACTGGCCGACGCCGACCTCGGCCGCCAGGTGGACGACGCAGTCGATGTCCTTCAGCGTGTCTCTCACCAAAGCTGCGTCAAGAACATCGCCGCGTCTGAAATCAACCTCCGGCGGCAGCATGACTTCCGCATCCGCATGGACCTGCTCGTTAAGCACGTCGAGAACGCGCAAGTCATAGTTCTTGGCGAGAAGTTCCTCGATCACGTGCCGGCCAATGAATCCGCAGCCACCGGTAACAAGTACCTTCGTCATAAACGCACCTGACGTTGATCCATCCAAGGTAGAGACAAAGCTGTCCAACAAACGTTCCCAGCAAAGGTTCCTTCTTCTATGACTTCTTCTTCTACTTTGCTCTTTGCAGCGGGCGCTGGCACTCGAAGCTACAAACACCACCGCAAGCTACAAACCTCGCACCTGCGGGAGTGTTCCATGCGATTTCTCCGCCCAGGAACAAAAGCGGCGGGATCAAGTTAACGGCGCGAGGTGGACGAGTGCCGTTTCCCGCCTATTTCGCAAGTTCTGGTCAGCGTCGCTTGCGCGTCGCGGCGCAGCGTTTGGCCCGGCCAAAAAGTCTTCATGGCGGGAGGAAGAGGCATGAACATATCGGCAAGCGCCCGGACCGACACGATGTCCGCGGCGATTATCACCGGCCCCGGTCAGGTGCGTATCGAGACGCTCCCTTTGCCGGAACCGGGGCCCGGTGAGGTGCGGATCCGGCTCGAAGGCTGCGGTGTCTGCGCCTCCAATCTCGTTCCCTGGTCGGGACCGGACTGGATGCAGTTCCCGACGGAACCGGGCGGGCTCGGCCACGAGGGCTGGGGTGTCGTCGATGCCGTCGGTGACGAGGTGCAGGATTTCAAGCCGGGTGACCGCGTGGCGGCTCTCTCCTATCACGCCTATGCGACGCATGACATCGCGGACCAAACCGCGATCGCCGCTTTGCCGGCCGCGCTTGCCGGAGAACCCTTTCCCGGCGAACCGCTCGGCTGCGCCTTCAACATCTTCCGGCGAAGCAGCATCCGGCCGGGGGAGACCGTCGCGATCGTCGGCATCGGCTTTCTCGGAATGCTTCTGACGGAGCTCGTGAGCGCCGCCGGCGCGCGGGTCATCGCCATATCGCGCCGGCCGTCTTCGCTCACTTCCGCCAAAGGCGTCGGCGCGAGCCATGTCGTCGCGATGGACGACTACTGGCGCATCATCGAGGAGGTGAAGCGGCTGACGTCGGGAGGGCTTTGCGACTGCGTCATCGAGGCGGTCGGCAAGCAATGGCCCCTCGATCTTGCCGCCGAACTCGTCAGGGAGCGTGGCCGGCTTGTCATCGCGGGCTACCACCAGGACGGTCCGCGGCAGGTCAACATGCAGCTCTGGAACTGGCGCGGGCTCGATGTGATCAATGCGCACGAGCGCGACCCGGCCATCTACATGCGCGGCATCCGGGAGGCCATCGAGGCCGCGGCCGCGGGGCGGATCGCTCCTTCGCGCCTTTATACGCACAGGTTCCCGCTCGAAGAGCTCGGCGCGGCGCTCGACATGACCCGCGACCGGCCCGAAGGCTTCATCAAGGCGCTGGTGATCTATGATGAGTGACGTCATGCCGCTTGCGACACCCCGCACCGCTCTTCGCCGGCCGCGCGTCGGCTTTCTCGGAGTGGGAAGAATAGGCCTTCATCGCATGGGGGCGATCGTCGAAACCGGGGCGGTCGAAACCGCCGCGATCTTCGACCCGTCGCCGGAAATGGCTGCGGCCGCGCGCGAACTGACGCCCGAGGCCCTGTTGGTCGGTTCCCCCGAGGCCCTGCTGGACCAGCGACTCGACGGCATCGTGATCGCCTCGCCAAGCGCGCTCCATGCCGCGCAGTCGATCGTGGCGCTGGAGAAGGGTATCGCGGTTTTCTGCCAGAAGCCGCTCGGCCGCACGCGCGACGAGACCGCCGCCGTCGTCGAGACCGCCCGGCGCATGAACCGGCTGCTGAGCGTCGATCTCTCCTATCGTTACACGGACGGGATGCGGCGGATCCGCGACCTGATCACGTCGGGCGAACTTGGCACGGTCTTCGCGGTGGACCTCACGTTCCATAACGCCTATGGGCCGAGCAAGCCCTGGTTCTACGACAAGGCGCTCTCGGGCGGCGGCTGTGTCATCGACCTCGGCGTCCATCTCGTCGATCTCCTGCTTTGGGCGCTCGACTTCCCGGAGGTGGTGCAGGTCAGGAGCAAGTTGTTCGCCAAGGGCCTGCCGATCCTGCGCGATGGCGACGAGGTCGAGGACTATGCGGTCGCGACGCTCGAACTGGCAAACGGTGTCGTCGCCCGGATCGCATGCTCATGGCATTTGCAGGCGGGATGGGATGCGGTGATCGCCGCGGATTTCTACGGCACGAAAGGCGGCGCCAGCCTTAAGAACGTGGACGGCTCGTATCTGGACTTTGCGGCCGAGCAGTATCGCGGCACGCAACGGGAGGTCCTGTCGCTTCCTCCGGACGCCTGGGGCGGACGGGCGGCGGCCGCATGGGCGGAGCGCCTCGCTGCGGGGGAGCGTTTCGATCCGGAAAGCGAGCGGCTGGTGACGGTGGCGGATGTCCTTGACAGGATCTACGGGCGTTGATGTCGCGCGAAATGTGAACACTTTCCTAAGGCGCGTCGCGTGAATTCGTTTGGGTGGGACGCGCTTTAGATGCTTCCGACCCCCGCGATATGGCCGCGGAGGAGCGTCGCGTAGCGGGCGGCCATGGCGTCCAGACGACGGCTTTCCTCATCCGTTGCCATGGACCTTGCCGAGATCCACAGCCCGAGCTGGAAGGTCAGATAGCAGATCTCGAGGATCGCCTGCAGCTCCGCGTCGACGGCCCGGGCGCATCCGTCCGATACGATTGAGCGCAACTCGGCGGTCTCGTCCCCGGAAAGGTCGAGTTCCACGCTCGCTCCCGCAACGTCCCAGGCGATGCCCTGGCATCCGACGAGATCGTGGCCGCCGCTGTGGTCGAGCGCATCGGCCTTGAGGAGGCGCTGTTCCCCCGCAACGAGCCATTCCCAGCGGTGGAGACGGTTGTCCGAATCGACCGGCAGCACGGAGGCGTCGTATCGTCCCGCGTCGCGGAGCCGTGGCTTCAGCCTTGCTGCCGCCGAGGCACCGAGTGCCTCCTCGGTGTTCATGACTGCCATTGCGCATAATTCGGAAACGGATGCCCCTCGCGTCACCGGCGCCGGCAGGTGACGGGCGCGAAAGGCGAGGTAGTGACCGAGATGCCTGATAAGGCCCGCGCGACGGAACTCCGCTGCCGTGAGCGGTCTCGCCGGCACCCATTTCTGAACGAGGAAGCCGTGGCAAAGCCCGGCGACGGGCGGCGTGAAGCCGGCCTCGGCGAGCAGACGGGCTTTGTCGAGCTTCCGCTCGCCGATGTCGCCGAGGCCGGCGAATTTGACGAGCCATTGACCGTCGCGCGTATGTGCGAGGAATTTTCTCCGCTCGAACCGCCGGTCGGCGGGCGGCCAGGGATCGCGGTCGCCGCAGACCACGCTGCGCCAGGCGCCGGCGGAAACGTCTTCGAGCGGCCGCTCCAGCGCGCCGACGAGCTCGCTCACCCAGGAGGCAAGGGGACATTCCGCCCCAAGCAGGAGCTCATCGAAGTCGACGACGTGGCGGTTGCCGTTCGCCCAGCGCTGTCGATGGCAATGGCTGGATTCCGGCCCGAGCCCGCCCCGATGGCCCGGAAAGAAATGAATGCGCTTGCGGCTGACGCCATGTTCCTCGAGCCAGTCGGCGACGCAGCCGAAGGAACTGCCGGAAAGACCGGGCCCCTCGTCGACGATCGCAAAATCGGCTGTCCGATCACCGAGGAGGTGTCGCGAAAGCCGCGGGCCAACGGCAATTCGCCTGCGGAAAGGATGGCCGGTCGGCCGCAGCGTGACCGGTGCTGCGGCGCCGAGTGCGGCGGCGACGACTGCCGCGAGGCTGGTCCCGATGGTCCGGATGCCGATTACGATGGTGTCCGACCGAAGTCCCGAGCGCATTGCAGCCTCCGCGTAGCTTTCCGGATAGAGGCCGTAGAACGCATAGCCCTCGGGCTGTTTGACGTCGAGCGACAGCGGTGTGCGCAACTTCGCAAGCAGCGCCGTGGTGCGCGACGGCACGGCCAGCCGGCCGGCGAAGCCCTGTCGCCAGGAGCGGACGACGAGTTGCGCCAGGTCGAGGAGGAGAGTCCCGCCGATCTCGCGCGGTGCCGACAGCTCGTCGCTCATGGCGCTCCCGAACTCGGCATCCGACAACCCCTGCACGAGTTCGCCGGCCTTGAGCAGGACGCCGACGAGGGCAGCGTGCCGCTCGAGACCGGGCGGCCGGCGCTCGAGCGTCCCGAGCTCGGCCGCAATCGCCGCGCACAGGGCGTCGGCGCGCTCCGATCGCTTGACGTCACCGTAAACGAGCATGGTTTCGCCCATCAATCCACGTCCGGTTTCAACGCGCTGCGGCTCAATTCGATCCGGCGATACCCGAAAAGCGCGAGGAACCATTCCGCCGGGCGCGGGTTTGGGCAGCATTGTAGATACTGCGGGAGTGGCGGAGAGATGCGATCGAAATCCATTCGGGTCGGACTGGTCGGGATCGGAAACTGCGCGTCTTCCCTCGTCCAGGGGCTGACGTTCTATCGCGACGCGACCGAAGACGAGCCGGTGCCGGGACTGATGCATGTCAATCTCGGCGGCTACCACGTTCGCGATATCGAAATCACCGCGGCTTTCGACGTCGCCGCCGCGAAGGTCGGACGCGACGTGGCCGAAGCCATCTACGCCCCACCCAACAATACCTTCCGCTTCGCCGACGTCGCCGCCAGCGGCGTTCCCGTCCAGCGCGGCAGAACGCTCGATGGCATCGGGCGGTATCTGCGCGAGGAAATCGAAGAGTCCGGCGCGCCCGAGGCGGACGTCGCCGAGGTTCTGCGCGAGACCGAAACAGAGGTGCTGGTCTCCTATCTCCCCGTCGGCTCGGAGGTCGCGACGCGCTGGTACGCGGAGCAGGCGCTCGCCGCCGGCTGCGGCTTCGTCAATTGCATTCCCGTCTTCATCGCCTCCGACATGTCATGGCAGCGGAAATTCGCCGAACGCGGCCTGCCGCTGATCGGCGATGACATCAAGAGCCAGGTCGGGGCGACCATCGTCCACCGGCTGCTCGCCAACCTCTTTCGCGAGCGAGGGGTCAGGATCGACCGGACCTACCAGCTCAATTTCGGGGGCAATACCGACTTCCTCAATATGCTGGAGCGAGAACGGCTGGAATCGAAGAAGATCTCGAAGACCCAGTCAGTCGTGAGCCAGATGGACATTCCGCTCGCCGCCGGCGACATTCACGTCGGGCCCAGCGATCACGTGCCCTGGCTCGCGGACCGGAAATTCGCCTACATCCGCGTCGAGGGAACCACCTTCGGCAACGTTCCGCTCAACGTCGAACTGAAGCTTGAAGTCTGGGATTCACCCAATTCGGCGGGCGTGGTCATCGACGCCATCCGCTGCGCGAAACTCGCGCTCGACCGCAAGATCGGCGGGCCGCTGATTGCCCCGGCGAGCTACTTCATGAAATCGCCGCCAAGGCAATTCACCGACGCCGAGGCCCGCAGGCGCCTGGAGGAATTCATCGCCGGCGACGCGTGTGGTCTGCTGGGGGCCGCAGAGTGACGGCAACGTTTCTCCTGGTGCGGCACGCCGCTCACGACAGGGTCGGCAATTTTCTGGCCGGGCGGACGGCCGATGTTCCGCTCGGTCGGCCTGGGCGCGAACAGGCGCGGCGGCTCGCCTCGCGCCTCGCAGGCGAGGAGTTCACCTCGATCTATGCCAGCCCGCGCCGGCGCACGCAGGAAACGGCGGCGGCGATTGCCGCCGCATCCGGGGTCGAGGTGGAGACGACGGCTGCGCTCGACGAGGTGGACTTCGGCACCTGGTCTGGCAAGACCTTCGACGTCCTCGATGCGGATCCGCTGTGGCAGCAATGGAACGCCATGCGTAGCCTCGTGCGCGCCCCTGGCGGCGAAACCATGCTCGAGGTGCAGCACCGGGCACTGGCGCTGATGGAAACGCTGGCGCGGCGAGAAAGCCGGAAGAAGATCGTTCTGGTCAGCCACGCCGACGTTATCAAGGCGATGGTCAGTCACGTTCTCGGGCTTTCGGCGGACGCCTGGCCCCGTTTCGATATTGCACCCGCCTCCATCTCCGCCGTGGCGATGGGCGACTGGGGAGCGAAGGTGCTGGCCCTGAACGAAGAGATCGCGTGAGCGCGGCCGAGGCGCTGCGCCGACACTGCAGATACCCCATGCGGAGGCACAGATGATCGAAGCCGTCATGATCTGGAACGAGCCGAACAACAAGTCGCATTGGGATCCGGAGATCGACCCGGACTGGAGTCGCTTCGCACATATGGCGAAGCTCGCTGCCGATGCGGTACGGAGCGTCAATCCCGTCCTGACGCGGCTGCTTGGCGGCATTTCGCCGATCGATCCGGACTTCATCGGCCTGATGAAATCCTATGGCGTCCTCGAAGAGGTCAATGCCATCGCCGCACACGGTTTCCCGCTCGACTGGAACCTCTGGCAGATCGACGAATGGCCGCGGAAGCTGGACGAACTGCGCGCCGTGACGGATCTGCCGATCTGGATCAGCGAGGTCGGCGTGTCGAGTTTCGGTGCCGAGGACGTGCAGCTTTGGGGGCTGAAGCGGACGGCCGAACTGCTCGAGGGCCGGGCCGATCGGGTGCAATGGTACAGTCTTTACGACCTGCCGCGTTCCTGGCAGGCAACCACCCGGCACAAGGAGGCGGAGGGCTCCTCCTATTACCGACATTTCTACATGGGCCTCCTGCGCGAGGACGGCTCGCCCAAGCTGGCGCTCGAGGAGTTTGCCCGACACACGCCGGATATCGGCCTCGTGCAATGGTTCCATTTCCAGGACCCGCGGCTTGACGACGCCGTCGCATGGATGAAGCGGCTCGGCGTCACGCACCTCAGGACCGGCCTTTCCTGGGCCGACCGCTTCCGGCCCGACGCGCTGGCCTGGTTCGACCGGCAGATGGAGGCGCTTGAAGATTTCGACGTCACCGTCACCTTCTGCTTCACGCCCGAGCACAGGGGACTGGCGCCGCACCACACCAGCGCGCCGATCGTACCGGAGGAATTTGCCGCGTTCTGTGCCGAGATGATCGCGCGCTATGCGCCCGCGCCTGCGTCACTCGACCTCGTGGACCCTCAGCGGCAGATGCGGTCGATGAACCTGCCGATCCAGCCGCGCGAATAGGTGACGCCCTGGTAAAGGGAGAGCATCGCCGACGCCCAGCGGATATAAACGGCCGGCAGACGAAGCCTTCTCGCAAGCCAGAAGACGCGATGGCTCCCGGCGCTTATCATGCTGCGCAGCCAATAGACGAGCATGCGGCGCACGGACAGACCGCGCCACCTCGGCGCAACACGCTTGTTCAGCCTTATTGAAACGCGCGGCCAGCCAAGGCGAAAGGCGAGGCCTTCACGTCGCTGCCGGAAGCCCGCCGCCTGCGTTTCGACCACGAAGGCGCTGTCGACCTCCTTGAGATCGAGCCGCCCTTCGCCGACGGCACGGGCGATGAGCTCTTGCAGGACAAGCGATCGAACGACGACGACATTGGTGCCGCGGCCGTCGCTGGCGTAGGGCTCGACCCAGGCGTCGCCAAACGAGATATCGGCGGTTTCGGCAACCACGTCGTCGCAGAAATTGCAGGCCGAATTCTGGAAGAACCCCGCCCCCCAGTCGCCGTCGACCAGATGCCACCAATCCTTGGCTCTCGTGTTCCCGTCCTTGAGCCGCAGCTCGGCGGTGTACCAGTTCGCCGGCCTGCTCGCATTCTTCAGCCGGAAGTCGACGCCCGTCACCGCATCCATCGGCGTATCCATCTGCCAGGCGAAACTCTCGACGAAGCGCGCGCTCTTCATATGGCCGCAGAAGAGACCGAGCGTGAAAGCAAGGCGGTCGCGCAGCACCGGGTCCTGCGCGCAGAGGAGGTGCAAGGCCTTGATGAAGCAAGGAATGCCGACGACCGCGTAGCGGCCGGGACGTCGCCTCATCTCCTCGACGACGCCTGACAATTCCACCGGGTAATAACGCGATTTGGCGCCGTTGCGCACGCCCTCGACGGTCCGCGATACCTGGTAGCGGAACAGCGCTGTGCCATCCCCGGATCCCGGAACCACGTGGGCAACGGCATCGACCAGTTTCCGGTCCAGAAGCTCCACGGCGGTCCAGCTGGCCATGCCGCCGGAGCTCCCCTCCGCGCGATAGCGGCCCTCGCGGACATAGCCGACATAGGCCGCCTCGAAGCGCCCGATCAGGGGATCGTAATGGCGCGCCGAACCGAAGCGCTCGCGGGCGATGGCGTCTTCATCGCTTGCATCAGGCGAGAAGGGGCAGAGTTCCGAGAACCCGCGCGCCTCCGATACGACCGGCTTCAGCTGGCCATAGCGATCGAGCCGCATTGCGGCGGACCCCCCGCACGACTGCGCCACGCACGCCCCGCAGCCGATGCAAAGCCCCGCTCTCGCCATCTGCCTCGGCGTGAGCGTAGCGCTGGTCGTCCGGGCTCCTGGGCGTTCAGTTGAGGACATTGATCAGATAGGTCCGCGATTGTGCTCGCAGTTGCGCGAGCCGCTCTGCAATGGCGCGGCCGGGCGCCTCGTCGAGGATGGCCTCGTATTCCGCTTGGGACGTGCCGGGCGCCATCACGTGCGGCTCAGCGCCGACCAGTTGCGTCAGGTCGACGATCTTGTTTGAGCGGTAGTCGGAGAGGACGCAGGCAAAGGGCTTGGTGTTGAGCAGCGCGAAGACACAGCCGTGGAAGAAATTGGTGACGACCGCCTCGGCGCCGGCAATGCAGCCGGCAAACTCGTAAGGTCCCGCATCGAGCCATTGCTCGTCCGCCCACTCGTTGCGATAGCCTATGCTGACGAGGGGGAGGGAGCGCGCCGCCGCCCAGCGGCATATCGCCTTCTGGAACCAGGCCGGAAACGAGTGCCCGTAGACGGCGACATAGGGGCGTGAGGCGGTGTGCCGGCAAGACACGATCGTCTCGGGAAACTGCAGGCAGGGATCGAGGACGAGTGCGGCTTCCCGTCTGACGGCTTTCTCGACGATCCGCCGGGAGTTCTCGTCCCGGACGGAGATCTCATCGAACTTGCTGAGCCTCTCCGCCCAGAAATGGTCGAGCCCGCTGGCGGCGGAGTGGTTTCCGAAGGTTGCGGCGTAGGAGACGAGGCTTCTTGCCCGGAGGCCCTCGCCATAGAACAGCGGATAGCCGCCGTACCAGGGATGGCGCAGGTTCCAGACCTCGTCGCTGCCGATGACGACGATGTCGCAATCCTCGAGACCGGCCGGGTCGTCGAGGGCGAACGGAGCGCTGAGCGGCAACGAGGCAAGAGCGCTCAGGAATTTTCTCGCCTTGGAAGCATAGAGGGGAATGTCCGCCGGCGCAGTCCTGGCCGGCAAAAGCGGCCGCAACGCGCAGCGCAACTCGGCACGGCTGACGCGCGCGGAACGATGATCGAGAATGACCGGGTCCGCGCCGAGCGAACGCAGACCATGCACCAGGCAGCGCGCCTGCCAGAATGATCCGTAGTTGATGCACCGATGGAAGGTCAACACGCCCAGTCTTGCCAACGGCCGGTACCTCCTGGCTGAACGAACCGGTGCGTCTGAAACAGCAGATTGCGAACGGAATGCTGCCACCCGGCCTTTGGCCACCAATCTGTTCAATCGAAAATGGTTCCCTTGGCGCCCTCGTATTCCCGCGCCAGCACCTCGATGGCGGCCGATGCTTCGTCGGCGGTCCAGCCGGCCTCCTCCGCCCGGTGGGCAAGCTCCAGCAATTCACCCGTCAATTCTCCGCCCATGGCCGCGACGATGCTCTCCTGGGACGTTGCCGCGAGCTCCGAGACGGCCGGTCTCAGAGCCGCAATGCAGTCCGCCTCGCGCCCGGGATAATCGGAGGCCCCTCGGGGCTGGGAAATCGCTTGTGCCTCGTCCATCTCTCTCTCCATCGCTGTCGACCGCGGGTCGTAAGGGAAATGGCGGGTTGTGATAATTGTTCCTGGAGCGGGGCGCTTCAGGCGCGCGCCGGTGCCGTCCTTCTCGGCCCTTCTCCGTCACCCATGACCAGGAGCAAGTTTTCATCGAGCTGTCATCGCTGATTCACGACGCTGTCACGCCCGGCCTCTACGCGCTTCAGAACCGAAACCGGCTCA
>NZ_LNQB01000033.1 GCF_001651875.1 Sinorhizobium saheli
CCCTTCACTTGGACCGCCGATCCCGACAAAATCATCGCTGCCGTCAAACGTGGGCACCAAGTGTTAGATTCCATCCACTAGGACCAAACATCTAGATCAAATCTTACGTCGAGGAATGGAAGTTGCGTATGTATTCATCGAGGAAAGGTGGCGATCGACCCGCTTAAGCTCTTCAAGGGCCGCCTTGCGGTCATGGTTTGCCAAGATCCCGCACAAGACCTCCGAGATTGCTAGAGCAGGGGTCAAGGTGTGAAAAAAGGTCTGGCTCTCTGTTGAACAAAGGACCGCATGCTCGGCAATGGTTACCAGCGGAGAAACCTCACTGTCGGTTATTGCAAGGACTCCTATCCCTCTTTCACGGGCTGCCTGAGCGAGTTCCAGAGTATAAAGCGAGTATGGATTGATTGATATGGCGAGAAGAACGTCGTCTGCTGTGGCGCGAATAAGCGCGTCGCCGCCCGTTCCGGCTGGACCATCTAGATGGACGGTCTTTTCGCCTAGTAACGTCATGACGTAGTGGAAGTGCCAGGCTACCGAATGGCAGGAGCGTACTCCAAGAACATAGATCCTGCGGGCATTCTTCAGCCGATCGGCCAAGGTGCTGAGCCTGGAGAGCGTATCAGATTCGCAAAGCCGAGCTATCTGCGCTGATAGGCTCTGGAGCATTCGATGCGCCAGCCCTTCACCGTTCGTTGTGCCCTCGTCTCTCTGCATAGCGCGCATAGCGAACCCGTCCGCGCTAACCCTAATGACGTCGGCGTGTTGCCCTCGGAAATCTTCATATCCAGAAAACCCGAGGAATTTCGCCAAGCGCGTCATTGTTGACGGCTGCACGCCAGCGTTGCGCGCCAATTCTCGCATGGAAACCAGCGCGACCTCCTGCGGATGTTCAAGTATATGGCGCGCTGCCTGCTGCAACTGCTCAGACATATCGTCGAACCGCTCAATGATGTCAGCGTGAAGTGGACCCTTTTGCAACATTTGCCTCATGATGGCTGCCGTAATTCAACCGAACCATCTCTCCGGAGAGTGGAAAAGTCAAATCCTCGCTGCGCTGATGTCGGCCACTGACCGCGCTGATGCTTAACGTGTGAAAACAAATGGGTCAAAACATGATCACCTAAAACAGTTGTTGCATTTTTCGCAAAATGCTGCAAATCATTGGCAACCAGGGCCGAACTGCCGGCCGCAACAGCCCGAGACAAATATGACCAAAATCCTCCATCGAACCATCGGTACGAATCTGCCAAAAGCCGTCGCCGGGCAAGGCATCTACATTACAGATAGCGAGGGTCGTAGCTACATAGATGGATCAGGCGGCGCGGCGGTCAGTTGCCTTGGCCATAATCATCCCGAAGTGCTAGACGCAATGAAGGCGCAGATGGGGGGCATCAGCTATGCCCATACTTCGTTCTTCACGACCGACATCGCTGAACAGCTTGCCGAGCAGCTAGTCGCGTTGGCGCCCGAGGGTCTCGATTATGTCTACCTTGTATCTGGCGGTTCCGAAGCCGTGGAGGCGGCGCTCAAGATGGCGCGTCAGTATTACGTCGAAATCGGAGAATCGCGACGCCGACATATCATTGCACGTCGTCAAAGCTATCACGGAAACACAATTGGGGCTCTAGCAACCGGTGGAAATGCGTGGCGCCGCGAACAGTTCAAGCCGATCTTGCCGGAAACACATCATGTCTCGCCCTGCTATGCGTATCGAGACATGCAGGCGTGTGAAGCACCTGAGACCTACGCTGCACGACTGGCAGCCGAACTGGAGGCGAAGATCGTCGAGTTGGGAGGCGACAAGGTCATGGCCTTTGTTGCGGAACCGGTTGTCGGCGCCACGCTCGGCGCTGTGGGACCCGTGGCGGACTATTTCAAACGGATCAGAAAGATCTGCGACAAGTACGGCATCTTGCTCATTCTCGACGAAGTGATGTGCGGTATGGGCCGTATTGGTACGATATTCGCACTGGAACAGGAAGGAATTGTTCCCGATTTGGTGACCATTGCGAAGGGCTTGGGGGGGGGCTTCCAGCCGATCGGCGCGGTGCTGTTGTCGGAAAAGATCTATCGCGCGTTTGCCGAAGGTTCGGGTCTGTTCCAGCACGGCCATACCTACATCGGTCATCCCATCGCTGCGGCGGCAGCCAGCAAAGTGGTCGAGATCATCAAGCGCCCAGAAATGATGGCCAACGTCATCAACATGGGCGATCGGCTCCAGGCCGGACTTGATGCGGCACTCGGCCAGTCGCCGTACGTCGGCGACATCCGAGGTCGGGGGCTATTTCGCGGGTTGGAAATTGTCGCGGATAAGGACACGAAGCAGCCGTTCGATCCGGCTCGTAAGATTCACGCCAAGATCAAAAGAGAGGCAATGCAGCGGGGCCTAATTTGCTATCCGATGGGCGGTACAATCGATGGGAAGTTCGGCGACCATGTACTGCTGGCTCCGCCTTACATCATTCAGCCCGACCAAATCGATATGATCGTGGATCGTCTCGCTGCGGCGATCAAAGCCGCCATCGAGACCTGAGGCGCCGTTATGAATGGCTCACATAAGACGAGATCTCCTTGCCTGCCGATTACGGATGAAGACTGGCCACTTGAAATTGCGGACATGAGGCTTGGATTTGCCGGAGCACTTAACGTGTACCGCACAATGGCGCACCATCCCGCATTGCTGAAGGCATGGGCTCCACTACGTCAGCATCTTGTTAAGGATAGTTCTTTAGGTGCCGCTCGGTCAGAGCTCGTCATCCTGCGAGCGGCCCATCGGATGGGGTCGCCTTACGAATGGGCTCATCATGTGAGTCGAGCGAGAAAACTCGGTGTTTCAGATGCGCGGATTCAAGCGATGTGCGGCCTGCCCGACGGGGAGGATGGGCTGATCGCTCGCGCCGTGGACGCACTTTTCGACGACAAACGGCTCCCCCACGATGTTGAAAGCCTGCTCGCAGCCACCATCGGGAAGGAAGCCGTGTTCGACCTCATGGCCACCGTTGGCTTCTATCTCACGTTGGGCTTTATCCTGATGACATTCGATACTCCGCTGGACGAAGGCGTCGCCAGTGAAATAGCGGAGCGGCCACTATAAAAGTATGGCCCGCCCCGTCTGCAAATCACCCTTGCAGACGGGGCGGGCCATCTCATAATCACAAGTAGGTGGCGTACCCGGTCGGTCAGTTGGAAGTGCCCCAAAAGATTCACTTGACGCAAAACGCTACAAATAAAACATCTGTTGCACATTTTGCTTAGACAAGGTAATTTATCAAGCTGAGGCTTGCGTATCTCAAATCCTAGGGCCAGTGAGCTTCAAAACCAAGAACACGCTAACGCGGGGAACATCACATGAATAAGCTGATGCGACGGCTGACCGTCGCTTTATCATTCGCGGCTGTAACGATGGCCCTCCCCAACAGGGCGGAAGCTGGGGCAGTCCTCGACACCGTGCTCGCAACAAAAAAGCTACGGGTGGCAGTCGGGACCGACTGGGGAGCCATGTCGTTCTTGAACGATAAGCATGAGCTTGATGGCTATGATATAGCGGTTGCCAAGGCGGTAGCAAAATCGCTCGGAGTTGAGATCGAGTTCGTCACCCCCAGTTGGGAAGTCATCACTTCCGGCCAGTGGCAAAATCGCTGGGACATGGCTATGGGGCAGATGACGCCTACCAAAGCTCGCACCGAAAAGTTCGATTTTCCCGCAGTTTACGCTTACGACCCTGTAATCGCAGTCGTTCATAAAGACAGCAAAGCAAACAAGCCATCAGATCTTGACGGCAAGGTCATCGGCGTCACGGCCGGTACGGTGGCGGAATCGTACGCAGAACACAAACTAACACCCGACTGGATCGGGGCCGAGCCAATTACCTACCAATTCACACCAAGTGAGGTGAAAAGGTATGACAGCACCAACATCGTATTGGACGATCTCCGCATAGGTGACGGTGCCCGTCTCAGCGGAGCGATCGCCGACGAAGTGATAGCCGCGAAGGCCATAAAAGACGGCTACCCTTTGAGACAACTTGGAGAGCCGCTGTTCGCTTCCCCTGGTGCAATCGCAGTTCTTCACGGCGACAAGGAATTTAGCGATAAGATCGCAGCAGCCGTAAAGAGTATGAGCGATGACGGCACACTCTCTAAGCTGTCGATCAAGTGGTTCGGGGCCAATCACTTCGCCCAAAACTGAGGTCACTGACCTCTGGTGGCCCGGCAAACGACCGGGTCCCCTCGTTTTGAAAGGTTTTCACATGCTGTACCAAGATACGGTAGAATCCGAGGTTCTTGTTCACAAGCCTTGGTTCATCGCAGCGGTCTTTGCCGTTGTGTTAGCCGTTTTCATGCTCTTCAATCTAACCGGGACGACGTTTGGCGAATTTATGAGGCCGGTGATCGGCGATCCTGAGCAAAGCGGTCTCTACGGGCGTTTCGCGATTGCCTTCATGATTACGGTTGTGTTCTGCCTTAACGTCGTGTTTATCGCGTTTGCACCCCTGAAAGTTCAGGTCGGCATTGTATGGCTGGAACTCTTGTTGTTGTTTCTCGCCTTCTTTGACTCGTTCAACCTCAGCCTTCCGTTCATCTCCGAGAACTTGCCTTATCTGATCACGCAAGGGGTAGTAACCACGATCTATGTCTCAGCTATATCGCTAGTATTTGCGTCCATGATCGCAATCATTGCAGCGGTTGCAAAGCTTTCAAGTAATGGTTTTGCCTATGCCATTGCCAGCTTTTATACATCCTTCTTCCGCGGACTGCCCTTGCTCATGCAGATTTACTTGATCTACTTGGGATTGCCGCAATTGGGCATCATAATGGATGCTGTACCTTCAGGAATATTAGCTCTCTCGCTTTGCGTCGGTGCTTACATGACCGAAATCTTCCGAGCGGGCATCCAAAGCATCGACCGAGGTCAATGGGAGGCGTCTCGGTCCATGGGGTTCGGTTTTGGTCTGACCATGCGCCGGATTATACTGCCTCAGGCGCTCCCGGTCATTATACCTCCCATGGGAAATATGTTCATCTCTATGTTGAAAGACAGTTCGCTGGTTTCGGTTCTCGGCGTGTGGGAATTGACGTTCCTTGCTCGTACGATCGGACAGCCGACCTTTCATCACATGGAGATGCTAATAACAGCCGCCATCATCTACTGGATAATGTCTGCCTGCCTCGAGGTAGCTCAGTCACGGCTTGAACGTCATTTTGCAAGGAGCAAGGTCCGATGAGTGTTAACAACCTAAGCCAACTTAACGGCCTCACCGGAAACACGCCTTTGCATGCCGTTAGCGCGCATCACGCACCGGTCACTTCAATCTCGGAATCACTAGGTCAGATGAGTGCGGAAAAAATTATTGAAGCAACCAACGTATCTAAGTGGTACGGCTCCTTTCGCGTATTAACCGAGATCAACCTGACAGTGCGTAAAGGAGAACGTATCGTCATCTGCGGTCCTTCCGGGTCGGGGAAATCAACGCTCATCCGGTGCTTCAATCGTCTCGAGGCTCATCAGCAGGGGGACATCATCGTCAATGGAATTAGACTGCACGACAAAATGCGCAACGTCACAGACGTTCGCAAAAACGTGGGTATGGTCTTCCAGCACTTCAATCTTTTTCCTCATATGACAGTACTGATGAACTGCATGGCTGCCCCAATGTGGATCAAGGGTGTCTCCGAGGCGGAGGCTCGGAAGACTGCCATGCGATTTTTGGAACGGGTCCGAATTCCCGAGCAGGCCAACAAGTACCCGGCTCAACTCTCCGGCGGTCAACAACAGCGCGTCGCGATTGCCCGATCTCTCTGCATGGAACCGGCTGTGATGCTTTTCGATGAGCCCACCTCGGCGCTCGATCCGGAGATGGTATCAGAAGTGCTCGAAACCATGACGAGTCTTGCGCGCGACGGCATGACTATGGTTTGCGTCACTCATGAAATGGGTTTTGCCCGAGCTGTTGCGGACCGGGTTATATTCATGGATTCAGGCAAAATTGTTGAAGAAGGTGCGCCGAATGACTTCTTCACAAATCCACAACACGCAAGAACCAAGTTGTTCTTGAGTCAGATCTTGTCGCACTAAGGCGTAAGCGGGACGCAGAATCGCCGCCTTGAGATCCATTAGCCTCAAGGGCCGCAACGGCGGATGAAACTAGCTCGCAGTGTCGATCTCCGAATGCTGAAGATGAGATGCAGATGTCGGACAAAGCGTCACTGCGATTACTCCGACATCGCAGATTGCCGTAGCGGTCGAGAGTGGCACTTTTCGCTTAAGGCTTAGTACGCCCTGCACCGTCTGCAAGTGGTGCTCTGCTAGGACGAGCCATCGTCTTCGTAGGACGTCATAATGATTGAATTGGATCGCATTGACTTGGCACTCTTAGAGGCGGTTCAGAAAAACAACCGCCTAACGTCCGAGGAACTTGCTGCCCTAGTTCACTTGTCTCCAACAGCTTGTCAACGGCGCTTGAAGCGACTGCGCAGCGAGAAGGTGATTGAAGCGGATGTCTCGATCGTCTCGCCAAAAGCAGTCGGTCGACCTATCACCATGATCGTGTTGGTGGCTCTGGAGAGGGAGCGAGCGGATATCACAGACCGTTTCAAAACAGCAATACGGAACACGCGGGAGGTGATGATCGGTTATTACATCACAGGCGAAGCGGACTTCATACTCATTGTAACTGCCAAAGACATGGAGGGGTATGAACTCTTCACCCGGCGGTTCTTTTATGACAATCCCGACATCAAAGGGTTCAAGACCATGGTCGTGATGGATCGCGTTAAGGCCAGCTTCGCCTTACCCATCGAGGTCTGAGAGCATCACTGTCTCTCACTCGCATCAAAATGTCCCCGTAGCTGCGATAAATGATAGCCAGGAAAGCTGAAGTAAAATGAATCGATTGGGTGACTACCGACTTTTACAAGTAGAGTGCCAGGCAGTGATCAAAATGCGTCACGCAATGCACCGCGAGCCCGAACTATCTAACACTGAGTGGAAAACGCAAAGGAGAATTCGGGAGGCGTTGGAGCATTTTGGCGTTATGGGAGCCGGGGTTTTTCATAAGACTGGTCTCTATGTGGACATTGTGGGCCACGCTGCAGGACCCGGCCGCTTTATCGCTTTGCGCGGAGACATCGATGCTCTTCCGATTCAGGAGTGCCGCAACGACTTGCCGTTCATGTCGCAGATTGATGGCGTCATGCATGCTTGCGGCCATGACGTCCATGCATCAATCGCCTTCGGGACAGCCTTGGCTTTCCACCGTATGCGCACTGACTTCTCTGGAAGGCTTCGCGTGTTCTTTCAACCTGCGGAAGAAGCCGAGCCGCTTGGGGGGCGCTCTGTAGTCGAGATGAAACTGCTCGACGGTTTCGACGCTGCCGTGGGCTTCCATGTCCGGACTGACATCCCGGCAGGTTCGTATGGCGCTCGAGCGGGCGCTGTAACAAACTCGGCTGATCAGTTCGAACTCAAGTTTGAGGGTTTGATGTCCCATGGGGCGAAGCCATACGAAGGCGTTGACGCGATTGCAATTGCAGGAACCTTCATTAACGAAGTTCAAAAGGTGGTGTCGCGCGAAATGCCCGGTAAGGACGCGGCGGTCGTGACTATCGGCACTATCAGTGGGGGGGAGGCCACAAACATCATCTGTCCATCAGTTGTCATGACAGGCACGATTCGTACCAGCAGTGTAGAGCGGCGAGAGATGTTGGTCCAACGCGTCCGAGAGGTCGCGGAAGCTGCTGCTGCTATGCACCGGGGCAGGGCGAAATTTTCGTCGCATTTGGGCGAGCCACCTGTCGTCAACGACGCTGCCTTGGTCGAACGGTTCCGTAGGGCTGTCGTTGAACTCGCAGGAGGGGACAAGTTTGTTCGACGCCCGGCAACACCCGGAAGCGATGACTTCGGATTCTATTCTAGTTGCGTGCCTGCAATCTACTTCTGGTTTGGCAGTCAGGAGCCGGGGAATGAATCCGCGGTGCATACCCCAAATTTCGCTGTCTCCGACAAAGTCCTGCTGTCAACGACGGAGTTAACAATTGGGTATTGCAGGGATTTGTTGCATTCCTAGATCAAATGATGCTCACATACTTTTGTTGCCGCTTGTCTTGTCCGCGCAGCGCCTTCGATATCGTCGTCAACATTTGTGCCTTTTTGGTGAACTCAGAAGGTGGCGTTTTGCGCCCGCGCATGGTACTCAGTGAAGTTTAGGACATCTCCCTGAACCGGTAGCTTTAGCCAGTGGTCGGATCTGCCTGAAGGTCAATCAAATTGCCTTCAAATTGATTAGAGCGCTCCTCGCAGTAAGTGCTCACAGAAGGCCTCGCTAAAGCACGTCCAGCAGTTGGCAGAGGAGACGCGTTTGTGCTGAGGCGTGGCCATGTAAAACATTTGTTGCACACCATCCCGTTCTTCGATAGAAACCCGCAGAGTGAGTGCTCCCCCTCGATCCATAGGCCACTTTGCCAAGCCTTGACTCGAACGGAGTCGTACCGCTCAGGAGCGGATGAGATACAGGACCCAATCATGCCGTTGCAAGGCGTTTTAGTTCTCGGAATTCTCGAGCTTGACGAAGGTCGGCCGCCCCGTGACCCGTGCCTCGGTCCGCGCGCAGGATCATTCTTGAACCCTGCGACGTTTAGCCGGCCGATCATCACTGAGATGGTGAAAGGCGCGTTGCCGGAAATTGTCATTCGCGGCGATGCTTCACTTGAGGAGGCTTGCGTGACAGCTGCGCGGCGCTTGGTTGCAAGAGGCGCCCACGTCATATCTGCTGACTGCGGTTTCTTTATCCGGCATCAGGCGGCGATCTCGGCGGCAGTCGACGTACCTGTAGTGACGTCCAGCCTGCTACTCATCCCCATGCTGCTACGCCAGCTGCCGCGGCGCAAAAAGATTGCCGTCCTGACGGCCGACTCAAGACATTGCAGTGAAGATTTGCTCGGACTCGAAACGCCTGCCGATCGCGCTCGCGTGGTCATCGGCGGTATTGAAGATGGCGATTACATGCGAAACACGCTGGCGCGCCCGTTTGTTCGCACTGACCTTGATCAGATCGAGCGTGAGGTGCACGCTTGTGTCGCACGGCTACATGCGGAGCATCCCGAAATCGGAATGCTGCTCTTCGAGTGCACGGGATTCCCTGTCGTCACAAAGGCGCTTCGCCGTACCGTAGGGTTGCCGATCTACGACATTACGGATCTCTGCCGCCTGACGATAGCCAGCGTTTCGAGCGAAACGGGGGAACGATCACCGTAGAGCCAGAGCGGTGAGGTTGTCCTCTCGGCCGGAGGTTTCTCCTGACCTAGAAACCAAGGGTTTGGTCCACATTATTTGATTGGTCGACAACATGGAAAAGCATAATCGCAAATGATTTGCATGGGAGTCGCTAGCGCTGACCAGCTAACGATTGTGGAGGATCTAAGATGAGTGAAGCGCAACTGCGATTCGAGATATCTGAATACAAGAGCCGGCTCGACAAGGCGCGTAATGCGATGGAGAAAGTAGGACTCGATCTGCTGGTCGTTACGGACCCCGCCAACATGGGCTGGCTGACCGGATACGATGGTTGCTCCTATTATGTACCGCAGTGTGTGGTCGTTTCTAAGGATCAGGACCCACTCTGGTTTGGTCGGCGCATGGACGCTAACGGCTGCCGTCGAACAGCATACATTAGTGAGGACCGGATAAAATGGTATGGGGACGAATACGTCCAGTCCGACACTCTGCATGCGATGTCGGTTCTCGGACAAATCGTTGCAGACGAAGGTCACGGATCTGCAATAATCGGCGTGGAAAAAGACAGTTCCTGCCTGTCCGCCGCCTCTTTTGAGGCCCTTTACGCTTCGCTCCCTAACGCCAAATTTAAGAACGCCGATCGCCTCATTAACTGGCAACGACTCGTGAAGTCGCCCCGCGAGATTGAATACATGCGCGGTGCTGGGAAGATCGTCGAAGCCATGTATGAACGGGTAACAGACGTGCTGCGCCCAGGCGTCAAGCAGTCCGACGTCATCGCCGAACTTTCTTATGTTGGTACTCGCGGGGTTGACGGGTATTGGGGAGACTATCCGGCTTGCGTACCGAACCTTGGCGCAGGTGCGGATGCCTCTGCCCCTCACCTAACGTGGACAGACAGGCCCATTCGGGCAAATGAGAGTATTTTCTTCGAGTTGGCAGGCGTGCACAAGCGCTATCATTGCCCACTTTCGCGAACATACTATCTGGGGCAGCCGACCTCCCAGATACTTGATGCGGAAAAGGCCGTCCTCGAGGGGATGGAGGCTGGCCTCGAGAAGGCCTTGGCAGGGAACTGTTGCGAGGACATCTCGAAGGCATACACTGCCGCACTCGCTCGAGGCGGTTTCGAAAAGACGAGCCGGTCGGGATATCCGATCGGTATGGGGTATCCGCCGGCGTGGGGCGAGAATTCCGCCAGCTTCAGGAGCGGAGACAAGACCGAGTTGCGCCCGGGTATGACTTTCCACTTCATGTCTGGGCTCTGGTATGGCGACTGGGGCATCGAAATTACGGAAAGCATTCTGATTACGGAGGGCAAGGTTGAATTCCTTTCAAAGGTGCCTCGCAAGCTGTTTGTGATCGAATGATCTTCACAACGATCTGGCGGCTGAGGATTGCTTCTGCGTGAATGAATTTCGCAGCCGCATTCGGGATCAACAAATACAATACAACAGAAGGCACATTATGGACTCTGAAACGATCGGATACATGACTGCGATTGAGCTGGTCAAGCTTATCCGGACCAGGAAGATTTCGCCAGTAGAGTACATGCGGGCGTTGTTAGACCGTATTGAGGCGCTGGAACCCAAGCTCAATGTCTTCGCTCATCTGGCAGCAGATAAAGCGTTAGACGATGCGAAAAGAGCGGAAGCTGATCTTATGAGCGGCAAGCGGAATCTGGGGCGTTTGCATGGTGTACCTGTTACCATCAAGGACTTGCAGATAACCAAGGACATGCCGACTCAGCAAGGGAGCAAAATCTACGCAGGCCACCAACCGAGTGAAGATGCACCGCTGGTTACGCGTTTGCGCGAACAGGGTGCGATCGTTCTTGGGAAGACGACGGTCTCGGAAATCGGCTGGACTGGGGTTTCTCGCAGTCCGCTGACGGGCATCACCAGCAATCCCTGGAAGCTTGGCTACAATGCAGGCGCCTCCTCGGCAGGCGCCGGAACTGCGGCGGCGGCAGGTTTGGGTCCGTTGCACCAAGGCAGCGACGGCGGCGGCTCGATCCGTCTTCCCGCGCACTGTTGCGGAATCTTCGGACACAAGCCAAGTTTCGGCCGGGTGCCGAATTATCCTGTCTCGGCGGGAGATATGACCTCCCATGTTGGCCCGATGTCGCGCACGGTTGCTGATTCTGCATTGATGCTTGAAGTAATGGCAGGGCCTCACTTCCTCGACTATTCCTCACTTGAAGCAGGACCTGCCAATTATCTCGCTAGACTGGAGGAAGGCGTACGGGGGAAGCGTATCGCGTATAGCCCTGATCTAGGTTTTGCACGCGTGGATCCCGAGGTCGCCGAACTCGTGAAGGCCTCCGCGGGACGGTTCGAAGAGCTCGGTGCCAAAGTCCACGAAGTGTCTACCGCCTGGGCGGACGAAGGTCCGGAGATATTTCGGTTCTTTTGGTCGGCGAGTTGCTCAGGTCTTGCTGGTCTTCTTTCAGAGTGGGAGTCAGAAATGGACCCTGGACTCGTAGCTTGTATCAAACAGGCTGAGGATGTTCCTGTCTCGCGTTTTGAGGCCATGCGTCGTCGCAAGATGGACTATGTTGCGAACATTCATCGATGGTTTCAGGACTGGGACCTCTTGCTAACGCCGGCCGCCGCGGTCGCCGCCTTCCCCGTCGAGCCCTTAGTTCCTGGACAGATCCCTGTTGATCCATGGGAGGAGTTCAACTGGATCGATTTCAGCTATCCTTTCAATATGTCCTGGAACCCGGCCGCGAGTGTGCCATGTGGTTTCACTTCAGCCGGGCTGCCTGTCGGTCTGCAAATCGTCGGACAGCGTTTTGACGACCTCGGTGTACTACAGGCGGCTGCCGCATTTGAACAGATCCAGCCGTGGGCACATAAGCGACCGCCGCTCTGAGCAAGGATGCCGAGATGCAAACCGACAGAACTTCTCAGTTGTGTAACGTGTAGTTGCGGCGGTGCTTTGGGTAAGCCGGTCGAGCGACCGAGGGTTTCAGATGCAAGAATTCGAATTCCAGACAGTGCCGGCAATGAAGATCGCTTGGGGCGGGTCCAAACGACTCGGCAATGTCATCGCAGCGCGGTTTAAGCCACGCAACGCGCTGTTCATTACTGATGCTGGCCTCGTAAAAGCGGGTCTCGTTGCCCCAATCATTAGCAATTTGGTCGGTGCTGGGTTCGCCGTAACCGTGTTCGACAAGGTAATCGCCGATCCACCAGAGAATGTGGTGTATGATTGTGTCGAAGCTGGACGACAGGCTAGAGCTGACATCATTGTCGGCTGTGGCGGGGGCTCTTCTCTTGACGTCGCAAAGCTAGTCGCGGTGCTGCTTAGCTCTAATCAACCACTTGCCGACATGTATGGCATTGATCAAGTTAAGGGAGCGCGCTTGCCGCTAATCCTGCTGCCAACAACGGCAGGCACAGGTTCCGAAGTTACAAATATCTCCATCATTACGACGACTGAATTTACAAAGATGGGCGTCGTCTCGCCTCAGCTTTATGCGGATTTTGTGATGCTTGATGCCGAGCTCACTGTGATGCTGCCGCGAATACACACTGCTGCAAGCGGTATCGACGCGATGGTTCACGCAATAGAGGCGTACACGAGCAAGCACAAGAAGAATGCGTTCTCCGACGCCCTCGCCAGGGAAGCGTTGAAGCTTCTCGGAGGCAATCTCATTGCCGCCTGCAACGAGCCATCCAACCGAACTGCCCGTGAAAACATGCTGCTCGGCGCGACGTTAGCGGGCCAGTCCTTCGCCAATTCGCCGGTTGCCGCGGTTCATGCGCTGGCATATCCCCTTGGTGCGCGTTACCACATTCCGCACGGCCTTTCTAACGCCCTGATGCTCGGCCCTGTCTTGCGGTTTAATGCGAAGGAGGTCGCGCTTCTTTACTCGGAACTGGCGGACGTGCTGCACTTGGGCGGACAGGGGAATTCGATGAGCCGAGCCAACGCCTTCGTTGATCATATGAAAATGCTGTTAATCGAAAGCGGTGCCCCCCGTCGTCTTCGGGATGTTGGTGTGACGGAAGAGTGTCTTAGCACGCTCGCCGCCGCTGCAATGAGACAGAACCGGCTTCTGGCCAACAACCCTGTCGAAGTAAGTGAAGAAGACGCGCTGGCTCTCTATCGAGAAGCATTCTGACCCTTTTATCAATCCGCGATGTATTTCGTTCGGGCGTGGGCTACAGGCTACAGCCGAGCAGTCCCAAACCCTGCGTTCTTCCTTTAGCCTAGCTAGGTGAGCAAGGTAACCGCCCGATTGTCACCGCCTGCCGGCTATCGTCGTGATGGCCTAAGACACGTCCTTAACGACGTCGTTAAGGACGTGTCTTAGGCGAGGTTTGTGATGCGTGTGGAAATTCTGGGGCAGGAACGGCGGCGCCGGTGGTGCGACGAACAGAAGCTCGAGATTATCATGTCGGTTGGGATCGACGGGGCGACGGTGACTGAGGTTGCGCAGCGACACGATGTGACACGACAGCAGATTTACACCTGGCGCAGTGAGCTGAAGAAGAAGGGCCTGTCGTCGCCGTCTGCGAATGCGGTGTTTGTTCCCGTGGATATGAATGCCGTGCAGACCGAGCGCCGTGGGGACCAGCAGGACCCTTCTGGTATGATCGAGTTGAGATTGACCTGTGGCCGCAGCCTTTGCTTCGACAGCGGCGTGAATGCCGCCACCCTGACGCGGCTTATCCGGGCGGTGGAGTCGGCATGATCGGACCGGGAACTGGTGTTCGAGTGTATCTTGCCTGCGGGATAACGGACATGCGAAAAGGGATCGAGGGTCTGGCGGCGCTTGCGCAGGACGTGTTGCGCCAGAAGCCGACAGGAGGTGCGGTTTTTGCATTCCGAGGCCGGCGCGGCGATCGTTTGAAACTTCTCTATTTTGATGGCCAGGGCTTTTGCCTTTATTACAAGGTCCTCCAGAGGGGCCGCTTTCCGTGGCCGTCGACCGCCGATGGGACGGCTCGCCTGACAACGGCGCAATTGGCGATGTTATGGGAAGGAATTGATTGGCGGCGTCCCAACTGGGGTGCCCCACCGGCGCGTGTCGGTTAATTTATCCTTCTGATTCTACTCGTTTTTATGGATCTTCGTCCTGACCTATGGTAGTCAGGCTCATGTCGAATGCCCCCCAAAATCTTCCCGATGATCCGGCCTTCCTGAAGGCAATGATCGCCGCTTTGCAGGCGGAAAACGCGAAGATGTCGGCGACGTTGCAGGTCCATGACCAACTGATCCAGTCCTTGCGACTGCGTATCGCCAAGCTGAAGAAGCAGGTCTTCGGCAAGTCCTCTGAAAAGATCGAACGGGAAATCCAGCAGCTGGAACTGGCGCTGGAGGATCTTTTAATCGCCGCATCGGAAAGCAGCACCAAGCCGCTCGATGAGGTCGATGAGGCAGTGCCTGCCGCGCCTGTGGCAAGCACGCCCAAAAAGACTATGCGCCGCCGTCCGGGAAAAGGCAGCTCGCGAGCGCAAAGAACTCGATCCTGGTACCTGCTGCCCCGATTGCGGCGGTGAACTGCGGCTTGTCGGCGAGGACGTAAGCGAAATCCTCGACATGATCGCTGCGCAGATGAAGGTCATCGAGGTCGCTCGGTTGAAGAAGTCCTGCCGTTGTTGCGAAAAGATGGTGCAGTTGCCGGCACCAAGCCGTCCCATACCGGGCAGCATGGCAGGTGCTGGCCTTCTGGCTTACATCCTCGTCTCGAAGTTCGACGACCATCTGCCATTGTATCGCCTGAACGAGATCTTCGCCCGCATGGGCGCCGACATTCCCGGCAGCACGCTGGTCGATTGGTGCGGTCGCGCCATGCAGGTGCTTCAGCCTTTGATCGAGCGGATCGAGGCCGCGATCATGGGAAGCGACCTTCTCCATGCCGACGACACCCCGATCCGGGTGCTCGATCGCTCTCTGCGGGACAAGGGGTTGGGCAAAGGCGTGAAGAAGGGCAGGATCTGGACGTATGTCCGCGATCAACGTCCCTGGGCGGGCGCGGCTCCACCGGGTGCGGTTTATTACTTCGCTTCGGACTGGAAGGAAGACCACGTCCACCATCACCTCAGGCAGGCGAGCGGCATTCTCCAAGCCGATGGCTACAAAGGCTACGGGAAGCTTTATGACCCTGGAGCGGATGGGACACCCCGATTCCGAGAGGCAGCCTGCTGGGCGCATTGGCGACGCGACTTCCACGATATCTGGACCTCGAATAAATCCGAGATCGCACGTGAGGCTCTCGATCGTATCGGTGCGCTTTACGACGTCGAACGCGACATTGCCGGTCAGTCTGCCGATATCCGCTTGGCCGCACGTCAAAAGCACAGCAAGGCAAAAGTCGAAGCCTTGCGCGTCTGGGCCGAGGCGCAGCTGAGCCGCATTCCGGGAAAGGGCGATCTGGCGAGTGCCTTCCGTTACGGCCTGAGCCGATGGTCCTCATTCTGCCTGTTCCTGGAAGATGGTCGTGTCGCCATCGACAACAATCCCGCCGAGCGGGCCCTGCGCCCAATTGGAAGCGCTGATTCATTGTACCCCTCTTCTTCAAGTGTCTGGAAACATTGATATTTGTTTTTGGAGTTCGGCGCGACACGGAC
>NZ_LNQB01000034.1 GCF_001651875.1 Sinorhizobium saheli
AAAATTTGTTTGTTGTCTTGCTCATATCGGCTCCACTTTCTCAGAAGTTGGAGCCTCCGGCAAACCCGGCGCGGTTCAAAGTCAGGTCGGATGGCGCTACAGAGACAATTCTTACCTTCACCCCATCGGGCAGTCCACGAACATGGCCGCTTCGAAAGCGTCACGGCTGCAAAGTCAACGAGCTTAACCGGGACGCAGGAGGGCTCGGCCTCCTGTGCCAAAGCTTGCCGCCCCATGTGTAGATCTGTCAATCGGCGTGCAAAATTTGCACGCCGGAACACAGTAGATCAGGCCAGTCGGAACCTCGAAGCGGCGCGCAACTTCGCACCGCGCCTGGCACGAATGCCTCCGCCTGTATCTGCGCGCGATCTTCCAACGACGCATCGCCCCCGCCGATCTGGTCCCGTCAGCAAAACTGCATGTCCCATGAAGCGCTCAGTGCGGTCTTAAGTCCAGTGTAAGAGGCGCAGACTCACAGCCGCGCAATTTCGCAAGGCGACCCCCGTCGAAGGGATACCTGGGACTTGCAGTCCTCTGCCTACCTCGGCAAGGCGGCCCTCACCGGAGGGCTACATATTCCGCGCCGAAAAACACCCTTCAGCCGTCGCTATCGCAGACTTTATCTCTTTGAGGGCAGCCTTATCACGCTAACGTTTGTCGAGGCGCTAGAATGATCTTGGATGAGGTTAGCTCATCGATCTTAGCCGCAGAGTACACAAGCGGCTTGTATTCATTTGCTGTCCAACTAGGTGCAAGATCAACATAGTGCTTGGTTTCCGGAATACCGGATTGTCCGGGATTGTTTATGAAAAAACTGTCATCCCAGCAGCCGACGTCAATAACCATACGAACTGAGGGCCCGGCGTCTACTCGAAAGTCATCCAGCTTGTAAGTTGCGAAGTTGATTGTAGATCCGCTCCCGCCTACAGGTATGGGCTTTAACGACCAGTCAGCTGTGACAAGAGACTGAAGGGGATGTTGCAGACGAAGTGTATGAAGACTGCCCCACGACCACTTTTTGGGATTGTCTCCCATCAACTTGAAGCATTCGGCCCAGGCCTCGACAAGAGTGGCTTGCAACGCATCGATCAGGTCGGGATCTACTGCGGCCATTTCCAACCATGACGCAACTTTCTGAGCCTCAACAGGCATAAGCATCGGAATCAGCTCGTTCGTCGCACCATAGTACTTCGCGACCATTGGACCAAGATGTTTGTTAAGCCATACCTCGAACAGAGCCCCAGGCGCTGACGTTGCGGTGAGATCATTGTCCCAACAGTCGAGAAAATGCCATGGTGCTAGATCGCAGGCACCCCCAAAAATATTGCTCGTTGCCTTTATGATCCGTGTCGCCACGGGCGAATAGGTTGAGCACTGCAGGCGCATGCAGTCCTCCATTGAGATCAGCTTGTCGCTGCCGAGCTCGTAATGGAGCGTGTCGTGCCGGCTGCTATCCGGCCACTCATAAGCAACTGCCGGATTAGATTTGGACCACGCATCTGGAATATTCATTGCGTTCGCTGTCGCGACGAAACCACGTGCGGGATTAAGCTCCGACGGAAGACGGGCGGAAGAAACAAAGCCTCTCCACTCGAAACGACCGTCACCCGGCACGGGAAGGAGCCCATCCCAGTTGTCGCGGACCGGCATCGCACCAACCGCGTGCCATGCAACGTTGTTACTCGTATCCGCATAGACATGGTTTACAGAGGGCGACCCCCAACCCCTGAGCGAGTACACATATTCCGGGTAGGTCTTTGCCCGCATGACCGACAGGCTCGCCATATAGGGTGCCGTGCCCGGTTCCGTCACGACCGTCCGGACTACAAATGCACGGTTCTCGTCGTGGTCAAAATACACCACTGGACCGTGCCTCGTGAATTTCAATTCGACCGGCTGATCTGGATATCCCTTCACAGGAATGGACTCTTCGACGACCCGAAATTCTTCCCAGCCTCCACCGTAACGATATGAGTTTCCATTCTCCACAGAGGTATCGTAGACATAGATATCTTCCTGATCCGCACCAAATATCGTAAGACCAAAGGCAGCCGTACCGTTGTGTCCCATGGACACGCCCGGAACCATCGGCTCGCCTGCCCCAATCACGTCCAACTCCGGCGTTGCGAGGTGTACGACGTAGCGGATGGATGGCAGGGTGTGCGTGCGGTGGGGATCGAGCGCTAAAATCGGCCGACCTGTTGTCGTCTTGTCTGCGGAAATCGCCCAGTTGTTTGAGCCCTGCCCAAACGAAGAACGTGCTACATCGCCTGACGGAGTAACTACCTTCCATAGATGGGCTTCTTCGAGAAGACTATCGAGTCTCTCTGTGGTGAAGTTTACCGGGCTGCCGGCCAGGAAGAAATCCTGGAGTACTCGGTCGGAAATTACTACGGGGTCAAAGCCTTCCACGGGAGTCGCGCTGGCGCAATGGGACAGTTGCTTGCGCAGCACATCGAGCTTTAATCCCAGTTGCGGACCTGCCAATGCCATGACTTTGGAACGAAGAAGTTCGGAAGCTGCATTGCGAGTTAAACAATGGGTGCGAATGCGAACGACATCTTCCGGTTTCCAGCGATCCGGCCTATTTCCCAGAACGGCGAACTCAGGTGGAAGGGGCGCTGATCCTGCATCGCAGGCATCGATGTAGGCGTTGATACCGTTGGTAAAAAAGGTGCAGATTTCTTCGGCGTCGGGTCCGTACGCCTTCCATTCTGGCTCCATGTCACCACGATAGAGAAACAGTCGCGAAGCCCTGTCTTGGGCAAGGTAGCCAGGCCCGAAATCGCGGGACAAAAGACCAAGCCCGCACTTGCGTGAGACGTCCATTTGCCACAGCCTATCCCGTGCCGCGTTCCAACCCTGAGCGAAGAAGAGGTCTTGCAAGTTGTCAGCTTTGATATGGGCTACGCCCCACTGGTCAATATTGATGGAAACTTCGCGCTGAAGCCCATTTACACTGAAATACTTAGTAGCAATGGTCGTTTTCATATGCTTGTTGCCTTTCAATATCTACAGTTTACTCACCGCGCCATCTGATAAGGTCGAGACTGACTCGTTACCGCGTGCAAGTCGGATTGCAAGATGCTGGAGGTATGATTGTGCAGCCCCGGTAGAAGCTGAACGGTCTGTTTTGGTGTCCTTGAAGCTGCCAGAGCCGGTCGGCAGCATGAACCTGCCCCCCGCATGATCAGAGTTACCCTGCATGACAGGGGCCCATCTAGACCGGATCACCCTGTCCTCAGAGTCCTTACTCTTCGACTGTGTAGTCGATCCCGTACCATTTGAGCGACAACCTCGAGAGTGTGCCATCATCTCTCATGATCTTCATGGCTGCTGCAATTTTCTCATCAAATTCGGTGTCGCCATGCATCGTCGCGATAGAATCAGCCACGGAAAACAGCGGGTCGCCGAGTTGCTTAATCGGGTATTTTTTCTGAAAGCTGCTGAGTTGAGTTTGTGAGATGAGGACCGCATCAAGACGAACGCCCTCGCCGAGCCGCAAATCGTCCAATGCCACAAGGTTACTGTCGTATGTTTTTACTTCTCCAGGCTTAAATTCAAAGCTGACCGGCTGAGCCCCAAGCCAGTCCGGCGTCAACTCGTGTTTGGCATAAAGGGACTCCGGGGTGCCTGCTAAGACACCGACGACCTTTCCGCCTAGATCCGAAAGTTTGGTCATTTTGCTATCTCTGTGAACAGCGGCAATCTTACGTGCATAGAAATAGACCGCCGGGAAACTAAACTTCTCGGCACGCGCCTTGGTCGCAGCCATTTGGCCCATAGCCATGTCCCAACGACCCGTCCATTTTCCTGCGGAGATAACGTCCCACCCGGGGGTTACGAATTCGATCTGCACGCCCAAATACGTCGCGATACCCTTTGCTATCTCTATGTCGAATCCGTCGAGTTCATGTTTCGCGTTGAGGAATGACAACGGCGGCCAGTCAGTCCCCGCAGCAACCACCAGCTTCTTGTTAGAAAGCACACGGTCAAGCACCGCGCCAGCGTTGGCCTGCCGGGATATGGCCACAGTCGCGACTGCCAGCGAGGTCGCGGCGATCACCATCTTCATAAGCGTCTTCATAAGCACTCCTAATTTCTGAAATTTGCTGTCCACCGGGGCCCACACCTAGACCCGCTTGCCTAAATTTTCTCAGGCAGTATGCAGCGCCGGCTCAACTGTCTGTCTAGCTTACATGGCTTTCAATTGCAACAAACGTCTCTTATGGCCAGCAAGTGCTACGTTCGTAGCGCATCCTGTGAGCTCTGGAACTGACGTGTCCGGCAAGCGCCCGAGCTTCGAACCCCTTGGGAGCGTGGCGCCGCCTCACATAATCGGAGTGCAACATTTGTGTTAAAATATCGAGCACGGCTCAATCGTCTCTTCCGTTGAGATTCAAAGTGTGCTTATCCTGATCACATATCAGACGAATGGTGCAGGAAATACCGCTCGCCTTCCAAGGAAGGTTCGCCGATGGGAACTCCACAGCGAATTGTTACCGCGAACATACGGAGCTTGGGCAACTTCGGGCCACGTCGTCTGTAAGCGCGGGTGGGTAAGGACCCAAGCCCCCAATTATACGGCACTCGCGGGTTTATCTAACAGCAGGCTTGAAAGAAATGAACATGGGAAGAGTGAACGGCAAAGTCGCGATAGTCACCGGCGGCGCGGCAGGCATCGGCAAGGCCATAGCGAAACTGTTAGCCCGGGAGGGCGCAAAGGTCGTAATTTCTGATATAGACGAGGCGGGTGGTGCATTGGTTTGCGATCAGATCGCCGCGGATGGAGGCGAAGCAATCTTTATAGAGCAAGATATTTCGGACGAGCGCCGCTGGCGTGATGTGGTCGACACATCGGTCCGCCGTTTCGGCAAACTCGATGTCCTAGTCAATAACGCTGGGATCCTGTTGTTAAAGCCGATTGCTGACACGACAGTTCAGGATTGGCGCCGAGTCTTTCAGATCAATGTGGAGGGGGTGTTTCTCGGTACCCGCACCGCGCTGAATGCAATGAAGCAGCGTGGTAGGGGCTCGATCGTGAATCTTTCCTCAACAATGGCCAAACTTGTCGGCGAACATGATGCCGCTTACTGCGCATCCAAGGCCGCCGTAACCCACTTCACGAAAGTTGCAGCCCTTGATGGTGCCGCGAATGGCAACCGCATACGAGTGAACTCGATCCACCCAGGCATTATCATGACGCCGATGCTTGAAGGAGAGATTGCTGAGGTAGCTCTGTTACGAGGCGACGAAAATACGGATGCGGTTCGTGCTAAATGGAACGCCGCTTGTCTTCTCGGAATGGGTGAGCCAGACGACATTGCCTATGGCGCGCTATATCTCGCATCAGATGAATCAAAGTACGTCACCGGAAGTGAGCTCGTCATCGACGGCGGTCATCTAATCACGCGCTGAGTTGCGGCGTGAAAGGTCCCAAATCGGAGAGTGTTTATGATTGACAATCCAGTGCCTTGGCCGAACGGTGCCCGTTGCGCTGTCGCCTTCACATTCGATATAGACACCGACAGTTTTCTGCATCTTTCTTTCGGGGCAAAGATGCCGGACATGGTGGCGACAACCTCTTGGGCCCGCTATGATGAAATTGCTCTTCCTCGTATTCTCCAAATATATCGCGAAACTGGCATTCGGCAGACGTTCTTCTATCCTGCTTGGTGTATGGAGCGTTATCCTCAGCTAGTTGATGCAATACTGAAAGATGGTCATGAAATCGCCCACCACGGTTACATTCATGAAAGCATGAGTCGCTTGCCAAGCCGAGATGTTGAACTTGAGTGGATCGTCCGCGGAGTCGAGGTCATCGAGAAGATGACTGGGAAGAAACCGCGCGGCTTCCGCGCTCCGAACTATCACTTCTCGAGACATACGGCTGCTATTTTGGCGGAATTGGGCTTCGAATATGATGCTTCACTGATGGACGACGACGTGCCCAGCCTATACGAGACCTCGGGCGGCAATCTAATAGGTCTTCCATCGAGCGGAGCGCTGGACGACTGGGCGCAATTTGTAAATAACTCCGAAATCGGCTCCGTTCGATCAGTACGGTCTCCAGAGGAAGCCAAGAATACCTACATGGCCGAGTTTGAGGCCGCCCATGAATATGGTGGAATGTGGATCGGTGTGTGGCATCCGTGGGTGTCTGGCCGACTTGCGCGCGCCGGCTCGATGCGCACGATGATTCGGGAGATGCAGGGGCGCGGCGATGTATGGATCGCGACGATGGAGGAGATCGCAGCACACGTACGGTGCTTGGTCGCAAGGCGCGAGTGGGCGCCCCGGCGCGTGAAGCTGCCCTTTTACGATAGGCCCTTGCCGGCTAACGACATTCCACCTCAGGGCAGTAGATGACTCCAGAATTGGAGTGTCTGTCCTCTGATAAACCCGTCGGCGGGTTAGACCACAACTGCCTTGTTTGAACGCTGCGTGCGGCCATAAGACGTGGTATTGCGCCGGTTTGGCGCACGTCCGACACAGTATCGGACCTGGGAACTGCGGCCTGGATCGTCTGTGATTGATCGATTCTGCAGATCGGCTTTGCTATCGGGGGAAAGCAATCTCCCGGTAAATCTAGCACGCGCTCCAATGTGCTTTAGCAGGCGCCAAATAGTCGAGGCAGCTTTCGCGCCTATGGCGGCAACGTCCCCTGATTTCCAAGATTGCTCCGACGCGGCTTTTTCTCGACAATTAGACCCCGCAGGTCTATTCATGTCACATTCCTGGAGGGTCGTGTCCCTACAGGTGGTGTAGCTCGGCGGTAGCGCCGCGAGCGAGCCGTTATCGGCGCCGTGGTGAACGGGCGGCGAAGCGGTGGTCATCGTTCCGGTAGGGTCGGGTTGCTGACCCAACCTGATTCGAAGGAACCACCGATGACCGACGACGTGATGAACCTGCGTGCGCTCGTGGAGAACTCCTCCAGCGACGATCTTTTGCGCGAGATGATCGGTTTTGCCGCCGAGCGGCTGATGGAGTTGGAGGTGGGCGTCGATGCTGCGGACAACTTTTGCTCTCAGATGGGCTTTCAGCTTGGCGAAGGCAATTTCGATTGCTGGTGTGGATGGCTCCCGCTCCCGCATCGCATTGCGCCCTAGTCGGGCTGTCGTTGTCCTGCTTAGAGGAGGCACCCATGTCCGAGCTTGCCACAGTTGGTATCGATCTCGCAAAGGGTGTCTTCCAGATCCATGGTGTAGACGAGAACGGTCAGGTTCTCGTGCGTCCCCGGCTTTGCCGCAGCGTTTGTGTGGACCAACGTACGGAGCTCCATCTTGCCCAAGGCGCGCCTGAGACCGGATACATTGGTGTAGACTGATCAGCCTCCTTCAGACCGCTTGCGGACGGGCGAGCGGTAGCCATTGCGGATAAAGCAGCGGGAGATCGAAGCCAGATCGACATGCGTGCCCTTGGGCGCCAGTTCCGCGCTGAGTTCGGGCATGATCATATCGTCCCTCTCGCCGATCTGCGAAGCAAAAAAGCGCGATGTGGGTCGAGCTTGGAATGCCGCCGACCGGCACCGGGCTTGGGATCGAGCCGACCAGTACGGCGCCAGACACGTATCAGCTTCACGACGAAGGAAACCGATAAAAATGGGCGGCCGCCGGATGACGCGAATGCCCGGCATCTGCAAAGCGGGACACCCGTTCCGAAAACCACGTGAATAGGACCACGTGAATAGGCGTTCGGCATTGCAAATCACCTCCCGAGCGAAGTGAATCGGGAACACCTCCGCAAAGGAATCCCTGACGATTCAACCTGAGAACCCGACGGTGCCTATGCAGCCCCGACCTTTATCGGCGACCAGGACGCTCTTGTCTCACTGGCTGAAGTGTCCTTCAGCGCTTACGCGCAGTGTACCGGTGATTGCGTCAAGATCGTCTGGACTCGAGTAAATGCGCCAGTCGACCTTTTCAGGGAACAAAGCAAACACGCTTGTTGCGAGTGTTTGCGCGTAATCGTCTCGCCCGTCTTTGTCGCAATGGATAGGGGTGGTTTCGTCGAAGAGCACCGCCTCCGGGCCCCGTGCGAGCAGACCCTCCGCCAGCATTTTATCTGCGGCTTCTTGCCGCTTGGTAGAAGAAACGGTGATCGTCTGCTTCAACGACGCGAATTCGCTATCTAGAAGGTGATTAGCGTGGGCCCGCGGCGAGGTGGCCTCCCGAACGGCGCAGCCTGAGGCTGGTGCCTCTACAGACACGAGCCGCTGTGTCCGTGCCTCTCCGAGATTGTGATGGAATCCACTCGCGCGATCCGTCCGCTTTAGGATCTCCAGCGCTCCGCCCAAGTCTCTCGCCTCGAGTATCGCACGGCAGATAATCTGTCGCGGCACACCAGGCCGGAGGTCGTGCGCTCTAATATTATTGATCGTCTGGACGAGCCCAAATTCGTTCAGGCCGAAGGTGTGCCCCGGGAGCATTCCCGGGTACATAAAGCTGCTCCAGGTAGGACCTTCGTCGGGCTCTACTTCGACCCAGAGACAAGCACCCAGAAGCTCCGCCGCGCCGTCCTCATTGTGGGCAATTATTGCCGGGCTATTGCCGTCTGAGGGTATCAGAATCGAGGTGCAGCCTGTCGCGGCCACGCTTTTCGTGGCATCTGTGACATGTGCGGGAAGTTGCAGGTCGCCACGGCAGTTCCATAGGAAGATCGTTTGGAACGGCTGCCCAGCACCCTCAGCGATTCCTTCTAACTCACGGACGAAGCGCGGGTACGCCGCGCGGGCCGCCGATTCGAGAGTCCGCAGATAGTCGGATTCCCGCCACCGCGCCTCTAGTGCTCGAAATTCTTCGGTGCGTATTGTTCGCTCACAAAAGCACGCAGCAGTAGCTTGCCCGAGGGCGAAGCCAATCGAAAAGGCGTCTCCTTTGACGCGGATACGGGTAATCGGATTTTTTCTCATGGGTCCCTTCTGTATCGTGCATGAAACAACTGTCGCAAAAAATACAAAAAGAGTCAATCGTCTCTTCCATCCGTTCCTAAAGTGTGTTTATGCTTGCACGCGACGCCGACGAGAAAGCCGGCATGTTGATCGACCTATTGTAAGCCGAAAGCAAATTGATGACCGGAAACCTATGGAGCCTGCCGATTTCATCCGCCCATCGAGTGAGTGCAAGCGCTGGCGCGCTGACCTTTGTAGGTGGAGCCTGTGACTTGGATGAACACGGGAAAATCCGCAACCCTGGTGACTTCGATAAACAGGTTGCTGGAACGGTAGAAAATCTGGCAGTTGCACTCGATGTCGAATCCTGCACTCTCGATGACGTAGTGCGGCTCAAGGTGCACTACACCGCTGAACGGGATGACTGGGATGTCGTCTCGGCGCTCGCTTCCTTTTTCAAAGCGGATCCGATGCCGGTAATCAGCACAATGCCAGAGCCGTTGCAGCCATTTTCTGGCCAGACGATTCAAGTTCAAGCCATCGCCCAGCGCGGTTGGCGTGGCCTGGACGATATCCGCTTTAGGCCCAGGCCGGTACCGGCCGCGCGCCGCGTCTCATTCAATGATCGAATAGTCACTGCGGGACTGCGGGCAGGTGAGTTTATTGCCCTGTCGAATCTTGCGGCGGAGGATGACGAAGGCGTTGTCCGCCATCCGGATGATCCGGTAGCTCAAACCCACTTCATCATGAAACGGCATGAGGAAACATTGGCCGCACTGGGTGCGTCGTTCCAAGATTGCATCAAGATGGAGGGTTACCATATCGGTACGTCGCGCCAAGACTGGGTGCCGCTTGCCAAGGCCCGGGCCGGTTATTTTCGGGAGCCCGGCCCGGCAGCGACTACCGTCCCTTGCGACGACCTTCACCCGCCGGGTGCCCTAACTAAAATCGAGGTCCTGGCTATGCGTGAGCACTGGAACGGCTACGACAAGTACATCCCACGTGAAGATCATTGGCCCAAGCGTGTGTGGGACTGGCCGATTCCTCTGCCTTACCGTCAGGCGATTGGACTGCGCGACATGATATGGCTAGGGGGTCAGGTGCCTTTTCATCCATATAGCAACACTGGAATTCGTGTGTTCAAAGGTCAGCTCGCGGCTCAGACGAGGTTCACCGTCGATTATATCCTAGACCTGCTGCGGCCATTTGGTCGAACGCTGGCGAATTTGAAGCTCCTAGTTTGTTACTTCAGTTCGACCGGAAGTGAAGCTGAGACAATCAGCTTTGCGGAGGTTCTGGCGGAATGCTTTGGCGGTCAGCTGCCGCCTATGACCCTTATCCCGCACTCCTGCATGCGCGACGTCAATACCGTTGAGATCTTTGGAGTGGCTCAGGGCTAGGTCAGCGCTCATCGACTTGGAAAAGCAAGGGGCAGGCGAGGTCGAGAGGGCAAATTGAAACGCATTCCTCACCTGCCCATTCGTCAGTCTCCGCGAAAAGATGCCCGAGAGCCAAAGCAATACGATGTACTTATTTGAGGTCGAGTAGCGAGGGTCACTTGCATGAAAGTATTATGCATCTGGTACGCGACGGTGGACGAGTTAAACTTTATCCGGAGCGCGCTTCCTCAGGGGACAGAGGTTGTGGCGCCGAAAGGAGAATATTTCTCTCGTTTTGAATGCATCCTTCAGGATTTGGAACCTCACGCCGCCGACGCAGACGTTATCATCGGCTTTGCTCTTCCCAAGGGCCTGTTGGAAGTCGCCCAGAAGCTTCAATTGTTTTGCTGGCTGCATTCAGGCTGTGATGACCTCGACCACATTGGAGCTCTCTCCCATTTCAAGCACCGAGGTATCAAGCTCGCAAACATACGAGGCGCCAACGCCGTCGCGGTCGCGGAGCAGGCCATGATGTTTGTACTCGCATTGGCGAAAAAGACGATTTTCAAGCACCAGGTGGGTCGAGAAGGCCGCCGATTGTTTCCGGTTTTTGCCGACGAGTATCGATCAGCTATGCTCAATGGTCGTACAATCGGGATAGTTGGTGTTGGAAGCATCGGCAGTCGAATTGCAAAACATGCAAAAGCCTTCGATATGCATGTTGTCGGTATACGTCGCAATAAGTCTCTTCCAGTAGATCACGTCGATTCTATGCACGGGATGGACGAGCTGCATTCGGTGCTAAGGCAGTGCGATTATGTGGTGATTTCCGCCCCGAGTACCAGCGAAACCAGCCACTTCTTTGGCGAGCCCGAATTAGCTGCGATGAAGAAAACCGCTTTCCTCATCAACATTTCCCGCGGGAGTCTGGTTCAGGAAAAGGCTCTCTACCAAGCGCTTACTTCTGGTCAATTGCGCGGCTACGCGGCGGATGCCTGGCACCGATACGAGTATGGACGAGCTTTCCCGATCAGCTTCTTGCCAAGACTGGAGGTGCATAAGCTTTCCAATGTCCTTTGCTCCATTGATCAAGCTGCGAATGCGGATGACGTGTTGGAGCGAGATATAGCATGGGGAGTCGAGAGCATAGTTGAGTTCGCCGGGGGAAGGCCGATATCCCGCGAGGTAAACCTCGACCTTGGTTATTAGATCAACCAGAGATTCGCGCTTGGCCATCGAGATCAAGCGACGGTAAGGCGTTGCCGCTGTCAACGCATCTGACTGAAAACCTACATGCGAGGGACGGTTGCTTTCGCACCGGCGCAATTTGAGGGGAGATTATGAATAAGACGTACGAGCACCCGCAGGCAGCTCTCGAAGGCCTGCTGTTCGACGGGATGTTCCTCGCGGCTGGTGGCTTCGGTCTTTGCGGCATTCCGGAGCTGTTAATCGACGCGATCCGCAATGCAGGAACCAAGGACCTGACTATCGCCTCGAACAACTGCGGCGTCGACGACTTCGGTCTAGGCATGCTGCTGAAGACCAAGCAAATCAAAAAGATGATCTCATCCTATGTCGGCGAGAATGCCGAGTTCATGCGGCAGTACCTGAGCGGTGAACTGGAGCTCGAGTTCAATCCGCAAGGGACTCTCGCCGAGCGGATGCGGGCCGGCGGCGCGGGGATTGCCGGCTTCTACACCAAGACCGGCGTCGGCACCGTGGTCACCGAGGGCAAGGAGCTCAAGACCTTCAACGGCGACGCCTATGTGCTTGAGACCGGGATCGTCGCCGACCTTTCCATCGTCAAGGCCTGGAAGGCGGACACATCGGGCAATCTTGTCTTCCGCAAGACGGCCCGCAACTTCAACCCGCCGGCCGCCACCTGCGGCAAGATCTGCGTCGCGGAAGTCGAGGAGCTCGTGCCTGTCGGCAGCCTCGATCCCGATCAGATCCATCTACCCGGGATTTACGTGCACCGGCTGATCCAGGGCAAACAAGAAAAACGCATCGAACAGCGCACGACCCGCGCGGCGGCTTGAGGGCAGGGGAGAGACAAGATGGCTTGGGACAGGAACCAGATGGCAGCTCGGGCTGCGCGCGAACTTCAAGACGGCACCTACGTCAATCTAGGTATCGGCATCCCGACGCTGGTGGCCAATTATATTCCCGAGGGTGTCCATGTGACGCTGCAGTCGGAAAACGGCCTGCTCGGCATCGGTCCGTTTCCGACCGAAGACCAGATCGACGCCGACCTGATCAATGCCGGCAAGCAGACGGTAACGGCACTGCCGCATTCGGCCTTCTTCGACTCGGCGCAGAGCTTCGCAATGATCCGCGGCGGCAAGATCGCCACGGCCATCCTCGGCGCCATGGAAGTGGCCGAGAACGGTGACCTCGCCAACTGGATGATCCCCGGCAAGCTGGTCAAGGGCATGGGCGGCGCCATGGACCTGGTCGCGGGCGTCAAGCGCGTCGTCGTGGTCATGGACCACACCAACAAGGCGGGCGAATCCAAAATCCTGAAGGCCTGTACGCTGCCGCTTACCGGCAAAGGTGTGGTGGACCGGATCATCACCAACCTTGGCGTTCTCGACGTCGCCGACGGTGGCCTGAAGCTGGTGGAGCTCGCCGATGGCGTGACTCATGCTGAGCTGTGCGCGGCTACGGACGCCACGATCATCAACTGAGCCAGAGCTTGTCGGACATAACAATTGGATCATCAAACAGCGGAGGAGCAGTCATGAGCACTCCATCCATCGTCATTGCCAGTGCCGCTCGCACTGCGGGTGGTTTCTTCGACGGAGCTTTCGCCAACACGCCGGCGCCTGAACTGGTCGCTGCCATGATCAAGTGCGTGCTCGAACGCGCCGGTGTCGATGCGAAAGAAGTTGATGAGGTGATCCTCGGCCAGGTTCTGCCGGCCGGCGAGGGCCAAAATCCGGGGCGGCAGGCGACGATGAAGACCGGCATCTCGCACAAAGCGACCGCGTGGGGCGTGAACCAGCTCTGCGGGTCGGGTCTTCGTGCCGTGGCGCTCGGTCTGCAGCAGATCGTCACCGGCGATGTGAAGATCATCGTCGCCGGCGGTCAGGAATCCATGACGATGGCACCCCACTGCGCACACCTGTGCAACGGCACCTAGACGGACCACATGAAGCTGATCGATACGATGATCAAGGACGGCCTGACGGACGCCTTCAATGGATATCACATGGGCATCACTGCCGAGAACACCGCCCGTTATTATCAGCTGACCCGTGAGGAGCAGGATCGGTTTGCCCTTGCCTCGGAGAACAAGGCCGAGGCGGTGCAGAAGGCCGGCCGCTTCGCCGACGAGATCGTTCCCTTTGTCGTCAAGACGCGCAAGGGCGATGTCGTGGTCGATCAGGACGAATATATCCGCCATGGCGCCACCCTCGACAGCATGACCAAGCTCCGCCCCGTCTTCGACAAGGAGGGCACGGTCACCGCCGGCAACGCCTCCGGCATCAATGACGGCGCGGCGGCAACTCTGCTGATGAGTGAAGCGGAAGCACGCCGCCGCGGTATTGCGCCGCTTGCCCGCGTCGTCTCCTGGATAACGGCTGGCGTCGAGCCGAAGATCATCGGCACCGGCGGCCCGATCCCGGCCTCGCGTAAGAGTCTTGCTAAAGCGGGCTGGTCGATCAATGACCTTGATCTGGTTGAGGCGAACGAGCCTTTCGCCGCACAGGCCTGCGCTGTCAATAAGGACCTCGGCTGGAACCCGGACATCGTCAACGTCAACCGCGGCGCCTTCGCCATCGGTCACCCGATCGGCGCATCTGGTGCGCGCATGCTCAACACACTGCTCTTCGAGATGAAGCGCCATTCGGCTAGGAAGGGCCTTGCTACCGTTTGGACCGGTGGCGGCATGGGTGTGGCGATGTACGTGGAAGCGACGTGAGGGGTGTGTCATGACCCGCGCCGACTTCCGTCTCTGCGATATCGCCCTCGACTGCTCGTTCAAAACTCGGGACCAGCGAGTTGAGCGCGAACAAGCGCTAGCGGTTCTCGACCTCCTCGAGACGAGTACCTTCGTGCCCGTGGGCCATCACGGCGGCCCGTATCGCCTCAAGATCTCAATGGCCGCCGGCCGGTTGGCATTTCATATCGCCAGCGATAAAGGAGTGCATGTCGTCAGCCACTATCTTTCGCTCGCCCCTTTTCGGAGGCTGCTCAAGGACTACACCCGCGTTTGCGAAAACTACTACGAGGCCATATGCCGCTTCGGACCCGACCGGCTGCAGGCGATCGACATGGGGCGACGTGGCATTCACGATGAGGCTGCCGAGCTACTGAGAGAGCGTCTCTCCGCGAAAGTCGACATCGACAAAGACACAGCGCGTCGGTTGTTCACGCTGATTTACGCGCTGATCGCTCGCAATGCCGGCTACCAGATCCTTTTGAGTTGAACCGCCATGCAATCAACGCCCACAAGCGGGGAGTTGGTGAGCGTCCATCAGAACTCGTAGGAGGAAGCAAGACGTGCATGCAACATCACAGCATCCGAGTCAGGCCGGCAAGACACAATCTCAATGCAGCGCTCCTCAAACGGTTACAGGTGCGTGATGCAAACGAACTCTGCTGCCTTTCTTGAAAGCGTCGACCACAACTTTCGCCATGCCATGTCCTTCCTCGAACTGCCGGAAGGACTGGCAGAGAGGATCATCCAGTGCAACTCGACTTATACGGTACGCTTCGGCGTGCGGCTGCGCGGCCGCATGTACAGCTTCGTCGGCTGGCGCTCGGTCCACAGCGAGCACTGGGAACCTGTGAAGGGCGGCATCCGCTACGCGTCCAATGCCGACGCCGAAGAGGTCGAGGCGCTTGCCGCGCTGATGACGCTCAAATGCTCGCTGGTTGACGTGCCGTTCGGTGGCTCCAAGGGGGCACTGAAGATCGATCCGCGGGAGTGGACACCGCAGGAACTGGAGCGCATCACCCGCCGCTTTACGCAGGAGCTCAACAAGCGCGGTCTCATCGGTCCCGGCGTCAACGTTCCCGCTCCCGATATCGGCACGGGCGAGCGGGAAATGGCCTGGATGGTCGACGAGTACCGTCGGGCTAATCCGACCGAGGTGATCAATTCGCGTGCTTGTGTCACCGGCAAGCCGCTCTCCAAAGGTGGTATTGCCGGCAGAACGGAGGCGACAGGGCGGGGCGTTCAGTTCGCTATCCAGAGCTTCCTACGCGACACCCGAACCCCCGGCCTTAACGGCCGGCGCGATCTCACAGGCGCATCGGTCACCGTTCAGGGCTTCGGAAATGTCGGCTATCATGCGGCGAAACTCCTGTCAGAAGACGATGGCGCACGCGTCACCGTCGTTGTTGAACGCGACGGCTATGTGGCCAATCCGGAGGGATTGTCCATTGAGGCGCTCAAGCAGCACCAGACCCGCACGGGCAGCATTCTCGGCTTTGAAGGCGCAACATCCTTTGCCGGGGATATGAGCGGCATGGAACAGAGCTGTGACGTTCTCATTCCCGCGGCGATGGAGAATGCCATTCATGCCGAGAACGCCGAGTGCATCAAGGCGCACCTGGTCGTCGAGGCGGCCAATGGTCCTGTCTACTTCGAGGCGGACAAGATGCTCCGCTCCCGCGGAGTGACGATCCTTCCCGATCTCTATGTCAATGCTGGCGGTGTTGTCGTTAGTTACTTCGAGTGGGTGAAGAACCTGACGCACATCCCATTCGGGCTCAGGGAGCGGCGGCGGCGGGAACGGCGCAACCACACAATCGCTACGGCGCTTGAACGGATGACAGGCAAGGAGTTTCCCGCAGACATGCGCGACGAATTCCTCGAAGGCGGCGCCGAAATCGACCTCGTTCGTTCCGGCCTGGAAGACGTCATGCGCAGCACCTGGACGCCATGCCGACCTGATGGAACAGCAACCGGAACTCGGTGACTACAGAACTGCCGCCTATGTCGCGTCCATCCGGCGGGTCGCTGACGCTTACGAGGCGATTGGGATATGACCGCCTGGTGGTTGGTACAATATAGCGAAAACAGCGTGCGGCGCTACTCTCACGCATGTCTCGACTCCCGGCGATGCATGCCTAAGTGGCGAGTAACATCGGGGGATATAGCACCTTTTCTTCGATGGGAGCGAACTCTACGGCCATCACAGTCGAGCGCAGAGAACATAGGTCTGGAGACAAAGTGGGTTCAGCGCTACGGCGGGTTCAACGGGGATACCAGTCGCAGGTTGCCCAATGCAAGAAAGGCACTGTCCTGCAGCAGCTAATATCGGTCGCAGGTAACCTAGCCCAAATGGATATACTAGTCATTGAAGACGACCCGGTGATGGCCGAAACGATTCGCTTAACATGGCCGGTCGCCTCCGATCGCCTGCGGTTTCTGTCGACCTACAAGCAGGCTGCACACATCGTACACAGCTCTGAGATCGACTACTTTGACGGGATAGTTGTCGACTTAAATCTGCCAGATGGTAACGGGATCGAGATATTGCGAGCAATTCGTTGTAACACGAATGTCCCGCTTATTCTCATTTCCGGGGCGGGGAACGGTGACAGTCGTGCCGATGCAATTGACCTCGGAGCAGACGATTACATCATGAAGCCGTTACACATTCGGGAATTACACGCCCGAATGAGACGGCTCGTGACGCAAAGGTCTGAACGGGCGGTACAGCAACGAAGGGACTCCGTGTCTTTGGGTCACGTAGTCTGCGACATCCAAAGAAGAGTGTTGGCATGTAGTGGGAGCGAACTGCGGCTAACGGATGCGGAAGCGCGGATTATTGAAGCGCTTTACAAAAACAGAAACCGAGTTTGCTCGAAGTCTTTCCTGTACAAGAACGTCTTCTTTCGCCAATTCGATCCCCATGACAAGACTCTTGATGTTTATGTCAGCCGTTTGCGGAAAAAACTAAAGCACCTAAGCGAGGAAAGTGGGGACTGCATTCAAACTGTTCGTGGTTCTGGATACCGTTACACCGAATTGTGACCGTTGCCGTTCCTTCGGAGCGAAACAGTGAGCCTGCGGCGATCGCAATACCGCGGCAAACTGCTCGCCTTAGAACCGCGGCCTCTCTGACAGCGGGACTTTGTCTCACAAAGAAAAAGGCGAGACCGTGCCGACGGCCCCGCCTCTCAATAGGTCTGTTTGGCTCGCGACGCCTCAGACTTATCGGCCTTGCGGAGTTTTACCAAGTCAACAGAGCGTTGGATTTTTGTCCTAAAGGCAGCTTCATCAACCAGTCGCGGGAGTAAGTGCAATGAAAAAGCCCATTGGAACGACGGCTCGAACAGGCGAAATTTGCCCCGAGAGTGGAAATTGGGAGGTCGTCGGCTCGCCGACAACCACCGCTCCTATTGCGAAAGGCAACCGTATGCCGCCCTTCGGCAATAAGGCTGTTACCTGGAAACTCATCAGGTATGCCTAACCTGAATCTCTCAAAGTAGGGAGGTGCATCGGGCCCACGAATCTGAGAAACTGCTTTTACGACAAAGGCTTACCAGATTCG
>NZ_LNQB01000035.1 GCF_001651875.1 Sinorhizobium saheli
CGACGTCTTGCCATGGTCAACGTGGCCAATCGTGCCGATGTTGACGTGCGGCTTATTGCGCTCGAATTTGCTCTTTGCCATTTCCGGCTCTCCGTTTCCTGTCCCCTAGAGGGGAAATCTTATCTATCTGTTTCAGCGCGAGGCTATTCCGGTCACTTCTGACCGGAATACTTCGCCTGGATTTCCTGCGCGACGTTCGACGGAACCGGCGCGTAGTGATCGAACAGCATCGTGTACTGAGCGCGGCCCTGCGACATGGAGCGCAGGTTGTCCACGTACTTGAACATGTTCGCGAGCGGCACGTGGGCGTTGATGACCACGGCGACGCCACGCGATTCCTGGCCCTGGATCTGGCCACGGCGCGAGTTCAGGTCACCGATCACGTCACCGACGTAATCTTCCGGCGTCACGACCTCGACCTTCATGATCGGCTCGAGGAGCTGAGCGCCGGCCTTCTTCGCGGCCTCACGGAAGCAAGCGCGAGAAGCGATTTCGAACGCCAGGACCGACGAGTCGACATCGTGGAACGCACCGTCGATGAGCGTCGCCTTGACGCCCAGCATCGGGAAGCCAGCGAGCGGGCCCGAGGACAGAACGCTTTCAATGCCCTTCTGAACGCCCGGGATGTACTCCTTCGGAACAGCGCCGCCGACGATCTTGGATTCGAATACGAAGTCCTCGCCGTCCGGATTCGGCTCGAAGACGATCTTGACGCGTGCGAACTGACCGGTACCACCAGACTGCTTCTTGTGCGTGTAGTCTTCTTCGTGCTGACGCGTGATCGTCTCGCGGTAAGCAACCTGCGGGGCACCGACCGACGCTTCGACCTTGAACTCGCGACGCATGCGGTCGACGATGATGTCGAGGTGAAGTTCGCCCATGCCGGCGATGATCGTCTGGCCGGATTCTTCGTCCGTCTTGACGCGGAACGACGGATCTTCGGCTGCCAGGCGGTTGAGCGCGAGGCCCATCTTTTCCTGGTCGCCCTTGGTCTTCGGCTCGATGGCGATCTGGATGACCGGCTCGGGGAATTCCATGCGCTCGAGGATAACCGGCTTCAGCGGATCGCAGAGCGTGTCGCCGGTCGTGGTTTCCTTGAGGCCGGCCAGCGCGACGATGTCGCCGGCAAAAGCTTCCTCGATGTCTTCACGCGAGTTCGAGTGCATCTGCAGCATGCGGCCGACGCGCTCGCGCTTTTCCTTGACCGTATTCATGACCGACGTGCCCTTTTCGAGCTTGCCGGAATAGATGCGAGCGAAGGTCAGCGAACCGACGAAGGGGTCGTTCATGATCTTGAACGCCAGCATCGAAAGGGGCTCGTTGTCGTCAGCGTTGCGGGTGATTTCACCTTCGGTCTTGACGTCGATGCCCTTGATGGCCGGAATGTCGACCGGCGACGGCAGGTAGTCGACGACCGCGTCGAGCAGCGGCTGAACACCCTTGTTCTTGAAGGCCGTGCCGCAGAACATCGGGTGGAACTTCACCTCGATGGTGCCGCGACGAACCAGTTCGCGGATCTTGTCGTTGTCCGGATAGGTGCCTTCGAGATAGGCTTCCATCGCCGCTTCGTCGATTTCGACGACGGTTTCGATGAGCTTCTCGCGGTATTCCTCGGCCTTTTCCTTGAGGTCGGCCGGGATCTCGACGACGTCCCACTGGGCGCCAAGCTGTTCATCGCGCCAAACGAGAGCGTTCATCTCAATCAGGTCGACAACGCCCTTGAATTCGCTCTCAGCACCGATCGGCAGCTGCATGACGACCGGAATCGCGCCGAGACGGGACTTGATCATCTCGACGGAGCGGTAGAAGTCCGCACCGGTCTTGTCCATCTTGTTGCAGAAGATCATGCGCGGAACATGGTACTTCTCAGCCTGGCGCCAGACGGTTTCGGTCTGCGGCTCGACGCCGGCATTTGCATCGAGAAGCGCGATTGCGCCATCGAGAACACGCAGCGAACGCTCGACTTCGATGGTGAAGTCAACGTGACCGGGGGTGTCGATGATGTTGAAGCGGCGCATCTTGCCGTCGCGACCCTTCCAGAAGGTCGTCGTGGCGGCAGACGTGATCGTGATGCCGCGCTCCTGCTCCTGCTCCATCCAGTCCATGGTTGCGGCGCCGTCATGGACTTCGCCGATCTTGTGGGACTTGCCGGTGTAGTAAAGGATACGCTCAGTCGTCGTCGTCTTGCCGGCGTCGATGTGCGCCATGATACCGAAATTTCGGTAATCTTCGATTTTATATTCGCGAGCCATGAGAGACTGCCTTTCGGACCTTTTCCTGATTACCAACGGTAGTGCGAGAACGCACGGTTGGCATCAGCCATCTTGTGGGTGTCTTCGCGCTTCTTGACGGCGCTGCCACGGTTGTTCGCCGCGTCCATGAGTTCGCCGCAGAGGCGATCGACCATGGTCGTTTCGTTGCGCTTGCGGGCAGCCGCGATCAGCCAGCGGATAGCGAGAGCCTGGCGACGCTCCGGACGAACATCGACCGGAACCTGGTAGGTAGCACCACCGACGCGGCGCGAACGCACTTCGACGTGCGGAGCAATATTGTCGAGGGCGGAATGGAACACGGCAACCGGCTCCTGCTTCAGCTTCGACTGGACCGCCTCGAAGGCACCGTAGACGATGCTTTCTGCGACGGACTTCTTGCCGTCCAGCATGATTGCGTTCATGAACTTCGTGACGACCAGATCACCGAACTTCGGATCCGGGTTGATCTCACGCTTTTCTGCTCTGTGACGTCGGGACATACTTTTCGTCTCTCAACTTTTATATCTTCTGACCAGCGAAATGGCGCCGGTTGCGATGTTATTTCGGACGCTTCGCGCCGTACTTGGAGCGGCGCTGCTTGCGGTTCTTCACACCCTGCGTATCGAGAACGCCGCGGATGATGTGGTAACGAACACCCGGAAGGTCCTTCACGCGGCCGCCGCGGATCATGACCACGGAGTGCTCCTGAAGATTGTGGCCCTCGCCCGGAATGTAGCCGATCACTTCGAAGCCGTTCGTCAGGCGAATCTTTGCAACCTTACGGAGAGCCGAGTTCGGCTTCTTCGGGGTCGTCGTGTAGACGCGGGTACAAACGCCGCGCTTCTGCGGGTTTTCCTGCAGGGCAGGAACCTTGTTGCGCTTTACCTGTGCCTGACGCGGCTTGCGGATCAGCTGGTTTACGGTAGGCATCTAACCATCCCTTACAAAACTTTTCTCGTTACCCTTTCGGGCGGATCGTTTGCCGTCGCCGGCGGTATCGAACGCCTATGAAATGCGCAAAACGAGGGCCGATCCGCTTTTCCGCAGATGGCCCCAACAAAAGCAGAGGACGCACTATTTCGCGCGTCTTGCGTGCAGCATTGTGTCGTCAGCGTGCGTTTTGAACCTTGTTTGAGGCGAACTCCAGAACGCGTCGTTCCGAACCAGCCAGCCTCACATGGGCTCTGATGCGGCGGGGTGTACTGATTTCAGGGCGATCCGTCAAGGGCAATTAGGAAATAATCTCGGCTTCTGAGCGCTGACATGCCCGGAAAACAAGGCTTTCTGGCCCGTGGCCCTGCCTTCGCAAGCGGCAATCTTCCCGCGCCGGCACATCATCGCGACCAATTAAGGAACCGGCAACCTCCTTCTGCCGTTTTCCACGATCGTGAGTCGGCCATCGATTCCCCGGACGGGTTCCGATTTGTTCAATTATGCAGTAGACCCGGGGCGAGGCAAAATGTGTCCGGTTTCCCGTCCGCATCCTGCGTCTCACTACATGAGAGTCGATCGCGCCCATCGCTTCGCCGTTTCGCCGCGAATTCGTCGCGATGCCGCGCCAATATCTTTGAAGAGGATGTTTTATGCCCGTCACTCCGGACAACGACAATGCGCCCGACGAGCCGCTGATCTTCATCATCATCGGCAAGGCCTACGAGGCCGATGGTGACGACGAAGGCGTCCAGATTCACGTCATGCTGCAGGCACCCGACGACGACACCGCCGTGCGCGAGGCACTGAACGCGCTTGCCGAGGAAGGCTTTCTCGAGGCCGATCTCGACCAGATCGGCACCTTAGACGGCATACCGGACGAGGAGCCGCACGCCTCTGCCTACCAGGGTGCGCTCGAGGGCGAGGTCGCGATCATTCGATTCAGCTGATCGGCCCGCCCGAACGGCACACACAAAAGAAAGAAGCCGCCCGGAGCGATCCGGGCGGCTTCTTCTTTGCGTCGGGAGGGTGATCGACACCCTCCCCTTTTCTTATTCCGCAGCGGCGTGGTCGTCGGCCATGTCGGCCAGCATCGGCGTCGCCGCTTCCGCACCCGTGCCCTTGCGGCGTTCTTCGAGGATCAGCTCATCGCGCGCCGTGGCGATGCGGCGGATCTGCGTCATCGTGCCACCGGTGCCGGCCGGGATGAGACGGCCGACGATGACGTTTTCCTTCAGGCCCTGCAGACCGTCCGTCTTGCCGGCAACCGCAGCCTCGGTCAGGACCTTGGTGGTTTCCTGGAACGATGCGGCCGAGATGAAGGACGGCGTCTGCAGCGATGCCTTGGTGATGCCGAGCAGCACCGGATCGCCGGACGCAGGCTTCTTGCCTTCGGCGATGAGCGCATCGTTGACGTCCTCGAGCTCGATGCGGTCGACGTTGTCGCCGACGATGTAGTTCGAGTCGCCGGCATCGGTGATCTCCACCTTCTGCAGCATCTGCCGGACGATCACCTCGATGTGCTTGTCGTTGATGACAACGCCCTGCAGACGATAGACTTCCTGGATCTCGTTGACGAGGTAGGAAGCAAGCGCTTCCACGCCCTTGATCGCCAGGATGTCGTGCGGCGCCGGGTTGCCGTCGAGGATGTAGTCGCCCTTTTCGATGTAGTCGCCGTCCTGAAGATGGAAGGGCTTGCCCTTCGGGATCAGGTATTCGACCGGCTCGACACCGTCTTCCGCCGGCTCGATCATCACGCGACGCTTGTTCTTGTAATCGCGGCCGAAGCGAACCGTGCCATCGATCTCGGCGATGATGGCGTGATCCTTCGGACGGCGAGCCTCGAACAGCTCGGCCACGCGCGGCAGACCGCCGGTGATGTCCTTGGTCTTGGCGCTTTCGAGCGGCGAACGGGCAAGAACGTCACCCTGGCTGACCTTCTGCCCCGGCTCGACCGAGAGGATCGCGTCGACCGAGAGCATGAAGCGGGCTTCGCCGCCGCGGGCAAGCTTGGCGATGTTGCCGTTCTTGTCCTTGATGACGATCGCGGGCTTCAAGTCCGTACCGCGCGGCGTCGAGCGCCAGTCGATAACCTGGCGCTTGGTGATGCCGGTGGACTCGTCGGTCGATTCCAGAACCGAGATGCCGTCGATCACGTCTTCGAAGTGAACGGTACCCTCCACTTCCGTCATCATCGGACGGGTATAGGGGTCCCACTCGGCGAGACGCTGACCGCGCTTCACCTTGTCGCCGTCGTCGACGAAGATCTTCGAACCGTAGGCGACGCGCTGCGAGGAGCGCTCGACACCGCGTTCGTCGAGGATCTGGACAGCCATGTTGCGGCCCATGGCGACGAGGACGCCATCGGAGTTGCGCAGCATGTTGCGGTTCTTGATCTGGACCGTACCTTCATAGGAGGCTTCCAGGAACGACTGGTCGACCACGGTCGCCGTACCACCAAGGTGGAACGTACGCATGGTGAGCTGCGTGCCCGGCTCACCGATCGACTGCGCCGCGATGACGCCGACCGCCTCGCCCATGTTGACCGGTGTACCACGGGCCAAGTCTCGGCCGTAGCAGACGCCGCAGACGCCGGTCTGGATTTCGCAGGTCAGGGCCGAACGGATACGGACGGACTGGATGCCGGCCTTCTCGATCTCGGCGACGTCCGCTTCCATGATCATCTTGCCGGCGTCGACGATGCGGTCGCCAGTGATCGGGTTGTCGATGTTGTCGAGCGCCGTACGGCCGAGGATACGCTGGCCGAGCGAGGCAACGACCTGACCGGCATCGACGATCGCCGTCATGGTCAGGCCCTTGTCGGTACCGCAATCCGTGTGCGTGACGATGCAGTCCTGGGCCACGTCGACGAGACGACGGGTGAGGTAACCCGAGTTCGCGGTCTTCAAGGCGGTGTCGGCGAGACCCTTGCGGGCACCGTGCGTCGAGTTGAAGTACTCGTTCACGGTCAGGCCTTCCTTGAAGTTCGAAATGATCGGCGTCTCGATGATTTCGCCCGACGGCTTGGCCATCAGGCCGCGCATGCCGCCCAGCTGGCGCATCTGGTTCGGCGAACCGCGGGCGCCCGAGTGCGACATCATGTAGATCGAGTTCATCGGCTTCTGACGGCCGCTGTCGTCGAACTCGACCGCCTTGATGCGCGCCATCATTTCTTCGGCGACCTTCTCGGTTGCCTTGCCCCAGGCGTCGACGACCTTGTTGTACTTCTCGCCTTGGGTGATGAGACCGTCATTGTACTGCTGCTCGTATTCCTTCACGAGCGCTTCGGTGTCGCCGACGATCTTGGCCTTCGTGTCCGGAATCACCATGTCGTCCTTGCCGAACGAGATGCCGGCGCGGCAGGCATGGGAGAAGCCGAGCTGCATGATCCGGTCGCAGAAGATGACCGTGTCCTTCTGGCCGCAATGGCGGTAGACCGTGTCGATCATCTTGGAGATGTTCTTCTTGGTCATCTCCTGGTTGCAGATGTCGAACGGAATGTTCGGGTTCTTCGGCAGGAGCTCACCGATGATCATGCGGCCGGGGGTCGTCTCATAGATCTTCGAAACCGGGTTGCCCTCGGCATCGACGGTCTTGTAGCGGCCGCGGATCTTGGCGTGCAGGGTGACGGCCTTGGTCTCCAGCGCATGGTGCAGTTCGCCCATGTCGGAGAAGGCCATGCCTTCGCCCGGCTCGTTCTGGTTCATGATCGAGAGGTAGTAGAGGCCGAGAACCATGTCCTGCGACGGCACGATGATCGGGGCACCGTTGGCCGGATGCAGGATGTTGTTCGTCGACATCATCAGCACGCGGGCTTCGAGCTGCGCCTCGAGCGACAGCGGCACGTGAACGGCCATCTGGTCGCCGTCGAAGTCGGCATTGAAGGCCGTGCAGACGAGCGGATGCAACTGGATCGCCTTGCCTTCGACCAGGATCGGTTCGAAGGCCTGGATGCCCAGGCGGTGCAGCGTCGGTGCGCGGTTGAGCAGAACCGGGTGCTCGCGGATGACCTCGTCGAGGATATCCCAGACTTCCGGCTTTTCCTTTTCCACCAGCTTCTTCGCCTGCTTGACGGTCGAGGAATAGCCCTTGGCGTCGAGGCGGGCATAGATGAACGGCTTGAAGAGTTCGAGCGCCATCTTCTTCGGCAGGCCGCACTGATGCAGCTTCAGCTCCGGACCGGTCACGATGACCGAACGGCCGGAATAGTCGACGCGCTTGCCGAGCAGATTCTGGCGGAAGCGCCCCTGCTTGCCCTTCAGCATGTCGGAGAGCGATTTCAGCGGACGCTTGTTGGCGCCCGTGATGACGCGGCCGCGACGGCCGTTGTCGAACAACGCATCGACGGATTCCTGCAGCATGCGCTTTTCGTTGCGGATGATGATGCCCGGCGCGCGCAGCTCGATCAGCCGCTTCAGGCGGTTGTTGCGGTTGATCACGCGGCGGTAGAGATCGTTCAGATCCGACGTCGCGAAGCGGCCGCCATCGAGCGGGACGAGCGGTCGCAGATCCGGCGGAATCACCGGGACGACCTTCATGATCATCCACTCCGGACGGTTGCCGGACTCCATGAAGTTCTCGACGATCTTCAGCCGCTTCATCAGCTTCTTCTGCTTCAGATCCGACGTCGTCTCGGCCATCTCCGTGCGCAGATCGCCGGCGATCTTCTCGAGATTCATCGAGGCGAGCATCTCGTAGATCGCCTCGGCGCCGATCATCGCGGTGAACTGGTCTTCACCGAACTCGTCGACCGCGAGCATGTAGTCTTCTTCGGTCAGGAGCTGGTTTTCCTTGAGCGACGTCAGGCCCGGCTCGGTGACGATGTAGTTCTCGAAATAGAGGACGCGCTCGATATCCTTGAGCGTCATGTCGAGCAGCGTCGCGATACGGCTCGGCAGCGACTTCAGGAACCAGATGTGGGCAACCGGCGCGGCGAGCTCGATATGGCCCATGCGCTCACGGCGAACGCGCGACAGCGTCACCTCGACGCCGCACTTTTCGCAGATGATGCCCTTGTACTTCATGCGCTTGTACTTGCCGCACAGGCACTCGTAGTCCTTGATCGGACCGAAGATGCGGGCGCAGAACAGACCGTCGCGTTCCGGCTTGAAGGTCCGGTAGTTGATCGTCTCCGGTTTCTTGATCTCACCGTAAGACCAGGAAAGAATCTTCTCCGGCGACGCAATCGAAATCCGGATGGAATCGAAGGTCTGTGCAGGCACCTGCGGATTGAAAAGATTCATGACCTCTTGGTTCATGCCTGTCTCCTTTGCGGGCACTAGGCCCTGAGCTTGGCGGGGATGCCGGCAAATCCCGGGCGCCGGCCCCTGCCCCTTAAACGGCTAAAACCGCATCGCGTGCGGCCCTGTTCCTGCCGCGGACGGATGCCCAGCGGCGGAAGCGGTGCGTGCTGCCGTCGCGGCACGCACCTGATGTCGTCTTATTCCGCTGCGTCCGGCAATTGCGCCGCAGCACCGAGATCGTCGACCTTCGAGCTCTCGAGTTCGACCGAGAGGCCGAGCGAGCGCATTTCCTTGACGAGAACGTTGAAGCTCTCCGGAATGCCCGCCTCGAAGGTGTCGTCGCCGCGGACGATCGCTTCGTAGACCTTGGTACGGCCGGCCACGTCGTCCGACTTGACGGTCAGCATTTCCTGCAGCGTGTAGGCGGCGCCGTAGGCTTCCAGCGCCCAGACCTCCATTTCGCCGAAGCGCTGGCCGCCGAACTGCGCCTTGCCGCCCAGCGGCTGCTGGGTGACGAGCGAGTACGGTCCGATCGAACGGGCGTGGATCTTGTCGTCGACCAGGTGGTTGAGCTTCAGCATGTAGATGTAGCCCACGGTCACCTGACGGTCGAACGCATCACCGGTACGGCCGTCATAGAGCGTCGACTGACCGGTGACCTTGAGGCCCGCCTTCTGCAGCATCTCGTTTACGTCCGCTTCGACCGCGCCGTCGAAAACCGGCGTTGCGATCGAGACGCCGCGGCGGGTCTGTTCGGCCAGCCGCACGATCGACGCGTCGTCATACTGCTTGATCGGCTCGCCCTTCGGACCGGAGCCGATGACGTCGTCGATCGTCGTGCGCAGCGGCGCGATGTCGCCGTTGTCGTAATAGGCATCGAGCATCGCGCCGATCTTCTTGCCCATGCCGGCGCAAGCCCAGCCGAGATGCGTCTCGAGGATCTGACCGACGTTCATGCGCGACGGCACGCCGAGCGGGTTCAGCACCACGTCGACATGCGTGCCGTCTTCCAGGAACGGCATGTCTTCGATCGGCACGATGCGCGACACGACACCCTTATTGCCGTGGCGGCCGGCCATCTTGTCGCCCGGCTGGATCTTGCGCTTCACCGCGACGAAGACCTTGACCATCTTCATGACGCCCGGAGGCATCTCGTCGCCGCGCTGGACCTTCTCGACCTTGTCCATGAAGCGCTGCTCGAGGCGCGACTTGGACTCGTCGTACTGGGCGCGAAGCGCTTCGATCTCGCCCTGGGCCTTCTCGTCCTCGACGGCGAACATCCACCACTGCGAGCGCGGATATTCGCTGACGACGGCGTTCGAAAGCTCGGTGCCCTTCTTGAAGCCCTTCGGGCCGGCAACGGCAATGTGGCCGCGGAGCATGTCGACGAGGCGCGCATAGACGTTGCGGTCGAGGATCGCCTGCTCGTCGTCACGGTCCTTGGCGAGGCGTTCGATCTCCTCGCGCTCGATCGCCATCGCGCGCTCGTCCTTCTCCACGCCGTGGCGGTTGAAGACGCGGACTTCGACGACCGTGCCGAAGGTGCCCGGCGGCATGCGCATCGACGTGTCGCGCACGTCGGAGGCCTTTTCGCCGAAGATGGCACGCAGCAGCTTTTCTTCCGGCGTCATCGGGCTTTCGCCCTTCGGCGTGATCTTGCCGACGAGGATGTCGCCCGGCTGGACCTCGGCGCCGATGTAGACGATGCCGGCTTCGTCCAGGTTCTTCAGCGCCTCTTCCGAAACGTTCGGAATGTCGCGCGTGATTTCTTCCGGACCGAGCTTGGTGTCGCGCGCCATCACCTCGAATTCCTCGATATGGATCGAGGTGAAGACGTCATCGCGCACGATCCGCTCGGAGAGCAGGATCGAGTCTTCGTAGTTGTAGCCGTTCCAGGGCATGAAGGCGACGAGGGCGTTGCGGCCGAGCGCCAGGTCACCGAGGTCGGTCGACGGACCGTCCGCGATGATATCGCCCTTGTTGATCACATCACCGACGGTCACCAGCGGGCGCTGGTTGACGCAGGTGTTCTGGTTGGAACGCTGGAACTTCTGCAGCCGGTAGATGTCGACGCCGGACTTCGACGGATCGAGGTCTTCGGTTGCGCGGATAACGATACGCGTCGCGTCGACCTGGTCGACCACGCCGCCGCGGCGTGCGGCGATCGCGGCACCCGAATCGCGGGCGACGACCGGCTCCATGCCGGTGCCGACGAACGGCGCCTCTGCCCTCAGCAGCGGCACGGCCTGACGCTGCATGTTCGAGCCCATCAGCGCGCGGTTGGCGTCGTCGTTCTCGAGGAACGGAATGAGCGCCGCCGCGACGGACACGAGCTGCTTCGGCGAAACGTCCATCAGGTTGATGTTGTCGCGCGGCGCCAGCATGACTTCGCCCGAGTGACGGCAAACGACGAATTCCTCCGCGAAGGAGCCATCGTCGTCCAGCACCGAGTTCGCCTGGGCGACGTGGTACTTCGCCTCTTCCATCGCCGACAGATAGACGACGTCGTTCGTCACCTTGCCGTCGACGATCTTGCGGTACGGGCTCTCGATGAAGCCGTACTTGTTGACGCGGGCGAAGGTCGCGAGCGAGTTGATGAGACCGATGTTCGGGCCTTCCGGCGTCTCGATCGGGCAGATGCGGCCGTAATGGGTCGGATGCACGTCGCGGACTTCGAAGCCGGCGCGCTCACGCGTGAGACCACCCGGGCCAAGAGCCGAAAGACGACGCTTGTGGGTGATTTCCGAAAGCGGGTTCACCTGGTCCATGAACTGCGACAGCTGCGACGAACCGAAGAATTCGCGCACCGCGGCGGCCGCCGGCTTGGCGTTGATGAGGTCCTGCGGCATCACGGTGTCGATCTCGATCGAGGACATGCGTTCCTTGATCGCGCGCTCCATGCGCAGGAGACCCAGGCGGTACTGGTTCTCCATCAGCTCGCCGACCGAGCGGACGCGACGGTTGCCGAGGTTGTCGATGTCGTCGATCTCGCCCTTGCCGTCACGCAGCTCGACGAGCATCTTGACGACCGCCAGGATGTCTTCCTTGCGAAGGATGCGGACGGTATCCGGAACGTCGAGATCGAGACGCATGTTCATCTTCACGCGGCCGACGGCCGAGAGGTCGTAACGCTCAGCATCGAAGAACAGCGCGTTGAACATGGCTTCGGCCGAATCCATGGTCGGCGGCTCGCCCGGACGCATGACGCGGTAGATGTCGAAGAGCGCGTCCTGGCGGTTCTCGTTCTTGTCGGCCGCAAGCGTGTTGCGGATGTAGGCGCCGACATTGATGTGGTCGATGTCGAGAACCGGGATCTCGTCGAAACCGGCCGAAAGGATGACCGGCAGCGTCTTCTCGTCGATCTCGTCACCGGCTTCGAGATAGATCTCGCCGGTTTCGTAGTTGACGACATCCTCGGCGAGGTAGTTGCCATAGAGATCGTCGTCGGTTGCCTTCAGGGCCTTCAGGCCCTTTTCCTGCAACTGGCGCAGCAGGCGCGGCGTCAGCTTCTTGCCGGCCTCGACAACGACTTCGCCGGTGTCGGCGTCGATCATCTCGGCAACCGCCTTCTGGCCCTTCAGCGCATCCGGCTGGAACGGCACGCGCCAGCCGTCGCCGTCGCGCTGGTAGAGCGACTTCGTGTAGAAGGTCTCGAGGATCTCCTCGCCGTCCATGCCGAGCGCCATCAGGAGCGACGTCACCGGGATCTTGCGGCGGCGGTCGATGCGCGCATAGACGATGTCCTTGGCGTCGAACTCGATGTCGAGCCAGGAGCCGCGATACGGGATCACGCGGGCGGCGAAGAGCAGCTTGCCCGACGAGTGGCTCTTGCCCTTGTCGTGATCGAAGAAGACGCCCGGCGAACGGTGCATCTGCGAGACGATGACGCGCTCGGTGCCGTTGACGATGAAGGTGCCGTTGTCCGTCATGAGCGGCATGTCGCCCATGTAGACGTTCTGTTCCTTGATGTCCTTGATCGACTTTGCGCCGGTATCCTCGTCGATATCGAACACGATGAGGCGCAGCGTCACCTTGAGCGGCGCCGCATAGGTGAGGTCACGCTGGCGGCACTCCTCGACGTCGAACTTCGGCGGTTCGAATTCGTAGGAGACGAATTCGAGCATGGAAGCGCCGGAGAAATCCTTTATCGGGAAAACCGATTTGAAAACGGCTTGAAGTCCCTCGTCGGGGCGCCCGCCCTTGGGCTCTTCCACCATGAGGAACTGGTCGTAGGACGCCTTCTGAACCTCGATGAGGTTGGGCATCTCCGCGACTTCTGGGATTTTACCAAAAAACTTGCGTACGCGCCTGCGACCGTTGAACGAAAGGGTCTGAGCCATCGTCGCTCCTTGTCAATCTTGCATCCGGGCCTGCAACAGACGGGAACCGCTGGCCAGTCGATCCCGTCGATCAATGAGTAGTTCAAACTCGTCAAGCTTTCGAAAGACGCCAGCGCGGATTGCTGTGCTGTCTCACGATCGCGACCATCCTCTTGAAGAACCCATTACCCAAAAGCCGTTTTGCGACAGGCTTTTGGGTAATATGTTCCAAAAACGGTCAAAGAGAGGCGGCCCCGAGGGCCACCTCCCCTTGCATATCGCCGAATTACTTGACGTCGACCTTGGCGCCAGCGTCTTCGAGCTTCTTCTTGAGGTCGGCTGCTTCAGCCTTGGAAACAGCTTCCTTGACCGGCTTCGGAGCGCCCTCGACCAGGTCCTTGGCTTCCTTGAGGCCGAGGCCGGTGATGCCACGGACTTCCTTGATGACGTTAATCTTGTTGGCGCCAGCGTCAACGAGGATAACGTCGAACTCGGTCTTCTCTTCTTCCGCAGCGGCAGCAGCACCGCCGGCAGCGCCGCCGGCAGCAGCAACGGCTACCGGAGCAGCGGCAGAAACGCCCCACTTTTCTTCGAGCAGCTTGGAAAGCTCAGCGGCTTCCAGGACGGTCAGCGAGGAGAGGTCTTCAACGATCTTTGCGAGATCAGCCATTTTACTTTTCCTTTTGTTCGGTTCGAACTGGTTTTAATAAGAACAGCGAAATTCCGCCTCAGGCGGCTTCGTCCTTCTTGGCGTAGGCCGAGAACACGCGGGCAAGCTGGCTTGCCGGTGCTGCGGTAACCGTCGCGACGCGGGTTGCCGGGGCATTGAGGAGGCCCAGCAGCTTCGCGCGCAGCTCGTCGAGCGAAGGCAGGGTCGCGAGCGACTTGACACCTTCGGCGTTGAGCGTGGTTGCGCCCATGGAACCACCGAGCACAACGAGCTTGTCGTTGGTCTTGGCGAAATCCATGACGACCTTCGGAGCCGTAATCGGGTCATCGCTGAAAGCAATCAGCGTCTGTCCCTTGAAGAGATCGATGATCCCCTCGGACTCCGTACCCTGAAGAGCGATCTTGGCCAGGCGGTTTTTCGCGACTTTGACGGTGCCGCCAGCAGCGCGCATCTTCGAACGGAAGTCGTTCATTTGCGCAACTGTGACACCAGCATAGTGGGCCACGACAACCGAACCGGAAGCCTTGAAGACTTCGTTCAGCTCCGTGACGAATTCGCGTTTTTCCGCTCTTTCCACTGTCTGTCTCCAGTTGGCAGGGTTGTTTGGAACAGCCCTGCCGGGTTTGCCTTTGTCACCCGGGATCATTCTCGATCCCAAGCAACGCTTAAGGATCCTGTCCCTTGGCGTTCCCGGGAGAGCCGGGTCTGACACAAGGCAAGCGAGGTTCGAACCGAATTTCGACGCCTCCGGCGCCAAATGAAATCCAGATCTTACCCGTCTCATGCGGGCAAGGTGATTAAGGTAGAACCACCCGCAATCTCGGACAGGAACTCCGGACCGAAGCCCGGATATTTCCGGCCCCGAAAGGCCGGAAATTCGACTACGGGCCGGAGCCCGTGAAACTATCAGGCGGCGCTGATGGTCGCCGGATCGATCTTGAGGCCAGGCCCCATCGTCGAAGAGATGGCAACGCGCTTGACGTAGTTGCCCTTGGCGCCGGTCGGCTTCGCCTTGATCACCGCGTCAGCAAAGGCGCGGATGTTCTCTTCCAGCGCCTTGGCATCGAAGGATGCCTTGCCGACGCCGGCGTGAACGATACCGGCCTTCTCGACGCGGAACTCGACCGCGCCGCCCTTCGAGGCCTTGACGGCCGCGGCGACGTCCATGGTGACGGTGCCGACTTTCGGGTTTGGCATCATGCCGCGCGGGCCGAGAACCTTACCGAGACGACCGACGAGCGGCATCATGTCCGGGGTGGCGATGCAGCGATCGAAATCGATCTTGCCGCCCTGGACGATCTCGACGAGGTCCTCCGCGCCGACGACGTCGGCGCCGGCAGCCTTTGCTTCGTCAGCCTTGGCGCCGCGAGCGAAAACGGCAACGCGGACCGAGCGGCCGGTGCCGTTCGGCAGGTTGACGACGCCGCGGACCATCTGGTCGGCGTGGCGCGGATCGACGCCGAGGTTCATCGCGACTTCGATCGTCTCGTCGAACTTGGCGGTCGCGCGCTCCTTGACGAGCGTCACGGCTTCGGTGAGGCCGTAGAGCTTCGCCGGATCGATGCCCTCACGGGACTTCTGTATACGCTTTGCAATCTTCGCCATGGTCTTAGCCCGTCACTTCCAGGCCCATGGAGCGGGCGGAGCCCTCGACCATTGCCATTGCGCCTTCGATATCGGCCGCGTTGAGGTCCTTCATCTTGGCCTCTGCGATCGTGCGGATCTGAGCCTTGGAGATCGAGCCGGCCTTGGCCTTGCCCGGGGTCTTCGAGCCCGACTGGATCTTCGCTTCGCGCTTCAGGAAGTAGCTGACCGGCGGCTGCTTCATGACGAAGGTGAAGGACTTGTCCTGGTAATAGGTGATGACGACCGGGATCGGCATACCCTTTTCCATTTCCTGCGTGGCGGCGTTGAACGCCTTGCAGAATTCCATGATGTTAATGCCACGCTGACCAAGCGCAGGACCGATCGGCGGCGACGGGTTCGCCGAGCCGGCCTTCACCTGCAGCTTGAGCTGGCCTGCAACTTTCTTAGCCATTTCTCTCTGCCTCTCATTGCCCCTTTACGGCAGGACCGAAAGGGGAACTCATCAGCCGGTCACCCGGCCCTTTGCCGGTCGATCGACCGGCGGCTGCGGTTGCGTGGTGCGGACAAACCGACCCGGCTAAGACCGGATACCTCCCACGCGCGTGCGGATCGCTCCGCCGAGCAGGCCGATCGCTCGACCTGCCCATTCTCATAAGCCTGCGTTCTTTCAGACCTTTTCGACCTGGCCGTATTCCAGTTCGACCGGGGTCGCACGACCGAAGATCGACACCTCGACCTTCAGGCGCGACCGCTCCTCGTCGACGTCCTGAACGATGCCGTTGAAGGACGCGAAGGGGCCATCCGATACACGGACTTGCTCGCCGATCTCGAACGAGACCGACGGCTTCGGACGCTCGACACCATCCTGGACCTGACCGAGGATTCGCTCGGCCTCATAGTCCGGAATCGGAACGGGCTTGCTGTCCGTACCAAGGAACCCGGTTACCTTCGGGGTGTTCTTGATGAGGTGATAAGCCTCATCCGTCAGTTCGGCACGAACAAGCACATAGCCCGGAAAGAACTTCCGCTCCGAATCGACCTTGCGGCCGCGGCGGACTTCGACGACCTTCTCGGTCGGAACGAGGATCTTCTCGAAAAGGTGCGCCAAACCCTTCTGCTTGGCCTTCTCCTCGATCGACTCGGCTACCTTCTTCTCGAAATTGGAATAGGCGTGAACGATATACCAGCGCGCAGCCATGCTACTCTCCACCCAATCAAGCGCCTACGTTGAGGATCAGGCTCATCAGCCAGCCCATCAACTGATCCGCACCAAAGAAAAAGGCGGCGGCAAAAGAGACCATGACGAAGACCATCAGCGTCGAGATCGTCGTCTCGCGCCGCGAAGGCCAAGTCACTTTTGACGTTTCGGAGCGCACCTGCTGCAGAAACGTGAACGGATTCGTTTTGGATGCCATAAAATGCTCACGCCATTACGGCGCGTAAAGCCGACTTGTCAGCCCCACGCACCGCGTGTCTGTTTGGACCCTACATAAAGACCGATTCTGAAAACCACAAGAGCCAATCAGTCTTTTTTGTGAATATAAAGGACGGCCGCGCCGCCCGTTCCCCCCACATATTCTGGCCGATTTCCGACGACGGGGCAAGAACGGAGGAAGTGGCAGGGGCAGAGGGGCTCGAACCCCCGACCTGCGGTTTTGGAGACCGCCGCTCTACCAACTGAGCTATACCCCTAGACCGCGACGCTTTCCCGAAAGCCGGAACGCATCAGAAGTCAGCGGCTTCATATTCAGTTTGCCGGACGCTTTCAAGCGCATTCGCATCAAAAGGCGCAAAACACCAAGAAAATTTTGCGGGCCGCCCCTCCGCTAATCCTTTAACTTCACGTACTTCCGCCAATCGTGCTCTTCCTTGAAGCCGAGCACCTCGCGAATCTTCCTGTTGGACAGGAGCCCTTCGAACTCGCCGATCTCCCGCGTGAAAGGAACGTTCGGATAGAACCGCCTGGCGAGTTCGCGGGACGGTGTGTTGGCCGACACCGTGTCGTTGGCGGCGTTGAAAATCGTAAATCCGAGGCCGTCCTTTTCGACGCAAAGCTTGACGATCTGGCCGAGGTCGCGCGCATCGATATAGCTCCATGCAATCCTTTTGCGGATTTCCGGATGCGCGAAGTAATTCGGGAAATGCTCGTATTCATGCGGCTCGATCACGTTGCCGATCCGCAGCGCGTATATGTCGAAACCGGAGCGCTCGGCGAAGGCGCGCGCCGTATTTTCGTTCACCACCTTGGACAGGCCGTAGGAGTCCATCGGGTTGACGTCGTAGTCCTCCTCGAGCGGGAAGTGATGGAAGTCCCGGTGCCCCTCGGCAAAGCAGACGCCGTAGGTCGTCTCGCTCGAGGCGACGATGATCTTGCGGATGCCGAGCTTCACCGCCGCCTCGATGACGTTATAGGTGCCCATCACGTTGACCCGGAACGTCTCGTTGTCCGGCTTGATGAGGATGCGCGGGATCGCGGCAAAGTGCACGACCGCGTCGAAGGGCTGCGCTCCCCGGTCGAGATCGGGGAAATCGCGGTGCATCGACAGCGCATTGAACATCTGGCCGCTGTCGGTGATGTCGGCGATCAGATTGGTGACGCCGGGGCTGTCGAGCGGCACGAGATCGACATTGTGAACCTCATAGCCCGCATCGACGAGATAGGGCACGGCGTGCCGTCCGGCCTTGCCCGCGCCGCCGGTAAAGAGAATCCGCTTCTTCATGACGCCTCCCCTGCTGTTGTTTCTCAAGCCGGCACCGAAAGGCACGGCGCTCCTGAAAGCGGAGCAATAGTTAGACGCTTTGGCGCTTTGCACAAGGTGCACCAGAGCCGCACATCCGATCCCAACGAAAAAGCCCCGCAGTCACCTGCGGGGCCTTCGAAATCCGGAATAACCCGGAATTACTTGATGATCGAGGCGACGATGCCGGCGCCGCGTGCAAATCGCGCATGCGCGCCATTTGCACCTTTCTTGCTGCCGTCGGCAGCTGACGGCATCGTCTTCGCGATCATTACTTGATGATCGAGGCGACGATGCCGGCGCCGCGTGCAAATCGCGCTTGCGCGCCATTTGCACCTTTCTTGCTGCCGTCGGCAGCTGACGGCATCGTCTTCGCGATCATCACTTGATGATCGAGGCGACGATGCCGGCGCCGACGGTGCGGCCGCCTTCGCGGATCGCGAAGCGCAGCTTCTCTTCCATCG
>NZ_LNQB01000036.1 GCF_001651875.1 Sinorhizobium saheli
ACCCATGACTGCCTCCAAAAGACAGTCTTGAATCTGATTTGCTCAGCCTTGGGAATCCCCAAGAGTCCACACGACCTAGGGCCTCCAATAGATAGTCATCTATCTCACCGCTAGCGATGAGCTTCAAACACTGCCCAGGATCGCCCTCCTCAGTGAACACGACCCGCTCCGAAGTCTCACGCTGGGCGGCTACAGGATCGCTACTCACAGACGCTGACACGCCAGCTTTGGGAAAAGGTGCTTCCACCGCTGCTGACAATAGAGCCGTGGCATCCTCATTATCGGTATATTGCTCAACAAGCGGCAGAGTCTCGACGTTCTCGTACGCATTTTCTAGCTGAAGGAACCGACACATCTCCAGATAGCTTGAGACAGCTTGCGTCATCCTCGGGCTTGACCCGAGGATCCATCCACAAGCCCTCACCAAAGTTCGAAATACAGATCGCGCCAGTCCGGATTCATTTTCTCGATGAGCTCGATTTTCCATTGCCGATACCAGCGCTTGAGGGATTTCTCACGCTGAATCGCTGTGCCGATCTGCAGGTGTTCCTCGTACCAGACTAGTTGGTCGCATCCATATTTCGTTGCGAAGCCCGGTGTCAGACCCTCACGATGTTCGAAGATGCGGCGTTCGAGATTCGACGTGACGCCAATGTAGAGCGTCCCTCGCTTGTGATTTGTGACAATGTAGACGTAGCCGGCCATAGGGACGCACCTGGATCGGGGTCAAGCCCGAGGATGACGAGTGGAGGGGTTAGCGCGTAATCGATACGAGATCGGTGTAACTGGAACGTCGTCTCGGGAGAAGAGTGGCGCGGCAGCCGCTACCGTCTCCCAATCACCCGCGCCGGATTCCCTGCCACCGTCGCTCCCACCGCCACATCCCGCGTCACCACGGCGCCCGCGCCGACAATCGCTCCGTCGCCCACCGTTACCCCGGCGAGAATGGTCGCGCCGCCGCCGATCCAGACGTCGTGGCCGATCGTCACCGGCCGGGCGATCTCCAGCCCGGCACGGCGGAGCGCTACATCCTTGTGGTGCTCGGCGCAGTAGATATGCACGCCCGGCCCGAGCATCGAACCGTTGCCGATCGCGACCGGAGCGCTGTCGAGGATGGTGCAGCCGGCATTCAGGTAGACACGGGCGCCGAGCGTGATGTTGCGGCCGTAGGAGCAGTGGAACGGCGCCTCGATGAAGCAGTCCTCGCCGATGGCGGCAAAAAGCCCCTTCAGCGCCGGGGCCATGCTGCCGCGCTCGTCTGGCGGCAGGGTGTTGTGCTCGTGGACGGCGCGACGAGCAGCCGCGCGCAATTCGTCGAGTTCCGCGTCGAGGCAGCAATACCACTCGCCTGCTATCATCTTTTCGCGCTCGCTTGCCGTCACGGCTGCACCTGCCCCTTGCCCCTTGCGCGCGCTTCCTGAAGCCGCTCCCGGCTTTCCTGCGGCCATTCCGCCTGCATGTCGTAATAGGCCTCGAAAGCCCTGGCGCCCGGCGGCAGCGGTACCCAGTCGAGTTTCGAGCGGGTGTAGATGTGCACGTCCGGCGGAAAGGCGGACGGATGGTCGAGCGTCGCGAGGCGGACGAAGGAGAGCCATTTGCGCCGGCCGTAATCGCTCCAGAGCGCCGACTGGCAATCGGCGCAGCGATAGACGTCATGCGGGCGGCCGCTGTCGGTCGAGAGCGTCACCATCACGGGCTCGCCCTTGAGGCGCTCGACGTTTTCCGCCTCGATGATGCCGTTGATGACGAAGGCGCTTCCCACCTGCCGCTGGCAATCTCTGCAGTGGCAGCAATGCACGAACATCGGCCGGACCTTCAGCCGGTAGCGGATGCGGCCGCAGAAGCAGCCGCCGTCGATGGCTTCGCTCATGGCTCCATCTCCTCTTCAGCGAAAGAGGACCACGGGTGAGGCCGCCATGCAAGGCCGGAACGTGCAGAGACACGGGCAGGACCGCCTGGCCGCGCCTCCCGTCCGAACATCAGAACTGGCGGCCGAGCCTGGCGTCGACCGACTGGCCGTTGGCGCCGCGGATGGCGAAGAAGAAGGTGATCGCCGCCCAGAGGATGGATTTTTCCGCCCCGCCGAGGCCCTGGCCCTGGACGATGCCGTGGAAGTAGACGGTGACGAGCAGCACGATCGTCGCCGCGAAGGCGGCCGGCCGGGTCAGGAAGCCGATGGCGATGAAGATGCCGCCGAAGAACTCGGTGGCGGAAAGCAGCGGCGACCAGAAGACGCCGGGATAGAAGCCGAGCCCCTCAACCATGCCGACGGCACCGAAGGGATCAAGGATCTTGCCGTAGCCGTGGGTGACGAGCAGCGCGCCGGCCAGCACGCGCAGCAGCGTCTCGGCAAACGTATCCAATGGCAGGTAGATCCTTTCGAGCGCCGGCAGGATGGCGCGCGGGCGGCCGGTCGTTGCTGTGGTATCGGTCATGAAATCCCTCTCGCAGTTATTAGAATGGAACGAGTCTCTGGCCGCGCACACGGCGGAAGACAAGACGCTGCGCGGTAAAACATGACCGTTCGAGTTGACATTCATGTGAAGAGACCGTGAAAGGTCGATTGTTCCGCATGCACAGCCCGGCTATCGTGCGACCGAACGGACGTAATCAGGACAGGCCAGATGAGTGCGAAGCCGCGCATCACTATTCTTTACTGCACCCAGTGCAACTGGCTGCTCAGGGCCGGCTGGATGGCGCAGGAACTGCTTTCGACCTTTGCCGATACGCTGGGCGAGGTGGCGCTGATCCCGGGCACCGGCGGCAATTTCGAGATCCGCATCGATGGCGAGCTCGTCTGGGAGCGCAAGCGCGACGGCGGTTTCCCCGGCCCGAAGGAGTTGAAGCAGCGCATCCGCGACGTGATCGAGCCGGAGCGCGACCTCGGCCACGTCGACAGGAGCTGAACCTGGATTTCGGCGCGCTCGCCGGCGTCTTTGCCGCCGCATTTCTGTCGGCCACGCTGCTCTTCGGCATGTCGGAAGCGGCGGTGGTCGCCGCCGCGCTGACGGCCGAGACGAGCCGGACCATGCTCTTCCTTGCCGCGACCGCCGGCAACGTCCTCGGCGCCGTCGTCAATTTCGCGCTCGGCCGGTTCTTCATCCGTTTCGAGGACCGCCGCTGGTTTCCGGTTTCCGCACCGGCACGGGCGAAAGCCGAGGCGCTCTTTGCGCGCTACGGCCAGCCGGTGCTGCTTTTCTCCTGGCTGCCGGTGATCGGCGACCCGCTGACGCTTGCCGCCGGCCTGCTCAGGACGCCGCTCATCGCCTTTCTCTTCTATGTGACGATCGGCAAGGCGGCGCGCTATGCCGCGCTGCTCTGGCTGATGCCTTGAAGGCCCGACGCCCCTGCCCTCAGCTATGCGCGAAAATATCCGTCTCCTCCCAGCCGAGGAGGTCGAGCTTCGCGCGTGTCGGCAGGAAGGCGAAGCAGGCGTCGGCGTGCTCCATGCGGCCGTCGCGCAGGAGCCGCGCCGTCAGCTTGTCGCGCAACGCATGCAGGTGCAAGACGTCCGAGGCGGCGTATTCGAGCTGCGCCGGCGAGAGGATCTCGGCCGCCCAGTCCGAAGACTGCTGCTGCTTGGAGATGTCGATGTCGAGCAACTCCTTGAGATTGTCCTTGAGGCCGTGCCGGTCGGTATAGGTGCGGGTCAGCCGCGAGGCGATCTTGGTGCAGAAGACGGGTTGCGCCGTGACGCCGAAGGTGTGGAACAGCACGGCGATATCGAAACGGCCGAAATGGAAGATTTTCTGCCGCGCCGGATCGGCGAGCATTGCGACGAGGTTGGGGGCCTCCTTCTGGCCGGCAGCGATGCGGACGACGTCCGCGGTGCCGTCGCCCGGCGAGAGCTGCACGACGCAGAGACGGTCGCGGCGGGGGACGAGGCCGAGCGTTTCCGTGTCGATCGCGATCGCGCCCGTATAGCGGGCGGCGTCCGCCGCGGAAATATCGCCTTCATGGAACCTTATTGTATTCGCCATCGAAAATCCCCAGATCGTTGCTGCGTGTAGAGCGTAGCCGGCCCTATAGCGCAACTTTGCCGGCCGCGATACCGTGTCCTTGCCGCCCGCATCCCGACGCCTTTTCCGAGAAAGCTCATTAGGCATGACCTGGTTCCGTTCCGTCCCGGCGCTTCCCCTCGCCGCGCTTCTCGCCAGTCTCTCCCCCGAAGCCGGCCTGGCCGAGGGGGCTTCGCTGCAGCTTGCGCAGGCCTACCCGGAACTGCCGGGCGTGCGGCCGCTCAATCCGCTGCAGGAAGGCGACGACGTGGTCTGCGAGCAGGTTTTGATCGACCGCAATGCGCCCTTCGAGTCATCGAGCGGGCGGCCACGCTACGACACGCTCTACCGCTGCCGCAAGGGCAATGGCCCGGTCTTTCAAGGCGGCACGCTGCCGCCATCGCTGGAGCGCCAGAAGCGCGGGCTGAACTATTAATAGCAACGCTTGGAAAAGACGCCGACTGGAGAACACCGATGCCCGAGACGAACCGGCCGCTTGTCATCAGCGCACCCGCGCCACGCACGCTCGAACTGATTTTCACGCCCGCAGCGCTCATGCGGCTTCATGAGCGCTATCGCGTGGTCGAGGCGGATGCGGACGATATCGCCGGCCTCGGCGCGGACATCCTCGCCGGGGCGCGCTACATCATCGGCCAGCCGCCGCTTTCCGAGGAGACGCTCGGGGGGATGCCGGCCTTGCGCGCGGTGCTCAACGTCGAAAGCAATCTCGTCAACAACATGCCTTACGAGGTGCTGTTCCAGCGCGGCATCCACGTGGTCACGACCGGCCAGGTCTTCGCCGAGCCGGTGGCGGAGATGGGGCTCGCCATGGCGCTCAATCTCGCCCGCGGCATCGTCGATGCCGACCTCGCCTTCCGTGAGGGGCGCGAGCTTTGGGGCGGCGAAGGCAATCGTTCCGCCCGCCTGCTCTCCGGTTCCGAGATCGGCATCATCGGCTTCGGCGACCTCGGCAAGGCGCTGAACCGCGTCCTTTCCGGCTTCCGCGCTAAAATCCGCGTCCACGATCCCTGGCTGCCGGCGTCCATGCTTCGCGAAGCCGGCGTCGAACCGGCGCCGCTCGCGACCGTGCTCGCCGAAAGCGATTTCGTCTTCGTGGTCGCCGCGGTAACGAGCGAGAACGAAGGCTTTCTCGGCGCCGAGGCCTTCGCGGCGATGCGCCGGGGTGCGGCCTTCATCCTCTTGAGCCGCGCCGGCGTCGTCGATTTCGACGCGCTCGTGGCCGCCGTCGAAAGCGGCCATATCCTGGCGGCGAGCGACGTCTTCCCCGAGGAGCCGCTGCCGCTCGACCATCCGCTCCGCCGCCTCCCGGGGTTCCTGCGCTCGGCGCACCGCGCCGGCGCCCTCGATGTCGCCTTCAAGCGAATGGGCGAGATGGTGCTCGAGGACATGGACCTGATGGATCGCGGCCTGCCGCCGATGCGCTGCAAGCGGGCGGAGCGCGAGACCGTGGCGCGAATGCGCTCGCGGCCGGTCAGCGTCAACTGATCGAAGGCCGCGGCTGCGAACGAAGCACGCGCTCTATGCAAACCCGGCACGATGCTGCAATGATCGCGCTGAAACCGCCTGCAGGGGACATCGAAGGCATGCAAGGCTCCGAAGGGGACAGGCGTCCCGAGACCTGGACGAGTTCGCTCCGGTCGCTGCTCGGCGCCATGATGGTGGTGATGCTCATCGTGGTGTCCGGCACCCTGGTGGGGCTCGATTACCGCCGCGCGCGGGACGCCGCGATCGCGAATGCCGAGGATCACATGGGCGCCTTCGTCGGCCGCCTGGTCGACCGGCTCGGCGTGCTTTCCGGCGACACCTCGGCCCTTGTCGGCCTCGTCGCGTCGGTCGCCAATGCCTTCCTGGTGTCGCCGCCGGAGCGCATGAACGACAAGATCGCCGTGCTGCGCGAAGGCATCATCCGCTCGCCGCACATCGACGGCGTCTATGTCGGCTATCCGAGCGGCGCCTTCTTCCAGGTGGTGGACCTCCGGTCGGCGGCCTGGCGCATGGCGCTGGACGCGCCGCGCGGCGCCGCGCTTGCCGCCCGGTCGATGGAATGGGACGAACGGGGAAGGGCCGTCAATCGCACCCTCTTCCTCGATGCGAGCGGCCTGCAGTTCGCCGAGCGCCGGTCGCCCCCGACCGGCTTCGACCCGCGAATCCGCCCCTGGTATCGCGCGGCCGTCAACGGAAAGGCTCCGGTCGGCACCGGCCCCTACGAGATGGCGACGACCCACAAGGCGGGGATGACGATATCGCAGGCCCACCGCGGCAACGCCAGGATCGTCATCGGCGCCGACGTCGTTCTCGACACGATCACCGATTTCCTCTCCCGCGAGCGGCTGACCGACGATTCCGTATCCTTCATTCTCGATGCGGTCGGACGGCCGATCATTCACTCCGATCCCCTGATGATGCGCCGCATCATGGCGGCGAAGGGCCGCGACGGACCCGTGGCGTCGCCGCAGGAGGACCCGCTGATCGAGAGCGTCCGGCTCAACCCGCCCCCCGCGGGCAAGGCTGGCTTCGTCGATGTCGGCGACCGAACCTATCTGGTCATGGTCAGCCCGCTCGAATCGGCGCTCCTGTTGTCCGGCCACCGGGTCGTCGTCGCCGCTCCGCTCGACGAATTGATGGCCGACGCCAACCAGATGCTGATCCAGGGGCTTGCGGTTTCCGGCGCCGTGGTCATCCTTGCCGTGCTCTCGGCGCTCGTGCTGGCGCACCTGATCACGAAATCCCTCAATCAGCTCACGGCCAGCGCCAACCGCCTGCAGGACCTCGATTTCGCCACGCCGATCGACGTGCCTTCGCGGGTCACGGAGATCTCGACGCTCAACAGCGCGATGAACAAGGCGCGCGACGCGATCTTCACCTTCGCCCTCTACGTGCCGAAGGAGCTGGTGCGCAAGGGCATCGAATCCGGATATTTCACCGGCCGCGCCGCCCGGCGCCAGGAGGTGACGGCGCTCTTCACCGACATCTACGACTTCACCACCATCAGCGAGCGCCACTCGCCCGAGGAGGTGGTCGCGATGCTCTCGGAATATTTCGATATTTTCTCGGAAGTGGTCGCCGCCCATGACGGGACCATCATCCAGTTCCTGGGCGACTCGGTCTTCGCCATGTGGAACGCGCCGGTCGCCGACGCGCTTCACGCCGAGCATGCCTGCCGCTGCGCACTCGCGGTCAAGGAGAGGCTCGCGGCCTTCAACGCGGCGCAGCGCGCCAAGGGCCTGCCGGAGTTCCGCACGCGCTTCGGCATTCACACCGGCACCGCGGTCGTCGGCAGCGTCGGCGCCAGGGAGCGCCTGCAATACACCGCCATGGGCGACACGGTGAACGTCGCCTCGCGGCTCGAGGGCATGAACAAGGACTACGAAACCACGATCCTCGCCAGCGGCGCCGTGGCGGCCCAATGCCCGGACGCGATTGCCTTCCGCCCGCTCGGCTTCGCCCAGGCTAAGGGCCGGGCGACGGCACTCGAGATTTACGAAGTCCTATCGGCAAACTCCATCGCCGCGCCGCAGGCGAGCACCGAAACCGGAACGGCGGCATAGGCGGCATCGATAGCTCACGAAAATGCAAAAGCCCGGCGAACCGGGCTTTTCTGCATCTTATGATCGTACGGGAAAATCCGAAAGGAAATGGTGCCCAGAAGAGGACTCGAACCTCCACGCCTCGCGGCACAGGTACCTGAAACCTGCGCGTCTACCAATTCCGCCATCTGGGCGACGGACCGGCATGTAAAAGGCCGTGGTCGAAGTGTCAATGGGCATTTTGAAGTTTTCGCGTCGGAACGCGAAAAAGCGCGGGAAAGCGCCGTCGTTCGCCCCGCGCACTGCCGGCGGACAGGCTTCCACCGGCTCGGGGCCGGCAGTGATAGGGCAAGAATTTCAGTGACATGAGCGCCGGAGAGGCGCATGCTTGCGAGACGGTCGATCGGGACGGAAATCCGGCGGATGAGAACGCATGCCCCGCGTCCCGCGGAATGGAATAAACCAACGAAAACAAATGTCTGATGGAGGAGGGGCAAAGACGAAAAGCACGTCTTTTCGGAAAGTGAGGAAGAAATGACGGGATTTCGGAATTTCGTTATGAGCTGCGCGCTCGCGGCGGCCTCCGCGGTTCCCCCTGTCGCGCCTGTCGAGGCCATGCCGCGTCCGGCGCTCGACATAGAGATCAAGGCGCCCGCAGACATCCAGAGCGTCAACCACCGCGTCTACTGGCGGCGGGGCTACTATGGCGGCTGGCCGGGTTACCATCACGGCTATCGCCGGTCCGGCATCGCCTTCTATTTCGGACCGAGGGTCGCCTATCCAGGCAACTACTATTACGGGCCCCGCTATTACGGTCCTGGCTACTACCCCGGCTACTACCCTCGCCGGCACTACGGTTACTATCCCTACCGCTACTATCGTCCCGGCTTTTACGGCCATCGATACTACCGGTCCAGCAATTTCGGGATCTACATCGGACGGGGTTGGTAAGGGCGCGAGGCGCGGGGCGACGGCCTCCGCCGGGCCTCATTCGTTTCTGGCACGGCTATGCGGGCAGGGAGCGACCTCCCTGCCCGCCGAAGGTGGGCTCATCGCTTCCTGACGATGCCGAGCCGCGCCATGACCTCCTTCGGAATGCCGTAGCGGCGCACCGCATCGCGGCTGTCGCGCAGGCCGCAGATCTCGCGCTGGATGAGGAAGGCCCAGACCGCGTCGGCCGCCTCGTCGAGGAGCCGTTCGCGCTCCGCCGGTCCGTGCCTCTCGCGGTCGTAGCCGTTCAAGGCGGCGATCGCCTTCTCGACCTTGAGGCCGTGGCGCCCCAGGGCATCGGCGCGCTCGGCCATCAGCTCGTATTCGAGGATATTCACGCCGCTGGCGAGATCGAAGCGGCGCAGCGATTGCGGCGGACGAACAGTCATCGGCGGCTCCATTGCAGTACCGCGCGCCCGATCGGACGCGGAAGTGGCGGCGTTGAATGGCTGCCTGTCCTTACCTCGAATCAAGGTCGATTTAAGGGACATGCAGTCGTGCGGCGCGTTTCAGGCACGGCAGGATGGCCCGGGAACAGCGTTCCCGCAAGGGGCGGCGCATCAGAGCGCCGCCGGCATATGGTTAAGATTTCATAAACTTCTTCCGCTTACAGTCTGCGATAGTGCCTTGATCCCATGCCCGCGGGCAATTTCGCTGACCGCGGCTCATCCGGCCATCGGCCGCGACGCGCATGAGGCGCCCTCCAGCAGAAAGGACCTTTGACGGCGAGCGCCGCCCGGCACCGCTCGCGCGGGAAGTGGAGACCAGCATGCTGACGCCCATTGTCACGATCAGGAACGCGACCGCAACCGGCGAGGACGCGGGCCTGGGCGTGCGCCGCCTGGTGGTTCCGGCCGGGCAGCGCACCGAAGCCATACGGACTATTCTCGACGCGCTCAGCCGCCACCTTGCCGGCAAGGAGGTGCTTTCCAGGGAAGGGCTCGCGCGGCTGATCGAGGACCTGGCGCTCATCCTCAAGTTTCCGCCGTTGCCCGAAGAGGGCGGGCGCGCCTTCGTCCGCCGGCTGACCGCCTTCCTCGAGGCGATGCCGATGCCGGAACGTCTGGTCCTGGAGCGGCAGCTCGCCGGACGTGGCCTCGGGCAGCGCGTCGCCCTGTTGGCGGCAGCGCCGGCCAGCCGGAACGGCGCATCGCCGCCCGACCAGAGCCCGATCCGTACCTTGCCGCTCGCGGCCCCAATGCCGCAATCGCTGCCGCCGGTGGCAAAGGCACCGTCGTCCGGCGACGTCGCGCTGCTGCAGGCGCTGCTGAAGAAAACCTTCGGCACGGACGAGGACGCCCGGAGCGAGCAAAGATTGGAGCCGCAAACGGCCGGGGGGACCGACCGGGCGGAAGCCGAACGGGGGCCCGGGCGGTCCAGGAACCGTGCATCTACGTCGCCCGGCACGGGCGACGCCGCCGCCGCCAAGGACGCTACAGGTGCGGCGGAGAGCCATGTCGCGGCGCCCGCGGACGGGTTGCCAGGAGGGCCGGCAGCGGCGCAGGATGGCGAGCCGACGGCGGCCGCCGCCCCCCGAGCAATGCCGGTCGGCGAAGGCAGCGGCCCCGAGACGCCTACGCCTTCCGCACCGGAGAACGTCGAAAGCGCCGCTGAGACGGAAATGCCCGCGGCGGAGGCAGACATCGGCGGAACCGCCGATGCCCTCGATTCGGACGGAACATACGGGCCGCCGCGCCTTCATCGGGAGGACGATCCGCCGCCGGTCTCGAGGCGCAGCGGAACAGAGGTTCAGTCGCGCTCGCTCTCCGACGCCTTGAAGACAATCATCGGCGACAGCGTCGATCTCCCCGGGATGCAGGAAGGCGGCATCGCGAGGGTGCCGAAACGCACCGATGCGGCGGAGTCGGCAATTCAAACGACCGAGCCCGCAAGGCCCGCCGGCGTCCAGCAAGGCGCGAGGCCCGTGAGAGGCGGCCTCGCCGGTGCCCTGCCCTTCCTCGAGACGGCGTCCGCGGACCCGGCGGAGGACGCGCCCGCCCGCGACATCGACGCCGCAGAGCCGAAAGGGCGCCGGATCGAAGAGGAAGCCGCAACGCCGCAGGCCCTCGCCCGGCTCGTCGAAAGCGGCCTTCCCCGCGAGGTCGTTCCCTTCGCCCTGGTGCCCTACCCGCCGGCGTCCGAGGCAGGCGAGCGCGAGCCCGACGAGGCGGACGGGCGCGAACAGGAGGGCGGCGAAAACGAGACGGGAACCGACGAGGAAGACGGCGACGAGGCGCAGGAGAAGCCGGACGAGACGCCCGGCTCCGCCGACGCGACCGAAGAACCGGACGCGGCCTATGGCCTCTACAGGAAACTCGGCGATCTCGGCTGAAGCGGCCGGCCCGCTGCAGGTTGCCTGGTGCATTTTGCAGTCAGGTGAGATCAGCTGACGTCGCAGAAACCGGCAGAGCGGTGGCGCGAACGCATGTGAGCGCATTCCACCCTAAAGTCGTGCCGGTCTAAAGCCGGGAGCGGGAGCGGTGGGTGCCACGCCCCCTCCCCTCTGCGCGCAGAAGCCATGCGGAACAGGCCCGCATGGCTTCGTCCTGGCAATCCGCGCGGGAAGCGCGGGATCAGAACTCCTCCCACTCGTCAACGGCAACAGCCGTCGCGGCCTTGCCGCCGAAGGCGCGTGCGAGCTTGTTGCCGAGGGCGCGCGCCGGAGAGGCGACCGGCTTCGACGTCTCGCCGGCCGTGCGGGGGACCCTGGCACCGTCGAGCTTGAAGCGGGCGACGAGGTCGCGCAGCTTAGCGGCCTCCTGCGCCAGGCTCGCGGCCGCGGCGGTCGACTGCTCCACCATCGCCGCATTCTGCTGCGTGCTCTGGTCCATGGAATTGACGGCCGTGTTGATCTCGGCAAGTCCGGTCGACTGCTCCTTGGCCGATATGGCGATCGAGTTCATGTGGTTGTTGATCTGGCCGATGAAGCCGCCGATCGTGTTCAGCGCCTCGCCGGTGTCGCGCACCAGCTTGACGCCGCTTTCCACCTCGGCCGAGGAGTTCTGGATCAGACCCTTGATCTCCTTGGCGGCCTGCGCCGCGCGCTGGGCGAGTTCGCGCACCTCCTGGGCGACGACGGCAAAGCCCTTGCCGGCATCCCCCGCCCGCGCCGCCTCGACGCCGGCGTTGAGCGCCAGGAGGTTGGTCTGGAAGGCGATCTCGTCGATGACGCCGATGATGTTGGAGATCTGCTGCGAGCTGTCCTCGATCCGGCGCATCGCCTCCTCGGCCTGCGAAACCACCTCGGCGGACTTCGCGGCGCTCTGGTTCGCCTGGGTCGCGACCGTGCGCGCCTCGTCCGTCATCTTCGTCGAGGAGCCGACATTGGCGACGATCTGGTCGAGGGCGGCAGCGGTTTCCTCGAGCGAGGCCGCCTGCTGTTCCGTCCTCTTGGCGAGGTCCTGGGCACCGGAGGCGATCTCGCGGGTGCCGTTATCCATCGTGCCGATGCTTTCGGCGATCGTCGAGAGAGCCGCGCCGAGCTGGCGGACCGACTGGTTGAAGTCCTGGCGGAGCGGCTCGAAGGCCGGCGCGAAAGCCTCGGCGATCTGGAAGGAGAGATCGCCGCCGGCAAGCCGCTTCAGCCCGGCCGCGAGATTGTCGGATGCAAAGCGCAGCTCTTCGGCCTCGCGCTCGGTGCGGCGCTGAACCTCCGCGCGTTCGGCCTCCTGGCGGCTGCGGGAAAGCGAGGCCTCGTCTTCGAGACGGGCATTGTTGATGGCGTTCCGGCGGAACACCTCGACCGCCCCGGCCATCGCGCCGATCTCGTCCTCGCGCCCGGCAAAGGGAATGGCACTCGCGCTGTCGCCGGAGGCAAGGTTGCGCATCGCGCCGGTGATCCGGGTGATCGGGTTGGCGATCCCCAATACCGCGAAGGCGATAACGCCGCAGCCGGCAAGTATCGCGGCAGCGCAGAGGATGGAGATAAGCTTCAAGGCATTTTCAAGAAGACTCTGGATTTCCGCACCGGCAGCGGCGGCGCCCTCCTTGTTGATGCCGACGATCCTATCGATCGACTTGGCGATTTCGGCGAAGCGCGGCGCCATCTCCGTGGCAATAACCAGCTTTGCCACCTCGTCGTTTCCGGAGGCGGAGGCCGTAACCATCCTGCCGCCCACTTCGGCCAGCTGGCCCGCGACCCCCTTGATCTTGTCCAGCTCCGCCTTTTCCTCAAGGTCTTCAGCCCTTACGAGCGTGGCGTATTCTTCTACCGTCTTGAAGAAGCGCGTCTTCTCCCCAGCGATCGCTGCTTCGGCGTCATGCTCCTCCTGGTCGTTGGCGGCCAGCACGTGCCGGTTGAAGCTCACGCGCAGGTCCGAGAGAGCGGTATCCATCTCCTTTGCGCGCTCCACGCTCGGCATCCAGTTGTCGACGATCTCGTCGCTCTTGACGTCGATGCCCGACAGCGAACTGATCGAGACCCAGGAGATGACGGCGGTCGTCAGGACCATGCCGGCAATCGAGCCTATCAGGGATAATTTCACACTTGGCCGTTTCACTAAGATCACCTCTGAAGTCAATCGGGAGATCAAGGTCCCCCGCATTCATGAATGCATGTTGCAACTCCTCTCGAGCCATCGACGGCGGACAATGGGAGGATCGTCCGTCGAAGGTGGCAGGCGGAGCCCTACACTGGAGTTCGAGCACACGGCATCCGCCCGCTCCGTTGCGAACGCATGAGCCTGTTCCCGAACCATGCGGTCTTGAAATCCGACAGGCTCATCCCGCGGCGAGCGAGGATCGTCGGACCTGTCGCTCTAACTGGATCGCCGCCTGGGAAGCTCTCCCCCGCCACCGTCCTAAGGTTGCGTCGGCGATCACCGTCGCAATCGCCAACAAACGGCGCCCCACTAAACAAATGCTTAAATACAAGGCCGACCGATCAAAAGCCGGCGGAAAGTGGATAGCCCCCGGAGAATGCGGATAGGCGCCGACTTCGCCTCATTTCCCGACCGCACAACGAAAAAGCCCGCGGAGATCGCTCTCCGCGGGCTTCGTCATTTCCAGTGCGGCAACGATTATTCGTTGCTCTGGCGGTTCTTGAGAGCCGCACCGAGGATGTCGCCGAGCGAAGCGCCGGAGTCGGACGAACCGAACTGGGCGACCGCTTCCTTCTCTTCCGCGATTTCCAGGGCCTTGATCGACAGCTGGATCTTGCGGTCCTTCTTGGAGAAGTTAGTGACGCGCGCGTCGACGGTCTGGCCGATCGAGAAGCGCTCCGGACGCTGTTCGTCGCGGTCGCGCGAGAGGTCGGCACGGCGGATGAAGGTGACGATGTCCTCGTGGTTGACGAGCTTCACCTCGATGCCGCCATCGTTGACGCCGATGACTTCTGCCGAAACGACGGCGTTCTTGCGCAGTTCGCCGGAGGCGGCAGCTTCACCGACCGCATCGCGGCCGAGCTGCTTGATGCCGAGCGAGATGCGCTCCTTGTCGACGTCCACATCGAGAACGACAGCACGGACGACGTCGCCCTTGTTGTATTCCTCGATGACCTGCTCGCCCGGACGGTTCCAGTCGAGGTCGGAGAGGTGCACCATGCCGTCGACATCGCCTTCGAGGCCGATGAACAGGCCGAACTCGGTCTTGTTCTTGACCTCGCCTTCAACCTCGGTGCCAGCCGGATGGCTGTGCGCGAAGGCCTGCCACGGGTTCTCGAGCGTCTGCTTGAGGCCGAGCGAGATGCGGCGCTTGGTCGGGTCGACTTCGAGAACGACCACGTCGACTTCCTGGCTCGTGGACAGGATCTTGCCGGGGTGGACGTTCTTCTTGGTCCAGGACATTTCGGAGATGTGGATCAGGCCTTCGATGCCCGGCTCCAGCTCGACGAAGGCACCGTAGTCGGTGATGTTCGTGACCGTGCCGGAGATCTTCTTGCCGACCGGATACTTCGCACCGATGCCATCCCACGGATCGGACTCGAGCTGCTTCATGCCGAGCGAGATGCGGTGGGTTTCCTGGTTGATGCGGATGATCTGAACCTTGACCTGCTGGCCGATGTTCAGGATTTCCGACGGATGGTTGACGCGGCGCCATGCCATGTCGGTGACGTGCAGCAGGCCGTCGATGCCGCCGAGGTCGACGAACGCACCGTAATCGGTGATGTTCTTGACGACACCCTCGACAACCTGGCCTTCCTCGAGGTTCTGGACGATCTCAGAACGCTGCTCGGCGCGCGACTCTTCGAGGACCGTGCGGCGCGAAACGACGATGTTGCCGCGGCGCTTGTCCATCTTGAGGATTTCGAAGGGCTGCGGGTTGTGCATGAGCGGCGTGACGTCGCGGATCGGACGGATGTCGACCTGCGAGCGCGGCAGGAAGGCTACGGCGCCGTCGAGATCGACGGTGAAGCCGCCCTTGACCTGGTTGAAGATGATGCCTTCGACGCGTTCGCCGGCTTCGAACTTCACTTCCAGGCGCTGCCAGCTTTCCTCGCGGCGAGCCTTCTCGCGCGAGAGTACGGCTTCGCCGAGCGCGTTTTCGATGCGCTCGACATAGACCTCGACCTCGTCGCCGACCTTGAGCGAGCCGTCCTTGGCCTTGGCGCCGAATTCCTTCAGCGGCACGCGGCCTTCGACCTTCAGACCGACGTCGACGATGGCGACGTCCTTTTCGATGGCCGTGATGACGCCCTTGGCGACATAGCCTTCGGCGAGGTCCGTCTTGGCGAAGGACTCTTCCAGAAGCGCGGCGAAATCATCACGGGTGGGGTTGGTTGCAGACATATAATCTCCTGCTGCATCTCCTGCCGGAGACGCATATGCGCCGGTGGCTGGTGTTGAACGGCCTGAACCCAGTCCGCTCCTGTCATGGAGCAATCCGGCGCATGGACGGAATTTCAGGCTTTTCAAGAAGGCTCCGGCCGGGGTCGGCTGCTGAGCTCTTCTTCAAATCTTCTCTTTCAGGGCCGCGTCGATCAGCGTCTTCGCCGCCTGGAATGCCGCCTCTATACTCATTTCGGACGTGTCGAGCAAGTGCGCATCCTCGGCGGGCCTGAGCGGGCTGTCGGCGCGCCCCATGTCGCGCTCGTCGCGCTTCTTCACGTCCTCGAAGATCGCATCGTAATCGGCGGTGCCGCCGCCGGCGATGATCTCGTCATAGCGCCGTTTCGCCCGGACCTCCGGCGAGGCGGTGACATAGAGCTTCACGGTCGCATCCGGGCAGACGACGGTGCCGATGTCGCGGCCGTCGAGCACGGTCCCCGGCTCTTTACGCGAAAAGGCGCGCTGCGCCTCGACCAGCGCCCGGCGCACGGCCGGCATGACCGCGATCTTCGACGCCGCCTCGCCGATCGCGTGGGCGGACAAGACGGAGCGATCGAGGCCGGAAAGATCCACCTCGCGCGCCATCTTCTCCGCGACCGCCTCGTCATCGAGCGGCAACCCGGCATCGAGCAATGCCTTTGCGGTGGCGCGATAGGTCAACCCCGTATCGAGATGGTGGAAGCCGTATTCCTCGGCGATCCGGCGCGAGAGCGTCCCCTTGCCGGCAGCCGCGGGTCCGTCGATGGCGATCACGGGCGTCATCAGTCGGACTTCGCCCCGGTCTGCTCGATCTTCGCCCCCAACCCCGTCATCAGGTCCATGAATTCCGGGAAGCTCGTTGCAATCATCGTCGCGTCGTCGACGGTCACCGGATGCTCGGAGGCAAGCCCCATGACGAGGAAGCTCATGGCGATGCGGTGGTCGAGATGGGTCCTGACCTCGCCGCCCGAAGCATTGCCCAACCCCTTGCCGCCGGGGCGGCCGCGCACGACGAGCGAGGCTTCGCCCTCGTCGCAGTCGACGCCGTTGAGTTTCAGGCCGTCGGCGACAGCCGAAAGACGGTCGGATTCCTTCACGCGCAGCTCGTCGAGGCCGTTCATCACCGTCGTGCCCTCGGCAAAGGCGGCGGCGACGGCGAGTACCGGATATTCGTCGATCATCGACGGGGCGCGCTCCTCCGGCACGGTGACGCCCTTGAGGTCCGAATGGCGCACCCGGAGATCGGCGACGTCCTCGCCGCCGGCAAGCCGCTTGTTCATCACTTCGATGTCCGCGCCCATTTCCTGCAGCGTCAGGATCAGGCCGGTGCGGGTGGGGTTCATCAGCACGTTGAGGATGGTGACCTCCGAACCCGGCACGAGAAGCGCCGCCACCAGCGGGAAGGCGGTGGAGGACGGGTCGCCGGGGACGTCGATCACCTGGCCCGTCAGCTTGCCGCGGCCTTCGAGGCGGATCGTGCGCACGCCCTCCGCATCGGTCTCGACCGAGAGGTTCGCGCCAAAACCCTGCAGCATCTTTTCCGTGTGGTCGCGCGTCATCACCGGTTCGACGACGGTGGTGATGCCGGGCGTGTTGAGGCCGGCAAGCAGCACGGCGGATTTCACCTGGGCGGAGGCCATCGGCACGCGGTAGGTGATCGGGTTCGGCGTCTGCGGCCCGCGCAGCGTCACCGGCAGGCGGTCGCCGTCTGCCGACTTCACCTGCACGCCCATTTCGCGCAGCGGATCGAGCACGCGGCCCATCGGGCGCTTGGTCAGCGAGGCGTCGCCGATGAAGGTCGAGTCGAAGTCATAGACGCCGACGAGACCCATGGTCAGCCGGCAGCCGGTGCCGGCATTGCCGAAATCGAGCGGCGCTTCCGGCGCGAGCAGCGCGCCGTTGCCGACGCCGTCGATGATCCAGGTGTCGCCTTCCTTGCGGATCCTGGCGCCCATCGCCTGCATCGCCTTGCCGGTGTTGATGACGTCCTCGCCTTCGAGCAGGCCGGTGATGCGCGTCTCGCCCGAGGCCAGGCCGCCGAACATGAAGGAACGATGGGAGATCGACTTGTCGCCGGGAATGCGGACCGTGCCCCTGAGATCGAGAGACTTCCTTGCGGTGGCGGGCCGCGGGCTTGAGCCATGGGACATGATGTTCTTCCTCTGACAATCCGGCTGCCGGCAGTCCCGGAACTTCCCGCTCTTCGCGCGCGTTAGGGGCGGACCGCCGATCTCGCCGGCTCCCTAACATAAAGCATAAAAAGGGTCATCCTCCCGCACGAAGAAAATGCGGGCCGGCGGCCAGGCAAGTTTATCTTTGACAGATGCAGCCAAGACGATTATGGGGACCGGCTAATCATCATAAGCTTGATACCTTCCACCCGCCGGCCCTACCGGCACGAGCCGGTTCGTCCGGCCATTCAAGAGGCTTTGACTGTGGCAAAACCGGAACTTGGAACAAAGCGCATCGACCCGGAAACGGGGCGCAAATTCTACGATCTGAACCGCGATCCGATCGTCTCCCCCTACACGGGCAAGTCCTATCCGCTGTCCTTCTTCGAGGAGAGCTCCGTCGCCAAGGTGCTCGAGAAGGAGGAAGAGGAAGACGTAACGGAAGTCGATACGGAGAACACGGAAGTCGAACTCGTTTCGCTCGAGGACGCCGACGACGAGGCAGCGGGCGGCGACGAGCTGCCGGACCTCGGCGATGACGACGTCGAGATCGACGGCGACGACGACGACACCTTCCTCGAAGCCGACGACGAGGACGACGACGACGACATGAGCGACCTCATCGGCGTCTCCGACGAGGACGAGGACGTCTAAGGGTTTCAAAAGACGGATAAAAGCCGCCCCGGCCGCGAAACCAAGCGGCGGCCGGGCGGTCCGCCGGACAAGAAAATAAAATCGGCCCGGCCTTCAATTTTCGGCTTGCCAACTGCAAAAAGCAGAAGTAATAAGCCGCCACTCGCCGGGCACAACGCCCGACGGACTTCCCGGAACCGGCAAGGCCGGTACCCTGATGGGGCTATAGCTCAGCTGGGAGAGCGCTTGCATGGCATGCAAGAGGTCAGCGGTTCGATCCCGCTTAGCTCCACCAAAGTTTCTCTTTGATCGCTTTTCGTTTGTTTGAACAGGCCCAGGTAGGTGGGGCACCGTGTAGGCGCCGTTAAAGTCTCTCGATGTGGGCGACGTTTGACATGCTCGGGCGACCTGACCAGAGTGTCGTATTCAGATACAAAACCAGGATATCTGGCCGAAAGCGGACCATGCCGCGCTTTCCAAATGACTGCATCTTCGGGATCACCCCATACGCACAATCACGCATAAACTTTATTCTGTGGAATTTTAGACATGAACTATGACGAGAGGCCGAACTGCAATAAAAACTCTGGTTGAGTGCCGCGATCCTGGATGCGGCGAATAGGTAGACACCATATGGCCTTATCGAACGTTGATAGTCGCCGAGAACAGTTACGAACAGTTCTGCAATCACATACTGGTACCCTCACGCGGGCCCAACGCGTCTACTTCGACAGAGCCTCATTCGCGCTTGAGGGAAAGCATGAGACTGAATTTCGTATAAAGACGGAGATATCAAAGCATTTTGGTTTGCCATTCAGGACGGTGGTGTTCACAGGCTCAGCGCAGCTAGGCTTTAGCCCTCACAAAGATACCGAATTTGTCCCAGGGCAATCTGACCTAGACGTGGCGTGTATCGATAGTGAACCGCGCCGGGTTTGCCGGAGGCTCCAACTTCTGAGAAAGTGGAGCCGATATGAGCAAGACAACAAACAAATTTTCA
>NZ_LNQB01000037.1 GCF_001651875.1 Sinorhizobium saheli
GTATTACGCCATGCTGGACGAGCCAGCCATGGCCGCATAACTTAAACCAACCGGCCTCCGGCAAACCCGGCGCGGTTCAATCCGATTATGATTTCCCACGCTGGGATGCGAGAAACTCTGACCGTGGGATCCAGATCGCCGAAGTGTCGTCACCAAACGGAACGGCGGTACCTTCGAAAACACAAATGCCGGCCCACGCGCAGATGATCGCGTCGAGCTTGTCTTCAAACGCCTTCAACTGCCACGATGGAGCCTCGCGGGGGTAGCCGCAAGCCCTCGGAGGCGCCCAGTATTTCCTGGTTGAGACCAGCGACGCCCCATCGGTGCACATCGCACGGAGCCTGCGGTGGAGGAACTGCGGACAAGCACTATTCAAAGCAAAGAACTACTTTGGGCACTGACGTCGAAATCGTAGGATGCCGAACAATGATTTGACGATTTTGAGAACAGCCATGAACAATCAGCCGCAACAGCCGATCCGAGAACATCATTTTTATGTCTCAACCGCGAAATTCCTGTTCCACCACCCTCAACACGGCATTGTGGCGGTCCGCGATCCGATACGACTGACGGACGCTAAACGGTATGGGCTGTGCCCCATCGTACTTTACGGGCTCACTGTTGCCGGCCTACCAATCCGCTGGTTGACGTTCTCCACGATGGAGAACCGCAAATCGTTCCGCGAAGTGCTGCTGACGGCATGGGGAAACGCCGAGGGTTTGCGCGGCTTGCCAGATGTTTTGCGTGTGAACCGCTACGTGGAACGGGCCGACCCATCATTGGCGGCGGATATTGCTAAGATCGGCATCCGGCTTGAGGTTGCCGACCCGAAGGACAAAGCGGCTCCGGCATCATTACGCTCGGCTCACGATGCCTCCCTGTGGCTATCGAAAAGGCATAATCCGGTCGATCTGTCTGTGGCCACGTCCGTCGAAGCCCTTTGTCGTGATGCACATGACGATCACGATTGGCGGGCAGGCGGCGGTCCTCGCGGGCTTGGCAATCGAAAACTCGAGGACAACATCGAGCGGTGGCTGGAACTGCCGATGCGACCCCCGGCAGACATTCTTCCCGATAACGTGGAGTGGGAAGCCGGCCCATGGCTGTCATCCTGGGAAACCTCACTCCCACCCATCGGCCGCGCTATTTCAAACACGACGGATTTACCGGCAGGATGTGGCTGTATTCGGGAGAGGACCCATCGGAAGACGTCGATGACGATAACGACATCCCGGCCTACGACGAGTATGACAACGTGGTGGAAATCGCCAAGAACCTGGTCGCCTGCTGGCCCAATCCGCCGAAGGAGATCGCTGCGGCCGCTGGAATCACCCTGCGCCAGCTCCAGTGGTTCATCTCGGAGCGTTCCACCCTCGACCGGTCGGCGCGCTTCGACCTCGAACGCCTATTGGGCATCGATTACGACGAACGGATGGGCGGCTACACGCCTGCGGGGCCTTACGTTCTGATCGCGAGGAAAGCCCAAGCAATCGAAGCAATCTATCAGGAGATTTCCGGCGGCGGTGATGCCTGTCCTTGCGAACTCGTTCCCGCCCAGGGACAGGCCGACCCGAGCTGGAGATACGTCTTGATCAATGCGTTTGGGACACCGCCGACCCTTGTCATGGCGCCCCGTGGCGAGGCGATTACGGAACGCCTCCCCGACCTGATCATGAACTACGAGGGCATCCGGTCGGTTTCGCCGGACTTTTATCGCGACGTGGTCACGACCTGCGCCCGCGCTTGCCTGACACCCGAAGCCAATGCGCGGGAGATGCGGAATTTTGCAAAGCGCTACGAACGGGAATGGGTCGATTGCGCATGGCTGCCGGACTGAATTTGCTGGTAGTGCGTGAGCCTGATGTCTGATCGCGTTCGAACATACCGGCCTGGATTTTTTGCACGGTTCCTTCCTCAAGGAAAATGGAAGATGACGCTGACCGCGTCCTCGCCCGCATCCATACGTCTTGAAGTCGGCGACGCTGTTAAACTTCCTTGTCTGGATGTCGTCGCCATTTCCGTCAGCAAGGCATTGCTGTGGCACATCGTCGAAGTCCGGTCGCGCGACCGGATCGATAACCTGTCCTGCCTTGGAGAAGGAGCCGCCACACGGTTGGCGGCCGATCTTCACAGCTTCATCAACAACCACCTCTTCGCATTGATCGGCGCAGACATCAGTCGATTGAGCGAGGTCGATACCAAACTGCGGGCGATCATTGAGGGTAACCGACAATATCTGGCCCAAGCCGACCTCGGCCGGGTCATTGCGGGCGTAACCAGTGACGCCGCCGCAGCGCTCTCGCATCCTCTGTTCGATCTGGAACTGATGCCGGCCGCGCTGAAAGCAGCACTCCCCCCGTCCGTCGCCTTCATCACCGATCCGGATGTGCGTCATAGATACAATGACGCGTTCGTTTCGGCAGAGCTGTCGAGATATCGCTCGTTCTTCGACAATCTGGATGGCCGATCACTGTCCGACCAACAACGTGAGGCATGCATTCGCCTGGAGGACAACAATCTCTTGGTCGCCTCAGCCGGATCGGGAAAATCCGCCACGATGGTCGGCAAGGTCGCCTATGTCCTCGACAAGCAGCTCTACCGGCCCGAAGAGATTCTCGTGCTCGCCTTCAACAAGAGCGCCGCCGACGAGCTGAAAGAACGGATACGCAGGCAGCTCGCGATCGATCCGGGAAATCCGGAATGCAAAGTGACCACGTTTCATGCGCTCGGTCGCGGCATTATCGAAGAGGTCGAAGGTCGGCCGCCGCAGCTTGCCGATTGGGTTGAGCACCCCGCCGGCGAAGCGAAGATTCTCGAACGGATCATTGAGGAACTGCTGCACTCGGATCCGGAATTCGCAGAACTCTGGGTCAACCTCCTCGTCCTTCATCCCAAGGCGGATATCCCGGCCCAGGTGTTCGGTTCCAAGGAAGACTACGAGCGCTACCTGTCGGTGCGCCGCCGGAGCGGCAGTGCGACCATTGGCACGATGGCCGGCATCTATGTGAAGTCGCTCCAGGAGCAGACAATCACGAACTGGCTTTGGCTGCATTCCGTCGAGTTCGACTACGAACACCAGATTCCGATCGAAGAGAAAAACGGGCACATCCGGTACGTTCATCCGGACTTCTATTATCCCGCCAGCAAGACGATCCACGAGCACCTGGCTATCAATGCCGATGGCTCGTCACCCTTCACAGACTATGTCACCCATGCCGAAAACAAGCTGGCCGCCTACCGAAAGGCCGGGATGGACGTCTTTCAAACCACCTCGGCGCAGGCGAATAATGGAACGCTGATTGCGGAACTCGAGGCAGAGCTTGCAAAACGGCGCATTCCGTTCGAACGAAAAAGCTACACGGCGATCGTCAAAGCCCTCGAGCCTGTTGTCATCAAGCACTATCACAAGCTGATTGCGGTCTGCATCAAACACATCCGCGCCAGCCACCTCACTCTGGACATGCTGCTTGAGCGGGCCAAATCGCTCCACGACCGGACCCGCGCCAGGGAGTTTGCGCAGGTCGTCTGGAAGATCACCGAGATCTATTCCCGCAATCTCGAAGAAAGCAATCGCATCGACTTCGACTCGATGATCGCCAATGCAACGCAACTTGTGGAGACCGGACGGTATGAGAGCCCCTATTCCCTGATCCTCGTCGACGAGTTCCAGGATATTTCGGAGCCGCGCGCAAAACTGATCAAGGCGCTGAAGTATCAGAAGCCGTTCACCAAGATCTTTGCCGTTGGCGATGACTGGCAGTCCATCTATCGCTTTACCGGATCGGACATAACGATCTTCACACAGTTCCAAGCGAATTTTGGGGCAAACTGGCAAGGGCGTCTGGAGCAGACCTATCGCTGCAACCAGCTGATCGCCGAGACCGCCGCCAGCTTCGTGCAGCGGAACTCCGCCCAGCTGAGGAAGTCGGTACGGTCGACACGACCGGCCATCCCCCGATCGATCCGGGTCATCCCGATCGACGGTGAGGGAGGCAGGCCGGATTTCGGCAAGGCGTGTCACCAACTACTGAAGCGCCTCGATTCATTCCTGGGTGGAATTTCGGGGCAGTGGCGGCGCGATGAACGCAAAAAGCTCAAGGCGATGGTGCTGTGGCGCTATAACCAGCTCGATCCGTTCAGGGGCGCGCCGCCAAAATTCGAGCATATCGAGGTTTCGGGACTGTCATTTCATCGCGCCAAAGGACTCGAAGCCGACTACACAATCCTGCTCGATGTCAGCGAAGGCGATTATGGGGTGCCAAGCCGGATCGAAGACGACGAACTGCTCAATCTCGTCATGCCACGGCCGGAAACCTTCGAATTCGCCGAGGAGCGTCGGCTATTCTATGTCGCGTTGACCCGCGCGAGCCGCGGCGTGTTCCTGGTCACGAATAGCCGTGAGCCTTCCAGATACATCCGGGAACTCTCAGAGATCGCCGGCGAAAACCTGCGTTTCGAAACCATTGATGGTGACACGCTACATCAATGTCCGGCATGCCGCTTGGGTCATCTGGTGGAACGGAAAGGTCGCAACAACAGCCGGTTTCTCGGATGCAATCAGTATCCATACTGTGACCACACGCGCTTGCCTGCATAAAAACTGAAACGTCATACTTCCCAGAAAATACATTTTTGCATACTGGCCTTTACATGCCGTATTCCGCCTCCTCGTGTTTCTCATCCTATGGCTCCGTAGCCTCGGACTGAGGGCCGATCGCCTCGATTTCGGCTATCTTTTGAAATTCCCCGAGATATTCCTGGCGATGATGCGCGAGCCAACGGCTGATCCGACCGTTCGCAAGTAGCTTGGCGACATATCCGCGCGCTACGGTGAGGTGCAGATTGTCGATGCCATAGGTTTCCTCGACGCTCTTCACTTGCGTCTGCAGTGCTGCCAGTTCCCGTTCCATACGGGCAATCTGCTGACCTGATGGAGTGCCTGCAGCCGCGCCCGTCACTTTCTTGGCCGTTACCAGTTGGCTGTCGGGGGTGGCAGCGCGGATCGCTCGGGCGAACATGACGGTAAAATTGTGCTGACCTATCATCAAATCCGCCGCTTCGATCTGCCGAACGGCGGACATTTGCCGCAAGACATCGAACACCTTCATCGAGCACGGCGTATCCTTCAGCATCTCGGCCGCTTCGGGACTGATCCCCTCCAGCAGCCGAAAGCGGCGAATTACCGACTCCACCTGGAGGCCCAACGCATCGGCTATGTCCGCAGAGGAAACGCCGCGTTCGATGGCGCGCGCTATCATCCTGTGCTCCTGGATCGGCGCCAGCCGGTTGACCCGCTTGTTATAGGTATAGGTGTCGTCGTCGGTGGCGATCAGGCACTCGACCTCCACCATGCCGAGTTGCTTAAGTGCTTCCAGCCGTAGATGTCCATCGAGCAGAAACCAGGTCCCGGCATTCTGCGTGTTCGCGATAACGACGGGCGCCTCAACCAGGCCGATCGCCTTGATCGAGCTTAGAACCTGCGCGAACTTCCTGCTTTCGCGAGCGCCGTCCGGGAGCGATTTAAGGGGAACGATCGCGGAAATGGGAATGACTCTTATGTCGCGGTCGAAAGCGAGGTGAATTCGCCCATCCCCGTCGCTGCTGTTGCCCGGCCCATCATTCATCGCGGCCTCCTGAGATTCGCGCCACGAGCGCCCTCGGCATGGTCGCCAGTCCCTCGGCGCGCAGCAAGTTGAGGAACCCTTCATCCGCGAGCAGATCCTTCAATGCCTCAACGATAAACAGAAGCCGCGTCTGCGTGAAATCCGACTTCTTGACCAGCAGTCGCTGCTTTTCTGCTTCGCGTTGATAGACCTGCATCAGGTCATGTGCCGTCATCCGGCGTCCGCTGCCCTTCCGTCCAAGGCGCCCTGCCGGCAAACCCTTGCCCTGCGCACGCATGCGGATGTCGAGCATCCGCCTGACAGCGGCGAGTTTCTTCCCCCGAAGCTGACCGGCCTCGTATGCGTCGAGGAGCAGGTTCTGTGCCTCCTCCGTTTCCGCCCGAGAGATCTCCATCGCCAGCGTGATCGGGATGAGGCCTGTCTCTACAGCGGCGACAAGCCGTTCCTCGCCTCTTTCGAGAAGGGACGCGATCATGTTGACCCAGGACGAGCCGACACCAATCTTCTCGGCAATAGCCGCGTCGGTGTACCCACGCGCTCGCAAGGCACCGATCTCCCGCATCAAGTCGATCGGCCGCGGCGTGCGTCGCGCGATATTTTCCACGAGACTCATCACAAGGCATTTGTCCTCGGCGGCCTCGATAACAACCGCCGGAATCTCGTTCTGACCAAGCATCTGGAATGCTTCCAGCCGCCCTTCGCCGCACACCAGATCATATCGCGGACCACCGGGGCCCTCGTGCCGGCTCACGGTGATCGGACGTTTGAGGCCTATGGCTTCGATATTGTTCACGATGTCGCGGTGTTGGCGCTTGTTACGGGCTCGTGGGTTCAGGACCGTAATTCGAGAAATCGGGATCATCTCGATCCGGTTCGGACGAAGGGCAGACATCATGCGGCCTCCGGCAGGGGAACGGGGGTTGCGATTTCATAAAGAAGCTCCAGATCGTCGAAACGATAAGCATCGAGATGAAGAGCATTGTCCTCCGACAACCGCAACTTCTCGGAAAAAACATCGATCCGTGGGAACAGATAGTAATCGAAGGGCGCCCGATTAGCCGCATCCATGCGCACGACAATCGTGATGTCGGGACCGAGAGACGTATCAAAGCGGAGCTTCCAGCGCAAAAGCCCTGTCGACGTCTGAAGGCAACGGGCAACAACCACCGACAGCGTGAATTCCTGATTGACGATCACCCGATCGGTTTGCAGATCCTGTAAGGCATCGCTACCGGTGGCCCGCAATCTTTCCAGAACCTCACCTACCACATCGGGATGGAGCTTGCGGAGCTCCCGGTTGATTTCGACATAGCGGTAATCCCGATCGGGGGTGAAGCCAACGAGGCGATAGGCTCTGAGCAGGCTCCCGAAGCGCGCACTATACGCGCTGCTGGACGGCATGCCGTCACATTCATCAATGACAATGCCGGAGAGCAACCCCTTTTGCCGGAAGAGGTCTCGCAAGGACTGCAACATCTCTTCATCGCTCAGGCGGAACGAGCGCGCATTGATGATTGTTCTCGCCGCCTCGAAAAGCTCTCGCGCGACGACAGGCTCGAATGCTCCCTCCGCCCTGATCCACATCTCGGGATCGTTCCGGACACGCTTCTTCTTCAGCTTGAACGAGCGGCGGTTCCAGACATTGTCGCCGGCATATTTCTCGTTGATCAAGACCTGATGGACCGTTCCCCTCGTCCATGGGCGACCAAGATCGGTGAGGATACCTCGGGCATTGAGATCCAGTGCAATCTGACTCTCGGTCTTTCCGTGGTGGACAAAGGCCCGGTAGACCTCGCGAACCAGGTTCACTTCCTCGACCGGCCCAGGTGTCAGAATGACGCGATCGGTCTGAATGCTCTTGTGCTCGCCACGCTGCAGAACCGCTTTGACGGCACCGTGTTCATCAATGAGGGTACGTCGCAGACCGAAACCAGCAGGCCCGCCCTGCCGAAAACCCTTTTCGATCAGCCTCCCCTGTCCCGCGAACACCTTCGTCGATAGCTCGCGGCTGTATTCGCCGGCCATCGCCCGTTTCACACCCTTGACGATCGTCGACACCGGGCTGCCGTCGTTTTCGAACTGCTCGGCGCAATATTGCACTGCGATACCGGCGCGCCGGCAAATATATTCGTAATAGGCACTTTCGTCAGCATCCTGAAACCGCCCCCATCGGCTGACGTCGTAGACAAGAACGATGGTGAAGTCGGTACCGCCGGCCTGCACATCCTCGATCAGTTGGCGGAGTGCGTCACGCCCCTCAATCTTGAGGCCACTCTTTCCTGCATCGGCATAGGTTCTCACGATCTCGATTCCGCGAGCTTCCGCATACTGGCGGATCGCGTCGGCTTGGTTTTCCGTCGAATATTTCTGATGATCGGTCGACATGCGGACGTATTCGGCAGCGCGAACAGCACGCGCCGGCTGCGCTGACGATAGTTCTCTGTCGTAGGTCTCCCGGTTCGCCACGCTTTGCTCTTTCCTCGTTCCTGCCGGATCGGTCCGGGCTACTGACCGCTACAGCGCACGACAACATCCCTGCCGCCTCCCGCGATATTGCAAGTCTAGCTGACGAAGGAGCGGAAGATGTTGCCGAAAACGGGCAGGAAGCTGCCGGTGTGGAAGGGCGTTCTGGGTGGGCGCGATATGTTGGCCCAGACCATTGCCGATCTGTTGCGCAAGGAGCACGGCGACACCCATCGAGCGATCAAACAACTGATGAACCAGACAAACGCGAGCGAGCGTACGGTGAAGCACTGGCTGTCGGCACAACATGCGCCGGACACATTGTTTTTCTTACGACTTATGGTCTCCTCCCCCGTCATCCGCGCCTTTGTTCTGGGGCTGATCGAGGGCCCGGCTTCCAATCCATTGTCGTCGGCAAGTGATCGTCCTGTCCGTGCCGCTGCGCGGGAAGCCTATGCTGCCGGAGAAGCGGCCTACAGCGCGCTCGCAAAGGATGTACGGGAAAGTGACCCTGAAAACGGCCCTGATCGTGACCCTGAACATGACCCTGAACCCGTGGATCTCAATGAACGTCAGCACTGGTTTCTTGAGCGTATCGTTGACGGCGACCGCTACGGCGCAAAGGAGATAATGGCCATCTGGGAGGTCAGCCTGAAAACCGCGCGACGGGATATACGCGGGCTCCAACTCGCCGGGCTACTGGTATATTCCGGCTCACGTCGAAAGGGTAGATATCGTCCTGTCCATTAACGAGACATTCACTCTCGATGTACCGAGAGGGGCGAAGGTCTTGACAGGAATCGAACTGTCGACCCGTTGAACGTCGTCAGCTTAACCTGCTGGCGTCATTCAGGATTTGTCCACCTTCGATGCCTGTTGCGGCCATCTGCTTCTATTGCGATTAAATCTACTCCAACTGACCGTTTGGTCTATTCCAAATCCTTAAGCTGCCGCAATTTATCAGCTGGCAAAGAAGTGCCTGGTTCATCGGGTCGGCGGCGCGCCTCTCGCTGTTGTAGGACGCTCATCCGCTTGCCGGCCACCGGTCAGTGGCGTCCATTGGCGAATGACACGCCATAGCTGTGGGACAGCTCGCCACTCGCTCGTCTTTAAATAATAATTTACGTATTTTCCACACTATTGTTCTATGAAGGGAACACAAGGTAATATATCTTTAAGTATTTCCGAATTCGTTGCGCGCTGGTCAGATCGAGAAGGCGGGCAAGAGCGAGCAAACTATTCCCTTTTCCTGACAGAGCTTTGTGATGTCCTGGGGGTCGCTCACCCCGACCCCGCCAGCGCCTCTCATGAAATGAACGATTATGTCTTTGAACGCCGCGTCGAACGACGCATGGCGGACGAGAGGTCGGAAGTTGGACGGATCGACCTTTATAAGCGTGGGCATTTCATCCTTGAGGCGAAACAGAGCCGCCAGCGCTCAGGATTCGAAGCGACGGCGAGCATCTCGCAGGGAGATTTGTTCAATTCCATTACGGGACGCACTCACGCAGTAGAATTAAACGCCATCGATCATTTGATGATTCAGGCGCGGCGGCAGGCAGAACGCTATGCTGCAGCCTTGCCAGCGGATCATCCCTATCCGCCATTTCCCATCGTATGTGATGTCGGCCGCGTTCTCGAACTCTATGCAGATTTCTCGGGCAACGGACGGCACTATGCACAGTTTCCTGACGCCAAGACGTTCCGAATTCAGCTTGCTGATCTCGAGGATCCAGTAAAGCGAGATCTTCTCCGAGCTGTTTGGGAAGCCCCCTTAACTCTCGATCCAGCACAACAAACTGCAAAAGTTACACGGGAAATTGCCGGGCGCCTCGCCACAATATCAAAAGCGCTCGAAGGCCGAGGTTTCGAGCCTCGAAACGTAGCTATTTTCCTTATGCGCTGCCTATTTACGATGTTCGTCGAAGACGTCGGGCTGTTGCGAAAGAAAGGATTCACCGAACTCCTTGATCGTTGTCTTGATGATCCCCGGCGCTTTACCTTTGAGATCGATGACCTCTGGAAGCATATGGACCAGGGCGGCTACTCTCCCGGAATCGGCGAACGTTTGTTGCGTTTTAACGGGAAACTTTTCAAAAATGCTGCAGCCTTGCCTTTGACGGTAGACGAGATTCACCTGCTACGTGATGCCTCAGACGCGGATTGGTGCGACCTCGAGCCTGCAATCTTCGGAACGTTGTTTGAACAGGCGCTGGACGCAAACGAGCGCAAGCGCCTCGGGGCGCACTATACTCCACGGGCGTATGTCGAACGTGTAGTCAACGCGACTATTATCGAACCCCTGATGCAAGACTGGATTGGATATCAGTCAGCTGCCGAGCGCGCATTGCGATCCGGTATGAAAACGGCCGCCATTCGCGAAATAGAAGACTTTCTTAAGGAACTTTCATCGGTTCGCGTGTTGGATCCTGCCTGCGGCACAGGCAATTTTCTCTATGTCGCATTGCGGCGAATGAAGCAACTCGAGGGCGAGGTCCTGAAGCAGCTTCACGACATCGGCGGCGATGAAGCTATCGCCAGGGTTGATAATCTATCAGTGAAGCCAGAGCAGTTTTTTGGAATGGAGCTGAACGGACGTGCGGTGGAAATCGCCGAACTTGTTCTGTGGATCGGCTATATTCAATGGCACCTGAGAACACGAACAACGGTTCCACCGGAACCTGTCATTGGCAGTGCCGACCATGTGCAGGAAAAAGATGCACTTCTAACCTGGGCCGATTATCCAAATCGACATTTGAAGCGGGACAGGATGGGTCGCCCAATGTCCGACCAGCAGGGCCATGAAATCTATACGTTTCCGAATGCTTCCCGAGCCGATTGGCCTGTAGCCGATTTCATCGTCGGGAACCCGCCGTTCATCGGCGGCAAAGATATTCGTGGCCGTCTTCCTACCGGGTACGCTGAGGCCTTATGGGAGGCCAATCCGCGTATCAACCCTTCAGCAGACTTCGTTATGTATTGGTGGGATCGTGCCGCCGAGCTGCTGACTCAGGAGGGAACACGGCTTCGGCGCTTCGGTTTCGTAACTACCAACTCGATCACGCAGGTGTTTCAGCGCCGGGTGCTAGAACGGCACCTGACTGCAATACCACCTATATCCATATCGCTCGCCATTCCAGATCATCCCTGGACCAAGGCGACCAAGGATGCAGCTGCAGTCCGCATCGCCATCACCGTTGCTGCGGCGGGGGAACTCCAAGGTACGTTGCGACAAGTTGTCGGTGAGGGAGATCTCGACACTGACGAACCGAAGATTGTCTTCCATGAAAGAAGCGGGATGATCAATGCTGATCTGACGATAGGCGCGGATGTCACGAAAGCAACGTCTCTATCAGCCAACGCAGGTCTGTGCTCGCCGGGCGTCAAGCTTCACGGTGACGGTTTCATCGTTACGCGAGCCAAAGCCCGGGAACTTGGCTTAGGCCTTCGACCTGGTCTTGAACGCCACATCAGAGAATACAGAAACGGTCGAGATCTGACCGCACGGTCGAGAGATGTCATGGTAATTGATCTCTTCGGACTTGACGCAGCTTTCGTGCGGCAGGCTTACCCAGAAATCCACCAACATCTGTATGAAACCGTCAGGGAACAGCGCGCTCTGACATTCCGAAAATCGGCGACGCGGGATGCTCGTGAATACCTGGAACGATGGTGGCTATTCGGAAAACCCAGGACCGAACTGCGACCGGCGCTGGACCATATCAACCGATACATTGCAACAGTTGAGACTGCGAAGCACCGAGTCTTCCAATTTCTCGACGCCGGGGTGATGCCGGATAACATGTTGGTGGCAATCGCTTCAGATGACGCCTTCCATCTTGGTATCCTATCTTCTCGCCCACACGTGCTCTGGGCGCTTCGTGCCGGCGGGCGCCAAGGTGTAGGGAATGATCCCCGTTATTCGAAATCCCGCTGCTTCGACCCATTCCCATTTCCTGATGCAACAATGACCTTCAGGTCGAAAATCGCTGCCTTGGCAGAAGAGCTCGATGCCACGCGAAAGTTGGTGTTGACGGAAAATCCCGATCTGACGCTCACCGGGCTCTACAACATGCTCGAAATGGCTCGTTCGGGCGGTCCTCTTTCCACCAAAGAGCGAGAGCTCCATAGAAGAACCCGTGTCCTCATTCTCAAAGATTTACATGAGCAGATCGACCACGCGGTAATGCAGGCCTATGGGTGGGACACCACACTCGCCGAGGATGAAATCCTTGAACAACTCGTTCAGTTGAATCTTCAACGCGCAACGGAGGAGCGCCGTGGACTCATTCGTTGGCTGCGCCCAGAATATCAGATCGAAAAGATGGGGCCTTTGGCTCATCGTGCTGACCGGATCCAATCACTTGCGACGGCGAGATCATCCAAACCAAAGCCGCGGTTCTCGGACGAGAGAAAAGTACAAGCGGCCCAGGTCCTTGCTTTGCTCAATCGGAACCGGTCGCCGCTGACGGCAATCGAGATCGCCCAAGAATTCAGGGAATCCAGCCAGATCGGTCCTGAGATACAAGACGTTCTCGCGTCGCTGAACCGGCTCGGAGATGTGGAGACTTTTGACAACGGCCGAAGCTATGTTAGGGCTTCCGGCTAAACCAAATTCTTTCGCAACGCCCGTGGAAGATATTCGCGATCATCCAACACCGACAATTACTACCTATTGTTTAAAACAATTCTCGCGATGCCACTGGAGGAAATGAGGATGTGGCCGCTCGAATGGTCGTGACGGCACGATCGCCCTTCCCGTCTTGTTGATCAGGCCTTGGATGCTTTCCGGATCGTTTGCTTGCCGCGAAATCAGGATCTCGAGCTCATCCGACAGGCTGATCAGCCCGCGGTCGAACATCCAGTGCGCCGTGCCCGAGAGGGCGATGCCATTGCCGAGAATATCGGGGCCGTTTGCCTCCACGGGGCGGATATGCGCAGCATCGACTTCCGCACGTCCGCCACCGTTTATCAGCTTCAAGCCCGTGATTGCGCACCGTTTGTCGTAGACCCGCAAAACGAGCCGTCGAAACAGCCGATTGCGAACGATCCTCGACGAAAGCTGTGTGACCCTGTCGCGCTCTTGCTCAAATACGAACGGCGCCTGAGCTCGGTCTTCAAATCCGTCGACAGGAAGCGTTACTCCCGGCTCATCCAACCGAGGCAGTTCAGGTTCATGCTCGTCCAGGCCGATCGACACGATGCGATTGAAATCCGCCGCGGATATCGGGCGCACTGCCGCTTGCGCTCTACCGGAGATACCGCCCTCTTCATTCAGAACCCCTCGCTCTATGACACCGTCCGGCCCACTGAACGGAACGGGATTGATGAAATCAAGGTAGCTGCCGGGTTCTATGAGCGCCAGATACATGTCGGGGGCCCTCGAATCCGGAATGACCTGAGCGACCTTGGCGACGGCAAAATAGCCGCGAGTGGCTGCGACCTTGCGCGGCTCGTAGTAGATGATCCAATCCCCGACACAGGCTTGCACGCGGCCGAGATACTGGCGCGGGAACTGGTACTGTTCCGCCGGGCTGTCGTCGTAAATCGAATCTGAGCGATGAATGAAAACCCCGAATCCCATTTCGGATGCTTAGCACGGCCACACCGTTCCAGCATATCGCGGCTTCATCCATCATGGTGAAATCGATCGGAAATTTAGGGTTCGTTTACCAACTGGCCTTAGCTGGCCACGCCCCGGCAATGGTGCCGACGACAAATACGAATCCAAAACTGTCATGAGAAACCAGACTGCTTCATCCGTTCATTTTCAGCGTAAAATTGCCGAATTCTGCAACGTCCGCATCACCCCCCTCGTCTCGAAGCGAACACTGGACAACATCAAGCCGTACCTGACCAGCCTGATCCTCTACCGCAGACACCCGCCGATGCGGATGAACCGCATCGACTGGCAATCGATCAGCGATGCCTGCGGCCTTGAAGACGAGCTGACGGCGGCACTTAAGAAGAACCTGCTGCCAGGCCTTGAAGCCATCGCACGCTGGATCGACAAGGAGCGAACGATAGACGATGATCGGCCCACGCCGGATGACGCGCGCCAGGCACCATCTGCGCGAGGGAATAGAACCTCATCTGCTCCCCGAGAACAGGCGCCGTCTCACGCGAAAGCCAAGACGGGTGTGGCGCCGAAACCGATTGAAGAATTCCCGACGCCGCTATTCGATTGGACCGATGATCCGCCGGATTTCCAGCAGACACTGATCTATCATATGCGCCGGCATGGAGATTCCTATTGGCATCTGCATCGTGCCGTCGCCGGCGACAACGAGAGCTTCGACCATAAGACCCTGTTGAGCTGGGTGAAAGGGACCAAGGTTCCACGCACGCTCGATAGCTTCGAGATCCTCTCCCGCATTGAGCGCCGGTATCGGTTGCCTAACGGATACCTGAAGGGGAAGTTACCCCATCAGGCGCGGTCAGCCTCCGGACATGACGTTGGAAGCGACATCAGCGCAGCCGAACGACGCCGACTCGCCTGGCATCTGCCGGACAACTTCAACAGTCTTCCCTTTGCCAAGCGCGAAGAAATCCTCGAATGGGTTCGCCGCGTCATCATCTCTGGCTCGACCGATTACCGGCGTTTCCAGGCAGCAGCGACCAGACAGCGCTACGCCATTCGCTTCCCCGGCATCTCCTATGGGGGAGCCCTCTCGCCTCGCGCAACCTCCGACAACTCCGGCTGGGACGTGGAAGGCGATCATGCAGCGATAGAGGACCCGGATCTGCTTGCGGGTGTTGTCGATGCTCCTCCCCGTCTTGCCATGGAAATGGCAAACCTGATCCGCTTCAAGACGGCCACGCTGACGACCCTCGGATTTCAAAGGAACGGCGTATGGGGTGAAGAGACTGCATCCCAGAAAATCGAGCATCTCGGCCTGATGTTCGGTGCTCTGGCCGCGTCGCCAAAGAGTGCCGTGAAGGGATTTGGCGTTCCGCTCAGCCAGCTGAGCTTTGGGCTCCTCGTCTTCCCGGGGATATGGGACTGGTATCTGCAATGGCGGGAAAGGCGCCGCGGCTTTTATACCAAGTGGGAGGAAGACATGCTGCAGGTTCTTCTCAGCATGGTGCGACCGACACCGGCTGGATATGGCAACACCCGGAGCTCATCCAGAATGTGAAACCGATTCCCGGCTTAATTAACGCCGCCGAGATTACCTCCGCCCAAAGGGATTGGCACGCGGCCTGCGATATCTGCTTCAAGCACGCCACACAGCGTTCCAAGGAGATTCAGCGGGTGGCACGCGTTCACCGCGATCCCTTCGAACCGATCATGTGCATTCTCGAAGCCGAGAGTCCCCTCGCCGAGTACCGCAAGATCACAGATGAGATCATCAAACGCATGCCGGATGAGGATCGTTATCCGCGAGCGGCGGCAGAAGCGGTCCGGTCCTTCCTGATGTTACGCCTTGGCCTTCATCTCGGTCTTCGTCAAAAGAACTTGCGGCAATTGCTCGTCTGCCCGCGCGGACATTTCCCGACATCGGAGCGTCGGCTTGAAGACATGAAACGCGGGGAAATCCGATGGAGCGATCGTGATCGGGGGTGGGAGGTGCTGATCCCATCCAACGCTTTCAAGAATGCCAACTCCTCGTTCTTCGGCTCCAAGCCATTTCGGCTGGTTCTGCCGCACCTTCAGGACCTCTATAAATATCTAAACGCCTATATCGAGCGTCACCGTGGCGTGCTGCTCGCGGGCGCCGAGGATCCGGGCACATTGTTCGTGAAGACCGTCAAGACGACCAGCAAGGATGCTGCCTATAACCAGACGACCTTCTACGAGGCTTGGCGCCTCGCGATCCAGCGCTATGGGATCTACAATCCCTATACTGGCCGTGGCGCAATTAAGGGCCTGCTGCCGCACGGGCCGCATAACGTCCGCGACGTGCTTGCAACCCATATTCTGAAGCAGACCGGCTCTTACGAGCAGGCAAGTTATGCCATCCAGGACACGCCGGAAATGGTTGCCAACCACTACGGGCGCTTCCTTCCGCAGGATAAGGCGGCACTCGCGGCCCGGATTCTCAATCAGGTCTGGGAGACCGCCGCTTAGTGGTTAGTTTGACGGCCCCAGCCGACTGGGGGGAACGATGCCAGCTTTCGGCAATGATATAAATCGCCCTCAATTACAGCCTCTATCTTGTTGTTTTTATTTATACCAGATGACGAGAAGGCTTCGGAGTCTGACAAACCAGGATAAAAGCAAACGCTCCCTGATATAAGGGGGATAAAATGACGACGCATTATGCCGATAGCCGGCCAACTTAGCGACTTGTCGTTGCTCCGCAGTCCTACGGTCTGACGCGAAGCTGGTTATTTTCCCAGCTTCGCCGCAGCAATAGCATGCGGCATCAGGAACACGGCAATCTCCGCGATGACATTCGTCAGATCCCCCGGATTGTGGGCAACGCCTTCGACAAAGGCGCGCCATTGCCGTTGCTTTTGCTCGTCCTTGGCAAAGGCATCCGTCAAAGCATCCGGTAGGTCTTCCGGGATCGGCGTTTCGCGGCGCTCGAAGGTGGCGGCGATTGCACGCGCCAGCCTGTCATCATCGAAATCAAAGGACCTGCTGAGAATCCAGATGTCGTAAAAGTCCTTCATGCGGCTGTTCACACGCCCGAGCATGACCATCGCCTGGAACTTCTCGGCGATGACCGTCTCCCGCGCATAGGCCCGGAGTCGTGGCGCCGGGAAATCCAGCATGGAAGGATAGTCCAGCATCTCCGCCCCGGGCTCTAGCGCATCGCCAAAGCCGATGTCGATCATCAGGTTGATCCGGGCGCCGCTGATCGAAGCGACCGCCCGTAGCCGGAGCCCACCATATTCCAGCTCCTCACGGATGCGATCCACCCGCAGGGTGTCGGCATCGAACATGACGCCATCGTCAACCTCTTGCGCCAGGATTTCCCGAAATGTCTCCAGCATCGGGTCCGGTTCGGGGCTGCCAAAGCCCAGAAGGTCAAGGTCGCGCGTGCCGCGATGCGGATCGTCGAACCAGCTCATCATCAGCATGGCGCCCTTCAGCACGAAACGACCGCCATGGGGTGACTGGCTGATCCGGAATAGTAACCGCTCAAGGGCAAAACGCGTCAGAACCAGATCGAAGCTTTGCCCGCTTGCCTTGGCGAGTTGCAGCAGGCGGGCGCGCACCGAGGCGCCAACATTTCTGATCTCCTTAGCCATTGGCGGTCAATGCCTCGAGATAGGGGCGGATCACGGTGCCGACACCACCACGTTCGGCCTGGTTGGCAATGTCACCGGGCGTGGCCTTGCGCTGCCGCAGCGCTTCCTGAAGCCCCTCGATCGCCACAGAAAGGCCGATCTTGCTGCGATAACGGAAGCAATCGGCAATTGTTTTGGCAATCCCAAAGACCTTTACAGGAACGCCTTCGACCAGATGCGTTTCGACCCCATCGTGGAGCAGGCTTCCCGTGAAACGCACGATGCGAATTGGTGTGCCATCTGGTTTCGGCGCCCAGTCTTTGCGGCCGATGGCAAGCCACACGTGTCTCGGCAGCTGATCGGTCAGGCCGTGGAATGCGAGAGCTGAAACAAGGCAGACAACGGCTTTCGGAACACGCTTGGCGATCTCTGCCAGACTATGGTTGGCATCGAGCTCGGCATCGGGAAGTTGATAGAGACCGCGAGCAAGCCGCAGCACCTCGCCATCCCGTTCCATCCGGCTCATGGTTGCCGCTGTCACACCAGCGTTCCGAAGCTCCGCCAGGCGTGCTATTCCGCGCTCGATGAGCACGGTCCGGGCGATTTGACGTTGAGTGACGGAGCCAGACATTGATACGAAAACTCAGATCATGGAACCTATTATCCGAGGATTTGTATCACCATTCACAAGGTTTGAGAAAGCCCTTAGTTAGCGAGGACGGTGACCACTCGCGTTTTGGCCTGTGGGTAGATGATCACAGAATCTGCTAGTCCATAAATTATGACCCGTATTCTGGCGAATGTTGAAGATATCTACCTGCGTTCGACCTCTCATTACGGATTTTACCACCGTGATTGGGTGCCAACCGTTCGCGGTTGGGGCTCCCGTATCCGCGCCGCGGTGCCGAAGACCATGCCAAAGAACCCGATGCATGCCTACCACCCCAAGGCCAAGCCTATTGAAGTCCTGTTGCGCCGCCTGTCAGACACGGACGACCGGCGCATTCTGCTGATGGTATGGCACAATCCATGCCCTCCAGAACAACCGTGTCGCCCAGGCGAAGGGGCTCATCCGGCATCCTGTCGAGGCGGAGACCACGGACATAGAATCCAAGTACATGGCCTACAAGTGGGAGATGGAGAGCATCATCACCCTGACGCTCAACATGCAGAAAGACGTTGTGCCGGACTTCATGAAGTGCCCCATCGACACGACGGAATTCAGCGAGTTTGCCGATACGATGAACCTGCTTAAGGCGGTGGAGCAGGAAGACAGCAAGAAGCTGACCGGCGATACTATCATGCGGGAATTCCACCGCATCGCGCATCGACAGTTCCCGTGGCAAACCGGATGGGAAAACGTGGCCAACATCTACCGCCATGTGTTTATCTACGGTCAGGGTCAGTGCGCAGAATAGCTCTGGATATTCGCAGGGCCTTAAGCAACCATCCCTTGTAAGACGCCCGCGCGCCTCCTAGATTCATATCAATAGGCATTTCTTGCTAGGGGGCGCTGATGACGCGGCGAATGACACCGCAGCAGTACAATGCTTGGGTACGGCGCTACAATGCCGAGGTGGACCGCGTTAATCGAGCAAATCGCCAAGCTCAAGAGAAGTACGTTCGCGAGGTAAACCGCGAAATCGACCGGATCAACCGGCACAATCAGCAGGTCGTCAACGACTATAATCGGGCCGTTCGGCAGCATAACCAAAAAAACGAAGCCGCCGTGAGAAAGTACAATCAGGCCGTCAATGCCCATAACGCCAAGGTTCGTCAGAACAGGCAGGCGCTGGCACGGCAAATCGCCTCCCTCAAAAGCCAGACCTCTACCACCACCCGCTATGTTGAGGTGAGGAATTCCGCCTACGACGTATATGACAGCTTTGAGCGTGTCGAACGGGCGGCACAGTATTCATCCGGGGTTTCTGACCTTCTGGAGCTCACCGAGAAGGAAGCCAGTAACAGCGCGAACGTCGCAGAGGCGCTGACCTCTGAAGCGCCATTGACACCGGAGCAGATGGATGACAGCGGCATCCTCGAATACCTTTCGGGCTTTTCGGAAGACCTCTGTGACCGTTGGAAAGGTGCACTTTACGCCCTCAATCCAGTGAATACCGACGCCGCCCGCCATTTTTGCACCAGCGTCCGAGAGATCTTCACGGAAATCCTCGAAAAATGGGCTGACAATGCCGACGTGATCGCGGCGGACAGCAACTACGACCGCACTCCGAACGGAACACCGAGCCGTCGTGCGAAAATCCGCTATCTCCTAAAACGCAAGGGAGCGGATTCTCCCGAAATGCTTGGCTTCGTGGAAAAAGATATCGATGACATCTTGCAGCTCTTCCGCGTTTTCAACGAGGCTACGCATGGCGCGGCCGGAAAGCACGGCTTCGCTAAGCTTCAGAGCATCCGACAGCGGGTAGAGGGCGGCATCATGTTTCTGGCGGCTATCGCGCTGTAATGTTACCTACATCGCGTGCTGCCACGCAGGGCTTCGATGAGCCATTTGTTCACGTCCTCGATACGGCGCACGACGAGCTGGAGTTTGGCCTGGTCCCATTTGACAAACTGCCCGCGCATCTTCCGGCGACCATTGCGTTCGCTTGACCATTGCCCGAACGAATCCGGTGCCTCATACCAGCGCTCCACTAAAACTGCCTGCAGCGTCGTGCCGCATCGCTTTGGCCGCTGCCTCACTCGTACGCATTGTTGGCTTAGTGGCCCAGTCTCCCACGCCTCGACGTCCCGCGCTCCCATGCACACTCCCTTCTGCTTCTCTGATACGCGGCGAGGTTCAGGTCGCAAGATCATGTCCCAGGGAGTGGTGTAGGTGGCGGCTTTGGTCGCCGCGTTCTCCGGCATGGGCCGGGATGATCAGCGCGCC
>NZ_LNQB01000038.1 GCF_001651875.1 Sinorhizobium saheli
AATCAGTCCCTCTGTTGCAGCCGTAGGGAATCACGGCAAAAACCCAAAAGCCAGAGGGCTTTTTCAGCAGCCTGCTAGAGCGGGTGCGCTCACATGCGTTCGCGCCACCGCTCTATCTGTTTGTTTTTGCCGCATTTGTGCGACGTCAGGTGATTCCACCTGACTTTAATAATCGACCTGCATGAAATAGAGGCCTTCCGGCGGCGCGACCGGGCCGCAGGCCTTGCGGTCGCGCGCTTCGAGCGCCGCCCTGAGATCGGCCGGCGTCCACTTGCCCTCTCCGACGAGTTTCAACGAACCCGCAAAGGACCGGATCTGATTGTGCAGGAAGCTCTGCGCCGTCGCGCGGATCTCGATCAGCTCGCCGCTGCGCGTCACGTCCAGCCGGTCGAGCGTGCGCCAGGGGCTCGTCGCCTGGCAATGGGCCGAGCGGAAGGTGGTGAAATCATGGTGGCCGACGAGCTGCTGCGCCGCCGCGTGCATCGCCTCATGGTCGAGCGTCTTCGGAACCCACCAGGCGCGCCGCGCCTCGATCGCCAAGGGTGAGCGGCGGGAAATGATGCGATAGAGATAATGGCGCCGCACGGCGGAAAAGCGCGCGTCGAAATCCGCCGGCGCCGCCGCGGCCTCCAGGATCGAGACCCGCTCGCCGGCAAGCGTCAGATGGGCGTTCAGCGCGTTGCGCAGCGTATGGTCCGACCATTCGCGCGCAAGATCCACATGCGCCACCTGGCCCATCGCATGCACGCCGGAATCGGTGCGTCCGGCGCCGCGGATCGAGACCGTCTCGCCGGTCAAGGACAGGACCGCCTTCTCGATCGCCCCTTGCACGGAGGGACCGTTCTCCTGCCGCTGCCAGCCGACATAGCCGGAGCCGTCATATTCGACGATCAGGCGGTAGCGCGGCATCAGGCGATCCTCGTCCCGGCGGCAATCGGCGTGCCGCGCAGGAAGTCCGCCGTGGGAAGAGCCTTGCCGCCCGCCCGCTGCAGGCGCGTCGGCCGCACCGCGCCCTCGCCGCAGGCGATCGTCAGCGCGTCGTCCAATACCGTCCCGGGCGCGCCCGTCCCCTCAACCTTCTGCGAACCCAGCACCTTGATCCGCTCGGCCCGGCCAGCGATCGCGAGCTCGAACCAGGCGCCCGGAAAGGGCGACAGGCCGCGAATGTGATTGTGCACGTCGCCCGCCGGTCGCGAGAAGTCGATCCGCGTCTCCTCCTTGGAGATCTTGGCGGCATAGGCGACGCCCTCGTCGGACTGCGGGGTCAGGGGCAGCTCGCCCGCCTCGAGCCTTTCCATCGCCTCGCTCATCAGCGCGGCGCCGACATGCATGAGGCTGTCGTGCAGTTCGCCGGCCGTCATCGTCTCGCCGATCGGTACGGCCCGCGTGAGTGCGACGGGGCCGGTGTCGAGCCCCTTGTCCATCTTCATCACCATCATGCCGGTTTCACGGTCGCCGGCCATGATCGCCCGCTGGATCGGCGCCGCCCCCCGCCAGCGCGGCAGCAGCGAGGCATGGCCGTTGTAGCAGCCGTAGCGCGTGCCCGAGAGAATCTCCTCAGGCAGGAGCAGGCCATAGGCGACGACGACCGCCACGTCCGCCTCAAAATCGCGAAAGGCCTGCCGGTCGGCCGCCTGCCTGAAGTTGACCGGCGTCAACACCGGAACGCCGAGACGCTCGGCGGCCTGATGCACCGGCGACTTCTGAAGATCGAGGCCGCGCCGCCCGCCGGGGCGCGGCGGCTGCGTGTAGACGGCGGCGATCTCGTGGCCGTCCTCGGCCAGCGCCAGGAGCGTCGGCACGGAGAATTCCGGTGTGCCCATGAAGATGATGCGAAGCGGCAAGGCGATGAACCTTCTTGAATTGCGCGGTTTCCGGCGCGGCTCCGCAGCGCGGCTCACAAGGCCCCGTATCAGATCGCCTTGGCGCCGCGCACCTTGGCCGCCTTGGTGAACTTGCGGATCACCATGTCGCGCTTGAGCTTGGAGATATGGTCGATGAACAGGACGCCGTTCAAATGGTCGATCTCGTGCTGCAGGCAGGTGGCAAGCAGGCCGTCGGCCTCGATCGACTGCTCCTTGCCGTCGCGGTCGAGATACTCGACCGTGATGCCCGCCGGCCGCTGGACCTCGGCATAGTAGTCCGGGATCGACAGGCAGCCTTCCTCATAGACCGAGCGGTCGTCGGAGGAGCGGACGATCTTCGGGTTGATGAAGACGAGCGGCTTCTTCTCCTCGCCCTCCTTGGTGACGTCGAGCACCAGCAGGCGCCTCGGCACGCCGATCTGGATCGCCGCAAGGCCGATGCCGGGGGCGTCATACATGGTTTCGAGCATATCGTCGGCAAGCCGGCGAACGTCGTCGTCGATGGTCTCAATCGGCGTCGACACCTGGCGCAGCACCGGGTCGGGAAGGATGATAAGCGGCTTGATCGTCATGCTGCTCCCATAGCCGATCTTTTCCTTCGGGCGCAAGAAAATTGCCGATCGGAGGCGGTCGAAGCCCTTCGCGTCACCATGAGCCGGAGGCGCCAGCGCGAACCGATCGGCAAAACTCGAAAAATTCCTCGAGGAAGGCGTCGACGCGGCTTCTATTCACAGGCGCCCAGACAATCTCCCGGATTGCCTCCGGTGATTTCTTCATCAGCGGAAAACGCAGGAAAATCTCGCTGTTGAAGTTCGACGTAACCGTGGCCATGACAATGCGAAGCGTCGCCAGCATGTCGTCGCCCCTATGCGAGGCATGTGCCAGCGCAACCGGTTTGTTGATGATCACCTCCGCGGATACCAGCCAATCGACGGCGTTCTTCAGACCGCCGGGAAGCGTCCTCACATATTCCGGGCTCGAGACGATCAGCCCGTCACTCTCGTCGACAGCCTTCATGAAATCGCGAATGATCCGAGGCGTATTTTCCCCTTCGAGATCCGGCGAGAACACGGGCAGCGCACCGATCTGGTCGAAGACGCGTATGTCGAACCGGGGAGCCGCCACCTGCCGGATGGCCTGCAACATCGCCGTATTGGTGGAATCGCTTCGGGCGCTGCCGGAGATGGCGAGGACCTTCATCGTCGGCACAGAACAGACTCCCAGCATGAGGCTCTTGAGCTTCGACCCTGGCCGCACGGAAGTGGTATCGCCGCGAACCGCCTGATTCCCGCTCCTCCTGAATAAGCCCGGCGGCCATCGCAAAAATCAATAGCAAAGCGCCGAGGCTCGCCGCCAACGGGGGCCAACGAATCTGTTCCTGTTTTGATCTGGTTTTCGGGCCCGAATCTGTTTAGGCTGCAACCATGGAGCCAAGTACATTTTCCTTCGACCAGCCGTTGTTCCTGATCGGCACCTATCCCGTAGCGGCTGGGCACATGGTCAGCATTGCCGCCGCCCTGCTGGCTTTCTTTGCGATCGTCGTTGCACGGCGCGCCCGCGCGGTTGGTGCCGGCGAACGCGACGAGCAGATCGCGACGCTCATCGCGGCGCAAACGGAAATGCAGGGCCGCATCGCCGCCATGGCCGAGGTCTTCGGCGCGCGCCAGGCGGAGCTCAACCAGTCGATCAGCCAGCGCATCGACGGCATGACGCACCGGATCGGCGCCTCGATCAGCGAGCAGACGAAGGCGACGGACGAAAATCTGAGGCGGCTGCAGGAGCGGCTCGCGGTCATCGACAGCGCCCAGAGCAACATCCAGTCGCTCGCCAAGGACATGGCCGGGCTGCAGAACATCCTTGCCAACAAGCAGACGCGCGGCGCCTTCGGCCAGTCGCGCATGGAGGCGATCGTCGCGGACGGGCTGCCGATGGGGGCCTTCGCCTTCCAGGCGACGCTCTCCAACGGCGCGCGACCGGATTGCACGATCCGCATGCCGAATGGGCAGCCGCCGCTCGTCATCGACGCGAAGTTTCCGCTCGAAGCCTGGAACGCCATGCGCGACGCGGCGAACCCCGGAGAGCGGCAGCAGGCGGCGCAGGCCTTCCGTCGCGACATGGAGGTGCATATCCGCGATATCGCCGGCAAATACCTGCTGCCGGGCGAGACGCAGGATACGGCCTTCCTCTTCGTTCCCTCCGAATCGATCTTCGCCGAAATCCACGAGCACTTCGAGGCGATCGTGCAGAAGGCGCATCGCCAGCGCATCGTCATCGTCTCGCCGTCGCTCCTGCTTTTGTCGATCCAGGTGATCCAGGCGATCCTGAAGGACGCCCGCATGCGCGAGCAGGCGCACCTCATCCAGGGCGAAGTCATGCGGCTGATGGAGGACCTCACGCGGCTCGACGAGCGCGTGCGCAAGCTCCAGGGCCATTTCGCCATGACCCAGAAGGACGTCGAGGATATTCTCATCTCGTCGGACAAGCTGACGCGCCGCGGCGCCAAGATCGAGGCACTCGAACTGGAGGCCGAGGGCGCGCCGAGGCAAGGCGAAAAAGGCGAGCGGCCCCTGGACAACCGCATCGGGCAGCTAAAGCTGAGGGTGGTTGACGAGGACTGACCCGGTCGGGCACTCTCCGGCGAATGCATGCGGCCCGCGGGCACGACATGCACACAATGAAGCAACCCCACGGGACTTTTCCAAGATGATCACTGTCTTTGGGTCCATCAACATGGACCTGATCGCCACGACCGCCCGCCTTCCAAAGCCCGGCGAGACGGTCGCCGGAACAGGTTTTTCGACCGCGGCCGGCGGCAAGGGAGCGAACCAGGCGCTCGCAGCCCGCCGCGCCGGCGCGACGGTGCGGATGGCCGGCGCCGCCGGGTCCGACAGCTTCGCCGAGGGCGCGCTCGCCCTGCTCAGGGAGGCCGGCGCCGATCTCGGCCTCGTCAAGACCGTCGGCGAACCGACCGGCACGGCGCATATCATCGTCGGCGGCGACGGCGAAAACGTCATCGTCGTCGTTGCCAGCGCCAATGCCACGGTGAGCACGGACGACGCGGTTTTGGCAGTCGCCGGGATGGCACCCGGCGACACGCTGATGCTGCAGCTCGAAATCCCGCCCGCCTCGGTCGAAAAGGCGCTGACGGAAGCCAGAAGCCGCGGCATCCGCTCGATCATCAACATCGCGCCTCTGACCGAGAATGCCGCCCGCCTCGGCCGCATGGCCGATATCGTCATCGCCAACGAGACCGAGTTCGAACTGCTGGCGGGCAAGAGCGGCATCGGCGACCAGGAGCGGGAGGCTGCGATGAGAGAGCTTCACGCCGAGACGGGGCAAACGGTGATCGTGACGCTGGGTGCCGAGGGCGTCGTCGCCGTCCACGAGGGTGACGTCCACCGTGCCAAGGGGCTGAGGATCGAGCCCGTCGACACCGTCGGCGCGGGAGACACGTTCTGCGGCTACCTTGCCGCAAGCCTCGACGCCGGCCTCGCCTTCCCGGAGGCATTGCGCCGCGCCGCGGTCGCCGGATCGCTCGCCTGCCTCAGGCCGGGAGCGCAGCCGTCCATACCGCTCGCCGCCGAGGTCGCCGACCGCCTTTAGAGTATGTGGCGGATGCTGCCCCATTCCTGTGCCAGGCACGAGAAATGAGGGATGGAGGGGAGCGTCGCCGTGCTACCACCGCCGAAGCAGCAAATCGGCTTCTGTCGCGGCCTGTGGAGTACATCAGGTGACGATGCGCTCTCGGATGGTTTGGGGCCAGATGCGCAATTCGGATAGCCATTGTCGCGGCCGGAATGCTTGCCGCGCATTATGTCCCCGAATAGCCGCGAATTGCCTTAAATATTCTCCGTATTTTAATCTTTGATCGTCTATCCAGATTGCGAGAAGGCCGGTCGCGTCGGGCCGCCTCCTTCATGCCGGTCGGCATCATGCGCTCCATGATGGAGCTTCACCCCACAGTTCGGAATGTCACGCCGCAGGCCGCAGACCTGCGGACCCTTCAGTGCGTGAGGATTTCATGTTCAAGTTCCAGGCCAAATCGCTGGCGACCAAGCTAATAGCGGTGACGGGCGGCACGATCGCCCTCGTGCTGCTTGCGTCGAATTTCGTTCTCATCTCGCAGACGCAGGACCGCGTCGAGACCCTGGTGTTCGAGGGCGCCCGGACCGAAGCCCGCGCGATCGCTTCCGACATCGCCGGAAGCGTCGGCGAGCTTGCCGCCGCCGCGCGCACCATGTCCGGCGTCCTTGGCCGCGGCCATGACGGGCAGTCGATCGATCGGGCAGGCGCCATAAACCTCCTGAAAGCGAACCTCGACCAGCACGACTTCGCCTTCGGAAGCTGGTTCGCCGAGGAGCCGAAGGCCTTTGACGGCAAGGATGTCGTCAACAACACGGAACTCGGCGGCAATGCCGAGGGCGCCTTCACGCCCTATTGGTCTAAAAACCGCGAGGGCAAGGCGCAGCTCTCCACCTTCAAGGCCGACTATGCGGCCGAATGGTATGCGCTCGCCGCCAAAAGCGGCAAGGGCGCGATCACCCAGCCCTACCTCGCCGAGGGAACCGACGTTCCGACGACGATGACGTCGATTGCCTATCCCGTGCTGTCGAACGGCAAGATGATCGGCGTCTCGGGTGCCGACATCTCGCTCGCCTCGCTTGCCGACCGGCTCGGCACGCTCAAGCCCTTCGGCTCGGGTCGTGTCTACCTGCTTTCGCAGAGCGGCAAGTGGCTCGCCGCGCCGATCCCGGAGCTGCTCATGAAGGACTATGAGGGCGAAGGAAGCGACATCGTGAAGAACGCGCTGTCGTCCGGCGCCGCGAGCATGATCAAGAATCTCACCTATGACGGCAATGAACCCTTCGACCGTGTCGTCTATCCGTTCAAGCTGCCGAACGTGAATGCGACCTGGGTCGTGCTCGTGGACGTGCCGCGCACGGTCATCAACGCACCGGTCCGCGACCAGACCTACATGATGGTCATCGGCGGTCTCATGGTGCTCGGCGCCGTGCTTGCCGGTCTCTATTTCGCGGTCCGCCGCTTCGTCCAGAAGCCGCTCGCCGGTCTCGTCAGCGACGTCGAGACGCTCAGCAACGGCGAATTCTCGCGACCGATCACCGGCCAGGAGCGCGCCGACGAAACCGGTGCCGTGGCCAAGGCGCTCGAGGGCTTCCGTCACCAGCTCGCCGACAACAGGCGGCTCGAGAGCGAAGCGCGCCACGAACGCGAGCGGGCGGAGCTCGAACGCACCCGTTCGGAAAACGAGCGGGCCGAGACCGGCGCGCTTCAGCGCGACATCGTCGCACGCCTCGGCAAGGGCCTGTCGCATCTCGCCGCCGGCGACCTCGCCTTCCGGATCAACGATGACTTCCCCGGCGAATACGCGCAGCTCAAGCGCGACTTCAACGCAACGATGGAGAGCCTCGAGGAGACGATCCGCACCGTCAACCACTCCGTCGTCAACATCGGCAGCGGCACCGGCGAGATTTCGAGCGCCGCCAACGACCTCTCCCAGCGGACGGAACAGCAGGCCGCCAGCCTCGAGGAGACCGCCGCCGCCCTCGACGAGCTGACCTCGCAGGTGCACGCCAGTGCCGAAAACGCCAAGATCGCCGCGAAATCGGTCGAGCTCGCGAGCGGCGATGCCGAACAGTCCGGCGAGGTCGTGCAGCAGGCGATCGCCGCCATGCAGGGCATCGAACAGTCTTCGCATGAGGTCAGCCGCATCATCGGCGTCATCGACGAGATCGCCTTCCAGACCAACCTGCTCGCGCTCAATGCCGGCGTCGAGGCGGCCCGCGCCGGCGAGGCGGGCAAGGGCTTCGCGGTCGTCGCACAGGAGGTCCGCGAGCTCGCGCAGCGGTCCGCGAACGCCGCCAAGGAGATCAAGACGCTGATCAACACCTCCGCCGGCCAGGTGCGCGAAGGCGTCGACCTCGTCGGCAGGACCGGTGGCGCGCTGCAGAAGATCGCCGCGCAGGTGGTCGAGATCAACGGCCTCATCCGCCAGATCTCCAGCTCCGCCTCGGAGCAGGCGGTCGGCCTCAAGGAGATCAACTCGGCCGTCAACCAGATGGACCAGGTGACGCAGCAGAACGCCGCCATGGTCGAGGAAACGACGGCGGCAAGCATGGCGCTGAACGACGAGGCGCGGGCGCTGAGCACGCTGGTCGCGCGCTTCCGCGTCGCCCAGCAGGCTCCGGCCCCGTCCTCCGCCGAGACGCTGCGCGGCACCGCCGAGCGCATGCGCGCCGCGGAAAAACCCGCGCCGCGCCCAGCGGCCGCGGCCCAGGCCCGCACGGCGCCGGCGGCCGCGGGCAACAGCGCCTACTCCACCTCGACGCAGCGCGTGCTGGCGAAGACCTCCGGCGCCAATGCCCTCGCTGAGGACCAGTGGGAAGAGTTCTGATCCGAAGCAAGCGAGACAAGAAAACGGCGCCCGATGCGGCGCCGTTTTCATTTTCGGTGAGGCCCATCCCCAACGGTAAGACCCTCCCATGTCCCGGCCCTCCCCAACCCCTCTCCACGAGCGGGAGGGACTTAACCTGACGCACCGTCTCCGCTCAGTTTCACCGTCTCGGCGGGCTGATGGCAGGCGGTTGAAGCGGCCGCCGAAGCCCCTCCCCCTTGTGGGGAGGGGTTGGGGAGGGGTCTTGCCTTTGGCGAGGGTTCGCGAGGGTCTCTTCGAGGTTCGAGAACGAACCTAAATCCGCGCGAGGCGCTCCGTCAGCAGTTCGAAGAAGCCCTCGTCGTCGATGTGGCGCATGACCTTGGCATTGTGGTTGCGGCCGGTCACCTGCCACCAGTCGACCACCGTCATCCCGGTGGTCAGGGGAGAGGTGGTTTCGATCTCGACATTGCAATCGCGGCCGGTGAAGAGCTCCGGTCGCAGCAGGTAGGCGATCACGGTCGGATCGTGCAGCGGGCCACCGTCGGTGCCGTATTTCTCGATGTCGAAGCGCTCGAAAAACTCCAGCATTTCGGCCAGCGCCACCGCCGCCGGATGGCCGATGGCGCGAATCTTGTCGACGCGGACCTTGCGGGTCAGGACGCGATGGGTGACGTCGAGCGGCATCATCACGATCGGAATGCCGGAGCGGAAGACGATCTCGGCGGCTTCGGGATCGACATAGATGTTGAATTCCGCCGCCGGCGTGATGTTGCCGCCCTCGAAGAAGCCGCCGCCCATCATCACCAGTTCGCGCACCCGCGGTGCGATTTCCGGCGCCTTCGTCAGGGCCAGCGCGATATTGGTCAGGGGACCGAGGGTGCAGAGGGTCACCGTGCCCGGCGCCGCCGCGCTCAAGGTGTCGACGATGAAGTCGACCGCATGCTGCTCCTGGAGCGGCATCGTCGGCTCGTCCAGTTCCGGGCCGTCGAGCCCCGTCTTGCCGTGGACATGCTCGGCCGTGACGAGCGGGCGGGCGACCGGCCGCTCGGCGCCGGCGAAGACCCTGATATCCGTCCTGTTGCAAAGCTCGCAGACGATGCGGGCGTTGCGCGCCGTCAGTGTCAGCGGAACATTGCCGGCAACGGTGGTGATCCCGAGCACCTCGATCTCCTCCGGGCTGCCGAAGGCAAGCATGATTGCCGCCGCATCGTCCTGTCCGGGATCGGTGTCGATGATGATCTTTCTCGCGCTTGACACTGTCGTCTCCTGCCTGAGATCACGATCATCCCGGGTGAAATCGGCCCAATATCGCGAACGTGATCGATGCCAAAAAGTCAGGGCGGGCAGGCGAGCGGAGGCCACGCAGTTCTTCCCGCTCGACGCACCGGAAATTCCGAGCAGCGACTATGATTTGCGTTGCCGCCCGAGGCAAGCCGCTTGCACTCGTTGCACACAGCTACCATATTGCTTGCCAGGATGCTGCATGGCAGGTCCGGCAGGATGGTCGCTTGAGCTGCAAGGGCTTTGGGGAATGAGCAGAATAACGCCTTTTACGAGCCCGCTTCTCGTGGGTTTCGACAGTATGGAAAAGACCCTCGAGCGCATTGCCAAGGGCAATGACGGTTATCCACCCTACAATATCGAGCGCATTCGCGGCGACGCCTCCGCCGGCGCGCCGGAACGCCTCAGGATAACGCTCGCCGTCGCCGGCTTCTCCGAGGAGGACCTCGACGTCACGACGGAGGAAAACCAGCTCGTCATTCGCGGCCGCCAGGTCGAGACCGGCGAGCGGGACTATCTCCATCGCGGTATTGCCGCCCGGCAGTTTCAGCGCACCTTCGTGCTTGCCGACGGGATGCAGGTTCTCGGCGCGGAATTGCGCAACGGTCTCCTCTCCGTCGATCTCGTGCGGCCCGAGCCGGTCCGCATGGTAAAGAAAATTAACATTTCGGTCCCAGAATAGGATAACCGGCGGGATTTTTCCTTGTAGCCGGCGACCACGGAGCATTACCATGGGACTGAAAACCATCAACACATCGCTGTCGAAGAGCGACCTTGCGCATCTCGGCGCAGGCGAAGTCGGCTATATCCGCAAGATGCGTTCGGACGAGGTCTCCCGCTGCTTTCCGGAAGCGCCCGAGATGGATCCCGGGATCGACCTATGGGCCCTGTTCGGCGCCGACGGCACGCCGATCCTTTTGACGGACAACCGCTCCAGCACCTTCTTCAAGGCGGCCGAGGACGACCTGCGCACCGTCAGCCTGCATTGAGCGGCTGGCTGCGCTCCACCTGATTTTGGCCCCTCATCCGGCCTGCCGGCCACCTTCTCCCCGCAAGCGGGGCGAAGGGGACTCGCGGCAGCACCTCCCTCCAAATCCCCTCTCCCCGCGTGCGGGGAGAGGGTTAGGGTGAGGGGCAAACCTCATACATCCTAAAGCGCGTCGCGTTCAAATGTATTCACGCAACGTGCTTTATGTCTTTGTTTTCATGCATGTCGTTATCCCAAAACCGCTGCGCACCTTGGGCGACACGCATTAAGCGCGCCGGAAGGTGAGATAGGCCGAGCTGCGGCCCTCACGGCGGGCCTTCGCCTCGTAGCGCGTGCTCGGCCAGCCGGCGAAAGGCGTCAGCCAGTCGGCCGGCCTTTCCGCCGTCCATTCGAAGGCCGCGTGATCGCGGCAATGGATCAGCGTCCAGTTGACGTAGCTGTCGATGTCGGAGGCGAAGCACAAGAGGCCGCCGGGCTTCAGGATGCGGGCGAAGCGATCGAGGTTGGCCTTGGAGACGAAGCGCCTCTTCCAGTGCTTCCGCTTCGGCCAGGGATCGGGATAGAGCAGGTCGATCTGGTCGATGGACGCCGCCGGCAGCCAGTCGAGCACCTGCGTCGCGTCGTCGTCGTAAAGGCGGATATTCTGAATTTCCCGCGCCTCGATCTGCCCGAGCAGCTTCGCCATGGAATTGATGAAGGGCTCCACGCCGATGAAGCCGGTGGACGGGTTCTCGGCGGCCCGATGGACGAGATGTTCGCCGCCGCCGAAGCCGATCTCCAGGCGAATTCGATCGACCGGACCGGGGAACAGCGACGCCAGATCCCGCGGCGCGGGCTCGGCCAGGTCAAGCTTCAGAACGGGCAGCAAATGCTCGAGATGCGCCGCCTGGCGGTCCCTGAGGGGCTTGCCTTTGCGGCGGCCGAAGAAGGCCTCCGTTGCCCTGGCGCGGCGCGGTTCGCTCATGTCGTCCTTCCTACTGCATGTCGCCCAAAGGTGTGCAGCGGCTTTGGGACGACGACCTGCGTAAAAACAGGTTTTTAGGGCATTTTGCAGTCAGGTGGAATCACCTGACGTCGCACGAATGCGGCAAAAAACAAAAAGATAGAGCGGCGGCGCGAACGCGTGTGAGCGCATCCCGCTCCAAGCACTGCGTGCTCACCATGACTCCGCGTCCAACCGACGGAAAATCACAATGAACGAGGCGGACGCTCCTCGCCGGAGCGCCCGCCCTGATTATTGCAGTGCTGACAACAGGCCGCTGCGACAGCATCAACGGCGGCCCCTTGCAAATGCAAGACTTACGCTGCGCGGCTCGCGGCCCTGCCGTTGACGGCCGCGACATCGCCCTCGATCGCCTCCTTGAGCGGCTTGACGAGGTCGAGCTTCTCCCAGGAGAAGGAGCCGTCGCGACCGGCCTTGCGGCCGAAATGGCCATAGGCGGAGGTCTTCGCATAGATCGGCTTGTTGAGGTCGAGGTGGCGGCGGATGCCGGTCGGCGAGAGGTCCATGGTCTTGCGGATCGCCTTCTCGACCTGGTCTTCCGAAACCTTGCCGGTGCCATGCAGGTCGACATAGATCGACAGCGGCTGGGCGACGCCGATCGCGTAGGAGAGCTGGATCGTGCAGCGCTCGGCAAGGCCGGCGGCAACCACGTTCTTCGCCAGATAGCGCGCGGCATAGGCGGCCGAGCGGTCGACCTTGGTCGTGTCCTTGCCCGAGAAGGCACCGCCGCCGTGCGGCGCGGCACCGCCATAGGTGTCGACGATGATCTTGCGGCCGGTGAGGCCCGCATCGCCGTCCGGTCCGCCGATGACGAACTTTCCGGTCGGGTTGATGTACCAGGTGCAGTCGTCGGCGATCTTCAGGTCGGCCAGCGCTTCGCGGATATAGGGCTCGACGACGGAGCGAACCTTGGCGGAATCCCAGGTCTCGTCGAGATGCTGGGTCGAAAGGACGATCGAGGTGACCTCGGCCGGCTTGCCGTCGACGTAGCGCACGGTCACCTGGCTCTTGGCGTCGGGGCCGAGCTTGGCGACTTCGCCCTCGCCCTTCTTGCGGGCGGCGGCAAGCAGGTTGAGGATGCGGTGCGAATAATAGATGGGCGCCGGCATGAGTTCGGCGGTCTCGCGGCAGGCATAGCCGAACATGATGCCCTGGTCGCCGGCACCTTCCTCGCCCTGCTTGTCGGCGGCATTGTCCACGCCCTGCGCGATATGGGCGGATTGGAAGTGCAGGAGCACGTCGATCTTCGCCGTCTTCCAGTGGAAGCCGTCCTGCTCGTAGCCGATGTCGCGGATGGCCTTGCGAGCGGCCGACTTGAACTTCGACGGGTTGATGACGTCGTTGCCGTTCTTGTCCTTCTTCAGAAGGCTCGGCGGCAGGCGGACCTCGCCGGCGATGACGACGCGATTGGTCGTCGCCAGCGTTTCACAGGCGATGCGCACGCCCCATGGGTCGACGCCGGACTTCGCGGCTTCGCGGTAGACCAGATCGACGATTTCGTCGGAAATACGGTCACACACCTTGTCCGGATGGCCTTCGGCGACGGATTCACTTGTGAACAGGTAGTTTGCGCGCATGCGGGAAGTCCCCTCAATGAAAAAGCGGTGCGGAACGTGTAGTGGTTTTGCCGTCGAAAAACAAGCACACAACGACATAAATATATCTTTATATCGTCATCGTCGCCACACGCGCTTTCGCGAAATTGCCGGTCTCGCGAAATGATTTTCGCCCAGAGCAGAAGCAGATAGAGCGGTGGCGCGAACGCATGTGAGCGCATCCGGCTCTAATGCGTGTCTCCTTAAAAGCCACCTCGATTCAAGGACAAAGACATGCAGCGATTCAAAGTGCTGCAATGACCTTCGCGCGTCTGACACGCGCGGCGCTGTAGAGGGACTTGGGAGCGCTTTCCCGCCTCGCCGCCGGCCCATACGAAAAAAGCGGCCCGAGGCCGCTTTTTTCGAGCCGGGAGAACCCCCCGCTATTCGCTCTCCGCCTCTGCCGCCAGTGCCTTCACGAGATCCACGAGCTTGCGCCGGACCTTGGGATCGCCGATCTTGACGAAGGCCCGGTTGAGCTGCAGTCCCTCCGAGGACGACAGGAAATCGACCACGTAGTTGGAGCTTGCCGACTCGGCCATGCCGCCCGCACCGCCCTCGCCCGGAGCGTCCTCGAAGAAGAACGACACCGGCACGTTGAGAATCTGGGCGATGTTCTGCAACCGGCTGGCGCCGACCCGGTTCGTGCCCTTTTCGTACTTCTGGATCTGCTGGAACGTGATACCCAGACTTTCGCCGAGCTTCTCCTGGCTCATGCCGAGCATCGTCCTGCGAAGGCGAATCCTGCTACCGACATGAATGTCGATCGGGTTCGGCTTCTTCTTATTTTCAATCATATTCGCCTTCCTAAGCTCGCTGTTGCGCTAACCAACAACCTATCGTTGTCCATCAAGATGAACGGCAACCCTGCCGACGGTTGAAACGCCAGACGGCAGGTGAAGGTTGACGGCGAATACCACTATGCAATTTTAGGGGTTTTTCGTCAATTCTTCCTAGAATTAAAACCAATGCGTGAGATTATTGCAACCAAAAGGAGAGCAGCCGCCACCAGCCAGAAGATTCTAGCGCGCATGGCAGGATCGGTCAGCGTAGGCATTTTTCCCGGCAGAATTGTGTCTGTAACTCCCTTGTAATTGTATCCCAATCCTACCACTAAAACCCCGCGTGCATCAACAATTGCTGATATACCGGTGTTGGCGGCGCGGATCATCGGCGTGCCCGTCTCCACGGCGCGAAGCTGCGCCTGATGGAAATGCTGGCGCGGCCCGGGCGTGTCGCCGAACCAGGCGTCGTTGGTGACGTTGAGCAGCGCATCGGCGAGCGGTGCATTGCGGTCGACCTCATCGGGGAAGATCGCTTCGTAGCAGATCAGCGGATAGACCGTCCGGCCGCCCGGCAGGGTCAAGAGCGGGCGGGTCTTCGCCGCGGAGAAGCCGCCCGGCATCGAGGCCGCGATCGAACTCAACCCCCATGAGGAAAGCAGGTCCTCGAACGGCAGATATTCGCCGAAGGGCACCAGGTGCACCTTGTCGGCCGCGCCGACGATCTGTCCGCGGTCGTCGATGACGTAGATCGAATTGTAATAGCGCGGCAGGCCCGCGCCCGCATCCTCGGCCCTGACGGCGCCGGCGATGAGGATTTGCCCCTCCTCGAGCACATCGGCGATGCGCGCCAGGGCGTCGGGATTGTCGGTCAGAACGAAGGGGATCGACGTTTCCGGCCATACGACGATGTCCGGCCGCTTGCCGCCGTTCTCCGCCGGCGCCGTGGTGAGCGCGATGTGCTCCTCGAAGATCGCCGCGCGCTCGCGATCATCGAGCTTCTTGGCCTGATCGATCACCGGCTGCACGAGGCGGACCGTCGTCGCCTTGCCCTGCGGCTGCGGTGCCGGCTCAGCCAGCCGGTAGAAGCCGAAGGCGATATGTCCGCCGAAGAGCGCGACGGCGATCGCAAGGCCGACGCGCGCGCCCCTGCCCGTCCAGAGGAGGGCCGGCGAGGCAAAGACGAAGACTGCCAGCATGTTGATCGTCGCCAGATTGACGACGCTCGCCGACTGCATCATCAGCGGCATCGGCATCGCCGCATAGCCGACGGCATTCCAGGGAAAACCGGTGAAGAGGAAAGCGCGCAGCCACTCCGCAAGCCCGAAGCCGAGCGCCAGCGCCGCGATCCGGCCGAGACCGTCGGACCAGAGGCAGCGGGCGATGACGACAGCCAGCGCATAGAAGAAGGCGAGAAGCGCCGGCAGGCCGACCACGGCCAGGGGCAGAGCCCAGGCGAAGGCGTCCGCCTCGACCAGCATGGCATTGCCGAGCCACCAGAGCCCGCCGAGGAAATAGCCGAAGCCAAAGGACCAGCCGATCAATGCGGCCGGCCGAAGGCGCTTCAACAGGCCATCGTCCGGATGCGTCGCCACCCCGTCGATCAGCCAGACCAGCATCGGGAAGGAAACGAAGGCCGCGGCGAAAATGCCGAAGGGCGGCTGGGTGAGCACGGCCAACAGGCCGGCCAGGAAACCGACGAATGCCCGGGACGCTCCGGAAAGGAGCATAATTCTGCCTGCCAGTCTCTCCATGCAGCCTCCATTCGGCGCAGGTCGTAGGCTCAACCTCGCGCGGGAAGAACAACCGAATCAGTCGGTGGCAGTCTTCCAAAAACGCGGCTGCTTGTCCCTAATTTAGGTCTTTTGTTTCATGCATGCCCTTGGCTCAGAGCCACTCCCACGATTCTGGACATGCATCAGGGGCCGCATGAAGACGGTTCATGCGATGCGCTTCGGATCGGTGAATATCCAGCCGCCGCCGAAGACGGCGGGGCTATTCCATCGAGGGCGGCAGCCGAACGTCGTCCCGCGTGCTGCCGCCGGGCGCAACGAACGTATCCGGCGGCGTCTCCTTCTCGAGCTTCGGCGGGCGCCGGCGCGCCGGCGGACGCTTGCGCATGATCCGCACGCGTTTGACGCGGCGCGGATCGGCGTCCAGAATCTGGAATTCGAAGCCGGGTATGGCCTGAACCACCTCGCCGCGGACCGGAATTCGGCCGAGCGATGCGAAGACGAGACCGCCGAGCGTGTCGACATCCTCAAGCTGCTCGCGCACGTCGAAGTCGGGACCGATCGCCTTGGCGATCTCCTCGAGTTCCACACGGGCGTCGGCGATGAAGACGTCGTCCGAGGTGCGGGCGAACATCACTTCCTCGTCGTCGTGCTCGTCCTCGATGTCGCCGACCACCATCTCGACGATATCCTCGAGCGATACCAGACCGTCGGTGCCGCCATATTCGTCGATGACGAGCGCCATCTGGATGCGCGCGGCCTGCATGCGCTGCATCAGGTCCGAGGCGAGCATCGACGGCGGCACGAACAGGAGCTGGCGAATGATCCCGGCCTCCTCGACGGTCTTGTCGAGCTCGACGCGCGACAGGTCGAAGCCCGGCTTCGGCTGGCGCGGCGGCTTCTCGGCCTTGTCGCCGTTCGTCGTCGCGGAATGTGACCGGCCGTTGCGGCGGCGGTTGCGCGCCTGCTTGGTCACGTAGGCGAGGAGGTCGCGGATATGCACCATGCCGCGCGGGTCGTCGAGACCCTCGTTATAGACCGGCATGCGGGAACGCCCCGATTCCTCGAACAGCACCATGAGTTCGCCGATGGTGATGCTCTGATCCACCGCCTCGATGTCGGCGCGCGGCACCATCACATCCTCGACGCGGACCTCGCGGAAGCGGAGGATGTTGTTGAGCATCGCCCGCTCCTCGGGCGAGAATTCCGCATTGCTGTCGGCATCGGTCAGCAGCGCGTCGGCGAGATCCTCGCGCAGGCTGGAGGGGCTCACCCCGCGCAGCAGGCGCGCGGCACGGCTCCAGAATGAGGAAGTGGATTTGTTGCCCTCGTGTCGGGCGGTGATGCTACTACTGCCCGCTTCGGTGTCGCCGGAGGCATCGGCCTCCTCGGTCGCGACCGCGGCCGGCTGTGTCCTGAAATCGCTCATCGTTCCAAACTGTCAATCCGGGGTTCTGTCCCCGTAGGGATCAGATAGGCCAAGACGCGCCAAAATGCGAGTCTCCAGCCCTTCCATTCTTTCCGCCTCGTCGTCTTCGATATGATCATAACCGAAAAGATGCAGGAATCCATGGACGAGAAGATGCGTCAGATGCGCCTCGAAGGGCTTTTCGAGCTCTGCCGCCTCGCGCTTCAGCGTCTCATGGGCCACGACGATATCGCCGAGCATCGGCCCCGGCATCCTGCCCGGCGTGATCGGGAAGGCCGGGAAGGAGAGCACGTTGGTCGGTTTGTCCTGCCCGCGCCACTCCGCATTGATCGCCCTGATCGACTGATCGTCGGTGAAGACCAGCGACAGTTCCGGCGGCTCGCCCGGAAAGGGCTGCCCCTCCTCCTTCACGAGGAAATCGGCGGCAGCGTCGAGAACGCGCCCGGAAAGGGCCTGAAGCTCCTCCTCCGGCGGCCAATCGCCTTCCTCGACGCTGATCTGGATGTCCAAAGCCGCCATGATCGCCCGCGACGCCTCAGCGATCGCTCTGCTCGCTCTCGTCATGGACCGCCGTGTGGCTCTCATAGGCCCTGACGATCCGCGCCACCAGCGGGTGGCGGACGACGTCGGCGTCCTTGAAGCGGATCACCGAGACGCCCTCCACGCCCTTGAGGATCTGCAGCGCCTCGACGAGGCCGGACTTCACGCCGCGCGGCAGGTCGACCTGGCTCGGATCGCCGGTGACGATCATCCGGCCGTTCTCGCCAAGGCGGGTCAGGAACATCTTCATCTGCATCGATGTGGTGTTCTGCGCCTCGTCGAGGATGACGGCGGCATTGGCGAGCGTGCGGCCGCGCATGAAGGCAAGCGGCGCAATCTCGATGACGCCGGCGGTTATCGCCCGCTCGACCTTGTCGCCCGGCATCATGTCGTAGAGCGCGTCGTAGAGCGGCCGGAGATAGGGATCGACCTTCTCCTTCATGTCACCGGGCAGGAAGCCGAGACGCTCGCCCGCCTCGACCGCGGGCCGCGACAGGATGATACGGTCGACGACGCCGCGCTCCAGAAGCTGGGCGGCATGGGCGACGGCGAGGTAGGTCTTGCCGGTACCGGCCGGGCCGATGCCGAAAACGAGCTCCGCCCGCTCCATGGCACGGATATAGGCGTCCTGCATCGGCGTGCGCGCAGCGATGGTCTTCTTGCGCGTCGAAATCTGCGCCATCGTCAGCTTGGCTTTGCGTTCCATCGTCGGCAACTGCAACTGATCGTCGGCAGCGACCGCCATGCGGATCGCACCCTCGACATCGGACGTATCGATCGTGGCACCACTCTGCAATCTTCCATAGAGATAGTCGAGAGCACGGCGGGCCTGATTGGTCGCGACGACATCACCGGAGATCGCGACGGAATTGCCGCGCGGCCTCGCCTCGATGTGCAGGCGCTCCTCCAGCAATTTGAGATTCTGGTCGAACTGCCCGAAAAGCTCGCTCGCAAAACGGTTGTTCTCGAAAGTGAGCACGAAGTGATTGGCGTCTGTCGCTGATGTCTTCGACTGGCGTGGTGAGGAAGAAATCAATTCGTGTCCGTTCAAGCGGTCAGGCTCCTCGCTCTCGGTGCTCAAACCACCTCGGCAAACAGGCTGTTCGAGCCGGCCTTGGTGATTCGTACTCTGATAATGTCACCGATTTGCGATGACTTTGCATCAACATTCACGGGCTGCAGCCACGGCGATCGTCCGACGAGCTGGCCGGCGAGCCGCCCCGGCTTCTCCAGAAGCACGTCGATCTCGCGCCCGACGCAGGCCTCGGCGAAACCTCGCTGCTGCTTGACCAGCAAAGACTGCAATCTTTCCAGGCGCTTGGCCTTCACGTCCTCGGGAACCTGATCGCCAAGCTCGGCGCCCGGCGTGCCGGGACGCGTCGAATACTTAAACGAAAAAGCCTGTGCATAGTTCACTTCTTCGACGAGGCGAAGCGTGTCCTCGAAATCCTCCTCGGTCTCGCCGGGGAAGCCGACGATGAAATCGCCGGAGAGCGCGAGGTCCGGCTGCGCCGCGCGGATGCGCGCGATCAGGGCCAGATATTCGGCCACCGTATGGCGCCGGTTCATCGCCTTCAGGATGCGATCCGAGCCGGACTGCACCGGCAGGTGCAGGTAGGGCATCAGCTTCTCCATCGACCGGTGCGCCTCGATCAGGCTGTCGTCCATGTCGCGCGGGTGGCTGGTGGTGTAGCGCAGGCGCGCCAGCCCGTCGATCTCGCCGAGGCGCCTCAAAAGGTCGCCAAGCCCCCATTCGCGTCCGTCGGCACCGGTTCCGTGCCAGGCATTGACGTTCTGCCCGAGCAAGGTGATCTCGCGCACGCCGGCTTCGACGAGCTTCTCCGCCTCGGCGACGATCTGCGCCACCGGGCGGGAGACCTCGGCGCCTCGCGTATAGGGGACGACGCAGAAGGTGCAGAACTTGTCGCATCCTTCCTGCACGGTCAGGAAGGCGGTGACACCGCGGGCGCGGGTCTTCGCCCTGTCGGGCGCGGGCAGATGCTCGAACTTGTCCTCGATCGCATATTCCGTCTCGACGATGCGCTCGCCGGTCCGCGCCCGCTTCAGCGCCTCGGGAAGACGATGATAGGTCTGCGGGCCGATGACCAGGTCGACCGACGGCGCGCGGCGGAGGATTTCGTCGCCTTCGGCCTGGGCGACGCAGCCGGCGACGCCGATCAGCATCTCGCGGCCCGCGCGCGCCTTCTCCTTTTTCAGTTCGCGCAGGCGGCCAAGTTCTGAATAGACCTTCTCGGCCGCCTTCTCGCGGATATGACAGGTGTTGAGCAGGACGAAATCGGCTTCCTCCAGGACGTCGGTCGCGACATAGCCGTCGCGCGACAGCGCATCCGACATGCGGTCGGAATCATAGACGTTCATCTGGCAGCCATAGGTCTTGACGAAGACCTTGCGCGCCGGGATGCGTTCGTCGCTCGCCACGGGCGAGGTCGGCAGAAGGGCGGTTTCCTGGGTCATGCCGGTTCTTTAGTGCAAAGCGGCCGAAAGTTGAAGCATTTTCGGGACCGGCCGCGCCGCGGCGGCGCCTGCCCCGATCCCAAGGTCATCCCGGCAAAGGGCGGTTCAGGAACGTTGCGACCGCTCCTGCGGAACGAAAGCCGGCGTGATCTCGCGTTCGCCGCCCCGTCCTGCCCGTCCCCGCAGCCGGTCCGACAGCATCCGGCGGATCCGCTGCTCGACCAGGCGGCTCACGTCCTTTCGGTTCGAGCGGCGGTCATAGTCCACCGCCTCGCCGAAATCGACGTCCACCTCCAGGGCGCCTTCCCTCAGGACGCCGATGAGATGCGGCAGCAGCCCGATGTCGCCCGGCCAGGCGGCGATCGGCCGGTGATAGCGGCCCATCGGCATGCCGTGGATGCCGGTATAGGAGATCGCAAGCGGCTGGACGTGCACCATGCCGGTCGGCGACTGCGGGACGGCCGAGGCGGCGGCACCGAAAAGCGACGTCTTGATGTCGAGCAGCCGGTTGCCGTCGGATGTCGTTCCTTCCGGGAAGAGCACGACAATTTCGCCGTCGGCAAGGCGCCGTCCGATTTCGCTGACCTGATGACCGGCGCTGCGCTTCTGCTCGCGCTCCACGAAGATCGAGGCCTGCAGGCGGGCGAGAAGCCCGAATATCGGCCAGGACTTGACGTCCGACTTGGCGACGAAGACGACATCGGCCACGGACGAAAGCACCATTATGTCCTTCCAGGAGACGTGATTGGCGCTCAAGAGCAGGGGACGGCGGCGATCGAGCTCGCCGTGGACGCGAACATGCAGGCCGAGCAGCAGGCATGCGACGCGGTGCCAGTATCGCGGCAGCCAGCGCCGCGGCTTCAAATCCAGCCAGAGGCAGACGATCTGGATCGGCATCAGCGCCAGCGAGACCAGGACAAGCAGCATGCCGCAGAGCGCGACCCGCACCCAGTTGATCATCCGCAGGCACCTTTCCGGCTCATTCGTCGCTCCGCCGCCGCATCTTTAAGCGCAGCGACGGGCCAATGCATGTCGCCCGAAAATGTGCAGCGGTTTTGCGACAACGACATGCACAGAAAAAGGTCCTGAAGCGCGTCACGTGAATTCGTTTGAATGCGGCGCGCTTGGAGCGGGATGCGCTCGCATGCGTTCGCGCCACCGCTCTATCTGCTTGTTTTTGCCGCATTTGTGCGACGTCAGATGATTTCACCTGACTGCAAAATGCTTTAGCGAAGATCAAGCCGCATGACAAGCGCGGTGCTGCGCTCGCCGGGGCGCGCCTGATAATAGGCCTTGCGCTCGCCGACCTTGAAAAAACCGAGCTTCCTGTAGAGGCCGATCGCCGCCTCGTTGCTCTCGTCGACTTCAAGGAAGAGCGTCTCGGCCCCCTTGACGAGCGCCTCACGCATGGCCGCCTGCATCAGCCGCCAGCCGAGGCCGGAGCGCGCGAAGCGCGGGTCGACGCCGATCGTCAGTATTTCGGCCTCGCCGGCTGCTGCCCGCGAGAGCACGAAACCGCCGAAAGCCGGACGGAACATGCCGTTCGTCTGGCGCGCGACGAAGCCGAACACCGTCTCCTGCGTCAGCAGCGCGTGGATTTCGCCGTCGCTCCAGGAGGCGGCAAAACGCTGGCCATGGAGCGCCGCGGCCGCGCCGAGATCGGCTTCCTCCAGCGGAAAGATGTCGAATTCGGTGCGGCGGGTGAAGTAGTCGGTGAAACTCATTTCGGGTCGATTCTTGGGCGTTCGAAATACTCAAAGCAACAGCAGGCGTCGTCAGGCGCGCGTGACGGCGAAACCGGCCTGGGGCTTGGCGTCCGGTCCGCGCAGGTAGAGCGGTTTCGGCCTTGCGACGGCCGGATCGGCGCCGGCACCGAGGCGGCCGACCACGGCGATGTCGATCTCGTCCGGCTCGCCGCTCGCCGGATCGGCGGTGACGAAAGGGGCACCGGAGCCGCAGACGGCGCCGGAAAAGCCGGAAAAGCGCTGGCGCGCCTCGTCCGCGGAGAGGATTTCCGGCTCCTTTTGCGCCAGGCCCGACGCATCGAAGGGCTGGGCATAGACCTCGCCCCTCTTCGCGTCGATGACCGCAAGCACCGGCCGGCCGGGCTCTCTCGCCCTCGCGCCTTCGGCAATGACCTGAAGCGTCGTGACGCCGACCGCCGGCTTGCCGAGCGCCAGCGCCAGGCCACGCGCGGCGGCAACGCCGACGCGTATGCCGGTGAACGAACCGGGACCTATGGTCACCGCGATGCGGTCGATCTCGTCAAGCTGCCTGTCGGCGGCGATCAGCGCCTCGTCGACGAATTCCATCAGGCGCTCGGCATGGCCACGCCCGATGTCGGCGCCTGCGCGCCCCAGGACCTCGCCCGCCGCGCCGTCATAGACCGCGGCGGCGCAACCGCTTCCGGATGTGTCGATGGCAAGCACCAGCATTTCAGCCGCGCTATCCTCCCTGCACCTCGCGACTACAGCGCCGCGCGTCTTATCAGACGCGCAAAGGTCGCCGTAGCACTTTGAATCGCTGCTGATTCTAGCCGCAAAACCGATTCCGGTTTAGGCAATTCTGTGGGCAGCGGGAAGGAAAATATGCGCGGGCTTCCCGAACCTGCCCCCGGCGGCGGCGCTAGCAGGCTGCTGAAAAAGCCCTCTGGCTTTTGGGTTTTTGCCGTGATTCCCTACGGCTGCAACAGAGGGACTGATTTGC
>NZ_LNQB01000039.1 GCF_001651875.1 Sinorhizobium saheli
AAAACTGCTAGAAACTACCTCGCCGTCGTCACTATCGCAGCCATCGTCTTGTGGATCAGATAATTGTCCACACGACCTAGAACTCGAATGTGGATGCGGGCCGGTTTGCCACCGCCACACTATCGACGCGAATCGTGTGTTGATACGAGCCGACAATTGACAACTTTGGGACCGATGGTAGTCCTCGGGCATGGGTATGTTCCGAATCACATTGCAAAAAATGTTGGTTCTGCTCCGCTTGGCGATTGTCATGTCGCTGACGGTTTACTCATTGCCGACGGCTTCTGCCGCAATGCATGGCGCTTGGTCCAATCCTGAAATCGCGCAGTCCGACAACCATCATCTTGAGATGGCGAGCGGCGGACATACACACGGCGACCAGAAATCCTCTCCAGACGATGCGCAGAAGCTCGCGAAAACCGAGTGCTGCAAGGGCTTCTGCGTCAGCATGGCGATTGTCGCTGAATCCCATCCGGTCGGTGGACTTCGCATCGCCTCCATCCGCGAGTTCGTCGACGACGCCCGGACCACGGGCGAGCTTCCGCCTCTGCACCGACCGCCGAACATCTGAATAGGTCCTCACCCGTTCTTCTCACGGGTCCAAGGAGTGTTCGTGAGCGATTTGCTCTCGAGCCCCCACTGCAATTTCCTATTCGGATAAAACCATGAAACCATTGTTCTTCGTGGCCGCCCTGCCGCTTTTCGCAAGCGGGTGCGCCGCCACATTGCCCCCCGATGTCATTGCTTCGGGCGACCTCGCCGCCTCCCAGGCTCAGGTCCGCCCCCTCAGATATACGAGCCCGGTCTCCGGCTACACCCACCGCGTTCCGGTCGATCCCCAGCCGTGGCGCAACCAGAATGACGCGCAGGCTCCGGAAGGAGACGCGTCATGATGAACAGCAATATCAGACTTGCAGCGACTCTCGCCCTGCCGCTGGTGCTCGGCGGCTGCGTGTCCGCCAGCGAATATGCAGCGAAGAACGCTGGCTTCTTCTCGGTCGAGACCAAGACCGCCGAAGCCGCGGGCAAGCAGACGGTCTGGATACAGAACCAGCAGCAGGCACGTGTCGTCTCAGACCGCGTGAAGACGCTGATGGCGAAGAAGACCATCGACGTCGAGACCGCCGTGCAGGTGGCGCTCCTGAACAACAAGGGTCTGCAGGCGGCCTACGCCGACCTCGGCGATTCCGCAGCCGACGCCTGGCAGTCCACCATGCTCGTCAATCCGACCGTCGCTGTCGGGCTTACGGGCATCGGCACGCCGGGGCTCGAAGCGTTCAAGACCGTCGAAGGCATGATCGCCAACAACATCCTGGCGCTCGCCACGCGCGAGCGGGATATCGCAATTGCTGACACCCGCTTCCGGCAGGCTCAGTTGAACGCGGCACTGCGGACCCTGCAGCTTGCCGCCGACACGCGTCGCGCCTGGATCAATGCCGTCGCCGCCTGGGAGACCGTAGGTCAGCTCAACCAGGCGCAGGCAGCAGCCGACGCGGCCTCGGAACTTGCACAGGAGCTCGGCAAGAGCGGCGCGCTTACGAAAGAAGGCCAAGCCCGCGAGCATGTGTTCTATGCCGAATTGGCGGGGCAGTCGGCAAAGGCGCGCCTGGAGGCGCGGCTCGCCAAGGAAGAGCTGACGCGGCTGATGGGGCTCTGGGGCTCTGGCATCGACTACCAGGTTCCGAACCGCTTGCCCTCCTTGCCGAAGGGTCTGATGAAGCGTCACCTGATCGAGGCGGAGGCGTTGCAGCGCCGCGTCGACCTGCAGGTGGCGAAGCTCGACCTGGAAGCGACCGCCAAGTCCTACAAGCTGACCGAAGCAAAACGCTACGTCACAGACCTGGAGCTTCTCGCCGGTTTCGAGACGGAACGGGAGAAGGAGGAAGGCGAGGTGGAGACCGAGACCACCGGACAGGCCGAGCTGGAGTTCGTCATCCCGATCTTCGACAGCGGCAAGGCGCGCATGCGCAAGGCCGAGCTCGCCTATATGCGGGCAGCGAACCTGCTTGCGGAAATGGCTGTCAACGTCCGCTCCGAAGCGCGTTCCGCCTATCAGGCCTACCGCGCCAACTACGACATCGCCCGGCACTACCGTAACAGCGTCGTGCCACTGCGGACCAAGATCGAGGAGGAGTCCCTCCTAACTTACAACGCGATGATCACGAACACCTTCGAACTGCTCGCCGACAGCCGCGAGAAGGTCAATGCGAACCTGCTTGCCGTCAACGCCAAGCGCGACTTCTGGCTGGCCGAGGCCAATCTCGCTCCCGCCGTCTACGGCGGCGGCGCGGGTGCGGTCGCCGGCGGAACTGAAGTTGCGTCTGCCGCCGAAAGTGGCGGTGGCGGCCACTGAGAAAGGAATAGACCATGTTCAACAGAAGACAGTTACTCGGCGCGAGTGCCGCGCTGGTGTCGAGCGCCGCCTGGGCGAAGACCTCCAACATGGGGCTGCCCGAAGCCGCCATCATGGAGACGGCGGAGACGCAGCCGCCGCTAAAGCCCATCTCGGGCACCGACTACAATCCGGTCGTAACGCTCAACGGCTGGACCTTGCCCTATCGGATGAACAACGGCGTCAAGGAGTTCCACCTCGTTGCTGAGCCGGTGGAGCGCGAAATGGCGGAGGGCATGACCGCCTACCTCTGGGGCTATAACGGACAGTCACCGGGTCCGACGATCGAGGCGGTCGAGGGCGATCGGGTGCGCATCTTCGTCACCAACAAGCTGCCGGAGCACACGACCATTCATTGGCACGGCATGATCCTGCCGTCCGGCATGGATGGCGTCGGCGGCCTGACGCAGCCGCACATCCCGGTCGGCAAGACCTTCGTCTACGAGTTCGACCTCGTGAAGTCGGGCACCTTCATGTACCACCCGCATTCCGACGAAATGGTGCAGATGGCGATGGGGATGATGGGCTTCTTCGTCGTCCATCCGAAGGACCCAAAGTTCATGCCGGTCGACCGGGACTTCGTCTTCCTGCTCAACGCCTACGACATCGACCCGGGCTCCTATGTGCCGCGGATCATGGAAATGACAGACTTCAACATGTGGTGCTGGAACAGCCGCATCTTCCCGGACATCAGCCCGCTTGTCGTCTCCAAGAACGACCGGGTGCGGGTTCGAGTCGGCAACCTCACCATGACCAACCACCCGATCCACATGCACGGCTACGATTTCGAGGTCACCTGCACTGACGGCGGCTGGGTCCGCCCGGAGGCCCGTTGGCCGGAGGTCAGCATCGATATTCCGGTCGGCGCGATGCGGGCCTACGAGTTCGACGCCAAGTATGTCGGCGACTGGGCCATTCATTGCCACAAGTCGCACCACACGATGAATGCCATGGGGCACGACATCCCGACCTTCATCGGCGTCGACAAATCGAAGGTTGCCGAGAAGATCAAAAAGCTTCGCCCGGAATACATGCCGATGGGCACAAAGGGCATGGCCGACATGGGCGAGATGGAGATGGAGATCCCCGAGAACACCATCCCGATGATGACCGGCTGGGGACCGCATGGCCCGATCGAGATGGGCGGCATGTTCTCGGTGGTCAAGGTGCGCGAAGGCATCTCGGCGGGCGATTACGCCGATCCCGGCTGGTACGAAAACCCACCCGGCACTGAGGCCTGGGAGTGGACGGGCGAGCTTCCCGACGCGCACAAAGCCAAGGACGCCAAAACCCAGATCATGCCGAAACATAAGAACAACGGCTGATCCCGCATGTCGATGTTCAACCAACCAAAGGAACACACAATGAAAGCTCAAATCTTCGGACTTCTCGTCGCCGCGCTCGCCACCCCGTCGCTTGCGGGTGGTAACCACGCAGGCGGCCACGGCGAAGCCCTGGCCGTTGGCGAGCCTGGCAAGCAAGCCAACGCCACCCAGACGATCCAGGTCACGATGAAGGAGACGGACGACGGCAAGATGATCTTCACGCCGTCGACGTTCAAGGTCCGCAAGGGCCAGACGGTCCGCTTCGCAATCAAGAACGCGGGCGAACTCGACCACGAGTTCGTGCTCGATCAGGAAGACAAGATCATGGAGCACAAGGCGGTGATGGAGAAGTTCCCGGAGATGGAACACGACGATCCGAACGCTATCCGCCTCGCCGCCGGAGAGTCCGGCGAGATCATCTGGAAGTTCACCAATGACGGCGCGTTCAAGATCGCCTGCCTGGTACCTGGCCACTACGACGCGGGCATGCACGGCGACGTCACCGTTGCCAACAAGTAATCACGGGAAAGGAGACAACATGAAAACGCTCGTCAAGCTCACCCTCGCCTCGGCGCTTGCTCTGGGTACCACCTATGGCGCTCTCGCCGCCGAGTTCACCAAGGGCACTGTCAAGAAGGTCGACGCCAAGGCGAAGAAGGTCACGCTGATTCACGAGGAACTGAAGAACCTCGAAATGCCGGCTATGACGATGGTGTTCCGCGTCCAGGACGACGCGATCCTGGAGAAGCTGAAGCAAGGCGCGAACGTCGAGTTCGTCGCCGAGCGGATCAACGGCAAGCTGACAGTCATTGAGGTCAAATAATTTCCGACACAGGACGCGGACGTAGCCGCCCGCGTCCTGTTTCTTTCATTCGTCGGGCGACAGCTCCCAATCGATGTCTTGGATTTCGCTCGCGGCGTGCTGCAGCGGGAGCATTACGATACGGGCGGCGTGCAGACGATTCTCCAGAGATCGTCTTTCCAGTCGCTCCCCCCAACTTCCGCTGTAGGTATCGGGTAATCGACGCCACTTACCGAAACCGCCGGCGGCGGGCCGCATCGGACAGATGCCTCGTGTTTGCCGGGATCGTTGTAACCGGCCCCTATGTCGTCACTCGTTTGTGACAGAGAGATGAGAACGTCATAGTCATAGTCGGTGCTCGCCGCCGCCTGGCTCTCTACAAGACTGAGATTGACGATGGTGTGATCCTGAAAGCGTGCCGTATGGAAGATCACCGGTTCGGTTGCGGTCGCTGACGAGAGGAGCAATGTCTCGACAGCGAGGACTGAAATAACAATACGCATTCACCCCTCCGTGGTTCATGCGACGCCAAACCATACCATGACGGCGTCCCATTGCCTCCGTGAATTTCGCACTTAAGAAGACAGAAGCTTAGATACCGGGTGCCCGAACGCCAGGGTGACATGCGCGCTGGCCACTCGCGCCGAGTAGCCGTGCCCCGGCAGCCAACCAGCGCTCGCCGGATGCTCTTTATAGAGCCTGGCCGCTCCCGATTTGGACGGCGCTGAAAACGCCTGCTGGCGGGGCGCTGCTGAGTGTGAACCGCAGTCAAGCGCTAATCGGCGATGTCGACTTCATGAAAGCGATGATTCCGCATCACTCCATAGCCATCAACAACGCGCGCCAGGCTGACATTCGTGACCCGCGTGTGCGCTATTTGGCAGATAGGATTACTCGTGATCAGGTGAAGGAAATTGCCGAAATGAAAATGCTGATCGAGGACATCGAGCAGTTCGGCAGGCGCGCCAACGAACCGCTGGCCGCCGGTCCTGCGATTTTGAAGAGCGAGGGTGCGAGCGAGGCTCGGGATTTGTTGAGCGGCAAATTGCTGACGGAAAAGCCGCTGTAGTCGAGAGGGCCAGTGTTGCTTCCCCTCGAGCTCTTGTGAGCCGTAAGTGTCGAGATGTCGGCTTCTCGCATGGATTGCCGCCACCCAAGGGGTTGCTGTCCAAGCTCCGCTTTCCACCCCCATCGCGGACGATCGGCTGCGGGCAGATGCGACCACCGCCCTGGAAGTCGATGTGCATCCTTCGCCTTGAGCGCAATAGAACCCTCGGCCCTAACCAGTCTTAGGTTGCGCGGCCGATTTGGTTGCATGTCGGTGGCCAAGCCGCGATCGCTTGGGGTGCCCGCCCGCGGTATGTCTGCTTTCCGGATTATAATACCACGACGGTCAATCCCAGGCGTAGATTTCTTCACAAATGGTGCTATCTACAACACCAAAGTGGGAAACCAAACGATGCGATCGACTATCAACCTCGACGACACTCTCATGGAAAGGGCTAAGTCCCTAACCGGCACGAAGGAAACCGCCGCTCTGGTCCGCCAGGCATTAGAGACGCTTGTTCGTGTGGAGTCAGGAAAACGCCTCATCGCGCTCGGAGGAACGATGCCGGATGCGGAGGCCGCTCCACGCCGCCGGAGCCCAGCTGCCAAGTGATCCTTGCCGACACTTCAATCTGGATTGATCATTTCCGGCATACCGATGCCGAGCTGCGTAAGATTATTGAGGAAGATCGTCTCCTCTGCCATCCGGCCGTGATCGGAGAGCTCGCACTTGGCAGCCTTAGGGATCGTACCAGCGTGATAGCATTCCTGACGGCTCAGCGCGAAGCGCTCGTCGCAACGCACGATGAAGTCATGATGATGATAGATCGCCACGCTATTTTTAGCATGGGCATTGGCTACACCGATGCCCATTTGCTGGCTTCGGTTCTCCTCGATCAGCGAGTGGTTTTGTGGACCAGAGACAAGCGTTTGCGGGCAGCGGCAGAAAAGGTTGGGGCGTCGCTGCACACCCCTGCTCCTGCGCGGAACTAAGCACTGAATGGCCGTGGCCGTTGCTCCGGCAGCTTGAACGGTGGAGCCAACAGGGCGCAAAGTTCCGGTCGATACATTGTGCGACGTTGGAAGCACAGAGTAAGAGCATAGGCGCCTCGGCGCTAGGTCGTGGACAACTGATGTCGCTCAGGCGGAAGGTAGGTTGCGCCAGTCAACACCCCGCGCAACCTTTTAGACGGACTACGCGGCCCGAGCTTCGCCGGCCGTCAGCTCTGTCTCGACAAAGGCGATTAAGTCTTTGATTGTGATGAGCGGGAGGCCATGCATTTCAGCGAAAGCCAGGAGTTCGGGAAGCCGAGCCATCGTCCCATCGTCGTTGGCAACTTCGCAGATGACGCCCGATGGGGACTTGCCCGCGAGGCGTGCAAGGTCCACCGCGGCCTCCGTGTGACCTGGGCGGCCCCGCACGCCCTTGGGATGCGCCCGTAACGGGAAGATATGCCCCGGCCGGGCGAAGTCCGCCGGACGCGCCTCGGGATCCATCAGCGCGTTGACCGTGGCAGCCCGGTCGGCTGCGGAAATCCCAGTCGTGGTTCGGGGCAGGTAATCAACGGAGACCGTGAATGCCGTCTTATGAAGCTCGGTGTTCTGCGGAACCATGAGTGGGATATCGAGCGCATCGAGACGCTCCCCTTCCATCGCAACGCAGATCAGCCCGCGGGCGTGTTTCATCATGAAAGCGATCGTTTCGGGCGTTACCGCGTCCGAGGCGACGATGATGTCGCCTTCATTCTCCCGGCCCTCGTCGTCAATAACCACCACCATGCCGCCGCGTGCCAGCGCCGCGATCGCGTCTTCAATTTTCGAGACTGCCATTCCATTGCCTTTCAAGGGTAGCCAGCATTGGCGTTAAACCGCGGCGTTTCGACCGCTATTCATCCCTTGGGCGAACAAGTCCGCGCCGCTCGAAAAGAGCGGTATTGCAGACATTGTCCTCTTCCATCCGGACTATAACCGTCGGCCCCGGCCTCTCACCGGGTCTGCTGACCTTCCACATCGGTGGAAGCGCTCGCGGGCTCCCGGATCGCTCCGGATACCGCCGGTGGGGATTTTCACCCCGCCCTGAGAACAAACGTAAATAAGGAGTTCCTGCGGCAAAAAGCAAGAGGCCAGTTCGCGGCTGGCCTCGCGATTTTACCAGCAGCAGAAGCCGCCATCGACCAGGAGGTCGACGCCGGTAACGAAAGTTGCCGCATCCGAAAGAAGGAATACGGCGGGCCCGACCATCTCGTCCACCGTCGCCATGCGCTGCATCGGGGTCTGCTCTTCGAACAGCTTGGTCTGGTGCACCATTTCCGGGCGGGTGTTCATCGGCGTCGCGGTGTAGCCGGGGCTGATTGTGTTGACGCGGATGCCGCGGCCCACCCATTCCATCGCCATCGACTTCGTCATATGGATGACGCCGGCCTTCGAGGCGTTGTAGTGGCATTGGCTGAGGCCGCGGTTGACGATGACGCCGGACATCGAGGCGATGTTGACGATCGATCCGCGGCCGTTCTTCAGCATTGCCCGGGCTTCCGCCTGGCAGGACAGGAAAACGCCTTTCAGGTTGATGTCCATCATCGTCTGGAATTGGCTTTCCTCCATCTCCTCGGCCGGATTGGCATTGGCGATGCCGGCCGCATTGACGGCAAGGGCAAGCGGGCCGAGTTCGGCTTCCGTGCGGGCGACCGCCTCGTTGAGCGCTGCGCCATTGGTCACGTCGGCGGCGATCTGGATGCTACCGCGCCCCGTGCCGGCGATGAATTCCGCCGTCTTCGCCAGTCCATCATCGGTGCGGCGATCGAGCAGCGCAACGTCCGCGCCGCACTGCGCCAACCCCATGGCGATACGTTGCCCTATGCCGCTGCCCGCCCCCGTCACGAAGGCGACGTTCCCGGAGAGATCGAACAATTTCGGCGCATTGAGGGTGATTTCAGGCATCAAATTCTTCCTTGTTCAAATCGTCGCCAGTTCCATGACCGAGACATCGTTTGCGTCCTCCCGATCAAGAATGCCGGCCTGTCTGCCCTGGGCCATGACCATGATCCGGTTGGAGACGCCGAGTACCTCTTCGAGATCGGAACTGACCACGATCACCGCCACACCGTTACGAGCGAGATCCATTATAAGGTCGTAAATCGACGAGCGGGCGCCGACGTCGATGCCGCGCGTCGGTTCGTCGAGGACGACAAGCTGAGGCTTGCGCGCCAGCCACTTGGCGAGCACCAACTTCTGCTGGTTGCCGCCGGAAAGCTCGCCGGCGTTCTGGTGGCCGCGGCCCTTCACGCCGAACTTTCTGATGCACTCGTCGGCGAACTGTTGCAGACGGCGAGACGACACCCAGCCGTTACGGGCGATTTCGGCGAGATTGGCATAGCCGATGTTCTCCGCGATCGAATGATCAAGCACGACGCCCTGGAGCTTGCGGTCCTCCGGCACAAGAACCATCCCGTTGCGAATCGCGTCGATTGGCGAGCGGGGCGTGACCGCCTTGCCATTGAGAAGAACCTCGCCAGCCGAAATCGGATCGGCTCCGGTAACGGCGCGTACCAGCTCCGTGCGGCCGGCTCCCATGAGGCCGGCGATGCCGAAGACTTCGCCCCTGCGAACCGAAAAGCTGATATTGCGGAATGCATTCGTCGGCGAGGTGAGATCGCGCACTTCAAGCGTCACCTCTTCCCGAGGCGTCGGCAAGGTCGGGAACATGCGCTCGAGGGAGCGCCCAACCATGGCCTCGACGATGGTGCGGATCGGCACGTCGCCGCTGTCGAATTCCTTGACCTTGGCGCCGTCGCGCATGACGACGACGCGGTCGGCGATCTGGCGAATTTCTTCGAGACGGTGCGAGATATAGATGATGCCCACCCCATCCGCCTTTAGCCGTTCGATCTGCTGGAACAGGCGCTGGGTTTCCTCGCCGCCGAGCGCGGCAGTCGGCTCGTCCAGAATCAGCAGGCGGGCGTTGAGCGTCAGCGCCTTGGCGATTTCGATGAGCTGCTGCTTGCCGGTCGAGAGTCCCTCGACGAGGCGGTCCGGCGAGATGTCGAGGCCCAGCCGCTTGAGGCCGCTGCGCGCCCGCTCCTCCATCGCCCTGCGGTCGACCCGGCCCGCCCTCATAGGATAGCGGCCGACGAAAACATTCTCGGCGATCGAGAGCTTGGGGAGCAGTTTCAGCTCCTGATGGATCATGCCGACCCCCTCGTCCATCGCGGCACGGGGATTGGCGGGCGCATAGGCTGCTCCGAGCCAGGTCATTTCACCGGCGGATGGCTGCACGGTGCCGGAAATGATGTTCGACAGGGTCGATTTTCCGGCACCGTTTTCGCCAAGCAGCGCCACGACCTCACCCGGATAGATGTCAAGGTCGACACCGTGCAGCACCCTTATCGGACCGTAGGACTTCTGGATCTCACGGAGCGAAAGAATGGGAGACTGGATGGTCATGGCGCTGCTTTCGGGCATCGAGACGGATTACGGATGGCTCTTGACGAACTCCGGCGCATTTTCGCAGGTCGTCAGCACGGCATTCGGCGTCTGACGCTCTTCGACCTTCTGGCCGGCGGCAACGGCAAGCGCCGATTCGACCGCAAGGACACCCATCTTCTGGGTGCTCTGCGTCGCCGTGGCGATGAACGGCCCCTTGCACTTGGCAAGATATTCGAGCGCCGAAACGTCGCCGTCATAGCCGCCGATGATCACCTTGTCGGAGAGATTGGCAACGTCCACGGCCTTCGCCGCACCCATCGCCAGGCCGTCCGCCTGGCCGAAGATGATCTTGAGGTCCGGGTTTGCCTGCAGCATGTTCTGGGCGATCGAGAAGCCCTCGTCCGCCGACCACATGTTGCTCCACTGCTGGGCGACGAGTTCCACGCCCGGGGCCTCGTCGATGGCGCGCTTGCAGCCGGTGAAGCGATCGACTTCCGGCGTCGTGCCCTTCTGGCCGTGGATGATCGCCATCTTGCCCGAGCCGCCGGCCTTTTCGATGATGTGCTTGCAGACGGCATAGGCGGATTCGACGCTTTCGCCGGCAATGAAAGTATCGCCCGGCGCGCCTTCCGGAACACGGTCGACATTGATCACCGGAATGCCGGCTTCACGGGCAAGGCGCGTCGGCACGGCGGCCGCGGCGGCACCCGCCGGTATGTAGATGAACGCGTTGATGTCCTGCGTCATCAGGTCCTGCACCTGGTTGACCTGGGTGGCCGTGTCGTTCTTCGCGTCGACGACGACGACTTCGATGCCCTTTTCCTTCGCGTATTTCTCGACGCCGAGCTTGATCTGGTTGAAGAAGTCCGCCTGAAGGTTCGGAACGGCGAGGCCGATCTTCTTGACCTCAGCGGCCGATGCACCGAGGGGGGACATCAGGACCGCAGCGGTGGTTGCCGCCAGCAGCAGGTTGGTCAATTTCATAGTTTCTCCTCCGACTTGTTTGGCGGATTTCCTGGCTTGCAGGCTCCACCCTCCCTTTTGCCGGCCCGCACCATTGCGGACCGTTTTCGCTGCCTCGCCGTCGCCTTCGGCAACGGGGCGAACAGACGCTATTTCCGTTTGCGATACGTCTCGGCGGTGACGGCCAGCACAATGACGCCGCCGATGATCACCTGCTGCATGAACGGGGATACGCTCAAGAGGTTGAGGCCGTTTCGCAGGATGCCGATGATCAGCACGCCGATGATCGTGCCGCCGATGCCGCCCGTCCCGCCGGAGAGCGACGTGCCGCCGATGACGACCGCCGCGATGGCGTCGAGTTCGTAAGAGACGCCGGATGAGGGCTGAACCGAGTCCAGGCGCGCCGCCAGAACCATGCCTGACAGCCCCGCCAGGAAGCTGCACACGACGTAGACTAGCACGGTTGCCCGCTGAACGTTGATCCCGGCAAGCCGCGCCACTTCGGCATTGCCGCCGATAGCGTAGAGGACGCGCCCGCCGTGGCGATAGCGTTGGTAGAGCAGCCCGGCGATGAAGACCCCGAGCATGACCGCGACGGTCAGCGTCAGGAAGCCGCCGAAGCGGACGATGGCCATGGTATTGAACCAGGCGGGAAAGCCGATGATCTGCTGGCCGTCGGTGATCATGTTGGCGAGGCCACGGGCGATCGACATCATGGCAAGCGTCGCGATGAAGGCCGGGACGTTGAAGCGGGTGATGAGAAGCCCGGCGATCAGGCCGTTCAGCGAAGCGACGAGCAAAGCGAGCGGAATGGCGATCCACATCGGCACGCCGGCAACGACGTTCAGATAGCCAAGCACCATCATCGCAAGTGCCATGACCGAACCGACGGCAAGGTCGATGCCGCCGATCAGGATGACCATCGTCATGCCGACGGCCATGATGCCCAGCACCGTGATCTGATCGAGCACGTTCAGGAAGTTCCTGATCGAAAGGAACTTGTCGCTCGCGAAGGTGAGGAACAGGCACAGGACGATGAGGCCGATCAGCGGACCGGTGGCCCCTCGCATCGAAGCACGCATCCCGCCCGCGAATCCTTGCCGCTCCGTCGCTGTCGCAAGCATGTCGCCCTCCTCTCGCTCCCTCGGCCACCCATTCGCGGCGGGGCATAAATATTCACAACTGTGTGTAAATTCGTACATGATCGATCCGCGCTGTGTCAACATCGAACTGCGGGTGCTTTTCGCACTCCGTTGGCTTGACACGCCGCCGTGTCGTGCAATTATATAAATAATTGTATATTTATTCACCACGAGGAATTCATGCAGCCGAACGATCTCGACCGCATCGCTCGACAGATCCGACTTCGCGATCTACAGGCGGTTTTCGAAGCCGGCGCCGGGCACATCGGCGGGGAAATGTCCGCCATCGACATTCTGACGGCGCTCTATTTCCGCGTGCTGCGCATCTGGCCCGATCAGCCGAAGCATCCGGACCGCGACCGTTTTGTGCTCTCGAAAGGCCATGTGGCGCTGGCGCTCTATGTGACGCTCGCCAAGCGCGGCTTCCTGCCCGAGGAGGAGATCGGCACCTTCCTGAAGCCGCATTCGCGGCTGAACGGGCATCCGAACTGCACCAAGGTTCCAGGCGTCGAGACCAACACCGGGCCGCTCGGCCACGGCCTGCCGGTCGCCGTCGGCATGGCGAAGGCCGCCAAGCTGACCGGCGCCGGGTACCGCACCTATGTGCTTACCGGTGACGGCGAGATGCAGGAGGGATCGAACTGGGAGGCGATCGCCGCCGCGGCGCAGTTCGGTCTCGACAATCTGACGCTGATCATCGACCACAACCGCTTCCAGCAGGGCGCCGCGCTGAAGGACACCAACGATCTCGCCCCCTTCCGCGCCAAGCTCGAAGCCTTCGGCTGGGATGCGACCGAGATCAACGGCAACGACATGGACCAGATCGTTCCGGCACTGGAGCGCCGCGGCGCCCGCCCGCACGCAATCGTCGCCCATACCAACAAGGGCCACGGCATTTCCTTCATGCAGGACAAGGTCGACTGGCACCACAAGGTGCCGAATGCCGAACAATATCAGATTGCGCTCACCGAGCTTTCGGAGGCCCTGTGATGAAAGACGTGATTGCGTCCCCCAAGCTGCACGACTGCCGCGACGCCTTCGTTGCCGTGCTGGAACGTCTCGGCGCCGACAATCCCAAGGTCGTGGCGGTCTGCAACGACTCGGTCGGTTCGTCCAAGCTCGGCGGGTTCAAGTCCAGGTGGCCGGAACGGCTCGTCAATGTCGGCATCGCCGAACAGAACATGGTGGGGGTCGGCGCCGGCCTGGCCAATGGCGGGCTCCTGCCCTTCGTCTGCGGCGCCTCCTGCTTCCTGACCGGCCGGTCGCTGGAGCAGATCAAGGCCGATATCGCCTACTCCAACGCCAATGTGAAACTCGTCGGCATTTCCTCCGGCATGGCCTATGGCGAGCTCGGGCCGACGCACCATTCCATCGAGGACTTCGCCTGGACCCGCGTGCTGCCGAACCTGCCGGTGATCGCGCCCTGCGACTCGATCGAAACGGCCGCGGCCGTCGAATGGGCGGCGCGCTACGAGGGACCGGTGTTTCTCCGCCTGTCGCGCGTCGGGGTTCCGGACCTCTTGCCGGCCGGGCACAGGTTTGAACTCGGAAAGGCGAACCTGCTTCGTGACGGCGACGCCATCACCCTCATCGCCAACGGCACGCTGACCCACCGCATGCTGAAGGCGGCCGACCTCCTCTCCGAGCAAGGAATCGAGGCGCGCGTGCTGAACATGGCGACGGTCCGCCCGATCGACGTCGAGGCCGTGGTGGCCGCCGCCCTTAAGACCGGCGCCATCCTGACGGCGGAAGAACATTCGACCTTCGGCGGTCTCGGTTCGGCCATCGCCGAATTCGTGGTGGCCGAAGCCCCCGTGCCAATGAAGATCCTCGGTGTTCCGGGCATCTTCGCCCCGACCGGCTCCGCCGAGTTCCTGCTCGACGAATTCGGCATGTCGCCCGCTGCCATCGCCGAGGCGGCCGTTGCTTTGATTGCACGGAAGTCTTCGCGCGCCTGATATTGCGCGTTTAGAATCCGTGCCGGGCGCGGCAAACCCTCCCTGTCGCCGCGCCCCCAATTCCTTCCGGAGCCGCCATGACGACCGCCATCCTCGCCATCGACCAGGGCACAACGAACTCCAAAGCCGTGCTCGTGTCCACGACCGGGGAAATCCTGTCGCGCGGTTCGTCTCCAGTCGGCATCGAGCACCCGCAGCCCGGCTGGGTGGAACAGAGCCCCTCACGCATCTGGGAATCGGTTAGGGAAGCGATCGCCGCCTGCCTGCAGGCCGGCCCTTCCGTCGACGTGCTGGGAATCGCGATTTCCAATCAGCGCGAGTCCGTCACCATCTGGGATGCCGCAACGGGCGAGCCGCTCGGGCCGGTGGTGAGCTGGCAATGCCGCCGCAGCGCACCGGCGTGCGCCGAACTGGTCGCAGCCGGCCAGGCGCCACGCGTCCAGGCGCTCACCGGCCTGCCCATCGACCCGATGTTCCCCGGTCCGAAGATGAGGTGGCTGCTGGACCGCGTGCCTGCGGGACACGAAGTGCGGCTCGGTACGATTGACGCCTGGCTGATCCATTGCTTCACGGATGGCGCGGTCCATGCCTGCGACGCTTCGAATGCCGCCCGCAGCCAGCTTTTCGACCTCAACCAGCAGGCCTGGAGTGACGAGCTCTGCGCGCTGTTCGGCGTGCCGAAGGCCGTCTTGCCCGAGGTGCGCGACAGCGCTTCGCGCTTCGGCGTGACCAGGAACATGCGGGGTCTCAGAGACGGCATTCCGATCTCTGCGGCGATCGGCGACAGCCATGCCGCACTGTTCGGACACGGCGCCTTCAATCCGGGCGACGGCAAGGTGACCTTCGGAACCGGCTCGTCGATCATGACAACGCTGCCCCGCTTCATCGCACCGCAGCAGGGCATCACGACGACGATCGCCTGGTCGATCGACGGCCAGCCTACCTATGCCTTCGAGGGCAATATCCTCGTCTCGGCCGCGGCGCTGCCCTGGATGGTCGAAATGCTCGGCCTTCCCGACGTGCAGGCATTGGTCGATCTTGCCGCAACCGCCGAGCCCGGTGGGCCCGGCTTCGTGCCGGCTTTCGTGGGTCTCGGCGCGCCCTATTGGCAGTACGATGCGCGGGCGCTGTTTTGCGGCATCACCTTCAACACCACGCGCGCCCAGATGGCCCGCGCGGTGACCGATTCAATGGCCTTCCAAGTCCACGACGTCTTCAAGGTCATGTCGGCGCAATCGCCGACGCCGCTCGGCCGCCTCTATGCGGATGGCGGGCCGAGCAAGAACACGTTCCTGATGCAATGCGTGGCCGACACCCTGAACCATGCTGTCACGCAGTGCGACGCGCCGGAGGCCTCCGCCCTTGGCGCGGCCTATCTAGCGGGGCTTTCGCTGGGCATCTGGGCTGATCTTGCCGCCATCTCAGCCCTGCCGCGTGCCTGCAATCCGATCGCGCCGCGGGTTTCCGACGCGATAGATCGCCTCCAGGTTTGGCAGGATGCAATCTACCGCTCGACCGTTCCGGGCCCTTCCACTATGAGTGAATAAAAATTCACACCTGGAGGATTCCATGGGACGGCTCAACGAGCTGCGACTGATCGCCCGAGTCGCTCAGATGTACCATGTCGAAGGCAAGCGGCAGGCAGAGATCGCCGAAGTCATGCGCATGTCGCAGGCAACCGTGTCGCGCATGCTGAAGCGGGCCGAGCAGGAAGACATCGTCAGGACTACGGTCATTCCGCCGCCGGGCACCTTCGCCGACCTGGAAACCGCGCTGCGCGACCGCTACGGCCTCACAGAGGCGATCGTCATCGACTGTTCCGAGGACCGCGACGGCGCAATCATGGCGCGGATCGGCGAGGCGGCCGCCCATTTCTTCGAAGTTACCCTGCAGCAGGACGAGATCATTGGCGTCTCGAGCTGGAGCCAAACGATCCTGCGCATGGTGGACAACATCCACCCGCTCAAGAACGCCAAGGCCAAATACATCGTCCAGATCCTCGGCGGCATGGGGGATGCATCGGTGCAGACCCACGCCACGCAGTTGACGGCGCGTCTCGCACGGCTCACCGGCGGCGAGCCGCGGCTGCTTCTCGTGCAGGGCATCACCTCCTCGCGCGAGGCAAAGCTGGTCATGCTGGCCGACCCGGTCGTGCGCGAGACGATGGACCTCTTCGGCCGCCTCAGCCTGGCGATCGTCGGCATCGGTGCGGTGGAGCCGTCCGAACTCCTCGCCCGCTCCGGCAATACCTTCTCCCGCCAGGAAATGGCGATGCTCCACGAGGCCGGCGCCGTCGGCGAGATCTCCTACCGGTTCTACGACAGGGACGGAAAGCCAGTCGAAACACCGCTCAACGACCGGGTCATCGGCATTTCGCTGGAAGACCTCAGGAAAACCGGCCGCGTCATGGCGCTCGCAGGCGGCGAATCGAAAACCCAAGCCATCGCGGGTGCCCTGAAACTGGGCGTCATCGATGTGCTTGTCACCGACAAGTTCACTGCGGCTCGGCTCACGGCCTGATCTTACCCGAGATCAGCGTTCAGCCTGCTGCGCATTATGGAGAAGAGACCATGAGACGTTTTGCAGGCCAGACGGTTTTCGTCACCGGAGGCAACAAGGGGATCGGCCGCGGCATCGCTAAGCGCTTTGCCGATGAGGGGGCCAGGGTCGCCATCGCCGCAATCGAGAAGGACACGCCGGCAGCCGCCGCGGCGCTTGCCGAGGAGACCGGCGCAGCCGTGATCGGCGTCGTGCTGGACGTGACCGATGCTAGGGCCGTGCAGGACGCCTATGGGGCGGCCGAGTCGAAACTCGGCGCCATCTCCGTTTCCGTGCAGAATGCCGGGGTCATTACCATTGCCAAGGTCGAGGACTTGACCGAACGCGAATGGGACCTGAACCTCGACGTAAACACCAAGGGTGTGTTCCTCTGCTGCCAGGAGGCGATCCGCCGCTTCCGCGCCAGCGGGACGAAAGGCCGCCTGATCAACACCGCCTCCGGCCAGGCCCGGCAAGGCTTCATCTACACGCCGCACTACGCCGCCTCGAAATTCGGGGTCGTCGGCCTGACGCAGAGCCTTGCCAAGGAACTCGCTCGCGAGGGCATTACCGTGAATGCAATCTGCCCCGGCATCATCCACACCGAGATGTGGGATTATAATGACCGAGTGTGGGGACAAATGCTTGGGGAATATGGTCCGGGCGAACTTATGGCGGAATGGGTGCGTGGCATCCCAATGGGTCGCGCCGGCACCCCTGCCGAAGTCGGCGCCTTGGTTGCGTTTCTCGCATCAGAGGACGCAAGTTACATCACCGGCCAGACAGTGAACGTCGACGGCGGTTTGATCATGTCGTAACATATCTTGTAATGCTTGCTCCCCAACGAGTTCACGGAATTTGAATAGAATAGACAAGAGCGCGCGCAGAAAGTTGATGCGCAGGCAGTGAATTTGAATCTCTCTTCGGCCGTTGCTTGCCTTGAAAAGGCTGTCCTCGCGGACAATGATTTCGAATAGCGCCAGCGCAAAAGAGCGGTCAAATCCCTCGCCTTGAAGGGAATCGAACCGCTGACCCTATGCTGCCGTTCTGGAATTACCGCCGCGCTCACTGCTTAAAGCAGTTAGCATCCAGTCGCTCATCAACAAAACGGGACGCGCGATCGTTCCGCAGCGACTTTTCGAAAGACCTCATCCACACTTCCTTCGATGGCACCGCGATATGCCGCGAAACAAGGTGTCCAGCTCGTCGGAAAGGCTGATTAGGCCCCGATCGAACATCCAATGGGCGGTCCCGGAAAGCGCGATGCCATTGCTCAGGATATCAGGACCGTTGGCTTCCACCGGGCGGATATGCGCAGCATCGACTTCGGCACGACCGCCGCCATTAATCAGCTTCAGTCCGGTGATCGCACATCGCTTGTCATAGGCTTTGAGGACAAGGCGGCGGAATAGACGATTGCGAATAATTCGAAACGTGAACTGAGTGGCACGATCACGCTCCTGCCCAAAAACGAAGGGTGACTGCAGTTGCTCGCCAAATCCGGGCGTCGGATCGACGATACTTGGCTCGCCGACCCGTGGCAATTCCGGCTCCCGTTCATCGAATCCCAGCGAGAGAATGCGGTTGAAATCACCCGGTGAGATCGGCCTCACAGCGGACTGCCCCGTCCGGAGATGCGGCCGTCGTCATTCAGCAGGCCGCGTTCGATCACTCTTTCGGCATTGCTGAAGGAAACTGGGTTGATGAAATCGAGATAGGTCCCGGGCTCAATCAATGCGAGATACATGCCGGGCGCTTTGCGATCCGGAATGACCTCACCCAACTTGGCAATGGCGAAATAGCCGCGCGTCGCCGCAACCTTCCGCGGCTCATAGTAGATGATCCAATCGCCAAGGCAGGCTTCGACACGGCCCAAATACTGGCTCGGAAACTGGTACCGTTCCGCAGGGCTGTCGTCGTAGATCGAATCTGAGCGGTGAATGAAAATCCCGAATCCCATGATGCCGATATAGCATGTTCCCGGGCCTACTCGACAGAGTTGTAGGCCAGGCGCTCATTGGGCGGCGCGACGGTGCATCGTCTGACCGCGATTCAGCATTCGTTAACTACATCGTCTTAGCAGGCCACGCCCGGCACCCAAACCGGCCAAGGATAACGTGAACTGCTATCACCATGAGAAACCAGTCTGCTTCGTCCCTACATTTCCAACGCAAGATCTCCGAGTTCTGCAACGTCCGCATCGCCCCGGTGGCCACAAAGCGGGCGCTAGAGAACATCAGGCCTTACCTCATCAGCCTGATCATTCATCGAGAGACGCCGCCCATGCGAAACGGGCGCATTGATTGGCAGGCGGTCGCCGACGCCTGTGGCATCGAAGATGAGATGACGGCGGAGCTGAAGAAGACCGTTCGTTCTGGCCTTGAAGCCATCCTACGGTGGTTGGGTAGGGAGCGACCGGAGGAGGATGACCATCCGACAGTTGAGCGACCCAAGAGAAAGACGAAGACTGCGGCCGGCTCGATAAAAGCAATGGCCACAAGGCCGAGTTCCTCGGCAGCCACGGCCACAATCAAACGAACCCAGACAAGAACGAAACCAGGCGTTCCGCCAAAGCCCATTGAGGAATTTCCGAAGCCGCTTTTCGGCTTGGGCCGATGAGCCGGAAGGATTTCAACAGGCGCTGCTCTATCACATGCGCCGGCACGGCGACAGTTATTGGCATCTGCATCGCGCCGTCGTCCGCGAAGAGGATGCCTTCGATCACAAGACGCTGCTGAGCTGGACGAAAGGCACCAAGGTGCCGCGGTCGATCGAAAGCTTCGAGATCCTCTCCCGTATCGAGCGGCGGTACCGGCTGCCCGACGGCTATTTCAAAGCCAAGCTGCCGCACCAGGCGCGATCGGCGTCGGGCCACGAGGTCGGAAGCGATATCAGTCCTTCGGAACGGCGCCGGCTCGCTTGGCATTTGCCGGACAACTTCAACAGCCTGCCCTTTGCCAAGCGCGAGGAAATCCTGGAATGGGTTCGCCGGGTGATCATTTCCGGTTCGACCGACTACCGCCGCTTCCAGGCAATGGCGACCAGACAGCGCTACGCCATCCGCTTTCCGGCGATTTCCTATGGCGGTACTCCTTCATCACGAGCGTCGGCGGATACCTTGGATTGGGAGGACGACGATCGCACGGCGATCGAGGATCCCGACCTTCTTTCAGGCGTGGTCGACGCCCCTCCCCGCCTCGCCATGGAAATGGCCAATCTCATCCGCTTCAAGACGGCGACGCTGACGGCACTGGGGTTCCAGCGAAACGGCGTCTGGGGAGAGGAAACGGCGTCGCAGAAGATCGAACATCTCGGGCTGATGTTCGGCGCCTTGGCTGCATCGCCGAAGGGACCGGTCAAAGGCTTTGGCGTTCCGCTTAGCCAGCTGACCTTCGGTCTCCTAGTTTTTCCCGGTGTTTGGGACTGGTATCTGCAGTGGCGCGAGCGTCGACGCGGCTTCTACACCACCTGGGAAGAGGACATGCTGAGCGTTCTTCTCAACCTGGTGCGCGCCGAAACGGGCTGGCTTTGGCAACACCCGGAGCTCGCCCGAAACGTTACGCCGATACCTGGGCTGATCTCCGCGGCGGAAATCGCGGCGGCCGAACGGGATTGGCACGCTGCCTGCGAAACCTGCTTCAAACACGCTTCGCATCGCTCGAAGGAAATTCAGCGGGTGATGCGGGTTCACCGGGATCCGTTCGAGCCGATCATGTGCGTGCTCGAGGCCGACAGCCCGCTCGCCGAATATCGCAAGATCACCGACGAGATCCTCAAGCGCATGCCGAATGAGCACCGCTATCCACGGGCCGCCGCCGAGGCGGTCCGTTCGTTCCTGATGTTGCGGCTCGGCCTGCATCTTGGTCTTCGTCAGAAGAACCTGCGGCAATTGCTTGTCTGCCCGCGCGGGCATTTCCCGACATCGGAGCGCCGGCTCGAGGATATGAAGCGTGGCGAAATCCGCTGGAGCGATCGCGACCGCGGCTGGGAAGTACTGGTGCCGGCGAACGCCTTCAAGAACGCCAACTCCTCCTTCTTCGGCTCAAAACCCTTCCGCCTGGTCCTGCCGGACCTCTTGGACCTTTACAAATACCTAAACGCCTACATCGAGCGGCATCGCGGGGTGCTGTTGGCCGGCGCCGACGACCCCGGCACTCTATTTGTGAAGACGGTGAAGGCTAACAGCCGGGACGCCGCCTATAACCAAACGACCTTCTATGAGGCCTGGCGCCTGACAATCCAGCGCTATGGCATCTACAATCCGTACACCGGTCGCGGCGCGGTCAAGGGCCTGCTACCGCATGGGCCGCATAATGTCCGTGACGTGCTCGCCACCCATATCCTTAAGCAGACGGGCTCCTACGAGCAAGCGAGCTATGCCATCCAGGACACTGCCGAAATGGTCGCCAGTCACTATGGCCGCTTCCTACCCCAGGACAAGGCGGCGCTGGCCGCCAAAATTCTGAACCAGGTGTGGGAGGCGGCATAGTCCCCGGTGTGGTTCATTCTCTGCCGGTTGGCGTGAGACTGCGCGGCGATGAAGCCGCGGCACTAATTCTTTTGTGTAGCTTTTCCTCGCCAGGCTCGCGCGGTTACCATCTCAGCGCGAAATGCGGAGAGGAGCATGCACTATCGCTCGCAAAGGAGGTCGGTTCTGTTCGCGGCACCTGGACTTGTCATCGGTGCGCTCGCGGTAGGCGCTGCGGGCGGCTTCAGCGTAAGCCCGGCCGAGATCATTGCGCTCATCGAAAAGCCTCACCTGCTCGTCGCCGTTCTGTTCATCGGCGCCTTCGCTGGCATCACGGTTGAGCAAGCATTGAGCCGGGTGCGGAGGCAGGCATGGCGGGCAAAAAACCGCTCACGCTGGCAGGAAGGTCCCCCGACGAACATTGCTTCAGGGCCGTGGGTTCCCACGAGTATTCCCAATTCGCCGAAACGGCCCGACGCTGCCGAACAGCTGCGGATTGTCATGGGCTCGAGCTTCACGATCCAGCCGCTGCTCAACAAAAGCGAGGCGCGCGTATTTAGGGAGCTCGATCGCCTGGTGATTAGCTGCAATCCGACTTGGCAGGTGATGGCACAAGTCTCGTTGGGCGAAATCCTCCGCAGCAAAGATGCGAACGCGTTCAGTTGCATCAACGCGAAGCGGGTCGATCTCCTGCTGGTCGACGGCAACTGCCAGCCTCGGCACGCCATCGAGTATCAGGGCGGAGCGCACCATCAGGGCGCCGCGGCCGCCCGCGATGCCGTCAAGAAAGAGGCGCTGCGGCGGGCGGGAATCGGCTATTTCGAGGTCGTGGCCGGGCAGACCACTCCGTCGGACCTAAAGCGATTGGTCGACAAGTTAGTGGACAAGCCGGAACTCCCGAAATGCAGCTCGCGCTGACAATCGGGTTCCGCTCCCCCCGGCTCTCCGCTGACGTGCTCCAAAGCGCCACCACGCGTCGGCTCGCCTCCATGGGGATGACGTCCACGGATAGCCTGACCGCATCTGGATGGCTGGCTGTCCATGACAGATGATTTGACGGCAGTCCGGGAGAACCTGTTTCCAGCCAGTCACGCCGCCATCGGCGATTGGGCTGCATTTCCCTGGCATCGTGACCGCGCCAACAGAATTCAGGCGCACAAGGTCCATTCATCGCAGGCCATCGCCATTGATGTGTTCGGCACACTCAAGATGAGCATCGATCGGGATCGCGTCCTCGACGCCATTGCTCGGCTTGTGGGTGCGGCACCCGGCGGTCCCTGGTCGATAACGCTCGAGTGGACAGATAAGGATCGGCTCTTGGGGGAACCCCGGCCCACGCAGGTCGACGCCCTTGCCGTTGGCTCGAAGGCCGCGCTGGTAATCGAATGCAAGTTTACCGAGCCGGGTGGGAAATGCAGCCAAACCACCATGTCGCGATCCGGACAACCGCAGTGCAATGGCAGCTATGTCGACCAGGTCAATCCGAAAAGCGGCGTGCGTTCCCGCTGTGCCCTTGCGGGCAAGCGGATCCGCTACTGGGATTACATCCCCAAAGTTTTCAAGCTGGACCCGGTGGAAGACTATGCGCCCTGCCCTTTCGCCGGCGACGCTTATCAATGGATGCGGAATGCCGTACTGGCGGCTGCGATAGGCGAGCACCGTGGACTTCGGGCCGCCGCCGTCGCCGCCTTTGCCGACCACCCAAGTTTTCCGACGGCACGGAAGGCGAAGCTGGGTCTGATCGGCCCGAGGTACAACAGTAGCAAAACCGCTGTCACGCCGGTCTCCTATCAGACGATTATCAAAATTGCGCGCCACGTCGGGCTGGATCAGCAGCTTTGGGCCGACCTCTCTGCATGGGTCGACCAAAAGATCGCGAGGGCGTCGTCGCGAGAACTTGATGGCAGGTAACGGCCTCAAGAGCGCTCGCCTGGGGGTAGCTACTCCGAAGACTCGTCCGAAAAGCCTCATTCGACGCGTCCACCAAGCGCAGTTCCCGACGATACATTATGTTTCGAGCACAGGGCGAGAACGTCGCCCGTGAACTATCCGCACGTCTTTGATAGTGCGATATAATTTCGGTTTTCTGCGGCACGGTGTTGCAAGAAAAGCG
>NZ_LNQB01000040.1 GCF_001651875.1 Sinorhizobium saheli
AATCCTGCCGAAATCCGCCAAAAAATCGCACCCACCGCGATGGCTTGCGGTAACGCAACACGATTTTCAGCAGCCTGTTAGGGCGCCGTTAGCCCCGCAAAGACGAGCAACCCGCCGAGAAACACCACCGCAAACACAGCAGAGACGTAAAAGCCCGGTTCGCGGAAGACGCGCAAATCGTGACGCAGGCTCATCGGCATCTCTCCTTCTTTCATGCCGAACGCGGCTGATGCGGTGGAGGTTCCCCAGCCGTATTGGCCGCAGGAACAAAGAAAGCCTTCGACCGTTTTTCCGGCGGCACGACTGCATTCGGCCCATTTTAAGGTCAGAACAAATGCGTTCTTCCTTTTTGCAGTGCTGCTTTTTGGCAGCTGTTTTGACCCTTTCGCCGTCGATTTCCCGTAGCCAGCCGCAGGACGGAAGACCGAGACCGGCCGCCCCGGCTTTTGCCGTTTCGCCTAACGACGCGGACTGGGCCACCCCGGCAAAGAACACGGCGGGGACGCGTTACAGCGAGTTGTCGGAGATCAACACCCAAAACGTCAATCGGCTTCAGGTCGCCTTCACCTTCTCCACCGGAGTCAACAAGGGCCACGAGGGGGCTCCCCTCGTTGTCGGCGGCCTGATGTTCATCGTCTCGCCCTATCCGAATATCGTCTATGCACTCGACCTCACCCGACCGGGCGGGCCATTGAAATGGCAGTACAATCCTAAACCGGACGCCTCCGCCCAAGGTGTTGCCTGTTGTGATGTGGTCAATCGCGGGCCGACCTATTCCAACGGGCGGCTCTTCTTCACCACGCTCGATGCTCACGTGGTGGCGCTTGACGCCGGTACCGGCCGGGAAATCTGGAACGTGAAACTCGGCGAGATCAATCGCGGCGAGACCATGACCATGGCGCCGCTGGTCGTGAAGGACAAGGTGATCGCCGGCATTTCCGGTGGTGAATACGGGGTGCGCGGCTGGGTCCAGGCACTCGATGCCGCGGACGGTAAAACCGTATGGAAGGCCTACAGCACCGGACCCGACCAGGACGTGAAGATAGGTGCGGATTTCAAACCGTTCTACGAGGAGGACCGTGGCAAGGACCTCGGCGTCTCGACCTGGCCCCCCAATGCCTGGGAGATCGGCGGCGGCACCGTCTGGGGCTTCGCCAGCTATGATCCCGATCTCGATCTGATCTTCTATGGAACTGCCAATCCCGGCCCCTGGAATCCGAACCAGCGTCCCGGCGACAACAAATGGACCAATACCGTCTTTGCACGCGATCCGGATACCGGCCAGGCACGCTGGGCCTATCAGTGGAATCCGCACGATCTTCACGACTGGGACGGCATCAACGAAAACATCCTCGTCGAGGTGGTATGGCACGGAAAGCCCCGCAAGGCATTGGTACATCCCGACCGGAACGGACTGGTTTACCTGCTGGACCGCACCACAGGCGAAGTTCTCTCGGCCAATTTCTACCACCCGGTGAACACGCATAGGGGCGTCGATCTGAAGACCGGCCGCATCCGGATCAACGAGCAAAAGTACCCACACGAGGGCAAGGTGATCCGCAACGTCTGCCCCACTGCCCCCGGAGCGAAGGACTGGAGTCCGTCTTCCTTCTCGCACCAGACCGGCCTCCTTTACATTCCGCACAACAATCTCTGCATGGACTGGGAAAGCACGGAGGCGAATTACATCGCTGGCACGCCCTATGTCGGCGCAGAGGTGCGCATGTATGCGGGGCCGGGCGGCCATCGCGGCGAGCTCTCCGCCTGGGATATTCTGGCGGGTAAGGAAGTCTGGACCATTAAGGAACGCTTCCCCGTCTGGGGCGGCACCATGACGACCGCAGGTGGACTGGTCTTCTACGGCAACATGGAAGGCTGGTTCAAGGCCGTCGATGCGAAGACGGGCGCGGTGCTCTGGCAGTTCAAGACGTCGTCCGGCATCATCGGTCAGCCGACCACCTATCGCGGTCCTGACGGCAAGCAATATATCGCCGTTCTGTCAGGCGTCGGCGGTTGGGCGGGCTCGATCGTATCCGGCGACCTGGACCCGCGCGACAGCACCGCCGCACTCGGCTTCGTAAACGCCATGGCCGACCTGAAGCAAGCCACCACGAAGGGAGGCAATCTCTATGTCTTCGCGCTGCCTTGATGCCGCAGCGGCCCTGCTGCTGTGCCTGGGCGCATGGGGCGCCGAGGCGCGCACCCTGAGAGTCTGTGCCGACCCCAACAATCTTCCTTTCTCCAACAGACGGGGAGAAGGCTTCGAGAACAAGATCGCCGAACTGCTCGCCCATGAACTCAACGCGACGCTGGTCTATACATGGAGAGCGCAGCGGCGCGGCTTTCTCCGGGAGACGCTCAATGCCGAGCGCTGCGACGTCGTGATCGGCATCCCGGCCGAACTGGAGAGCGTCGGCACGACGCGGCCGTACTATCGGTCCGCCTATGTATTCGTCACCCGTGACAAGGAACCTCGGATCGCTTCCTTCGACGATCCGGCGCTTCGCCACAAAACGCTGGGCGTTCAGCTCATCGGCGATGACGGCTGGAACACGCCGCCCGCCCACGCCCTGACGCGGCGCGGCATCGTCGACAACATCCGCGGCTATACGCTCTACGGCGACTATCGCGAGCCCAACCCCACCGCCAGGATCGTCACTGCCGTGGCGCATGGCGAAATCGATGTAGCTCTCGCCTGGGGACCGCTCGGCGGCTACTTCGCCGCGCTTGAGCACCCGGCCTTGCAAGTCAGCCCCGTGAAGCCGCTCGATGAACCCGGACTGCCAATGGCCTGGGACATTTCCATGGCCGTGCGCAAGGACGACAGGGCGCGGCTTTCGGAGATGAACGCCCTGCTGGCACGGCTCAAGCCAGAGATCGACGCGATCCTCGCCGAATACCACGTGCCACGGCTCCCAAGCGCTCCCGGCTCGCTGGACACGAAGCCATGAGGCGCCTGGTGGCAATAGCGGCGGCAATCGCCGTGCTCAGCGCCTGCGAGCGGGAGGATCGTGAATTTCGTCCGCCGCCCGTCGGGACCGAAGCCGAGGCGCCGGTCACGCTATCCAGCATAGCGCCCGGCACCGGCCCGGCCGAGCGGCCGGGGGAGATGGGACAGGCGTATGAAGAGAACGCCTACCATCTCAGCGAGGGCAAGCGGCTCTTCACCTGGTTCAATTGCAAGGGCTGTCACGCCAATGGCGGCGGCGGTTCCGGCCCGGCGCTGATGGACGACAGCTGGATCTATGGCGGTGCACTCCTGAACGTCGTGCAGACGATCCGCGAAGGACGCCCGAACGGAATGCCTTCGTTCCGGGGCAAGATTCCCGAGGAGCAGATAATGCAGATCGCCGCCTATGTGCGCTCGATGGAGCGCCAGGTCCCGCAGGACGCTGCACCCGGTCGCAACGACGATCTGATGCCGCGGCCGTCGGAGCATCGCTTGCCGGCCCGGCCCGCGGTGCCCGGCGGCACCGTCCCACCCTCTGGCCAAGCGCCGCAGTGAGGCCGCGATGCGCTGCTGCCGCCCAGCCCTCGTCGCTCTACCGCTCACGCTCACGGGCTGCACCGGCTGGCAATCGTCGCTCGATCCGCAAGGCCCCCAGGCGGACACGCTGGCGACCATGTTCTGGGTGTTCACCGCCATTCTTGCTTTGGTCTGGCTCCTGACCATGGCAGCGCTGTTTCTGTCGCTCCGGCGTGCGCGCGCCGAGCGAGCCGGACCGCTTGTGCTCGAGCCGCAGGCAGAACGGAGCATGACCCGCGCCGTCAGCGCCGCGGTGGCCTTCACCGCGGCAATCGTCATTGCGCTAACCGTGGTGAGTTACGCAGCGCAGCGCGCCCTGTTTTCCAGCCATGAGGCTCCGCTTACGCTGCTGGTCAAGGGCCATCAGTGGTGGTGGGAAGTGACATACGAGGACGGTCAACCTTCACGGCGCTTCACAACGGCGAATGAAATCCATGTTCCGGTCGGGCAGCCGGTGCTGATCAAGCTGCAGTCCTCGGACGTCATTCATTCCTTTTGGGTGCCCAGTCTCGCCGGCAAAATGGACATCGTTCCGGGGCGCGAGAACCGGCTCGTGATAGAGGCCTCCAAGGATGGAATCTTTCGCGGTCAATGCGCGGAATTCTGCGGCTGGCAGCATGCCCATATGGCCATCGCCGTAGTCGCGCATCCGGCTGAAGAATTCGAGCGCTGGCGCGAGAACCAGATCAGCGCGGCCGAGCCGCCCGACGACCCGCTGCGCAAACGCGGCATGGAGATTTTCCTGTCTCGGCCCTGCGTGATGTGTCACCAGATCCGCGGCACGCCGGCTGCAGGCAAAGTCGCGCCCGACCTGACCCATGTCGGCAGCCGGCTCCACATCGCCGCCGGCACGCTGCCCAATAGCCGCGGCAATCTTGCCGCCTGGATTACCGATCCGCAGGGCATCAAGCCCGGCGCGCACATGCCGCTGATGAAACTTGCAGGCGACGAGATCGAGCCGCTCACGCGCTACCTGGAGGGCCTGAGATGAGCGAGACGATGCTCGAGCCCCATGCCGAGGAGCCTCTGGACACGGACCTGCCGGACGGCGAACTGGCGAAGCGGCTCGCTACCACCTGGGGCACGGCCGGCGGCATTATCGGCGCCCTCTCCACCGTCGACCACAAGATCATCGGCCGGCGCTACATTCTGACGGGCTTCCTCTTCCTGATCCTCGGCGGTCTGGCGGCGGTTGCGATGCGCCTCCAGCTGGCGGTGCCCGACAATAGTCTCATCGGACCGGACCTCTACAATCAGATCTTCACCATGCACGGCACGACGATGATGTTCCTCTTCGGCGTGCCGATCGGCGAAGCTTTGGCGGTCTATCTCGTGCCGCTGATGGTCGGAACGCGCAACATCGCCTTCCCGAGGCTGAACGCCTTCTCCTATTACGTCTATCTGTTCGGCGGCCTGATGATCTGGGTCGCCTTCGCGCTGAATATCGGCCCCGACAACGGCTGGTTCTCCTACGTCCCGCTTGCGGGACCGGAATTCTCGCCCGGCAAACGTGCCGACTTCTGGGCGCAACTGGTGACGTTCACCGAGGTCGCAGCACTTGCCGTCGCTGTCGAGATCGTGGTGACCGTGCTGAAGCTGCGCGCGCCTGGCATGACGCTCGACCGTATCCCGCTCTTCGTCTGGGCGATGTTCGTCAATGCCTTCCTCATCATCTTCGCGATGCCCGCGGTGATGCTCGGCTCGACGATGCTCATCCTCGACCGCCTGCTCGACACACACTTCTTCAACCAGGCCGAGGGGGGCGACCCGCTCCTCTGGCAACACCTCTTCTGGTTCTTCGGCCACCCGGAGGTCTACATCATCTTTCTGCCAGGCACGGCCTTCGTATCGGCCATCGTCGCGACCTTCGCGCGCCGCCCGGTCTTCGGCTATCCGGCGATCGTGCTTTCTCTGATCGCAACCGGCTTTCTCTCCTTCGGCCTATGGGTCCATCACATGTTCACCACCGGCCTGCCGCAGCTCGGCGCCACCTTCTTCACCGCTTCGAGCATGATGATCGCCATTCCCACCGGCATCCAGATCTTCTGCTGGATCGGGACGTTGTGGGACGGCAAGCCGATCTACCGCACGCCGCTTCTCTTCGTCCTCGGCTTCTTCTTCATTTTCGTGGCGGGAGGCCTGTCGGGCGTCATGCTCGCCTCCGTGCCGATCGACACCCAGGTTCACGACACCTATTTCGTGGTGGCCCATTTCCATTACGTTCTGATCGGCGGCGCCGTCTTCCCGCTCATCGGGGCGATCTACTACTGGTTTCCCAAGTTTACTGGGCGGATGCTGGGCGAGCGGCTCGGCCGCTGCCATTTCTGGCTGGCGTTCATCGGTTTCAACGTAGCATTCTTTCCGATGCACATCTCAGGGCTCAGGGGCATGCCGAGGCGCGTATATACCTACCCGGCGGAGATGGGCTGGGACACCCTCAACCTGATTTCGACACTGGGCGCGGCGCTCTTCGTCGTGAGCTTCCTCGTCTTCATCTACAACGTGGCCGCCAGCGCCCGCGGCGGCGATATTGCCGGCGATAACCCCTGGGATGCCGCCACGCTGGAATGGGCCACCACTTCGCCGCCCCCGCCGCATAACTTCGACCGCATTCCGTTCGTGACCAGCCGCGAGCCGCTCTGGGCCGAGCGCGAGACACTGCCCGTCGTCACGGGTCTGGCCGTCGACAAGCGGGAGGTGGTCATCACCACCACGACCGAGGCACGTCCCGACCTCAAGGAGAGCTCACCGGACCCGACCGTCTGGCCGTTCGTTTCCGCAATCGTGGTGACCGTGATCTTCATCGCCACCATCTTCACGCCGTGGGCGCTCGCCTGGGGTGCGCCCGCCGCCGCCCTGGTCATGATCGCCTGGTTCTGGCCGAAGAGCGTCGAGGAGGACAAGTAGATGGAGCACCGCGTCGTCCGGGACCTGTCAGATCTGCCAAGCTACGCCTTCGGTCCGCGCATGACGATGTGGTGGGGCACATTGTCGTTCTGTCTGCTGGAGGGAACCGGCTTCGCGCTCGCTCTCGGCGGCTATCTCTATCTCGCCTTCGTCAATCCGGATTGGCCCCTCGGTCCACCGCCACCGTTATTTTGGTCCGGCATTTTCACGCTTCTGATGCTGGCGAGCCTCGTGCCCAATTTCGTAATAGAGCGCGCCGCGCGCGGGGAGAACCTTTTCCGGGTGCGTCTCCTGCTGGTGGTCATGAGCGCCGCCGGGCTGTTGGTCACGGGCGCCCGCGTCATGGAATTCGCCGTGCTTCCCGTGCGGTGGGATTTCAACGCCTACGGCTCCCTTCTCTGGGTCATTCTCGGCCTTCACGCAGCCCATCTCGTTACCGATGTCGTCGACACGGTCATCGTCACCGTTTTGATGTTCACCCGCCATGGCTTCGGCAGGCGCTTCAGCGATGTCGAGGACAATGCCTTCTATTGGAATTTCGTCGTCCTCTCGTGGCTGCCGACCTATTTCGTCCTCTATTGGGTGCCGCGGCTATGATCGCCAGACTGATTGATCGGGGTCTTCCCTCCTCCGGCCTCTATGCCAGCCCTGCTGCCTGGCTGATCAGCACCCAACTCAACTACATGCTGCCAGGGGTTACCTGCAGCACCGGCCTGCCCCTGGTGCTCGAGGCCGGGCTGGCGCTGGCGCTCGTCAGCGCCTTCTCCGGTTTCCTTTCCTGGCGTGCCTGGCGAGCATTGGCCGGTCCGAAGCCTTTCGGGCAGGACGAAGACCGTCCTCATGGATTTGTCGCGCTTCTCGGGACCGCCGCAGCAGTGCTCTTCACCCTGGTCATCCTGCTGCACGCATCGGCCAACCTCTTTCTCACGGGGTGCGAGCGATGAGGATCGTCCTCGTTGCGCTCTTCACGATCATGGCGGCCGAGGCGCAAGCCCATGGGTTTGGCGCCGAAGCCGGAGATCCGAGGAACTATCTGATGGTTGTACTGCCGCTCGCGCTAACTGCGTCGGCATACGCTATCGGCATGCGCAGGCTATGGTCCGCATCGGCAAGAGGCCGGACAATCCACCTGCAGCGGGCCGTCTGCTTTGCCGCCGGCTGGCTCTTCCTGGCGGCTGCGCTCGTGTCGCCGCTGGACAGGCTGGCGTCGCAGCTCTTCACAGCCCATATGATCGAACACGAAATACTGATGGTGATCGCCGCACCGCTCTTCGTCCTGTCGAAGCCGCTCGCGCCTCTGCTCTGGGCGCTGCCGCAGAAGCTCCGAGCGTCGGTCGGCCGAGCACTCGTCCGCAGCATCGTCCTTCTTCCCGTCCGTAAGGCGGCGACCAATCAGCTCGTCGCGACCGGCCTGCATGGCGCGACACTGTGGCTCTGGCACGCGCCGAGCCTCTACGACGCCGCATTGGCCGAAACGCCTGTTCACTGGCTTCAGCATCTCAGCTTCCTTGGTACGGCCATCATCTTCTGGTGGGCACTGCTTTTCGGGCGAGGGCGGCAAGGCAACGGCGCGGCCATCCTCTATCTTTTCGCCACCACGCTTCACTCCGGCTTTCTCGGCATCCTGCTCTCTTTCGCGCGGGAGCCACTCTATCTGAGCCAGGGTCTCGGGGCTGCAAACTGGGGCTTCTCCGCCCTCGAGGATCAGCAGCTTGCAGGGCTGATCATGTGGGTGCCGGCAGGCATGCTATACGTGGCCGCGGCTCTCGTCCTTGCCGCTGCCTGGATCGGCGGATCAAACACCTCCTTCGCCGGGGAAAGCAAGGATGACGCCGGCGCCCGCGGAGGGCAAGCTGCCGTGCATGACGGCTGCCTGCAAAACGGCTCGCATCGCTCTTGGCGTGCACCGGGGGAGTAGCGGAGCGATCGCGCTGCCTATGGCCGGCATTCTTTTCGATACAGCCGACATAGCCCTTATTATACTCCCGTTGATGCTATTTCATTTGAACCAGCTGTTGGTGCTGGCCGTCGCTTCCCAGCGCAGTGCCATACCCCAACAGGCAGGCTGGCATTGGGCAGGTTAGAAAACTAAAAACACCTGGAGCGGCCCGCTGAACTATGCGTCGGGAGCGGGCTCATCGGACTGGAAGGGAGAACTCGGCTTGCAACCAAACAGCCTAGCTCATAGCGTGACCAGGAAGATCATGCGGGAGCTCGACAGTGGGTCTGCGGGTTTCGCGTCTCGCCCCAATGCATAAAGAGGAGGGTTCTTTTGCGCTATATTCGGCCTAGCTCAATAGAAGATGCCGTTGGTCTCTTGGCGGAAGCGGCAGGCAAGGCAGCCGTTCTGGCCGGCGGAAGTGATCTGCTGGTGAGAATGAAGGGGGGCTTCATCGAACCCGAGCTCATCATCGACATCAAAGCTATAGACGCCCTGAGACACATAACTGAAAGCGAGGATGGTTTCGTCATCGGCGCTGCGGTGCCTTGCGCGGTCGTCGGCGAGAATGCAGCGCTCCGGCGGGCGTGGCCCGGCGTGGTGGAAGGCGCCAATCTCATCGGTTCCAAGCAAGTGCAGGGGCGTTGCACCATCGTCGGAAATCTCTGCAACGCATCGCCTGCGGCCGACAGCGTGCCCGCGCTGGTGGCGGCCGGTGCAAAGGCTCTGATCAGGGGGCCGGCCGGCTCCCGCACGATCGCTGTCGAAATGGTGGCGGTCGGGCCGGGCAGGACGTCGCTTGCGCCCGGGGAGATCATCGAGGCCATTCTGCTCGACAAGCGCCCGCCGCGTTCGGGCGACGCCTATCAACGGTTCACGCCACGCACCGAGATGGATATTGCGGTCGTCAGTGCCGCGGTGAATCTCACTCTTGATGATCGGGGTGTCGTCCAGTCAGCGCGCGTCGCGCTCGGCGCGGCGGCGCCGACGGTGCTTGTGGTCGAGGAAGCGGCCGAAATCCTCACTGGTTCCCGCGTCGAGGACAAGACGCTTGACCGCCTGGCCGCCGCCTGTTCAGGCGCGTGTCGTCCTATAGACGACAAGCGAGGCACTGTGGAATTCCGAAGGAAAGTCGCGGGAGTACTGGCCAAGCGGGTCGCACTGGCCGCCTATCAGCGTGCAGGACAGAAATGATGGCAGGCATAGCAGTTTCAACGAACATCAATGGCGACAACGCCGAGTTTCTCTGTCACGCCGACGAGACGCTGCTTGACGTGCTGCGTGATCGCCTCGGACTTATGGGCGTAAAGGAAGGCTGCGGCACGGGCGACTGCGGCGCCTGCAGCATCATTCTCGACGATCGCCTGGTCTGCTCCTGTCTCGTGCTTGGAGCAGAGGCGGAAGGCCGGCGCATCGAAACCGTCGAGGGCATGGCGCAGGGTGACCAGCTTCATCCGCTGCAACAAAAGTTCCTCGAGCATGCCGCCTTGCAATGTGGCATCTGCACACCCGGCTTCCTCATTGCCGCTAAGGATTTGCTGGCGAAGAATCCGGATCCGACCGAAGAGGAAATACGCTTCGGTCTTGCCGGGAATCTCTGTCGTTGCACCGGCTACGACAAGATCGTGCGCGCCGTTCAGGACGCCGCAGGCGTGATGAGAGGAGCTTGACCATGAATTTTGATCCCAGCCACTCGAAACGCAGCTTCTCCTCCGTGGGCACCCGTCCCATCCGGCCGGATGGGGTCGACAAGGTGACCGGCCGCGCGCGCTACGGCGCGGACTTCAACATGCCCGGCCAGTTGGTCGGACGGATTTTACGCAGCCCGCACGCTCATGCCATCATTCGCAAGATCGACACGTCGAGGGCCGCGCAACTCCCTGGCGTCAAGGCGGTGTTGACGGCGGCGGACCTGCCCGACCTCACCAATGGTGACGCGGCGATGTATGACATTCTCGACAACTGCATGGCGCGCAAGAAGGTGCTTTACGACGGTCACGCCGTGGCCGCCGTGGCAGCCATCGATGCGCGAACCGCCAAGCAGGCGCTCAAGCTGATCGAGGTCGAGTATGAACTCCTGCCGCACGTTACCGACGTCGACCAGGCGTTCGCGCCGGATGCCCCGCTCATCAACGACACGATCTTCACAACGGGCGTCGATCCCAAGCCGGATCGCCCTTCGAATGTCTCGATGCGGAGCCAGTTCGGGCACGGCGACGTCGATGCAGGGATGGCAAGGGCCGATTTCGTCGTCGAACGGACATTCAAGACCGAACAGACCCACCAGGGCTATATCGAGCCTCACGCCTGCGTCGCGAGTGTCAGTTCGGACGGCACAGCGGACCTATGGGTTTGCACCCAGGGCCACTTTGTCTATCGCCAGCACTGCGCACAACTGCTCGGTATGGATGCCTCCAAGCTGCGCGTGACGTCGTCGGAAATCGGCGGCGGCTTCGGCGGCAAGACCCATGTCTGGGCCGAGCCTGTCGCGCTCGCACTGTCGCGCAAGGCCGGCAGGCCGGTCAAGCTGGTGATGACGCGTGACGAGGTGTTTCGCGCCTCCGGCCCGACCAGCGCCACGTCGATCGACGTGAAGATCGGCGCATTGACGGACGGAACGATCATCGCCGCCGATGCGACGCTGCGCTATTCTTGCGGCCCCTATGCCGGAGCATGGGCGGAGGTTGGCGCCATGACCGCATTCGCCTGCTACAAGCTCGAGAATGTCAGGACGGTCGGCTATGAGGTGCTGGTGAACCGGCCGAAGACCGCGGCTTATCGCGCGCCCTCGGCGCCGATGGCGGCGTTTGCAGTGGAAAGCGCCATCGACGAACTTGCCAAGAAGGTCGGCATGGATCCGGTCGATTTCCGGATCCGGAACGCGGCACAGGAAGGGACCAAGGCATCCTACGGTCCGGTCTACGGCCCGATCGGCATCGGCCCGACACTGGAGGCCGTGAAGAACCATCCTCACATGAAGGCACCTCTTGGCAAGAACCAGGGGCGCGGCATGGCATGTGGGTTCTGGTTCAACTTCGGGGGCCAGACGTGTACTGATCTCAACATCGGGATGGATGGCACAGTATCGCTCGCGGTTGGCACGGTGGATGTGGGCGGTTCGCGCGCATCGCTGTCGCTGGTGGCCGCAGAGGAGCTCGGGATCGACTATTCGCAGGTCAGAACGGTGATCGCCGACACGTCCAGTCTCGGCTACAATGACATGACCGATGGCAGCCGAGGAACTTTCTCGTCGTCGATGGCCACCATTTCCGCTGCCCGCAACGCTATCAAGATTCTCCGAGAGCGTGCGGCACAGATGTGGGACATTCCGGTCGAGGACGTGACCTGGGAAAACGGCCATGCCGTCGCCAAGGGCGAGACGCACGGAAACCTTCCGAAACTGTCTCTGAAGGAGATTGCCGCGGCATCGGGCACCACGGGCGGCCCGATTGCGGGGCACAGTGAGATCGTCGCCGACGGCGCCGGCGTATCCTTCGCCACCCATATCTGCGATATCGAGGTCGACCCCGAAACCGGGGCCACCAAGGTGCTGCGCTACACCGTGGTGCAGGATGCCGGCAAAGCCGTGCATCCGACCTATGTCGAAGGACAGTACCAGGGCGGCGCCGCACAGGGCATCGGCTGGGCACTCAACGAAGAATATATCTACGGCAAAGACGGCAGGCTGCAGAATGCGGGCTTCCTCGACTACCGTATCCCGGTGTGCTCGGATCTGCCTATGATAGACACGCAGATCTTGGAGATACCCAACCCCAACCACCCCTATGGGGTTCGCGGCGTCGGGGAAACGTCCATCGTCCCTCCGCTTGCAGCGGTGGCCAATGCCGTGTCCAATGCGGTCGGCGTGCGGATGCTGCATATTCCCATGTCGCCGCCGCGGATCTTGGCAGCGCTCGAAGCGTAAGGAGGTGCGATGGTCGAGGTGACGCTCTGGGGCTCTCTCGCCGCGGCAGCTGAGGGCAACAGCAAGATCGAGATCGAGGCAAAGAATATCAGGGAACTGTTCGAGAGGTTGAGGGAACGGTTCCCTCGGCTCGAGCCGCTCATGGCACGAGGGATCGCAGTCGCAATTGACGGAACGATCTATCGGGACACCTGGTCGAAGGAACTGCCGGCGGGCGCGGAAATCTATTTGCTGCCGAGGCTGGCAGGCGGTTGAAGGGGGCCGCGAGAGCGCGCGTGTAGACGCACTGTTTCGACGAGGCAATGCGCTTCTCATGTTGATCGTCGTGCTACCGGGATAAATGCTTTAAGCATCGAGTGCGGCGGTAGTCCCACAGCGGGAAGGATGGGGTCCGCCGTTCGATTCCCTTCAAGGCGGTGATAGGAGTCGACCTCCCGGACTGGTTGTCGGCGGCGGTCGGTCAGTCGACGCGCTTTCTGTCTGACATCCGTTGCCATTTGGGAGTATCGTTTTGCCAGTTGAGGGATCGGCATGCCGGAATCGACCGTCTCAGTTTTCCGGTTCGGCGGCTTCACGCTGGACCTGGCCCAAGGGACGCTTCGGCGGGGCGCCGAGCCTGTCTTCCTGCGGCCCAAAGCCTACACGATTCTTGCCCATCTTGCGGAAAATACAGGACGCGTGGTTCCGAAATCCGAGCTAATGGACGCGGCCTGGCCCGGGATCTTCGTCACCGAGGATTCCCTGACCCAATCGATTCGCGAAATCCGCAAGACGCTGGGCGAGAACATGATTCGGACGGTGTCGAAACGCGGCTATATGCTGGCTGTCGGATCCGAGGAACTGCCGGACCTCTCGCGGCAGCCGATCGTGGCTGTCCTGCGTTTTCGCAACGACAGCGGAAATCCGTCCGACGACGCACTCGTCGACGGCTTTGCGGAGGACATCATATACGGCCTTGCACGCTTCGGCACATTCACGGTGCTGGCGCGCAACTCAAGTTTTTCCTTCACTTCCTACCTCTCTCCGGAATGGCAGCAGATCCGCGCGCGCATTGGCGCCGATTATGTGGTGGAGGGCTCCGTCAATCGGTACGGCGACCGCATCGTCGCGGCCGTCAGTCTCGCTGATGCGTTCAACGGAACCCAGCTCTGGGGCGAACGCTACGTGACCGAGGGAACCGATCTCTTCCTTGCCGAAAGCGATATCGTCGAAGCGATTGTCGGCCGCCTGGTGGCGCGCGTCGTCAATGCCGGGCTGCAGCAGGCCATTCGGAAGCCCGTCACCAGCCTTGCCGCCTATGAACTGGTGCTGCGTGGCTTGGCGCTGCTGCGCGATCCGGCTCAGAGCAATCTGGAAGGGGCGGAAACCCTTTTCCTCGCAGCCCTGGCCAAGGACCCGAATTACGGCCTAGGCCTCGCCTACCTGGCTCTGTCGCGCATTGTCATCGCCGAGTTCGGTCGCGCGAGCCCGGCTGTGTTGGCAGAGGCGCATGATCTCGTTGAACGCGCCGTTGCGCTCGCCCCCGATCAGTCGCCGTGCCGGCGCGTGCAATCCCTGGTGAGACTGTACATGCGCGAGCACGAGGCGGCGGAGCGTCACCTCAGGATCGGCTTGACGCTCAATCCCTATGACGCCGACTCGATCGAACAGATGGGCTACGTCCTGACGATGCGCGGACGTCCTGTCGACGCGCTCGGCTGGCTCGACCGGGCTATCCGCATCGATCCGCTGCAGCCGCACTGGTGCCAGTACGACCGCTCCCTCGCACTCTATCTCATCGGCGAATATCGGCCCGCGGCCGAGGCGCTCGAGATGGCGACGCGGCCGGCGCCGTGGATATCCACGCGTCTGGCCGCTTGCTATGCCCAGCTCGGCCGAACGGAGGACGCACGGCAGCAGCTTGCGAGGGCCAGGGAATGCGACCCGAATTTCTCCCCGCTTGACTATGCCAGGACAGGCATACCCTTCGAGCATCGCGGCGATGCCGAGCATCTGGCCGACGGGGTCATGCTGGCTCTCGGTAGCACCTGAAGTCAGCATCGTCCCCGCAGGCCCGTTTAGTCCGCCGCCGCGCAGCGCCTCAATCGAACACGACGACCACATAGCTTCCGCCGTAGGGTTGATAATAGGCGCTGCCGCACCGCCAGACGCGGGCGCCGTTGACATATGTGCGGACGCAGCCGGCGGGGAGTGTCGCAACGGTTACGGCGGTGCGGCGGATCACGCGGCGCGTGGTGCGGCGGGCGACGCCGGCAACGCTTACTGGCGTCAAGGGTCGCCCGATGCGGGCTTGGGCGCTGCCGACGAAGGAAAAGGGAGACGAGAGCCCTGTCAGATCGGTCAACGCGATCGTGAGGGCGATGGCGATCCCGAGAGCGAGGGAGGCGTGAATTTTCGGTGCAGGCATTGAAGGTTTCCTTATCTGGGTTGATTTGCTTCCGGCAAATGAATTTGCCGAGGTTTGAGCGCGGATCAGCGAGCGAGCACCTGCCAGCGAATTGTATTGAGCGCTGCGAGGTGGGCGAAGACGAAGAAGCCATGCAGGCCGGTCGTCACGTAGCCTGCCGCGAGCGTTCCGGTCAGGATGAAGAACTGCCAGAACAGGAGATTGGCGGTGCCGAGCAGCAGGTGCACCGCGGCCCCGACGACGTGCCAACTGCGGGCGCTTCCGCTCGCCACAGCATCACCCCCAGTATGAAGGCAAGACCATGGGCTTCGATGAAGCCTATTGCGGCACCTGGCACCCCGTTGAGGAGCAGCGCTTCCGGGCCTCTCGCAAGAAACGAACCTGCAATGTCGACGGCCAGGCCGCCGGTCGAAGCGATGAGCAGGAAGGCTGCGTCGAAGCGCAGGACGAAATGTCTGTAGGCAAGCATGTTCATGTTCCTTCGAAGTGCGTTTCACTCAGTAAGCAGAGATCGGCATGGGCGCCGGCTGTTCGACGGACCCACGCGATTCCGATGGCTGCGGCGCCTTGATCCGGAACCAGGCGACGTAAAGCGTCGGCAGGAAGACCAGGGTGAGCAGCGTCGCCACGACCAGGCCGCCCATGACCGCGTAGGCCATCGGACCCCAGAACACCGTCGGCGCGATCGGGATCATGCCGAGGATCGCGGCGGCGGCCGTCAGCAGGATCGGCCGCAGCCGGTGCTCCGTGGCGCTGATCACCGCCGACCACGGCTCCTCGCCATCGGCGATGTGCTGGTCGATCTGGGCGATCAGGATCACCGAGTTGCGGATCACCATGCCGATCAAGCTCATCACGCCGAGGATCGCGACGAAGCCCATCGGTGCCCCGGAGAGAAGCAGCGCCGCGGCAACGCCGATGAGGGCGAGCGGTGCCGTCATCAACACGAGGAACAGGCGCTGAAAGCTCTTGAGCTGCACCATGAGCACCGTGGTCATCAGCAGCAGCATCATCGGGAAGACCACGTAGATGCTGGCCTGGGCCTTGGCGCTGTCCTCCATGACACCGCCGAGCGCAACGTGGTAGCCGTGCGGCAGCCGCCCTTCGAATGCCTTGATCTCGGATTCGAGTGCCTTGACGATGGCGCTCGGGTCACTGCCGGGCGTGACGTCGGCCTGAACGGTGACCGTGGGCACGCGGCCGCGGCGCCAGATCAGTGGCGGTTCGGTTGCATAGGCGATGGTGGCCACATGGGCGAGCGGGATGCGCCGGCCACCGGAGGCGGTGACGGTCAGGTGACGGAGCGTATCGAGCCTGGCCCGCTCCTCAGGCACGGCTCGCGCGACAACGTCGATCAGGTAGGTGCTGTCGCGCATCTGCGTGATCGTCGACCCGTTCAGCACCGCATTGATCGCTTCCGAGAGCTGCTGTGAGCTGATGCCGAGCGCCCGCGCACGATCCTGGTCGACCTCGACCTTGATCACCTTGGCCGGCTCATTCCAGTCGTAGTTGATATTGCGTACCTGCGGGTTGGCGCCGATCACCTGGGCAAACTCCTGCGCATAGCCGCGCGCGGCGTTCATGTCGGGTCCGGATACGCGGAACTTCAGCGGCCAGCCGACGGGCGGGCCCATCTCGAGCGGGGTCACGCGAGACATGACGTCGTCGAAATCTTCCGAAAGCGCCGCCTCCAGCCGATCGATCACGGCCTGGCGGACGCCGGCCCCCTTAGTCACGACCACCGCCTGGGCGAAGAAGTCGTTCGCAAGTTGCGCATCGAGAGGCAGATAGAACCGCACCGCGCCCTGACCGACATAGAAGGTCCAGTGGTCGATGTCGGGGTCCTTCTTCAGGATCTCTTCCACGCGGTCGACGACCTCTTGCGTCGCATCGATGGAGGCGGTGCGGGGCAGGGTGAGATCGACCATGACTTCGGGCCTGTCGGACTTAGGGAAGAATTCCTGTGGCACGAAGTTCATCGCCACCACTGCAAGACCGAAGAGGCCGGCAGTGGCGCCGAGCACGGTCCACTTCGCCCGCATCGACTGCTCCAGCACGCGACGGAACCAGCCGAGCATGCGTGAGCTTCCGTGCGCGCCATGCTTCGTGATGCGCTCCGGGAGGATGGCGACGCCGGCAAGCGGTGTGAACAGCACGGCGACGACCCACGAGACGATCAGGGCGATCCCCACCACGGCAAAGAGCGAGAAGCAGTACTCGCCCGCGCCGCTCTTGGCGAAACCCACCGGCACGAAGCCGGCAATCGTCACCAGAGTGCCTGTCAGCATCGGGAACGCTGTCGATGTATAGGCGTAAGTCGCGGCGGATACGCGGTCGTAGCCTTCCTCCATCTTGGAGATCATCATTTCGACCGCGATCATCGCGTCGTCAACGAGAAGGCCCAATGCGATGATCAGGGCGCCGAGCGAGATGCGCTGGAGCGAAATGCCGAAGTAATCCATCAGCACGAAGGTGATCGCCAGTACCAGGGGAATGGCGACCGCGACGACGATGCCCGGCCGCCAGCCAAGCGCGAGGAAGGAAACCGCAAGCACGATCGCCACCGCCTCGGCGAGGCTCCTGGTGAACTCGCCGACGGATTCCTCGACGATGCGCGACTGGTCGGCGGCCAAGGAAAGTTCGACCCCGATCGGCAGGTCGCGCCTCAGTTCCTCGACCTTTTCCTTCATTTGCTCGCCCAGCTCGAGCGCGTCGCCACCCGCCGTCATCGAGATGGCGATGCCGATCGCCGGCTGGCCGTTGAAGCGGAACAGCGGCTGCGGCGGGTCGGAATAGGTCCGCTTCACTTGCGCGACGTCTCCGAGAGGGAAGTACTTGCCGTCCGCATAGAGATTGATCGCCTTCAGGCTTTCTTCGGAGGTGAACTCGCCTGACACGCGGATCGCGATGCGTTCCGGCCCGGCGTCGACGGTTCCGCTAGGCTCAAGCGCATTCTGCGCCTGAAGCGTCTGCGAGATGGTGCCGATGTCGAGGCCAAGCGCCGCCACCTTCTCCGTCGAGAACTCGAGATAGATCTTCTCGTCCTGCTGACCGATAAGGTCGACCTTGGCAACGTCGGGCACCTCCAGAAAATCAGCCCTGAGGCCGAGCGCCAGGTCTTTCTGCTCGCGATGCGACAGGCCGTCCGCGGTCAATGCATAGATGAGCGAATAGGTGTCGCCGAACTCGTCGTTGTAGTAAGGCCCCGTCACGCCGGCTGGGAGCGTCGACTTGATGTCGTCCATCTTCTTGCGGACCTGGTACCAGAGAGGCTGCACCTCGGCCGCCGGCACCGTGTCCTTGAGGTTCACGAAGACGACGGATTCGCCAGGCTTGGTGTAGCTCTTCACGTAGTCGAGGTTCGGGAGCTCCTCCAACTTCTTCTCGATGCGGTCGGTGATCTGTTCGGCGGTGTCGACCGCGGTGGCGCCCGGCCACAGCGTCTTCACGACCATCGTCTTGATAGTGAAGGTCGGGTCTTCTTCCCGGCCAAGGGTCGAATATGCCCAGAGACCAGCAAGTGCGGCCACCACCATCATGTAGACGACGATGCTCCGGTGGCGCAGCGCCCAGTCGGAAAGGTTGAAATTCGTCATGATGAATCCTCCCTCGATTATCGGGGCTAGACGGCAGTCCGGGTGCTCGACCGTAGGGCGGCCGGGCGTTCGATGTGTCTTGGCTTGATCGCAAAGGTGTCGATGAAGCGCTCGAAGGCCGCTGCGTCCTGCCCGGCGGCGATCGCGACGTGACCATCCGGCCGCACGAGATAGGCCGTGTTCTTGACCAAGCCGGCCCGCGCCGCCGCGGTGCTCCAGTCGAAGCGGTGAAGCGGGATGCCGAGGCGCGAGATCGCGGCCCTGAACGCCGACTCGACCTCGCCATAGACATGGACCTGCCAGTCGAGCGCGATAAGACATGCATGGTTGTCGCTCTGTCCGAGCGGCACCCAGGGCAGCCGGTCGCCCCCTTGAACGCCACCGGCGCGGCCAGAGCTCAGAGCGCTGCTGCGATAGTGAATGCCGGTCTGCGAGATAAGCGCGAAAAAGGCACGTGAGCCGATCTTCGTACGGGTGATTGCGGAAATCACCTTTGCCATCGCGTAGCGCCGCCACAGTCCCAGGAGCCAGGAGCGACCCGATACGAGCTTGAAGGCCTGGTCGGTGCTCTTGATCAGTACGCGGGCGAAGGTGAGGCGTTCGGTCTCGTAGGTGTCGAGCAGAGAAGCGGCGGCGCGGCCCTGCAGCACGGCGGCGAGTTTCCAGGCGAGGTTGACGGCATCACCGATGCCGGTGTTCATCCCCTGGCCGCCGGCAGGGCTATGGATGTGGCCGGCATCTCCGAGCAGGAAAGCGCAGCCAACGCGGAACCGGTCGGCGACGCGATGGTGCACGCGATAGGTCGAGAACCAGTTGAGCGCCTTGACGGCAACGCCGGTGTTGCGCTCGATTTCCGAACTAATCGCTTCGAAAGTAATGACGGGATCGCGCTCATGCGCCTGCGGAACCACGCCGATCAGCCTGAGGCTGCCGGTCTGCCGTACCGGCATAACCAGGGCGAAGCCGTAGCTGCCGAGGCAGACGTCCATGCCGTTTCGCGTTACCTCCCCTTCGCCGTCGACATCGGCGACGTAGAAGGATTGGTCGTAGGTGCCGCCGGGAAAGCCGATCCCGAGGGCATGGCGGACGGTGCTGCGCGCGCCGTCGCAGCCGCAGATGTAGCGGGTCCTGAAGGTCTTCTCCACGCCCTTGCGACTGGTCGTGACGCTGACGCCGTTATCTCTTTCCTCGAACCCGACGAGCTCGGTCTGCCGCTCGATGTGGACGCCGGCCTCCTCGAGGTGAGCGATCAGGACGCGTTCGTGAATATCCTGTGGCAGCGCGAAGGCATAGGCATAGCGGCTGACGCCTTCGCCGAACCTGCTCAAAGGGATGATGGCGCTTACCTTCCGCGGCGTGCGGGCGGTTAATTGCTCGAGATGGATGCCGGCCTCGAGCACGTCGTCGACGACGCCGATCTGGCGGTGGAATTCGAGCGTTCGAGCCTGCACGGCAAGAGCGCGCGAGGTTTCGCCAGGCCCCGCCGACTTGTCGATGATGCGGATGTCGACCCCCAGCCGAACGAGCCAGAGGGCAAGCGTCAGCCCCGTCGGACCGGCGCCTACGATCAGGACTTCAGTATCAAGTGCGCTCATTTCCTGTCTCCTTCGATGCGGACTTTCTGCCGGTCACGCAGCCGGTTGATGCCGGCCGTGACGACGATGTCTCCCTTCATGAGGCCGCCGCTGACGACGACGCGGTCGGTCTCGTAGTGGGCAACGACGATCGGCTTCAGCGCGACCGTGTCGTCTGCGCCCACTACCCAAACGGCTGGTTCGCCGCGCAGATCGAACAGGGCACTGCCGGGGATGGTGACGACCGAATCTCCGGGCCGCTCGACTCGTCCGGCGACGCTTGCCCCGAAGCGCATGGCCTCGGGGGCATTTTGCAGCGCCACCTTGACCTGGTAGGTGCGCGTCGCCGCATCCGCCATCGGCGCGACTTCACGAACGAAGCCGAGTGCAGCGATGGACGGATTGCTGAGCAGCGAGATGGTGATCCGAGCGCCGGCCCGCTCGGCCGGATGGGCTGCGAACATCGCCTCGGCGATCGAGAAGACGCCATCCTTGTTCGCCGGGTCGGCAATGCGCGCGACCATCTGCCCGACATTAACCACCTGACCTTCCTCGGCCCCCGCGGCGGTGACCACGCCGTCGAAATCGGCCCGGAGTTCGGTATAGGCGAGCTGATCCTTGGCGATGTCGGATGCTGCCTTCATCGCCTCCAGCTTGGCGACGGTCGAACGCAGGTTCTTCAAGGCAGCGTCGTGATTGGCGCGCGTCGTGTATCCTTGTTCCAGCAGTTTCCTGATCCGGATCTCGCTCGCACTCGCTTCAACGACGGCGGCCTCTGCCGCCTGCTGGTCAGCCACGGCGCTTCTCAAGCGATTGCGGTATTCCTGATCGTCGAGGCGGGCGAGGACGTCGCCCTTTCTGACCGCCGTTCCGACATCCACCAGCCGCGATACGAGCTTGCCGGATAGCCGGAAGGCGAATTCGCTCTCGCGCCTTGGACGGATTTCGCCAATCGCGCTGTGGCGGGTGGGCATTGCCTTTGGTTCGATCGTGAGCGTCTTGACAACGCGTACCTCGCGCCCGCGATCGGCGCTCGGAACTACCCCGCCGTCGCTGCTGCTTGCCTTGGACCAGCCAACGAAGCCGGCCGAGGCAAGGCCAAGCGCAACGGTAGAGAGCACCAATGAGGCGCGGTTTTTGATGAAATTATTCGGCATGTTCGACCCCCCAAAAGAGAGGCTGACGCCGGTCATTGCCTGTCCGGCGTTACAACCTAAGTGATCTGATTGCTGAGGCGCCCTGTGCACCTGGCAGCATCAGTTATCGCTGGAAGGGAGGACCGAAATCCCGATCGGATTCTGAAAAAAATCTGATGTCTTCATGAATGGCACCAGGATGCTCGCACGCAATGATCAGGGCGTACATTGGAAGACTCATCAGCGATGGCGTACTCGCCGTGTTCCAAAGGAAGCGGTCGCGCGTGTGCATTGCATCGGCACGGAGGTCAGCGGAGCGCTTGACATGCCAAGCTTAACGACTGGGTCCTGAAGTCTGGCTCCCCGATGTGCTGGAACGCGTCATTGCGGGGAATGTGAACCAAACCCGGCGCGCGGCTGACGCCTCCGCTGGCCATTCCAGACAGTCGCACGTGGGCCGTCAAGGGCGATGGGGCGGGTTAAATCACCGCGATGACCCTGCCGGACGCGTTAAGACGGCATCTGACTCGCGCCTGACGCACCTCGATTCCGGATTGTCCGGCATAGTCTATGCGCACCACGAGCGGAGCCGTAAGCGCGCCGCGGCGATGGGCGATCAGGCGACCGGCGCTTGCCGCGCGCACGCGCACGGCACCAAGGGGCGAAGCGGCCGCCGCAATTGCCTGACGGCAGACGCGAAGCACGCCACCTGGCGTACCCGGAACCGCGGCAAGTGGAGCCGGGAACCGCCCAGAGTAGCCCCATTCGCCTCGCCCGCCTTCGGCTCGCCTCTGTTTTATCGGCCAAAGGATGCGAGGCAGGAATCTGGATGGTCGTACGCCCTGCGCGGGAGCAATGCCGGCGATCGTGCTACCGCCGTCACGCCCTGGCGACCCCGAACCCGCGGTCGAACGAGCCGAAGCAATCCCAGCACCGATGCCCGCTCCCCTTGCACTCGACGGCACGGTTCCCGAGCCGGCGCCCGTCGAGATGCCGCCGCCTGTACCGCCGATGTTGCCGCTAACCCCGACGCGTGGTCCCCCATTCGTGCTGACCGAGGTTCCGACGGTTGCACCGCCAACACCCGCGCTAATTCCTGCCGAAACGCCATTCTTGCTGCCGCCGACGCTGGCGCCGACCGCGGTACCGCCGACGCTGCCTTTGGCCCCAATGCTGAATCCCCCATTCGTGCCGACCGAGGCCCCCACTTGTGCTGCTGCTGTTCCGCCGATACCCGTGCTGATCCCTGCCGCGGCGCCATTCGTCCCGGCGCCCACACTGACTCCGACATTGGTGCCACCGACACTGATACCACCGACACTGACGTCAAGGGCCGAGGTGGGCCCGATCGCGACCGTGGTCAACAATGTCGCAGCGAAGCACTTGCGTATCAGCCTGTTCATCATCCTCGGTACACATCCCTTTTCATTGCCGGCGGCCACGCAGTAATCGCGTGGGGAGCAGCGCGTCAGGGAGTACAATCGTCGCAACCGATGGCGTTGGCTGGACGACCCCCACCCTGTGGACTTTCCGCGGGGCCGTTTGACGGATCGATCGGGCGCCCGTCCGTGCGGCGGCGCCTGTACCTTCACTAGCGCGATTGCCTGCGCGAGCCTTCGGCACATGCTCGATATCCATGCGGAGCTCAGTTCGGGCCTTGAGGGTGTCATTTTCCTTGCGCGACGATGCAACGTCGCTGCCATCGCCCCGGCCGCGCTCAGCCTCCGACGCCTTGCGCAGCTTCGCTAGGACCCGGGTCAATTCCTCCTTTGCCGCGTCGCGTTCCTGACGAGCAATGTCGAGATCGCGCGCGAGCGACCTTGCTTTCGCGCTCTCCAATGCGAGTGCTTCGTCAGCCCGCCTTGCCGCAGTCTCGGCAACCTTCCGAGCCTGCACGGCGGCGGCCTGATCCGCCGCTGCCAGATTAGCGCTGGCCTGCAGGGCAGCGGTCGATTGGCGGACTACGGCGAGATCACGCTCGTATGCTTTAAGCTTATGACGCTCCTGATCAAGCGCCCGCCTCGCATGGGCCAAGGAACTCTCCGCGGCGTTTCGCGCTGTGAGTGCGGCAGTCTTCGATCGGATCGCATCCGCGGCTTTTGCCTCCAAATTCTCGATTTGGCGCAGCGCCGTCGAAAGATCGCGGACGAGCCCTTCGGCTCTTTGGCGCTGCTTTTCAAGGGCTCGTCCTTGTTCAGCCATCGTGTCGGCGGCGCGTCGTGCCTGCCTGCCAGCGTCGTCGGCGGCACCTCGGGCGGCAACAAGATCTCTTCTCGCCGCCGTTAGAAGGCGGCGAAGAACCTCCTCGCGCTCACCGGCCATTTGCATGCTCTTCTTGATCGCGTCCACTTCCTCGCGCGTCGCGGCAAGCCTTTCCTCCAGTGTGGCACTCTTGGCGCGTTCTAGCGCCACTGCAGTCGCTTCCCGCCCCAGTTTAGCCTTCACGGCTTCGAGGTCGGCCCGCGCCGCAGAAAATGCCTGGCTCAGGCTGGCCGTCTGTTGACGCTCCGCAGTGAGCCCCTGTAGGTACCGGAGCGCATCGTCACGAGCGGCTTGATGAGCCGCACGCGCCTCTCCGCGCGCCGCGTCGAGCTCTCTGCGAGCTGTCGTCAGGTCACGAAGCAGTTGCTCAGCCCTCGACAGCTGCCGTCCCGGAGCTTGCAGCAGTTCCGTCTTCTCAGTGTCGACTGCGCCCGGTTGTTCAGCTGGCCGACGCCCCCCGACATGTGTGGTTGCCCGCAATGATGGCACTTCGGGCGCGGGCGTTCGTCTTTGGACGGTCGTGACCGGACGTCCGTTGCTGCCGCTTCTAGCATGCAGGCGATCGGTTATCAGCTTGGCGAGTTCACTCTCGCGCAGACCCGCCGCTGGCAGGCGCCCGATTCCGGGAAGTTCGAGCGTCCCGTCTGTCCCGATCGTAAAAGTGTCGTTGAGCAGTGCCGCCTCGGCTGCGCCGCCAAGCAGCGTATGCCAACCAGAAACCCTTATCTCGACCGTGTCTTGCAGGGCGAGCCTTTCGTCCGTTGCCGTCTCGCCTTTTGCGGGAGATCCGAGCAGCATAATGAGGCAGAACGAAATGAGGGTGAGAGTAGCCCTAATTGAACCCTCGCGAGAACGTCGACACGGAGCTGCCATGGTTCGTCGGTCGCTTTGGGGAAACGCAGGGCTGTTGCACGTCGTCTCGGACCTGTTTACATGATCCATGACCGATCCTTCCGGCCATGCGCGACCGGCGCAAAAGTCATGGGGCCCCCGCGCTGTGATCCGCATGCACAGCCTTCAGCTTAGCAAAACCAGGTCGCAGCGGTGAGCCTCAAATATGTTCATGGATATCCGTCAATTTGCTTACTTCGTCGTAATCGCCTACTTCCTTAGAATGAGCCGATGACGCCTCGCTTGAATGCGCGCGGAGGCAAAATCGATGGAATCCCTTGTGGCACGCTCTGCCGCCGGGCCTCGACCGACATGCCGGCGGTCCTCGGCGGAGAGAACCCTGTCGCTCTTGCGCCGTCGACGTTCCAGTCGGCGTTGTGCGTCCTCCTGAAGAGGTCGCCGATCATGTCCCAGGGAGTGGTGTAGGTGGCGGCTTTGGTCGCCGCGTTCTCCGGCATGGGCCGGGATGATCAGCGCGCCA
>NZ_LNQB01000041.1 GCF_001651875.1 Sinorhizobium saheli
ATCCTGCCGAAATCCGTCAAAAAATCGCACCCACCGCGATGGCTTGCGGTAACGCAACACGATTTTCAGCAGCCTGCTAGCGGCAAAGCCGGTCGAGTGTCTGGCGAAGGGCGGCAACCGCCTCTTCGCGCTCGCCGGTCGACATGAGTTCGGGCTCCGCCTCCAGTTTCAGGTGCGGCAGCTCCGTCCGAATCGCCTCGCAGTTCGGAGTGAGGTTTGCCGTGAAGTCGACGACCCGATAGGTGGCGACGGGATAGGCGATTCCCCGGACACGGATGCGGCCCATTTCCTCGCAGTGGATCAGGTCCTTCACCTGCGCGAAGGTCTCGTAGGAGATGAGCACGGTCCCGGGCGCGGCCTCCCGCTCGAGGCGTGCAGCAAGATTTACGGCGCCGCCGATGATCGTGTAATCCATCCGGTCTTCACTGCCGAAATTGCCGACCGTGCAGTAGTCGGTATGAATGCCGATCCGGCAACGCAGCGGGGTCTCGATGCCAATGCCGCGCCAGGCGTCGCCGAGCTCGTCCATTCGCTTCTGCATGGCAAGCGCCATGGAAACGCAGGCGACGGCATCCTCCCTTACGCCGCGGGTTTCGGGGTCGCCGAAGAACATCAAGATGGCGTCGCCGACATACTTGTCGACGGTGGCGCCGAAGGCGAGCGCGATCTTCGACATTTCCGTCAGGTACTGGTTGAGGAGCTGGGTCAGTTCCTCGGACTCCATCTTGTCGGTCGTCTCAGTGAATGCCGCGATATCGGAGAAGCAGATCGTCAGCTTCTTTCGCTGGCTTTCGATCCTGACGTCCTGCCGGCCGCTGAAGATCGAACTGTAGACCTGCGGCGCGAGATATTTGGCAAGCTTGGCGGAGAGCGTCTCGAGCGCCGTGGTTTTCTCGGAGAGATCCTGCTCGCGACGCTTCAGCTCGGTGATGTCCGAATAGACGGCAACCGTGCCGCCACCCGAAATCCGCCGCTCGCTGATCTGGATCCAGCGATCGGGGCCGCGTTGCTGGAGGATGGTCCCGGCCGGGTTGAGATGCGCCGCGACGCGCTCGGCGATCCATTGTTCCTCCCGGCCGATGGCGTCCTCTATCAGGCCGCGGTCAGCCGCAGCGCGGATGATTTCCTCGAACCGGGTTCCGGAGACGAGGGCCGTATCCATCCCCGGATAAAGGATCTCGCGATAGCGGCTGTTGCAGAGCACGAGCCGGTCTTCTCCGTCGTAAAGGGCGAAACCCTCCGAAATGCTCTCGATCGCGTCGATCAGGCGCTGGCGGGCTTCGGCGACGTCGCGCAGGTTCTTCACCTCGACCTCGATCGCGGTGTCGCGGAAAACGTGGAGCGCTTTGGCCATGCGGCCGATCTCGTCGGTGCCGGTCTCCGGCAGCGGTACGCGAAGATTGCCGGCGGCGATGGCGAGCATGCTGCGGCTGAGGCCTGCGAGACGGGCCAGCAGATTGCGATCGACATAGAGCCAGACGATCAGGATTGAACTCAGGAGACTGAGAAGTGCGGAGCCAAGGACGATGCCGGTTCCGAAGCTGCGAACGGCAGCGGCTTCGCGTCCCGCCGCGGCGATATCGGCGTTGGCCGCCGCCACGAGGCGGTCGACGGCAAGGGTGAGCTTGCGCGACAACTGCTCGTTCTCCGCCACCAGCCTTTCGCCCTCGGCCAGCACCGCAAGCTCTTCATTGCGCACGGCTGGAATACTTGTCGCGCCGTCGATCAGCGCCCTAAATTCGGCGACGAGCTGCTGGAATCGCTCGCGCAACTGCTCGTCGAATTCGGGCGTCACCGCCTCGATCGCCTCGACCGAGCGGCGCAACGGAAAGGAAAGCAAGGCCAGGTCGCCGGACGTTGGCGCGGCTGCCGCCTGCAGGAGCGTGTCGTTGATCGCGGCGATCTCCCGCTGCGCGGCCTGCTGCGGGAAATAGGCGGCGATCGCCCGCGCCAGGTCCGTCGTCGCCGCCGTCCGTGCCTCGGGCGTCGCGGTCGGATCGGCGGTGGCCGCGCGCCAGCGGGGTACCTTGGAGCTCATCACGAGAATAGCGGGCGCGACGAGCCGCTGGCTGGCGCTGGTGGTGGCCGACAAGCGTCGTATGAGCTCGTCCTTGCGGGCAGCCGCGGCGAGGCGGGCGGCCACAAGGCCATCGAGGGCGTTGAGGTTGCGCCGGAGACCGACCGCCGCATCTTCGATTTCGGCGACGATGGCGGAACTCAGCGTCGCGCCTTTCAAGGCCGCCAGCAGTTCTTCCAGACGCGCCATCTCGCTCCTGATCGCGGCCGAGACCTCGCTGTGCTGCGCCTTGCTGGTCGAAGCAAGGACGGCGGGGGCCGTGGCCGCGACGCGCTCGGCATGGCGGGAGAGTTCGAGCGAGGCGGTTGCGGATGGCACCCGGCGCTCTGTCACCCGTTCGAGCACCTGGCTGAGCTGGAGGAAGGCGTACAAGGCGCCTGCGGTCGCGAGCACGGCGAAGGCGCTGATCCCGAAGAAGGCGATGAGCAGCCGCCCGCGAATGCCGAGACGCTCAAACATCGCGACAACCCCTCGGCCCGGCCGATGCAGTCAACATGGTCCGCACAGTTCTTCTCAAGGGCGAGCCGCCGCGGTGAGCACCGGATCACTTCATCGGCACGTACTCGCCAGCCTTCCAAACGTACCACACCCAGTTCTGAACGGTGAGATCGCCCTTCTCGTCGAAGTCGATCCGGCCCAACACCGTGTCGAACTGATTTTGCCGCAGCGCCGCAATCACGCGCTCGAGCTCCAGTGAGCCGGCCTTGCCTACCGCCTGTGCCCAGACCTCGGCGGCGCCGTAGCTGTGCAGCGTCCAGGAATCCGGCTCGAAATTGTCGGCGCGGAAGCGCTCGACGACCCCCGCCGCCTCGGCATTGCGACGCGGGTCGGCGACAAAGGTGAAGAGCGTGCCCTCTGCCGCGGGACCGGCGATCAGGCCGAATTCCTCGGTTGCGGTATCGTCGCCGGAGATCATCTGGACCGGATAGGCCCGGTCGCGGGCGGCGCGAACCATGAGCGCCGCTTCCGTATGGTAGCCGCCCAGATAGAGCACCGCGATGCCCGTCGCCTGCAAGGCCGCGATCTCGGCCGAATAGTCGTCCTTCCCCGGTGCGTAGCTCCGGTAGATCGCTTCGCTCACCCCGCGCCGGTTCAACTGCTTTTTCGTTTCGTCGGCGAGACCCTTGCCGTAGGTCGTGCCGTCGTGAAGGACGGCGATCCTCTTGTCGCCCCAGTGGTCGGCCAGGTAGTTGCCGGCCTTGACGCCCTGGGCATCGTCGCGGCTGCAGACGCGGAAGACGTTGGCGCGCCCCTGTTCGGTCAGCTTCGGGTTGGTGGACGACGGCGAGATCTGCAGCACCCCCGCCTCCTCATAGATTTCGGAGGCCGGGATCGAGGCGCCGGAGCAATAATGCCCGATGACGAAAACCGCGCCGTCGGAGACGAGCTTCCTGGCCGCGGCAACCGCCTGCTCGGGATCACAATAATCGTCCGCGACGACCAGCCGAACCTGCTGGCCGAGGACGCCGCCGGCGCCATTGATCTCTGCCACGGCCATCTCCGCGCCGCGCCTCAACTGCGTGCCGGTCCAGGCGAGCTTTCCGGTCATCGGTCCAGCGACCCCGATCAGAACTTCCGCTTGGGCTTGGCATTGAAGCGCGAACAAGATGGCGACGGCAGCGAGCAGACGGCGCATCGGAGGTCCCCCCAGCTTCAGTTTACTCTCAAGGGAAGATCGCCGCCACTTCCCGTGATTGCAGATCGCGGCGTGCTGGTACCTTCACGTTGATCCCGACAGCGATCCCAACGCCACGCCGCGCGTCTCGCCTGATATCCCGCTTGAACCCCGCTATACCTGACGCTATATTGCGTCTATATCATCGGCAGGTGGGCATCATGGGTCTCGTCCAATACGCAGAGAACGGAATTTTCACCCCGCGCAAGATCGCCGAGGCCTTTCGGACGACCAGCGAGGAGGTCGCCCGCACGGCCGGTCTCGGCAAGGATGCGGTGCAGCGGAAGGATCGCGTGCGGTCCGACAAGACGCAACGGCGCCTGCGCGAGATGATCGAGGTCGTCAACAAGGTCGAGCCCCGCTTCGGTTCGGCCTTGATCGCCTATGCCTGGTACCGGTCCGAACCGCTGCCCGGCTTTTCCGGCCAGACGGCAATGCAGCTTGTCCGCTGCGGCCGGGCCGAAGAGGTGCTCGACTATGTCGACGCGGTCGACGCCGGCGTCCACGCCTGACCGTGGCGATCCGCTATGACGGAAAGCTCTATCGTGCGCTCAACCCCATCTACGCACGCGAGCCGCTCTCGGGCCGCGGCGCCGAGCTCTATGGCGGCCGCTTCAATCCGAAGGGCGTGCCGGCGCTCTATTGCTCGCTCTCGGTGATGGCCGCGCTCAGGGAAGCGAACCAGGTGGGAACCCTGCAGCCGACGACGCTCGTCTGCTACGATGCCGCGATCGAGCGTGTCTTCGATGGCCGCGACGAGGCGGCCCTTGCCGCCGAGGGCATGGACCCGGCGGCGCTCGCGGACGCCGGCTGGCGCGACCAGATGAAGGCCGCCAGGGGCGAGGCCGCGACGCAGGCCTTTGCCCGGCGGCTGATCGCCGCCGGCCATCACGGCCTGATCGTCAGGAGCTTCGCGCCGGGAGCGGCCGCGGATGACATCAATCTCGTGCTGTGGCGTTGGGGCGATGCGGCCCCATGCCGGCTGACCTTGATCGATGACGAGAAGCGCCTGTCGAGATAGCCACCCCTCCCAAGCGTTCGCCGGCGCTGCTGCATGTTTGCGAAATCAGAGTCGATCTTGGAAAATCGCGGGGCGCGGGCGCGAGGGCTGTCGCGGGGATAGGAATTAGGTAAGTTAAAGGATTGGTCAGAGCGAGGATCCCGCCATTTCCAGCAATCGTCCCTCCAACGAGGAAAACCGCCACACACAGCCTGAGGCGCAGCCCCTGTCGTTGCATCAGCGAATCCTGAGCGACGTGGAGGGACATATCCTGTCGGGCGATTGGCCGCCGGGTTACCGCATTCCCTTCGAGCATGAGCTGACGGAGCAATATCGCTGCTCGCGCATGACGGTGAACAAGGCGCTGACCGACCTCGTCAAGCGCGGGCTGATCGAGCGGCGGCGCAAGTCCGGCAGCTATGTCAGCTTTCCGCAGGTGCAGTCGGCGGTGATGGAGATCCACGACGTCAAGCGCGAGGTGCAGTCGCTCGGCCTCGATTATGCCTACCGCCTAGACGAGCGCAGCGTGCGCAAGATGAATTCCGGCGATTCCGGGCGCATCGACCTGCCGGCGTCGTCCTTGCTTCTCGATCTCACCTGCCGGCACTTTGCCGGCGGCCTCGTCTTCTGCCTCGAGGAACGGCTGATCAATCTTTCGGCGGTACCCGAGGCCGAGGCGGAGAGCTTCGATGCCGTCGCGCCGGGATCATGGCTGCTCGGCAAGGTGCCCTGGAGCACGGCGGAGCATCGCATCCGGGCCGTGGCGGCAAGCCGCCAGGCGGGCCAGGCGCTCGGGATCGCCACCGGCGCCGCCTGCCTCGTCATCGAGCGGCGGACCTGGAGCGGCGGCGCGCCGGTGACGAGCGTCCGGCTCACCTATCCCGGCGACCGCCACGAGCTCATCGCCGAGTTCGCACCGAGTGCGGCCGGTTAGAACGCTGCAATTGCCCCTGACCCTAGCCCTCTCCCCGCTCGCGGGATAGAAGGTCGCGGCAGCGGGATGAGGGGCGCATGAGCGCGTAAAAGCCCCGTTGCTCCAACAAAAAATGCAGCAATCTCTGGCGCTTTGCGTCGGCGAGGGGCATCCTGTCCTCAGTGTCATCCAGGCAGAGGGAGGAACGCCGATGCGCTGTTTTACTGTACTTGGTCCTTCGCAGATCGGAAAATCCACGCTCGTGGAAAGGTTGGGCTCGCTGGAAGGCGAGCCGAAAAAATCAGTTTCTCCATATGGCTTGGGAGTCACCGAATTCGAGTTCGGCGGTGAGGCGTGGTGCGCGCTCGACGTTCCGGGCAACAACGAAGCCTTGCCGCATGCGCAGAACGCGTTGCTGGCGAGCGACGCCTGCGTGCTCTGCGTTTCGGCGGTGGTCGACGAGGCCGTGCTTGCCGCCCCCTATTTGCGCGCGATCGAGGCGTCCGCGACGCCCTGCATCCTTTTCATCAACCGCATGGACGAGCCGCGCGGACGGATCAGGGACGTGGTCGCGGCGCTCCAGGACTATTGCAGCCGGCCGCTCGTCCTCAGGCAGATTCCCATCCGCGAGGGCGACAGGATCATCGGCAGTTGCGACCTGATCTCCGAGCGCGCCTGGCGCTATCGCGAGGGCCAGCCTTCCTCCCTGTTCGAGATTCCCGAAAGCACGGTGGAGCGTGAACATGAGGCGCGCGCCGAGCTCCTGGAGCATCTTTCCGAATTCGACGACTGGCTGCTCGAAGAACTCATTGAGGATCGCGAGCCGACGAGCGATGCGATCTACACGATTTCGACGCGGGTCCTGAGCGAGAACAAGATCATTCCGGTGCTGCTCGGCGCCGCCAGCCACAGCAACGGCGTCATGCGGCTGATGAAGGCGCTGCGCCATGAAGCGCCGCACGCCGATGCCTTGCGAAAGCGGCTTGCGGCCGGCGCGGGGATCGATGAGGCGACGCTCGCCGCGGTCAGCTTCCACGCCCATTTCCGCCAGAGCGTCGGCAAGACGGTCCTTGCCCGCGCGCTGCAGAACGGCGTCAAGCAGGGGGCCGCGCTTGGCGGTGCCGGGCTCGGGTCGGTGCAGGATCCCGCGACTGGCCGCGCCATCGCCTCGGGCGTCACAGAGGCGGGGCAGGTCTTCGCCGCCGTCAAATCCGACCATCTGTCCGTGCCGGCGCTGCTCACCTCCGGCGCGGTGGTCGGTCCGCCGGAGTGGACGACGCCGCCGACCCCGATGCTCGAGCGGATATTGGTGCCCGCGAGCGAGCGCGACGAAACCAAGCTTTCGGAGACACTGGGGAAGCTCTCCGAAACGGATCGTGGTCTCAAGGTCATGCAGGAGGAAGGCACCGGCGCCCAGCTCGTTTGCGCCCAGGGGCCCATGCACCTGCGCGAGCTTTGCCGGACCCTCGCCGACGTCTTTCATGTCGAGGTCAGCGATCGGCCCCCGAGCGCGATCTACCGCGAGACGATCTCGAAAACCTCTGAGGTGCATTACCGCCACCGCAAGCAGACCGGCGGCGCCGGCCAGTTCGCGGACGTCAAGCTCAGCGTTCACCCCAACGGCCGCGGCGAGGGCTTCTCCTTCGCCGAGACCGTCAAGGGCGGCGCGGTGCCGCGCAACTTCATTCCGGCGGTCGAGGCGGGCGCGCGCGAGGCGATGGAAAAGGGGCCGCTCGGCTTCCACGTCATCGATGTCGGCGTGCATCTGCACGACGGCCAGCACCACTCGGTCGACAGTTCCGAATATGCTTTCCGCACGGCCGGGAAGCTCGGCGTGCGCCAAGCGCTGTCGCAGGCGGCGGCCGTGCTGATGCAGCCGATCTTCCGGGTGGAGATCCACGTGCCGTCGATCTATTCCGGCGGGCTGGTGCCGATCGTGGCCTCGCTCAAGGGCCAGGTCCTGGGCTTCGACCGCGACGAGGCGGCGAAGGGTTGGGACATCTTCCGGGCCCTGATCCCCGGAGCCGCACTCGAGGAACTGGCGCGGTCGCTCCGCTCCGCAACGCAGGGCATCGGCTACTTTTCCAGGACCTTCGACCACTTCGAGGAGCTCTACGGCAAGGAAGCGCAGGCGATCGTCAGCGCGCACGGAGCGCACGCCAACGGCCAGTGACGGGGCTGCCGCAGCAGTTCGAGCGCTACAGCGCCGCGGGTCCGATGAGACCTGACGCCCGCAGCGCGTACGCCGCCAGATGCCGCGGGTTTTTTACCGCAGCAGCTTCAGCGAGCCGGTGAGCGACCTCACCCATTTCGACGGGCCGGCGATGCCCAATCCGTCGATCTCTTCTTCCGCAAGATCCCGGTCGGGAAAGGTCGCCTCGTAGTCGGCATAGGCATGAAGGGACCGCGCGAAGGCGGGAAAGGGCACGATCGCGCGGCTTTCGTCACCGGGCAGCGCCTTGAGGATCAGGGCGCGAAGGCCCGGCGCATCCGCCTGCAGGATCGGCACCGGCCGGTTCGCGCTGATGTCGATGGTGCGCGCCCTGCTGTCGGTGAGCTTTCGCCCGGCGAGCGCCGGCAGCCTCGCGCCGAGGCCGACCGCGCCGGCCGTGTTGGCGATGAGCCCGAGCGGCAGTTCGGGATTGACGATGATGGCGAGGCGGAGATCTTCGTGCATGGCGGCCTTCGGCGTTGGTTAGAGCCGAGGCAGGATAGCCGCCATCGCCGGAAATTTCCTACCTATCATTGCTTTGTTCGTGTCTGGTTTGGTAGAAGCTACCCATCAGCAATGTAATGCAGGTAGGATATGCCCGAGCTACTCGAGCCGATCGACATACGAATTCTGAGCGCCCTGCAGGACGATGGCCGCCTGACCAATCAGGCGCTCTCCGCCGAAGTGGGCCTTTCGACATCGCCCTGCTGGCGGCGGGTTCGTCAGTTGGAGGAGAGCGGCGTCATAAGCGGCTACACGGCGGTGCTGGACAGGCGGCGGATCGGTCTCGGTGTGCTGGCCTTCATAAAGGTGAAGATCGACAGCCACAGCGAAGCGGAAGCGGAGGCGTTCTCCGCGGACGTCTCGAAGCTCAAGGAGGTGGTCGCCTGCTACAGCATCGCCGGCGACGCGGACTTCCTGATGCAGGTCGTTTCGCCGGATCTCGACACCTATGCGCGTTTCGCCATGTCGATCCTGCGCCGTCTGCCGCGCATCAAGGAAATGCAGACGATGTTCGTCCTGACCGAAGTCAAGCCGTTCAAGGGCTTTCCGCTCGATGTCGCAACCGGCGCGTGAGACCTCAGAAATCGGCGACCTTGCCCCAGGCGGAAGCGCGGAAGCGCTGCGGATCGTAGGGGCGGGGATCGACCAGGGGTTCGGCGGCGGTGACGAGGTCGGCGATGAGACGTCCGGCGCCGGGGCCGATGCCGAAGCCGTGGCCGGAAAAGCCGGCGGCAAGGATGAAGCCGGGGATGGTTTCGACCTCGCCGATCGCAGGAACGCCATCCGGCGTGCTGTCGATGTAGCCGGCCCAGCGTGCCTGGATGGGCGCCCTGGCGAGCGCCGGCAGGAGCTCGCAGGCGCGCTGGTAGGTCTCGGCGACCTGGCGCTCGTTCGGGCGCGGATCGAGGATACGGTTGCGCTCCATCGGAGTCGGCCGGTCGAGCCGCCAGCGCTCGAGCGTCTCATGTCCGGCACACCAGCCCTGGAGCGTACCCGGCGCGAGGTTCCGCCAGCGCCGCGCGAACATCGGCAGGAATTCGCGCCAGAACCGTAACGTCTGCGGCGTCGGATCGAGCGCGCCGCGGCCGCTGATCGCCAGCGTATAGCCGCCGTCGCCGCGTCGCGTCACCGAGACCGGCGCCGTGTGCAGGGCATCCGGCAGGCCGCCGATACCGGGAGCGACGGAGAGGATGGAGGCGCGGACGGCGGCCTGCGGAAAGCGGATGCCGAGCTGGCGGCAGAAGGCCGACGCCCAGGCGCCGCCCGACATGATAGCGATCCTCGTGCGGATCGTCCCCTTTTCCGTGACGACGCCGGCGACGCGCCCCGCTTCGAGTTCGAGGCCGCGGGCGGCGCAGTTCTGATGGACGCTGCCGCCGAGAGCCGTGAGGGCGCGCGCGACGGCGGGCGCGGCGCGGGCCGGATCGGCGGTACCGTCGGAGGGAGAAAAGACGCCGCCTCTCCAGTTCTTGCCGGTGGCAGCGCCGCGTGCCGACGCCTCTTCGGCGGAAAGCATGTGCGTCGTCACGCCGGCGCCGCGGGCGAAGTCGCGCCAGGCCGCCCAGCCGGCAAGCTCCGCCTCGTCATTGCTGAGATAGAAGTGCCCGCAGCTGCGAAAGCCCGTGTCCTCGCCGCTTTCCGCGCCGAAGCGTTCCCAGAGGTCGAGGCTCTTGGTGGCCATCGGCAGTTCGCGTGCATCGCGGTTCTGCTGGCGGCACCAGCCCCAGTTGCGGCTCGACTGTTCGGCGCCGATCCGTCCCTTCTCGACGAGCGCGACGCTCAAGCCCTGTTGCGCGAGATAATAGGCGGCAAAGACGCCGACGATCCCGCCGCCGATGACGACGGCATCGGCCTCGGCCTCGGCCGGGAGAGGGGAATTCGTTGCGATGTGCTGAAGGGGCGCGCCCATTGCCTTTCTCCATTGTCATCGGGAATCTGCCACGAACATCGGCAAGTTGGACGCCGCAGAGCGGCCATTCCCGACATTTCATTTCGTGTGACGGGTGCGCGGCGGCAGAGCCTGCGTCAAGCACTGTTGCAGCACGCAGGGAACTCCGACGTCCCGACGGTCGTTTTTGTTCGAGACGAAGGAGGATCAGGCCATGGCACAGGAAAAGACAATTGGCTCAACCATACCGCGCGGTGTCGTCGACACGAGGAAGGGTACGGTCGGTACTCCCTACCAGGCGGACCTCGAAGAACAAGTCCGGTCGTTGCGTGAGCAGGTCAACAGCCTGACGGAAATGCTGTCGGATCTCGGCTACTCCTCGGGGAAGGCTATCGTCGGCACGGTCAGGGACACGGGCCGCAGGGCCGGGGAGATGGCACGCGAGCATCCTGCCTGGGCGGTGCTGGCCGTGGTCGGCCTCATGGGTCTCATCCTTGCGAGCACCGGCCGCCCCTATTGGTACGGCCGTCGCTCCTCGCGCGCCGAGGACATGATCTCCGACATCGAGGACCGGCTGAACGAACTCAAGGAGCGCTACTGGGCGAGCGGCTGGCGGCCCTGGTAGCCGTTGCCGGCGCGCCCTGTCTCTCGGCGGGCGCAGTCCGCCGCGTCGTTTCGCGGGGACATGTTCGGCCGACGCGCCCTCAGACGACGAAATCGAAGCGGCCGAATTTTCCGTCCGCGGTCGGCCGGATGTCGAGCAGCAATTCCGGCGCATAAAGGCGATCGCGGTCGTTCTCGGGCTCATTCGGAAAGAAGAGCTGGGTCGTCAGGATCGCGGCGCCCGGACGGCGCACCCTGAAGTGGTAATGACGGGTGCGGCCGGGATAGAGCGCCGGGACGACGGTGGCGAACCACCAGCGGCCGCGCTCGTCGGTCATCTGGTGGCCGCGCAGGCGGAAGCCGTCGTTGTCATAGGCGCCGGTTTCGTCCGCGTGCCAGATCTCGACGAGACTGTCGGCGACCGGCCGGCAGCGGGCATCGAGCACGTAGCCGGCGAGGGTGATGCGTTCGCCGTTCGGGGCGTCGCCGGCAAGCTCGTGCCTCAGCGGTGCCTCGGGCTTGTAGAACGGGCCCGCCGTTCGGGCGAGCGTCAGGTCGTGTTCGTCGCCGCAGGCGGGCGTCGGCGGCAGAAACTGGGCAGCGGCGCGGCCGGCGACAGGCAGGGTCGGCAGCGCCAGAAAGGCGGTCAACAGCGAACGTCGGGTCGGCAGCATGGCGGGCTCCTTTCACGCGGCATGAGGAGGGCGTCCGGCGCGGTCCTCCCGGGTCATAAGATAGGGCGTTCATGCCGACGGAACAGGGATTTCGCCGGCAAGCCGACCGGCGGGTAGCGCAGATTTCCCGCCATCGCGCTGGCGGTTCACGCGCAACGGGGGCATCATCGTTGCCAGCGGCGATGGCAATCGCCGCCACAACCCTTCAGGAGGAAACCGTGAGCGGGCATATCTATAAGAAGGTAGAGCTGATCGGAAGTTCGCCGGTCTCGATCAACGAGGCCATCGAAGCGGCCATCGACCGCGCCTCCAGGACCATGCGCAATCTCGACTGGTTCGAGGTATCCGAAATTCGCGGGCAGATCGCGAATGGCAAGGTCGCGCATTACCAGGTGGTGATGAAGGTGGGCTTCCGGATCGAGGAATGACGCCCCGGCGCATGAGCCTCACCGCTTACAATCCCTCTTCCCGCTCGCGGGGAGAGGCATTCGGTGCGGGCCGGATGTGAGCCAGGATCAAGGAGAGGTCGGACCGCTTCGTCGCTACGCAGACGGGCCGGCGCGGCCAGCCCCCGCAACCTCAAAAGCATCGGCCCGAAGACCCGCATCAGGGACGCGGCGCGCCTGTTATTCGAGCGTTGCGATCCCGTTCTCGCGCTCAATCCCGCTGCAGGAAGTGCAGGATGTCGTCGCTGAACCGGTCTGGATCCTGGATCAGCGAGAAATGGCCGACCTCCGGTTGGATCAGCAGGCCGGACCATGGAATATGGTTCGCGATGAACAGCGTGTCCTCGCGCGTGACGACGTCGTCATGGTCGCCATCGACCACCCAGACGGGAACGCGAATACTGCCCAGAGCCTCTGCCGTGAGGTCTGGTTGCGATGTCCACATCTTGTTCAGCTCGGCGTAGAAGTCCTTGTATCCGTCCGGTGTGGCAGACAGTTTTTCGTACTCGCGCTCTGTCCTAAGCTCATACTCTTTGAAAGTCTTGCTCTTGGATAGATCGGCGAGACCCGATGGCTTACTGTTCGGCGCGAAGGCGAAGAGCTTGCGGACGCGTGCAGGTTTGTCGATCGCAAGCTTGAGGCCAATGATAGCGCCGTCGCTCCAACCAATAATGGCGGCCTTCGGCAGCTTGAGGAAATCCATCAGCGCCACGACGTCGGATGCCATGAGGTCGTAGCTGTACGGCTGGCCATCGCGGGTGCTGCGCCCGTGGCCGCGGCTGTCCACGACGATGACCTGGTAGGATCCGGCGAGCGCGGGAATCTGGTTGCCCCAATAGTTGGAATTGCCGAGCCCGCCGTGGAGCATGATGACGGGATCGCCGCTGCCATAGACGGCATACCAGATCTTGACGCCGTTGATCGGTGCCTCTCCCTCGTGGCCCCCGGCGGGAAGTTCGGGCGTGTCCGGCAGCGCCTGCCATCGCGGCTCCGCCATTGCCGTGCCGAGCGCGACAAGGCTGGCACTCAACGTGCAAATGATTTTTATTCCCCAATGCTTGCAAAGGCCCGGTTGGGTCGGCCCTTCTTTTCTCACCATCGTTCCCTCGCATACGCCCCCGCCTGCATGGTGCTCCGAAGCGGCGAAGTTTTCAATATATGTCATCAACCCTGAGTTGGCATCACCCTCGGGGGTGAAGGTCGCGCCCGAACGTTCATTTCCGCTTGCGATGTCGATCACGGCGCGCCGCGTCCGAACGCGATATCCGGGCAATCATCATATTTTTCTTGAGAAAACCTTTTCTCATATTGACTCACGAGGTGAGAAAAGGTTTTCTCACTCTCAATTCTCGGGAGGAGGCGAAACTGAGCGCTCGGCGTAGCAAAGGGCATCGTGTCACCATTCACGATCTGGCGAGGATCGCCGGCGTCAGCGTCTCGACCGTGTCGAAGGCGCTCAACGGCAACGGCCGCATGGCCGCCGACACGCGCGAGCGCATCAAGAGCCTGGCAGCAGAGATCGGTTTCAGGCCGAATGCGCTGGCGCGGGGGCTCCTGAGCAACCGCAGTTTTACAGTCGGCCTCCTGACCAACGATACCTATGGCCGTTTCACACTGCCGGTCATGGCCGGCATTTCCGAGGCGCTGGTTGACCATGGGGTATCGGTGTTCCTCTGCGCGATCGAGGACGATCCGGAACTCGGCAAGGTTCATGTCGACGCCATGCTGGACAAGCAGGTGGACGGCATCATCGCGACAGGCAAGCGGGTCGACAGATCTCTCCCGGTCGATCTCGCTGGCCTGCCGGTGCCGGTCGTCTATGCCTTCACCGAGGGCGAGGCCGGCAGCGTGACGCTGACGGCGGACGATCGTCATGGCGCGAGGCTTGCGACCGAGTGGCTGCAGCGGATCGGCCGCAAGCGGCTGGTGCACATAACCGGTCCGCGGGAATTCGCCTCCGCCGTCGAGCGCGCCGAGGCGTTCCGCGAGGTCGCGGGCAGCGCTGCGCCGGTCCTTCACGGCGTCTGGTCGGAGGCCTGGGGCCACGCGGCGGTCGACCGGCTCTGGAACGAGGGCGGCGGGAAGCCCGACGGCATCTTCTGCGGCAACGACCAGATCGCCCGCGGCGTCGTCGACGCCCTGCGCGAGCGCGGCGCGAAAGTGCCGGAGGATGTTTCGGTCATCGGTTTCGACAACTGGGAAATCATGGCGGCGCAGACGCGGCCACCGCTGACGACCGTCGACATGAACTTGAAGGAACTCGGCCGCGAGGCGGGGCTGATGGTGCTCGCGCTTGCGGAGGGGCGGACGGTCGAGCCGGGTTTGCGCAAGCTGCCCTGCAAGCTGGTCATACGTGAATCCTGCGGAGGCGGGGACCGAAGGGATTGATCGAGGAGGAAGGGGTGTGCCGCCGGCGACCCCGCGTTTGGGAGGAATGCGCATGTTGAAGAAGCTACTGGCCGCCACGGCCCTGATTTCGGCCGGCATGATCTCGACCGCATCGGCCGAGACGATCGCCATGTGGGTGCGCTCGGGCATAGGCGACTCCTTCAAGGAGGTGGTGAAGGCCTACAATGCCGGTCACGAGAACAAGGTCGAACTGACCGAGGTGCCCTTCGCCGAACTCGTGCAGAAATATGCGACCGCGATCGCCGGCGGCCAGGCGCCGGACGCACTGTCGCTCGACCTGATCTACACGCCCGCTTTCGCCGCCGCCGGCCAGCTCGAGGATCTCAGCGACTGGGCGAAATCGCTCTCCTATTTTAATTCGCTCTCGCCCTCGCATGTGAAGCTCGGCACCTATGAGGACAGGATCTACGGCCTGCCGCTCTCGGTCGAGACCTCGATCTTCGCCTGGAACAAGGATCTCTACAAGAAGGCCGGCCTCGATCCGGAAAAGGCGCCGAAGACCTGGGAGGAGATCACCGCCAATGCCGAGAAGATCCGCGCGCTCGGCGGCGACACCTACGGCTTCTACTTCTCCGGCGGCAGCTGCGGCGGCTGCATGATCTTCACCTTCACACCGCTCACCTGGGGTGCGGGCGCCGACATCCTCTCGGCGGACGGCAAGACGGCGACGCTCGATACGCCTCAGATGCGCAAGGCCGTCGACATCTACCGCAACATGGTCAAGAAGGATCTGGTGCCTGCGGGTGCGGCGAGCGACAACGGCGTCAATTTCCTGAGCTTCACCAACGGCAAGATCGGCCAGCAGAGCATCGGCGCCTTCGCGATCGGCACGCTGGTGACGCAGCATCCGGAGATCAACTTCGGCGTGACGCTGATCCCCGGCGTCGACGGCAAGCCGTCGTCCTTTGCCGGCGGCGACAACTTCGTCGTCACCAAGGGCACGCCGAGGCTCGCCGAGGTCAAGGAGTTCCTCGAATATACCTATTCGCTGGAAGGCCAGAAGATCATGGCGAAATACGGCAGCCTGCCGACCCGCGGCGATATCGCCAACGAGGTGCTCGAAGGCCTCGATCCGCGCCTCAAGGTGGGCATGGAGGCGATCGCCGTCGCCAAGACGCCCTACACGCTGCAGTTCAACGACCTGATCAACAGCGCCAACGGCCCCTGGGCGACCTTCACCAATGCCGCGATCTACGGCGATGACGTCGACGGCGCCTTCGCGAATGCGCAGGCCGAGATGCAGTCGATCATCGACGCCGGGCAATAAGGTCGGTGGGCGGGATTGTTGAAAGGCGGGTGGTGATGCCTCCCTCTGCCCTGCCCGGCAGGGCAGAGGGGGGTGCCATCCTAAGATGCCGCTCCCCCGACCCCGACCCATTCCAGCTCCCGCAACGGCAGACGCCCTTCCGCCATCACCCCGCCTTCACTCAAAAGTGCATCCATGACAACGGCAGCTCTCCCCCCGACCACGCGCCGACGCCGCCCGCAGCGGCGGTCCGGATGGCGCGGACTGCTCTACATCGCGCCGGTCATGGCGCTCGTCACCCTCTTCTTCGTGCTGCCCGTGCTCTTCACGGTGTGGATGAGCCTGCACAAATGGCCGCTGCTCGGCGCGCCGACCTGGATCGGCCTCGGCAATTATGCGCGGATGTTCACCGATGCGCGGTTCTTCAACGCCCTCGGCTTCACCGCCCATTACACGCTGATCGTCACCATCGCCATTTTCGCGGTCGCCTTTCCGCTGGCGATCTTCGTCGAGAAAGAGAGGCCCCTCGTCTCGGCCTATCGCACCATCATTTTCCTGCCGGTCGTCGTCGGCCTGGCGTCGGCGTCGCTGCTCTGGGTCTGGCTTGCCAATGTCGACAGCGGGCTCTTCGCGCCGCTCTTCGAGATGCTGGGCCTGACCTCCGGGCGGATCAACCTGCTCGCCAGGTTCGACACGGCCTTCCTGACGATCATCGTCATGGTGGTGTGGAAGATCGCCGGCTTCACCATGATCATCCTCCTGACCGGGCTCCAGGCGATCCCGACCGAACTGACCGAGGCGGCCCGCATCGACGGCGCGGGACGCTGGCAGCGCTTCCTTCACCTGACGCTGCCCCTGATGCGGCGGACGATGGCGCTTGCGCTGATCCTCTCTGTCACCGGCTCGATCCTCGCCTTCGACCAGTTCTACATCATGACCAGCGGCGGGCCGCAGAACCGGATGATCTCGGTCGTCTACTACATCTTCAACCAGTCCTTCGTGTCCTTCAATCTCGGCTACGGCGCTGCACTGTCGATCGCGCTGCTCCTGATCCTCGTCACGCTCAGCGTCGTCCAGCTCTGGCTGCTCAAGGTGGGGGAGGAACGCCCATGAGGACGCGTCGCGAAATCCGCGCCCGCAAGGCGCTTTGGGACAGGATCGCCTATCACGGCATCGGTATCGGCACCGCCTTCTTCTTCCTGGCGCCCTTCGCCGTGATGTTCTTCTCCTCCTTCCGGCCGAACAGCGACTCCGGCTCGCCGCCGATCCCGCCATGGCCGCGCTCGGGGATGAGCTTCGATGCCTACCGCGCGCTCGATACCTTCGGCGCCGGCATCGGGCAGCACATGTTCAATTCGCTGACCGTCTCGATCGGTACGGTCCTTTTGACGGTCGCGGTCAGCGTCCTCGCCGGCTACGGCTTCTCGCGCTACCGCTTCGCCTTCAAGAACGTGCTTTTCGTCCTGATCATCGCGACGCTGATGATCCCCTTCCAGTCGATCCTGACGCCGCTCTTCATCATCCTGGCGCGGCTGGGGCTCAACAATTCGCTCGTCGGGCTGATGCTCGTCTATGTGACGCTGCAGCTTCCCTTCTCCGTCTTCATGATGCGCAACGCCTTCGACGCGGTGCCGAAGGAGATCGAGGAGGCGGCGCGCATCGACGGCGCACGCGACCTGAAGCTGCTCGTCAGGGTGCTTCTGCCGCTGGTGATGCCGGGGATCGCGACCGTGTCGATCTTCGCCTTCCTCAACGCCTGGAACGAGTTCTTCGCCGCGCTGGTGCTCCTGTCCAGCAACGACAACTACACGCTGCCGGTGCTGATGACCGCCGTGCGCGCCGGCCGGCTCGGCGCCATCAACTGGGGGGCGGTGCAGGCCGGCGTCGCGGTGATGGTGGTGCCCTGCCTCTTCGTCTTCCTTCTGCTGCAACGCTACTACATGCGCGGGCTGATGGCCGGCGCCGTCAAATGATCTCCAAGAGTGAAAGTGATCCCATGAGCAAGACCATGAAAGATCGTCAGTTCCGCCCCGTCGCCGTTCCCGATGTCGAGCTCGGCGGCTTCTGGGGCAAATGGCAGGATGCCGTCTGCCAATCCACCGCCGAGACCCTGCTCGATCGCTGCGTCGAGGCCGGGATGGTGAGGGCGATCGACGTCAGCCAGCCGAGCCCCGGCATCGTCATTCCCATCCAGCCCTGGGGCGGCACGACGCAGATGTTCTGGGATTCCGACCTCGGCAAGTCGATCGAGACGATCGCCTATTCGCTCTATCGCCGCCCCAACCCGGACCTCGAGGCCCGCGCCGACCGGATCATCGACATGTATGAGAAGCTGCAGGACAAGGACGGCTACCTCAATGCCTGGTTCCAGCGCGTGCAGCCGGACCACCGCTGGAAGAACCTGCGCGATCATCACGAGCTCTATTGCGCCGGCCATCTGATCGAGGCCGCCGTCGCCTATTACCAGGCAACCGGCAAGCGCAAGCTGCTCGACATCATGTGCCGCTTTGCCGACTACATGATTACCGTCTTCGGCCATGGCGAAGGCCAGATCCCCGGCTATTGCGGCCATGAGGAGATCGAGCTCGCCCTCGTCAAGCTCGCCCGCGTCACCGGCGAGAAGAAGTATCTCGACCTGTCAAAGTTCTTCATCGACGAGCGCGGCACCGAGCCGCATTTCTTCACCGAGGAAGCGCGACGCGACGGCCGCGATCCGGCGAACTTCATTCAGAAGACCTACGAATACGGCCAGGCGCACCAGCCCGTGCGGGAGCAGAAGAAGGTGGTGGGGCACGCCGTGCGCGCCATGTACCTCTATTCCGGCATGGCCGACATCGCCACCGAATACAAGGACGACAGCCTGACGGCGGCGCTGGAGGCGCTGTGGGACGACCTCACCACGAAGCAGATGTACATCACCGGCGGCATCGGGCCAGCCGCCTCGAACGAGGGGTTCACCGACTATTACGATCTCCCGAACGACACAGCCTATGCCGAGACCTGCGCCTCGGTCGGCCTCGTCTTCTGGGCGAGCCGGATGCTCGGCCGCGGGCCCGATCGCCGCTATGCCGATGTCATGGAACAGGCGCTTTACAACGGCGCGCTGCCGGGCCTTGCGATCGACGGCAAGGCCTTCTTCTACGACAACCCGCTCGAAAGCGCCGGCAAGCACCATCGCTGGAAGTGGCACCATTGCCCCTGCTGCCCGCCGAACATCGCCCGCCTCGTCACCTCCATCGGCTCCTACATGTATGCCGTCGCCGAGGATGAGGTCGCCGTCCACCTCTATGGCGAGAGCACGGCGCGGATGAAGCTCGCGGACGGCACCAGGGTCGAGCTCAGGCAGATGACCAACTATCCCTGGGAGGGAGCGGTCGCCTTCACGGCGAAGCCCGAGAGGCCGGCGCGGTTTGCGCTGTCGCTGCGCATACCGGAATGGGCGAAGGGCGCGAGCCTCAGCGTCAACGGCGCGAGGCTCGATCTTTCGGCCAGTGTCATCGACGGCTATGCCCGCATCGAGCGCGAATGGGCCGACGGCGACCGCATCGAGCTCGACCTGCCGCTCGAGCTGCGGCCGCAATATGCCAATCCGAAGGTCCGGCAGGATGCCGGGCGCGTCGCGCTGATGCGCGGGCCGCTCGTCTATTGCGTCGAGGCAACCGACAACGGCGAGGACCTGAACGCGATCGTTCTTCCCCGCAATCTTCCGGCCGCCGGGACGACGGTGCTCGAGGACCTGAACGGCGCCGTCGCCATCGATCTCGCGGTCGAGCGCGAAGACGCGCAGAACTGGGGCAAGCCGCTCTATCGCGACGAGCCGGCCGGGCGCAGGCCTCACAAGGCGCGCTTCGTGCCCTATCATCTCTGGGACAACCGGGCGCCGGGCGAAATGCTCGTCTGGATGCAGGTGGACAGGTAGGCGATCTCAAGCATGGCGAACGGTACCAGCAACAGGAGCGTCGTGCTCAACGGCGTGCGCAAGAGCTACGGCGCGCTTGAGGTGATCCATGGCATCGACCTGACGATCGAGGAGGGCGATTTCGTCGTCTTCGTCGGCCCGTCCGGCTGCGGAAAGTCGACGCTGCTGCGCATGATCGCCGGGCTCGAGGAGGTAACGGATGGCGAGATCGCGATCAAGGGCAGGGACGTGACCGATCTCGACCCCTCCGAACGCGGGATTGCCATGGTCTTCCAGTCCTATGCGCTCTATCCGCACATGAGCGTGCGCGACAATCTCGCCTTCGGGCTCAAGATGGCGCGCACGGACAAGGCCGATATCGACAAGCGCGTGGCACAGGCCTCCGCCATCCTCAAGATCGACCATCTGCTCGACCGTCGACCCGGCCAGCTTTCCGGCGGCCAGCGCCAGCGCGTGGCGATCGGCCGGGCGATCGTGCGCAAGCCCGACGTCTTCCTGTTCGACGAGCCGCTCTCCAACCTCGACGCGGAGCTGCGCGTCTCGATGCGCATCGAGATCGCCCGGCTCCACCGCGAGCTCGGCAACACGATGATCTATGTCACCCACGACCAGACGGAAGCGATGACGCTCGCCGACAAGATCGTCGTGCTCAGGGACGGCCGGATCGAGCAGGCCGGCAGCCCCCGCGACGTCTATGAAGACCCGGAAAACATGTTCGTGGCGGGCTTCATCGGTTCGCCGCGCATGAATTTCCTCGAGGCCGAATGGCTGGGCGAGGGAACGATCCGGGTCGGCAAGGCGACGATGCGGGCGGCGATCGACGGCACCGGCCTGGCGCCCGGCGATCGCCTGCTCCTCGGCATCAGGCCGGAGCACATGACGGCGGCGGAACCGGGTCCGGAACGGATCACGGCCGAGGTCGAGTTCTCTGAATATCTTGGCGGCACGCGTTATCTCTATTGTCAGATCGAGGACGGGCAGAGCATTGTCGTCGAGCAGCGCGAAGGGCGGGACTGGAAAGCCGGTGACAAGCTCTCTTTCGCGGTGCCCGAGGACCGCAGGCGCTTCTTCGCCAAGGACGGCCGACGCCTGCGGTAGACCACAGCCGGGCGATCCTGCAGCAGAAGCCTACGCCACTTCCGGCACACGAGCGATGACCTTGGTCTCGAAATCGAAGCCGGCCAGCCAGTTCACGATGACCGAGCGGCGGCAATCAGCGCATGCGCGGTTCGCTGCAGGAGTGGAGTGGCTTCCTCCGCTTCGAGAACCTGCGAACTGACGAAGGCGCCGTTGATGAGCAATGCGAGCTGACCGGCAAGTTCGTCCGGGCGGCGAGCGCTCAGCCGCTCGGCGATCCCTTTCAGGCGACGCCTCAGTTCGCGCTTGTGCGCGGCCGCGACCCGGCGGGCGGGGTGGTCGGCTTCCGGGAACTCCGCAGCAACGTTGATCTGCGGGCAGCCGCGATAGTTCGGCCGCCCGACCCGCTCGCCGATCCATTCCAGGTGCGCGTCGAGTTCGGCTTCGGCATCATCCACGTGCTTTTCGGCCACGCGGCCCCACGTGCCCCAGAAATCCTCGTCCTCGCGGGCGAGAAAAGCGGCGACCAGGTCGTCCTTCGTGCCGAAATGGCGATAGAGACTGGTCTTGGCGACCCCTGCCTCGGCGACCACGAGGTCAACACCCACGGCGCGCACGCCGCGCTCATAGAAGAGGGTCGAGGCGGTTTCGAGGATCCTGTCCCTCACGTCGACAGCATCGTGGTCATTCGGTTTGGCCGCGCTTTTCGTCATCCTTCACCTCCGGAGTCCGGAATCTAACACAAGCATGCTTGACACGCTACAGACTTGTACGTATCGTCAAGAAACAAACAGGTCTGTATCGTGGAGGAAATCGATGACTGTCGGTTACCGGGAATTTCGAAGCAGGATCGGGCTGTCGCCGTGTTTGGCGCTGCCGGGCATACGGGGCGTTTCGTCGTTGCGGAACTCATGCGCCGCGGCATCACTCCGATCGCCGTGGCACGCGACACGGCGAAACTGGCGGCATTCGCGGATCGCGGCATCGAGGTGCGGAGTGCTTCGATAGAGGACCCGGAATCGCTCGATCACGCATTCAAGGAGGCGGCCGCCGTCATCAACTGTGCCGGCCCCTTCCTGGAAACCGCGGATGCGGTGATTTCCGCGGCGCTTCGTGCGGGGATCCACTACCTCGACGTGACGGCGGAGCAGCCGAGCGTGCAGGCGTCCTATGACAAGTTCGACAAGGCGGCGCGCGACGCCGGCGTGCTCGCCATTCCGGCCATGGGCTTTTACGGCGGCTTTGCCGACCTGCTCGTGACGACAGCCATGGGCGATTGGGATTTCGCCGACGAGATCAGTGTCGGGATTGCCCTCGACAGTTGGCATCCGACGCAAGGGACGCGAATAACCGGTGAGAAGAACACCGCGCGGCGCATGGTGGTCGCCAACGGTAGGCTGACGCCGGTCGCTCAGCCGGCCGCGGAGATGGACTGGGATTTCGCGGAACCGTTTGCCCGGCAAAAGGTCGTCGAGCTCCCCTTTTCGGAGATCGTCGTGATTGCCCGGCATAAGCGCTCATCCGAGCTCCGCACCTATCTCAGTCGCACCGCCCTCAGTGACGTTCGGGACCCGGCGACGCCACCGCCGGCACCTGCCGATGACGAGGGCCGGTCCGCGCAGACATTTCTGGTCGAGGCGATCGTGCGACACGGCGAGCACGCCCGGCGGATTGGCGCACAGGGTCGGGACATCTACGCCTTCTCCGCACCGCTCATCTGCGAAGCCGTGCAGCGCATCCTTGACGGCAAGGCGAGGGATATTGGAGCCCAGGCGCCTGGGGCCGTTTTCGACGCCCGCGACTATCTCGACGCCTTGGCGGACCAAGGCCACCTTTCCTTCGTTGCGGAAGGCTAGAGCGGGAGGCACTCACATGCGTTCGCGCCACCGCTCTATCTGTTTGTTTGCCGCATTTCTTGCGACGTCAGGTGCTTCCACCTGACTGCAAAATGCTCTGGCTGCCAAGAGCCTCAGGCCCGTCGCCGCTGGCGAATGTCGGCGCGTCCGGCGGCTCGGCGCCGCGATAGTGGCTTGGCGGCACGCCGATGACGCGCTTGAAGGCGCGGCTGAAGGAGGCCTCTGAATCGTAGCCGAGGCGCCGCGCCACGACGGAAATGCGCATGCGGTCGCGCGTCAGCCATTGGCGCGCCTGGTGCATGCGCACCTGCGCCAGGTAACGCGCCGGTGTCTCGCCGACGACCGCCGCGAACTGCTGGGCGAAGCCGGAGCGTGAGGCGCCCATGAGCCTGGCGAGGGAATCGACGGTCCAGTCCTTTTCCGGATCGCGATGCATGGCGGCGATCACGCGGCCGATGGCGGGATGGCGGACCGCCGCCACCCAGCCGCTCGTGTTGCCGCATCCATGCTCCACCCAGGAGCGAATGATCAGCGCCGCCAGCACGTCCGCAAGCCGTGCCAGCACGCCGCCCGAGCCGACGCGGCTCGCGCCGACCTCGCGCGCCATGGCGTCGAGCAGGTGCGGGATCGCCGGCTCGCTGGCGGTGAGCGCGTCGATGCGCATCACGTCGGGCATCATCCGCAGCAGCGGATGCATGGCGTCCATGTTGAACCGCAACGATCCGCAAAAGAGGATCGTGGCTTCGCCACGCCCGCCGCCGCAGACGTTGTAGACGCAGTCGCACACCTCCTGGGCCGAATAGGCCTCGAGCGGCGACAGCTTCCGATCCGGAGCGCTCGCCAGCGCATGCGCGCCGCCGCGCGGCAGGAGCACCGCGTCGCCGCGCTTCAGCTCGATCCACTCGCCCTCGGGCAGGCGCAGCCAGCAATTGTCGCAGATGAAATGAAACCGTGCCGCCTCCTGCGGCGGAAACGAAATCCCCCAGGGGTCCGTCAGTTCGCAGCGCACGTAGTCGACGCCGTCGAGACGCAATCCGCGCAAGAGGTCGGTCAGGGAATCTTCCGAAGGGTCGGCGGAATATTTGGACGAACGATCAAGCATTGCGGAATTTCTAGCATGGAATGTCCAGAGCGTCACGCCTTATCTAACCCGAACCGACAATGGAGACCGCTCGAATGACAGACACAGCAACGACATTGGAGGCCGGGTTCATGCCGGCGAGCGACGGGCGAAGCGAACCGGCCTGGGCTGGCGTCGCCTCTCTCGCGCTGGGCGTGTTCGGCCTCGTCACCGCCGAGTTCCTCCCCGTCAGCATCCTGACGCCGATGGCGGCCGATCTCGGGATCAGCACGGGCACGGCTGGCCAGGCGGTCACGGCAACGGCCGTCGTCGGCGCGATCGCGGGCCTGACGACCGCGATCGTCACGCGTGCGATCGATCGCCGGCTCGTCCTCTGGGGCTTCACCCTGGCGCTGATCGTATCGAGCCTGCTCGCCGCTTTTGCAACGAACCTCGCCATGCTGCTTGCCGCGCGGATCATCCTCGGCATCGGGCTTGGCGGCTTCTGGTCGATGATGGCGGCGATCGCGCTTCGCCTCGTGCCGATGGCCCTCGTGCCGCGCGCCATGTCGATCGTCTTTACCGGCGTTTCGGTGGCGACGGTCTGCGCCGCGCCGGTCGGTGCCTATATCGGCGACCTCTGGGGCTGGCGCGCCGCCTTCCTGATGGCGACCGCGGTCGGCGCGGTGACGCTTGTCGTGCAGATGGCAAGCATTCCGCGCCTGCCGCCGCAGTCGGTACCGAGCCTGAAACTCCTGTTCGATCTCTTCCGGCGACCGAGCACCCGCATCGGCATCATTACGGTCCTGCTCTTCGTCTCGGGCCATTTTGCCGGCTTCACCTATGTGCGCCCCTTCCTGGAGACGGTGCCCGCCTTCGGCATCGAGGCGATCTCGCTGATCCTTTTTGCCTATGGCGTCGGCGGCTTCTTCGGCAATCTCGCCGGCGGCCTCGTCATCGAGCGCAGCATCGTCGCCGCCGTCAGCCTCGGCACGCTGATGATCGCGGCAATGGCGCTCGCCCTCGCGGTCTTCGGTTCGATCGACATCGTATCGGCCGGCGCGGTTACCCTCTGGGGCTTCGCATTCGGCGCGCTGCCCGTCGCCGTCCAGACCTGGATGGTGCGCGCCGCGCCCGACCATGCGGAAAGCACCGGCGGCCTGATCGTTGCGACCTTCCAGGTGGCGATCGCCAGCGGCGCCATCCTCGGCGGCCTATTCGTGGACGGCTTCGGCCCGCTCGGCGCCATCACCTATTGCGCCGTCGCAACGCTTGCAGGCGCGCTCTATGTCATTGCCTCGCGGCGAAACATCGGCCTCTGAGCAAAACCTGCGGGGGGCTTCAGGGCCCTCCATCGGCCGGCGAGCCTTCCTCACCTCTTCTCGCCCGAGCCTTCATATCGCCCGATCAACGCACCGGCCTGGAGATAGCTTCCCTCCGCGGCGACGATGCGGATCGTGCCGTCGCGGGGGGCGGTGATCGGTGTCTCCATCTTCATCGCTTCCATGACGGCAATCAGCGCTCCCTGGCTTACTTCGTCGCCATCGGCAATCTTCCAGGCCTGCAGCGTGCCGGCGACGGGCGCCGTCAGGTCGTCCGGATCAACCGCCGCGCGCTCGGCCGGAGCGGCATTTCCCTCTTTTGCCGCTGCCGTGAACCCGGCGAGGAGCATGGAAGGAATGGCGAGCTCGTGCCTCCTGCCGTCGATCTCGACATGCGTGCGCACGAGCGAAGGGTCCGGCGCACGCTCCGGCCGCGCCCCGGCCGCTGGCATGTCGGCGAAGTCGGTCTCGATCCAGCGGGTATGGACGCGGAAGCCGTCGGTCGCGAGGAAATCCGCGGTCTCGATGGCGGCGCGGTGGAACGGCAGGACGGTCGCCACGCCTTCGATGCGAAATTCGGCGAGCGCCCGGCGCGCCCGCCGCAGCGCCTCGCTCCGGGTCGGCCCGGTGACAATCAGCTTCGCCACCAGCGAATCGAAGACGCCAGGCACGGTCGAGCCCGTGACGACGCCGCTGTCGAGGCGGATGCCCGGTCCGGCGGGCGGCTCGAAGGCGGTGATCCGGCCCGGGGTCGGCAGGAAACCGCGGCCGGGATCCTCGGCGTTGATGCGGAACTCGATCGCATGACCGCGCGGCGGCGTCTCGGCGATCTCGAGCGGCAGGCCGTCGGCGATGCGGAACTGTTCGACGACGAGGTCGATGCCGGTCGTCTCCTCGGTCACCGGATGCTCGACCTGGAGCCGGGTATTGACCTCGAGGAAAGAGATGGTGCCGTCGGCGCCGAGCAGGAACTCGACCGATCCAGCGCCGACATAGCCGGCGGCGGCACAGATCGCCCTGGCGGCATCATGGATCGCATTGCGCTGGGCATCGGTCAGGAACGGGGCGGGAGCCTCCTCGACAAGCTTCTGATTGCGCCTCTGCAGCGAGCAATCGCGGGTACCGAGGACGAGCACCCTGCCGTGCCGGTCGGCAAGCACCTGCGCCTCGATGTGGCGGGGCCGGTCGAGGAAGCGCTCGACGAAACACTCGCCGCGGCCGAAGGCCGCCGTCGCCTCGCGGACGGCGGAGGCGTAGAGTTCGGCGATCTCATCGATCTGCCGCGCGACCTTCAGGCCGCGTCCGCCGCCGCCATGCGCGGCCTTGATGGCAACCGGCAAACCGTGCTTCTCCGCGAACGCGACGACCTCGGCGGCGCTTTCCACCGGGCCGTCGCTGCCGGCGACGAGGGGCGCGCCGACGCGCTCGGCGATACGGCGGGCTTCGACCTTGTCGCCCAGCGCCTCGATCACCTGCGGGTCGGGGCCAATCCAGGTCAGCCCGGCGTCGATGACGGCACGGGCGAACTCCGCCCTTTCGGAGAGGAAGCCGTAGCCAGGATGCACGGCATCCACCCCGCAGCGGCGGGCGACCTCGATCAGCTTGGCGATATCGAGATAGGTTTCGGCCGGGCGGCTGCCGCCAAGGCCGTAGGCCTCGTCCGCAAGCCGCACGAAGAGGGCGTCGACGTCCGGGTCGGCATAGACGGCGACCGAGGCGACGCCGTAGTCGCGGCAGGCGCGGATGATGCGCACGGCGATCTCGCCGCGATTGGCGATCAGCACTTTCTTCATGGATGTCTCCTCCCTCCCGGCCGTGCGCCGCGCCGTGGCCGGATCTCGGCGAAACGCGTGACGGGTCGGAACCTTATTCTTGCATTGACCGGAATCTGACCGGCGAGATCGAGATGGTATTCGGCGACGGTGCCGATGACCGGATAGCCGCCCGTCAGCGGGTGATCGGCGAGAAAGAGCACCGGCTGGCCGTTGTGCGGCACCTGGATCGCACCCGTCGCCGTTCCCTCGCTCGGCAGTTCCGCCCTGTCGATGCGCTCCAGCGGCACGTCGCCGAGAAGCCGGATGCCGACGCGGCTCGACTGCGGCGTCACCAACCATTCCTGGTCTAAGAACCGGGCGATGGCGGCCGCGGTGAACCAGTCGGTGCGCGGCCCCATCACCACGTCGAGCGTAACGACGTCGCCAACGGCCGGAAGGTCTTCACCCGGTGTTTCAGAAATCGACACGCTCTCCATGGGCGAGGCCGGGCGCCTGATCGCCAGGACGGCACCGGCCGCGACCGGCTCCGGTCCGATGACGGCGAGCGTGTCGGTGGCGGCGCTGCCGAGGACCTTCGGCACATCGAAGCCGCCGCGAACCGCAAGGTAGGAGCGCATCCCCTTCGGCGGATGGCCGAGCGTCACCACGTCACCCGGTTCGAGCGGTATCGGCCGGCAGCAGCCCGCTTCGAAACTCTTTCCCGACCGGTCCTTTATCGTGAGCGGGCAGGGCGCGCCGGTAAGCGCGATCACCGCGCGGCCGGAACTCTCGAAGGAGAAGCCGCCGAGCGTGATCTCGAGGCAGGCGGCGCCGGAGGAATTGCCGACCGCGCGGTTGGCCGTCTTCAGCGCGCTTCGGTCGAGCGCGCCGGAAGCCGACACGCCCTGGCCGGACATGCCGAAGCGGCCGGAGTCCTGGAACAGTGCCGGAATAGGGGCGGCGCGCACCGTGAAGCGCGTGGCGTCTTCGCTCGCCGTTGTCCCCGCCGCGGTATCGCTCCGGGATTCCGACGCTGCGGCCGGCGCCGGGACGGCGCGCCTGGAACAGTCGTAGAACCGAACGCGGGTGCCGGGCTCGAGAAGCGCCGGCGGATCGCGGGTGAGATCCCACATCTTGACCGGCGTCACGCCGATGATCTGCCAACCGCCCGGGCTTGCCTGGGGGTAGACGCCGCTGAAGGCGCCGGCAAGCGCGACGGAGCCGGCCGGAATGCGCGTGCGCGGCGTCTGTCGGCGCGGCACGTGCAGCGCCGGGTCGCCGCCGACGAGATAGCCGAAGCCCGGGGCGAAGCCGCAGAAGGCGACGGTGAATTCGCTTTGCGTGTGGCGGCGGATCACCTCCTCGACGCTCAGTCCCGTCAGCCGCGCAACCTCTTCCAGGTCCTCGCCGTCGTACCGCACCGGAATTTCCACCAGCCGCTCGGACGGTGCGACGCGGGTCGAGAGGTCGCGGGCGGCGATGGCGCCCGCGAGGTCTTCCGCCGTCGCTTGCTCCGGGCGAAAGCGGATCATCAGCGTGCGCGCCGCCGGCACCATCTCCTCGATGCCCTCGAGCGGTTCGGCCTCCAGCGAGGCGAAGAGCGCCAGGGTCTCGTCGAGGCCGGCAAGCTCCACGAGAAACGTCGTCAGGCTGACGGGAAGGAAGCGCATCGTGACCTCAGGCGTGATAGGCGGAATCGGGTACGTCGGTAATGAACATGTGCCCCGGCGCATGGGTGATCGCGAAGGGCACGTCCGAGGCCATGACCGCCGCCTGCGGCGTGACGCCGCAAGCCCAGAAGACCGGAAGCTCGCCAGGTTCGACACGCACCGGGTCGCCGAAATCCGGCCTCGCCAGGTCCCGAATGCCGATGAGCGCCGGATCGCCGACATGCACGGGGGCACCGTGGACGGCCGGAAAGCGGCCGGAGATGGTCGCCGCATCGGCGACGCGCGAAGCCGGGATCGGCCGCATGGAGACGACCATGTTGCCGCGCAGCCTGCCGGCGGGCCGACAGGGGCGGTCGGTCAGGTACATCGGCACATTGCTTCGGTCGGCCATGTGGCGGACCTCGATGCCGGCCTCCACCAGCGCAGTCTCGAAGGTGAAGCTGCAGCCGATCAGGAAGGCGACGAGGTCGGAATGCTCGCGCCAGGCGGCGGTGGCGTCCGCCGTCTCCTCGGCGAGCTTTCCGTCCCGCCAGATCCGATAGAGCGGCAGGTCGGTGCGAAGGTCCGCACCCGGCGCCAGCACGGTCGTCGCCGAGCCCGCATCGGTGACGTCGAGGACGGGGCAGGGTTTCGGGTTGCGCTGGGCATAGAGCAGGAAGTCATAGGCCCAGTCGCGCGGCAGCACGATCATGTTCGCCTGGGTGAACCCGGGTGCGATGCCGGAGGTCGGCTCGACCGCGCCTGCACGATAGCGTGCGCGCGCGGCCTGCGCCGCTCCCGCGTCGGTGTGGCGACGAGGTTCCGTTGCGTTCATTTGATCCTCCTCACGCGGGGCTTTGCGTGAGGAAGGATCGCACCGCTATCCCCTCGGCCTCGAAGGTCCGGCGGATCTCGCGGGCGATCGCCACGGCATCGGGGCTGTCGCCATGCACGCAGATGGACTTCGCGTCGATGCGGATGACGCTGCCGTCGGCCGCCTCGATCGTGCCGTCCGTCGCCAGCCGCAACATGCGCCGGGCGATGAGCGCCGGGTCGTGCAGCACGGCGCCCGGCTCGCGGCGGGAAACGAGGTGCCCTGCCGGCGTGTAGGCGCGATCGGCGAAGGCTTCGGCGACGACGCTCAGGCCGGCATTGCGGGCAAGGTCGAGGATCGGCGCGTTGGCGAGGCCCATCAGCACGAGCGAAGGGTCGACCGCCCTGATCGCCTCGATCACGGCGGCGCCCTGCTTCGCGTCGGTTGCGATGCGGTTGTAGAGCGCGCCGTGCGGCTTGACGTAGCGGACCTGCGTGCCGGCCGCCGCGGCGATGCCCTTCAGCGCCCCGATCTGGTAGATGACGTCTGCGACGAGCTCGGCGCTCGTCACGTCCATGTCGCGCCGGCCGAAGCCGACGCGGTCCGGGTAGGAGACGTGGGCGCCGACCGAGACGCCCCGTTCCGCCGCCGCCTTCACCGTCTTCAAAATGCCGGCCGGGTCGCCGGCGTGAAAGCCGCAGGCGACGTTGGCGCTAGAGACGATGGAAAGCATCGCCTCGTCGTCGCCCATCCGCCAGGCGCCGTAGCCCTCGCCGAGATCGCTGTTGAGATCGATCGTGGTCATGTTGCCTTCTCCGCTAAAGCATGTCGCCCAAAACTGTGCATCGGTTGGGATAACGACATGAAATGGGACCTAAAGCGCATCGCATGTTCGACTGAAAGTGCTCTAGGTCGTGTGGACTCTTGGGGATTCCCAAGGCTGAGCAAATCAGATTCAAGACTGTCTTTTGGAGGCAGTCATGGG
>NZ_LNQB01000042.1 GCF_001651875.1 Sinorhizobium saheli
AAAAACCCAAAAGCCAGAGGGCTTTTTCAGCAGCCTGCTAGAGCATTTTGCAGTCAGGTGGAATCACCTGACGTCGCACAAATGCGGCAAAAACAAACAGATAGGGCGATGGCGCGTACGCAAGTGGGCGCACCCCGCTCTAGTGTCCAAGTATCTGGCTGAGGAAGAGTTTCGACCGCTCATGCTGCGGGTTGTCGAAGAAGTCTGCCGGCGGCGCATCTTCGACGATCTTCCCCTGGTCCATGAAGATCACCCGATCGGCGACCTTGCGGGCAAAGCCCATCTCATGGGTCACGCAGACCATGGTCATGCCGCCCTGGGCAAGTTGGATCATGACGTCGAGTACTTCCGAAATCATTTCCGGATCGAGCGCCGAGGTCGGCTCGTCGAACAGCATTATTTCCGGCTTCATGCACAGAGCCCGGGCAATAGCCACGCGCTGCTGCTGGCCGCCGGACAGTTCCCCGGGATAGCTCTTCGCCTTCTGCGGGATCTTGACGCGCTCGAGATAGGTCATGGCCTGCTCCTCGGCGGTCTTGCGATCAACCTTACGGACCAGCATCGGTGCCAGCACGCAATTTTCCAGCACCGTCAGGTGCGGGAAGAGATTGAAATGCTGGAACACCATGCCGACTTCGCGACGGATCTCGTTGATATTGTCGATCTCGTCATTGAGTTCGGTGCCGAGCACGCGGATCCTGCCCTGCTGGTGTTCCTCGAGCTTGTTGAGGCAACGGATCAGGGTCGACTTGCCCGAACCAGATGGACCGCAGACGACGATCTTTTCACCCGCTTTCACCGTCAGGTTTACCCCGTGAAGAACTTGATGTGTGCCGTAATATTTGCACAGACCGTCGACTTCGATCGCCAGAGCGCTTGTGGTCATTTGCATTACTCCCAAAATCCTGCCGCCGCGCCGAAGAGCGCGGGAATGTCCGTCATGCCGGGTCCGAATCCCGACGCACGCCTGCCGCTCTCATGCTATCGCGAACCCAATTTCAAGGATCGTTCGAGATAGCTGCCATACATCGACAGCGAGTAAGTGAAGACGAAATAGATCAGAGCGACAAAGCTGTAGACCTCGATATGGAAGGGCTTCCATCCGCCTGTCGAAAAGGCCGCATTGCCTGACGCCGTGATCTCGAAGAAGCCCAGAATGACGATCAGGGCCGTTTCCATGAAGGCGATCACCACCTGGTTGATCGTCGGCGGCAGTGCAAACCGGAAAGCCTGCGGCAGGATGATGCGCGAGATCGTCTGCCAGTAATTGAGGCCAAGCGCCGTTGCCGCTTCCTCTTGCCCTGCGGGCAAGGACTGAATCCCGCTGCGAATGATTTCCGCCTGATAGACCGCAAAGAAGACGGCGGCACCGATAATGACGCGGTACAGCTTGTCGCCAACCAGGAAACCCGGCAGCGTCAAAGGCAGGATGATGGCGGCGGTGAACAGAATGGAGAGAAGCGGCAGCGAACGAATGCCATCGATGAAGAGCGCGGTGACCGTCGAAACCACCGGCAGCCTGGAGCGCCGCAAGAGCGCAAGAACAATGGCTAGCGGCATGCCGATGACAACGGTGGACGAGAAGACGAAGACCGTCAGCGCAAGTCCGCCCCACTGGGTTTCGAGCACGACGGGCATGCCAAATACGCCGCCTTTCATGAGAAAGTAGAATAGCCCGTAGCCGAGGGCCCACAGCACCGGCAGCCGCTTCGCGGACCAGAAGAATGGAACGCACGACAGAATGACTGTCGCGAGGATGGCGAGGCACGCAAGCGCCGAACGCCACTGTTCCTCATAGGGATAAAGGCCGAAAAAGATCAGGCGATAACGGTCGGTGATGACGGCCCAGCAGGCGCCGGCAGCCTTGTGGCAGTCCTCGGGCGTGCCGAACCAAACGGCATTGACCAGTCCCCAGTTTACGAGAAACCATAGGGCTGAGAGGATCAACGCCAGGCAAACCAAGGTGAGGATCGTGCGTCCGGCCGAGGAGAAGTAGTCGCGCCTTACACTGTCGAGGAGGCTGCCGTTCAACGCCGGCGCCTGAATGTCGGTGGTGGCCGTCATCGTTTCCGCTCTCATTTCTTATGTCCCGGCAGGGCAAGCGCCCGATTGATGGCGTTCATCGTGAAGGAGATGGTCATGTTGATCGCCCAGAAGCCGAGGATCAGCAGGAAAATCAGCGAGATCGTCTGCCCGGAATGGTTGATCGAATTGGCGACCACGCCGAAATAATCCGGAAACCCGATGGCAATGCCGATCGTGGTGGCTTTCATCAGCCAGATGATCTGGTTCGTCATCGTCGGCAGGATGCGCCTTATCATCAGTGGCAGGCGGACACGCCAGAAGATGTGCCACTTGCCGAGGCCGAGCGCATGGGCGGCCTCGATCAATCCGGCCGGGATGGAAAGAAAGCCGGCGCGGACGATTTCGGCGACATAGGATGCCCCAAAGAGCGCGATCGCAACGATGGCGGTTCCGAGCTCCGGCGTCATCGTGCCGCCGCCAAGGAAGCGAAGTCCTTTCGGCTGCGGCATATCGAAGAGCGGTGTATCAACCACCCGCCCGGCATAGCCGATGACGCAGGCAAGCGCCAGCGAGATAAGAATACCGATCAGCGAAGACCCGCGGCCCGTGCGGCGCGCGACGGAAACGGAGGCAATCGTGCCGACGATGAAGAGCGCGATCGCCCCCAGAAGATACCAGGCCTCAATGTTGAGCATCGGGAAATAGATGCCGCGATTGGAGATGAAGACGCCGGCCGGCATGGCAATGGCCTGGCGTGGCGAGGGGAAATTCACGAAAATCGCATACCAGAAAAAGGCCTGGAGGATCAGCGGAATGTTGCGGAAGATCTGCACATAGACGCCGGCGATGGAGCTGAGCAGCTTGTGGCTGGAGAGCCGTGCCGTGCCGATGACCGTGCCGAGGAGGACCGCCAGCGAGACCGAGATCGTTCCGAGAAACAGCGTGTTGATGAAGCCGACCAGCAGCGCGCGGGCAAAGCTCGAATCAAGATCGTAATCGATCAAGGAGAAGACGATGGAGGAGCCCGTCGCATAGTTTAGAAAACTCCACCCGACGCTCAGGCCCTGGATTTCGAGATTTCGCCGCGTCGTCATCACGGCGACGACCAGCACGGCCAGGACGACGGCGAGGAAGAAAGCCTGCAACAGGATATCGCGCTGTTTCCGGTTTCCGAACGAAAAGGTCATGGGTCCATGTCCACCTCGCCTCACAAGGAGGCATAAAATGAAATGAACCTCCGCCGGGGCCCGCCCCGGCGGAGGGACGGCATTTTTTAGTCGAGGACCGGGGCGTAGAAGACGCCACCCTTGTTCCACAGCGAATTCAGGGCGCGTGGCAGCTTATAGCGCGACTCGGTTCCGAAGTTGCGGTTGTACATTTCCTCGGAATTGCCGAGCTTCTTGATGACATTGTAAGCCCAGTCATCCTTGAGGCCGAGGCGAGCGCCGATGCCTGGGGTGACGCCGAGCAGCTTGCCGACGACGGTGTTCGGCGGGTTGGCCTTCATCTCATCGATGTTCTTCGAGGTCACGCCATTTTCCTCGGCGATGCGCTGCGCGGCAATCACCCAGTTGGCGATGTCGACCCAATTGTCGTCGCCCTGGCGCATGACGATCGCCTCGCCTTCGAGCGACAGCGCGTCTGACAGGATGTCGTGGCTATCCGGATCGGCCGAGGTCGCGCGCGTTGCCGCAACGATCGGGCCCCATTCGGCATAGGCGTCGCAACGGTTGGCGAAATAGGCGGCGGTGGCTTCGGTGTTCTTCTCGAAGGTCACGACCTTGACGTCGTATTTCTTTTCCTTGATGTAGTCGCTGACGAGCTTCTCGGTCGACGTGCCGCCGGCGACGCAAACGGTCCCGCCAGCAAGATCGGCCAGGGATTTGGCGGCAAGGTCTTTATGCGCCATGAAGGTCGTGACGCCAATGAAGTACGGCATCGAGAACTGCAGGCCGAGTTCGGTGTCACGGCTGAACAGCCAACCCGAAGCCTTGATGACCAGATCGATTTCGCCCGACTGCAACGAAGGGAAGCGCTGGGCCCAGCTGATCGGGATCAGCTTCAGCTTGTCGTCGCTACCGAAAATCGCGGTTGCGACGGCGCGGCAATAGTCGATGTCGAGGCCGTGCCAGTTGCCCTGTGCGTCAACCTCGGCAAAACCTTCGAAGTTGCCGTCGCTGGAGGTGCAGTTGAGCACGCCCCGCGCTTGTACGGCCTTCAGTGTGTCCCCGGGCGCCGCCGACGCGAATTGCGGCGTCGCGGCCGCGAGCGCGAGAGCGGCAAGACCAAGCTTCAATGCATTTTTCATGTCATTCCATCCTCTGTTGGTTTTGAAGATCAGTTCGTCTTTTCAGAAGGCGTTGATTGTCTAAGACCCTCACTGCCTGTCCGTACCAAGCCTCCAGCCTGGCCGGGAACGAACTCACGACCCGGCGCCAACGCATGCGAGCCAACCACCATCCTGATCCGGGCATCGGCCAAATAGGCGACCGCGAGCCCATCCGAAAATGCTGCCGTGAATTCCCACCGTTGGCGCCACACGGCGCAAGTTCCCGAAGCTGGCTGCGCCAAACTTTGTCGTTCTAATGTCGACTTTATGATTAGTCGTTCTAATGTCGACAATGTCAAGGGCTTATTTCAGCGATCGTGTCGACGTTCACTCGACAACATTATGTCGTCTTCGTGTCGACAGCGTCAAGCCGAAAATTCCGTCCCCGCCATCAGCGCGCGTTTGTCATACATCACTTGTCATATATGTGTCAACTTCAGGCAAACGTCTTTGCGTCCCCGACGCGACGCCACCCGGGGGTGTCCGGCGACAAAATCGGACTGCGATCAGCGGGTGTTTCGGCGGGCTGAACCGGCTAGAGGCCTGAAACAGACGCGGTCAGCTTCTGGCCTTCCCGGAGATTGTGCTCTTCGGATAGCTCGGCGGCCAAGGCGGAGTCCTTTGCCAAGATGGCATCGAGGATCGGCCGGTGCTGGTCCAATATTTCGCTCGGATCGGCGATCAGCGCATCGCTCGAGCGGATGTAAACCCTGATTTGATGCTCGATCAGGCCATACTGGGCGCATAAGCGCGAATGACCGGAAGCGTCGACAATCGATTTGTGAAAGCCGAAATCGGCTTCGGCGATCTCATTGGCCCCCTTCCGTTCGCAGGCGACCTCCAGCGCATGGAACGCTTTCCGTATATCCGCGATCCGGTCCGCCGCGCCATTTGTGGCCGCAAGCCCGGCGGCCAGCCGCTCCACCGCAGCGCGCAACGTATAGAGCTCCCATATATCCTGTTGCGACAGTTTGACGACGGTCCACCCCGTATAGGGCACGAGACTGACCAGGCCTTCCTGGGCGAGTTGATGAAGAGCGGTTCGCACCGTTGCGCGCGAGAGCCCCATTTCATCCGAAATCTGCACCTCGGTCAGCCGCGCCCCTGCGGGAATCGCACCCTCGATGATCCGGGCGCGCAACACCCCCAGCGCCCGCACGTCGGCCGGCATTTTCTCAATCTTGGGAAGCTTCGTTCGATCCATCGTGACGCCTCTCTGGTCCGCTGTTGCCCGTTTATCGCCCTGAGCCAACCCCAGAACAAGAAGACAAGATAAAAAATGTGTCGAACGGCTATTGTCGACAATAGCCCATTTGCGTATGTTGGACCTGCGCGCTGCCTGAACGCCGCCGCGACCATAGTCATCCAGATTTTAACCGCCGGGCGCCCTGCCGAGCGGGCGAGGCGCTGCGCCCTTCGCTCGGGTCGGGCCGCGCACGCAGCAATCGAGTATCCAGATGAAGAAAATCCGTAACGCAGATGAAATCCTGTCCGGAGGCGATCGATCCTCCCGGCGGATCGTACTGGAGATCGCAGATCGGACCCTCGACCGGCTCGATAGCTACCGCCGCATGCGCGACATCATGCGCATGGAGGGCAGCGTGCTCCATATCGGAAACCGGGCCTGGGACTTGTCGAAGAAGCGAAACGTCTACCTCTTTGGCGCCGGAAAAGCCTGCAACCACATGGCGATGGCCGTCGATCACGTGCTGGGCGAACGCCTGACCAAGGGCATCGCCATCGTCAAGGTGCTCGAGGAGACGGATCGGTTCAACAAGACCGAAGTCTTCATCGGCGGCCACCCCCTGCCCAATGAGGAAGGTCATCGAGCTTCCAGGAAAATCATCGAGATCGTCGACCAGTCGGGCCCGGACGACCTGTTCATCTGCGTCATCAGCGGCGGCAGCTCGGCGCTGATGTCCTGCCCGATCGACGGCATCAGCCTCCAGGACGAGATCCACCGATGTGCTGCTGAAGTCGGGTGCCGGCATCTATGAGATCAATGCCGTCCGCCGGCATATTTCCGCACTCAACGGCGGCATGCTGGCCAAGCGAATCCAGGATGTGGGTGCCGAACTGATCGGCTTTGGCATCAGCGATGCGGTCGGCAACCCGGCGACGGGCGACATTGCCGAACCCTATGCCGCCTACAAGAGCACGCCGATCGGTCCCGATGCGACGACGCTCGACGACGCGCGCGCGACGATCATCAATCGCAACGTCGCCGATCGGCTGCCGAAAACGGTCGTCGATTATCTGATGAATGCCGGGCCGGAAGCGGAAACGCCGAAGGCCTTCTTTGACAACACCTATTTCCTGCTCAACACGCTGCCGGACTCCTGCATCTATGCCAAGGAAATCTGCGCGGAAATGGGCATTCCGGCAATGATCGTCTCCTCCTTCCTAGAGGGCGAAGCGCGGGACGCGGGCACTTTCCTCGCGTCCATGGCGCGTGAGATCCAGACCTATGGCAATCCGATCAAGGCGCCTTGCGTCCTGTTGAGTTCAGGCGAAGTCACGACCCTCATCGAGGACAACAGCACCATTCGCGGACACGGCGGACCCGGCCAGGAAATGGCGGTCAGCTTTGCCATCACCGCCGCCAAGACGTCGGGCGCCTGCCTGCTTTCGGTCGATACCGAAGGCACCGACGGCACGACCCGGGTGGCGGGCGGCATCACCGATTCCTCCACCGCGAGGGCGGCCGCAGACAAGGGGATCAACCTCTACCAGGCCCTGCGTGACCACAGCTGTTTCGAGGCTCTGGACGCCGTGTCCTCGGCCGTCTTCACCGGCAACACCGGCACCAATCTTTGCGACCTCACCATCATGTACGTTCCCGAACTTCAGCGGGGCGCCTGAGATGCAGGACAAGATTGTCTCCCTTCACGCCCAGCAGATCATCGACTGCAAATGCCGCCCCGCCGTCGAGGTGGAAATCCGCACCGAAAGCGGCGCAATCGGCCTTGGCGCCGCACCGACCGGAACCTCCGTCGGCATGTATGAAGCCTTCGTGCTGCGCGACGGCGACCCTTCGAGCTACAAGGGCCTGAGCGTCCACACGGCGGTCGACAAGGCCGTCAATATCATCGGTCCCGCCCTTATCGGCATGAACGTGTTCGACCAGCGGGCCATCGACGAGAAGATGATCGCGCTCGACGGCACGCCCGACAAACACAATCTCGGCGGCAACACCATCTACTCCGCGTCGATCGCCGCATTCCGGGCGGCAGCCGCTTCACGCCGCATTCCGCTCTACAATCACATCGCTGGCGGCGATATCCGCACCGTTCCCGTGCCCTGCTTCAACGTCATCAACGGCGGCCGCTACGAGAATTTCACCCAGTCCTTCAACGAATTCCTGATCGTCCCGCATGGAACGGACAGCATAGACCAGGCCGTGGAAATGGCGGTGACGGTCTTCAATCATCTCGGCACCGTGCTGACCGCCTATCTCGGCCACAAGCCGCAGGTCGCGAGCTCCTACGGCTATGCCGCTCCATCCGACGATCCCGCCTTGATACTTTCCATGATGCGCCGTGCGATCGACGAATGCGGATATCGCGGAAAGATCTCCTTCGCGCTCGATTGCGCCTCGAGCGAAATGTACGACGCGGCGACCAGGACCTATCTGCTGAAGGGCGAGCGCGTGACCTCCAGCGCGCTGATCGCCTATGTGCGCAAGCTGACGGAGACCTTCGACTTCGTTTTCATCGAGGACCTTCTCGATGAAAATGACTGGGAAGGCTACAGCAGGGCCGTGCGGGAATTGCCCCGCACGATCATCCTCGGCGACGACCTGACCGTCACCAGCCTGCCCCTCCTGCGACGCGCCCATCAGGAACATGCCGTCGACGGCTTCGTCCTCAAGCCCAACCAGGTCGGCACGATCACCGAGGCGATGGACGCCTACCGGTTCGCCGCCGACCACGGAATGATCGCCGTACCGTCCGGCCGTTCCGGAGGCGTGGTCGACGACGTGGTGATGGATTTTTCCGTCGGCCTGCAGGTTCCGTTCCAGAAGAACGGCGCTCCGCGCTCCGGCGAACGCATCGAGAAACTCAACTTCCTCATGCGCGCCAATGCCCGCAGCCCCGGCTGCCGTCTCTACGACATCAAGCCGCTTCTGCGCTTCTGAGCCACGGCTACGGCCCACCAATTCCTTCAACACCATTCGAAAGGCAAATGCCATGTATCCCCGGATCGATTTTCTCTACCTGTCCGAACCCGACATGATCGCAGCCGGCGTCCTGAATGCCGAACGCTGCGTCACCGTCTGCGAGGAGACCTTCAGCCTGCTGGGCGAAGGCGACTACCTCATGGGCGGCGCCAATCACAACAGCCATGGCCTCAACATCGTCTTCCCGAAGGAAACAAAGTTCCCGAATATGCCGGTGGCCGGTCCGGACCGCCGCTTTGCCGCCATGCCCGGCTATCTCGGCGGGCGCTTCGATGTCTGCGGCAACAAGTGGTATGGCTCCAACCACGCCAATGCGCAAAAGGGCTTGCCGCGCTCGGTGCTCACCATGATGCTGAACGACAAGGATACCGGCGCGCCGCTGGCGCTGATGTCGGCGAATCTTCTGTCCGCAGCCCGCACCGGCGGCGTGCCCGGCGTGGCCGCCAAGCATCTCGCCAATGCCGATTCGAAAGTCGTCTCGGTGATCGGCTGCGGCCCGATCAACAAGGCCTGCTTCTCGGCGATCATGACCCAGCTCAAGGCCGTCGAAAAGGTCGTCTGCTTCGATATCTTCCTCGACAAGGCCAACGAGTTCGCGGCGTGGGTCAGGGAAACCTATGATGTCGAAGCCGCGGGCGTCGACGATGCCGAGGCAGGTTTCCGCGGCGCTGATGTCGTCACCGTCGCCGCGTCGCGTTTGAAGCCGCTGTTCTTCAACGACGAATGGATCAAGGAGGGCGCCACCATCCTCGTTTCCGGCCCGTTCAACACCGAGGAGAGCTTTCTCACCAGCGCCAAGATCGTCTACGACCACACCTCGCTGCAGGAAGCCTATGTAGAGGATGCCGTCGCCTCGGGCAACAAGGAAGCCTATTACAGCGGCGTCATCGGCGGCCCCTTCTTTCGGCTGATCGATGCTGGAAAGCTGCCGCCGCTGCAGGACTCGACCGGCCTCGGCGACGTGGTCAACGGCAAGAAGCCCGGGCGCGAAACGCCCAAGGATCGCGTGATCTTCATCGCCTGCGGCATGGCCGTCTTCGACATCAGCTGGGGCTATGAGTGCTACCAGACCGCGCTCAGGAACGGCATCGGTCAGTCGCTAAACCTCTGGGAGAAGCCCAGCCAGGCCTGAGCATCAGACAAGCATGGCCGGCCGCCCTGTCGCAGGGCGGCCGGCCATGCGACACACCCTTCCTTATCCAAGCCTCTCTGTTTCGAGCCACCTTGCAGCGTCATCGAGGGCGCCAGCGAAAGCCGCCCCTATCATCGGCCATCCGGTAGTGTTCCTCAGGCCACCGCCTGGGCGCCGGTGATCTCCACCAGCGATCCACAGATGAACTCTGCCTCATCCGAGGCGAGGAACGCGATGAGAGCGGCGACTTCCTCGGGCTTGCCGATACGACCGAAGGGCACCAGCTTGTCGAGGTCGGCAATGGTGCGGCCGGAGCGCTTGACGCCTGCTTCCAGCATCGGCGTATGGATTTCGCCGGGGCAGACGGCATTCACGCGGATCTTGTCCGGCGCATAGTCGCGCGCGAGATTCTGGGTGAAGGCGGCGACGGCAGCCTTGGTCGTATTGTAGGCGATATGGTTCGGTGCGGGATAGAGACCCCATTGCGAGGCGGTGTTCACGATCGCGCCGCCGCCGGCTTCGATCATCAGCGGCAGGGCCGCGCGGCACAAATGAAACATTGAATTGAGATTGACGTCGAAGCTCAGCGACCAATCCTCGTCGGAGAGCGCCAAGAGATTGCCGCGCCGGTTGATGCCGGCATTGTTGACCAGCACGTCGAGCCGGCCGCGCAGGGCAAAGCTGTCGGCAATCAGCGCAGCGCATTCGCCCTTGTCCGCGATGTTTGCCGTAATCGTCTCGGCCTGCCAGCCGGATGCGCGGATATCAGCCGTCACGGTCGCGGCGGCCTCGACATTGGCGTCGGTGACGACCACCAGCGCGCCTTCGGAAGCCAGCCGCCTGGCGATTGCCGAGCCGATACCGCCGCCTGCACCGGTGACGACGGCGGCTTTGCCTTCGAAACGTTGCATCTCATATCTCCCTATCTGATATAGCTGCCGCCATTGACATCGAGTGTCGCGCCGTTCAGCGATGCCTGCGAGGCGCGAAGGGCGAAGGCCACCAGTTCGGCAACCGCTTGCGGCTCCGCCATTTCGCCGATCGGAATTTCTCCGACCGCCGCCTGCTTGCCGTTCTTTGCAACAAACTCCTCAGCCATGCGCGTGCGCACCCAGCCGGGCGCGATCGCAATCGCGGTCACTCCGTCGCCACCAAAGCTGCGGGCGATGGACTTGGTCAGGTTGACGAGGGCCGCCTTCGTTGCGCCATAGGGCATCGCGTCCGCCGCATAGCCCCGCTGGCCGGCCCGGCTCGCCATGTTGATGATACGTCCGCCGCCATGCGTCTTGAAATGCCGGATGGCTTCTTTCGAGAGATCGGCGGCGGCGAAAAAATTTACCTGGAATTCCTTCTGCCAGGCAGCGTGCCATTGATCGGGCTCGGCATCGATCGCAATGCGGCTGAGGACCCCGGCATTGTTGATGAGTGCATGGATGCGCCCCGTCGCTTCAAGCGAACGCTGCCAGAGCGCGAAAGCACCGTCCGCCGCCGATAGATCGGTGGAAATGATGATGCCTTTCCCGCCGATCTCGGCGTTCAGGCTTTCCGCGCCGGCTCGGTCGCGGCCATAATGGATGATCGGCCGGGCGCCGTCCTCCGCCAGGGCCTTGACGATGGCGCGGCCGATCTCGCCCGATGCGCCGGTTACCAGGATGGTCTGGCCTGAAAGCGGCTGGCTCATCGACCAGCCCCCGATTTGATATACCAGCCCCAGGGATCGTCGCTGGCAAATCGCGTGATCTGCTTGGTCTCGAGATAGTTCTCAAAGCCCCAGCGTCCGAGTTCACGGCCGATGCCGGATTGCTTGTAGCCTCCCCAGGGCGCTTCGGTGAAGGTCGGCTGCGAGCAGTTGATCCAGACGATCCCGGCTCGGAAGGCCGCGGCAACGCGTTCCGCGCGCGCATCGTCCTTGGACATCACGGCAGCGGCAAGCCCGAAGCGGCTGTCATTGGCGAGACGGATCGCTTCCTCTTCCGTGGCGAACGGGCGGATGCAAACCACCGGTCCGAAGATCTCCTCCCTCCAGGCCTCGCTGTCGAGCGGCACGTCGGTCAAGATCGTGGGCTCCAGGTAATAGCCCACGTCGAAACCATCAGGCCGCTTGCCGCCGCAAGCGATGGTCGCGCCCGCAGCCTTCGCCTTTTCAATGTCGCGCATGACATTGGAATGTTGCCGCGCAGAAACGAGCGGTCCGAGGAGGATGCCGTGATCAAGGCCGTTGCCGATGGTGATCTTCCTCGTTTCCTCGATCAGCCGGGCAAGCAGCCTCTCATAGATGCCCTGCTCCACCAGAACGCGGGAGGTCGCCGAGCAAACCTGGCCCTGGTTCCAGAAGATGCCGAACATGATCCATTCGACGGCCTCTTCGATGTCGGCATCGCCGAAGACGACGAACGGCGACTTGCCGCCAAGCTCGAGGCTGATGCGCTTTACGTCTCGCGCCGCCTGCGCCATCATCTTCGAACCGACCGAGCCGGAACCGGTGAAGGCGAGCTTGTCAACAAGAGGTTGGTCGACGATCGCCTGCCCGGCGATCGAACCCGCCCCAGTAACAACGTTCAGCACGCCGGCGGGCAATCCGACGTCATCGGCGATCGCGGCCAGTTCGAGTGCGGTCAGCGAGGTCAGTTCAGCCGGTTTCAGCACGACCGTGCAACCCGCCGCGAGCGCCGGCGCCACCTTCCACGATGCCATCAACAACGGATAGTTCCAGGGGACAATCGCGCCCACGACGCCCATCGGCTCCTTGACCGCCTTGGAGGTGAAGCGGGCATCGCTGAGCACGACAGGCTCGGCGGATTTCGTATCGAATTCCTCAGCCAGCCCGGCATAGAAATCGAAGCAGCCGGCCGCGTCGGCGACGTCCCAATCGGCTTCCGGAAAAGGCTTGCCGTTGTCGAGCACTTCGAGCCGGGCGATCTCGGCCTGCCGGACGCGAATGCCGGCGGCGATGGCGCGCAGATACTTGGCGCGCTCGGCGCCGGTGAGCTTCGGCCAGCCATCCTTGTCGAAGGCGCGTCGCGCAGCCTTCACGGCGAGATCGACATCTTCTTCTGTTGCCAGCGCAATCTGCTGGATCACCTCTTCCGTCGCGGGATTGATGACATCGGCCCTGCCGCCCCTGGCGGGTGCAACCCATTTTCCATCGATATAGAGTTTGTCCTGCATGAGATACTCCATTGGCAACCCGGCTCAGAACCGGTCGACGCGATAGGGGGTAAGATCGACGGGCGGTGTCGCCCCGGAGATGAGGTCGCCCATCAGCCGCGCATTGGTCGCGGCATAGGTAAGCCCGAGATGGCCGTGGCCGGTCGCATAGAAGAGGCCGCGATGCCTGGCAGACGCGCTCATGACGGGGACCGTGTCGGGGAAGGCCGGGCGATGGCCCATCCACTCGCTCGCCTGGCGCACCTTCAGATCCGGCAACGCCTCGAGTGCACGCTTGACGGTAATCTTGGCGCGACGATAGTCGGGTGCGGCATCTATGCCCGCCATCTCCACCGTACCGCCGACGCGGATGCCGCCCGCTGTCGGCGTGACCATGAAGGCCCTTGCCGGCCAGATGATCGAATGGCGCATCGAAATGCCGGGATCCATGATCTGGGTGTGATAGCCGCGTTCGGTCTCGAGCGGGATCGGCTCCCCGAGATCCCGCGCCATGCGTGCGGTAAAAACACCCGCCGCGAGCACGGTCTTGTCAATGTCGATCGCCCGGCCGTCCTTCAAGCGGACAGCCTTGACCCCGCCCTCGGCCATGTCGAAGCCACCGACTTCGCCGCGAATGATCGTGCCGCCGAGGGCTTGAAAGCGTTCGGCAAGCGCTACGACCAGTCTGTAAGGATCCGTTATCGATCGGTTGTCGGGAAAGAGAACCGCCTTGGTGATTTTCGTCGTCAGCGCCGGCTCAAGGTCGCGGATCGCATTGCCGCCGAGGACTTCGTGGCGAAAACCGAAACGCTCGAGTATTTCGATATGATCGCGGTCGGCACGAAACTCCGCCTCGTCCGCATAGAGGCTGAGGCAGCCTTCCGTGCTCAGCATGTGAGTGAGCCCGGTTTCCTTCAGGAGCGCATCAAGGTCCTCATACACGCGATGACAGAGGACCGCGCCAGCTGCTTCGAGTTCGCGAAGCTTCGAGGGACGGCTTGCTGCCAGAAACCGCAGAAACCAGGGGATAAGCCGCGGCATGTAGGAGGGGCGTACGCGCACCGGACCTTCCGGGTCGAGCAGCCATTTCGGCATCTGCTTCCAGATAGCCGGTCGGGAGGCAGGCATGAATTCGGTCACGGCGATGCTGGCCATATTGCCGAAGCTTGCGCCGGTACCCGGACCATCCCGCTCGATCAACTGAACGGAATACCCGCGGCGCTGCAGCTCATAGGCAAGCGTAGTGCCGATAATGCCTGCGCCGACGATCGCAATGGTGGATGAAGCACTCATGCTGCCGCCCGCCGATCAAACAGTTGCCATCCAGGTGTCAGCCACGGTGAAGCCATTCGGGTACGGATCCGTCGGATCCATGCCCATCTGGTGGAAGCCGGTGATCCATGCTTGACCGGCAATCGCCGGAACGACCGCGTCATATCGACCGACCTTCGTCACAGCGTCGATGGTGCAGAGAAAGCGGCTGCCGGTAATGGATTCATGCACAAGGGTTTCGCCCGGCGCGATCAGGCCCTTGGCATGGAGCAACGCGAGACGTGCCGAGGAGCCGGTGCCGCAGGGCGAGCGATCGCAGCGCCCGGGAGACACGACAACGCAATTCCGTGAGATCAGCTCTCCGTTCTCGCGGCGCAGCGGACCCATGAATTCCGTATTGGTGATGCCCGGAATGGCGGGATTTTCGGGGTGTTCGACCGCAAGCTGTTCCACGGCGGCAGCCTTCAGCCGCTGCCCGACCTCGCACAATTCCCGGGCTTCGGACGGATCGATCGAAAAGCCGAGCGCTGCGGCGTCGACCATCACATAGGTCATGCCGCCATAGACGATGTCGACCCCGACCGTACCCAGGCCAGCGACCTCGATCTTGCTGTCGACGTGGTAGCAAAAGGCAGGTTGGTTGACCAGGCGAACACGCGTCACCTTGCCGTCCCGACACTCGCAACGCACGCGGATGAGACCCGCCGGTGCCTCGAGCACGAGTTCGGTGACGAGCTCGCGCATCGGAAGAATGCCGGTTTCCAAAAGCACGGTCGCGACACACATCGTGTTCGATCCGGACATGGCCGGGTATTCGGTGGTCTCGAGGATCACATAGCCCATGTCCGCGTCCGGATGGTTGGACGGCAGCACGATATTGGCATTGTGCCAGACGGCGCCGCGCGGTTCGAACAGCACCATCTTGCGAATGTCGTCCATGTGATTTTCGAGATGCAGCTTCTTGTCGAACATCGTCTTGCCCGGCACCTGTCCGACACCGCCGACGATGACTTTTCCGCTCTCGCCCTCCGCATGGCATTCGACGACGGAAAGCACCCTTTTGAACCGCATAGCGCCCGATCCCTGAACCCAAGAAGCAATACGGGCGCCCGGCACTACCGGGCGCCCGCGGCTCGAAAATTTACCAGTTGAGGATCGGCTGCATGGCGGCCTTGAACTCGGCCTTTTCTGCTTCGGTCAGTGGCCCAAGCGGCGCACGGCACTCGCCGACGGGCAAGCCCTGCAGCTCGCAACCATATTTGATCTTCTGGACGAACTTGCCGGATTCGAGGATGTTCATCGCGCGGTAAAGCGTCTTCATCATCTCGCGCGCCCTGGCGATATCGCCTGATTTATATGTGCGATCGAGATCGCAGCACGCTTTCGCCATGCAATTCGACGGTCCGCAAATCCAGCTTTCCGCGCCCCAGAACATGAAGTCGATCGCGATGTCGTCCGAGCCGCTGACGAGCTGGATCTTGCCCTCATAGCGGCTGGCAATGTCGATCGCCCGCTGCAGGACGCCGGAGCTTTCCTTGATGCCGATGACTCGGCGGTTGTCGGCGAAATGATCCATCAGTTCGAAGGAAATGTCCGAGCCATCCTTGGCGGGATAGCTGTAGAGCACGAGATTGACGTCGACGGCGCCGAGCACGGTTTCGTAATGCTTGATCAGCTCTTCCTGGGTCGGACGGGTGTAGAAGGGCGGCGCAAGCAGAACCGCGTCATAGCCGATCTCCTTGGCCATCGCGGTCTGTTCGATGACTTCACGCGTGGCCGGCGCATTCGTGCCGGCGATCAGTGTCTCGCCCGGCTTGGCGAAATCCTTGACGAACTGCAGCACATCTCGGCGCTCCTCCGTCGACTGGCTGAAATATTCGCCGGTCGAACCGTTCGGCACCCAGCCACTTACGCCTGCTTCACGCAGATGGACGAGCAGCTTCTCGAAGGCCTTGAAGTCGATCTTGTCGTTTTTATCGAAGGGGGTGACGAGGGCGGGCATGACGCCGGTGAGTTTCATCGCAGGGCTCCATTGCAGGGCTTTACAGAGTGATCGTTCAAGGCTCGGAAGCGCAGCTATCGGGATATTCGGACGGGACACGCGGCGCCTCGGCTCGCCCTTCAAACTGCCGATGTTATGTCGTTTTAATGTCGACAAAGTCAAGGCGGAAAATTCTTGTCGACACGGTGTCCGTAGAAAACTATGGTTTCGCGGACCTCTCCAGCAAGGAATTCGAAGTGGAAGAACAGGAACCTAAACGCATTCGCGGCACCGGCTGGAAAAGCGTCTACGACACGCTGCGAAGCGAAATTCTGGCCTTGACCTTGCAGCCCGGCCAGCTTCTGGACGAGACCACGCTGGCCGAACGCTTCGACATGTCGCGGTCTCCCGTGCGCGAGGCTCTGATCCGCCTGGCGGGCGAGGAGCTTGTGGTCACCTTGTCCAATCGCAGCACGATTGTCGCGCCGATCGAAGTTGGGACGTTCCCCAAATATGTCGAGGCGCTGGATATTGCCCAACGCATGAATACCCGCCTGGCCGCTACGTTGCGCACCGATGCCGATCTGAAAGTAATCGCCAAGCGTCAGAAGGAATTCGAGGCTGCGGTGAAGACCAGCGACCGCCTGGCCATGTCCGAAGCCAACAAGCGGTTTCACATGGCCATTGCCGATGCGGGCCGAAACCCATTCCTCGCATCATTCTACGAACGGCTGCTGGCGCAGGGCCAACGCATGCTGCACCTGCATTTCGAATATCTCGAACGCACGCGTGAAGGCTATCTGCTGACCGACGAGCATAACCAGATGCTGGAAGCCATCCGCAAGCGCGATGTGGAGCGAGCCGACGAACTCGCCCACGCACACACTCGCCAGTTCCAGGACAATTTCATCAATTTCATGCGCGAAAACTATACGACCGAAGTTCCCCTGGCACCGATGAGTGCTGCCAGATGACGGAGCGGATTGGCTTTCTCGGAACGGGAACGATTTCCAGGGCGATCATTGATGGCCTCCTGGCGGAACCGGCATATGCAAACCCGATCATTGTCTCGCCCCGCAACGCCGAGATCGCGGCCGATCTTGCCGCCCAATACCCGCAGGTCACCATCGCCGAGCACAATCAGGCCGTCGTGGATGGCGCCGACATCGTGTTCCTGGCGGTGCGGCCGCAGATCGCCGCGGACGTCATTCCCGCGATGCGCTTTCGTGACGGCCAGCTCGTCATCAGTCTGATTGCTGCCACCGACCACACGATACTGGGGCAATGGATCAAGGCGGATGTGGAAGTGATCCGGGCCATTCCCTTGCCATTTGTTGAGGATCGCGAAGGCGTGACGGCCATTTTCCCGCGCAACGCCCGCGTTGCCGAACTCTTCAACCGCATCGGCACTGCAATTGAATGCGAGACCCGCACGGAATATGACCTGCTGGCCGCCGCCAGCGCGACCATGTCGCTTTATTTCGGCCAGATGGGACGCATCGTCGACTGGCTTCAGTCGAAAGGTCTTCCCGAACCGAGCGGCAGGGCCTATCTGGCGGCGCATTTCCAGAGTCTCTCCAAGGTAGCGGCACGCCAGCCGGACACCTCGTTGCACGTGCTTTCGCAGGAATACGCCACCAAGGGCGGCCTGAACGAACAGGTCTGGACAGACTTTGATCAGAACAGCGGAACGCGCGTGCTCATCGATGCGCTCGATCGCGTATTGTTGCGTATTACGAAATAGCGTTGGCCGAGAGCCATCCCGGCAGGGCGGTCTCGGCGACACCGTTGCAGGCGGCGTCGACACAGCGCTCCAGACTTCCGAAATGGAACCCCCTGCCCACGGCCGCGGGGCCGTAATGCGCGTATTTGCCGGAATTGGTCATAATATGCCTGACGTCGGGCGCGATGACCGGCTCCGCGATCAGGCACCAGCAGGTATCGTTCAGGAACCGGGCTCCGAATTTCGAGATCGCGTCGACAAACCCGGCCTTCCTGGCTCTCTCGAAAACGTCCCTTCCGCAGGTGACGATCATTTCGGTTTTGTCCGCCTTCTTCCTGCCGGCACATACGGCAGCCAGCCGTTCGCACTCCGTCAGCGAGAAATGCGGATTTCCGAGCGAAACAAGGTCGACATCGGCGGAGGGGGCATTGTTGAGTTCGTGCCATGTCTCAGTCAAGGCCTCGACGGTCACCCTGTGACGGCGCACCGAACTCAAACCACCCGTCGCCTGATCGACGGTCCCCGCTTCGGGTGTGGCGCCGACAATATGGAACATCGCCACCGCCGACGTGGTTGCGAACGCCGCGCCAAAGGCCTTGAGATCGTCATGGGAAACAGGCAGTCCTTCCAGACCGGCAAGGACGGGGATGTCGTTCGTCGCAATCTTGCCGACGTGATACCCCAATGCCGGCCAGAAGGAATCGTCGAGCACATCGGGTCGCGGCACATCGACCAGAAGCGTCGCCAGGCGCTTGTCCGCCAGATAGCAATCGGCATTCGGCGCGCGGCCGGTCATGGCTACAAGTATATCGAGATAGTCGGGAAATTTCATCGTGCGCGCGCCCAGCACCGAGTTGGCAAAGACAACGGCGTTCGATTCCGCCCACGCGATCCGCTGGCCGAAGGCCGGCGCTTCATCGAGCAGATAGGGCGCGCACGTATAGGTCGGCTCGACGCCCATGGCCCTGTAGGCATCAGCCAGTTCGTCCGACGGATTGCCAAGGCGCGGGTCGACGCCAAGGCCCTGCCACAGGCGCCGATCGACGCAAAGCGCATTCATGGTCGAGCGTATGCGGACGCGGCCACCCAATTCGAGCAGCCTCCTGGCGAATTGAAGTACGCCCGGCCCGTGATAGAAACATCCGTCGATATGCGCCATGTCGACATCGATAAGGTTGCTGGCCCCCTCGATCTGCGCGGTTCTGATGATGATGCGCATCGCGAGCCGACCCGCCTCCCCGAATTCTCCATCGAGGAGCCGCCGGTCCACCTCGCTCAGTTCGAAACCTTCGAGATCGAGAGCGGCGGAACCGCTCTCATCCACTGGTATCGACGGCGCGGCGCGGTGAAGATCGACCCGGCCGTCGTGAACGACCGCATGGGGGGCCTCGGAAAGCGAGGCGAAATCATCGGGGGAGAGACAGATCACCGGAATGCTCTTCCCGAACAGTTCCTTCGCGATCACCACCCCCAGGGTCAGGATCGTCTCCTTGTGCTGGAAGACCAGCGCACGTGGAGCGTGGCCGTTCATGATGAGCTCGAAGATCGCCAGGCTTCCGGCACAGGACCCTCGTCCGCTCGGGATCGCCAGGATTTTCCCGCACAAGCTTTGGCCATGCAGGGGATGATGCGTATCGATCACGACGCCGGTCATGGGATGCACGCCGCCCATGAAACTGAGGCCGACATCGGAAAACAGGAGCTCGCCGGCTCCCACACCAGAGACTAGACATTCTCCCTGCATCACTCACTCCCGTGATAACACTACCGTCGCTGATTATCGTGTTTCTCGAAACCTCATCGATCCCACTTGCTCCACCCGTCACTACCGCCCGTGCGTCGATCTAATGTCGACACCAAACTTCTGTCAACAGGCTCAGATGAGAACGCCTGCGCCATCATTGCAAACGGGGCCTCGGACCTGCTCGTCTCAGTGCTCGGCGGCAAGGGCAAGCACGCCCGCTCGGCCGTTGGTTTCGCCGCACTGCCAATCAACGCGCCAGTCGAAGGCGATCATCGAGGTCGCGCAAGACGCTTGAGCTCGCCGGCAACCTGCCGGCGCAGACCACATTCGCGTACTCAACCGATGCGGTGGAAAAGGCAAAAATAGCCACCGCCGCATCGCCAACCGGGAGAATGACTATGAAAATGAACATAGCCTTTGCCGCATTTGCTGTGGCGACCCTGACGGCCGACATGGCTTCAGCGGGAACGATGGCTGACGTGCAGGCTGCGGCAAATTGAATTGCGGCGTAACCGGCGGACAAGCCGGTTTCTCAGCGCCTGATTTTTCCGGCGCCTGGCACGGAATCGATGTCGACCATTGCCGCGCCGTTGCCGCGGCGGCACGCTGGAGTTTCAATGACGCTACCCCGATTCAGTGATCTTTCGAAGATTATTCCTTTGTGTTCGTCAATTGAAGAGATCCGCTGCGGAATTAAATTTCGCCTGTCCATTGCAAATATCGAAGCGGCGTCTATATATAGTCCATCGAACATTGTTTGTGACCTTTGTCTACGCGCCGACGCGCTCCGCCAGATTTCCTTTCAAATATCGATCAAATTGGGCGAATACTCGCCTCTAATCTTCATAATTGGAAGGAAATCATCATGAGCTCGGGTACCGTAAAGTTTTTCAACAGCACCAAGGGCTTCGGCTTCATTCAGCCCGACGACGGCTCGACGGACGTGTTCGTCCATGTCTCCGCCGTTGAACGAGCCGGATTGCGCTCCCTCGTCGAAGGCCAGAAGGTTACCTACGACATCGCCCGCGACAACAGGTCCGGCAAGAACGCGGCCGACAATCTGCGGGCCGCATGATTCGTCATTCGCCTCCGCTGACCACGGATGTACTGGCAGCGAGTGTTTGAATGACAGAGCGCCCAGGCGCGTCTTGACGCGCGGCGCTCACGCGAGGTCGGGCTAACGCCCGACCTTTTTTGCTTTCGGAAATTGCAGCGAACGAATGAAGGGGATGGCGATGAGCCGGAACGCCTACCGTGTCGGGGATACGGTTGTCTTGAGGGCCGACTTTTCGCGCACATTGGCCGCCGATAGGACCTGCCGCATCATGGGTGTCCTGCCCGCGGCTGAACATGGGGAAGCGCAGTATCGCGTGCGGTTCGCCACAGAGACCTTCGAACGTCGCATCTTCGAGCACGACATCGATTCTTCGGACACGGCCTTGCCGGTCGCGGAACGCAGCCCGGCGACAGCGGCCGGCGGCAAGTCTTGGCTGAAACCTTTGCGGATCAGGAAATGATAGATCTCGTTAGCACGAAAAGGATACTCTATGCAGGTACTCGTTAGAGATAATAACGTCGATCAGGCCCTCCGGGTTCTTAAGAAAAAGATGCAGCGTGAAGGTGTCTTCCGCGAAATGAAGATGCGCAGCGCCTACGAAAAGCCATCGGAAAAGCGTGTGCGCGAGAAGGCCGAAGCTGTTCGCCGCACCCGCAAGCTGGCGCGCAAGAAACTTCAACGTGAAGGCCTGTTACCGTCTCCCAAGAAAGTCGCCCGCGCACGCTGATTACAGAGGCAGAATGCATTCGTCGTCGGCCTTCACACGGCAACCCAGGGATAGTTGCCATTTTCATGGCATAGGCGCAGGGTCCAACCTTCAGTAGCAAATGTCACGGGCGCTACTGCTGAGGGCCGGCAGCCCTGGCCCCAGCAAAAGGGCGGTCGCATGTCTTTCATCGACAACATCTCACCATCCGACCTGGAAATGATCCGAGCAGTCTTAGACGATGCGGGTTATGACGCTAACCTCCTCGTCGAGGACCAGCGGTTGTTCAATACGGCGGCTTTGCTTGTAACCAAGCTGTTCCTGTCCGGTGTTGGCTCCCGATCGGAGCTGGCGGCAAAGCTGGCGTGTCAATTGGGCAAAGCCGGCAAGCACAGACAATCATGCAGGTCATCGCTGTCGCGCTACGCAATTCAAGGCCTCCCACTGGAGCTACAATCGCGTCCCCGCCTGCAATAGGGGCTCGGGCCGGCCCAAGATGGCCGATCACCCGTAGCTTCGAGGGGCACAGGCACCCGTCCGGCCCGGAAGCCTCCGCAGTGGCTAACTGAGGGCCTAGGCCCAGAGACCGAGAGTTTCCTTGCTATGCAGGGAGATGAGGTCCATGGTGTTTTGTCGGCCGCAACTTCTAAGGGCGCTGCCGCTTAAGGGACATACGCGAGCCCTGGCCCCGACCAAGAGGAGGGCGCGATGTCTTTCCGCTCCTTGTACTACTCCTTGTACCACTGCTTGTACGCCAGCCTGTTCCAGAGCAACTTTGGAAGGGCCGGCGCCGAAAGCGGGCAAATTTGCCCTTCACTTTCGCCCATGATGATCATGTCGCTATGTGCTGCACTCTTGTTCAGCCCATGCGCGTTCGGCCAAACCAAACCTCCGGTGCCTCCAAACGCAACGGCAAGCACCTATGGGTCTGGGTGGGAATGCGACTTGGGATTTCGAAGACAGGGCGAATCCTGCCTGGCGGTGGAGCCTCCCGAGCACGCCTTCTTGACGAACAAGTCGTATGGCAAGGGCTGGGAATGTCGTTACGGGTTTCTTGAGGAGGGCGACCGGTGCGTAAGCGTTTTAGTCCCGGCAGGCGCTTATCTTGATCCCTTCTTCGGTAATCGCTGGCGATGCATGCGCGGATATCGCGAAAGCGACACCGGATGCGAGCTGGTAAAGGTACCGGACAATGCGTACTTGACGGATTCGACCTACAATGACGGGTGGGACTGTGAAAGAGGGTACCGGATCGTCGGACGTGAATGCGTTGAGTTGACTGTTCCCGAGCATGCTTACCTGACGACCAGGGGGAACGAATGGCAATGCGATCGCGGTTTTGAACAAAAGGACCAAGCCTGCGTCGCCGTGCAGGTTCCGAAAAATGCATACTTCGTGGATACATCCTATGGTCAGAAATGGAAATGCGATCGGGGCTTTGAAGTGAAGGGAACGACGTGTTCGGAAATCAGGCTTCCTGAAAACGCGCATCTGGATTCTTCCGGTAACGCCTGGGAGTGCAATCGTCCGTTTGAGTTGCGCAGTGGAGTCTGCACTTTGGATTGATCTCGAGGCGGTCGATCGTCAGGGTTGGTTAGGCGACGCGCGAACGCTTTCGCCCCCCGCGTTCGGCCCGTACCGCGATCTCGCGGCAAGATGCAAAAAGGTGCGGCTTACGAAATTCGTGCGGGCTGATAGGGTTCCATTTTTGCGTCGTGTGGATCCTGAACATGGGCGAGCACCCGAACAATCGGCTGCGGCACTTGGAACGTACGCATCTGAGGTAGGCCGCCTTGTGGGAGTTGTCGGAGAGGATACATCACCGGCCCCGATAAATGCCGTGCACCGCGGCACCGGCAGCGCGTCCTCGCCTGCGAGCGCCACGAGACCTCAGCGCCAATCCAAAACCAGAGCCGCTGTGAGAAAATCGGGCTAGGCGAGCACGTCTTCCTCGGCGGCGTCCATAAGTTGGGCGAGCTTCGGCACTTTCGGCCTGATCTGGTCGGCGACGCTGCGCCACTGGGTCCTCGCGGCGTCCGGCGTGTCCTGGGCAAAACGCGCGGCGATTGTGCAGGCGCGAATCCCCAAAAAACTCACGGTTGTGCAAAAGCCGCAAAAGGTTGTATTCTGCCCACGCTACGAAACAGTGCTTGGCTAATACGCTCTGAGTGTTCGACCTAGGTCGAGAAGATTCAGCTTTCCACAATAGAAGGCAAGCCCGAGCCGTCATGTAGAGCGGGAGGCGCTCACATGCGTTCGTGCCCTCCTATCTGTTTGTTTCTGCTGCATTTATGCGACGTCAGGTGATTCCACCTGACTGCAAAATGCTCCAGGCAGCCGCGGAATGCCGCCATGCGCGATTACCTGCTGATGAGATGCGCGCCGATCCCGGCCAGTTCAACCGATTTTGGAGGCAGCCCATGACAGTTGCGTTTCGGAGTCAGCCACTGACAGCCGAGGACCCGGCCCGTACGGGCTCGTCCATCGGCGCTTATGGGCCTGCGGTCACACCGGCGCCGGCCTTCGCGCAAACCGATCTCGCGGCATTGGCGCGCTATTTTTCTCTTCTGCTGATGCGCAACGTCACAAGCGATGGCTATGTCATCGAGGATCCGACCGCGCCCGGCGTCTTTTCCGTCCCGGGCTGCGTCCTCGCCGCACCCTCCTATCCAGCAAACACGCCCGGCGTCGCCATTCTACGCGGCGCAACCGGCGAGCATGGCAAGCCCCATGCATAGTACGAACCGAACCCTGCGCACCCTAGAATCCCTCAACCTTTGCTTTTAATTTCTTACAGGAGGGACTCGGCCACGAGGATTCCGGTATTAGAGAGGGCCAAAGCTTTCCACAATTTTGTTGAAGCGGAGCCGGTGCACGTTTGGGGCTCTGCTAGCTGAGCAGCGCGAACCACAAACTGTCCTGATCAGGATCAACGCCCGCTCGCCGCCATTCCTCTAGTATTTCCAAGGCTACTTCCTCAGCATCGCCTTCGTAGGGTTGCTTCACCCAAAATGTATCTGGAGAAGCACTTGGCTTCACGGGAGCAGCGCCTTTTCTCAGAAGGGAAATTACGCAGCGCCTCACAAAATCTTCCAATGGTTGACCCTGTAACTCAAATCCGTCCGGGGTTGTGACCTGCCACTGAACTTTCATCCAGCGGCGATTAGAGCCCCGGCGGTTTTCGATACGCCATTTGGCGCGGTGGGAGCAACCGGCGGAAACGCGTAGCCTTCATCTTGCGCAGCGTTGGAGCCGGTTGCGGCGATGGTCCCGGCATAGTTGGCCGGGGTCTGATATCCGAGCGATGAGTGCGGCCGGTCGGCGGTGGCGGCCGGGTAGACGAAGCCGCCGGTCAGCCGCGTGCGGGTGCGGAGGTTGTCGTTGGTGTAGTAGCTGAAGTCTTCGGAATAGGCCGATTCCCGATCGCCGGCATGGGTGATGCCGAGAAGGCGGCCGCAGCCGTCGTAGCCATAGGTCCAGTCGTTGCCTGTGCCGCTGGCGTTGATCGAGGTGAGCGAAGCTCCCCGTCAGATCCTCAGGTTGTCGTTTGTGGACTAGGTGAAGTCCTCCAAATAGGGCCTACTCCGGATCGCCGGCCTTGGCGCGTACCCCAGAAAGCGGCCGAAGCCGTCGTACTACCCCTAATGAACTGAGCGCTTTCCGGGAAATGCGTGTCTCTTGCATTTGAAACGCTTCACTGCGGCGCTCGCTATTATTTCCTCATCCTCGTCCCACTCTTCAAGGTCCAGGCCGAATGGATCGGCCAGGACATGCCTTAGGTTCAGAAAATCGACAAGCGCGGAGCGGGCTGAGGCCCGCAACGGATGTGCGAGATTACCGAAAATGTCGACAAGCCTGCACCCCACCTCGTCATCCTCGAAACGGGCAAGGTACAAATCGGCAAGATGGATTGCAGCCATGCGGCTATTCATCCAGTCCAGATCGCGATCCGCCATTATGTATCGACGCACAAGCGAGTGGTACCGGTCGACAAGATTAAGATATCGGCAAAGAGCTTTCAGTGCCGTTTCACCGTGAACATCACGCTCTGCACCGTGGAGATAGCTTTCGATGAGCTCCGCGTCCGACGCGTCGCCGCAAAGACCGACGATGTAAAGGGCTGCGCTAATCTGGCCGGTTCGCCTCTTAAGAACATCCCTTGCGAGTTCGACTTCGGCGGGCGTTACTTCACCCTCTGCGATACCCTGCGCTCGGTTCCTGATATTCGATAGGTCCACAGATTTACTCATGCTCCGGTCCGACTGCGTGTTTCTGTTTTCTTTACCGTCTCGTTTGTCATGGGATTCGTTCGCAGTCTCCCGGTTCAATGCCTTCCTACCAGCACCAGCAAATGGGTCTATAACCGCAAGTCCCAGCTGATCGCCATCCCCGAAGCGGTCGTCGCCGTCTGGCCGCGGCCGTCTAGGGCACCGGCGGCACTGGCTGGTGCCGTTCTGCTTAACGCCGAGCCTCACCGTGTCACTGCTGAAGCAGACTTTCTGGGCACGTCCGTCGCCGAGGAAGTTGCCGATGCCCTTGCCGTATGAAGTCAATCCATCGCGGCCGTCGCCCTCCGAGTCGATCGTAAAGCTCGATTGACTACCGCAAAGAACCTTCAGGCGCGCATCTGTAACCGCATTCGATGCCTCCTCTGCAGCAAGGCAATCATTGACGTCGATGGAGAAGCTGTCACCGGTCTTCGTGAAGGCCGCCTGCCACCGCACCGTGGCCAGGTAACTGTCATTGCTGTGCACGAGCAATTGCGCCTGCGTCTTGTCCGTGCCGAAGCGGCCAGCGGCCAGGCCGTTAACAACGTTTGCCGACCGCATATCATCGTCGTTGAAGACGAATCCGGCGGAACTCCGTGTTCCGGTCGGGGCTGTGGAAGAGAACATAGTTGTAAGATCCATCCGTGTAGGTGTCGAACTTGCCCTTCATGATCTCCGTGACGCCATCGGAGTTGACGTCCACGACCCGAAATCGCGGGCACTGCCAACGGCAACCCTCTTGTCGGATGGCAAGCGCTCGTTCAGCTACGACCGCGCCAACCGGGTGTCGCAAGTGATCAACGCTGGCGGCGCAGCCGATTGGGACGCCACCGTCGGCAATACGTAGGGCAGGAACTGTATAGGCGGTCGATGGCCGGTAGACCGTCTTCAGCTGCCCGCCCTGCTCGGTCGTCACCGTGTTTAAGAGATTGGCCGAGCCGCCCGCAGCGCCGCCGTAGAGGATCACGTAGGGATTGGTCTGGAACGAGCTGTAAAGCATGCTGGTGTAGTCGGGTTTGTCCAGCGGCGGCCTGTTGCTAGGGTTGTCCCGATCGAGTGGATTCGTCGGGGGCGGCGCCGGCTCCAGCTCGTCGTCTCGTCGCCGCTCACAGTCGCCGCCAGCCGGTTGCCGTAGGTATCATAGTCAAAGGTCGAGGTCTGGTAGCTGCTTGTAGTTGTGTCGTCGCGCCTTGTGGTCAAGCTGCCGTTGCTCGGCGCCGTCCGATAGGCCTGGCCGTCATAGAAGAACTGCGTCTGCTTCAGCAGGGTGCCGGTGAGATCGGTGCCGGCATAGGTCCGCTGCAGGTGCGGCAGCGACATGATGTACTCGGCAGTATTGACGGTGTAGTCCGTCGCCACCAGGACCTCGTCGCCGTCCTTGTCGGTGCGGCCGTGGCTGATCTCGGCGGTGATGTTGCCCCAGGCGTCGAAGCTGCGGGTCGTCTTCAGCGTGCGCGTGGCCGTTCCCTCGGTCCGCGTCGTCGTCGTCGCGGTGTTCAACGCCGAAAAGGGCAGCGTCGCCGTGTGCAGCGCATAGGCCTCGCTGACGGTGCGGTGCTCCGACGCGCCGCTGGCTGCTTCACCACCTCCCGTGATCCCGGCGACGGCACGGGTCGTCACCATCGACAACGGCTCCTATGGCCGCGCCAAGACCGGCCGCATCACCTCGATCAACGCCAGCGGCACAGGCAACGACTGGACCTACGACTATGACGGCTTCGGCCGGCTGATCGGCGTGAGGACGAAATCGCTACCGAAGTGCTGCACAGAGACCAGTCGAGACGCCTGGCTCAACGGCGCTTGATCGTAGGCGACCGTGTTGCCGTAGGTGTCCTTGACCGTCTTGGCCAGCCCGGCCAGAATTGTAGTTCAGGTGGAGCTTCGGCTCGAGCCCGCGGAAAGCCGGGGTACCGATCGGATAGCTGTAGGTGAAGACCCCATTGTTGGTGACCTCCGACTCGCCGGCCTCGACGCGCCGCACCGCCTCGTTGGCGCCGTCGGGATTGACGTGCACCTCGGTCGTCTGGGCCTGGAGAGGGGAAAGGAAAGAAAGGAGGAAAATCGAAGAAACGAAAAGCGTGCGAACGCGTATGGAGAGTGCCGCCTGCCACCATTGATTGCAGGATCGCTAGGATGACTTTGATCACAACTCAATAAGGTTACAAGTGATTCCCACACCAAAAAATAACGGAATGGATGAGCAGGTTAACGGAGTTGATAATCTCGATCCGACGAACTGAGAGAATTAGTGCTTTGACATCGAGAAATGGCCCAATCGTGTTCGCCATGGGTCGTTTTCCGTGGTGAAGAGGGCCGGCGGTTCGATCGATTGGCCTAGTCCGGATTGCAGAATCTGGCTTGGCTTGCCTAGTGCGTCAGGTCGAATGGTTATTCTTCGCGCCTGAAGGCATACTTCCCGGCACTTCCAAACGGCAGTCGGCTCTCGCCAAAAGCGCAAAAGATGACCTCGACATCCGCACGTTGCCTGCATTCAGTCTGAAACTCATATCACGGGCGGCATATGTTGATGACCGAAGTGCTGTGCCGGAGTCTGACGTGAATAGACGGTTCCGGATAGCCCCTGGTGATTTAGAGCTCCTGGATGTCGACCCCGCTTGGCCTCGCGCCGGATGCTGCCGCCGGTTGACACCTCGGTGCCAGCATTTACGCAAACAGCGCTGAAAATCTGTGACGGCAAGACTCCCTCCAATCTTACTAAACGCGTTGCGATAATAGTAGGCATTGGATCCTATCGTCGCCGGCACGATCGGTGTTTTTTGGAACCGGAGGCAATGGCCTCGTACTTCGCAATTGGGAACTTCGCATGAGCGGCACCGGTAAAACCCTCAAGACTGTGACGAAGACCGGCAACAGCCTGATCGACGGTGTGCTGTATGGTTCGGCCTGGGCCGGAACCATCACCTACGCCTTCCCGACCTCGACCAGCAGCTACAGCTACGGCAACGAGAAGGATAACGGTTTCAACTCCATATCGACGGCGCAGAGGAACACCGCTCTTTTCGCGATTGAGCAGTCCTACGGCTCAGCCGCCAATGACGGCTTTTCCGTCGAGGGCTTCACCAATGCCACCTTCAGCGCCGGAAGCACCGGCAGCGCAACCGTCCGTTTCGCGCAGTCGACCGTTCCGAGCACAGCCTACGCCTATATGCCGGGCACCTATCCCCAGGCCGGCGACATCTGGTTCGGCACCGCCTATGCCGGCACGGTCGACGACTATCGCAACCCGATCGCCGGCAACTACGCGTGGCACACGATGCTGCATGAGCTCGGCCATGCGCTTGGCCTGAAGCACGGCCACGAAGCCGAGGGTAGCTTCCCCGCCCTGCCCACGCAATACGACTCGATCGAATATTCGATCATGACCTACAGCGGCTATGTCGGCTCCGGCGGCGGCTATTACTACGAGCAGTACGGCGCGCCGCAGACCTTCATGATGGCCGACATCGCCGCGCTCCAGGAGATGTACGGCGCCGACTTCACGACCAACAGCGGCAACACGGTCTACAAATGGACGCCGAATAGCGGCGCAACGCTCGTCAATGGCACGGTTGCCATCTCCCCCGGCGCTAACCGCATTTTCGCCACCATATGGGATGGTGGCGGCAACGATACTTATGACCTCTCATCTTACAACATCGCACTCAGGGTCGACCTAAGGCCGGGCATGGCCTCGACCTTCAGCGCCGATCAGCTCGCCTACCTCGGCGGCGGCCCGAACAATGGGTTCGCGGCCGGCAACATCTTCAATGCGCTGCAATATCACGGCGACACGCGCTCGCTGATCGAAAACATTATGGGTGGCTCGGCCGGCGACACGATCACCGGTAACCAGGCCGCCAACACGCTCTGGGGTTACGCCGGCAACGACACACTGAATGGCGAGACCGGCAATGACGCGCTATACGGGGGGCTCGGCAATGACAAGATCCGTGGCGGTGGAGGCAATGATCGTATTCTAGGTGAGGCGGGATCAGATCACTTGAGCGGCGGAACGGGAGCCGACACCTTCGTGTTCAAGACGCTTTCATCCAGCACCGCCGTCTTGACCGACCGCGATACGATCTACGACTTCCTCGCCTCGGAATCGGACAGAGTCGACCTTTCTGCCATCGACGCCGACACGGCCACGTCCGGCAACCAGGCGTTCCTCTTCGTTGGCACGGCCGCCTTCGGAGGCAAGAAGGGTGAGCTTCGCTATGTCCGCGACACTTCCGACACCTACATCTACGGCGACGTGAATGGCGACAAGGTCGCCGACTTCGCCATCCATTTGGATGACGCTGTCACCCTGCAAAAGGGCTATCTAATCCTGTAGATGGTCGACGCCCTTTCAATCTGGTCGGCCTCTCCGGGCCGACCGCTGAATTGCCAGAGCCGCCTAATGCCCTGACATGAACATCACGAGCTTCGGCTCGGCCGCTTTAAATGACTCTTTAGCCCGTGACCTAGTGTCCCGCAATCAAGCCAGTGTTTTTGGGACGCGGCGAGTTGGAAGTTGCCTTCGTCGGCGCGTTGTTCCGACCGATTAGCGTGTCAGTTGTCCGATGGATGATTGCTGCCCACAAGTTGGCACTGAACCGCGCCGGGTTTGCCGGAGGCTCCAACTTCTGAGAAAGTGGAGCCGATATGAGCAAGACAACAAACAAATTTTC
>NZ_LNQB01000043.1 GCF_001651875.1 Sinorhizobium saheli
CCGTTGCGCGATGTTGATGCGGACACGCTTCCAATGTTTACAGACACTTAACGAAGGGGTGCATAATGAAACACGTCTCGCCATGTCTCTGATCAATACACTCCCTATTCGACCCAGATCATTCCCGCGACCGCTCACGAAGCGCCATACATTCTCGATGGTCTGCTGCAGAACGACACTCGAAGGCAAATCCGGGAGCATTATGCGGATCCGGGGGTTTCACGGATCATGTCTTTGCCATCTGCTCCGTTCTCGGCTTCCAGTTCGCGCCGAGAATCCGCGATCTGCCAGACAAGCGGCTTTACGTTCCCGCTCTCGATCTGGTGCCTCCTGCTCTTCAGCCGCTGATCGGCGGCCGCATTAACATTCGGCTGATCCGCGAAAATTGGCGCGATATCCTGCGGCTCGCCGCCAGCATGGCCGCCGGGACCGTCGTGCCAAGTCAGATTCTTCGAAAACTCGCCGCCTATCCGCGTCAAAATAGCCTGGCGCTGGCGCTCAGGGAAGTCGGGCGTCTGGAGCGTTCGATCTTCATGCTCGACTGGCTGAGCGATATTGATTTGCAGCGTCGAGCGCAGATCGGGTTGAATAAGGGTGAGGCCCATCACGCCCTCAAGCGCGCGGTCAACTTCAACAGGCGCGGCGAAATCCGAGACCGGTCGTCAGAGGGACAGCAACACCGAATTGCCGGTCTCAACCTCCTCACCGCCATCATCATCTATTGGAACACATGGAAGCTCGGCGAAATCGTCGCCGAGCAAATCGCCAGCGGCGAACAGATCGACCTCGTGCTCCTTCCTCACGTCTCACCGCTCGGATGGGAGCATATAACGCTCACTGGGAATATCGGTGGCCGCCGTTAAGGTAGTATATCGCCCCCTCCCGCAAGCGACCCCAAAGAGTCAACTCCCGTAGCCGGCACGAGGTTCTGAGCCATCCTGGTCAGCCTTGCGGCCGGCGCCCTCCTAATGCCTTGAGCGCAGCGTCAGGCTCAAGTCGTACTGCTTGAGCTTGCGGTAGAGCGTGGCGCGGCTCACTCCGAGGGCTGCGGCGCAGGCGAGAGCGCCCCCGCCGCTTGCCTCTATTGCCGCTATGATTGCGGACCGTTCCGCCTGACTAGCGACGACCTTCGCCCGGCCCGGCATTGCCGGAATGGGTTGAGGCTGCGGATTTGCCTGGGGGGTCTCGGGGACCTTCGGGCGGATCTCGTGCAGGGCCGGCAGGGGACCCGCCTTGGTTTTCACCTGAACCAGCATCAGGTCATCGACGTTGATGACGCCGCCATCCGCTAGTTTCGCCGCCCGGGTCAGCACGTTCCTGAGTTCGCGAATGTTTCCTGGCCACGAGTGGCCGAGCAGGGCCTTGCGCGCCGCCTCGCTCAACCGTACGGGCTCATCCTCTGCCAGTTGGTCCAGCAATGTCCGGATGATGTAGTCGAGGTCGCTTCTCTCCCGCAACGACGGGATTGTGATGATGGTTCCGGCAAGGCGGTAGAAAAGGTCCTGGCGGAAACTACCCGCGGCCACCTTTTCATGCAGGTTCTGATGCGTGGCTGCAACGACTTGCACGTCCACGGTCCGCACCTTTCCTGAACCGAGCGGCATCACCTCCTGTGTTTCGAGGAAACGAAGCAGGCGAGTCTGCAGTTGCAGCGGCATGTCGCCGATTTCGTCGAGGAAAAGCGTTCCCTTGTCGGCCTCGACGATCCGGCCCAGATTGCCCTCCTTGTTGGCGCCGGTGAACGCGCCGCCGCTGTAGCCGAAGAGTTCGCTGTCGATCAGGGATTCGGGGACCGCGGAGCAGTTGAAGGCGACAAATGGGCCGGTCGCCCGTTCGCTCTCATAATGCAGCGCTCTCGTCAGGGTGTCCTTGCCGACGCCAGTCTCACCGAGCAGGAGAACGTGGAGTCCGCTTCCGAATACCTTCTTGAGAATGCTCAGGTTTCTCTTCATCTGCGGGTCTTCGCCCGCACACTCCGCAAGCGTGGTAATTTTGCGCGCTGGCTTCGCCGGAGCCGACTTTGCACCGGGTGCGATCTTCGGGTTTGCCAGCGCGCCGAGAGTAAGCGGCCGTTTCAGCGAAACCCCGAGCAACTGGCCGCTGCCCAAAGGCCTCAACTCGCGGAGATTTTCGCAGAGATACTCGATGGTCGGGTTGCCCCGAATTTTTTCGAAGACTCCCCAGAGGCTGCGTGTACCGATCGCGTCATCGAGACGGAAGGCGGCGCGGGCATGCCTCGTTGCGCCAACAATCTTGAAGTCGGAATCCACGGCTATGATCGCCGGGGATTTCTGCTCGAGACTGATAACGAGGGTGTAGAACCTCCGGAAGTGGTTCGTGAAGTAACTCGTCTCCAACCGCTCTGCGGTGATCTGCGCGACCCCGAAGACCACCCTGTGCGCAAGCTGGGGAAGGCCGGGGTTTCGCGTGGAGAGGTTCACGATGCCCAACACCGTGCCGTCAGGCCCGAAGAACGGAGCCGCGGCGCAGGCGCCGCCGGTCAGATCCGCAAAGAAGTGATCGGTGAGATAGACAGCCGTTGGGGTCAACTGCTTGAGGGACGTTCCAATTCCGTTCGTGCCGCCGACTTCTTCGGTCCAGACCATGCCGACCCGGTCGCTGCTGAGATAGAAGGCGGAATCTCGGCTCTTGCGCTCTGCTATGATAACGCCGTTGCGGTTGGCGAGGTGCGCGCTGTACCCGCCTCCCTCGATCATGCCGAGCGTTGATTCCAGTTCGCCCGCGGCAAGCGCGATGTCATTGTCAAAGGCGTCCGTCTGCTCGCGAATCTCTTGTTGAGTGAGCTCAACCAGGTTGGCTCTTGATGGATCCAGCTTGTAGTCTTGCAGGCAGCGGGCCCATGACTCCGTCCGCCAGTTCGTCTTCTCGCTTCCTGACAGGACGGCTCTTTCGATGACGCGGAAATGGTCGTTGATTTCGAGCATTCCAGTATTGCTCCCATTTGTCAGGCACTTTGCCAAGCAATTTTGATACAAGTCAAGGAAACCCCGTAAATCTCACCGCGTCTCAATAGTGAGACTCTTTCGAGAATATTTTCGGCACCAATCGCCGTGGCCAATAAATCCCGCTGAAATCAGCGATTTAAAGAGTTGGCACGATGATTGCTCCTCCACTGGCGAGCGTCGCGGGGGAGACTCGGACGACATGCTGGGACTTCCAGGGACGAATGCCTTAGGCCGCCGTCGGACTTCTTCTGCCCTCAGCTTGTCGTTCGGCCATTCCTCGAGACCGGGAACCGGGCAGCAAACGCCGCGCCATGCTTGGCACCGCTGTCGAACGACGGGTGTTCAATACAGGAGACAGGAATGAGATACGGCGACACCAGACTCTTCATCGACGGCAAGTGGGTGGATGCGAGCAACGGCAAGACGATCGACGTCGACAATCCCGCCACCGGCGAGGTAATCGGATACGTGGCCAGTGCGTCCGAAGACGATCTTCTGAGGGCGGTCGCTGCTGCCGAGAAAGGCTTCAAGGTCTGGAGCGCGACGTCCGCTTTCGAGCGCAGCAAGGTCATTCGCAAGGCTGCCGCCCTCATTCGCGAACGGCTGGAGCAGATCGCGACGACCCTCACCATCGATGAGGGGAAGCCGCTTTCCGAATCGCGCCTGGAAGTGAACTCCTGCGCTGATCTGCTGGACTGGTTTGCCGAAGAAGGAAGGCGGACCTATGGGCGCACGATCCCGTCCCGTTCTGTCTCGGTCCAACAGTTTGCGATAAAGGAGCCGGTCGGGCCCGCGGTTGGCTTCACGCCCTGGAACTTCCCGATGAGCCAGATCGTGCGGAAACTGGGTCCGGCGATCGCCGCCGGTTGCTCGATCATCATCAAGGGACCCAATGAAGCGCCGGGTGCTCCCGTGGCCCTTTTCTGCTGCCTCGAAGAGGCGGGCATTCCGGCAGGCGTTGTCAATCTGGTGTTCGGCCCCGGCCCGGATATTTCGCAGTTTCTGGTGCCGAACCCCGCCATCCGGAAAGTTTCCTTCACAGGATCGGTGCCGGTCGGCAAGAGCCTGGCTTGTCTCGCAGGCCTCCACATGAAGCGGGTGACGATGGAGCTCGGCGGGCACGCTCCGGTTATCGTGGCCGACGACGCAAACGTCGATGCGGCGACGACCGCTCTTGTTGCCTCGAAATTCCGGAATGCCGGACAGGTGTGCATCTCCCCTACGCGCTTCCTGATCCAGTCGCGGGTGCATGACGAATTCGTCGAGAGCTTCGTGCGCAAGACCAAGGCCCTGAAGGTGGGAGACGGGCTGGAAGAGGGTACCCAGATGGGTCCGCTGATCAGCGAGCGCCGCCGCGCGGCCGTTGAAAGCCTCATAGACGACGCCGTCTGGAAGGGCGCCAAGTTGGAAGCGGGCGGAAGCCGCATCAATAACAGTGGCTTCTTCTTCGCCCCGACCATTCTGACGGGGGTTCGGAGCGACATGCGCGCGATGAACGAGGAGCCGTTCGGGCCGGTCGCCCTGGTCCAGAGCTTCGACGAGATCGATGAAGCACTGGAAGAGGCGAACCGGCTTCCATTTGGCCTTGGTTCCTACGCTTGGACGCGGAGTTCCTCGACGGCAAGGAAGCTGAGCCAGGGCATTCAGGCAGGCATGGTCTCGATCAACCACATAGGCCTCGGCCTGCCCGAGACGCCCTACGGCGGCGTCAAGGATTCCGGCTACGGCTATGAAGGCGGAAGCGAGGCCCTCGAGGCATACCTCAACACCCGCTTCGTCACTCACGAAACAGCCTGATTGCAGTCGAAGGCGGCGCCTCGGCGGGCGCCGCCACTGCCTGACGAAAGAGACCACGATGATCAGAACCGACGATTTCCGCGAAGCCATGCAGCGTTTTGCAGGTCCAGTCACAGCAATCACGACGATCGAGAATGGCGTTCCGAGCGGTCTCATGGCTACCGCCGTCTGCAGCCTCTCGGCGGAACCGCCGTCTCTGATCGTTTGCATCAACAAGTCCGCTTCAGCGCATGACGCCATCCTGCGTCTGGGGTTCTTTGGCGTCTCCGTCCTGCCCGATACGCTGAAGGCCTTTGCCGACCACTTTGCTCGGGCCAAGGGTGCGGACCGCTTCGAAGGGGCGCTGTGGATCATGCAGGAAACCGGTGCTCCGCTTCTCGCGGGAGCGTCGGTTGCTTTTGACTGCCGGATCGCCCATGCGCATGACGGCTACAGCCACACCATTCTCGTGGGCCTCATCCACGAAATCCTTCTGCCCAATGAGAACGCCGACCGTTGCCTGCTGTGGCACCGCAAAGGATTCGTCAGCGTGGCCTCGGAGACTCCTGAGACAGAAAAGGCATGAGGAGGAACGACAATGAGCTTTTCGCGCGTTGAGGAAGCGATCGCCGCAATGGCGCGCGGCGAAATGATCATCGTCGTGGACGATGAGGACCGTGAGAACGAGGGCGACATCGTCGTCGCCGCCGACGCGATCACGCCGGAAGCGGTGGCATTCATGATGAAGCACGCACGCGGCTTGATCTGTGTTTCGGTCACCGGCGAGCGGTTGGACGAACTCGAACTGCCGCTGATGGTCACCGAAAACTCCGAGTCCATGAAGACCGCGTTCACGGTGTCGATCGACTACATTCATGGCACGTCCACCGGTATATCAGCACCGGACCGGGCCGCCACCATCAGGGCCTTGGTCGATCCAGCCGCAAGACCCGCGGACTTCGCACGCCCCGGCCATATCTTCCCCCTGAGAGGGAACCCAAAGGGGGTTCTCGGTCGGCCCGGCCACACCGAAGCGGCCGTGGACCTGGCCAAGCTCGCAGGACGCCACCCATGCGGCGTCATATGCGAGATCGCGAATGACGACGGCACGATGGCGCGGCTGCCGGAGCTCCAGGAATTCGCCAGCCGCCACGGCCTTCTTATCATCACGATCAAGGACCTGATCGCCTATCGGCGCCAAAGGGAACCCGAAGTCGAGCGGGTTTCGGACGCGGAGCTTCCCACGAAAGCGGGATCCTTCAGGGCGATTGCTTATCGCGATGCTGCTAGCGGGCTGGAGCATATCGCTCTCGTGAAGGGAAATCTTGCAGATACTGAAAGCCCGCTCGTCAGAATCCACTCGGAGTGCGTCACGGGAGAGGCCCTCGGCTCGCTGCGATGCGATTGTGGCGATCAGCTACAGCAGGCGCTGTCGCTGATCGAGGCAGAGGGCACCGGATGTATCGTCTACCTCAGGGGCCAGGAGGGGCGCGGCATCGGGCTCGGCAATAAAATAGCCGCCTATGGGCTGCAGGACGGTGGGTTGGACACGTACGACGCCAACCGCGCCCTTGGCCTTCCGGCCGACGACCGGGACTATTCGGTCGCTGCGGCAATCCTCAGCGACCTCCGGGTAAAGCAGCTTCGTCTGCTGACGAATAATCCGAAGAAGGTCGCTGGCCTCGAGCGATGTGGGATCACTGTCCATAGCAGGCGCGGCCTCCTGACCGCGGTGAACGCAGCCAATGCTTCGTACCTTCGGGCAAAGAAGGAGCGCTTCGGCCACTTCCTCGAAACCGCTTGAGGGCAGGCTCCCCGCGAAGTGCGCCAATAACTCCGCTTCCTCCCCGGCGACCGGGCGGTCGCCGGGGCTTTTAACAATGACTGACTCAATCGAGGGCTCGGGTCCTCACTACAACAGAGGAGTGCAACTATGCGCGTCACAAACGTTCGGGCTTACCGAATACCAACCGGTGGGGTCCGCCCGGTCCTCGTGGAGATTGTTACCGATGAGGGTCTTACGGGCTGGGGCGAGGCCGCTGTCGCCTATGGGCTGGGCGCTCGCGGCGCGGCCGGCATGATCGCGGACTACGCGCCGCGCGTCATCGGTGCCGATCCGGCCTATCCCCGTCACGTCTATCACGATATCTACGACAACTCGTTCTGGACCAAGGGCGGTGGTGCGATAGCGTTTGCGGCGGTCAGCGCGATCGATCAGGCTCTCTGGGACATCAAGGCGAAGTCCCTCGGCGTCCCGGTATACGAGCTTTTCGGTGGGGCCTTCGCCAAGGCCGCTCCGGTCTATGCGAATGGCTGGAACTACCACTGCAACGACGCGATCGAGTGGGCAAAGGCGGCGGAGCGGCCGTTGCGGGACGGCTACAAGATGCTCAAGAGCTATCCCTTCGCGACGCAACTGCCCGGACGCACTCTTACCCATGTTCAGCGCCGGGCCTTGTCGCCGGAAGAGTTCACGCGCGCCGTCGACCGCGTGCGCCTGCTGAAGGAGGTGGTCGGCAACGATGCAGAGCTGCTCATCGACCTCTCCGGCGGCATCAACAACGATCAGCTCCTGCGCTTCCTCGACGTCTGCGAGGAACTGAAGGTCTCCTGGGTTGAGGAGCCTTTCGACGCCTTCAATCTGACGGGCCTCAAGAACCTGGTGGGCCGCTACAAGTTCCCGATCGCCGCCGGCGAGCGAGTCTACACCCGCAACGGCTTCAAGAACCTGCTCGAGACCGGGGCGATCGATGTCGTCATGCCCGACGTCGGCAATTGCGGCGGTGTGTTCGAACTGATCCAAATTGCGGCCATGGCGGAAGCGTACAACGCTCGCGTTTCGCCGCACAACTGCGCGTCCACTCTCTGCACGGCCGCCTCGCTGCAGGTCTGGGCCGCATGCGCAAACGCCATGCCGCTCGAGATTTATCCCTATCTGCCGGAGTCAAAGGGCTATGTTCAAGTCCTCAAGAACGCCCCCGAGGACCGGATCAAGAACGGCTTCCTCGAGGTGACGAGCGACGCCGGCATGGGGGCAGTCGTGGATACCGCGAAACTCGAGCCCTATTGCTGTTTCGACTATTTGAAAGAGACGGCCTGATCAGGACGGGAGTTCGCGCGACTGCTCGAACTCCCGTCCTCGCAGCGTTCTTCGTGCCACGCTAACGCCATCCTCTATGTCCGGAACACGTCAATCGAAGCCCCTATCAGTCGCGACGACCGAAACGGGTCGAGAGCAGCCGCTTATTGGAAACTGTCGTGCGACTGCTGTTGACGCAAGGTGAGCTCATTCTCCTGGCGGCGGCTCGCTTGTGCGAGGTAAGCTCTCAGCCAACCTGCTCCACAGCCAGGGTCCCCGCGGGTAGGAGCTTGATCAGCGTTCTAGCAGAGACCGCCGGATCGAGCCAGTTTGCCCATGCATCACGCTCCAGAATGACGATCTGGCGATCGTGATATGGAGCGATATCCGGTCCCGGCTCTATCGTCAGCATGGTGAAGGCCTGTCCGACCTCCGAGGTTTCACGCCAGATGCCGGCAATGCAGAAGATCGGCTCGTGCTTCTTGGTAAAGAGCCACTTGTCCTTGCGCTTCTTCTTCGGATCCTTCGGATCGGTGAATTCGTAGAAGCCGTCGGCAATGATCAGGCAGCGATTGGAATTGAACTCTCGCCCCTCCGACCGGAAGTTATACACCGGCCGCTTGTTCGGCCCCGGCCAGCTCCAGCGCCGCTGCACGAGCTCGGCCTCATCCCGGGCGCCGTTGACCGTTCTGACGATTGGGCCGATATCGGTGATCTTGATGTCCTCACGCGCTTCGAGGTTCGGCGCGCCTTCACCGAAACGGATCTTGATCTTCAGTTCGGCGAAGTCCTCGACAATTGAGGCGACATCCACCATCAGCCGATAATCATTGCACATGCATCCTCCTCAGGTCTGGTTGCTTCGCAATGGCGTTCCTGATATGTTCTAACTATCATGAGCGCGACCGTTTTCCAGTCCGACGCCCCACTTGATGAGCGCCGTGTGATCATAAGGCGCTATGACGGCGATGTGGAGATGGTGGAGTTGCCGTGGGGCCTGCTCCCGCGCGACGGCGGCGCGCGCGCCGTGAACGTCGTTCGATCGGAAGGGAGGACGTTTTCGGCTCACCGTTGCCTGGTGCCCGCTTCCGAGTTTCGCCACAGGAGCTTCAGCTTCTCGCTTGCCAATGGCGACTGGTTCTACTTCGCCGGGATTTGGCGGCCGGCGATCGAGGACTGGCCGGAGGCCTATGCCATCCTGACCATAGAGGCGAGTGCCGATCTCGCGCCCTTTCACAACCGACAGATGGCGGTGCTGACTCGCGATCAGCGCCTGGCGTGGCTCGACGGAGTTGTGCCCGAGGACGAGATCCTCCGTCCATTGCCAGCAGGGACCTTCCGGGTCAAAAGCCACTCGATCGATCCAGCCCAGCCGATGCTGGCGATCTAAAGCGCCAGCCGCAACTGCGGCGCCACGCCAGAGGTCTGCCGTTCCAGTGATGACAGCGTGACGCCGAGCAGGCGTATGCCTTTGCGCGGCGGAAAGAGCGGCACGAGAAGCAGGCCGACCACCTCCTCGAGATCCGTGATTGCGGGCAGAGGTACCGCAACCGTCTTGCTGCGGGTGATCTGGCTGAAGTCGGCATATTTGACCTTGAGCGTCACCGTCTTGGCGCCGATCTCATTGGCCTCGCAGTAAGCCCAGACTTTCTCGATCAGTGGCTGAAGACCTTTGCGTGCCGGCTCAAAGGCGTGAATGTCCTCGGAGAACGTGTCTTCGGCGCCGACGGACTTCCGCACCCGGTCCGGCTTGACCTGGCGATTATCGATGCCGCGGGCGATCCCATAGAAATATGGCCCCGACTTCCCGAAATGTTCGACCAGAAACTCGAGAGTCTTGTCCTTGAGGTCTGCGCCCGTCTCGATGCCGAGCCTATGCATCTTTTCGGCGGTTGCGGGGCCTACGCCATGGAATTTCTTGACGGGGAGGGCCTCGACGAAGGCCGGCCCGTTCTTCGGCGTAATGACAGCCTGACCGTTGGGCTTGTTCAGGTCGGATGCCATCTTCGCCAGGAACTTGTTGTAGGAAATCCCGGCCGACGCATTGAGGCCGGTGACCTGCTTGATCTTCGCTCGGATCTCCGCGGCAATCTCGGTGGCGATCTCCATGCCCTTCAGGTTCTCGGTGACGTCGAGATAAGCTTCGTCGAGCGAGAGCGGCTCGATGTCAGGCGTGTATTCGGCGAAGATCGCGCGGATCTGCAACGAGACGGTCTTGTAGACGTCGAAGCGCGGCTTGACGAAGATGAGGTCGGGGCATTTGCGCTTCGCGGTCCCCGAAGGCATGGCCGAATGAACGCCGAACTTGCGTGCCTCGTAGCTGGCGGCCGCCACTACGCCGCGGGCAGCAGGATAGCCGACGGCAACCGGCAGGCCCCTGAGTTCCGGATTGTCGCGCTGCTCGACCGATGCATAAAAGGCATCCATGTCCACGTGCACGATCTTGCGCGGCCGCTCGCTGCCTTCGTCATTTGTCATCGCCTAGCTTCCATCAGGTCCCTCGGCCAAACATGGGAAGTGCGCGCCGCACTTGTCACCCTCGGCGTTTGCATGCGCTCGCAGCCCATGGCCATACGACGGCGAAGTACGGCGAAGCTTACACTGGCGCCAAACGCTTTCACCAACAGCTTGCGCTCAAGCGTGCAATGGCGATCGCACGGGCGACAGATGAATTCAATGATCGGCTCACGGTGATCCCTCAGTCTCGGATCCAGATCGTTCACAGGCTCCGGTCGTGCCATGCGAAAAAATTCCCATTCATGCCACCCGCTTGAATCCGCTCACGGATTTCTTCGATGGGCACTCTCGCTCAACTTCCGCGCGCCACGTGCGCATTGACTCATGTCCGTGTTGAGAACAAATACAGAACAAATTTCACCATCTCAAGCTGAAAACGGGTTGCCGTAAGGGAGATCATGATAGCCGCCGCCACTTCGAACCCCGTCCTCGACGAGTTGCGCGAGAAAATCGCCAGCCTGGAAGGGGCAGGCTCACGCAAGCGCAGCGTTCTGCCTTTCGGGGTGCGGGAGCTCGATGCGCAGCTACCGGGAGGTGGGCTCGCCTATGGCGCGCTTCACGAAGTGGCCGGCGGCGGAAACGGCGCGGTCGACGGGGCGGCAGCGGCACTCTTTATCGGCGGCATCGCTGCCCGCACCACCGGCAAGGTGGTCTGGTGCCTGACGCGCTTTGATTTGTTCTTTCCCGCGCTCGCCCAGGTCGGGCTTCACCCGGACCGCGTCATCTTCGTTGAGTGCGACAAGGAAGAGACTGTGCTCGCAAGCTTCGAGGAGGCCTTGCGTTATGGCGGCCTCGGCGCCGTCGTCGCCGAACTGGTGCGCCTGCCGATGACGGCGTCACGCCGGCTGCAGCTTGCGGCGGAAAAATCCGGCACATTGGGGCTGGTGATCCGCCGCTGGCGGCGCCAGACGGAAGCTTCCGACTTCGGTTTGCCGACGGCCGCGGCAACCCGCTGGCGGATCTCGGTGCTGCCATCCGAGCCGCTTCCCGTGCCGGGAATTGGGCGGGCGCGATGGCTGGCGGAGCTGATGCGGGTCAGGGCAGGGGAGGGAGGCGAGTTCATCATCGGAGCATGCGATGGCCAGGGTCGTATCAGTCTTTCTTCCGACACTGCCGACCGACCGGATCAGGCGCGCCGATCCTTCGCTGTCTCCTGACACACCGCTGGTGGTGATCGCCAGGAGCGGCTCGAAGCGATGGGTTGCCGCGGCCGATAGGGCAGCTCTTAAACTCGGTCTTCGTGTCGGCACGCCGGCGGCCAAGGCGCAGGCGCTGGTCCAAGGTCTCACGATGATCGATGCCGATCCGGTCGCCGACCTTGCTACGCTGGAACGGCTGACACTCTGGGCCTTGTCGCAATATTCTCCCGTCGTCGCCATGGATCCTCCCGATGGCATCGTCATGGATACCGACGGTGCCGATCATCTTCAGGGCGGCGAGGAGCTGATGCTCTCCGGTCTCGTCAATCGCTTCCGCGGCCGAGGTCTCGCTGCCCATGCGGCGATCGCCGACACCTGGGGTGCCGCTCACGCGCTCGCCCGGACCACCGATCGCGAGACGGTGATCGTCGGGCGCGGCGAGACCGCTAAGGCCGTGAACCGGCTGCCGTTGTCATCGCTGCGATTGCCGGCCGAGACCGTCGCTGGTCTTCGGACCCTCGGCTTCGCGACGGTTGCCGATCTTGCCGTCACCCCACGAGCGCCATTGACGCTACGTTTCGGCCCGGAGGTGGGACTTCGCCTCGATCAGATGTTCGGCCGTATCGCCGAGCCCATCGATCCAATCCGGCCGGCGGAACTTGTCGAGGTGCAGTTATCTTTCGCCGAGCCGATCGGCGCACCCGAGACAATCGAAAAATACGTCAGCCGGCTGGTGCGCCAGCTCTGTCTGGAGCTCGAGAAGCGAGGGCTTGGCGTGCGCCGCGCCGATCTCATCGTCCACCGCGTCGACAACACGCTTCAGTCGCTCCGGGCTGGCACGGCCAAACCAGTCCGCGATATCGCCTGGCTGACAAAACTCTTCCGCGATCGGATCGAGAAGATCGAGCCTGGTTTCGGCATCGAGAAGCTTAGCCTCGCCGCGATCATCGCCGAACCGCTTGTCGACGTGCAGTCGGCCTCCTCCTTGGTCGAAGAGCAGGTGACCGATGTGACGCCACTCATCGACGTGCTCGGTAATCGCGGTGGACAACGGATTTTCCGGGTCGCGCCGGTTGCAAGCGACGTTCCGGAGCGCAGCGTCCATCGGATCGCGCCGACGGCCGATGAGGACGGCGCCACCTGGCCGATGCACTGGCCGAGGCCGACACGGCTTCTAACGCGTCCAGAACTGATCGAAGTGATTGCACTCTTGCCCGATCATCCGCCGGTGTCCTTCACCTGGCGCGGCAAGCGGCGTCGCGTGAAGCGCGCCGACGGTCCGGAACGGATTTTTGGGGAGTGGTGGAGACGCGGCTCCGAATGGATCGCTGTGCGCGACTATTTCGTCGTCGAGGATGATACCGGCGAACGTTTCTGGATCTTTCGATCGGGCGATGGCGTCGATGTGGAAACCGGATCGCACAAATGGTTCCTGCACGGGGTGTTTGCCTGATGCGCTACGCCGAACTTCAGGTCACCACGCATTTCTCGTTCCTGAGGGGCGCAAGCTCGGCGGAGCAACTGTTCGCGACGGCAAAACTGCTCGGCATGGAAGCGCTCGGCATTGTCGACCGCAACAGTCTGGCCGGTATCGTTCGTGCGCTCGAGGCGTCTCGCGCCACCGGATTGCGGCTTGTCGTCGGCTGCCGGCTCGATCTGGCCGATGGCATGTCGATCCTCGTCTATCCGACTGATCGCGGCGCCTATTCGCGCCTGACGCGGCTGCTGACCCTGGGAAAGAGCAGGGGTGGCAAGGCGAACTGTATCCTGCATCTCGATGATGTGGCGCTGTATTCCCAAGGCCTGATCGGCATTCTGGTACCGGATATGCCGGATGACGCCTGTGCCGTGCAGCTCAGGAAGATGGCCGAGGTCTTTGCCGAACGCGCCTATGTCTCGCTCTGTCTGCGCCGGCGCCTCAACGATCAGCTGCGGCTGTATGAGCTGTCGAACCTGGCAGTGAAGCACCGGGTGAAGACCGTCGTCACCAATGACGTGCTATTTCATGAGCCGGGCCGGCGGCAGTTGCAGGATGTCGTCACTTGCATCCGCACTGGCACCACGATCGACGATGTCGGCTTTGAGCGCGAGCGGCATGCCGATCGTTATCTCAAGCCACCGCAAGAAATGGCCCGTCTGTTTCCCCGCTACCCGGAGGCGCTGGCGCGCACTATGGAGATCGTCGAGCGGTGCAGGTTCTCGCTCGAAGAACTGGTCTATCAATATCCCGAGGAAGCGCTGATCCCGGACATGACGGCGCAGCAGTCGCTGGAGCACTACACCTGGGAGGGCGTCAGGACACGCTATCCCGAAGGGCTGCCGGCGCATGTCGAAAAGACGATCCGCCATGAACTGGCGCTGATCGAGACGATGAAATACGCGCCCTATTTCCTCACGGTGTTTTCGATTGTGCGTTATGCCCGCTCGCAGGGCATCCTTTGCCAGGGCAGGGGATCGGCCGCCAATTCCGCTGTCTGCTATGTGCTCGGCATCACCTCGATCGACCCCGAAACCAACGATCTCCTGTTTGAGCGCTTCGTGAGCCAGGAGCGCGACGAGCCGCCCGACATCGATGTCGATTTCGAGCACGAGAGACGCGAGGAGGTCATCCAGTGGATCTACAAGACCTATGGCCACGACAAGGCGGCGCTGTGCTCGACCGTCACGCGCTATCGCGCCAAGGGCGCCATCCGTGACGTCGGCAAGGCGCTTGGCCTGCCCGAAGATCTGATCAAGGCGCTTTCCTCCGGCATTTGGTCGTGGTCGGAAACGGTCGGCGAGAGCCAAGTGCGTGACCTCGGCCTCAACCCGGATGATCGACGTCTCGCTTTGACCTTGCGACTTGCTCAGCAGTTGATGGGAGCGCCGAGGCATCTCGGCCAGCATCCCGGCGGCTTCGTACTGACCCACGACAGGCTGGATCATCTGGTGCCGATCGAGCCGGCGGCGATGGTCGACCGCCAGGTGATTGAATGGGACAAGGATGACGTCGAAGCCCTCAAAATGATGAAGGTCGATGTATTGGCCCTCGGCATGCTGACCTGCATGGCCAAGGCCTTTGCGCTGATCAGCGAACACAAGCACCAGGCCCTCGACCTCGCCACCATCCCGCAGGAGGACCCCGCGACCTATGCGATGATCCGCAAGGCCGATACGCTCGGTACCTTCCAGATCGAATCCCGCGCCCAGATGTCCATGCTGCCCCGCATGAAACCCAGGACTTTCTACGACCTCGTCATCCAGGTGGCGATCGTCCGCCCCGGCCCGATTCAGGGCGACATGGTGCATCCCTACCTGCGCCGGCGCGAGGGCAAGGAGACGGTTGAGTACCCGACACCGGAACTGGAAGCGGTCCTGCACAAGACGTTGGGCGTGCCGCTGTTTCAGGAGTCGGCGATGAAGGTGGCGATGGTCTGCGCGGGGTTCACCGGCGGCGAAGCCGACCAGCTCCGGAAATCGATGGCCACGTTCAAGTTCACGGGCGGCGTTTCCAAGTTCAAGGACAAGCTCGTCTCCGGCATGATCCGGAACGGCTATTCGCCGGACTTCGCCGAAAAGACATTCTCGCAGCTGGAAGGTTTTGGCTCCTATGGTTTTCCCGAAAGCCATGCAGCCTCCTTCGCGCTGATCGCTTACGCCTCCAACTACGTGAAATGCCATTTTCCTGACGTCTTCTGCGCGGCGCTTTTGAACTCTCAGCCGATGGGCTTTTATGCGCCCGCGCAAATCGTGGCTGACGCGCGGAAACACGGCGTTGAAGTCCGTCCGATCTGCATCAACCGCTCTCGTTGGGACTGCACGCTGGAGCCGATCGAAGGCACGGACCGGCATGCGGTGCGGCTCGGCATGCGTCTGGTGCGCGGATTGGCGACCGCCGACGCCGCGCGTATCGTCGCTGCCCGCGCTGACGAACCTTTTACGTCGGTGGACGACATGTGGCGGCGGTCGGGTGTGCCGGTCGCCTCATTGGTGGAGCTGGCCGAAGCCGATGCCTTCCTGCCGTCATTGTGTCTCGAGCGACGCGATGCGCTCTGGGCGATCAAGGCGCTGCGCGACGAGCCGCTTCCGCTCTTCACGGCTGCGGCGGAAAGGGAGGCTCGGGCGATTGCCGAGCAGCAGGAGCCGGCAGTCGAGCTGCGGCAAATGACTGACGGCCACAACGTCGTCGAGGACTACAGCCATACCGGCCTGACGCTCCGGGGGCACCCTTTGCGATTTTTGCGGGCTGACCTGACGAAGCGGCGGATCGTCACCTGTGCCGAGGCGATGACGGCGCGGGATGGCCGATGGTTGATGGCGGCCGGCCTGGTGCTGGTACGCCAGCGACCAGGCTCGGCGAAAGGCGTGATGTTCATCACCATCGAGGACGAAACCGGTGTGGCCAATGTCGTCGTCTGGCCAAAGCTGTTCGAGCGGTCGCGCCGGGTCGTGCTCGGCGCCAGCATGATGGCTGTCAATGGCAGGATTCAGCGGGAAGGCGAGGTGGTTCACCTGGTCGCCCAGCAGCTCTTCGATCTCTCGGCCGATCTGTCGGGGCTTGCCGAGCGTGATGGAGAGTTCCGACCGCCAACCGGCCGAGGCGACGAGTTCGCCCATGGTTCTCCCGGCAGTCCGGATTCCCGCGAAAAGGCGCCTCCAGCGGTTCGACCGAGGGATATGTTCACGCCGGATATTCATATCGACAAGCTGAAGATCAAGAGCCGGAATTTTCAGTAATGCTCAAGGCTGGCGACCGGGGCTTCGGTTCGAATCCTTTCAAGGCGAAGGATTGTCGACTTCCCGCTACATCGCATTCGTGCCATCGAAGTCCGGAACGTATGAATAAATGGATGTTGGCGGCGCCCCAGGAAAAGACCTTTCGATATAAGCCCGCCTTTTGCCGAGGCGGGCCGGAACGCAGCCGTTTCCTTCACGTGAGGAACGTGTGCAATGCATGCAATTCCTCGGGTCGGATCTCATGTCCGCCGGAATGGTAGCATGCCTCTACGCGGGCCCTCTGTGCCGCAAAGTAGTCGACGAGCCGCTCTGTGAGGGGCAGCGGGCAGATCGGATCGCGTTGGCCAGCGGTGATCAGAATTCGTCGAGCCGGCCGCGGGCCAGGTGCTGATCCGAAACCGATTTGTCGGCATCTGCGGCACAGACCTGCACGAATATGCTTACGGCCCGATCTTCATTCCGAAGGAGCCGCATCCATTTGCCGGCACCCACGGCCTCAGGTCTTGGGCCACGAGTTCGGCGGCGTGGTCGAGGCCGTCGGCGAGGGCGTGACCTCGGTTAGGGCCGGGGACCGCGTTTCGGTGCAGCCGCTGATCATGCCGCGCGCCGGCGACTATTTCGCCGATCGGGGTCTCTTTCACTTGAGCACCGATCTGGCGCTTGCGGGCTTGAGCTGGCTCTCCGGCGGCATGGCTGAATACGCGCTCCTCAACGAATATAATGTCGAGAAGATCCCGGACGGGATGACGGACGAGGAGGCGGCACTTGTCGAGCCAAGCGCGGTTGCAGTCTACGCCTGCGACCGCGGCGGCGTGACGGCCGGCAGCAGCGTGCTCGTCACCGGCGCCGGTCCGATTGGCGTTCTGACGCTGCTTGCTGCACGCGCAGCCGGTGCCGCAGAGCTCTTCGTTTCTGACATTAATGATGCCCGGCTCGAATTCGCGGCATCGATCATGCCGGGTCTGACAACGATAAATCCGCAGCGAGGCAGCCCGGGCGAGACGGTACGCGCCCTGACGGAGGGCAAGGTTGGCTGCGACGTCGCCATCGAGTGCGTTGGAAACGAGCACGCGCTCAAGGCCTGCGTCGACGCGGTGCGCAAGCAGGGTGTCGTCGTTCAGACGGGGCTGCATCCGCATGAAAACCCGCTCGACTGGTTCCAGGTTACCTTCAAGGACATCGATCTGCGCGGCTCCTGGGCTTATCCGACGCACTACTGGCCGCGGGTCATCCGCCTGATCGCCTCGGGCCTCTTGCCGGCGAAGCGGGTCGTCACCGGGCGTATCACCCTGGACCGCGCCGTGTCGGAAGGCTTTGACGCGCTTCTCGATCCGAGCGGCAAGCACCTGAAGATCCTGATCGATCTCATGAAGTGAGCATGCATTGCCGCGGGCGGATGAGGAGCCGCCCGCGCCAACCCAAGCAAAAAGGAGGAGACTATGCTTGAAGAAAGTCCCGGCATCCGTATCGACACCGCGCTTGCCAAGCTTGGCAAAGCCCTTGAACAGGGCGACATCGACGCCGCCGTCAACCTGTTCCAGGCCGATTGCTACTGGCGTGACCTCGTCGCCTTCACCTGGAACATCAGGACGTTGGAAGGACAGGACCAGATCCGCGACATGTTATCGAGCCAGTTGGCAGCCATCAAGCCGGCGCGCTTCCGCCAGGACGAGAAGGAACCGGCAAGCGCCAGCGACGGGTTGACCGAAAGCTGGTTCGAATTCGAAACCGAGGTGGCGCGCGGTTACGGCCATATTCGTCTGAAGAACGGTTTGATATGGACGCTCCTTACGACGATGACGGAGCTCAAAGGGCATGAAGAGCCGAAGGGCTTCAGGCGGCCACTCGGCGCCGAGCACGGCCACGGTCCAGACCGCAAGACGTGGAAGGAAAAGCGCGAAAGCGAGACGGCGGAACTCGGCTACGAAACTCAGCCCTATGTCGTCATCATCGGCGGCGGCCAGGGCGGCATCGCGCTCGGTGCCCGCCTCCGGCAACTGAACGTACCGACGATCATCATCGAGAAGAACGAGCGACCGGGCGACAGCTGGCGCAAGCGCTACAAGTCGCTCTGCCTGCACGACCCGGTCTGGTACGACCACCTGCCCTATATCCCCTTCCCGAAAACCTGGCCGGTGTTTGCGCCGAAGGACAAGATCGGCGACTGGCTGGAGATGTACACCAAGGTGATGGAGCTCAACTATTGGACCTCGACCACCTGCAAGTCGGCGCAATACGACGAGGCGAAGAAGGAATGGAAAGTCGTCGTCGAGCGTAACGGCGAGGAGCTGGTCCTGCGGCCGAAACAACTTGTTCTGGCGACCGGCATGTCGGGCAAGCCGAAAGTCCCGAAACTGAAGGGCCAGGACATTTTCCGCGGCGAGCAGCAGCATTCCTCGCAGCATCCCGGTCCCGATGCCTATCGCGACAAGAAGGTGGTGGTCATCGGTTCCAACAATTCCGCGCACGACATTTGCGCGGCTCTCTGGGAAGGCGGTGCGGATGTAACGATGGTGCAGCGATCGTCGACGCACATCGTTCGGTCGGACACGCTGATGGAGATCGGGCTCGGCGACCTCTATTCCGAGCGGGCGGTTGCTGCCGGCATCACGACGCGCAAGGCCGACCTGATCTTCGCCTCGCTGCCCTACAGGATCATGCACGAGTTCCAGATCCCCCTTTACGAGAAGATGCGCGAGCGCGACGCAAAGTTCTATGCGGACCTGGAAAAGGCCGGCTTCATGCTCGACTGGGGCGCCGATGGCTCCGGCCTGTTCATGAAGTATCTGCGCCGCGGCTCCGGTTATTACATCGATGTCGGCGCCTGCGATCTCGTCATCGACGGCAGCATCAAGCTGAAATCCGGCTCCGACGTCAGCCACCTCACGGAGGAGGCAGTGGTATTGAAGGATGGGACCGAGCTTCCAGCCGACCTCGTCGTTTATGCCACCGGTTATGGTTCTATGAACGGCTGGGCGGCCGATCTCATCTCAAAGGAGGTTGCCGACAAGGTCGGCAAGGTCTGGGGGCTTGGTTCCGACACGCCGAAGGATCCGGGTCCGTGGGAGGGCGAGCAGCGTAACATGTGGAAGCCGACGCAGCAGGAGGCGCTCTGGTTCAATGGTGGCAACCTGCACCAGTCGCGGCACTATTCGCAGTATCTTTCGCTGCAATTGAAGGCCCGCGCCGAAGGTATTTCGACCCCGGTATACGGCTTGCAGGAGCGTCACCATTTCTCTTAATCGGGAAACGCCAGCCGGCCATACCGTCGGCTGGCGTGCCACTTTCGTTCTTAAACCACCTTTGACGACAATGGCCATATTGGCGAGGTAACAGGCGTTTACGAAGGCGTGCAGCACCGACTGTCCCAATCCCCGCTGACACCACCAGCCTTACAGGAGCTGATCGATGTCGGGGCGCTTCGAACTCTGCGAACGAGCCGACCTGGTGGTCGCCCACAATGTCGGCTTCGATCGTCCGTTCTGCGAGGCATTCTCAAGCATGTTTTCCGGCAAGGCATGGGCCCGTTCAGTCAAGGAAGTCGATCGGGCGGCGCGCGGTTTCGAGGGCACCATCGTCGACGGCGGGATGGCCATTGTGGAAGTAGCCACTTTGACCAATCAGGTAGCCGAGCTCGTTGATTGCCGGCGCGATCTGGTCGAGTACGTGCCATGGGCGGGCATGCTGTTTGCCTGCGGGCTCCCCTGGCTTGGCCGTGGGCTGGGCCCGGAAAAGTACCTCGATTTCGTGCAGGCGCTGCCCGTCGAATATAGCGGCCTGATGTCCATCGCCGTCGGCCTGGCAGTGCCGGTCGCCAAAATCTTGGTGGTTTCGGCCTTTACACGGGGCCATGCAACGAGTTGGGCGAAGACGTTCCGTCAGGTTTTTTGAACCCGTTCCTGATTGCCAGCGTTGCGGGCGTATCGCTTTCGGTGCTTCAGATCCAAGTGCCGGAATTGGTGATGCAGGCGGTGACTAAACTTGCGCAGGCGGCCGTTCCTGTCGCGCTTCTGTCCATAGGGGCGTCCGTCAACTGGCGCGATAGCGCGCATGGATAGCTTCAAGGCTGTGCTCAACGCGATCAAGCTCATCGTTCTGCCGGGCGCAACGCTTCTGGGCGCAAACCTTCTGGGGGTTGAGCCGGGGCCACGCATCGTATTGACACTCTTCGCGCGCTTCCGACCGCGTCGGCGGCGCATGTGCTGGCGTCAGTCTACGGCGCTGATCGGGAAAGAGTGGCCACGCTTATTGCGCAATCGAGTCTGCTCGGTTGCGTTACGCTGCCGCTTGGCTCATGGTGCTTGTTTAGCTGACCAACGTCTCGACACGAGAAGCGCGGCGGCTGTGCTCACCGCTTGCCGTGCTTGGCCTGGTATTCATCGTGGTAGATGACTTCATGAAGACGCAGGGTCATGCTTGGCCAGCAGATCAGGGATTAGGGAGTCGGGATCTGGCGATGCTCAAGCGATCTCGCCCGGACATAGGCCTCGCGCACGTCTTCAGGTTCGTCGGTGACCAACTTCTCCAAGTTCTTCCGAAAGAACGGCAGGCAGGCTCCGGGCCGTTTACCACTGAGCTGGCGATTGAGGCCGGTCGTGTTCAAGCAGAGTGTTGGTCGGCAGCGCCAGAACCGTCGTCAACGGGAAGCCCACGGCCCCACGTTTCGAGGGCGCCCGTCACCGCCTTCAGCTTGGCGCCCAAAGGCGTCAGCGCATACTCAACCTTCGGCGGAACCACGGGATAGACCGTTCGTGTGATGATGCCGTCGACCTCGAGCTCGCGAAGCTGCGCCGTCAGCATCTGCTGGGTGACGTCCGGGATGGCGCGACGCAACTCGCTGAACCGCTTCGTTCCTTGCATCAAATGGAAAACAATGTGCAGTTTCCACTTTCCTCCCAACACTGCGACGGCCCGCGTCACGGGGCAGGCAGGGCCTGGCTCGCAGGCATGTTCGGCACTGGTCAAGCTAGGCTCCTTGGTATGATTTTCGTGAGTATGTCTGAAAATTATGCGTTCTTGTGATCCTGAAATGCAATACTTAGCTATCGCTGCGCTTTAACACAAAAGGAGAGTGCAGTGAAAAATATCCTCGTATTCGGTGCGACAGGCCCGCAAGCAAATCCCGTCGCCAAAAAGCTTCTGGCCGAGGGTTACAAGGTAAGAGCGCTCGTTCGCGATTCCGCCAAGGCGCAGGATCTCGTCGCGGCGGGCGCGGAGACCGTTGTCGGCGACATGACCGATTCCGCCAGCGTTTCGGCTGCCATGCAGGGCCAGGACGGCGTGTTCCTGCTCGTGTCCTTCATCGCAGGCCGGTTTGACATGGCAACGACAGTCATCGACGCCGCCGTCGCCAACGGAATCAAGAAGATCGTGTGGAACACGACAGGTCCGATCATCCCCGTCGTGACCGGCAATCCCTCGATTGACATCAGGCGCGATATTCTGGCCGCACTGGAAAAGAGCAGCATCCCCTTCGTGGCGCTTCAGCCTACCGTTTATATGGAAAATTTCCTTCTTCCCTTCTTGTCCGAAGAGGTCGTGGAGAAAAACCTTTTGGCTTACCCGATGCCCGCTGCGGTCGAGTGCCAGTGGATCAGCCATCTCGATGCCGCCTCGTTCGCCGTAGCCGGGTTCAAGCGTGAAAGCCGCGACAACCTGAACATCGAGATCAGCGGCCCGGAGAAGCTTTCCGGCCCGAAGATCGCAGAGCGCTTCAGCAAGGCATTGGGTCGGTCTATCAGTTTCCGGCCGATGCCGCCTAAGGAGTTCGGGGCCAAGCTGCCGTACGGCGGAAACGGAGATCTGGTGGCGAGCTATTATGAGAAGGTGTTCGCCGACCCGTCTATGATGACGACGAACGTCGATTTCGATCGGGCCGTCGGCGCGCTTCCAATCGCGCCGACCTCGGTGGAGGACTTTTGTCGCATCTATAAGGAGCAGTTCACCCGGATGTGATCACAGACAGCTGCCGGGGGTACCCGCTTGTGCTCCCGGCCAATTGTGTTGTCACCTTTTCTTTCGGATCGTCGGCTGCCCGGTTCGGGGAAATCGTCCGTCCGGTGGCCGAAATGAGGCGCGAAGCCGTCTTTCATTGATCGAACCTTTTATGTCTGTAATGGGTGGAGGGCGGAAGTTCACGGCGACTGCGATGAACGTCTGCAGTGCCTTAGCGTCGCTGGACAAAATTGTCCTGAACCCGTAGGCGGAGCGAAACGTCAGAGGGGTCGCATGCGGCGGCCTGATGTTGGTGGGCGCTCCGAAGGGGCGGAGTTACTGCCGTCGGCCCGACCGCGCCTGGATCCTTCGCCAGCTGATATCAACGCTTCGGCCGCGCGCCGAAGCAACGGCGTGGCCTCGCCCGGTGCAAAAATTTGTGAGCTGACGAAGGCGCCATTTATGAGGACCGCGAGCTGACCCGCAATTTCATCGGGGGCACCGACGTGGAGACGCTCCACGATCAGCCTCAGCCGCCGCCGCATCTCGCGCTTGTGGGCCTCGGCAATCTTGCGGGCGGGATGGTCAGCTTCAGGAAACTCAGCGGCGACGTTGATCTGCGGGCAGCCTCGATAGTGCGGCCGTCCGACACGTTCGCCAATCCAACCCATATGGGCTTCCAACTCCGCCTTGGCGTTGTCTTGATGTTGCACTGCCACGCTATCCCACTGACCCCAGAAGTCGTGATCTTCGCGCTCCAGAAACGCGGCGACGAGATCGTCCTTCGTGCCGAAGTGACGATAGAGGCTCGTCTTCGCGACGCCGGCTTTCTCGACCACCAGGTCGACACCCACTGCCCTAACGCCCTGCTTGTAGAAAAGCTCCGACGCGGTTTCCAAGATCCTGTTGCGGACGTCGCCGCCCTGGCCGACAGCGATGGATTCGATTTTCGACATGCTTAGCCTCTACGTTGTCCAGCAGATATAGCACAGAAGGACTTGACGCGCTACAGACCTGTATGTATTCGTAATGAACAGACAGGTCTGTAGCAGAGGAGAACATAATGACAGGGAACGTGATGGTAACCCCCAGGACCGTGGCAGTACTTGGAGCAACCGGGCATACCGGCCGCTTCGTCGTCGCAGAATTGTTGCGCCGCGGGCTTCGACCGATAGCAATTGCCCGCAGTGCCGAGGCGCTCGCAGCGGCAAACTTTCGCGAGCCGGAGGTGCTCTGCCGCCCCGCGACCTTGGAGGATGAGCGGTCGCTCATGCCTGCATTGGCCGGCGCAGAGGCCGTGATCAATTGCGCGGGGCCATTCCTCGACAGCGCCGACGCGCTGGCTGCTGCTGCCGTGAAAGCGGGGATCCACTATGTTGATGTCAGCGCCGAGCAACCAAGCGTGAGAACGACCCTCGAGAAGTTCGATGAGCCTGCCCGCGAAGCCGGCATTGCGGTCATTCCCGGCATGGGATTCTACGGCGGGTTCGCCGATCTGCTGGTCACCGCAACCTTAGGGGACTGGAAGTCTGCGGACACGATCGACATCTTGATCGGCCTCGACAGCTGGCACCCGACGCGCGGGACCCGCGTTACCGGTGAACGGAATAAGGCAACGCGCATGGTTGTCTCCGAGGGCCGCCTCACTCCCTTGGTTCTTCCGCCTGCGCAGAAGCACTGGGATTTCGGGGCGGTGCTGGGCAGCCAGATCGTCAGCGAAATGCCATTCTCGGAGATCGTTCTCGTCTCTCGGCACGTGAAGACATCAGAGCTCCACACCTATTTGAGCGCGGTCGCTCTAAGCGACATTCGCGACAAGGCAACACCCGCTCCGAAGGCGGCGGACCCGACTGGACGCTCAGCGCAACGGTTCGTGGTCGAAGTCGTCGCGAGGCGAGAAGGAGCCAGCCGTCGGGCTGTTGCCCGAGGTCAGGACATTTACGCCTTCACTGCACCGCTCGTCTGCGAGGTCGTCCAGCGCCTTCTCGACCAGCAGTTCAGCCATGCCGGAGCACACGCGCCCGGCGAAATCCTCGACGCCGAGGAGGTGCTAGCCGCCCTCCAGCCCGATTACTTGGCGTTGGAAATTGCCGCGAGGTGACCATGCCATCCGCCATCGAGGAGTAAAACGAAGTGATTGAGAAAGTTGCCGGCTTCACACAGCTCCACGTCAGAAAAAGAGGCCATCACGAGCTCGGATTCCTAAAACGCTGTGGGTGGGGTATTAAATAATGCAAGTCGATGAGCTCGACGTGAGTGTGCGTATCGGAAGAGCCGACCGAGGCCATTTTGCGGCATTACGCACCATAGAACTAGCTTCATTTGAAACGCTGCGCGCAGCCGACGCTGTTGCTGGTGAAGCAGCGGCCAGTAGTGACGGCGAACTGCAGCAATATCTCGATGCTGGCTTTCTATTCGCTGCATTCGATAAGCAGGCCATCCCCGTCGGCTACGGCGGAGGGTATATAGCGGATAATTTCCTGCACATTGGCGAAGTCGACGTGCATCCTGACTGGCAGAAAAGGGGCATAGGAAGGCAGATCATGAATGCCCTGCTAGACGAAGGCCGCGCAAGAAAGCTCCAAGGTGCAACTCTGACGACCGATCGCTTTGCTCCCTTCAACTCTCCGTTCTACACGTCGCTAGGGTTTCATCCCATCGAGGGAGATGCATGTCCGGATCGTCTAAGCGCCATCCTTTCGGCGGAAAAGGCCAAAGGTCTCGACCCACTTCGTCGGGTTGCGATGATGCTCGTCTTCTGATCGCTCATTAGAGAGAGGAGATAGAGGCTCGCCCTTTCATCTCGGACCGACCATATCTTTGGCCACGCAGGCAGGCGCTTATTGGGCCATTTCGATGTGTGCCGGATCGACCTCCAAGTCCACTTCTGGCCCGTTCACACCAGCGGTCTCAGTGACATTTCCGCTCCGAGCAGGAGCAAGCAGATAAGGAACATTCGTCGAAAGGCAACCGGGCTGATCTGCCCGCGGAGCGCCTGGCCAACCCACATGCCTACGAGCGCAGGACCAAGGGCCAGTCCCGAGAGCGCCAGTCCCTGCAACTCGAATGCGCCATGGGCGCCAAGCGCCGCAGCGAGCGCTACGGTAGACACAGTAAAGGACAACCCGAGTGCCTGCACCAGATCGTCCCGTGGAAGGCTGAGTGCCTGCAAGTAGGGCACGGCCGGTATGACGAATATCCCGGTGCAACCCGTTACGACGCCGGTCACCGCGCCGATCAGCGGCGAAAGCCATGGCTCCCAGTGCCCCGGCACGCGAATCTGGGTCGCCAGCAAGGAGTAGCCGGCGTAAGTGACGAGCGCGGCGCCGAGGGCGGTGGTCGCCGCCCGGGTCTCGCCGCTGGCCAGCCATGTCATACCAAGCATCGTGCCCATACAGATCGCCAGCATCATCGGCCAGAGTCTGCGGACGAGCGGACCAAAGGCGGGTCCGACCAGAACCTGCCAGACATTGGTGACGAAGGACGGGACGATCAGCAGGCCGGCCGCCGCCAGCGGCGAGATCAGCGCGCCAAGCACCCCCATCGCCACCGTCGGCAACCCCATGCCGGTCATGCCCTTGACGACGCCGGCGGCGAAGAAGGTTGCGGCAGCCGCGAGCAGGACAGGCATGGACAGATCGGTCATGCCCCGTCATACCTTCTGACGCGCCGCAGACAATGCGGAAGTGCCGCAGTCAGCCTTCGGCTGGACCGAAGCCTGGCTCCCGGCTATCCTGCCCGCATGCCGTTTGATCTGAGTGACTTTCGATTGTTCCTTGCCGTAGCGGAGGCCGGCAGCATCACCCATGGTGCGACCGAGGCCGGACTGTCGTTGCCAGCCGCCAGCGAACGCTTGCGAGAGATGGAGACTTCGGCCGGCGTGAAGCTGCTGGACCGCGGCCGCCGCGGGGTGACGCTGACCGAAGCCGGCGAGGCGCTGCTGCACCATGCGCGGCTGATCCTCTCCCAGGTGGCTCGGATGCGCGGTGAGATCGGTCAGTTCGCGAAAGCCGTGCGCGGCACCGTCCGCCTCCTGGCCAATACTGCGGCGATGGCCGAGTTCCTGCCCGCGCGGCTCGCGCCCTGGCTGGTCGCCTACCCGCAAGCCGACATTGTGATCAAGGAGCGCCAAAGCGCCGACATCGCCCGCAGTATCGCGCTCGGCTTCGCCGAAATAGGCGTGCTTTCAGATTTGGTCGAAACGACCGGGTTGACGTTGCGCCCCTTCGTGACGGACCGACTTGTCATGGTGGCGCCGCGAGACCATGCCCTTGCGGCCAGGCGACACGTCCGGCTTGCCGATCTTGGCGGTCAGCCCTACATCGGGCTCACCGAGGGCGCCTTGCAGGACCACCTCGACGCGCAGGCGGCGCGGGTCGGTCTGCGGATCACGCCGCGCATCCGGGTGCGAGGTTTCGACGATATCTGCCGGCTGGCAAGCGCCGGGGTCGGCGTCGGCATTGTGCCCGAAACGGCCGCACGGCGCTGCCGGAGAGCGATGCAGATCTCCGTCAAAAGCCTTTCGGAGGATTGGGCGGTGCGTCGCTTGTCCCTTTGCAGCCGCAGCGATACGGAATTGACACCGCTCGCGCAGAACCTGCTCGAGCATCTTGAAGGCGAACGGGAGGGACAGGCCTTTCCGCGGAACCAGCACAAGAGGTGACCGCCGAGGTAGTGCCTCTGGCGCAGCCGTTGTTCTTATTATGTGCTTCGAAGATTGCACTCGCGCTTATCCGGCCGATCTTGCTGAAGGTCTCGCCGCAATTCGGTTGGAAGCAAACCCTGTCGTCATCAACGGAGGCGATGCGTCCCAGCTTCAGCTATTCACCTAGGCGGCCTCAGCCTGGCTTGCGAGTTTCGGTTTTCCTGCGAGTCTCAGAACAGAGACGAGGCCGAGGGCGGGCGCCGCCAGGAACGCGCCGAACAACAAGAGAGCGGCGCTCGCGGCACCTTCCGCGCCGCCCGGGTCGTTGAGCCCGCCGGCATTGGCGACCATGCCCGCTGCCGCCGCACCGAACGCTGTCGCATAGAGCTGAACGGTCGTGATTGCGCCTGCTGCCAGCCCCAGCTCGGACGCAGGCGCCTCCCTGAAGACGTTCGTCACAAGGTGCGGCCAGCCCACACCGATGCCGAGCCCGGCTAGGAGCAGTCCGACGCATATCGGGATTAGGTGCCATCCGGCACTGCCCGGCACCGGAACGGAAAATAGCAGCACCAAAAGACCGGCCAGGAGAAGTATGGGGCTGGTACGGATTGCGCGAATCTCCGCAGCACCGGACCGGCCCGCACTCAGCATGGATCCGAGTGTCCAGCCCATTGCCATGAGCGCGGCGAGGTAACCGGCGATCAAAGGTGATTGACCGTGCAGGACCTGGAGAAAATAGGGGATGAAAACCTCAGTTTGCGTCCCTGTGACCAGAAGCGCGATCGTCGCGAAAAGCGCAACCAGTCGTCTGTCCGTATCGAGCGCCCCTTTCGGCAACAGACGGGCGCGCGCGGCTCGTTCCACCCTGACCAGGAGTGCCGCCATCAGTGCGGCAATCAACAGTCCTGCTCCGTTCCACAAGGGACTGACGCTGATGCTTCCGGCCGATACAGCGACCACGGAAGCGGTCAGAAGGGCGAGCTGCGGGAGGGGCAGCGGCGAAGGCTCGACGGCGTTGCGGCTTCCCTTTGGAAGCACCGCGATGGCGAGCGTTCCGAAAACGACTGAGACGGGAACTAAGGCCCAGAACGCCGCCCGCCATATGTTTAGTTCCGCAAATATGCCGCCAACAGCGGGACCAATCAATGTTGATACGCCCCACATTGCCGAAATCAAACCTATGGCGCGCGACCACAACACCTCAGGATAGACGAGGCGGACGACGGCGTATGCCAGAGTCAAGAGAAACCCGCCGCCAAGACCTTGCACGAAACGTCCAGCAAGAAGCAAGAGAAAGGCCGGCGCCGTCGCGCATATCAGGGTACCGACCACGAACAAGACCGTGGCGGATGCGTAGGCACGTCCAGCGCCAACGCGGTCAAGCAACCGCGGCGACAGCGCCGCTCCGAGGATCGAGGCGACCACGAACAGTGTCGTGGCCCAGGCGTAGTATTCGAGCCCGCCGATGCTTCTGACGACAGACGGCAGTATGGTGGTCACGATGAATATGTTGATGGCGTGTAGCGTGACGCCGCCTGCCAGAATGGTGGTATAGGCGGCGTTTTTTCCGCCGAGGAGGTCGCTCCAGCCGGCTTGCGGCGCGGAAGCGGCGATGGTCGGTTCTTGCGTGCTCATGTCAGACCTTCTGCAGCAGCGCTGCGGTTTTCACGATGTCGAGGAATGGGCGGGCGGCGATCCACCCGCCGGATCTTGTCAGTTAGGCGGCGGGGCCTTTCACCCACTGCGGGGTTGCCGCGAGGAACTCAGACGGCGCAGCGAGCAGAGCGGCGGTTTCACGCTCATAGTCGGCGAACCAAGGCTGCCTTACGAAGTCCTGACCGCTCGTCAGATCGGCGGCGAGCTGAAATACAACGACCGCATCGGGATCATTGTCGTCACAGCAGTAGTAGTAGGTCAGTAGGCCAGCGCTGCCGCTGACATAGTCACGTGCGTATTTTTCCCAGACCCGCTTCACGTCATCGCGTCTGCCGGGTTTTGCCTTGTGCCTGATGTAAAGTGCGCTTTTGGACATTGTCTTCTCCTCGTCTCCGGGGCTTAAGGCCTCTGGCTTAGCACCCATGTCGGTGTGACGTTCGAGGGGAGGCGTTTGTGACGCGTGGAATGAAAAACTCCCACGGAAGATCGAGCGTCGGCGGCAATCCGTTTTAGAGGACTTTCCGCCCTCGACGCACCAGTCTTTCACGGCGATTGGCCGGATCCGACGGTCACTCGTCAATGAACTGATCTGTCGGCGAAGCCAGCGAGCTTGTCGGGGTTGCGCACGATAAAAATGTCGGTGACACGATCCGAACGGTCGAAGGCGAATGAGACCGTCGCAACGACCTCGCCCCCTTGCTTCAGCACCGCGCCCCAGGCTCCGTTGAGCACGACGAAGCTCCATTCGTAGGCGGCCCACCATTTGCTCAGCCGCTCCGTCAGGAACGCCAGTACGGCTTCACCCTCCAGCACGCCGGCCGCCGCCGCGACTTTGCCGCCGCCGTCGGCGGTCAGGCGCACGTCGCTCGCGAGCATCGCGGTAAGATTACCAGGTTGCCCCGTGCAGATGGCGTCCTGGAAGGCGGCTAGCAGTTCCTCCTGCCTTTCCCGTGTCGGCTGGTATCTCACCTGATGGTCGCCGATACGTGCTTTGGCGCGTGACACGAGCTTTCGGCACGCCGGCTCGCGCATTTCCAACGACGCCGCGATGTCGGCATAGGACATTTCGAATATCTCGTAGAGCAGGTAGGCTGCTCTTTCCTTCGGCGTCAGCCGTTCGAGCATTAGCAGGAAGGCGGTCGAGAGAGAGGATGAAGGCTCCATGTGCGCCTCCGCCTCGCTGTCGATTAAAGTGTTCAATGGCTCGGGAAGCCAGTTGCCGACATAGTCCACACGGCTGCGGTAGGCGGCGCGGAGCATGTCGATGGCGCGCCGCGTGCAGACGGTGGTCAGCCACGCACCCGGCGATCCGACGGACGCGATGTCGGTCTCCTGCCATCGAAGAAACGTGTCTTGAACGGCATCTTCCGCGTCAGCCCGCGAACCGAGAATTCGGTAGGCGATGCCGAGCAGCCGTGGTCGCACCTGCTCGAATACCTCTGCATGGGCCCGCGTCGCATCCTCGGGTATGCGTGCCCGGTTGTGCGGCCTGGAGGGTCGCTTTGTGTTGCGTGTCATCGACAACCTTCATCCCATTGCGATTGCGCATTGCCTGTTGACGATTCAACAGATCAGTTCGTGACATGGTCCGATACTATTTTGACCGTCTGCGTGGAGAGCGATGAACGGCGCGGGCGCCACAAATTCTGCGCCGTGGCTTTTCAGGGAACTCCTTCCCGTCATCTGACCTCATGGCTTAACCATGCGAACGTCGGCTGAAGCCAGCCGACGCTTTGATGAAGTCGATGAATGCCTTAAGCGGAGTGGGCACCAGGCGTCTTCCGGGACAGTAGAGGAAAGGGTCGTGTCCCTACAGGTGGTGTAGCTCGGCGGTAGCGAAGCCGCTCGCGAGCGCGCCCTCAACAGCGCCGTAGCGAGCG
>NZ_LNQB01000044.1 GCF_001651875.1 Sinorhizobium saheli
AAATCCTGCCGAAATCCGCCAAAAAATCGCACCAACCGCGATGGCTTGCGGTAACGCAACACGATTTTCAGCAGCCTGTTAGGCTGCACAATCAACGGTCCGGTCATTACCGGGGATATGCTCAAGGGCCACGGCCCGGCTTGCGGCGGAGTAAAGGTCAATGGTCGGCATTGCTGATATCGAAGTCGAACCCGACGCGAGGGGCGAGCGGGCGGCGGGCGAGTCGAACCGGGCGCGGTTCGCGCCATTTATCGCCCTGGCGCTGGTGTTTCTGCCGTTGAATGCGGGTACGCTGCTTTATACCGCCAAGAACGCCGCCGACGTGCGCGAAAGCCGCGAGGCTCTCTCGGCCGTCAAACGCTCGATCGACGGCCTGAAGCTGCAGATCGACAAACAGGCCCGCAAGGTTGCGAAAAGCGATGAACTGACCGCCATCCGCCAGCATGTCGAAAGGCTCGGCAAGGACGTTTCCGCCCTCGACGGTCGGATGCAGTCCGGCTTGCCTGCTTCCGGCGGCTCGCTGATCCTGAGCGCGCCCGGCAAGGAGGTGAAGCAACGCCTCGCGCCGTCGCCCACGACGGCCGCCGCGGACTTGCCGGCGACGGACGACAACTCGGAGAGCGGCGGCGAAGGCCTCTCGGTCGCCGATCTGCCGCGCTACGAACGCTCGGTTTCGCCGGAAGGCAAACTGATCCTGCGGAAGGTGCGTTGACGCGCCTCGAGCGGGATGAGGAAAAGTGTGCGCGGTTTTCCGCCCGCATCCCGCTCTAACCTGTTAGAATCGATCACGTTCATGATTTCAGGTCGACCAGACCTAAAATCATCGTGATCTGGAGCGGGATGCGCTCACATGCCTTCGCGCCACCGCTCTATCTGTTTGTTTTTGCCGCATTTGCGCAACGTCAGGTGATTCCACCTGACTGCAAAATCCTCTAGCACCGAAGCGCTGGCGCTCTTCCTCTACAGGTATTTGGCCGGTTTCGCGCGAGCCGGACGACGAGCCATGGCCTTTGCCGGCTGGAACGTTCGGGCAGGCGCGGGGCGGCCGACGTGGAAGCCCTGGACCTGGTCGATCTGAAACTGCCGCATGAGCGCCAGTTGCTCCTCGGTCTCCACGCCCTCCACCAGGATCTTGGGGCCGCGGTTGCGCACGAGGCCGATGATGTCCCTGAGCATCGCCTTGCCCTTCGGCGTGTCGCAATCGTGAAGGAACGAGCGGTCGATCTTCACCGTGTCGAAATCGATCAGGCGCAGCCATGACAGGCCCGCGAACCCCGTTCCGAAGTCGTCGAGCCATATTCTGACGCCGAGTGTCTTCAGATCGCTGATGCAGCGAAGGATGTCCGAATGCATCTCCATCTCGAGCCCCTCGGTGATTTCGAGGGCGAGCCTGCTGCCGGCCACGCGGGTCTCGCCGAGGATCGCCGCGACGGAAGCGGCAAAGCCGGGCGATCTCAGCTGGATCGGAGAGACGTTCACGCTGACCACGGGGATGTCATCATTCGCCAGCAATTCGTGGCACACCGTCCTTATCGCCCACCGGCCGAGGTCGAGGATGGCGCCGGTCCGCTCGGCGATCGGAATGAAGAGGCTCGGCGGGACGGAGGTGCCGTCCAGCATCCTGAGCCGCATCAGCGCCTCGACGGCATCGATCTGGCCCGACGCTACGTTGCGGATCGGCTGGTAGACGAGCGAGACGAGGTCCTGGTCGATCGCGATCTTCAGGAGGGCCGCGATGTTCTCGCTCTCGTCGCTGCTCTGGGGGTCGTTGGGGTCGAACAGCCGGGTACAGTTCCGCCCGGTGGCCTTCGCCCCATAGAGCGCGCGATCCGCTTCGTGGATCAGCCTTTCGAGCTTCGACCCGGTCTGGCTCCTGGTGAAGGCGGCGCCGACGCTCACGGTGACGATCGACATGCCGTCGCGTCTCTGCTCGTGCGGCAATGCGAGGTTCTCGACGCCGCAGCGAATGGTCTCGGCCAGATCCTCCACCTGCTCTCGCGTCCCAAGGCGCGCAAGCACGATGAATTCCTCGCCGCCGTAGCGCCCGATCGAGCCATTGTACGGCTCGATCGATTCCTTGAGGGCATTGGCAACGAGGACGAGGCAGCGATCGCCCTCCTGGTGACCGTAGAAGTCGTTGTATCTTTTGAAGAAGTCGACGTCGATGAGGATCGCGGCGAAGCTCTCGCCCCTTCTCTGCCAGTCGTTCCAGTAATCGCGGAGCTTCTGGTCGACGGCGCGGCGATTGTCGAGGCCGGTGAGCGAGTCGGTGTTCGACAGCCTGAGCAGCGCCTTGCCGCGCTCGGAAGCCTCCCTGTGCTGAATCCTTGCCTCGAAGGCGTTGAGAAAGACCTTGTAGCGCTCCCTGTTGAGCTTCCAGTTCACATAGGAGGTGAAGACGAAGCAGGAGATGTTGAAGGTCCCGAAGGCGAGCCGGTAGGAGATATCCGCGGCGGAAAAGGAAAGCACCGCCGCAAAGAAAATCAGGAGAATGGCGACGGAAGCGAAAAGGGACAGGCGGAACTGAAAACTGAAGAATAGATTGACGCTCATCATGAAGATTGCGCCGAAGACCATGTAATAAGAGATGCTTTGCGTGTCCGCGGTCATCATCGCCGGGTAAAGCCAGCCGGCATAGGCCGCCACGAGTGCCGTCGCGGCGGCACGATCGATTGCGTTTGCACTCGCGTTGAAGCGAGCCTGCGTCTCGATCACCACGAGCGCGACGAAACCGATCGCGAAGCGTGCGGCGATCGTCAGATGCGCAACGTCCGCGACGAGCAGGATGTCGGTTATCGAGAAGAGCAGATAGACTGCGACCGCGGTCCAGAATCCGTGCCGCGTCGCCTGCCGGCGTGCAGCCTCTCCCTCCTCCTCGTAGCGCAAGCGAAGCTCGGCCGACGCCGGTCTCGGCGGCTCCCTGTGGAGGTCAATATCAACTACGTCGGCCAACGTGTGCCTCATGCACCGATCCATTTTTGCGTCTTCTTGTAGAGCCTGACTCGTCTCTTCCACAAGCGCCCCTGCACGTTCCACGACTGCTTTCCATCAAGGCAGTTACTAAGGACGTGCAGCATTGTTCGGCACATTAGTACGGGCCGATTAAGTTTTGCTGAATTGAATAAGTTCAATTGCGCGCTTGCCAACGTAGCGTTTCAATTCAATCTTTCGTCGCGTTAACCATATTATTCGAAAGCTTGGAGGGTGGACTGGCGCGCGTCCAATTCCTGCGCATACTGTTAACAGACTATTAACGAACGAGTCTCGCGTGACCCAAAATCAGATTGTCTTCGACGGCGAAAGCCTCATCACCCCACTTGCCATTTCAACCGAACTTTCATCTTCCAGGACCGATCGCCACGACGAGCAGCTCGCGACGGCCGAGGCCGAAGCCGCTCTTGCGCTGATGATTGCACAGCAAAGGGTCGAGCAGGGCGGGGAGCCGGCGGCGATCATCCACCAGCTCATCCGGGCGCTGCACGAGCTCCGTCGCCGGGTCGACCCGAGCGTCTGGCATGCACTGATCCCGATCGTGCAGAATCACCCGCTGGCGGATTTCTTTCACCAGGATCCGTTCACGCGCTGGTCTTTCGAAAAGCCGCGCGGCTATTCCGGCGACGCGCAACTGATCGACTTCATCTACGGCCATCCCAGCATTTCCGAGGAAATCGCCAAGGCCTCGCCGCTGGGGCGCGCACTCTACGACTACACCAAGGATGCGCCGTCGTCGGTCGCCGTGCGCGAGCGGCGCGATCTCTTGACGCAGCATGTCGATGCGGTTGCGGCCGAACGGGGGCCCGACACGGAAATCCTGACGATCGCCGCCGGGCACCTGCGCGAGGCCGACCGCTCCGTCGCGCTCAAGGAAGGGCGGATAAAGCGCTGGGTTGCGCTCGACCAGGACCCCTTGAGCGTCGGTTTGATTGCGCGTGATTTCCGGGGAACCCCGGTCGAGGCCATCGACGGTTCCGTTCGCGGCCTTCTCGGCAGGGGCTACAATCTCGGCCAGTTCGACTTCGTCTACGCGGCGGGTCTTTTCGACTACCTGGCCGACAAGGTGGCGGTGAAGCTCACCCAGAGATGCCTGCAGATGCTGAAGCCCAACGGCGTCTTCCTCTTCGCCAATTTCGCCGACGACATCCGCGACGATGGCTACATGGAAACCTTCATGAACTGGGCGCTGCTGCTGCGTTCGGAAGCGGACATGTGGAGGATCATCAACGCCAGCGTCGACCGCAACAACGTCGACGCGCGATTGGAGTTCGGCGCCAACCGCAACATCGTCTACGGCATTATCCAGAAGCGCCCGTAAGGGCATTCGAGGCCCGCGCTCAGCGGGCCTCGATCCTGCACCTCAAAAGCCGTCAGCGCTGCGCGAACTTCACGCTGTTCTTCATCAGCTCGAGGTTTCGCGCGGTCGTCTCGTTCGTCGGATCGAGCTCGTAGGCCTTCAGGAAATAGCGGCGCGCATTCGGCAGGTTGCCGCGCAGCAGATGGGAATAGCCGAGATTGTTATAGTAGACCGGCGTGTTGCCGATCATCTTGGCGAGCTGCTTGTAGGCGACGTCGGCGGTGTCGAAGCGCGCGATCATGTCGGCGGAGGCGGCAAAACCCAGCCAGGCGGCGGGATCCTCCGGGAAGACGGCGACGGCACGCTTGTAGATCGCGTAAGACTTGCCGTAGTTCTTTTCCTGGAACTGGAGCTTGCCCTTCACGATCAACTCGTCGTTCTTGTAGAAGGCGACGTCGGAGTCATCCTTGAGTGTGTTGGCGCTGTCGCCGAAGGCGGCCACGTCGTCGAGGGCGGCGGACTGGCACCCGGCGAGAGCGACCGTTGCGGTCAACGCCAACGCAAGCCATCCGATCTGCGATCTTTTCTGAAACCCGACCATTCCTACTCCCAAGCGTTCAGGTCATCCTAGCCATACGCACGATGTCGCTCACCGGAAATCCTGCGGAAAAAATGCTAACAAATGAAGAATTGACGCGATGAGTCGCATTAAAGCGACACAGATTGCCCGGCGCGATGGAGTGCAAGGGCAAGTGAGGTTCGGCCGCGGCCCCACCTCGCAGTCCGGATCCGCCTGCAAAGATCGACGGTAAGCTCCAGTTAAGCATCACCTCATACATTCCTCTTGGCGATTCGGCCTCCGGCAGTCCTACAGTGCCGCGCGTCTTACCAGAGGCGCAAAGGTCGCTGTAGCACTTCGAATTGCCGCCTGTCTCCTTGAATCGAGGTCGATTCGAGGACATGCAGTAGCATCTTTTCAGATGCGCGAACATCGTTCAGGACTTCAACTTGCTTCAAGGGTGTGCAGGACTTATGCGATTCTCGGCTCTGATGGCAATACGACTGGGGCCAAGCCTGGCCTATACGCTCGCCGCGACACTTCTCGTCAGCATGGCCCTGCTTCACCAGCATCCCGCGAGCCCCTGGGCCTGGGAGCTCTATATGACCGTCCTTCCGGCGATGCGCGAGCCGGTCTTCCTGCTCCTCGCGCTTCCCGGCATGGACGGCGCGGTCGCGGTGAGTTTATTGGCGCTTGCCGCGCTCGCGGGCATCTATCTTGCCGCGCGGCCGGAACGTCACCCGCGGGCGCGCTTCATCCACGCGCACCTGGCGCTGGTTGCGGCGGGGCTCGGCCTTGTTCGGGCGGCGAGCGCGCAGGCCGGCTTGGCCGGTCTCTCGCTGCCGCAATTGCTTCGGGGTGACTGGGCGCTGCTGCCGACAATCGACTCGGCGCTCTGGGTCGCGCTGTTCGTTCTCGTGTCCGCCGCGTGCCTCGCTTCGCACATCGCGATCATCCGGCGGATCCGCAAGGGCGACATGCTTTAGATCGACCACGATTTCAGGACGAAGACCTGCAGCGCTTCAAACCGCGGCAGCGACCAAGGGGACGCGCGATGTTGGAACGCGCGTCAATGCTTCAGTCTCGATCCTCTGCCGTCGTAGGGCGACGGGCCGGCGTGGAGACGCGCCCAGGCGCCGCCGGGCAGCGAAGGCTGCAGCAGCAGCGGCGTTGCCGTCAGGAAGCGGACCGAGGGCGCGCCGTCGTCCGGTTCCAGGCAAGCCGGGCGGAGTGCCGTTTCCTCTTTCTCGAGATGGCTGGCAACGTGCAGGCGCGTGAGGATCTCGCGCGCCTTCAGCTTGCAGCGAACGTGATCCGCATCGTCGGATGCGACGTTGTCGAAACTCTGAAAGACGGCGATTGCCGTATCTTTCCGGCCTGCGGCCAGCAGCGTCACCGCGAGCTTGTAGCGCACGATGCCGAGATGCGGCTGGCGGGCAAGCAGGTCGCCGAACGTCGCACTTGCCTCCCGGTAAGAGCCCTGCGCTATCTGCGCGTCGCCCAGCCGATGGCGGATGTCGTCGTCGTCCGGCACGGCGGCTGCCAGGCCGCGATAGAGATATTCCGCCTCGGCATTGTCGTCCCGGTCGCTCAAGAGCCGCGCCAGCCCGTAGCGTGCATGAACATGCCCGGGAACGGTGCGGATCACCTGCCGGTAGCCCGCCTCCGCCCGGTCGAGGTCGCCTTGCACATGCAGGGTCGTTGCGCGTTCGAACACGAGCTCGACGCTGCGGCGGTTCAGCCGGTCGTGGAGGTTTCGGCCCGTCCGGGTCTTGACGAACATGTTGCGGAGGGGGCGGCCGTCGGCGCCCGGTCTCGCCGGCTCGTCGGGGGAGACATGGACAAAGGTTTCGTCCGGAAAGGCGTCGATCAACCGTTTCAGCCGGCCGGATAGCGGGCAGCAGCAGTCGAACCGGATGCTCGCCCAGTCTTCGGCGAGGAAGAAGCGCCCGAACGCGTCCGCCGCCTCGTTCGCTCCGCCCGGTTTCGATAGGAAGCCGGCATGACCGGTGCCGCCATTGCCGATCAGGCGGAGCTCGTCGCAGAAAAGCCCGCTCTCCTCGTCCTCACAGGTTGTCAACTCGAGCGGCAGCAAGGCGTCATAACGCGCGCTGTCATCCTGGTGTTTCAACGCCAAAATGAACCACCGGTCTCGACACGACAGGTATTCGTGCAACCAGGACCAGGAAAGAAAAGGGTTTGATTCCGGGTCTGAGAGATATACGCGGTTCCAGTCGTCGCGAATTGCTTCAAATTCTTTGATGTACTCGACAATATCTATTTTCATTTTCGCCTCTCCGAGGCAGAAATACATGACGTCGAATAAAAAATGGCAATGGCTATCAAGAATAAGTGGTAAAAAACAAAATCTGTCGAAGCTTCAATTGCTTCGGCAATCATACACCAAAATTCGGCAGGATACTACCATACGTTTGGGTGATCCGAATCAGATCAAGCGCTCGTCGAAATTCGGGCGCGAGCGGATGAAGGCCCAGAGGCGCTTGCTGATGTCGGTGATCTCGCGGATTGCGTTTTCGAGGCGCTCCAGTTCGCGGGCGTCGACCTGCTCGACCTTGCCGTAGCGCACGTCCTTTTCGCCTTCGACCAGCCGCATGAGCTGCGTGCTTGAAATCGCGCCCCGCTCGTCGAAGGAGTAGATGCAATGGTTGTACTTGTTGCGCATCTTCGACTGCTGTTTCAGGCGCTCCGTGATGGCAAGCACCTCGTCGCGCGTCTCGGCCGGGGTCGCCGGCAGCTTCGCCAGCCGCTCGGTGAGATCGATGCGCGCGCGCGTCGTGTTCAGCGTCAGGAAGACGATGATCGCCGCTTCCTTCTCCACCTTCAACAGGTGGGCGATGACGTAGATCAGCAGGCTTTCGGTGTTGGTCCAGACATAGTTCAGGCGCCCAACGAGCAAAAGTACATCCTGTGCAGCCGCCATGGCGACCTCCTAGATTCCGGCGATGCGGGGCGGCTGTTCCCTGGTCCGCAGCCGATAGGGGCGGCATTCGTCATGCTCAGGTTTCCTTGAACGCGCGCGACATGCTGTCGGTTATCGGCTTCGTCAGATATTCGAAGAAGGTGCGCTCCGAGGTCTTGATCAGGACCTCCGCCGGCATGCCCGGAACGGGATGGAAGCCGTGGATGCGGCGGATCTCGCTCGCGGGCACCTCGACGCGGACGATGTAGACGTCGCGCTGCTGGCCGCCGGCGACCTCCTCCTCGATCGAGTCGGCCGAGACGTAGAAGAGCTTGCCGTTCAGCACCGGCGTCGTGCGGCGGTTCAGCGCGGAGAGCCGGATCGTCGCATCCTCGCCCACCTTGAGCTGATCGATGGCTGTCCTCAAGACCTGCGCCTCGATGATCAGCGGCACGTTGGCCGGCAGGATCTCCATGATCGGCTTGCCGGTGGCGATGACGCCGCCGGCCGTGTGGAAGTAGCTGCGCACGACGGTGCCGTCGACCGGCGATCGGATGGTGGCGCGGCCGAGCACTTCCGCCGCCTCGCGCACCTGCTCGCGCACGCTGTCGAGATCCGCCTCGGCCGCTTCCAGGCCGTCGAGCGCCGCCTGCTTGTTGGTGTTGACGGCGATGACGGCTTCCTGGCGGTAGCGGTCGATCTGCGTGTAACTCTCCTTCACCTCGGATTCGAGCCGGCCGATCTCGCCGATCGCGTCGGCGATCGCGCGGTCCAGCGCCAGCAGTTCCGGTCGCCGGATCAGGCCGCTCTCGGCCAGCCTGCTCTTGACCTGCCGTTCCTCGTTGAGGATCTCGAGCTGCCTGTTGAAGGACGCCTGCTGCAGGGCATAGCCCTTGGCGCGGAACTCGAGCGAGCGGATGTTCTGGTCGATGAGGTTCAACTGGTCGCGCAGCTTGATCTTCTTGCTTTGGAAATTGACGTTCTGGCTTTCGACGATGGCGCGCACGTCCGGATCGTCGGCCTGCCTTGCGACGATCTCGGGGATCTGAAACGTGTCGCTGCCCATCGCCTCGGCCTTGAGCCGCGCCACGACCGCCTCCAGGCGCAGGCGCTTGAGTTGGAGCATGCGCTCGTTGGCGCGCGCCGCCGTCTGGTCCAGCTTGACGAGAACGTCGCCGGCCTCGACCTTGTCGCCCTCGGTGACCAGCAGTTCCTCGATGATGCCGCCCTCCAGATGCTGGACGATCTTGTTGTTGCCGTTGGCGACGAAACTCCCCTGGGCGATGATCGCCGCGGCGAGCGGCGCGGCGAAGGCCCAGTAGCCGAAGCCGCCGAAGCAGGCCGCGATCAGTGCCAGGCCCGCGAGGCCGTAGCCTTTGATCGAGCGGGGAACCTCGGCATACCATTCCACCGCATTTCCGGGATCGCTGCCCTGCCTGTCGCCCTGCATCGTCATTCTCCCTGCACGCGCGGTTGCGCCCGCTCGCCCTCCGGCTTCGCGCCGAGCGCCGCGAGCACCTCGGCTCGCGCACCGAACATGGCGACGGTCCCCTCGTGCAAGACCATGATCTTGTCGACGCATTGCAGGAGGGCGGGGCGCTGGGTGATGGTCACGGTGGTGATCCCCTGTTTCCTGGCATGCAGCAGCGCCCGCGCCAGGGCGGCCTCGCCATTGCTGTCGAGATTGGAGTTCGGCTCGTCGAGAACGACGAATTTCGGATTGCCGAAGAAGGCGCGCGCCAGGGCTATGCGCTGCTTCTGGCCGCCGGAGAGCGGCGCGCCGTCGGCGGCGACGACGGTCTCATAGCCTTGGGGAAAGGTCGCGATCAGCTCGTGCACGTCGGCGAGCACGGCCGCCTCGTAGACCATGCTGTCGTCCACGTCGTCGCGCATGCGACAGATATTGGCCTTGATCGTGCCGGGAAAGAGCTGAACGTCCTGCGGCAGGTAGCCGATGCTCTCGCCGAACTGGCGCTGGTCCCAGTTCCTGAGGTCCATGAGATCGAGCCGGACGCTGCCGGAGGTCGGCAGGATCGAACCGACCAGCATCTTGCCGAGGGTCGTCTTGCCGGAGCCGGAATTGCCGATGATCGCCAGCGACTCCCCCCGTGCCAGCGAGAAGGAGATGCCGTTCAGGATCACGCGCTTCTGCGGCGGCGGGACGAAGAGGATGCGCTCGACGTCGAGCCGGCCCTGCGGGTTCGGCAGGCGTAGCCGCGGGAAGTTCAAGGGCGAGCCGAGGAGAAGCTGCTTGATCCGTCCGTAGGCGGCGCGCGAATGGTTGAGCTGGTTCCAGCCCTCGATGGCGCCCTCGACCGGCGCCAGCGCACGCCCGGCGATGATCGAGGCGGCGATGACCATGCCACCGGTCAGGTGCCCGGCCATCGACAAATGTGCGCCCCAGCCGAGCAGGGCGACCTGGGTGAACAACCGCGCGGCCCTCGAGGCGCCGGTGAACATGATGTTGCGGTCCTGGGCGTAGACCTGCGCCTTCAGGGAAGCGGCCGTCTCGTGGCCCCACATCTTCACCGCCTCGGGAATCATCGCGAGCGCATTGATGAGCTGTGCGTTGCGCGACATCGAATCGAGATGGAAATTCGCCCTCCCGAGGGCAGCATTCGCGTCGCTGTAGGGCTTGGCCGTCGCCTTCTGGTTGAGAAAGGCGATGATGAAGAGGGTGACGCAGCAGAGGATGACGATCATCCCGAGCTGCGGCTGGATCAGATAGACGACCACGACGAAAAGCGGCGTCAGCGGCGCATCGAGGAACGCGATCAGCGTGCCCGAGGTGATGAAGGCGCGAAGCTGCTGCAGGTCGCCCAGCACCTGGTAGTCCCGTCCGTTGCCCGTCAGCGAGGCGCGTGCCGCGGCGCTGAGGATCGGTGCGCCGAGCTGGACCTCGATCTCGACGGCGGTGCGCATCAGGATGAAACGGCGGATCGCGTCGAGGATCACCTGCAGGACGATGGCGCCGAGAACGGCGAGGGTGAGCATGACCAGCGTATCCTGCGAGCGGCTGGTGAGCACCCGGTCGGAGATCTGGAAAAGGTAGATGGGGATGGCGAGCACGAGGACGTTGATCGCCACGGTGAAGCCGACGACGATCAACAGGTTGCGTCTGACGGCCGCCATGCCGTTGTTGAGGCTCGCGGCGAAGCTCGTCGGTCCCATGCGCCTGTGAAAAGCGTGTCCGCCGCTGCGGCCACCGCCTTCGGCCGGTCCGCCTTCGTCGTGGTCGCCGCGCCCGATCGGGCGCAGGTCGCCCTCCTTCATCGGCCCCGGGTCGTTGTCGATCGTGCGCGGCAGGCTGGGGGCCGGCCGGGCCTTCATCTTGGCCGCATCGCCTTCGCCACGGCGGCGCTTCTCGATGGCCGGCGCCGGCCTGCGCGTCCGCGTGTCGGTCACCGGGCAGGCCTCCGCGTCCGGCTCGGCCTCCTGCCGCTCCGGCAGCGCTTCGGTCACCTCCGCCAGTTTCATTCCCCGAATTCCGTGGCGCGAAGGCCCGCCCCGACCGACATGCCACTTTGAATGGTGGTTCATATCCGCTCCCTCGCGCTCGCCTTAACTCAAGACCGTCTGCATGACGTCGCTCCACTGGTCGCCGGACGGGTCGGTGCCGCCATCGCCGCCATCCACGGGCGCGCGCGGGTCGTCGTCGCCGATGAAGGCGATGACTTCGTTTGCGAGCCCGCCGCCCCCCGGCCGGAGGTCCGGCGCGCCGTCGATTATTCCGGACTGGATGAGGATCGCGTCGGAATAGACCTCTCCGGCGACATAGGTCGTCTGGTTGAGGCTGTCGCAATCGATGATCTCCGCGATGTTGATGACGGCGTTGTCGCCGGTGCGCACCGTGACTTCGGCATCCGACGCCTCCTCGAGCACCGCGTTCGCCACTTGGCTCACGGAGTCGGCATCGCCGAGGATGCTCACCTGCTGGACGATGTTGATGTCGTAGAGATTGCCGGTGATGTAGAGGATGTGCAGGCTGGAATAGCCCTCGAAGCTCTGGTCGCGCGCGAGCTCCTCCGGCAGCGCGTCGATGCCCCCGCGGATGTTGTCGGCCGCCTGGCGGATGTAATCCGGCATCGCCTCGAAGCGGTCGTTGCCGCCAACGTTCTCGATCGAGGCGGCGTTCCAGACGAGGTTGCCGCTTCCGTCGAGGGAGATGCCGCTGCCGGCGGACACGCCCTCGACTTGATCATTGTCGTAGAGGATCGAAATTTGGCTGATGACATTGAGGTCCAGCACCTGGCCGCCGACGATGACCAGGTCGTAATGCTCGCCGAGCCCGAGATAGGAGGTGAAGTTGACGGCGACGTTGGCGCCGGTGAGCACGGTCGTCTCGGTGCCGGTGGTGGTGATGGTCACCGTGTCGTTGTCGCTCGAGAAACTGTATTGCTGGACCCATTGAACGAAGGAAAGATCGCCCTCGACGACGCTCACGCGCCAGCTCGTGGGAAAGCCGTCGTCAAGGAGCTTCTCGCCGCCCGGCGAAGGGTGATCGGCTTCGCGCTCCTGGAAGCGTGCGATGTTGAGGGCGACGGTCGTCGAGGCGGCTCCGGAAACCTCTGCGATCGCCCCGCCGAGCGTGTCGCGATCTGCGCTGGCGTAGAATTGCGAGATGGCATCGATCTGGTGATAGTCGCCCATGACGGCCGTCACCGGCGCGACCGTGACGGTGCTGACGATGCTGGCGACGTTGCCGACGACATTGGCCCCCGCGTCGACATGGATGGTGGCGTCGCCCGCTTGCGGCAGCGCGCCGCCATCGTCCGGTTTCGCCGGCGCGACGCCGCGATCGGGCGGAGCCTCGGCGAGACCCGGCGCGATCTCGACGCGTATCCCGTTGACATAGGTGCCGTCGATGCGGTCGGCGGTGAGGACGGCATCGCCGTGTTCGTTCCTCGCGAGCTCGTCCGGCGAAGCGGCCTGCGGCGTGCGCGCCGGGTCCTGGCGGGGCTCGCCGGCTTCATCGGGCCGGGCGTGCTCCGCAGGCTTGCCGCCGCCCGCCTCGGTGGCGGCGCGCTGCACGGCTGCCGCCGCGGCGGCGGGAGAAGAGGCGGCGGCGCTCGCGCCCATCTGCGCGAAGGGGGATGCGGCCGTCGCCTGCGCCAGGGAGTTCGCAAGCGCATCGTCGACAGGGGTGAGGTCGCGCGGCGGCACCGGCGTGCCGGTCGTGTTCACGACGTCGTCATCCTGAACGACACTGGTCTCTACGGTATGGCTGACGACGGAGCTCGGTCCGCCATAGGGCGACCAGGCAAGGTCGGGGGGCGCCTCGTGCGCGTTGCCGAGCGTATCCGCGGCCTTGAGCGTGGGCCCGTAGGCTATCTCCTCCGATGCCGTCGTGGCGGCGCTTGCCGGGTCGGCGCGAAAATCGCGGGAGAGATGGACGTGCTCCGGGGCGTCGAGACGGGCGGCGTCATAGGTCGGGCGCTCGTAGAAGATCTCGGGATCGTAGTTCTTCAATTCGAAGCGGGACTCGAATTCAGTCGATGGCGCCTCGTCCTCGGCATCGGGCCGCTCGGCCTTCTCGAGGCGGGCGCCCTGCAAGTAATGATACCTTATGCGCGCCTCATCGACAGCCGTTTCGAACAGCCCGATGAAGTGTGCAACAATCTCATTGACCTTCTCCGGGTCCATCATCCGATCCTTCCCTTTTCCGCAGCAAAGGGAGACTTCGGGGCGACGGAGCAACGACGGCATGGCGGCTTGGCCGTTGGCGGTCGGGTCTCCATCGTGACATCGGCCGATGTCTCTTTTGTTCCTGCCGCACCGGTTTTCCGTCTCCGGAGCACGGCGCGGTAGCATTGAATGGCTGCATGTTTGCCTGAACCGGCGCCGATTCAGGCAAACATGCAGGGGTCAGTCGACGTCGCCGTCGGTTCCGACAGGGGTGAGGCGCGGGTCGTCACCCGCGGCGTCCACGGCATGGCTGAGCAGGTTCGCGCCCTGGACGATCTCGTGGTGGAAGGCCGCGTCGGCGAGGCCGGTGGACGCGTCGGCCAGGGAGCCGGCGGCGGGATCCTCATCGACCTTGAGATCCCAGCCGTCGGCCACATCGAGGCCATCGGTGGCCGTTTCGCCAGGGGCGTCGGCGTTGGCCTCGCCCTGGTTGTGCATCCTGATGTCGTAGGCGCGGTCCTGGTCCGCCAGGCTGTTCGCCTGGACGATGCTGAACCCGGTGTCGTAGACGCCGTGCGCCTTGCTCAGGATGTGGTCGAGGTTGAAGGTGATGGAAAAGCCGTCGCCGAGCGTGAAGGCGAAATCGCCGCCGACCATATCCGCTTGATGGGGGTGATTGGCCGGGCCATCGCCGCCCGCTTTAGCGGCAGAGCCCGTTGCCAGGCCGTCGACGAGTGCACCCACCTTCAGTTCGTCGTCGCTGAAGTTCTCATGGAGCCCAAGATTCTTTAGCGAGGAATCGGGCATGCAGCAAATCCCTGCGAGGAGGGAGCCAGCACCGAAACCCTGTCATCTTTTATAGGATTTTTTGGGCGCTGGCTCTCGTAATAGTCAGACGAAAGTCGTCTGAAAGGGTTCGATATATTCTCTACTTCTTTTCAATATGCTTTTTGGCAGTCTGATCTGCCTTATTCATTACGTATCAAGAATGCTCAGTCATACGCTTTGTCATACGAACGCAATATCGATACTTCCGGACGACGCGAAACAGATGCCCGGAGACGCACACAAACTGCCGTGCGACGATCAGAGTGTGTGCCGGAATGCGACGAAACGAAAGCTACCAATTGTGGTTAGGGCGCGCGGGTGATCGGCTCGGTCGAAACCGATGCCGACGGCTGAAAGCGACGGCTTCAGGTCGCAGGTCGGCGCGTGCGTCATGGCGCCGGAGCACGATCGTCCGGCCGGTCGACGGATAACTTGATGGTCCGATTGGGAAATCCGGCGACTTCCGCGGTCGCGGGTCTGGGTTCGTCGCCGGCGGGCGGGTCGGGGCGGCGCAGGACCGGCCCGATCGCCCGCGAGCCTTATGAGATCAGCCATCGATAATCCGTTGTGAGTACGGGTGGCTGGAGATGCGGCGGTTGCCGACCGCTGCCGGCGTCAGATTACCCCTCAAAAGCCAGGGGCTCTCCGGAGACGGGCAAAACGCCGCTGCGCTCGAACGTCCTGCGAGCGTCCTTGCCTTATTCGCCCAAAAATGGTGCGTTTTTGAACGATTTAGACCGCAATGCGGCAGCCGGCTAATCCTTTTGGGCGGTTTCCCATCCCCCATATTTACGATACATTAGCCAGTACGAATTTTTCTTCGGGATAAATTCGTTATTTTAGCAAGAAGAAATTTTAAGCGCCGGTGCTCTCCAAAGGGTTAAAGCCCACAAAAATATAGGGGAGTTCCAAGGAGGGGATAAATGTATCGGACGAGCTCGAGCCTGAGCGAATTTGAGGATAACAACAAGCTATTGCCGAAAAAAAGCAAGATTGTAATGCTCGCGAGGACCGACCTGTTCGCCGAATGCCTGACGCAGGCGATCAGCGCGCGGTTCCAGGACCAGGATGTCATCAGCCTTTCCGATGCCGACAGTCTCCTCGACGGGGATCTGGTCGACGTCAGCCTGGTGATGCTCTACCGCGTGCCGGCGGCAGCATTTCCAGTGGTCATCCGAACGATCCGCGAGTTCCATCCAAAGGCGGCGATCGGCCTCGTCGTGGAGAACGCGGACGAGCTCGACACGTCGATCGCGGGCTTTGTCGACGAAGGGCTGGTCCACGGCGTCCTGCCCCTGAACCTCAATCTCGACGTCTGCCTCACCGCCATCGACCTGTTGATGAAGGGCGGCGAGCATTTTCCCGCGGCGCTGCTCCGGCGCCTGGCGCCGAATGCGCTTTCCGGGGGCGCTCTTGCCGTCAAGAAGGACGCTCCTGGCGACACCATCGATATCGAGCGCAAGAGCGACATCGGCAAGGGCGTGCTGACGACGCGGGAGGTCCAGATTCTCGACCTCATCTGCATGGGCACGCAGAACAAGATCATCGCCGATCGCCTGGGGCTTTCCGAGAATACGGTGAAGGTGCATGTGCGCAACATCTACAAGAAGATGAATGTGCGCAACCGGACGGAGGCGGCGTCACGCTACTTCCGGAGCGACGCCGAACTCGGCGCGCTTCGCGCACCATCGCGCTGGCGCAACTGACCCGATGCCCTGAATGCAAGCAGCGCCGCGCGACGGAGGCGCGGCGCTAGGAGACATGCAACAGTCTTGCCGCCTATTCGGCCGCCTGCGGATTCTTGAGGGTACCGCGACGGATCTGATCGGCCTCGATCGATTCGAACAGCGCCCGGAAATTGCCTTCGCCGAAGCCCTCGTCACCCTTGCGCTGGATGAATTCGAAGAAGATCGGGCCGATGACGGTTTTCGAGAAGATCTGCAGCAGGATCTTCGTCATGCCGCCGTTCACGACCCCCTCGCCATCGATCAGGATGCCGTGCTTCCTCATCCGGTCGATCGGCTCATCATGGCCGTGGACGCGTTCGTGCGACATCTCGTAATAGGTTTCCGGCGGCCCGGGCATGAACTTCAGGCCATTTCCGGCCAGCTTGTCGGTGGCATCGTAGATCGCCTCGGTGCCGACGGCGATATGCTGGATGCCTTCGCCGTTGTACTTCTTCAGATACTCCTCGATCTGGCTGGTATCGTCCTTCGACTCGTTCAGCGGAATGCGGATCTTGCCGCAGGGCGAGGTGATCGCGCGGCTGACGAGACCGGTGATGCGGCCATCGATGTCGAAGTAGTGGATCTGCTTGAAGTTGAACAGTTCGCGATAGAAGGCCCACCACTTGTCCATGTTGCCGCGATAGACGTTATGGGTCAGGTGGTCGAGATAGTAGAAGCCGACGCCCGCGGGCTTCGGGTCGCGCTCGCCGAGCCATTCGAACTCGGCGTCATAGGCGGAGCCCTTTTCACCGTAGGCGTCGACGAAATAGAGGAGCGAGCCGCCGATGCCGACGATCGCCGGCATGTCGAGCGTCTTGTCGTTGCCGGGATAGGGTTCGGCCCCCTTCGAGACCGCGTGCTCGTAGGCATGTTTTGCATCGACGACGCGCCAGGCCATCGACGGGGCGCAGGGGCCGTGCTTGTCGACGAAGCGCATGGCATGCGAGCCGGGCTCGGCGTTGAGGATGTAGTTGATGTCGCCCTGCCGCCAGACGGTGATGTTCCTGGTCCGGTGCTTCGCGACCGGGGTGTAGCCCATGCGGCCGAAGAGCTCCTCGAGCTTTTCGGGCTCCGGATGGGCGAATTCGACGAACTCGAAGCCGTCCGTCCCGGCGGGGTTGTCCGCCGTGATCGTTGCAGGCGGTGCATCGTGCGGGAACGGGCCCATGACAAGTCTCCTTCTGTCCTCCAAACTTTGTTGAAGTATGGCGCAAACCCGGTGCATGATGCTTGTATTCTTGCGCGATTTGACGAAAGTGATGCATGAATTGTGCGGAATGCGGCGTGAGGATGCATGAATGGAGCAGCTTGACGGATTCGATCTCAAAATTCTCAGCGAGTTGCAGCGCGACGGGCATCTGACCAACAACGAATTGTCGGACCGGATCGCGCTTTCACCCTCCCAGTGCTCGCGGCGGCGCACACGGCTGGAGGCGGAAGGCTACATCACCGGCTACCAGGCGCAGATCGACCGGCAGAAGCTCGGGCTCGATCTCATGGTGGTGATCTCGGTGACGCTCGCCACCCATAATCGCGACAATGCCAAGCGTTTCGCCAAGCTCGTCTCCGGCCTGCCGGAGGTGCTGGAGGCCTATGCGCTGACCGGCGAGATGGACTACCACCTGCGCGTGGTGACGCCCGACCTCGCCGGGCTCTCGCGCTTCGTCAACGACGTGCTCTTGCCGCATGACAGCGTGCAGCACGTGAAGACCTCGATCGTGCTCGAAACCTTGAAGAGTTTCGAGGGGCTGCCGATACCGGAGCGGGGAAGGGGCTAGCCTGCCGCGCCCTCGGCTTTCGATGAGATGGACCCGGAACAGTGCGGCAGATTAGCCCCGCCCCCTTGTGGGAGGGGTTGGGGAGGGGCCTTTTCATCGCCGCGCCGACATCCTCATCGCCCGCTCCACGGCCCGCAAGCCAGCCGACAACGCCTCCACATTCTCCTTCCCAAGCATCGAAACCAATTCCGCCTGGTAAGCGCCGGCGAGCTCCGTCAACTCCTCGTAGGCCCGCTCACCCGCCGGCGTCAGCGCCAGGTGCTCGAAGCGGCGGTCGCGACCGTCCTCCTCGCGCTTCAGCCAGCGGCGCTGCTCGAGGGCGAAGACGGCGCGGCTGACCTTGGTCTTGTGCATCGAGGAATGGGCGCCGATCTCGGTCGCGGTCATCATGCGGCCGGAACTGCCGAGTGCGGCCAGCGTCCGCCATTCGGGGCGGGTGAGCTCGAAGCGCGCCTTGTATTGCGCGGCAAAGCGCAGCGCGACGTATTCCGCCGCCCGGTTCAGCCGGTAGGGAAGGAACGTCTCCAACTCGAACCCGTGTCGCGCCATGGCCTGACATCCTTGATAGTTACAAAATCGATAGTTACGATTGTAACTAATAGGCAAGGAGACGAGGAGGTGCAAGCCATGTTGGAGAAGACGGAAAAGCGGCGCGGGGCCTCAACGGGCGGGCAGCGGGCGCTCAACTACATGCCCGGCTTCGGCAACGACTTCGAGACCGAAAGCCTGCCCGGCGCCCTGCCGCAGGGGCAGAACAGCCCGCAGAAATGCGAATATGGCCTCTATGCCGAGCAGCTCTCCGGCTCGCCGTTCACGGCGCCGCGCGGCACGAACGAACGCTCCTGGCTCTACCGCATCCGGCCGAGCGTGCGGCACACCGGCCGCTTCCGGAAGATCGATTATCCGTATTGGAGGACGGCGCCGCACGTCGTCGAGCATTCGCTGGCGCTCGGGCAATTGCGCTGGAGCCCCTTGCCGACACCCTCGGAGAAGCTCGACTTTCTCGCAGGCATCCGCACGATGACCACGGCGGGCGACGTGCTGACCCAGGTCGGCATGGCGGCGCATGCCTATGTCTTCAACGCCGACATGGTCGACGACTATTTCTTCAACGCCGACGGCGAGCTGCTGATCGTGCCGGAGACCGGCGCGATAGAGGTCTTCACCGAGCTCGGCAGGATGGACGTGGCGCCGTCGGAAATCTGCCTCGTGCCGCGCGGCACGATGTTCAAGGTGGCTCGGATCGGCGAGGAGGAGGCCTGGCGCGGCTACATCTGCGAGAATTACGGTGCCAAGTTCACGCTGCCGGATCGTGGGCCGATCGGCGCCAATTGCCTCGCCAATCCGCGCGACTTCAAGACGCCGGTCGCCGCCTTCGAGGACAAGGAGACGCCGTGCCGGGTGCAGGTGAAGTGGTGCGGCTCCTTCCACATGGTCGAGATCGGCCATTCGCCGCTCGACGTCGTCGCCTGGCACGGCAATTACGCGCCTTACAAATACGACCTGAAAACCTTCTCGCCGGTCGGCGCGATCCTGTTCGACCATCCGGACCCGTCGATCTTCACGGTGCTGACGGCGCCTTCGGGAGAGGAGGGTACGGCCAATGTCGATTTCGTCATCTTCCCGCCGCGCTGGCTGGTGGCCGAGCACACGTTCCGGCCGCCCTGGTACCACCGCAACGTCATGAGCGAGTTCATGGGGCTGATCTACGGGCGCTACGACGCCAAGGAGGAAGGCTTCGTACCCGGCGGCATGAGCCTGCACAACATGATGCTGGCGCATGGACCGGATGCCCTGGGCTTCGAAAAGGCGACAAGCGGCGAGTTGAAACCGGTGAAGCTCGACAATACCATGGCCTTCATGTTCGAGACCCGCTTCCCGCAGCAACTGACGCGCTTTGCCGCCGAGCTGGAGACGCTGCAGGACGATTACATCGACTGCTGGGCCGGCCTCAAGAAGCGTTTCAACGGAACGCCGGAGGGCGACTGGTCTTGAGCGCACGTCTTGTCTTGCTCGGCAGCAAGGGCGGCCCGGCGATCCGGCCGGGCGGCCCCTGGCCGACCTCTTCGCTGCTCGAGATCGGCGGCCGCAGCATTGTGGTCGACTGCGGGCTCGGCGTCACCCGTGGGCTGACCGACGCCGGCATGTCGCTCAAGGCGCTGGACCTGATCTTCGTCACCCACCTGCATTCGGACCACGTGCTGGAACTCGGGCCGCTGATCCACACCGCCTGGACCGCCGGGCTCGCGCGTCCGGTGCGCGTCTTCGGACCCGCCGGTACGCGCGCCTATTGGCAAGGCTTCCTTCAGTCGATGGCATTCGACATCGACATCAGGATCATCGACGAGGGCAGGCCCGATCTCGGCACCCTCGTCGAGATCACCGAATTCCCGGAGGGTGAAGTCTTGTCGCAGGACGGCCTCACCGTATCGGCGCTGCGCGTCGATCACCCGCCGGTCACGGACTGCTTCGCCCTGCGCTTCGATCACGCGGAGGGCACGGTCGTGTTCTCCTCCGATACGGCCTATTTTCCGCCGCTTTCCGACTTTGCGCGCGGCGCCGACATTCTCGTCCACGAGGCGATGCTTGCCGCAGGGGTCGACCGGCTGGTGGCGCGCACCGGCAACGGCGCGCGGCTGAAGGAGCATCTGCTCGCAAGCCACACATTCGCAGAACAGGCGGGCGCGATCGCAAAGGCGGCCGCCGTCGGCCGGCTCGTGCTTCACCATCTCATCCCGGCCGACGACCCGGAGGTCTCGCAAGCCCACTGGATCGCGGCGGCGCGCAAAAGCTGGCCGGGCGCCTTGACGGTCGCTTCCGACGGCCTTGTTGTGGAGTTTGCGGATGATTCGTCCGCGTAGAGGAGGACTGCATGAAATTGGCGACACTCAAGGACTCCACCCGCGACGGCAAGCTCGTGGTGGTCTCGAAGGACCTGACCCGTTGCTCGGAGGTGGGCCATATCGTCCGCACGCTGCAGGCGGCGCTCGATGACTGGGCGCATGCGGGGCCGCGGCTTGCGCGCGTCGCCGAAGGCATCGAGACCGGCTCGCAGCCGACCATGCGCTTTCATGAGCACGACGCGGCCTCGCCGCTGCCGCGGGCGTTCCAGTGGGCGGATGGCTCGGCCTATGTCAATCACGTCGAACTCGTGAGAAAGGCGCGTAACGCCGAAATGCCGGAGAGCTTCTGGACCGACCCGCTCCTCTATCAGGGCGGTTCCGACAGTTTTCTCGGGCCCCGCGATCCGATCCCGATGGCCGACGAGGCCTGGGGCATCGACATGGAGGGAGAAGTCGCGGTGGTCGTCGACGACGTGCCGATGGGCGCGAGCATCGATGAGGCGCGGGAGGCGATCCGGCTCGTCATGCTCGTCAACGACGTTTCGCTGCGCGGCCTCATCCCCGCCGAGCTCGCCAAGGGCTTCGGCTTCTATCAGTCCAAGCCCTCGTCCGCCTTTTCTCCGGTCGCCGTGACGCCGGACGAGCTCGGCGATGCCTGGGATGGCGGCAAGCTGCACCTGCCGCTTCACGTCGATCTCAACGGCAAGCCCTTCGGCCGCGCCAATGCCGGCATCGACATGACCTTCGATTTTCCGCAACTGATCGTCCATGCCGCCAGGACCCGCCCGCTTGCGGCCGGCAGCATCATCGGCTCGGGCACCGTTTCCAACAAGCTCGACGGCGGGCCGGGCAAACCGGTCTCGGAGGGCGGCGCGGGCTATTCCTGCATTGCCGAGCTGCGCATGATCGAGACGATCGCGAGCGGCGCGCCGAGGACGCAATTCCTGAAGGTCGGCGACGTCGTCCGCATCGAGATGAAGGACCGCACCGGCCACTCGATCTTCGGTGCGATCGAGCAGACGGTCGAGAAATACGACCGCGCCTGAGCGGAGGGGCACCTGATCGATCGGAGGCGAGGGGATGACCGAGACCGTTCTCTACGATTACTGGCGCTCGTCGGCGAGCTATCGCGTGCGGATCGCCCTCAATCTGGTCGGCGAGGCCTATCGCTCCGTCCCGGTCGATCTGCTCGCCGCGGCCCATCGCGGGCCCGAGCATCTCGCCCGCAACCCGCAGGGGCTCGTGCCCGTGCTCGACATCGATGGCGAGCGGTTGACCCAATCGCTCGCCATCGTCGAGTATCTCGCCGAAACGAGGGCGGTGAGCGGCTTCCTGCCCTCCGACCCGATCGGCCGCCAGCGGGTCCGCGCGCTTTCCTATGCGGTGGCGATGGATATTCATCCGGTCTGCAATCTCGGCGTCGTCGCCCATGTGATGGCGGCGGCCGAGGACGGCGAGGCGGCGCGGCGGGGCTGGATGCAGAAGTTCATCGGCGACGGGCTCGCCGCGCTCGAACGCATGCTGGAGCACCCGGCTACCGGCGCCTTCTGCCACGGGGACCGGCCGACCATGGCGGATATCTGCCTCGTGCCGCAGGTCTACAACGCGCGGCGCTGGGAGGTCGATCTGTCCGATTGCCCGCGGATCGTCGCCATCGATGCGCGCTGCGCCGAAATCGACGCCTTCGCAAGGGCGCATCCCGACCGCGTGAAGCCTTGAAGCGCGTCCGCCTTGGGCTCACCGAAGGATGCATTCCGCCATGACCGGCCGTGACCCGTTCCGTCCAGCCAATGTCGCGAATGGATCGGCGGGTCGGAGATCGCCGCGCTAGTTTTCGCGTGACTGCCCGTGTAAGGGGGCGCAACACCTCAAGAACGAGAGACCGATCGATGAAAAGCTATGTGCTGACCGTCACCTGTAAATCCACCCGCGGCATCGTCGCCGCCGTCACCGGCTTTCTGGCGGAGAAGGGCTGCTACATCAGCGACAGCTCGCAGTTCGACGATCTCGAAACGGGCCTGTTCTTCATGCGCCTGACCTTCATCAGCCAGGAAGGCGCCAAGCTCGAGGAATTGCGCGAGGGTTTTGATCCCATCATCAAGCGTTTCGGCATGACGATGGACATCCGCGATTCCGAAGAGCGGATGAAGGTGCTGCTGATGGTGTCGCGTTTCGGCCACTGCCTGAACGACCTGCTCTATCGCTGGAAGATCGGCGCGCTGCCGATCGACATCGTCGGCGTCGTCTCCAACCATTTCGACTACCAGAAGGTCGTGGTGAACCACGACATCCCCTTCCACTGCATCAAGGTGACGAAGGAGAACAAGCCGAAGGCCGAAGCCCAGCTACTGGAGCTCGTCGAGCAGACGGGCGCCGAACTGATCGTGCTCGCCCGCTACATGCAGGTTCTGTCCGACGCGCTCTGCAAGAAGATGTCGGGGAAGATCATCAACATCCACCATTCCTTCCTGCCGTCCTTCAAGGGCGCCAACCCCTACAAGCAGGCCTATGAGCGCGGCGTGAAGCTGATCGGCGCGACGGCGCACTACGTCACCGCCGATCTCGACGAGGGTCCGATCATCGAGCAGGACATCGCCCGCATCACCCATGCCCAGTCGGCCGAGGATTATGTCTCGATCGGCCGCGACGTCGAGAGCCAGGTGCTGGCCCGCGCCGTGCACGCGCATATCCACCACCGTACCTTCATCAACGGCAACCGCGTCGTCGTCTTCCCGCCGAGCCCGGGCAGCTACGCCTCGGAGCGGATGGGCTGAAGCGACTGGGGTTACGGTGTTGCTTCGGCGAGTGCCGCGGCTATAGTCACGCCTGGAGTTGGCAAAGCGCTTCGGTGGGGCGATTGCCCCTCACCCTAACCCTCTCCCCCAGGCGGGGAGAGGGGACGAGTTCATCCGTCGAGCCTCCGCGATATGGGAGTTGAAGGCGAGGCGGTGCGGCATGACCTTCGCCCCGCAGGCGGGGAGAAGGTCGCGGCAGCGGGTTGAGGGGCCGAGCAGCACGCGCTTCCTTGCGGGAGGACCAGATGAGCAATCGTGACCCAGTCGTCATCGTTTCGGCGGCGCGCACGCCGATGGGCGCCTTCCAGGGCGGACTGAAGGATATGACCGCGCCGGAACTCGGCGCCGTCGCACTGAAAGCTGCGCTCGATCGCGCCGGTCTCGATGCGGTCGACGAGGTGCTGATGGGCAATGTCCTGCCGGCGGGTGTCGGACAGAACCCGGCCCGGCAGGCGGCGCTTGGCGCCGGCCTCGGGCAGGAGACGCCCTCGACCACCGTCTCCAAGGTGTGCGGCTCGGGCATGAAGGCGCTGATGCTCGGCCATGATGCGCTTCTCTCCGGCAGCGCCTCGCTCGTCGCCGTCGGCGGCATGGAGTCGATGACCAATGCGCCCTATCTCCTCCCCAAGGCCCGCGGCGGTTTCCGCCTCGGTCATGGCGAGGTCAAGGACCACATGTTCCTCGACGGGCTCGAAGACGCCTATTCCGGGCGGCTGATGGGCACCTATGCCGAGGATGCCGCCCAGCATTACCAATTCTCCCGCGCCGACCAGGACGCCTTTGCGCTGCGTTCGCTCGAGCGGGCGCTGAAGGCCGCTGAGGACAAGTCCTCCGCCGACGAGACCGTTGCGATCGTCGACGGCGGCAAGCGCGGAACGGCCAATCTCGATCGCGACGAACAGCCGACAAAGGCCGATCCGGCGAAGATACCGAAGCTCAAGCCCGCCTTCCGTGACGGCGGCAGCGTCACGGCGGCGAACTCCTCGTCGATCTCCGACGGGGCGGCGGCGCTGATCCTGATGCGCGCGAGCGAGGCTGAGAAGCGTGGGCTGACGCCGCTTGCGGCCGTTGCCGGCCATGCCGGGCATGCGCAGGATCCCGCCTGGTTCACGACCGCGCCGATCGGCGCCATCGACAAGCTCATCGCCAGGCTCGACTGGGAGAAATCGAGCGTCGGCCTCTACGAGATCAACGAGGCCTTCGCCGTCGTCGCGATGGCAGCCATCCGCGACCTCGGCCTTTCCGGCGACATCGTCAACATCCACGGCGGCGCCTGCGCACTCGGTCACCCGATCGGCGCCTCCGGCGCCCGCATCGTCGTCACGCTTCTCCACGCCATGCGCGCCAACGGCGTCAAACGCGGCATCGCCTCGCTCTGCATCGGCGGCGGCGAGGCGACGGCGGTGGGGCTGGAGTTGCTGCAGTAGGAACCCTTTTGGGGAGTTTGCCCCTCAGCTTTGCCCCTCACCCTGGCCCTCTCCCCGCTTGCGGTCGCTTGCGGGGAGAGGGGAAGAGGTCGTGCCTCGTTTCCTCTTTGCCACGCTGCAATCGAATCCGGCCTGAGGCCGGTCAAAAACAGCGATGGCATGATTCGGTCGCGGCAAAGTCCCTTCGCCCCGCTTGCGGGGAGAAGGTGCCGGCAGGCGGATGAGGGGCGACTCGCACCCCGCAATCAAATATGCAGCGCATGCCCCAGGGTCTTGAAGGCCGCCTCCTGGAGTGCCTCCGATTGCGTCGGATGGGCATGGATCGTGCCGGCGATGTCCTCCAGGCGCGCGCCCATTTCGATCGCCAGCGCGAAGGTGGCGGAAAGCTCGGAGACGCCGTGGCCGACCGCGTGGATGCCGAGGACGAGGTGGTTGTCGGCGCGGGCGACGACGCGGACGAAGCCGTCCTCGGCAAGCGTCGTCATGGCGCGGCCGTTCGCCTGGAAGGGAAACTGGCCGACCCTGACCTCGATGCCGGCCGCACGGGCCTCCTCCGGCGAGAGGCCGGCGCCGACGATCTCGGGATCGGTGAAGCAGACGGCCGGGATGCAGCGCTTGTCCCAGCTTCGCTTCTGCCCGGCGACGATCTCGGCGACCATCTCCCCCTGCGCCATCGCACGGTGCGCCAGCATCGGCTCGCCGGTCACATCGCCGATCGCGTAGATGCCGCGCATCGAGGTGCGGCAGTGGTCGTCGATGCGGATGAACTTGCCCGAGCGGTCGAGGTCGATCTCCTCCAGACCCCATCCCTCGGTCACCGGCCGGCGGCCGACGGTGACGAGCACCTTCTCCGCCGCCACCTCGAAGGAGCGGCCGTTCTCCTCGGCAAGCAGGCCGCGCCGGTCGGCCGTGAGCCGCTTCGCGGCGGTGCGCGTGAAGACCTGGACGCCGATTTCGCCGAGGCGCTTCATGACCGGCCTGGAGAGGTCGGCGTCGTATTGCGGCAGGATGCGGTCGAGCGCTTCGAGCACCGTGACCTTCGACCCCAGCTTGGCGAAGGCGGTGCCGAGCTCGAGGCCGATATAGCCGCCGCCGATGACCGCCAGCGTCTCCGGCACCTCGGTGAGTGCCAATGCTTCGGTCGATGAGATGACGTTGCCGCCGAAGGGGAGGTCCGGAAGCGCCACCGGCGCCGACCCGGTGGCGATCACGACCGCCTCGGCGCGGATACGCTGCAGGCCCGTTTCCGTCTCCACGTCCACGGTCTTGCCGTCGACGAAGCGTGCCTCGCCAAGGACCGCCTTGACGCCGGCCTTCTTCAGGAGGCCCGTGACGCCGCCGTTGAGCCGGCCGACGATGCCGTCCTTCCAGGCGATCGTGCGCCTGAGGTCGATCGCCGGCGCGTTCAGCGACAGACCGAGCGGGCTTCGGCCGGAGGCGGCCACCCGCAGCTTGTGAAACTCCTCGGCCGCATGGATCAGCGCCTTGGACGGGATGCAGCCGACGTTGAGGCAGGTGCCGCCGGCCTTCGCCTTCTCGACGATCACGGTGTTGACGCCGAGCTGCCCGGCGCGGATCGCGCAGACATAGCCGCCGGGGCCGGCGCCGAGCACTAGGAGCTTGCAGGAGATTTCCTTCATGATCGCTCACCCTTCAACGAAAATCAGCGCCGGCGTTTCGAGCAGCGTCTTCAGCCGCTGCACGAAGGTGGCGGCATCCCAGCCGTCGATGACGCGGTGATCGAAGCTCGACGAGAGGTTCATGATCTTGCGCGGCACGAATTGCGTCCCGTCCCAGACCGGGCGGACCGCGATCTTGTTGACGCCGACGATCGCGACCTCCGGATGATTGATCACCGGCGTCGAGGCGATGCCGCCAAGGGCGCCGAGGGAGGAGATGGTGATCGTCGAGCCGGTGAGCTCGTCGCGCGTCGCCGTGCCGGTGCGGGCGGCCTCCGCCAGCCGGTTGAGTTCCGATGCGCAGTCCCAGATGCTGCGCGCCTCGGCATGGCGCACCACCGGCACCGTCAGGCCGGCGGGCGTCTGCGTGGCGATGCCGATATGGACGGCCGCGTGGCGATGGACGATGCCGGCATGGTCGTCGAAGATGGCGTTGACGCCGGGCTGCTCGGCCGCCGTCTTCACCAGCGCGCGCATCAGGAAGGGCAGCACCGTCAGCTTCGGCTGCTCGGGCTTGCGGTCGCGGTTCATCGTCGCGCGCAGGTCTTCGAGCGCCGTCACGTCCACCTCCTCCACATAGGTGATGTGGGGAATGCGCGAGGTGGAGAGCGACATCTTCTCGGCGATCCGCCGCCTGAGGCCGGTGACCTTGATCTCCTCGACCGCGGTCTTGCGGGCAAGGCCGACCTGCGCCGGCACCGCCTCGGCCCCGCGGCTCAGGAAGAGCTCCAGATCCTCATGGGTGATCCGGCCGGCAGGGCCGGTGCCGGTCACCTGCCTCAAGTCGATGCCGCTTTCCCTGGCGCGCAGCCGCACCGCCGGGGAGGCGAGCGGCTTCATCGAGGCGTCGTGCACCGGGCGCGGCTCGGCCGGCGCCGGCCGCGGCTCGACCCTTTGCGGCTTCGGCGGCGCTTCCGCCTTCGCGGGGGCGGCGACCGCCACGGGTTCCTCCCGCACCGCGTCGGCAAGCGCCTCGGGAACGCTGTCGGGCGCGGGCTCGCCTTCGCCGGCTGTCTCGATCCTGACGAGCGGCGCCTTCACGGCGATCGTGTCGCCGATTTCGGCTCCGAGCCAAAGAACCTTGCCGGAGACCGGCGAAGGAATCTCGACCGTCGCCTTGTCGGTCATCACCGCCGCGAGCACCATGTCCTCGCGCACCGGGTCGCCGGGCTTCACGTGCCATTCGACGAGCTCGGCCTCGGCGACGCCTTCGCCGACATCGGGCATCTTGAGGATGAATTCGCCCATCGCCTCAGGCCTCCATCGCTTCGGTGAATGCGCGGCCGACGCGCGCCGGGCCCGGGAAATAATCCCACTCCTGGGCGTGCGGGTAGGGCGTATCCCAGCCGGTCACCCGCACGACCGGGGCTTCGAGATGATAGAAGCAGTGCTCCTGGACGAGGGCGACGAGCTCGGCGCCGAAGCCGGAGGTCAGCGTCGCCTCGTGCACGACCACGCAGCGCCCCGTCTTCGTGACGGATTGGACGATCGTCTCGAGATCGAGCGGCAGCAGGCTGCGCAGGTCGATCACTTCCGCATCGATCCCGGTCTCCTCGGCGGCCGCGAGCGCCACATGCACCATCGTGCCGTAGGCGATCACGGTGAGCGCGGACCCCTTGCGGCGTATCTCCGCCTTGCCGATCGGTATCGTGTAGTGTCCCTCCGGGACCTCGCCGAGCTCGTGCTTCGACCAGGCGGTGACCGGGCGTTCGTGGTGGCCGTCGAAGGGGCCGTTGTAGAGCCGCTTCGGCTCCAGGAACATCACCGGATCCGGGTCCTCGATCGCCGAGATCAGCAATCCCTTGGCGTCATAGGGGTTCGACGGCACGATGACCTTCAGGCCGCAGACATGGGTGAACAGCGCCTCCGGGCTCTGGCTGTGCGTCTGGCCGCCGAAGATGCCGCCCCCGGTCGGCATGCGCACGACGATCGGACAGGTGAAGTCGCCGTTCGAGCGGTAGCGGATACGCGCCGCCTCCTGGGTGAGCTGGTCGTAGGCCGGGTACATGTAGTCGGCGAACTGGATTTCGACGCAAGGCTTCAGCCCGTAGGCGGCCATGCCGATCGCGGTGCCGACGATACCGGATTCGCTGATCGGCGCATCGAAGCAGCGGGTCTTGCCGTATTTCGCCTGCAGTCCCTGGGTGCAGCGGAAGACGCCGCCGAAATAGCCGACATCCTCGCCGAAGACGACCACATCCTCGTCGCGCCCCATCGAGACGTCCATGGCGCTGCGCACCGCTTCGATCATCGTCATCCTGGCCATGTCAGTACCCCGCCTTCTGCCGCTGGCGTCGGATATGCGGCGGCATCTCGGCATAGACGCCCTCGAAGATGTCGCGCACCGAAGGCCGGCCGCCGGCGTGCAGCGTGCCGTGCGCCTCCGCCTTTTTCTGCGCCTGGATCACCTCGTCCATGATCTCCGCCTCCGCCTGGGCGTGCCGCTCTTCCGACCAGACGCCGCGCACGATCAGGTGCTTCTTCAGTCTCAACACCGGGTCGCCAAGCGGCCAGGCCTCCGATTCCGTCTTGGGCCGGTAGGCGCTCGGGTCGTCGGAGGTCGAATGGGCGCCGACGCGGTAGGTCACGTATTCGATCAGCGTCGGGCCGAGATTGCGGCGCGCCCGATCCGCGGCCCAGCGGGCGACGGCATAGACGGCAAGATAATCATTGCCGTCGACGCGCAGCGCCGGGATGCCGAAGCCGAGGCCCCGCGCCGCAAACGTGCCGGAGCCGCCGCGGGCGATGCCCTGGAAGGTCGAGATCGCCCACTGATTGTTGACGATGTTGAGGATGACGGGCGCCTTGTAAGTCGAGGCGAAGACAAGCGCGGAATGGAAATCAGACTCGGCCGTCGAGCCGTCGCCGATCCAGCCGGCCGCGACGCGCGTATCGTTCTTGATGGCGGATGCCATGGCCCAGCCCACGGCCTGGACGAATTGCGTGGCGAGGTTGCCCGAGATGGTGAAGAAGCCATGCTCCTTGGAGGTATACATGACCGGCAGTTGCCGGCCATGGCAGGGATCGCTCTCATTCGAGAAGATCTGGTTCATCATCTCGACCATCGGGTAATCGTCGGCGATCAGGAGCCCCGCCTGGCGATAGGTGGGGAAGTTCATGTCGCCCTTGCGCAGCGCCTTCCTGAAGGCGCAGCTCACGGCCTCTTCGCCGAGGTGCTGCATGTAGAAGGATGTCTTGCCCTGGCGCTGCGCCATCAGCATGCGCGCGTCGAAGGCCCTGAGCAGCATCATGTGCCGGAGGCCCGCCAGCAATTCCTCGTCGGAGAGGAGCCCCGCCCAGGGGCCGACCGCCTCGCCCTCGCGGTTGAGAACGCGGATGATCGAGAAGGCCAGGTCGCGGATCGTCTCCGGATCGACATCCACCTCCGGCCGCGGCACGGAACCGGCCTTTGGAATCCTGACGTTGGAAAAATCGGGCTGATCACCCGGCCGGACGGCCGGTTCGGGGACGTGCAGAGTCAATCGACTGAATTCATCCATTGCAGGTTCCGGCCTCCTTCCGGATTGCGCATCGAACGCCATGCAGTTCCGCGAGAGTCGTCTCGCGGGGCCTTAGACGTGGATGGCGGCGGCCGTAGTACCGTACGCGCACTCCCGCGCGCCCCGGGCCGTCAAGCCGCCTGCAACCCCGCTCTCCCAAGGGGTTACGTCAACAGACTGCCACGAGTCCGGCGCCAGATGAAGGATTTTCGAGCCGTGCCGGGCGTCCGCGCGAAGAAAGACAGATTCGTGCCGGCGCCCCCATCGCGCCGCTCGCCGAGCCTGTGTGCGGCAGCGAATGCGGGTAATTTTCTTGCGCGAGGGGTTCCGCTCCCTGCCGGGAAAGCGCTGAGACGATGCTATGCCTCTGCCGAGGCGCGGCGCTGCAGGAGCGTCGCGCCTTCCCCTCGGTAGCCGCAGCCTCTATGGTCGCGCCATGCGTGACACCGACGAAGAACTCCGCCCGATCCTCCGCATCGACTTCCCTGAGGACGACCGCCTCGGGCGCGGCAAGATCATGCTTCTGGAACTGATCCGCGAAACCGGCTCGATTTCCGCGGCCGGCCGGGCGATGGACATGTCCTACCGGCGCGCCTGGCTGCTGGTCGATGCCTTGAATCGGATGTTCAAGGAGCCGTCGGTGGAATCGCAGCGCGGCGGCAGACAGGGCGGCGGCGCCGCGGTCACCCCTTTCGGCGAGACGCTGATCGCCCGGTTTCGGGCGATGGAGGCCAAGGCCCGCGCCGCAATCGCCGACGACCTCGACTGGCTCGAGGCCGCGCGTCGCGATGCGACGTGGTCCGGAGAGGGCTCTCCCGAGTGAAACGCCTTTTCGCTTCCCGCGCATCAAATCGCCCGGCTGCGAGGGCGCGCAGCCGGGCGACGTGGTTCATGTGCGGCCTAGATCACGATGATTTTCAGTCGGATCGACCTGAAATCATAAACGTGATCGACTCCAGGAATTTAGCGCGGGGTGCGGGCGGAAAACCGCGCACACTTTTCCTTATCCCGCGCTAGCTCAGAACTCCTCCCATTCGGCCGCCGCCGTCGCGGCTTTGCCGCCGAAGGCGCCGGCAAGCTTGCGGGAAAGGGCGCGAGCGGGCGAGGCGACCGGACGGCTGTCCGGCGCGGCCGCGCACGGGGCCATGCCGCCCTCGAGCTTGAAGCGGGCGATCAGCCGCGCCAGATTGGCCGCCTCGTCGGCGAGCCGGCTCGTCGCCGCCGTCGATTCCTCGACCATCGCCGCGTTCTGCTGCGTCACCTGGTCCATC
>NZ_LNQB01000045.1 GCF_001651875.1 Sinorhizobium saheli
AATCAGTCCCTCTGTTGCAGCCGTAGGGAATCACGGCAAAAACCCAAAAGCCAGAGGGCTTTTTCAGCAGCCTGCTAGAGCCGGCTGAGCGCATGTGCGTACATTGCAAGCATGACGAAACCTGTGATGCTGGCGGCAATGAAAAGCGTGTCGGACAGTCGATCTCATTCCCGACTTCATTCCCGTTCTTGGGTACTTGGACGAACTGGTTGTCCTTCCCGTCGGAATTGCGCTTGCTGTACGCCTCATCCCGACGGACCTCATGGCTGAGTACAGGAGGGAAGCGGCGTCCCGCAAAGTGCGGCCGCGTAGCTTAATGGCAGCCCTCATAATCATTTTGATCTGGACGCTTGTTCTGTTCGTTCTGAGCTACTGCGTTTACCAGCATATCCGCTGATGGCGCTTTCCAGTCTCGAATGGGAATCGGCCGAGCGACCGCTCTCAACCCGACCGGGACGATAGCAGCCGGGATCATGCCGCACAGTCCAGGATGTCGACTCCCGTCCCTTGCTTGATAGGATTTGACTGCAGGCTATGGAATCTACAATCGCCGCGATGCCATTCATGCGAGAGGAAAAGGGGCCGAAAACCGGCCCAACGAGCTCGTCCGCTATTGACGGCGGTAAGGCCTTCGAGTTCCGCCCCGATCGATGACAGAGCGTCTCCAAGACGTCGCGAGGCCGCTGCCTTTCTTTTCGGAAGCTCACAGCTAGAGCGATTCCGGCTTTGACTGAATCGGAGGGGGATTGAACTAAGCCGCTGCTCGGGAGAGGTGAGTGTTTTGTGGCGCGGTCTCCTGACGGGATGTTGGGGTGTTGAGAACCAAGCCGTGACCAGGAGACCGACCGACGCCCCGGCAGCGGTGAACCGCTGCGCCGCCGCATGATCGACGACATGACGCTCCGCAATCTGTCTGCGTGCCGTGACAAGGTTCAGCCGGTATTTCGGCCGCTCGCCGGATCGACTGGGGATGGAGGATGTGCGCGCTTTCGAGGTGTACCTGGGCATCTCCCGGCCGGCGCTCAACCAGACGGTCTGCGCGCTGCAATTCTTTTACGGCGTGACGCTGGACCGGGCCGAGATCCCCGAGCGGATTGCCTATGCGCGCAGGCCGCGCAAGCTGCCGGCGATCTTGAGCGCCGACGCGTGTCGTGCAATTTCTCGAAGCGGTACCGTCGCTAAAGGCGCGTACGGCGCTGACGAACGCCTGTGCCGCAGGACTGCGTGGCTCGGAGACGGTGAGACTGAAGGTCGCCGACATCGACAGCCAGCGCATGGTGATTTAGGTCCGTCACGGCAAGGGCGCCAAGGATCGCACCGTGATGCGGTCGCCGCAGTTGCTTGGTATCCGGTGTACCTATTGGCGGCTGACGCGCCCGAGGAATTGGCTGTTTCCCGGACGGGGCGACAAGCCGATCGATGTGCAGGTGCTTTAGGCAGCCTGCCGTTCGGCGACCAGGGCGGTAGGATTGACCAAGCGGGTCAGCGTGCACACGCTGCGGCACAGCTTTGCTACCCATCTGCTCGGGGGCGACGTCGATATCCGCATCATCCAGGTACTGCTCGGGCACACCCACCTGTCGACGACGGCGCGCTACACGCAGGGTGGCGACAACTACGGTCTCGGTCCTTTTGATCTTCATCAAGAACATTGGCGCGCTGGCGATGATGATCCCCGCCGCGTTCCAGATGGCTCGCCGGTCAAAAGCTTCCCCTGCGTCTCTTCTCATGCCGGTGGCGTTTGGATCATTGCTTGGCGGGCTCACCACCCTGGTTTTTCCAGGTGATGCCGGGTATGCAGGCCGATGCTGCAGCACAAATTAACGCGATGATCAGCCGCGCGGTAAAACCGGCAAGAGACGTTGGGGTAGCAAAGCGGTAACAAAAGCGCCTTTTGATCGACATGCTGTGATACGGAAAGAGACATTGATTCAAGATTTTGGAAGAGATACATGCCCGTTGGCATGTCCGGACTTCAAATCCGGGGAGGAGCCGATAGACGGTCTTTGGTGGGTTCAACCCCACTCTCTTCCGCCATTCTCGATCGAAATGCATGTCGCCCAAAAGTGTGCAGCCGTTTTGGGACATGCATAAAACAAGAACCTAAGGCGCAACGCGCTTTTTCCGCGACGACACGCAAAACGGTCTTGACGCCGCGGCGATATCGGGCACTATTTGCGCCATTCACCAGGGGGGTCCCGGCAAGGGGCTGAGATACTGCTGGAGCGCGCAGTGACCCGTTGAACCTGATCCAGTTCATACTGGCGTAGGGACGGTGCGGACGTGCGACAGCCAGGATTCCGATTTCCCGCGATCCCTCGGCGATGCGTCTTTTCATCCTTCCGGCTTCAGAACTGGGTCTCCAACGCGCAAACTTTGGAGCCTCAAGATGAATCTACACAAGCCTCTCCCCGCGACGCCATCGGTCACGCAGGGCCCCCTTCCCGCATCGAAAAAGGTCTACAAGCCGGGCGAGATCCACTCAGGCATCCGCGTGCCGATGCGCGAGATCGCGCTGCATCCGACGTCCGGCGAGCCGCCGGTCACCGTCTATGATTCGTCCGGCCCCTACACGCTCGAAAATGCCGATATCCGGATTGACGCGGGCCTGCCGCGCCTTCGCCGCGACTGGATCCTCGCGCGCGGCGATGTCGAGAGCTATGGGGGCCGCGCGGTCAAGGCCGAGGACAACGGCTTTGCGACCGGCGACCGGCTGACGCCCGAGTTTCCGGTTCGTCACCAGCCGCTTCGGGCGAAGCCGGGCCGAGCCGTCACCCAGCTTGCCTATGCGCGGGCCGGCATCATCACGCCGGAGATGGAATTCATCGCCATCCGCGAAAACCTCGGCCGCAAGACTGCGAAGGAGGCACTGGCGCGCGACGGCGAGAGCTTCGGCGCCTCGGTGCCCGACTTCGTCACGCCGGAATTCGTAAGGCAGGAGGTCGCCGCGGGACGGGCAATCATCCCCGCCAATATCAACCATCCGGAATCCGAGCCGATGATCATCGGCCGGAATTTCCTGGTGAAGATCAACGCCAATATCGGCAATTCCGCCGTCACCTCGTCGATGGCCGAGGAGGTCGAGAAGATGGTCTGGGCGACACGCTGGGGCGCCGACACGGTCATGGACCTTTCGACCGGCCGCAACATCCACAATATCCGCGAATGGATCATCCGCAATTCGCCGGTGCCGATCGGCACGGTGCCGCTCTACCAGGCGCTGGAGAAGGTCAACGGCATCGCCGAGGATCTTAGCTGGGAGGTCTTCCGCGACACGCTGATCGAGCAGGCCGAGCAGGGCGTCGACTATTTCACCATCCATGCGGGCGTCAGGCTGCACTACATCCCGCTCACCGTCGACCGCGTCACCGGCATCGTCTCGCGCGGCGGCTCGATCATGGCGAAGTGGTGCCTGCACCACCACCGCGAGAGCTTCCTCTACGAGCATTTCAAGGAGATCTGCGACATCTGCCGCGCCTACGACGTCTCCTTCTCGCTCGGCGACGGCCTGCGCCCCGGCTCGATCGCCGACGCCAACGACGCCGCGCAATTTGCCGAACTCGAGACGCTGGGCGAATTGACGAAGATCGCCTGGGCGAAGGACTGCCAGGTGATGATCGAGGGCCCCGGCCATGTGCCGATGCACAAGATCAAGGAGAACATGGACAAGCAGCTCGCCGTCTGCGGCGAAGCGCCCTTCTATACGCTCGGGCCGCTGACGACCGATATTGCGCCGGGCTACGACCACATCACCTCCGGCATCGGCGCGGCAATGATCGGCTGGTTCGGCACGGCCATGCTCTGCTACGTGACTCCGAAGGAGCATCTCGGGCTCCCCGACCGCAACGACGTCAAGGTGGGGGTCATCACCTACAAGATCGCCGCCCATGCGGCCGACCTCGCCAAGGGCCATCCGGCCGCCCGCATCCGCGACGACGCGCTTTCCCGCGCCCGCTTCGAGTTCCGCTGGGAGGACCAGTTCAACCTTTCGCTTGATCCGGAGACGGCGCGCAATTTCCACGACGAGACGCTGCCGAAGGAAGCGCACAAGGTCGCGCATTTCTGCTCCATGTGCGGCCCGAAATTCTGTTCGATGCGGATTTCGCACGACATCCGCGCCGAGGCCCAGAAGGAGGGACTCGAAGCCATGGCGGCGAAATACCGCGAAGGCGGCGACCTCTACATGCCGGTCGGCGAAGCCTCGCAAGCGCAGGCGGGAGAGTGAGATGACGGTGCTGATCAAGGGAGCCGGCGTTGCCGGCCTCGCGGCCGCCTTCGAGCTCAGCCGCCGCGGTATCGCGGTGGAGGTGGTCGACGCGGCGGAGACCGTCGGGGGCGGCGCGTCCAGCTATGCCGGCGGCATGATCGCACCCTATTGCGAACGCGAGGCGGCAGACGAAGCGGTCCTGGCGCTCGGGCTTTCCGCCGCCGACTGGTGGGCGGAAGCCGTCCCCGGCGAAATCTTCCGTCGGGGCACGTTGGTGATCGCGGCGGGACGGGACAGTGGCGAGCTCGACCGTTTTGCCGCCCGCACCCGCGGTTACGAACGGGTGGGCGGCAATGCGATCGGAAAACTCGAACCGGACCTTGCGGGCCGCTTCGATCGCGCCCTGTTCTTTGCGGAAGAGGCCCATCTCGATCCGCGAAAGGCGATGGCCGGGCTTTACGAGAGGCTCGTCGAGAGCGGCGTCCGTTTTCATCTCGGGGGTGCTGATTCTCCCTCCGAGGCATCCTTCTCCACCGTGGTCGAATGCACGGGTGCCGCGGCGATCGCCGCCACGCCCGGCCTTCGCGGCGTGCGCGGCGAGATGCTCTTTCTGGAAACCGCCGAGATCAGCCTTTCGAGGCCCGTCCGCCTGCTGCATCCGCGCCACCCCCTCTATATCGTGCCGCGCGAGAACAATCGTTTCATGGTCGGCGCGACCATGATCGAAACTGATGACGACGGGCCGATCACCGCCCGCTCGGTCATGGAGTTCCTGAACGCTGCATACGCCGTGCATCCCGCCTTCGGCGAGGCGCGCGTCGTGGAGATGGGCGTCGGCGTCCGGCCGGCCTTCGCCGACAACCTGCCCCGTGTCCTCGACCGCGACGACGGCTTCGCGATCGCGGGCATGTACCGGCACGGCTTCTTGCTTGCCCCCGCCATGGCGCGGCAGCTCGCAGAACGGCTCTGCGGAGCGAAGCACCCGCCCCTCTTCTCCCATCCATCTTTCCGAAAGGAGGCGATCCAATGACATACATCGTCAACGGCGAGACGGTGGAGAGCGCCGCGGCGACGCTCTCCGAGCTGCTCTCGGCGCTCGACTACGAGGGCGACTGGCTGGCGACGGCCGTCAACGGCGAACTGGTGCACCGCGAGGCGCGCAACGCCGTCCGGCTTTCCGACGGCGACCGCATCGAGGTGCTCTCGCCGATGCAGGGAGGTTGAGCGATGCCGATCTTCTACGGCACCGAAGTCCGCTCGCGGCTCTTCCTCGGGACGGCGCGCTACCCCTCGCCGGCCGTTCTCGCCGAGGCGGTGCGCCAATCCGGTACCGATATCGTCACGGTCTCGCTTCGGCGCGAGACCGCCGGCGGCCGTTCGGGCGGCGCCTTCTTCGAACTCATCCGTGAACTCGGCGTGCGCGTGCTGCCGAACACCGCCGGCTGCCATTCCGTATCGGAGGCGGTGCTGACGGCGAAGATGGCGCGCGAGGTCTTTTCGACGAACTGGATCAAGCTCGAGGTGATCGGCCACCAGGACACGCTGCAGCCGGACGTCTTCGGCCTCGTCGAGGCGGCCTGCATCCTCGCCGGCGAGGGCTTCGAGGTCTTCCCCTATACGACCGACGACCTCGTCGTCGCAGAACGGCTCGTCGAGGCCGGCTGCAAGGTGCTGATGCCCTGGTGCGCGCCGATCGGCAGCGCCATGGGGCCGCAGAACGTTCCGGCCTTGCGCGCGATGCGCGCCCATTTTCCCGACGTGCCGCTGATCGTCGACGCCGGCATCGGCCGCCCGTCGCATGCGGCAACGGTCATGGAGCTCGGCTACGACGCGGTCCTGCTCAACACCGCCGTTGCCGGCGCCGCGAGCCCTGCCGCCATGGCCGCAGCCTTCGCGAAGGCGATCGAGGCCGGCCATGCGGCCTGCCATGCCGGCATGTTGGAGCCGCGCGACATGGCCGTCCCCTCTACCCCGGTCATTGGAAAGGCGGTGTTCACGTGAAGCTCGACCCCTTCTATCTCATCGTCGACAGCGCGGAATGGATCGAGCGCCTAGTGCCGCTCGGCGTTAAACTGGTGCAGCTCAGGATCAAGGATCGGAACGAGGCGGACATCCGCGGCCAAATCCGGCTCGCCAAGGCGGTCTGCGCCGCCCATCGCTGCCAGCTGATCGTCAACGACTACTGGCGGCTTGCAATCGCGGAATGCTGCGACTTCGTCCATCTCGGCCAGGAGGACCTGGCGGAGGCTGACCTCGCCGCAATCCGGGCGGGCGGGCTGAAGCTCGGGGTCAGCACCCATGACGAGGCGGAACTCGATGCGGCGCTCGCCGCCGAGCCGGACTATGTCGCGCTCGGGCCGGTCTATCCGACGATCCTCAAGAAGATGAAATGGGCGCCGCAGGGGCTGGAGCGGCTCTCCGCCTGGCATGCGCGCGTCGCCCCGCTGCCGCTCGTTGCCATCGGCGGGCTCAACCCGGACCGGATCGAAGGCGTTTTCGCCCACGGCGCCGACAGCGCCGCGGTCGTCACCGACATCACGTTGAACGCCGATCCGGAGGGAAGGACGAAGGAATGGATTCGCAGGACCGCGGCGTGGCGATGAAGGAAGTCTGACCGGTGGCATAGGACAGAGTCGCCTATGAGATTGCGACGATCTCGAGCTCCTGGTCGCCGACGCTCACGACGTCGCCGACCGCTTTGCCCATCAGCATCCTTGCGACCGGAGACACATAGGAAATCGATCCGGCCTTCGGATCGGCTTCGTCCTCTCCGACGATGCGATACGTCTGCACCCGCCCGTCGTCACGGCTGAAGGTGACCGTGCTCCCAAAGGCAACGGCATCGGCGGACGTCGGGTGAGGAACGACCTGGGCCGTGCGAACCCTTTCGGCGAAGTAGCGCAGATCGCGCAACGGGCCTGCTGCTTGCCGCCGCCGCTCGTTCACGTCTTCGATCGCGCTTGTGGCGTCATAGGCCTCGCGCGCGCTTTGGAGCTGCAATTCCAAGGCCTTCAAGCCCGCTTCCGTCACCAGGTTCGGATGGGGTGAAATCGGGCGGTCCGGCAGCAGGGTTTCCGCAGCGGTTTCGGCACTTTCTTCCTTGACGAAGGCGACGCTCAATTTCCCGAACTCCGTTCCGATGCGCCATTGGCCCCGGGCGAGAGCACACCGCCCGAACGCCAAGGCTCCTTTGGCGCGTCCGATGGGACACGCTTCACCGTAGCACTTATGGTTCGCTCGGACAAAACCTGGGCCGGATGCGGGCGGAAAACCGCACATTTTCCACATCCGGCCAGATTCAATGGGTCACGCCATCAAAGATGCCGACCCGAGGACGGGCAGCACTCCTCGAGTGCCGCAAGTCTCACTCTTCCGCCGGACCGTAGAGGCCGAGCTCATCGAGCAGGGCCCGCTGCCGGTCGACGCTTTCGACCAGCAGGCCGGTATAACGATCGGTGATCCGGCCGCGATGACCCGGATCGGAGACGGCAGCGAGCGCCCCGAGGACCGCAGCGACCTTTTCCGCGGTCTGCCGCAACTCTTCGAGAAGTTCCGCCTTGCCGCCGAGCTCCGAGACCGCCTGCTTCGTCACCCGGCCGATGCCGGCGGGCGTGCGGCTGCCGGCCGGCGCGTAACCCTCCGGCAGCTCCCCCTTGAGATTGGTGACCGACCTGAAGCGGATGACGTCGAAGATCTGGTCCACCGCCTGCTTCGCACCCGTCACGCGCGACGGATGGTCGGTGTCGGCGGCCGCGTGCGGCAGCAGCTCGAGCTTGCCCTTGTGGCGTTCGTGAAGCGGCAGGTAGGGAACCATCGGCCCGCTGAGCTTGCCGGTCGCGGCGTCCTTGAAGAGGTCGGCGTCGATCGCCGCATGTGCGATCTTGCCGGACGACAGCGCCGCGTCGAGTGCGGCGACGTCGACGACCTCGCCGCGGTCGTAGTTGACGAGCACCGCGCCGTCGTTCATCGCGCCGAGCACCTTGGCGTCGACGGTTCCGGCGTTGGAATAGACGCCGGTCGACGCATCCAGTCGACCGAGACCGATATGGATGGAGAGCACGTCGGCACCGGTCGCCGCCGCGATCGGACTTGCGGCATAGTCGAAGCCTTCCGCCTCGATCCAGCGCTTGTGATGCTCGCGGGCATAGATCGCCACCTTCATGCCGAAGGCCTTGGCGAGCTTGGCGACTTCGCGGCCGATATTGCCGTAGCCGAGAATGGCGATCTTCCGGCCCTCGAGCTTGGCGGTCGGGAAATCCTTGAGCTGGCGGCCGGTGTCGAAGTCGCCCTCGACCACCATGCGATGAAGCCGGTCGACCGGCAGGTCGGGCACGACCTTCAGGATCGCCTTCATCGCCATCTGGGCCGTCGCCCGGCTGTTGATGCCCGGCGTGTTCATCAGCGGTGCTTCGCCGCCCTCGCCGTTGCCGCCGCCCCAGGAGGCCGAGCCCATATTGCCCGTGCCGGCGCCGATGCGCACGCCGCCGAGCGGGAAGACGGAAGCCTTCGGAATGAAGGTCGCCGCCGCGATCAGCGCGTCGTACTGGCCCTTGTCGGTCTGCGGCAGGATCTCGGCTTGGGTGCTGAGGTTCGGCTGGTAGAAGAAATGGATGCGGCCCTTCTCGAGCGCGGAGCGGTTGCCGAGCGGCCCGACATGGAAGACGCCGCCCTTTTCCTCGATATAGGCCTGGACCTCGCTATAGTCCGGCTGGCCGTCGGCGCCGAAGCGCAGGCCGACCAGATCGGCGATCAGCACGGTATAGGCGCGCTGCGGATCGTCCTTGCGGACCGGCCCCTCGGCCTTGGCCGGGGCCTCGAATGTGACGCCCTGCTTCGCCAGTTCCTCTTCGAGGACGACGATCTTGGCGCGCAGATAGGCGTATTGCAGGTTTTCCAGAAGCGCGACGACATCCTCCGGCTCACGGATGCCGCCGACCCAGGCGCGGTAGTCGCCGGGCGTGCCCGGGAAGGCGTTGACGTAGCGGGCGGCGTCGAGGCCGGGCTCGTATTCGCCATTCGGATGGGTAATGCCCTCATAGCCGAGCAGTTGCTTCGAGCGGGCGATGATGCGGGCGTGGATGCCCGGATCGGTGATGCCCTCGTCCTCGACCTTCAGGAGCGTCACCGCCGCGCCGCGCCGCTCGGGATCCGTGACGGTCAGCGACAGAAGCGGATTGGACGCGACCCACTCGTCGATCACCTTGCGGTTCTTGGCAGAGCGGCGGTTGAGGTCGACGACCGATCCGACCCGGGCCTCCGACTGCAGAAGCCCGAAGGTGGTCTCGGCAAAGGCGAGCGCGCTGTAGGTGTTGATGACGCCGCCGAGCATGCGGTCTTCGGCGGCATCGTAGAACGGGCCGGCATCGACGGAGCGCTTGGCCGAAAACGGCTGCCGGGGATCGACCGGCGGCGCGATCTTCAGCTGGCGCGGGATCGCCCAGGCGGGATCCTGCTGGTTCTTCTCGATCAACGCCAGCGCATGCGGCGTGAAGGAGGCGACGAAATAGCCCGACACCCCGCCGATCGCCTTCTGGAACGGCATGAACAGGCAGCACTTCGCCATCACGGCGGAAACCAGTTCGGGCTCCCACGGCATGGCGCCGAGCATCGAGGTGGCATCGAACACCGCGTGGCGATTTACCGGGTCGCCATCGATCCAGCTCAGGAGCTCGCGGATCTCGCGGCTGGTATAGGCATTGGCGCCGGTCGTCTCGTGGCCGACACCGACGAAGATCGAGACGCCGAGGGAGGAGAGCTCCGCCGCCGTCGGGATCACGCCTTCGGAGGCGGCGAAATGGATGCGGCTCTCGCAGCCCTTCTCGGCGAAGCGCTGCATTTCGATGAGCTGGGTCGCCCAGGACTGGCGGAAGAAGCCGGCGGCTTTCGACGGATCGCTCTCCGGCCGCGGCGTGTCGACATAGATGCGCTGGGCGGCATCGTTGGCGTTCATCAGGTGCTGGACGCAGACGGTGAAGCCGCTGTGGCCGCCGCCGAGCCCCACCGCCATGCGGTTCGTCTTCGGAAAGCCGAAATAGCGATGGATCGCCCGCATCATGTCGGTCAGGATTTTGTCGGCCGGATAGCCGCGATGCATGCTGCGGGAGATCTCGGCTGTGGTGAAGCCGCCGATGTCGTTGCCCTTGTCGTCGAACTTGCGATAGGTCTTCTCGATCCAGGCGTCGAAGGCGATGCGGCGCAGGCGGCTGTCGACCTCGTCGGTGGTCGCATCGGTGATCGGGCCGACGCCGAAGAACGGGTTGGACGGGCGCCTCGGCGCACCCGATCCGGTCAGTTCGAGTGCCTTCAGTCGCTGTTCCTGCATCTGCGCGATATTCATCATGATCTGCCTATCTGTTGTCGAGGCGGGGGAAGTGCGCTGATAGTGGAGCGAACGCGTCAGAAAAAAGACTTCATATGCGGCGAACTGCACGCGGAATGCGTCATGGCGTACTTACAATCAAGGAGTGCTGCCGCGCTTATCTCCTGTTCGTTCGCGGCGGCGGAAGGGTTTCGGAACGGGGAAGGCCGAGTCACACCACCTTCAGCCTCGTGGCGGCGCCCGCTTTCCCCGGAGCGTGATAGCGGATCGAGCACTCACCCGCCCCGTGATGGTCGATCGCCACATCCACCCGGAAGACCTCGCGGATGCGCTCCACCGTCAGCACCTCGCGCGGCGTGCCGAGTGCAATGAGGCGGCCCTTTTCGAGGATGGCGATCCGGTCGCAGAACATGGCCGCATGATTGAGATCGTGCAGCGCCGCCACCACCGTCAGGCCCTGGCGGCGCACGAGGTCGAGCAGGCCGAGCTGGTGGGCGATGTCGAGGTGATTGGTCGGCTCGTCCAGAAGCAGGATCTCCGGTTCCTGGGCGAGCGCCCGGGCGATGTGGAGCCGCTGCCGCTCGCCGCCCGAAAGAGCGTGCCAGCCACGATCGGCAAGATGCCTCATGCCGACGTTTTCGAGCGCGGCGTCGACGATCGCATCGTCGGCGGCCGACCATGGCGACAGCGCGCCGAGATAGGGCGTGCGCCCGAGCTCGACCGCCTGCCGGGCGGTGATGCGTTCGGTGGTCTCCGCCTGCTGCTCGACAAAGGCGAGGCGCCGGGCAACCTCGCGCCGGCTCAACCTGGCGATCGGCACGCCGTCGAGCAGTATCTCGCCCGTTTTCGGGCTGCGTATTCCCGCCAGAAGCGCCATCAGGCTCGTCTTGCCCGATCCATTCGGCCCGATTACGCCGAGGAATTCCCCGCGCCTGACGTCGACGCTCACTTCGCGCAGGATCGGCACGGCGCCGGCCGACCAGGACACATGTCTTGCGGAAAGCATCATGCCTGCGCCCTCCTTTGCCCGAGAAGAAATGCGAAAGCCGGAGCCCCGATCAGCGCCGTAATGACGCCGATCGGCAGCACTTGCCCGGCGATGAGGATTCGCGACAGGACGTCGGCGACGATCATGAAGACCGCCCCGATCAGAGCCGCCGCCGGCAAGAGAACGCCGTGACGAACGCCGACGAGCATGCGCGCGGCATGCGGAATGACGAGACCGACAAAGCCGATGGAGCCGACGATCGACACCATCGCAGCCGTCATCATTGCCGATGCGCCGACGAGAACGACGTAGGTCCGCCGAACCGGGATGCCCAGCGAAGCGGCCGAGTCGGCGCCGAAGGTGAAGGCGTCGAGCGCGCGGGCATGCCACAGGCAAACGCCAAGTCCGAGAACCGCCGCCGGTAGGGCCAGCGACACGTCCGGCCAGCGGATGCCCGAGAGATTGCCGAGCAGCCAGAACATGATGCCGCGCGCCTGCTCGGCGTTCGCTGCCTTGGTGACGATGAAGGAGGTCAGCGCGTTGAAGAGCTGCGAGCCTGCGACGCCGGCGAGAATGATCGCGGAACGTCCCCTGCCCGCCTTGGCGGCAAGCAGGCTGACGAGCGCGAAGGCGAGGACCGCGCCGAGGAAGGCACCCGCGGGCAATGTCAGCAGACCGGAGCCAAGGCCGAGGATCGCCACGCCGACGGCGCCGGTCGAGGCGCCGGCGGAGATGCCGAGGATATAGGGATCGGCAAGCGGGTTGCGCAGCAGCGCCTGCAGCACCGCGCCCGAAAGCGCCAGCGCGGCGCCGCAGCATGCGGCGACGACGGCCCGGCTCAGGCGATAGTTCCAGACAATGCCCTCGTCGATGGGGTCGAGGGGATAACCCGCGCCCCATAAGCGGTTCGCCACCGTCCTGGCGACGACCTCGAGCGGAATCGAGGTCTCACCGACCGCCGCGCCCATCCAGAGCGCGGCGACGAGCAGCAGAAGGGCGGCACCCGCACGGCCGATGGAGGAGAAGCTGCGGCTCACTGGGTGAGCCCGGCCGCCGCCACCGCCTCCGCCAGCGCCTCGATCCCCTCGATTGTGCGGATCGTCGGGTTCATGGCCTGCGCGTCCATCTTGAAGACGTGGCCCTCCTTGACCGCCGGCATCAGGCTGGCGACCGGATCGGTCTTCAGGAATTCATGCTTGACGGCGATGTCGTCTGCCGGGAAGCGGCGACGTTCCATCCTGCCGGCGACGATCATCGTCGGATTGGCCTTGGCAATCGTTTCCCAGCCGACGGTCGGCCATTCCTCGTCGCTCTCGACGACGTTCCTGATCCCGAGCGCGGACATGATGTAGCCCGGGGCACCGTTTCGGCCGGCGACATAGGGATCAATGTCGAGCTCGGCGCTGGAGAACCAGAACACGGCCGAGAGCTTGCCGTTGGCAGAGGCGATCCGGGCACGGGCCGCTTCCTCGCGCTTCTTCAGGTCCGAGACAACCGCCTCCCCCCGATCCTGAACGTTGAAGATCTTCGCCAGGTCGCGGATCTCCTGGTAGATCAGGTCCATGGTGAAGACCTTGCGCCGCACGCCGTCGCCGCCGCCGGTATTGTCCTTGCCGATGCAGTCGGCCGGCGACGTATAGACCGGGATGCCGAGCTCATCGAACTGTTCCGGCTTGCCGACGATGCCTTCGGGTCCGACATGCCATTGGAACTGTACCGTGACGAGGTCCGGCTTCCGGGCGACGACGCTTTCGAAGCTCGGATCATTGTCGGCCAGCCGTTCCACCCTGGCGTTCGCCTCCTCGTAGCCCTTCAGCACCGGGCCGAGCCAAACGGCCGTGCCGACCATCTTGTCGGCGAGCCCCAGGAGATAGAGGATTTCCGTGCTGCTCTGGCCGATCGAGACGGCACGCGCGGGCGGCTTCTCGAAGGTGATGTCCCGGCCGCAGCTATTGATGGTCAATGGGTATTGCGTCTCTGCCGCGACGGCGTGGCCGCACAGGGCGCAGGCAAACAGGACGGTGGCAGAGAGGGTCGCGCGCAGCGACTTGCTCAGTAAAGCTTTCATGGAATTCCCCGACGGTGACTTGGGTGCCGCAGCAAGCGGCAGCGGATGGCCGAACGATTAGGCGTCCGGACAGGTCGAGCGATCGTCGCGGTCGGAAAGCTGCGGCGCCCTATGGCGCCGGAAAGCGTGGGTGGTGGTCATGACCTGCTCCTGTTTCGGGCATCCCCGCCCGTGACGATGGATCGATGCGTGACGGCAGGTCTCCTGGCTCGCGGATGAACGCCGTCCATCTGCCTTCCCATGCCGAAGCACAGTGGCATGGCGCCGTCGGCGCCACGAGGATGGACGGCAATCCGCTTACAGTTGCGGGGGCAGCCACGGGCTTGGTCCCTTATGGGTCGTCCTCACCGTGTTCCCTATTAATCCCCTCCGCCTCTTGGTCGGGGAACCGTCGGCGCCAGATAATAACCGATGACCGGCGCCGTCAAGCGCAAAGCGCGGTGCTCGGCGGCGGGCACAACGGACGCGGGCGCCGCTGCCCGCCGATCAAGCGGACCGGCCGAGCGCGGAAGCACGGAAGCCCTGCGGCGTGCTGGCGTAGCGCCGCCGGAACATCCGGCTGAGATGGGACGAATCGCAGAAGCCGCTTTCGGCTGCGATCATCGCGATCGACTTGTCGGTGTTTTCGAGCATGTGGCGCGCATGCAAGAGCCGCATTTCGATGAAGGCGCTGAGCGGCGAAGTTCCGAGTGCGTCCCTGAAATGACGTTCGAGGCATCGCTTGCCAACCTCCAGATGTCTCGCCACGTCCAAGACGGAGAGTGGCGCGTCCAGATTTTGCTGCATCAGCAGAAGCGCCTTCCTGACAAGCGGGTCCTTGGTGCGAAAGTCGAGCGTCAGTCCGGGCTGCGGCGCTCCCCCGTCCTCCGCCCCGCTTATCATCATGATGTTCAAGCTCTTGGTGGATTGGGCCTTGCCGATGTGCCTGTCGACGAGGAAGGCCGCAAGATGCGCCGTGCTGGTGCCCCCCGAGCAGGTCAGCCGGTCGCGGTCGACCACGAAGATCTGGTCGGATACAGGCTTGAGCCCGTCGAACTGCGAGAGAAAGTCCAGATGGTGGAACCAGCTCACGCAGCCGCGGTAGCCTTCCATCAAGCCGGCGCGATGGAGGATGAACGTGCCGGTGCAGAGGCCCACGAGCGGAACCCCGGCCTCGGCTGCCTGCTGCAGGAACGCCTCAACTTTCTCGTCACGCGTGTCCGTTTCGTCGATCAGGCCGCCGACCACGACGATGTAGTCGAAGAGCCTGGGGCTGGCGAACACCTCATGCGGCTGAACGGAAACGCCGCAGCTGGCGGTGATCGGCCGCAAATCGGGGGCAATCACTTTCCACCGGCATTGAATGGGCCGGCTGCGGTCGCCTTCATCCGCGGCGAGGCGCAACACGTCGACGAAGTTGGCGAAGGCGCAGAGCGTGAATCGCTGCACCAGAACGAATCCCACCGTGAGGCGCGCATTCTGCTCGCGCGGCACGCCCCTCGGGAAAACCTTGTTTGCGGCCATCCGCTGATGTCTCATTTCTACTCTCGATGTGACGCAATCATTCTTTTCAGAATTCTAATGGAGGTCAATACTCCGGCCGATTGGGAGAGAATGCGACGCGGCCAGGACGCGAGGCTGGTTCGGCCGCCGAGGGAGGTTGTGCATGAAAGTGGTGAGCGTCGAGCAGCGTCTGTTCGCATTCTACCTTGTGCCGGATTTCACGATGATGGCGTTCTCCTCGGCGATCGACGCCTTGCGTCTGGCAAACGCCGTCGTCGGTTACGAAGCCTATTCCTGGCGGGCCGTCTCTTCCGATGGCGCCAAAGTCCGTGCAAGCTGCGGCCTCACGCTTGAGGCCGACAATTCCGTCGCGGTCGAGCGCCAGCACCTCAACGGCCGGCTCCGCCCGTCGGTCGCCGTCATTTGCGGGGGAAAGCACATCGAGCGCCATGCCGATCGCGGCGCCGACGCATGGCTGCGCGAGTGTCGCAATCGCGGCGTCGCGGTCGCCGCCCTGTGCACCGGCGCCCATGTCCTGGCGCAAGCCGGGCTGCTCGATGACAGGAAATGCGCGATCCATTGGGAGAATCAACCCGGATTCATCGAGCGCTTTCCCGCGGTAAACGTCAGCACCGGAATCTACGAAGTCGACGGCAATATCTATACCTGCGCCGGCGGAGCCGCTTCCTTCGACATGATGCTCCACATCATCGGACGTGATTTCGGCGAGGATGTCGTGAGCGGCATATGCGAGCTCGCGCTCGTCGACCGCGTGCGTGATCCCGGGGAACGGCAGCGCCTTCCCTTCGCCCAGCGCGTCGGGGTCCAGGATCCGACCGTGATGAAGCTGGTCGAAAAGATGGAGAAGAGCCTGACCGAGCCCATGCAGGTGGAGGAGCTGACCGCTTCGATCGGCCTGTCCCGGCGCCAGGTCGAGCGGCTGTTCCGCAACGAGTTGCGCTGTTCGCCTGCACGCTACTACCTGAAGCTTCGCCTCGAGCGCGCCAGGCTGCTGTTGGTCCAGACATCGATTCCGGTCGTAGAGGTCGCCATCGCCTGCGGCTTCGTGTCGGCCTCCCACTTCTCCAAGTGCTACCGGGAGGCGTTCGGTTGTTCGCCGCAGGAAACCCGCGGCCGCGCCGTGAAAACGCCGGCCGCGCGTGCGGTCGCCTGTGCATCGGCGGCGTGATGCCAAAGACTTCGCCGCCCTTGGCGCAACAGGCGATCTCCTTTTCGCCAGGCCCCTCCCGCTGAAGCCCGATTGATCGTCCGGGTAGGGCGGACCTACCCATCCTTCCGCAACGCCACCCGCCCGGACCGCGGCGATGCCGCCCGTCCGGCACTCTTTTCTGCCGAAGCGAGTGTTGTGCGATCGCGCCCCGATGGGCAGCGTGGCAGCAGCGAAGGTCGCCTGTGAGCGCCACGACCATCCGACGAAAAAACCGGATGGGAGCCATTCAAGACCAATCGACCAGAAAGGGGAACCGATGCAACAATCGAGATCAAGTCACGTTGATCCGGCCGTGTTTCTGCCGGCCATGATCTTCATCCTGGGATTCGTCGGCTGGGGAACCCTTTCTCCGCAAAGCCTCGCGGCGATTTCGAAGGTGGTCCTCGATGCGATCATCGCCGATTTCGGCTGGGGCTTCGTCGTCTCCTCCGTCGGATTCCTGGCTTTCGCCCTGTTTCTGTCGGTGAGCCGCTTCGGCAGGATCCGGCTCGGGCAGGATGACGAGCGACCAGAGTTCCGGACGGCCTCGTGGGTCTGCATGATGTTCAGTGTCGGCATGGGAATAGGCCTCATGTTCTGGGGCGTCGCCGAGCCGACCTATCACTTTGCGAGCCCGCCGCACGGGGAAGCCGAACCGAGAAGCCTGGAAGCGGCCCTCATTGCCATGAAGTATTCCTACTTCCACTGGGCGCTGCATCCCTGGGCGATCTACGCGGTTGTGGGCCTGACGATCGCCTATTTCACCTTCCGGAAGGGAAAGTCGAACCTGATCTCCGCCGCTTTCACGCCGCTTCTCGGCGAGGCGGCGAGCGGGCCGATCGGCAGGGCGATCGACGTGCTGGCGATCATTGCCACCCTGTTCGGCACCGCCACTTCGCTCGGCCTTGGCGCTCAGCAGATCAACAGCGGCATGAACTTCCTCTGGTCGACGGGCGAGTCCAACACGATCGCGCTGACTATCATCGGCGTGATGACCCTCCTGTTCATCCTCTCGGCGGTATCGGGCGTCGGCAAGGGCATTCAGTTCCTGTCGAACATGAACATGATCGTCGCCCTTCTGCTGTTGCTGTTCCTCGTCTGCATCGGGCCGACGGTCTTTATATTCAACACGTTCACCGAATCGCTCGGGTTCTACCTCAGCGACATCGTCACCATGTCGTTCCGCACCGCCGCCTTCAGTGACGGCAAGTGGCTCGGCAGCTGGACGATCTTCTATTGGGCCTGGTGGGTCTCCTGGGCACCCTTCGTCGGCGTGTTCATCGCGCGCATTTCGCGCGGCCGCACGATCCGTGAATTCATCATCGGCGTGCTCTTCATTCCGAGCGGCGTCACCTTCATCTGGTTCACGATCATGGGCGGCACCGCGCTCCATTCCGAACTGTTCGGCGCCGGCGGGATCGTCGACGCGGTCAACAACAAGGGCGCAGCAGTCTCGCTCTTCGCCCTGCTCGCACAATATCCCTTCGCCTGGCTGACATCGTTGATCGCCATGTTCCTGGTCGCGATCTTCTTCATCTCGGGCGCGGACGCGGGCGCCGTCGTCATGGGCATGCTGTCGTCGCGCGGCACGCTCGAGCCCCGCCCCGGCGTCGTCGTCCTTTGGGGCGTGCTGGCGGGAGCCTCGGCCTCGGTGCTGCTCGTCATGGGCGGGCTCCAGGGTCTCCAGACCGCCTCGATCATCGCGGCCGCCCCCTTCCTGCTGGTCATGGTCGGGCTTTGCCTCTCGCTGTGGCACTCGCTGCTCGATGAACTCGAGGAGGGACATTCGCACCGGCCGGCGCTCGGATCCGCCATTGCGACAGCCGAAGACATCGCGATCGCTCCTGAAGCAGTGTCGTCATGAGGAACCCAAGGCCAAGCCATCGCATGTTTGCCTGAAGCCGGAATATGACCGGGCCGCGCGTTCAAAAGACGCGCGGCCCTTTAAGCATTTTGCAGTCAGGTGGAATCACCTGACGTGGCACAAATGCGGCAAAACAGACAGATAGAGCGGTGGCGCGAACGCATGTGAGCGCTTCCCGCTCTACTGTCTCTGTCGGCTTAAGCTGCTCGAACTCCCGGTAAAGGCCGGGGCGCTGGAATGCTTGCTCCTTCATATGCTTGAAGCGCGGGGGCCAGCCCGCGCTTCACTCCTACCACTCACTATGCCGGATAAGGGCGTTCAGGCCGCCTTCATGACGGACAGTACCTCCGCCACCGTCTCGCCGAACGAGGAGGGCGTCGGCACGATCGTGACGCCCGCGCTCTTCAGGATCTCGACCTTTTCCTGTGCCGATTCCCCGAAGGCCGAGATGATCGCGCCGGCATGGCCCATGCGGCGGCCCTTCGGCGCCGAGAGGCCGGCGATATAGGCGATCAGCGGCTTCTTCATGTGGTCGCGCGCCCAGAGGGCGGCCTCCGCCTCCTGCGGTCCGCCGATCTCGCCGATCATCAGCACCGCGTCGGTTCCCGGATCGTTCTCGAAAAGCTCGAGCATGTCCCTGAAGGATGAGCCGTTGACCGGGTCGCCGCCGATGCCGACCGAGGTCGACACGCCGATGCCGAGCGCCTTCATCTGGCTTGCGGCCTCGTAGCCGAGCGTGCCGGAGCGGCCGACGATGCCGATGCGGCCGGGCAGGTAGATCGACCCCGGCATGATGCCCATCATCGCCTCTCCGGGCGTGATCATGCCGGCGCAGTTCGGGCCGATCAGGGTCATGCGATCCTCGAAGCGGTAGCGCCGCATGTATCGCTTGACCCTGATCATGTCCTGGGAGGGGATGCCGTCGGTGATGCAGACGCAGAGCCGGATGCCGGCATCCGCCGCCTCCATGATCGAGTCGGCCGCAAAGGGCGGCGGCACGAAGACGATCGAGGCTTCCGCACCGGTCTCCTGCACGGCACCCTTCACCGTGTTGAAGACCGGCAGGCCGAGATGGGTCTGGCCGCCCTTGCCGGGGGTGACGCCGCCGACGACGTTGGTGCCGTAGCGCTCCATGTCCTCGGCATGGAAGCTGCCGATCTTGCCGGTGAAGCCCTGGACGATGACGCGGGTGTTCTTGTCGAGCAGAATGGACATGTCTCGCCTCCTTAATCAGCCTTGCCGGCGGTGAACGAACGCCAGGCGGCGACGGCCTTCTCGGCCGCTTCCGCCAGAGTTTCCGCAATGATGATGTTCTCGCCGGATTCGGCGAGGATGCGCCGGCCCTCTTCCATGTTGGTGCCGGAGAGCCGGACGACGAGCGGAACCGGCACGCCGACTTCGCGCAACGCCTTGATCACGCCCTCGGCCACCCAGTCGCAGCGGTTGATGCCGGCGAAGATGTTGACGAGGATCGTCTCGACTTGTCTGTCCGTGAGCACGGCGCGGAAGGATTTCGCCACCCGCTCGGGCGAGGCGCCGCCACCGATGTCGAGAAAGTTCGCCGGCTCGCCGCCGGCGATCTTGATCATGTCCATGGTGGCCATGGCGAGGCCGGCGCCGTTGATGATGCAGCCGATATTGCCGTCGAGGCCGACATAGGAGAGTCCACGGTCGGACGCGTAGGTTTCGCGCGGATCCTCCTGGCTCTTGTCGCGCATCTCGGAGATGTGCGGCCGGCGGAAGAGCGCGTTCTCGTCGAAGCTCATCTTGGCGTCGAGCGCCACCAGTCCGCCGCGACGGGTCACCACCAGCGGGTTGATCTCGAGCATCGAGGCGTCATAGTCGACGAAGGCGCGATAGCAGCCCATGATCGTCTGGGTGGCGCGGCCGATCAGGGCATTGTCGATGCCGAGCCCGAAGGCGATCTCGCGGGCCTGGAAGTCCTGCATGCCGACGCCCGGATCGACGGTCGCACGGATGATCGAGTCCGGCTCGGCCTCGGCGATCTCCTCGATCTCCATGCCGCCCGAAGACGAGGCGACGATCATGATGCGCTCGGATTTCCGGTCGAGGACGAAGCCGAGATAGATCTCGCGGGCGATATCCATCGCCTCCTCGACATAGAGACGGCTCACCAGTTTTCCCTGCGGCCCGGTCTGGTGCGTCACCAGCGTCCGGCCGAGCATGGCGTCTGCGGCCTCGACGATCTCGTGGTCGGACGCGCAGAGCTTGATGCCGCCGGCTTTGCCGCGGGCGCCGGAATGGATCTGCGCCTTGACGACCCATCGGTCGCCGCCGATCTCGCGGGCGCGATAGGCGGCCTGCTCGGGACTATAGGCGAGCCCCCCGCGCGGGATGTCGATCTCGTAGCGGGAGAGAAGTTCCTTGGCCTGGTATTCGTGAATGTCCATGAGGTCCTCCTTCAGCGGCGGCCGGCGGTGATTGCGTCATGGGTGGCGAGCACGTTGCGCGCCATGCGCTCCGAGGCAGCGTCGATCATCTTGCCGTCGAGCGAGGCCGCGCCCTTGCCCTGGCTCTCGGCGAGCTTCAGCGCCTCGATGATGCGGCGGGCGCGGTCGACCTCCTTTTCCGGCGGCGAGAAGATGTCGTTGGCGAGCGCGATCTGGCTCGGATGGATCGCCCACTTGCCTTCGATGCCGAGTGCCGCGGCACGGCGCGCAGCCGACTTGTAGCCGTCCGGATCGGAGAAATCGCCGAAGGGTCCGTCGATGGCGCGCAGGCCGTAGGCACGGCAGGCAACCGTCATCCGCGACAGGCCGAAATGCCACTGGTCGCCCGGGTAATCAGGGTTGAGCCCGCCGATATTAACGGTGCGGGCCTTGAGGCTCGCGGCATAGTCGGCAACGCCGAAATGCAGCGCTTCGAGCCGTCCGCCGAAGGATGCGATGGCCTCGACATTGGCCATGCCGAGCGCGGTCTCGATCAGCGCCTCGAGGCCGACGCGGGTCTTGTAGCCCCTGGCGATCTCTATCTGGTTGACCATCGCCTCGACCATGTAGAGGTCCGCCGGCACGCCGACCTTCGGCACGAGCAGCGTGTCGATGCGGTCGCCCGCCTGCTCCATGAGGTCGACGACGTCGCGGTACATGTAATGGGTGTCGAGGCCGTTGATGCGCACGGAGATGGTCTTGCCGCGGCCGCGCCAGTCGATCTCGTTCAGCGCGGCGACGATATTGGCGCGGGCCCGCTCCTTGTCCGGCGGCGCCACCGCATCCTCGATGTCGAGGAAGATGTAGTCGGCCTCGGAATTGGCGGCCTTCTCGATCATCTCGGGATTCGAGCCCGGAACCGCGAGTTCGCTGCGCTGCAGCCGCAGCCGCCGAAGATGGTTTATGGTGTGGCTCATCGATGCCCCTCCCCTCAGGCCGCCTTGGCGGTTGACGTCGTTGCGGCGGAGCGGAACTGCTTGATCGCGGCGCCGACGCCCGAGCCCGGCTCGACCGCCACGCCGCAGTCGAGCAGCGTCAGTTCGGCGGCCGAGAGCGCGCCGAGCACCATCACCTCGTTCAGCGATCCGAGGTGGCCGATGCGGAAGACCTTGCCGGCGACCTTGTTGAGCCCGCTGCCGAGCGAGGTGTTGTAGGCGCGGTAGGCATGGCGGATGACCTCGGCGCCATCAATGCCTTCCGGCAGGCGGATCGCCGACACCGTGTCGGAATACCACTTCGGCTCGGTCGCGCAGAGCTTGAGGCCCCAGGCGGAAACCGCGGCGCGGACGCCGTCCGCAAGGCGACGGTGGCGGGCGAAGATGTTTTCGAGGCCTTCCGCGAAGATCAGGTCGAGGGCAGCGCGCAGGCCGCGCAGGAGCTGTGTCGGCGGCGTATAGGGAAAATAGCCGGTGTCGTTGGTCTTGATCATGTCGTCGAAGGAGAAGTAGCAGCGCATGTGCCGCGCGGTCTTCGCCGCTTCCAGCGCCTTCTGGCTGACCGACAGGAAGCCGAGGCCGGCGGGCAGCATGAAGCCTTTCTGTGAACCGGAGACGGCGCAGTCGACGCCCCATTCGTCCTGTCTGAAGTCGATGGAGCCGATCGACGAGACGCCGTCGACGAAGAGCAGCGCCGGATGGCCGCAGGCATCGAGCGCCGCGCGAACGGCCGCGACGTCCGAGGTGACGCCGGTCGCCGTCTCGTTGTGCGTCACGAAGACGGCCTTGATCTCATGCGCCCTGTCGGCGGCGAGACGCTCGGCATAGAGCTCGACCGGCACGCCGGTGCCCCACTCCATGTCGAGGCAATCGACCGCGAAGCCGAGCCGCTCGGCCATGTCGACCCAGAGATGCGAGAACTGGCCGAAGCGGCTCATCAGCACCTTGTCGCCGGGCGAGAGCACGTTGGTCATCGCCGCCTCCCAGGCGCCGGTGCCCGAGGAGGGATAGACGAAGACGCGACCGTTCCCGTTCCGGAACACCTTCTTCAAGTCGGCGAAGAGCGGCAGCGTCAGCTCCGGGAAGAGCGGCGAGCGCATGTCTTCCATCGGCAGGTTCATCGCCTGGCGAACCTGTTCCGGAATGTTGGTGGGGCCGGGAATGAAGAGATGATTGTAGCCTGGCATGGTTCCTCCAATTGCTGCAGTGACCGGGGACGGGTTCTGATTGCCAGGCTTAAGCTGCCTTTCGGCCGATCGCCGCACAACACTCGCTCAGGCAGAAAGGATTGCCCGTTGGGCAGCGCGATTTTCGCCCGGACGGGTGGCGCTCGCGAGGACGGGTAGGCGACCCCCACCCGGATAGCCAGTTGTCGTGACGAGCGGACCGAGGGCTATTGATGCCCACAGGGCGTGCGTCTTTTCAGAGGCTACAGCGCACGGCACTTCTCTCCCTCATTCCTGTGCTTGTCACAGGAATCCAGCCAGCCCAAGTCCTTGGGCCGGAGAGACCCGCGCCGCGGCAGTCAGGCGGAGTCACCTGACGTCGCACAAATGCGGCAAAAACGAAGAGATAGAGCGGTGGCGCGAACGCATGTGAGCGCATCCCGCTTCAGGGCGACGCTTATGATTGAATGCGCCGGCGTTCCTTGGCGTAGATCGCGACCGCCATCGCCCGGTTGCGGACCTGGAGCTTGTCGTAGAGATTCTTGAGGTGATATTTCACGGTGTTTTCGGATATGCCGGTCCGCGCCGCGATCTGGGTATTGCTCCAGCCGTCGGCCAGCATGGAGAGAAGCTCGTTCTCGCGCGACGTGAGTTGCGAGAAGGGGGAATGCGGCACCTTCGCGAGAACGGTGTAAGGGATGCAGATGCGCCCTTTCATCACCGCGGTCAGCGTGGCGAAAAGGATCTCGGGATCTTCGAACTGGTAGCAAAGCCCGTTCACGCCCAGCCGGATCGTTTCACTGACGACGGCCGGGTTGTGGCTTTCGGCGAAGAGCACGATTTTCGGGTCGAAGCCGAGGCGCTCCAGATCGGCGAGGACATCCGGCGCCTCCGCGTCTGCCAGTTGCCAGCTCAGCAGCACGCAGTCCGCTCCGGTCGAGGCCAACGCCTCGCACAATTCCGCAGACGAACTGGCGGTGCCGACGATCGAGAACCGGGTGTTCTCAAAGAGCCCGCGCAGTGCTGCAACGACGAGCGGATTGCGCTCCGCTATCAGCACCCGGCCTGCGGCTTCCTGCGGTTCCAGTATCCCCATGCGCCATGTCCTCGGTTGACGCTGATAGACCCGATCTCAGCGGCGCAAACCTAACACTCCCTTTCCCGACCGCTTTTCCGACGTGCGACGAAACTTGGCTTATTCGCTCACCGGCCGGATGGCTGGCGAAGTCATGTGGAGGACAATCCTGAGCGGCCGTGACGGCAGCGATGCGCTGACCGCGGCGGCAACGCCCCTCATCGGAAGTGGCGGCGCCGATCGCCTTGCCGCACGGCGCTGTCGCCCGCGGGGATTTTGGCTTTTTTGGCTGATAGGGTGTCTTGTGCTCGCCGCTGTCCTCCTGGGCGACGTCCTGAATGCGGAGCCGATCAGTGGTTGGAGGTTAGCGAAGATTGGCGCCGCGCCAAGAAGGTTGCCCTGCGGCCGCTGTAATAGCGGCTCTCCAAACCCTTCGCCGTGGGCTTGAGGCGTACGATTTCGGCGAATCCGCAATACTCCAGCAGGCTTCTGACCGCGGTGCCGTTCGGGGCGAATTGGCAGAACTCGTCCGGCCTCCAGCGGGATGTACTGATGTTCTTCGCATCGGATGTCGTGGCCGAGACGCGGCGCATGTGCCACAACGGCCATCGGTCGAGGACCGGATTGATGAGCGGGACCTTCATCAGTGTCGTATCAACGACCAGAACATCGCCGGTCACCGCTGCGATGCGCTTCATGCTGAGGACCGGATTTTCCAGGTGATAAAGAATACCCAGGCAGAGCACGAGGTCGAATTTGCCGTGTATGGAAGGGTCGAGATTCAGGAGGTCGAACTGTTGAAACTTTACGTTTTGCAGGCCGGCCGCATCCTTCACGAAGTTCGCCTGTTCTATGTAATGAGGGTCGATATCGATACCGTAGACATATTCGGCCCCGGACCTTGCCGCTTGAACTGAAAAGCCGCCGCAATTGCAGGCGATATCGAGGACGCTCTTGCCCTTCAGTGAGCCTCCGCACGCGGTGAGAATGTCTTTCCAGGCGTGATCGAGGAAGGTTTGCAGCCTTGTGCGCTCCCGCGTCTGCCGGGACAACTCAGGAACGAATGTGCTGAGGCCGAAAGGCAGGTCGATAGCGTGATGGAAAGGCGCCAGGCGGCGAACTGCTGCCTCGATTTCAGCTTTACTTTGCGCGACGTGATGAGGAGCAGGCGTTCGAAGACGTACCATCGTCTCTCTCCAAATGTAATATCTGAAAATCTCGAGAGTAACTGTCGGAAACTACGACTAGTTTCGTCGTCCCTTCGCTCGGAAGGGACTGGGGCTCATTTGCCAAAACCTATTTCCGCCGGGTCGAAACGACCCTGGCAGTCAAAGCAACATGTATATCAAACGATATATATCGTTCCCCAAGACGGTGGCTCATGATTATGTCGGAACGGTGTCGAAAATGAGGTTCGGCAGACGATCTCGGCCGGGGTAAACCAGCCGCGGAACAAAGTTCGATGGAAGCGGATTTGATCTGCATGAAGTACAAGGCTCTTTTCGCAGCATCGCTGACACTGGGGTTATACGGCGCCGCCAGCGCTCAGGAGCTTCAGCCGGAAGCCATCAACGATGCTACGCTCGCCTCCATTCCGTCCGAACAATCGGGCGATGCGTCGCCTCGCCGGGAGCCGGCGATCGTTCGCCTCCAGGTTCTTCTGGATCGCGCCGGCGCATCTCCCGGGGTGATCGACGGCTATTACGGCGAGAACGTCACCAAGGCCGTCGCCGCTTTCGAGGCGATGCAGGGCCTCGAGCCCGATGGAAAACCGGACGCAGAGGTCATCGACAGGCTTTCAGACGACGGCGCCGTCATCGAGCGCTATGTGATCTCCGAGGCAGACGGGGCAGATCTCGTCGACAGCATCCCCGAAGACTACTCCAAGCAGGCCGAGATGGAGCATCTCGGATATACGAGCGTCGCGGAGAAACTCTCCGAACGGTTTCACATGGACATCGATCTTCTGAAGGCGCTCAATCCGGATTCGGCCTTTGCCGCCGGAGAGACGATATGGGTTGCGATGCCCGGCGCTCCGAAGCAGGGCAAGGTCGAACGGATCGAGGCGCGCAAGCGCACGGGGCAGGTCGTGGCGTTCGCCGAAGACGGCTCGGTCGTCGCCGCCTATCCCGCCACGATCGGCAGCGAGGACTCGCCTTCGCCCTCCGGCACGCACAAGGTCAAAGGCGTCGCTCGGATGCCCCCATACGTCTACGATCCCGATGTCAACTTCCGGCAGGGTGACAACGACGAGGAACTGACGCTGCCGAGCGGACCTAACGGCCCCGTAGGCGTCGTCTGGATCGACCTGTCGAAGCCGACCTACGGCATTCACGGCGCACCGGAGCCGTCGCTCATCGGCAAGACCGGGTCACATGGCTGCGTTCGCCTGACGAACTGGGATGCCGGCGAACTGGCAGCCATGGTCAAGCCGGGGGTCATCGTCGAGTTCACCGAATAGGGCATTTTGCAACCAGGCGGAATCCCGGCGCACAATGCGGCAAAGGCGGGATTCCGGACCGGCTCATAACTGCCCTCCCCAATCGTGCTCGCGCCAGATGTCCAGGAGCAGCAGTGTCACCGTGAAGGTGACCGGTCCGAGCACGACGCCCGCCGGTCCGAACACGATAATGCCGCCGACCATGCTGACGAAGGCCGCGACGGTGTGCAGCTTCAAGCGCTCGCCGACGAGAATCGGATAGAGCAGATTGTCGACCGTCGCCACCACGCCGGCGCCCAATGCCACCAGGACGAGCGCCTTCTCCCATTCGCCGCCCAGCGCAAGCGACAGGGCGGCGGGAACCCAGACGATGAAGGCGCCGAGCACCGGCATGATCGCGAGCAGGCCCATCACCAGCCCCCAGACCAGCGGCGACGGCAGGCCGAGCAGCCAGAACATGAGGCCTCCGAGGGTGCCCTGCACGGCCGCGACAGCAAGGGTGCCGAAGACGACGGCATGGACGGTGCTGCCGACGCAGAGGAACAGCCTGTTCATCTCTTCCGGCGCAAGCGGCGAGAAGCTCTTCAGCATCGCCAGTGCCTCGCGATCGTCGCGCAGCATATAGAACAGAAAGTAGAAGGTCAGGACGGCGTTGACGATCTGAGTCACGGAGCCGCGCACGAAGGACGCGCTGTAGCCCGTGAGCATAGTGGCGGCGCTGCCGGCAAAGCCGGCGAGATCGAGCTGCGCCTCCATCCATGCGAGAACCGGTGCAATCCGCGGATAACTTGCAAGCGCCTCGCGCCAATTGCCGGACCTCAGCGCTTCGGCGACGATCTGCGCCGCATTGGCCGCCTCGTTCACCAGGCGCTCCGCCACGAAGGTCAGGGGCACGACGACGATAATCGCGGCGATTGTGACGGTCATCGCGGCGGCAAGCGCCGGATAAGGGAGGCGCATCAGCAACCGCCGGTGAAGCGGATGGAACATGATTGCGAGGACCAATGCCCAGGTCAGGGCGGGCAGGAAAGGGACCGCGAGCAGATAGCAGACGACCGCACCCGCCGCCAGGGCTGCCAGCATCGCCACCGCTCGCGAACGCCGCGCCGTCAGCCGCCGATCCGGCGCCTTCGTTGCCTCTTGCGAAACCTTCTTCGCCATCCGCGTAAAACCGCTCCGTTTACGGCAACGTTCCTGATGTTCTTCCATGCCCGTGACGAGTATCGGGGCCGTCCGCCATTGCGCGGGCCTGTAGATATCTGAACCTTTGTTGCACAGCCGACAACCCGTCCTGGTCGCAATTGTTCCTGTGAGCCTGGCTGCGCCCCGCCACCGGGCCCCGGGAGCGAGACGACAGTGAAAAACCGGAATCTTGCGAAGGAGCGAGAATATTCCGAACGGCCCCTGCGTCTTATGAGAGCGGACGTGCGCTTCCGCTGGAGGAGGACCGATGAAGAAACGCTTCTGCCAAATTCCGGTCGTCCTTCTTGCAGGCGCTCTCGTCGCCGCCTGCGCCTCGTCGGGGCAGAGAACCATCGTCAATGGCGGCGGCTACGGCCCGAACCCGGTCCTGCCAAAGCCACGGCCTACCCTGATCCCGACCATCAACATCGCGGAGGCGACAGGGTGGCCGGGCGGCGCCATGCCGAAACCGGCCAAGGGGCTGAAGGTCAACGCCTTTGCCGGGGGCCTCGACCATCCGCGCTGGCTGCACGTGCTGCCGAACGGGGACGTGCTCGTCGCCGAAACGAACGCCCCGGCCAAGCACGACAGCGGCTTCAGCCTCCGCAAGATTTTCATGTCGGCGGCCATGAAGCGTGCCGGGGCGGCAACTGAAAGCGCCAACCGCATCACCCTCCTGCGCGACACGAACCGCGACGGCATCGCCGATGTCCGCAGGCCCTTCATCGAGGGCCTCAACTCGCCCTTCGGCATGACGCTGTCGAAAGGCAAACTCTACGTCGCCAACACCGATGCGATCGTCGCCTTCCCCTATTCCAATGGTCAAACCCGGATAACGGCTCGACCGGAAAAGATCGTCGATCTGCCGGCCGGCCCGATCAATCATCACTGGACCAAGGACGTCATCGCCAGTCGCGACGGGCGCAGGCTCTACGTCACCGTCGGCTCGAACAGCAATGTCGGCGAGAACGGCGCGGCGGCTGAGGTGAACCGCGCCGCCGTCCTGGAGGTCGATCTCGCAAGCCGTCGAACACGGCTCTTCGCCTCGGGCTTGCGCAACCCCAACGGCCTCTCCTGGAATCCCGACACCGGCGCGCTCTGGGTCGCCGTCAACGAACGCGACGAGATCGGCGACGACCTCGTGCCGGATTACATGACCTCGGTGCGCAGGGGCGGCTTCTACGGCTGGCCCTACAGCTATTACGGCCAAAACGTCGATGTCCGCGCCAAGCCGCCGCGCCCGGACCTCGTCGAAAAGGCCATCAAACCGGACTATGCGCTCGGCTCCCACACCGCCTCGCTCGGGCTGACATTCGCCGATCACTCGTCGCTCGGCGCGGCCTATCGCGGCGGCGCCTTCGTGGGGCAGCACGGATCCTGGAACCGCAGCGTTCACAGCGGCTACAAGGTGATCTTCGTGCCCTTCCGGAACGGCGAGCCGGCTGGACGACCGAAGGATATTCTAACGGGCTTCATCGGCCGCGGCGACAAGGCCATGGGCCGCCCCGTCGGCGTCGCCTTCGACAGGACCGGCGCCCTGCTCGTCGCCGATGATGTCGGCAACGTCATCTGGCGGGTGAGCCGCCGATAGCTGGCGTTCCTTGCTGCCGACCGCCGTGCACGCCCGGCGCTTGACAGCGCCCGTCGATGAGAACAAAATGAGAACATTGACGGAGGTTCCCATGACCCGTGCAGAAGAAGTGATCGAACGCGCTCACTCGCTGGTGGCGGCTTTACGCGAAAAAAGGGAGCGCGAGGCCGAGCGGCGCAAGGAGGTGTTCGGGCGCATCGACATCGGCAAACCGTTGACGATGCCGAGTCGTGGCGTTCAGCTGAGCCTGGAACTGCAATGAGGTCCGCCAAGGCGGGCCTCGGCGAATGACCGGCGGCGCGTCGCCACCGCCGGTTCAATGGCCAAGGCGGGAAAAGGCTGCAAGGACCGTCCGCTCGGACCGAGAGAGGTAGGATTCGAGCGCGGCGGCAGCCTCTGAGGTTTTGCCCTCCTCGAGCTGGGCGAGGATGGCAGCGTTCATGTCCACATAGGGCGCGTGCAGGAACTCGGGGTCTTCGAGCAGCCCGAAGCTCAAGCGCAATTCGGCAGCGATCTGGCCATAGAAGGCGCTCAGCCGCGCGCTGTCGGCGAGATCGACGATTGCAGCGTGAAACGCCATGTTGGCACTGCCGACGCCGACCCAGTCGCTCGCCTCCCGGCATTCGAGCGCTTTCTCGACCGAAGCGCGCATGCGGGCCACGGCCGGGTGCTGCGGGTAGGCCTGTTCCAGTGCCCGGCACTCGATCAATCGGCGCACGCGATAGATGTCGATGATCGAGGCCATGCTCGGGGTCGACACGAATACGCCCCTGTTCGGCTCGTGCCGCAGCAGGCCCTCCGTGGTCAGCAGCCGGAATGCCTCCCTCAGCGAGTTGCGCGAGACGTCGAGATCCGAGCTCAGGCTCGCTTCGGACAAGCGCTGGCCGGGCTTCAACCTTCCTGCGATCAGCATATCGCGGATTTTTTCCGCCAACCGCGGCGCCAGGGTGAGTGCTGTATCCTGCTTCGTCATAAATCCTCTCGGCACGCGCCAGCTCTACGGCATGTCTTTGTCCTCAAATCGAGGTCGATTCAAGGAGACATGCAGCAGGCGGCAGCGGCAAGAGCATGTTTCTACAGGGTTTACGTGGTCGCAATAGCGTTGAACGCTACCCTCCAGGCAAGGTTCGACCGCCCGTCATTGGCCGATTTGCAGGAACTCGGAGCCGTTCGTGCTCAGCGGCGCAGCGTGTGGCTCAACACACGAGAAGACAACGTGGAACGATAAAAATAAATCGTTGAACAATCTTGACAGAATTGTGAAACAGAGTGATGGTGAAGCCAACCCATCGGATTGGGTACCGTTCATGGTCAAGGGAGGATGACTCGTGGAACAGAATTCTATTTCGCGCAGCAGCGCCGTTGCCGAGATGCCGGGGCGGCCGGCTGCGGCGCTCGATGCCATCAGGTCGCGTCGCGCCTCGTTGACGGCGGCCATCTTTCTGATGGCAACATCGGCGATCGGCCCCGGCTTCATCACCCAGACGGCGACCTTTACGACCAAGCTCGGCGCGGCCTTTGCCTTCGGCATCCTGGCCTCGATCCTGATCGACTTCGTCGTCCAGCTCAATATCTGGCGGATCGTGACGCTCACCCGCATGCGCGCGTCCGATATCGCCAATGCCGCGGTCCCTGGCACGGGCTACCTTCTGGCGGTTCTCGTGATCGTCGGCGGGCTGTTCTTCAACATCGGCAACATCGGCGGCACCGGTCTCGGCCTGAATGCCCTGACCGGCCTCGATCCCCGGTGGGGCGGCGCGATCAGCGCCCTCGTCTCGATCGGCATCTTCCTGTCGCGGCGGGCAGGCGTTGCCGTCGACCGGCTGATCGTCGTCGCCGGGGTGATGATGATCGCGCTCACCGTCTTCGTCGCCTATGTCTCCTCTCCGCCGCTCGGCGAGGCGCTGCGTCAAACCGTGCTTCCCGACATCGTCGACTTCCCGACGATCACCACCATCGTCGGCGGTACCGTCGGCGGCTACATCACCTATTCCGGCGCGCATCGGCTGCTCGACAAGGGCATGGTTGGCATCGACAATCTCGGCGCCGTCAACCGTGCGGCCCTGACGGGCATCGCCGTTACCGGCGTCATGCGCTACGTGCTCTTCCTTGCGGTGCTCGGCGTCGTCGCCAGCGGCGTCGTGATCGATGTTTCGGGCCAGGCCGCAAATCCCGCCGCCCAGGCCTTCCAGGCCGCAGCCGGCGACCTCGGGCTGCGCATCTTCGGCGCCATCCTTTGGGCTGCCGCCATCACCAGCGTCATCGGTGCCGCCTATACCTCGGTGTCGTTCGTGACGGTGTTCAAGGAGGACATTACCGAGCGCGCCCGCAATCTCGCCACCGTCGTCTTCATCGGCATCTCGCTCTTCTTCTACCTGATCATCGACACGCCGCCCGCGACCATGCTCGTCTTCGTCGGCGGACTGAACGGCCTGATCCTGCCGATCGGCCTCTCCATCTTCATTTACGCCGCCTGGGCAAGGTCCGACCTCATGGGCGGCTACCGTTACCCGCGTTGGCTGCTCGTCCTCGGCGGCCTGGTCTGCGCGCTGACCTGGTACATGGGCTATAAATCGGTCGGCCCTATCTTCTCGCTCATCAACCCCTAGGTCGTGTGGACAATTATCTGATCCACAAGACGATGGCTGCGATAGTGACGACGGCGAGGTAGTTTCTAGCAGTTTTC
>NZ_LNQB01000046.1 GCF_001651875.1 Sinorhizobium saheli
AATCAGTCCCTCTGTTGCAGCCGTAGGGAATCACGGCAAAAACCCAAAAGCCAGAGGGCTTTTTCAGCAGCCTGCTAATGCACTGATTGCGGCAACAGACTATGAGGCGCAACTGCTGAGTCTGCCCAAGTCCGAGTTCGAGATTGCTAAGACAGACGTCCAGTATCTCGTCAACTGTGCTTATCAGATCTCTGCGTTTGCCGGCCTTCATCCCGTCGATGCCGAGTTGACGGTGGGGAAGGAGCTTAGCCGCCTTGCACGCTTAAGTCGTCAGCGGCAGCCTAGCGTTGATGTCCTCTCCTATGAAGATATGATCCTTACCAATCCGCTGCAGAGCGATCCACGCGTATATTGCCTCGGCTCGGCTGGGGTCGAGGAGCGAGATTTTTGCCTGGGTCATCAATACATTGAAAGTGAATTACAGTCAGCAATGGACGCTCTACTTGAGTTGCGTGACTCGGCTGAAGCGGATGCGCGTCAATGTCTTGCGGTATGCGTGGAGCGCCTCGAGTCGGCAAATTGTGTTCTGGCGCGCTTTTTTGAGTGCATGTCGCCCGATCTGTTTGGCCAATTTCGCGTTTTTTACGGAAAAAACCCTTACAAGGACAGGCTTGGCCCAAGCGGCCGTTTCTCTGCCCGGATCGTCGCGGTCTCGGTGTTGCTTATCGGTGAAGAACTCTTCCACCAGAAACCGCAGTTTTATAGGGATGTATTTCGGCTATCAGAATACTATCCGCAACGGTGCATTCACGAGGTATTCCGCTGGTTGTCACCCGACAAGGAGAGCGCGGAGCTCCAGCCAAGGTGGCTAAATGGGAAAGCGGACTTTCCTAAGTTTGCAACCATCTCGCCCGTCATGGAGCGCCACGGCAGTGAAATCAGAAAGCTGCGCGCGTCCTGTGTTAGTGCGCTGGATCGGTTTACCCAATTGCACCGCCGTACGGCTTTGAAATATACAATTGAGCCGGGTCGTCCAATTGTCGGAGTTGAGGCGGCGGAAAGTATTGAGTCTGTGCTTTCACAGCGGCTGTTGAGGGCGGTGGATCAAAGCTAACGGCGCTATTTGGTGTAAAGGGATGCCGCGCCTAGACGTCCGACTCCAAAGAGGTGATGATCGATGTCTCGAAACGAAGTGATTTTTCGTCGGTTCGAGCCGAGGGATGCCGATGATGCGTGGCTTCTGCACAGGAGAGCATCTGAGGCTATTGGGGTGCGTGGTCCGGAAGGGGTGTGGGAGGATGACTTACGCGATATCGGGGAAGTATATATCGCCTCAGGCGGCGACTTCGTTGTTGCGCATATCGGCTCCAAACTCACTGCTATGGGTGGATTGAAACCTATTGACGATGATGTCGCAGAGTTGAAACGTGTGCGGGTCGATCCCGCCTTTCAACGACGAGGCCTTGGGAGGAGGATTCTTAGCGAATTGGAATCGCGAGCCGTTGCTCTAGGATTCAAGTGGATAAAGCTCGACACCACAATGATCCAGGTAGGGGCACAAAGGCTTTATGAAACGGCCGGCTATATTCGCCGCAGGGAACGGGTGTTGCACGGATATGCAGTGATCTTTTACGAAAAGTGGTTAGCCGGCCAGCATGACGACGTCACATGATCGATGAGGTTGTGAGCAAACGCTACGACCACAGATCAATCTTGCCGTCTGGCAGCCGTCCGCAGGCGAGCTTGAAGGCCGGGTCGCTGCGCAGTCGGTCGAATCAATGGGCATCTCGTAGCCGCACGTGGGGAACATCGCTGGCGTACGGCGTCACGATCAGCGTGCCGTTTTCCATTTTCCATCCTCACACCGTCGAGCTTTCCGAACCGGACTCGCCAAGCCAGCCGTTTGAAGTGGCCGGAAATTCGTGACCAGCCGGCAGATCATTATGCCAGTTCGCGACGAGAGTTCACGGTCGTTCGACCACAGATTGAGATGCGAGCGTTCGTCGTTTCCAGCAATCCCGTTGGCCCAGAACGTGAACACCCTGCAACAAGCCGTGCACCGCTCTTGTGAAGAACGGCTCCCTTGGGAAGGGGGGGAACGCCTCACGGCGCCGCCCCTCCCTCACCACCCGGCATAGGCCGTTCAACCGGATTAGGCTTGGGCAGAGACATGGAGACGGGGAAGGCCGAGTGACTCGAAGTAGTGGTTGCGCAGGGCATGTTGCACCGCGGGGTGTCTTAACATGCGCCAGAATCCCGTCGGCGAACCGGCGGCAATCGCCGCACGGAACTACTGCACACACGGGTCCCCTCGACATGGCATTGTTCAAGGTGCGCACTTCCTCCGGCGTGCCGATACGTGGACCTTATCCGGGCGATACGATTGCTTTTGCGCCGGTCAACGAACGAACGAATGGCCGAGCCATCCGCGCCACGTAACTGAAAACGATACGACGCGCGAAAGGCGCCGCAGCAGGTCCTGCGAGAATTTGCCTTACTCGCGGCGTTCGGCGCGGATGATATTCGCCACCGGCCAATCGACGAAACCGTGCAGGCAAACCTCTGAAATACATTTCAGACGAAGTATGTGGGACTTCGTCACCGTTAGCGGCGAGTGGATCTCGTCGCATTACGACGAGAACGGCCGGGTTGTTGGAATTAGCTGCGGCCACGGGGATCGCCGCGACCAAATTGGGGTAAGTATCGCAGGAATTGCCGGTCAGGGGCCGCAATAGTCCTGTGACGACTATAGGGATATTGAAATCGGCACTAGGGACAGCAGCTAAGCTGTTTCTTTAAGACTGGCCGTCCCGTGCCCGATGACAATTTCCCTTGACGTCGCGGGCAAGTTCGCTGCGCAAATCGGCGAGATCGGCCCAGTCGTCAAAGGTGATACCAATGCCGTCAAACTGCCGAAGGTTAGCGGACAGTATGTTCGCGATGGCCTCTAGGAGTCCCGTCCGCTCGATCAGGATTTGCATCGGTGCGTTCGTCGGTGGCATTGTAGTCGAGCAGGTCAAACGAATCTGTCCCGATCGAGGCAATCCTTCCGCCTTTTAGGAAGCATGCTCGTCGCCCGCTTGACGGTCATGGATAGCGAGCTACCGCTATGGAAACTAATACTGCTATGTGAAATGATTTAAGTAACGCATATTCGGTTCAAAACCCATGTCGGTTTTGTCATGCTTCGCGGCACCGCTTGATCGGACTTAGGGACCCCATGCCAAACACTAGAACAGATACAGACAGCCTCGGCTCCCGAGAATTGCCCGCAGGGGCGCTATATGGGGTCGCGACGCTTCGCGGCCAGGAAAACTTCGACATCTCATTTCACAAGCTCGGCGACGCGCCGGAGCTTCTCAAGGCGCTTGCGCGCATCAAGCATGCAGCAGCAGCCGCCAACCGCGATATCGGCGTCCTCCCCGCCGATGTCGCGAACGCCATTATCGCGGCATCCGTCGAGATCGAAAACGGCCGTCACACCGATCAGTTCATCGTCGATTTGCTGGAAGGCTCCGGTGGAACTTCCATCAACATGAACGTCAATGAAGTGATCGCGAACCGCGCGCTCCAGATACTGAACGAGCAGCCGGGTACATATAGCCGTATTCATCCGAACGATCACGTCAACAGCGGCCAATCGACCAACGACGTCTTGCCCGCAGCCGTCAAGCTGGCAGTCTACGACAAGTCTCTGTGCCTCATCGGGGCCCTAAAGCATCTTGCGGAAGCTCTTGAAGAGCGGTCCATCGCCTTCAAGGATGTTTTGCGGATCGGCAGGACTTGCATGCAGGCGGCACAGCCCATGCGCCTCGGTCAAGCGTTTTCCGGTTATGCTGCAGCCGTTCGCAGGCTTGTCGAGAAGCTGGTTTCCGCCCGGGATGAGATGCTCGTCCTGCCCTTGGGCGGAACGGCTATCGGAACCGGGCTGGGCTCCGCTCCGGGTTACCGGAGCGCCGTTTATCGCCATCTGAAAGAAATCGTCGGGGCAGATGTCCGCCCCGGTGAGAATATGTTCGATGCCATGCAGAATGCCGACGCGTTCGCCCGCGTCTCCTCGGAAATCCGCATCTGCGCCGAGGTCATCGGCAAGATCGCATCCGATCTCATCATTCTCGCGTCTGGCCCGAACAGCGGCGTCGGCGAGTTGCGACTTCCGCACGTACAGCCCGGTTCCTCCATCATGCCGGGCAAGGTCAACCCGGTCTTGCCGATGATGATGCATCAGGTAGCCTTTGCCGTTGTCGGCAACGATGCTGGCGTATCCCTGGCCTCGCTGCAGGGACAGCTCGAAATTAATCACTTCGAACCGATCATCGCCTCACGCTTGTTCGACTCGATTGAGCTCCTTGCGAAATCCACGCGCATTTTTGCCGATAAATGCATCGCCGGCATCGAGGCCGACCGTGAGCAGTCCCTCAGGAACCTAATGCAATCGTCGGCGCTTGCCACCGTCTTCGTGCCGAAGCTCGGTTACACCGAGGTATCGAAGCTCGTGCAGGCCTCAGTCGCCGAACGGCGCCCATTCATTGAACTAGCCATAGAACGCGGCCTTCTGACCCATGACGAAGTCATCCAAGTTGTTCGCGAAAGTACCGATTATCGTGAGGAGATCGCATGAGCCATTATTGCGCCCTTTCATTCTGCGCCATGGCTTCACCGGCAATCGGACTGGTCGCGCGCCCGGCGCGATCCCGCACCGAACCCAGGTTACGAGCGGTCATTATCGGCGGGGCGATCCTGTGCTGTCGATGCTTCGATGGCGGTGCAGTTGACCGATCTCGGCAAAGCTGGCGCCCGACCGCAAAAGGTCGGTCGCGGGGCTGGCGGAAAAGATGGGCGCCGTGATGCGCAGTAGCCGTGGATGCCAACCGTTCGAGTGCTTGCTTCGCGATCATCGTGATGGCGCAGCCGGAGGCAAAACTCACCTGCGGCGCCAGGATTCGCAAGAAAACTCGCCGACCGCTGAAGCGGGCCGTCCATGCCCGGATATAAGCCACGATAACTGTTCCGACGTCGTGACGTAGCGGCGTGATCGTTTGCCGCCGCTCCTTACCGTGCACGAGGATCGTACCCGACTGCCACTCGATATCGTCAAGATTGAGGGCGGCAACTTCGCTGGCGCGCAAACCGAGCTTGGCCAGGATCATCAGAACCACATAGTCCCGATGGTAGAGTCGAGGTGTGGCGCGGTTGGCTGTAGGTCGAGCATATCTGTTTCCGCCCCTTTCGTCTGGCGGTGCCTTAGTGGCTCGATCGTGACTCCCGTTCCACACACCGCTCATCGAACCGGAAATGCAGATCTCCCGCATCCGGCTCTCGGACAAGATCGCACGCCTGCACCCACGGCACGCCGCGTCCGAGACGGGTCAGACGTACCAGTCCATAGTGCTGGTAACCCGAGGGCGATGATCTCGGTGGGAAAGAGGTGCGGCGATAGTCACGGTTCGTCACGACCGACAGTCGCACATCGAATTCAAAGTCCTTTACCTTTACGATGTCACTTGCAATCCCCCTCACCATCGCCATGGCAAATTCCGCGCCCGTTTATCGCACAGCCAGGGTATCTCGGCTGCATAATTGTATGCCGACGTTGCATGCCGGGGATCGGCCGGCGTGCGTTACTGTGAGGCCCCTTATCTTACTTACGGAGTACGACGGATGTATCCAGGAGACGGCGACGCGCCTGAAGACGGTGCTCGCGATATGTCTAACTGGATGGAGGCATTGACGGGCGCATCTAGCTCGGAAGCCTGGATCCAGAACTACCGTGCGTTATCACGGCAGCAGGCTGGGCAGGCCGAACAACTTTGGGAGGTGCCCCGACGGATGGACGCGTTGCAACTCAATTCGTCTGATGAGAGCTCCGCAAAGTCTAATTCGCCTGATGAGAGTTCCGCAGAGGGCGGTGGAGGAATCCAGCGCGCCAGTCTCGGCGGTTCGATGCGGATGCCGCCACACGCTCGGTCGACGGACAACTCGTTCAACAGCACGCGCCACAGCATTGATCTCCCCCGTGCTCACTTTGCGGCCCAAGTACCGCCGCAAACTAATTTGCGGGATGATCTGTTCAGCAGCGCGCGCTCCACCTTGTCATCTGAAAAGCAGCCCGCGATCGAGACGGAGAGCGGCAAAAAGAGCGGACTGTGGAAGCGTATCAAATCAGGGGTTGGAAAGGCGTTCGGGGCGAGTAGCAGCGATAAGCCGTCCGGCTCGGCGGTGCAGCAAATGGTCCTTTCAACGAAATTCCGCGTGGATCACGCCAAGCAGCACGGCCGAGCACGCCGGGTCCCTGTCGAGGATGAGGCGCTGTTTGAGGAATTCAAAATCAAAGCCAGGGCCATCCCCGACGACGGCACCGTCAAACCACTTGGCGGCGGCACGGTCAAAAGTGCGATGGCGGATCTGCGCCATTTGAGCGCCCGACTTAGTCAGAACGGGAGGCCATCAATCGCGGCTCGAATTGGCAACCCGGAGTTGGAAACTGGGTTGGATGACGATGTGGAAACTTATGCGAGCGATCGCAGCAGGCGCATCAAAGCGGCATTGAAGAAGCTCCGGGACGTCGGTGCCGGAAGGGCCTTGTCAGCCGATATCCGCCGCCTTGTTCCTTATTCGGCAGACGCAACCCTCATCGACATGTGGGCCGCGGCGGAAAAGGCAACAGGCAGGATTCTGCCCGAGACTGTCGATAGACATGCGCGCCGCCTTTGCAGGTTGAGTGATTGGCTGCAAACGCGCAAAAAGGGCGCCATGGCTGGCCGACTCAACGACGATGCGCTGGCCCAAGATATTGAGCAGTATAAGCATCAAACCGCGGACACCAAAATCAAGTCCGATTTGCTCAGGCTTCGGCGATACCAGCAAGTTCTCGAGGCGAACAGAGCACTGGGGTTGCCTCTTCCAGAGGGCGCGCGTCCGCTCGCCGGAGAAGGCGCACGGGAGCCTCGGTGGCTGCAGGAGCTTCCCGCGACGCCATCTACCCCAAGCGAGGGAGCTTGGGACTGGTTGAGGGAGCAGATGCAAGACCCCGCGTCGTCCTCGTTTACGCCACAGCCTGGCCTGCAGCCGAGCGCGCTTCAGGATCTTCCGGCCACCCCGAGCGCGAACGCTTGGGCTTGGTTTGGGGAGCAAGAACCTGCGTCACCGTTATCTGCAAGCCGTCCGTTCTCAGATATCTACGGTGGTCTTGAACCGCTGATTAATTTGAATCCGCCCACACCGTATAAATTGCGTGACGATGCTCATTCTGCGCCGGCGCCTGACCTCGCCAGACCCCCGTCGCTCGTCGGGCCATCGGGGGCCCCTCAGGAGATCCCGGATATCGGACCTGTCATCGGCGAGACTTGGCGCCACGGTTCCCAACCGGTCTCGGATGTCGTGATCGATGTACTGGATACAGACCAGTTTGGTCCAAGGCAGGTCGACATCAACGGTGAGCGTTACTCGATCCTCTTGGGACCGGGCGGCCGCCGGGACAGGGACGTTCGCCTCACCCATCATCCGCGCGCGAGGCCGATGAATGAAGCTGGGCCATCCCGTCAGCCAGTAGCGGACCTTGGGTTTCTTATCCGCGGGGGATGGCAGCACCGCGAACGCTGGCTTCCGCCCTACCTTGTCCGGCACTGGAGGGCGAGCACCTCATGCCGGAAGCCCGGCGCCCGACGTATATCAACATCCGCGGAGTGCCTTATAGGGCCGAGTTGCTGAAAGCAAACGGCGGCTCACGGGTTCGTATTTATCCTGAAGCTGATTGAAGAACACGCCTAGACCGCAACCTCAGTGGTCAATGGGGCGGCGCCCACCGAGGAGGCGTTTTGCCGCCCAGCCAGCGGCATAGGCCTGCTCCCAGAGCGCGGAGTTATCGATAGGGAAGTTGCACGCGAGCTGACTGGGCTCACTACCGAAAAGCTTACTTTGATGTTGGCCTTTGCCGCCTTGCCGTCGCGGCCATGGCTGTTTCGACCGCCACCCGGAACAAGGACTGCTAAATGCCGATGAAGATTTGGGTGAAGTTGCCGACTGGCTGGATCAACGCTGGTGGATTGGAGGCTTTCCGGTGACATCACGGTCAGAGGGGGAAATGGGAACGATCCGGGCGATTCAGTATCTTCGGGCGGCGGCGGCGCTCGCTGTCGTGATTTTTCACGCCGCCGAGAAGACCGGCCACGATTTTACCATCGGAGCGGCCGGCGTCGACGTCTTCTTCGTCATCAGCGGCTTCATCATGCGGGTGATCAACGACCGGCGGCCGGTGACCCCCGCGAAATTCATCGCCGATCGCCTCCGCCGCATCGTTCCGATCTACTGGTTTTCGACGGCCGTCATGATTGCCGGCGCGCTCGCCGGCCTGTTTCCCAACCTGGTACTGACTCTCGACCACGTCCTGGCATCGCTCGTTTTCATTCCGGTCCGCTCGCCGAGCAGCGGCGAGATCTGGCCGGTGCTCGTGCAGGGCTGGACGCTGAATTTCGAGATGCTCTTCTACGCCGTGTTCGCGGCCTCTCTGCTGCTGCCGCGCCATTGGCGCGTCCCGGCCATCACCGGCCTCTTCGTGGCGCTGGTCACGGTCGGGCTGGTTGCTCGCAGCGAAAATGCTCTCTGGCTGACCTATACACGGCCGATTATCCTCGAGTTCGTCGCCGGCATGATCCTCGGGGAGTTCTGGCTCCGGGGGAAGGTTCCCGGGGCGGCGATAAGTTCTTCATTGATTGCCTGCTCGCTCTGCGGCTTCGCCCTGATCGGTGGCCTCCATCTGCCCTTCGATGAACGCTCGACAGGGCCGCTCGCCGTCCTCCTGGTTCTTGGAGCGCTGTCCCTCGAGGCAAGCGGACGGGTCCCGATGCTGAACATGCCGGTCCTGCTCGGCGATGCTTCCTATTCGATCTACCTATGGCACGCCCTCGCGATCTCGGTCGTCGCCAAGGCCGGCGGCATGTTGGGCGTGCCAGCGGGGATCTCGTTGCTCATGGCGATCGTGTCGGGCACGATCGCCGGTATCGCAGTCTATGTGTTTCTCGAGCGCCCGCTGCTGCAGCGTGGACGGAGTGCCGCCAGCCGTCGGCCTCACCGGGCCCGCCGCCCAGCAGGCCGAGCCTACCGGTTGCTCAGCCGTTTCGGCGCGAATGCCAGTTCCAGGCGGATTCGGTGATCGCCGCCAGATCGTATTGCGGCTCCCAGCCGAGCACTTACCGAGCCTGTCGTTGTTAGCGACGAGCGTCGTCGAGTCGCCCTCGCGTCGGCCCACATAGCTGGCATCGAACGGTCGCCTGGAGACCTTCGATCGCCGTGAGCAATTCTTTCACGGTTGTCCCCATGCCGGTGCCCAGATTGAGCTCGACGCTGTCGCCGCCCTCGAACAGGTAGTCGACGGCGCGCACATGCGCACCTGTGATTTCTTCAGGGTCACTAGTTCGCCCTTGGAGAATGGCGTGTGTCGTGGTTTCACGTCCGCGCGCCAGCGCGCAGCCCGGCAGGGGAGCCGTCGGCGTGAGGGTGTTGGCGGCGGTGAAAAGCGAACGAATCCATACCGGCAAGGCTGCAGCGTACGCGCATTTTTTATGCGTAAATTTCGCACATAACCGCACGGCATATTTGTCACCTTTTATAGAAAGGTCCACCGAATCAGGCGGAAATCACCCTCGTCGGTGGGAAATTTGCGCTTTAATTCGCCGGTAAACAGGTCTATACAGCTAGACAGTCTAGCTAGTTTGGAGGAAAACAATGGAATGGCCGCTGCAGGACGCCAAGAACCACTTCTCGAAAGTGGTGCAGAAGGCGCGACACGAAGGACCGCAGATCGTAACGCTTCGCGGCGAACGCACGGCCGTGGTGCTGTCCGCCCACGACTACGACGCTCTGCGCGCCGGCCGGCCGACGCTGGTCGACGATCTGCTCGGCGGTCCCGCTTGGGACGATGAGCTCGCCGATGCGGTCGACGTGCGCGCCAAGACGCCAAGCCGCAGCGTGGCCTTCTGATGTATCTGATTGACACCAACATCGTATCGGAGGCGCGACGCGGCACGCCGCAGGCGGTGTCCTGGCTGCGCTCCGTCGATCCGCTCACCATCCATCTGAGTGCGCTGACCCTCGGCGAAATCATGCGCGGCATTGCGCTGAAACAGAAGACGGATCCGAACGCTGCTGCACACCTCACCGAATGGCTGCGCAAGCTGCGCCATGACCATGGCGACCGCATCCTGCCGGTGACCGACCAGATCGCCGTCGAATGGGGCCGCATCGCCGCAATCCGCCCGCGTGGCGATATCGACGGGCTCCTTGCCGCGACTGCGATCGTCCACGACCTGATCCTCGTCACACGCGACGTCAAGGATTTCGAAGACACGGAGGCATCTGTGATCAATCCCTGGGAGACACCGGCGTGAGCAGTTCAGCGACGGGGCTCGGAACCGCCAAAGGCCGATTTCGTGGCGTAGCGGTCGACACGAACCCTGGTGGCGCTGAACTCCCCTGCCCTGTTCCGGAAGCAACCGCCGCCCTGCCGGCCCACCTCGAGCAACGCCGTTCGGGCGCGCGGTTATCTGGAGGCGGCGAGTTCCATCAAACACCCGCAAGGCCCATGCCTCCGACTGCAAGCATTTTTACCAGCTGGTGCCGCCGCCAGGGTCTCGCGCATCTGCCGCCCGGTCCGCAGACCGTCGGGCTCTACATTACCGCCTGCGGCGTCAGGGACCGCAACGGCAGACCGCAAGCCCCATTCCGGTCATGACGATCGAACGGCGCCTCTCCGCCCTCACCTGGAACTATGCCCAGCGTGGCACACCGTTCGACCGCAAGGACCGCCACATCGCCACCGTTCTGGCCAGCATCCGCAACACCCCATGCCGCCCTCCCCGCCAGAAGGAAGCCGTGCTTCTCGAGCATCTGATCGCCATACTCGAACGCTCGATCGGGGCTCACTGCGCGGCTTGCGCGACCGCGCCATGCTACTCGTCGGCTTTGCCGGCGGCCCGCGCCGCTCGGAGATCGTCGGACTCGACGTCGGCCGCGATCAGACCGAGGACGGCCGCAGCTGGATCGATATCCTTGACAAGGGCTCGCTCGTCACCCGCGCGGCAAGTCCGGCTGGCGCGAGGTCGAGATCGGCCGTGGCTCCTCGGACACGACACGTGGCCGTCGAGAGCTGGATCAAGTCCGCGCGGATTGCAAAGGGCCCCCTCTTCCGCCGCGTCCGAGGCCAGGGCAAGGATGTTGGAATGGAACCGATTGAATGACCGGGAGGCGGCACGCCTCGTCAACTCGCCGCCGGCGTTAGAGGCGACCTCAGCGAGGCCGAGCGAGCCGAAAAATTCTCCGGCCACTCGCTGCGCGCCGGGCTCGCCGCCTCGGCAGGTGGACGAGCGGTACGTCAGAAGCAGGTCGGTCATGCCAGCGCGGAAATGACCCGCAAATATCAGCGCAGCCGCGACCGCTTCCGGTCAACCGTCCGGGCTTTGAGAGGCCCCTCCCCTGCCCCGGCGTGAAGCCGTAAGCTCAAATTTCCGCGCAGGGTTTTCAGCTTACTTCTTCAATTGAAATCAGCAAGTAAAAGCCACAGCGGTTATGTCCAGTCGCCCTGGATCACCGGAAAGCACGCTACGGCTCGACGGGTTTCTCAAGGGGGCAGAAAGACGGCATAGCCGTCGAGTCCTTGAATTCTCGGCTGAGTGTTTTTATTAGCCAAAGAGAACGTACGGCGATTAATCACGTCTTTTCAGATCCGAGCCGCGAGGTGTTTTATGCGGATGTTAGATGCTTTCTGGTCGAGCTTACATAGATTTGTAACCGTTGTGGCTGTCCTTGGGTTGATTGGGGAGGCGACGGCTCAGATTCAAAAACCCAGTGGCCCGATCGAACTAGCTCAAGCTGATGTCAGCAAAGCCGTTCGTCAGGATATCGCTAGCGAAGTCCGCATTGCAGGATCCCTCACGCCCATCCGCCGCTCGACTCTGACGTCAAGGGTGTCCTCAACGATTCTCGAGCTTGCCGTGCAGATCGGGGATGTCGTCAAGAAGGGTGATCTGCTTGTCCGGTTTGATTCGAAAGCGCTTGATTCGGCCGTCACTGCAAGAAGAGCCGAAATCGACGCCCTCAACGCCCAGATCGAACTCGCCGAATCGGTACTTGAAAGGACTGTCATTCTTGGCAAGCGCGGTGCGGCATCAGAAGCGACGCGGCTGGAAGCTCGGGCAAACCTACTCAAGCTCCAAGCACAGCTGAGGTCAAAGCAGGCAGAAGTCGCGGACGCTGAACGTTCTCTCGCCTATGCGGAACTGCGAGCCGAATTTGATGGCGTCGTCGCCGCTCGTCCGGTTGAACAGGGGCAGACGGTGCCATTAAACACCGAACTCATGACAATCGTGGATCTCAGCCGGATGGAAGTCGACACGGGGGTTCCCACAAGTCGTATCCCTCTTGTGCGGCTCAAGCAGGCCGTGGAGTTGAACGTAGAAGGTTTTCCAGGCCGTACGTTTGCCGGCGAGGTCGTCCGCATTTCGCCCACGGCGGTCGCCGGATCCCGTGCCGTGCGTGTCTTCGTCGCCATCGATAATGTCGAAGGTCTGCTGCGAGGCGGCATGTTCACGACCGGGATTCTCAAAGTCGACGACCAGAAGGATGTCATTGCCCTTCCGGCAGGCTCCATTCGACATGATACTCACGGTTCGTTCGTCCTCAAAGTGGAGGGCGGCGTCTTGCGCAGACAATCCGTGGGGCTTGGCACAAGCTGGACAGACCGTGATCTCGTTCAGGTATCGGGCATAGAAGAGGGTGATGTCGTCGTCACGGCTCCGTTGCCCGATCTCGTTGCAGGCACACCCGTAGTCGTCGAGGAAATTTGACCGATGTTCCTCACCCTCGTCAGCGTCAGGCACCCCGTCTTTGCGACCATGATGATGGTGACGGTCCTGGTTCTCGGCTTATTTTCCTACGATCGTTTGGGCGTGGACTTGTTTCCGGAAACTGACCTGCCGATCGTGGTGGTCGCGACCACCTACATCGGCGCGTCTCCGACCTCCGTCGAGAGCGAGGTTTCGCGGCCAATTGAATCATCGCTGAACACTATCGGCGGGATCGATACGATAGCGTCGGAATCCTACGAAGGACGCTCAATCGTCTTCGTTCAGTTCGAGCTCGACGTGGATTCACAAGTCGCGGCGCAGGAAGTGCGCGACCGGGTTGCACGGTTGGAAGCGACGTTCCCGGACGGAGTGGATACCCCCCAGGTCACACTCTTCAATCCGGACGACGAACCAATCCTTTCCGTTGCGGCATCCTCGCCCATTCGGACGCTGTCAGAAATCACAACACTTGCCAACCGCGTCATTACCAACCGTCTGAACGTCATTTCGGGCGTTGGTCAGATTTCACTCGTCGGCGGGAGCGAGCGGCAGGTCCTTGTGGTTGTGGATCCGGATCGTCTGGAGGCATATGGTGTGAGCGTTGGTTCCGTTATGGCCGCGATCCGCCGCGAAAACCAGGATCGCGCTGCGGGAACGCTCATTTCCGGCATCAGGCAGCGGATCGTGACGGTCGAAGGGCGCATAGCGAATGCACCGGGCTTCAACAGCATTATTGTCAGCCAAAGCGGCGGCTATCCTGTCTATCTGTCAGATGTAGCAACTGTTCTCGACACGGGCGCCGAGATGACCAGCCGGGCGACCTATCAAGGCGTTACGTCTCTTGGGTTAGACATCGTCAAGGTCCAGGACGCGAACACGGTCGCGGTGGCATCCGCGCTTCGCAAGGAAATCTCGGCTTTGAATGCAGAGCTGGCGAAGGAGAACATCCAGCTCACCATCACGCGCGACAACTCCCGCCCCATCGCCGCCCAGGTTTCTGAGGTACAGCAAACCCTGATCGAAGGCGGTGTCCTGACCGTGCTGATCGTGTTCGTATTTCTGAACTCCTGGCGATCGACGGTCATCACCGGGCTTACGCTCCCGATTTCCGTCATCGGAACATTTGCGGTCATTTACGCTCTTGGCTTCACGCTGAACAACATGACGCTCATGGCTTTATCCCTGTCGATCGGCATTCTCATCGATGACGCGATCGTCGTGCGCGAAAACATCACCCGCCATCTCCAGATGGGCAAGGATCATGTGAGAGCGGCGCTCGACGGCACCAACGAGATAGGACTTGCCGTTCTGGCGACCACACTGTGCATTGTCGCCGTGTTTTTGCCTGTCGCCTTCATGGGCGGACTGATCGGTCGTTTCTTCCTGCAGTTCGGCGTCACCGTCGCCGCGGCCGTGATGATTTCACTTTTCGTGTCCTTCACACTTGATCCCATGCTTTCGAGCGTCTGGTACGACCCTCAGTCCCAGAAGGGCGCCAAACGAAGTTTCCTCGGCCGGTTGGTTGAACGTTTCGACCAGTGGTTTGAGGGGCTGGCGAGCCGGTATCGTTCTGTCATCCATTGGACATTCGCGCACCGGAAAACAACGATTGCCGTTGTCGTCGGCGTGTTCGTTGCCAGCCTGCTGCTTGTGCCGCGCATCGGAGCCGAGTTTTTGCCGCCAGCCGACCAGGGGGAAGTGAGCATATCACTCAAAGCCAACGAAGGCGCTTCCCTCGACTACATGGCCGCCAAGGTGGGTCAGGTCGAACGGGCGCTGCGGGAATTCGATTTTGTCTCCTCAACGTATTCCACGATCAATTCCGGCGGCGCCCCTGGGTTCAACCAGGCTATGGTGGCCGTGCAGCTTATGCCAAGCAATAATCGGACGTTGACCACATCGGAAGCCATTAATCCAATTCGCCAGCGGCTCTCACGGATCGCCGGCCTTGAGATTTCTGTCGGTCAGTCCTCGAGAGTTGGAGGATCATCAAAGCCGCTACAGCTCTCGATCCTGGGGGATGGTGCCGAGGAGCTACGACGAATCTCCGATCAAATCACCTCAGCGCTTGCTGCGGTCCCGGGGGCCACGGACATCGAGTCGTCGATCGAAAATGTCCGACCGACTCTGGCGGTAAGAGTGCGTCGTGAAGCGGCGAGCGACTTGGGGGTTTCGGTCGCGACGATCGGTGATACGCTCCGGCCCCTAGTCGCAGGGGGCGCGATATCCGTGTGGAATGCGCCTGATGGCGAATCCTATGATGTTATGGTGCGCCTGCCCGCGACCGGCCGGCGAGATGCCGCACAACTTCGCAATCTGACCATTTCGACCGGCCGCACTGATGAAGATGGCAAGCCGATAACGGTCTTGCTGGATCAGGTCGCCGACGTTGTTGAGAGCACTGCGCCCGACGCTATCACCCGCAAGGAACTGTCCCGCGAGGTTCGCATATCGAGCAACGTCGAAGGCAGGGCCTTGGGCGACGTGACGACAGACTTGAACGCCGCAGTTGACAAGATGGACATCCCTGTCGGCTACCGCATCTCATTTGGCGGAGACGCCGAGAACCTTGCGGAGACCACCGGTTATGCGCTTCAATCGCTCGTGCTTGCGGTGATTTTCATCTACATCATTCTAGCTTCTCAATTCGGCTCCTTCATCCAGCCGATTGCGATCATGATGACCTTGCCGCTCTCGCTGATCGGCGTTCTGCTCGGCCTTCTCTTCACTGGATCGACGCTCAATATGTTCTCGATGATCGGGTTCATCATGCTGATGGGGCTGGTCACCAAGAACGCAATTCTTCTCGTCGACTATTCCAATCTGGGAATGCGGGAGGGCAAGGATCTACGCCAGAGCCTTGCCGATGCCGGAGCGGTCAGGCTGAGACCGATCGTTATGACGACCCTTGCCATGATCTTCGGTATGCTGCCCATGGCCTTGGGCCTGGGCGAAGGCGGCGAGCAACGTGCGCCGATGGCTCATGCGATCATCGGTGGGTTGATATCTTCGACTTTGCTGACCTTGGTCTTTGTGCCTGTCGTGCTAACCTATCTCGACGCCATGGCGCGCCGCGTCAAACGCTGGCTAGTAGGGCAACCATCGGCAAAGCCCCTTTCCACCTCGAACCGCTAGACCTCTGCGTTTACGCCTCCACTCCGGCACCAATGGCGCGGGCTTGGCGACTACCGCGAGGTGAAGCGTAACGAGCCGATTGTTACCGCGGAGATTTAGCCTTGACGCGAGCGATGAGTTCTTCGTCGTCGACAATGTCGGACCTCGGCCGCCCGTATGATTTTCTCGCACCGGTCAATCGCTCGGCTGCAGCACGGACAGTGGAGTCCTTGACAGCCGCTCCAAAACGACTGCTCGAGCAACCGCGCCTTGGCGAACGGCTCGAGGAATTCGAGCCTCGGGAAGTCCGGCGAATTCTCGTCGGTCACTATGAAATCCGCTATGAAATCCACCAGTCGGCGATCTATGTGTTGCGGCTTTGGCACACGCGCGAGGATCGCTAAAGAGACGCCATATCGAAAGGGTTCTTGTGGCGGCGAAAGACCGTACTGCGTGGGTTGAGAAGGAAGCAGCACTCACTCGTGCCGAAGAACTCGACGCGCTGGATCCTGCCGTTCGACCGGCGCGAGCAGCTCGCCCGCGCTGCTGACCGATAACGACCTCGCAACGTTGAAACACCTCGCCGGCGAGGGCATGGTCGAAAACACGCTCCGGGCGCTCGCCTCCGACCTCGGCTCTCTCGAGGCAGGTGACGACTTCCAACCGGCTCCTCCCTCCCCTGGCCGGCGCCGGAAGCGCTGTTGTTGAGTTTCGTCCACCACCTCTGGGATCCGGTCAAACGCGCCGAGGATCCGGCCTACGGCATGCCGGTTTCGGCGGTTTCGGGGCGTTAGTACAATGACGCGCGCCACGGCCCTCAGCCAAGTAGCTTTCGCGTGATGCGTGCGGCATGCCTTGCGAAATCGCGGACAAAGCCAAAAAAAATCCGGCGCGGGAGGAAGTGCGCCGGGCTCAATAAGTGACCGACAGCTTGGGAAGAAGAATGCTGCCCGTCGAACCGAAGCGTTCGGGAGGAGGTGAATCGCTTCCCTACCTGCAGTAGGTGTTGCATTGCGTTAAATTCAAGAGCGTTAACTCCGCGGCAGAGGCGGGTTCCGCACTCTTACAATTGGCCGCAGGCTTTAAACGGAAAAGACCGAGGCAACCCCGTCCCTTCCAAAAAAGCTGGCGTACGAGGAACAGGCCTAGGCCCGCAAATTGTCCGCCGACATCTTGCCGGACTTGCGATCCTTGACCAGCTCATAGGTTATCTTTTGGCCATCCTTGAGATCCCGCATGCCAGCCCGCTCCACTGCGGAAATGTGGACGAAGACATCGGCGCTGCCGTCGTCGGGCTGGATGAAGCCAAAGCCTTTCGTCGCGTTAAACCATTTTACGGTACCCGTCGCCATGATGTCTTCCTTTGATCATTTGCCGTGCCACCCAAGGGCGGACAAGGCTCGCCTCGTATGGGAGCACAGATAGACGCTTCTGAGCTTCGGACAAAGCTAAAATCCGCCGGCTGGACGCAACTGCCCGACCCCAAGCAAGCGATCTGCGTCGCGATAGACGCTAATTTTGCCTCTTTTGTTTCGGCCGAATGCTGACGGGACCACCCTCAGCCTGGTGGATCTCGAACTGGTTTGTTTTCCGGACGAGACGATAAGTTTTCGAAATCCGAAGGTACGCGGATCGAAGTCCGGCGCCAGGTTCAGCAGTCGCTTGCCAACTGTGCCTAGGTTGATCCATCCGTCTTCGGCTTCCTCCTGTGCAAGCACCTTTTTTCAACGGCACGGCGGCGCTTGCTGGTTGCAAGGGCTGAGCGGCCGCCGGGCTCTGCCCTTGACCGCGCCGGAAACAAGATTCTCGGTGTAGATAAACCGACGGCAGGCCTGCCGGAAGCTCTCTGGAGTCTTCTGCTCCCCGAAGCCAAAACATCGATGCCTGCTCGCGGATCCGGGCGGCAAAACGCGTAAGACCGCTGTCGGACGAAGCGAGGCAAAGGACATCGAAGCGCCCGCTGTGCAGCAGATCCATCACGTCGACACAAGCGTAATATCCGAAGCATTTTTGCCGCTCGTACAGGCGAACTGCTGTTGCGGAATGATCGCGTGTTTCGAAAGGACATCCGCGCAGGCCTTGGAACGTGTGCCCGACAAATCGCCGTAGATGCGACGGACACTGGCCTCGCCGATCTTGCCGACCTCTTCGAACAACCCATCGACAATCTTGCCTAAGTGTTGTCGGCATCAATGAGCACCGCAAGGCGCGGTGATCGAGGCTAAGCTGGCCTGGGACGTTCTCCCTCGAAAGCCGGTTCCAATGCTTGTTTGGGCCCCCGCCTCGTAGGTCGATCGAAGCTCGATCAGGCCTTAAAGCGATCGAAAACGGTCAGGCGTTTCACCGGCGGGTCGCCTTCATTCCACAGATAGATTTCCGATCGCAGGTAACGGAGCTCCTCGTCGATCTCGGTCCACCAGGATTTCGGGCGGTCTTCGCTGCCATCCGACCAGCGGTAGCCTCGCGCGATTTCTCGCTGCCATGCAAGCTCAGCAAATGCATTGCGGTAGGCTCCCTCCCCGCGAAACGCCAACACCTCGAGAAGGGCGAAGCAATCGTCGACGCGCGGTGGCCGTTGTGAAAGCAGCCTGATCTGGCCGATCAGGTAGCCCGAGCTTCGTCCCTTCGAAACCCGTGCCGCCCAGCGACCCCGAGACGGAGCAGGCCCAGGCCTTGTCCGAGAACAGGCTCGAGAACGCCTCGCAGAAGGGGCGATCGAAAGAAGCATTTTGGGCGATGACGAGGTCGGCGGGCCCGATCAAGGATCGAAGCCTGCCATATCGATCACCTGCTTGGCCACCATTTGGTCGGGAATGCCGGTAAGACGGGTGATTTCCGGCGGGATCGGATTGAGGGGATGCTGCAGACCGCCGTACACACCCGTGACGTCGCCGATGCTGCCGGCCCAACGCAACGGCGCCGACCTCGATGCCGCGGGATTCCCGGCTGCGGCGTGCCGACGACTGCGCGGGGAACAAGCCTGCGCAGTACGCGATCGTTGCCACTCTTCTCGAGATGGCGCACCATGGCTTGGTCATTGTTTGCCGTCGTGAAGGGCGCCACGACAACATCATCGTTCTTCGCGCATGGCGGCGGAAACATCTCGAGCTGCGATGTCATCGTCGATCGTTATTCCTCGGGCAGCATATGGTGAGAAGTGAAAGCGAGGCTCACGCAGCCTGACAATGAGAAGCCGCACCGGGACATCGGCAGACAAGGGAAAAAGGCCGGAATTCTGTCGATAAACTCAGCCCACCGGCAATACCGACTTCCGCCTGGCGGGATTGCCTGCACATTACCTCCGCCGATGCATGTGAGGGTAGAAAAGTGAAGGGAGAAGCGCATTGACCGAACCGCGTTCGGACGCCGACGAGCGGACACTCGAGCTTACCGGCCGGATCGTCGCGGCCTATCTGAGCCGCAATGCCGTCGCGATCGACGAGCTGCCAAGTTTAATCCAGCAGACCCATACGGCGCTGAACGAGACCTCATCGTCGTTCCAGGCCAACGAGGCGCCTGTCATCGAAGAGCAGCGTCCGGCCGTGCCGGTCAAGAAGTCGGTCACAGAAGAATTCATCATCTGCCTCGAAGATGGCAAGCGGTTGAAATTGCTGCGGCGGCACCTGATGGCGAAATTTGGCCTGACGCCTGAACAATACCGGGAGAAATGGAAGCTCCCGGCAGACTATCCGATGACGGCTCCGGCCTATGCCCGCCAGCGTGCCGAAATCGCACTCGGTTCCGGGCTGGGGAAAAGACCGGCGCCGTCTACACCTGCGGCCGCAGAGGCCGCTCTGCCCCAGCCTCGCAAGAAGATCGGACCGAAGTTCCGTTGAGCCATTCCGCTGCGAGCGTGGCCGGGCCCCACCGGATCGCGTGAGCTAAGAGCGCCAAGCATGAGCGACGAACGTGGCGCACGGTCCAACAGGGCGTCCGTGCTCTACGCCCACTGGTGCTAGTACCGAGGTACCGGAGGGGGGCAGGTTCGGCTTTGCGATATAGGGCGGGCGAAACGCTCGCACCGGAAATCATTCGCTTGAGAAAGCATTGGTCGCCCGGTGCTGCCGGCGTCCCACCGCGACAGAAAACGACTTTGGATGTCCGCACAACTCGTTGTTCGCTAGCGTGGCCACAGAGATCGGCCGTCGAAGAACCACGCTGCGCGTTCCTCCCCGTTTCGCAGCAGGCGCTCGATCATCGGGCTGGAGCGGTCCAGCTTTGAGGGATAATCTAAGTCGCCCTCGAGTTCGACGACTCGAATGTTGATAGGTTTGTAGCGTGCGCCGAGTGAGGGATACTCGGCGAGCAGCTCATTGATCTTCGTAATGAAGTACAATTCATGGCTGAGTGCCAGGTTGCCAGACAGCTCATTCCGGCGGTCGACAATCTCCGGCATCGCCCGCGGCTCACTTTTCCGCTGCTGCGGATTGATCTGCACCACCCAGATTTCGTCTGGCCGCTCCGGCAACTCGGTGAATTCGCGCACAGGCGGATTGCGGCTGAAGAGCCCATCCCAGAAGAGAGTGCCGCGAGCCTGAACGGCCCGGAAGAGCGGGGGGAACCGCGGCCGAGGCATCAGCTCATCATAGGTCAAGCTTTCGCCCTCAAACGCCACTCCGAGGCCGTGAATGATGTCCGTGGCCCCGATCAGGAGTTTCGGCCTCGCGCGACGACGGGGTTCGCTCGGCAACGACGCAAGGTCGAGGTGACGACTGAGAAGGTCGCGCAACCGCGGCTCCGCCACAGGACCATGAAGGTAAGGGCTGATCTCGGCGGTTACCGGGAGGCGTGCCGACGACACTGCCCAGAAGTTAGTTACCGCATCAAGGATGTCATGCACCTCGAGGTCGCGCCAAAAGTCGATCAGGCGGTGCCGAGCCTCGTCCGCCCCACCGTGGATCAGGCCAGACCACACCAACGCGGCGCACATAGCGCCGCCCGACGTCCCACTCAAGGCAATGAGCTGGTAACGAAACTCAGGCGCCAATAGGCCACTCAGCACACCCGCCGCAAATGCAGCATGGCTGCCCCCGCCTTGGCAGGCTATCGCGATTTTAGGAGCCAGCGACATGAGAAACACAACTCTCGTCAACTTCGTCAACTTCCGTGCCCGCGATAGCGGCGGTGCTCGTCGAAGACTAGATCATGGCCAATTCGCTCTCGCCGATCCGGTTCGCGCACGCGGCCGAACTCAAGCGATGGCGAAGATCACGTCGTTAACGGTGAGAGCCGCAGAATCAAAAGTCGGTGGCGAGTGTCGGAGATGTTGAAGGCGACGTAGACGCCGGAGGCGGTTTTGTAAGGTGGCAAGGAAGTCGGCGCAATCATCCGCGGTCGGGACGGTCGTAGCCGAGCGAACTCTCCGCTACCCAGCATCGAATTTTGTGCTCGAGACCGCCATGTCCTGTTCCGAGAGACAGGGCCACGCGCCACGCCGCCGAGACGCTAGAAAGTCAAGCCAGCTCCAAAACCTCGATCGCGTAGAGGAAATAGCCGACCGGCCGACCGCTGCGCCGAAGCGCGGCAACGATCGCTTCGGTCTGGCTCGGCGGCACGACGGCTTCCTCATCGCCGTGGAAGAAGATCACGGGCTTGAACAAACGCTCGGCCTGAAAGAGCGGCGAACGTTCGCGATAGAGTGCCTCGTCCTCGCGATAGGGTCCGATCAGCCAATCGAGATAGCGCGACTCGAACTTGTTCGTGTCGCGCGCCAGCGCGGCCTCGTCGCTCACGCCGTAGTGGCTCGCTCCGCCCTGGAAAAATCGCAAAACACGAGGGCTGCGAGCGTCGTGTAACCGGGGACCACGATGAGGCGGTGCGCGAGTTGGAGCGCTCCGTCCTTCTGAGCCCCAACTTCGCCCTCGGCCACTATGCGCTCGCCTTCGTCCACTCGCAGTCCCGCGATCCGGCGGCGGCGATCGCCGCATCCGACCATTCGCGGCTGCTGAGCCCCTGCGATCCGCTGCTCTTCGGCAGGCTCGGCACCCGAGCGATCGCGCTCATCCGGCTCGACGCCTTCAAGGAAGCGGCGGAATGGGCCGTCAAGGCCGCGGCCCGCCCGAACGCGCATGTCCACATCCTGGCAATAGCCGCCCATCGCCTCGCACTCGCCGGGCGTATCGAAGAAGCGCGCAACTATGCGGTCCGCATCCGCCTCCAGGACCCCGCCTATCGAACCGAAAACTTCCTCGACGCCTTCCACTTCACGCCCGACGTCAGCGCCCGTTATCGCGAGGCGGCAGCCCTGATCGAGCTGGCAACCTGAGTGATCGGGCAACAGCTGGCGCAAGCGGAGTTTGAACATCCGCTTGCCGGCCTTCGTTCACACGGTCCTGCTTCTGGCGCGTCTGATTCGTTCGGCTTGGCGAGACGGACGGCAAGACACCACCGATCCAAATGTTCCGCTGATTGCGAAAAGACAAGGCGACTCATCCCCTCGGTCTTGAGCGGAATCGAACTGCAGACCCGCAATTCACCAGTTCAAGGTGCCCCGGCTCGACGAGGATCGCCCGGCAACCACAAACCCCCGCAATGCTGCAGCGCATTGCGGGTTTGGATACCCAAATAAATTCAGAGCGAAAATTGCGGGTATCCACGCAGAGCGGCCGCCCTTCGCGCTCTTTCTTTCACAAATCCGTCACAGCACGCCGCAGCTTGCGTAGCCTTCTAATGACGGAACGCTTGACATCCCCGAATCGCGCACCCAGCCACGCCCAAAGTCCACTCCACGTAATCAGCCACAACAATGCGATACCGCCCAGGAAGCCAATCAACGACGTCTGAAGACCGTAGCTCTCGAGGCCCCACGCCGAAACCGAGCTTCCGACGGCGCCCAGCAATACCAATGCGATAATATAAAATGCGAGGCCAGGCGCACTCGTCTGGAAGCTTGCAAACGCTGTGAAATCCGCGATCGGATCCTTTGGGCTGCCCTCACGCCAATGGTAGATGACCATCCGAGACGCGAGTCTCTCCTCCTCCGCCGCATCATGCGACACCGTCGGTGCACCGTTGAGATATGCGGCCCATAAGTTGGCCTCAAGACGGCGTACCTTCCGCAAGGGAGCATGTTGAGTGACCAGCGTGTTGCCGAGCTCCCTAATGAGAAAGTAATGAACTCGAGATATCACGAACGCATTTGATTGTGCATTTTTCGCGATCGAAGACGGGAAACTGCGATGCTCGTTTAACCGGAGTTCTGTGAGTTCAAGCCGGTGGGAAGAACTTACAAAGATTTTATCCTTGGCGACAACTTCCTGGGTAAATAGATGTCTCGTCTTTCCGTTTAACTTGACGCGAAAGCGGATATACTGATCCACTCCCTTTTCCGTCCACAATCTCTCACACATTTTATCGGTAAACGTGATGGTCGAGCCTGGCCCCTTGAGGCCGTCCTCAACTGTGTCTATCTCGATGTCGTTCTCGATCGAGATCTTATGAACGGCGACGAAAGGCATCCCATTGGAAAGGGTCGTGTAGTGAACGTCACTCTGCTTCTCGACCGCGACAACCGAGTTGAATACAGCATTCAAAGTCTGACCGAACTTCATGACCTCGCTTAGATCGCTGAGTTGATTCTTCCGAACTACGACAGGGAAATAGATGTAAATCCGGGTTAAAAGCTCAGCCCTTGAGATTTTTAGTCCGATATCGAGAAAGTTCGTACCGGACGGCATATCCCTCCAGAGGTTGAAGTGAAGCTCCAAATTGGGTTTCTCGGCTTGGGTTTGCTCCTCCGCGGCAAATGAGCCGGGGTCGGTTTGGGCTGCTGGCTCATACCATATTGCCAAGGTGCCATTCATGTGCGGCCCATGTTTCCTGCTTACAGAGCAAAAGCAAGCTGTGTCGATGATGGCCTGCTCAACTCGTCGTCGACGTACATGTAAGATTGCGGCGGCGTGAAATTTTCGATCACATCGGCGGGATCCAAAGGCGTCTCATAACGCCGGACCTTTCCTACTGCGAGTGCAAAACTCTTGTCTCTTCCCAAGAAATAAGAATCGAAGAATTCCTTTGATATTCCCGAATAATACGACGTCATCTCCCAAAGCGTATCAGGGTCCTCACACAAAATCTCATCAACGTCGAACTCTCCGATGATCTGCCCTACCGGACGAGTTACGTAGACTACCACCGTCCTGATCTCTCTTGAACGGTATATGCTCTTTCGAAATTCGAAACGCTTGGTTCCGTCGAAAATCTTCTCTGCATATTCCGGCTTAATCGACAACAAGACTTTCATCTACTTCACCCAATTTCAAAATATGTTCAAACTGACCGTCTGTCAGTCTGCGCAACTGCCAATAAGGCAGTTCGCTGATGCCCACGTCGTTGAGCAAAACCGCCCGGATAGGTCGCTTTGTGAATGATACGTTATACGTCAGCTTTGCGACGTAGAGCTGTTTCCCGTCATTGTATCGGTCGCGCAATTCCTGCTCACTGAAGACGCTGTGGTCCTTTGCGAACTGGACGAATGCTTCTTCGTCCGGAAAGTGCGCTCGCCCGTGAGTTTCCTCCACGACGCATACGGAAGTGGCCACCGAACGGAAGTAAGCCGGCCCCTTATGATCCGTTGTCCGATAAAACACAACAAGGTCGCCATGCTTCATTTGCGTCAACGTCAGACCGGCAACGTAAACCTTGTGGATAGAATTCGTATGGGGGACGTCGTCCTCGGAATTCGGGTCTTCAGTCTTGAGAATTGAGTCGGGAAGTAGATCGGTGTGATATTTTGGTTTGATCGCTAACAACCACTTGGAGACGCCGGCGGTGTGAAGGAGTGGGTAGTCCTTAACTATGTCGCCCGTGGTTGCTTGCAAAGACCGCAGCAATACCAATTCCTGGCCATTTGGGGTCGTCTTCGTCCCCCTTTCCTCAAAGCCATATCGCTTAAAGAGCTTGATCAACGCCTCATGGGTATCGAATACGGTCACGTAGACCTCTTCGACCCCCTCCAAAATGGCGTGATCGAAGATGCGCTTGATAATTCGTTCGCCGAGTTTCGTCCCCTTCGCGATTACTTTGAGGGTTCCCACTTTCAAACGTTTCTTCGGGGGGAAAGTGGGATCGACGTCTTTTATCTCGCCATTTTCCACTTTGATATAAAGAAAGCCGCGGATCCCGCCCGTCGTGTCATCATCAACAACGTACACCGGTTCTTCGGCTTTTTTCTGGAACCACTCAGAAAACTCACCGTATTGGGCTTTTAAGCTGTCAAAAAAAGGGTCGCCAAGGTCGACGTCCTTGAACTTCGTCGGCCGTAACGTCTGCGCCATCCATCACCCCCCTCGCGATTCGCGCGTTGAAAGTTAACAGCTACGTCTACTTCTAGCTATAGGGGTGTTGACTGCGGTGTTGTCGAGAAAAGTAATTATTCGGAGTTCTGAGCGATCGAACAGGTGACCGGGAACGCAGAGATTTGTGAAGCGCTCCTTGCTTTACGCAATTTTTTATGACAATTTTCGGCCATCGCGCAAATGGAAGAGATTCGCCGCATGATCCCACCTTTCAAACGTCAGCTTATGCTCGCCCTGACCAACAGTTTGCTGCTCAATCTCGAAGACGACCTTAGAGCTGTCGCCCTCAAGGCGCATGAAGTTGTGCGAGACCATACCGGTCTCAAGGACCGGCGTCGGGCGCGCGGCGGTGAAGGCCAACTCCGATTCCGTATGATGGAAGAGCGCTTCGAAGAGATCTGCCAGGTGCACGGCGGAAAGCTTCTCGATGGCGGTGTAATCCCGACGACTGATCTCAGGGTCTTTCAGCCATTCGTTCGCTTTGAGGTAGAGCATCAGGGGATTATCTTCGGCATGGCCGCAATGCCAGAACCCAAAGCTCTTCCTCCAAAGAACAAGTCTCGCGCTGCCGCTGTGAGCTTAAATTACCACCTTACACCTAGGTTGGCATTCGATGAAATGGGACCGAAAGCCGGTGATATTTTCGCTCTCTTCGTCGTGTCCCGTCATCGTGAGCGTGCCGGCCAGATCGAGGAAATCGCCATTGGCGTCATCGACTCGCAATATGCGAGCTACCTCTTTTACGAGCCGCTCGACAGTTTCCTCAGCGGTCATGCAGATACGCCGCCGGTGCCGTCGCCAACTCCGCTCGAGCCGCAGGTAAAGCTGAAAAGCAGAGTTGCGCCATTTGTGCCGCCAGAGGCGCAGTCCGCCTCTGATGACAAGGAAACCGGGACGCATTAGACGATCCCGGCCATAAGAGAGGTAGTGGCAGGCAATAAGGAATAAGTACATGCGCGTGGGAACGCCCGGATTCGTGCCGGCCCGGCTTACAGAAGCCCGGGCCGCTCGTCGTATCAAGACACAAAAAACGCTTGCAGAAGCCCTCGGGGTGGTCTCGAGCACGGTAAGCCGGTGGGAGAAGGGAGAAATCACTCCCGATGCTGACGCGCTTTCGGCTCTTTCGGATACTTTAGGGGTGCGCCGCGAATTCTTTCTTCGGCCGGTCTACCAGTCAGCGCGGCCGATGTTCCACCGCCAGCTCTCGAACACCCTAACCGGTGATATTCGCTACCAGCAATCGCAAACGAGCTGGCTTCAAGAACTCAGCTCCATCTTACAGCATTATGTCGAGTTCCCTGCTGTCGACATTCCCGATGTTCTGGGGACAGCCTCATGGAAACAGCTGCGCGAAGAAGATATCGAGCGCATCGCGCTGGAGCTGCGCCGCCATTGGAATGTCGGAGAAGGGCCTTGCGGCGATATTGTTCCTTTGCTTGAGCGCGTGGGGATCGTCGTCGGCACGATCGAAATGGGTACGTCACGTCTGGATGGATTGTGCAGTTGGTCTCCGGATGGAGAACGTCCGCATATCCTGCTGGCCACGGACAAAATGTCATTCCCCCGTCGGCAAATGGATGGAGCCCACGAGCTGGCGCATGCCGTTCTCCATCGCAATGTCACTGCACGCGAGTTCCATGAAAACCTTAAGGAAATCGAGAAGCAAGCGTTTCGGCTGGCGAGCGCCTTTCTGATGCCATCGACCACGTATCCACACGAGGTTCGTCGCCCCTCACTATCGACATTCTTATCACTCAAGGAACGCTGGCGCGTCTCCATCAAAGCGCAGATCCACCGTCTTGCTGACCTGGAAATTATCCCTTCCGACTATGTCACGGATCTCTATAAGTTGCACTCGGCGAAGGGCTGGACGAGAGAGGAACCACTCGATCGAGAGTGGCAAGTGTCTGAGCCGCGCCTCATTCGCGACGCATTCAATTTGATCATCAATTCCGGCGTCCGAACAAAAGGTGATCTGCTTGCGGTCGAGTTCACGATGTCGCCGGAAGATATAGAACGGCTCGCTTGCCTTCCGTCCGGTTGGTTTATCGAAAGAGAGGGAAAGCTTGTCCAGTTGAAAGTCCCCGAGGTCTCCCACAATGAACGATCTTGGGGGGCTGGAACGGTGGTCCCATTCCCTCAGCGATGAATCGAATTCGGGTGCCAATCTTCTCCTTGAAGGAGAGAGATCGAGATGTTTCAATGCTTGAAGCAATTCTCTCGGTGCCAACGCAGGAAATGCGGATGTGGTCTCTCGAACGATCGCGGTGGCACGATGGCCCTACCAGTCTTGTTGACTAGACCTCGAATGCTGTCCGGATCGTTGGCCTGCCGTGAGATCATGATGTCGAGGTCATCCGACAAGCTGATCAGTCCCCGGTCGAACATCCAGTGAGCCGTTCCCGATAGTGCAATTCCGTTGGTCAGAATATCAGGTCCGTTTGCCTCCACAGGCCGGATGTGTGCGGCATCCACTTCGGCTCGGCCGCCGCCGTTGATGAGCTTCAAGCCGGTGACCGCACAGCGCTTGTCGTAGGCCTGCAAGACCAAGCGGCGAAAAAGTCGATTACGGACGATTCGGGAAGTGAATTGGGCGACGCGATCACGCTCCTGTTCGAAGGCAAACGGTGCCTGCCCTCCTTCGGCAAAGCCAGACGCCGGAGCAACGGTCCCTGGCTCATCCACCCGTGGCAGCTCAGCCTCATGCTCGTCCAAGCCCAGTGAGACAATGCGGTTGAAGTCAGCCGGGGAAATCGGCCGCACGGCGGATTGTGCTCGTCCGGAGATGCGTCCTTCTTCGTTGAGCACCCCACGTTCGATAACCCCCTCGGCATTGCTGAACGGAGCCGGATTGACGAAGTCGAGATAAGTCCCCGGTTCAATGAGCGCGAGGTACATGCCGGGCGCTTTGGGGTCCAGAATAACTTGGCCGACCTTAGCAATCGCAAAATAACCGCGCGTCTCGGCAACTTTTCTCGGTTCGTAGTAGATGATCCAGTCGCCAATGCAGGCCTGGACACGGCCCAAGTACTGGCTCGGGAACTGATATTGTTCAGCCGGGCTATCGTCGTAGATCGAATCTGAGCGGTGAATGAAAACCCCGAATCCCATGATGCCCATATAGCATGTTCTCGAGCCTGCTCGACAGGGCTGTAAGATGCGCCGAGCTGGCACGTTCCGACCCAGGACGCACGGTCGACTCCCATCCAGATTCAGCTTTCATTAACCGCATCGCCGTAGCAGGCCACGCCCGGCAGTGAGCCGGCCCAATGTCGCGTGAACTGCATAGGCCAATGAAAAAACAATCTGCTTCTTCTCTTCATTTTCAGCGCAAGATCTCCGAGTTCTGCCAGGTGCGCATTGCTCCGATCGCTTCGAACCGGGCTCTCGAGAGCATCAAGCCGTATCTCATCAGCCTGATCGTCTATCGAAAGATGCCGCCCATGCGGACCGGCGGCATCGATTGGCAGGCGGTCGCGGAAGCGTGCGGCGTCGAAGCTGAACTGACGCCGGAACTGAAGAAGAACCTCTTGCCGGCGCTGGAGGCAATCACTCGATGGGTGGACAAGGAACGGTCAGAGGAGGATGACCGGCCAACCGCTGAACGCCCAAAGCGAAAGCCAGTGACTGGGGCCGGTCCAGCCAAGGCAACGGCCCAGACGGCGCGTTCTATCAACGCGGAGCAGCCTAGAGCGAAGCCGGGAGTTCAACCAAAGCCCATAGAGGCGTTTCCGAAACCCTCACTCGACTGGACCGAGGAACCTGAAGGCTTTCAAGAGGCGCTGGTCTACCATATGCGTCGACACGGCGACAGCTGTTGGCATCTGCATCGCGCCGTCGTCGGGGACGGTGATGCCTTCGACCACAAGACCCTGCTGAGCTGGACGAAGGGCACCAAGGTGCCGCGGTCGCTCGACAGTTTCGAAATTCTCTCTCGCATCGAGCGACGATACAGGTTGCCCGAGGGCTACTTCAAAGCCAAGCTGCCGCATCAGTCGCGCTCCGCATCCGGCCATGACGTCGGAAGTGACATCGGTCCTGCGGAGCGGCGGCGATTGGCCTGGCATCTGCCGAACAACTTCAACAGTCTGCCCTTCAGCAAACGCGAAGAAATCCTGGAATGGGTACGTCGCGTGATCGTTTCGGGTTCAACCGACTACCGCCGTTTCCAGGCCATGGCGACGAAGCAACGCTATGCCATCCGCTTCCCCGCGATTTCTTACGGCGGCTCTCTGTCACCACGGGCGTCAGCGGACGCGCTGAATTCGGAGGATGGCGACGATCATGTGGCGATCGAAGATCCGGATCTTCTGTCCGGTGTCGTCGACGCCCCTCCCCGGCTCGCCATGGAAATGGCCAATCTTATCCGCTTCAAGACGGCGACGCTGACGGCCCTCGGCTTTCAGCGTAACGGCGTCTGGGGAGAAGAAACCGCATCGCAAAGGATCGAACATCTCGGATTGATGTTCGGTGCATTGGCAGCATCGCCCAATAGCGCCGTCAAAGGCTACGGCGTTCCTCTGGGCCAGTTGACGTTCGGTCTGCTGGTGTTTCCCGGTGTCTGGGACTGGTATCTGCAATGGCGCGAACGCCGGCGCGGCTTCTACACCCAGTGGGAAGAGGATATGCTGAATGTTCTTCTCAATCTGGTGCGCGCCGAAACAGGCTGGCTCTGGCAGCATCCGGAGCTCGTCCGAAATCTGAAGCCGATCCCGGGACTGATCTCCGCGGCTGAGATTGCCGCAGCCGAGCGGGATTGGCATGCGGCTTGCGAAGCCTGTTTCAAGCACGCCTCGCACCGCTCGAAGGAGATCCAGCGGGTGATGCGGGTTCATAGGGATCCTTTCGAACCAATCATGTGCGTGCTCGAGGCGGACAGCCCGCTCGCCGAATATCGCAAGATCACCGACGAGATCCTGAAGCGCATGCCGGACGAGGATCTTTACCCTCGAGCCGCCGCCGAGGCTGTCCGATCGTTCCTCATGTTGCGGCTGGGCCTGCATCTCGGACTTCGTCAGAAGAACCTGCGTCAATTGCTTGTCTGCCCGCGCGGGCATTTCCCGACATCGGAACGCCGGCTCGAAGACATGAAGCGCGGCGAAATCCGCTGGAGCGAGCGTGACCGCGGCTGGGAGGTCTTGATCCCGGCCAACGCCTTCAAGAACGCCAACTCCTCCTTCTTCGGCTCAAAACCTTTCCGGCTCATCCTGCCGGATCTTCTGGACCTCTACAAATACCTGAACGCGTATATCGAGCGGCATCGCGGCGTGCTCCTCGCTGGTGCCGACGATCCCGGCACGCTGTTTGTGAAGACAGTAAAAGTCACCAGCAGGGATGCTGCCTATAACCAGACGACCTTCTATGAAGCCTGGCGTCTGACGATCCAGCGCTATGGCATCTACAATCCCTATACTGGCCGCGGCGCGATCAAGGGTCTGCTGCCACACGGACCGCACAATGTCCGCGACGTGCTCGCCACCCATATCCTGAAACAAACGGGCTCCTACGAGCAGGCGAGCTATGCGATTCAGGACACACCGGAAATGGTAGCCAACCACTACGGGCGTTTCCTGCCGCAGGATAAGGCAGCACTCGCGGCCCGCATTCTCAATCAGGTCTGGGAGGCAGCGTAGCAGCGGCTTGGCGCCGCGGATATCCAACCTGTTCGGAATCGAAACTAGCGTCTTGACTACCACGTGCTTGCATGACCTCACGTCAGTCATTCGTAACGCTCCGCATGCACGTTGGCTGTCGCGTTTTGTCGTGCTGACTGAGCTACGGAGATCACGGTCCTTCCGGACCCACGCATTTGCTTCGGCAAGCGTGGTGCGTTCGACCATTTCCGTTGAGGAATACGAGCGCGAGGGACTTTGAAATCGTCATGTTTTGTGCGCTCAAGACGGACTTTTGTCCGGAATCTCAAAGACGTCTATGGGAATAACTTTGAGTTTAGGCTATCTTGTCAACCATGAACGGACAAAAAGAAGAAAAATTAAAGTTCCTGCTCGCACGGATACCACCAGGGTTTCTGGTCGACTCGGCGTGGATGACGAAGCACGGCATCAGCCGGAGCTCTACCCACGACTATCTTCGCCGGCATTGGCTCGAGCCTCTCAGTCGTGGCGTGTACCGACGACCGCTCTCCCTTACAGGGCACCCGGACGCCGCCCGTGACTGGACGATACCTGTTCTGTCCGCACAGCAGATCATGGGCTATGATCTGCATGTCGGAGGGTTGACCGCCTTGGCTCTCGGCGGCCATGTTCACTACTTGCCCTTGGGCAGCAGGGAAACCGTCTACCTCTATTCGGAAAGACCGCCAAGCTGGCTGACCAAATTGCCGCTGACGGCACGGCTCTTCATACGCAACACGCGGCTCTTCGACGACGCCAGTCTGGGCGTCGATAATACCGACGTCAACCTCAGCGCGGACAGCAATCTGGCGCTCAGCCCTTGGCAATGGCCTCTGAAAGCCTCCAGCGCTGAACGCGCTATCCTCGAAGCGCTTGATGAATTGCCCGACAATGAGAGTTTTCATACCCTCGATACGATATTCGAGAGCCTTGCGAATCTGAGACCGCGGCGCCTGACCGCTTTGCTAAAGAGCTGCCGGAAGGTCCAGGTCAAAAGGCTCTTCTTTGTCTTCGCGGACAAGCACGCTCACGCCTGGCGAAAGCACATCCACCCATCGGAGGTGGACCTTGGCTCTGGCGACCGGGCCTTCTACAAAGGGGGGAAATTGCACCCGATATATCGCATAACGGTGCCACCTGAATTCTTGCCCCAACTACCGGAGGCTGCAGATGGCCCGTGAACAATACGTCTCCCAAGTTCAGCTTCTGGTGCGTTCGCTGCCCTATATCGGAGAGGAAAAGGCCTTTGCGCTAAAGGGCGGAACCGCCATCAACCTCTTCTACCGGGACCTGCCACGCCTGTCGGTGGATATCGATCTGACATATCTGCCCGTGAAGCCGCGGGAGGAAAGCCTGAGGGACATCGACGAGACGCTTGATCGGATCGGCAGCAACATCTCGCAATACCTGCGCGGCGCAAAAGTGAGACGAATTGCAGGCGGCGGCGGCAACGAAACCCGTCTCGAAGTCAGCCAAGGCGCTACCGTCATCAAAGTCGAGACCTCTCCGGTCGCAAGAGGAACCGTACATCCGGTTGAGATCCGGACCGTCAGCGAAAAGGTCGAAGACGAGTTCGGCTTCGCCGAAATGCAAGTTCTGTCGTTCGAAGACCTCTTTGCAGGTAAGCTACATGCGGCAGTTGACCGACAGCATCCGCGCGATTTGTTCGATGTAAAGCTCTTGTTTGCAAATGAAGGCTTCACGGACGCTCTGTTCAGAACGTTCCTGATCTACGTTGCCAGTTCAGGCCGACCTCCGCACGAACTGCTAGCCCCGAGCATCACTGATATCGAAGCCACCTTCCGGCAAGAATTTGAAGGGATGACCGTCGAGCCTGTAGAATTGGAAGATCTGTTGGAAGTTCGAAGTCGGCTACTCGCCGACATTCGTGACAAGCTGGATGTTCACGCGAGAACGTTTCTCCTGTCGCTACACGACTGTGAACCCGATTTCGACGTTGTCGGACTTCCGCAAGCCGTGAACCTTCCTGCCGTGAGATGGAAGCTGCTCAACCTGCAAAAACTGAAGGATCAAAATCCGAGGAAGCACGAACAACAGCGAGACGAGATCGAAGGCCTGTTCGAGTGATGTGATCGTATTAAACGGATTCGAACCCTGAGCGCGCCGCTGAGCGTGAGTGACGAGATTCTGACCCTACGGATCTACACAGGTTCGCTTGTCTATCCGCGTTGGTCCTCCGATATTGCGCGCAGCCGTGCTAAGTCGTCGTCATCGGCAGCTCGGGACGGTGTGGGTCTTACGTTTCCGAAATACTTTCGCTCCAGGCCCCCATAGCTCAACCCATCGGATAGCTGGACCAAGCGCATCTGGAACATTTTCGCGCCGACAACCAACTCGATCGGATTGTTTCCGTGGTTGAACAGCTCAACAGAGAAGCACCCTCTGAACCCCGGCTGGACCATTGTGCCAACAGAAATGCCGAGGCGAGTGTAGCTGCTTCGCGTGAGAAGATCGGCATAGCAGTCGCTCGGTAGGGCGATATATTCCAATGTCGTTGCCAGCACGACTTGGTCGGGATACAGAATGAAGCGGTCGCCCAGTTCCCGGCGGGTTGGCTGGAAATAAGACGAAATCGCCCTGAAGCGATCATCGTCACGAGTAATGCCGATGTACGGTCGGCGGGTCACAATCGAGACCAAGAAGTCGTACCCGAGCCTCAAGTCGACAGTCACTTCACCGATCTGGCTCTCCTCGAGAAGAGGATCGATCCATAACCCGGTTGGACCTTCCTTATTGAGGCGTTCGAGGATATCGACCTTAATCACGTCAGCGCCCTTTCCCAGAGATATCGAATGGATGCGTTTCGGATCGTTTTTTCGGTCAAATCGTTGACGATGCGCACCGCCTCAAGCTGGCTGCCGGTGGCTGCCCAACTCGGACCAGCTCCGGCTTTGATCTGGCCGAGATAGGACCAGCCTGCCGCCATCATCCCATGCAGCTCCTCCGTTGTAGACAGCCGATAGGGACGGATGTCATCGAACGCACTTGCGATGGAAGGGATCGAATATCTTCGCTTCAAAGGCGGCAGGCCGAGGCTTGCCAGAGCCTCCTGGAACATCGTCAGCTCATCAAACTCTTCGCCTTCGAGGAACCCACGCACCACTTCGATACGGTCCGCAGTCGCCGGGTGCGACAGACTAATGCCTGCATCCGGGTTAATGGCATAGAGGGTGTCGATGATGGCTGGGCCGGCGTAACAGGCGGCAAAAAGATCGGCAAAATGCTCACGGCGATGTGAGAGTATGACCTCAATCATTTTGTCGGTTGCACCCTCGGCCGGGTGGCTTAGGAGCGTTGTTCCCGCCACATCTCGCGCAAGATCAACGAAATGGCCCAACTCGTGGTAAAGCGCCGCGCAAAAGAGCGGCATATGCTTGTATATCCGTGGCACTCCAATGAAGATTAGCTTTTCTTCGGGTATCGGCTCTTTATATCTATCCATGGCCGTGGCCACGTATTCCCACGGGTCGCCAGGTTTTAGGTGGAAGTCTTTCTCGTCTGTTAGCGCGGTTGTGACGATGCACTTTGCTTTGAGCCAATCGCCGATGGCATGCCTCATACAATACTCGATCTCGTATGGCGCTTCCTTTGTTGTCGAGCCCTGAAGGTAACGGTGGCATACCCAGACCTTGTCCGCAAACGATCGGAGGATTTCGTCATCATACGCCGGGGAAACCGACAGCGCATGTTTGATCACATCAATCAGCGCAGTGGTGTGCTTTTCGATCGCCCGATTGAAATAGGGGGTTTTCGAAAGATGCGAGAGGCTTTCGGCAAGAAGAGCTAGTGGATGGAATCTAACACTTGGTGCCCACGTTTGACGGCAGCGATGATTTTGTCGGGATCGGCGGTCCAAGTGAAGGG
>NZ_LNQB01000047.1 GCF_001651875.1 Sinorhizobium saheli
CTCATGGCAGCACCTCCTGCCATGTTGAATCAGAATCCGACCGAAAGCGGAAGCCTGTTAATCAATAGGTCCTGAGCCTAGGTCGCCTTAGACCTCCTCGATTCAAGGACGAGGGGTGGGCCGCTTCAAAGCGCAATAGCGGCCTTTTTTGCGTCTGAAGGGGCCCGGGCCGCCTCACATGACGAACCGATGCAAAAAGGCCGGCCCCAGGGACCGGCCTTCGCGATGGCGCCCGACCGCGAAATCGAAGGTCGCGGTCGAATCTCCGGCTTACTTGCAGGCCTCGATCTGCTTCAACGCGGCCGAGATGCCGGAGAGCGAATAGGAATAGGAGGTCGCCGTGCCCTTGCGGGACTTCGCGCTGACCGACATGTCCTTGCCGGACTTCATGGCCGCGACCAGAGCCGGCTCCTCGGCGGCGTTTTCAACCCAGGCGGAATTACCCTTGGTGAACATGACGAAGGTGCGCCCGTCGATGACGACGTTCACCTTCGAATTGTCCTGCAGCGGATAGCCCATCATTGCCTGCGGCTCATAGCTGATGTTCTGGCCGGGGCGCTGCGAGACCAGGAAGAAGATTTCGCCATGATCGACGCCGGCCGGGCTCTTCTCCTTCGGCACGGATAGCACATAGCAGACCTTGCCGTTGCCGGACTGGTAGGAATAGGCGCCCCAGGCGTTGAACTGCTGGATTTGCGTCGGGGATTGAGCGGAAGCCACGCCGGCCGCAGCCAGTACGAGTGCGATTGCAGTTGCGATCTTTCTTACAAACATGAGTTCCTGCCGCTTGTCTTGCTCACGCCCGCCCGATACAGGGTCCGACGGGCGAGGCATAGTCACAATTTGAGTTATTTTGACTTAATTCAGGTTACCAAACCGTCAACGCCCCCGGAGAGCCGCCCTCCCCCAGACGAACACCCGCATGCATCGAACCTGCCCTTCGCATGCGGACTTGCCGGTTCGGTCGACGTCGATACTGGAGAGCCGTGGCCGCTAGGAAATCCTGTCTCAAATCGCAGTCGGGAGGCGGCGCCTTGCAGCCCCGCGCAGAGCCGCCCCTTTCACCCGAATCTATGTCACAAAGAATCGGGCAAGAGTTTGTCTTTCCCGCAGCGCCATGCGTCTTATCGGGCGCGCCAAGCGCGCTGCAGCGCTTTGAATTGCCGCTTGAATCTCGCGGGCCGGCTTGAGGAGACATAGAGCGTCGGATGGCGGCGGCGCGCCGGGCGCCGGCAAACGCCTTGCCGTCATTCGTCGGGTCGGTCGCGCATCGCCTCGTCGGCCTTCTGGTAGTGGCCTTCCTTGATCTGGCCGCTGATTGCCGCGAAGGCGGCGGTCAGCACGGCAACGTCGTCGGAGAAGCCGACGACCGCCAGCATGTCGGGCAGGAAATCGAGCGGTAGGACGAAATAGGCGAGTGCCGCGAGCAGGATGCCGCGCGTGCGCGTCGGCGTCTTCGGGTCGACGGCGCAATAATAGGCCGCGACGAGATCGCGGCTGAAGGGAATTTGCCGGGCGGCGCGGCGAAGCGTCGGCCAGAACCGGCGGCGCACCCTGCGCTCCCTGCGCTCCTGTTCGGACTCTTCGCCGGGAAGAAGAATTTCACCGATCTTGATGTCGTCCATTCGTGTCCGTCCGGGGGTTCGGAGTTACAGCCACCCTTGCGCAATGCGGGCGCCACTGCCTGATATGGGAAGGGCCGGCGCTATTTCAAATGATCGGGCATGCGGCCGGCGGCCGCGTGGTCCATTTTCGCCGCCAGCTTGAAGTCGAGCTCGGTCAGGCCGCTCGCATCATGGGTCGACAACGTCACGTCGACCCGATTGTAGACGTTGAACCATTCCGGATGATGGTTGAGTTTCTCCGCCTCAAGCGCGCACTGCGTCATGAAGGCGAAGGCCTCGGCGAAATTCTTGAAGCGGAAGGCCTTCCAGATCGACGTGCCGTGCTCGTCGAGGACCCAGCCTTCCATCTTGTGCAGATGCTCGGCTATGGCCGCGGCGTCCAGTTTTTCCGGCCGCATGCTGTCCTCCTTGGCTATCCTGTGCTTAAAGCATTGTGCAGTCAGGTGGAATCACCTGACGTCGCACAATGCGGTACAACCAAACAGATAGAGCGGCGGCGCGAGCCTATGTGAGTGCATCCCGCTCCAATGACAACGTCGCGCCCCAAAGAATTCGGGCGCAACCCTGCCCTTTGATACTGGATACCATGAAACCGGTCGGAATTCTCTTCGTTTGTCTCGGCAATATCTGCCGCTCGCCGCTGGCGGAGGGCATCATGCGCGAGCTCGCGACGCGGGCGGGCCGAGCCCGGGCGATCTCGATCGATTCCGCCGGCACCGGCGCCTGGCACGTCGGCGACCCACCGGATCGGCGCTCGGTCGCGGTGGCAAGGGCGCACGGGATCGACATCGCCGCCCTGCGCGGCCGCAAGATAGATGTGGCGGACTTCGCCGCCTTCGACCTCATCCTGGGAATGGACCGGGCCAATGTCCGCGATCTCCGCGCCCTCGCCCCCGAGGCAACGGCGGACAAGGTGCATCTCTTCATGGACTATGCCGCCGGCCGGGACGAGGACGTTCCCGATCCCTATTACGAAGCTGCCGGGGCATTCGAAGCGCTTTACCAGATGTTGGAGGCCGGGTGCTCCTCGCTGCTCGCCAGGCTCGAACGCTCTTCGAGCAGCGGAAAGACCTCTTCCGTCAGGTAGGGCCCGCCGCCGACGGAATCGCGCGACGAGAGCAGTACGAAGCGCGAGACGGCAAAGGGCGAGGTGATGAAATTGCCCCGTCCGGAGAGATAGTCGACCACGTCCTCGACGCGCGAGGAGCGCAGCCGCGCGAGCGTGACATGCGGGGTGAACTTGCGCGGATCCGGGGGCAGGCCGAGGCGCTGGCAGATGCGTTCGATTTCCGCCTGGAGCGCGTACATTTCCGGGCTGTTGCTGACCCCGGCCCAGACCGAATGCGGCTTCTTCGAGCCGAAGGCGCCGGTGCCGGACAGTTGAAGCTGGAATTCCGGGCGCTCGACCCGGTCGAGCCTGTCGATGATCTCGTCGGCGGTGCGCCAGTCGACGTCGCCGATGAAGCGGAGCGTGATGTGGTAATTCTCCACATCGATCCAGCGAGCTCCGGGAAGACCTCCGCGCAGCAAGGAAAGGCTCATTGCTGCATTGCGCGGAATTTCGAGGGCGGTGAATAGTCTCGGCATGGCGAGCTCCCCGAATCTCTTGCAGATGCCTCAAGCGAATCACGCATCGCACCTGCACGCAACTATTATTTGGTATTACGAAACATTAACGTTCTCTTAACTGTGGATGCCTCGTCACTCTCCTTTCCCAAGCGAGCGCACGAAAAGCTCGGCCGTCGGCAGGAAGCGCTCGACCATGATGCCGATCCCGTCGCCGTTCGGGTGCATGCCGTCCTCGAGCTTCAGGCCCGCCTCGGTCACGACACCGTCGAGGAAGAAAGGGTAGAAGACGAGATTGTGTTCCTTGGCGAGCTCCGGAAAAATCGCATTGAAGCGCGCGGCATAGTCCGCTCCCATGTTCGGCGGCGCCAACATCCCTGCAAGCAATACGGAAATACCGCGGCCCTTGAGCCGCGCGATCATCGCCTCAAGGTTCTTGCGCGTCTCCTCGGGCGGGATCCCGCGCAGGGCGTCGTTGGCACCAAGCTCGAGGATGACACCCCTGGTGCCGTCCGGCACCGACCAGTCGATGCGGGCAAGCCCCCCGGATGTCGTGTCGCCCGAGACGCCCGCATTGGCGACGGTGACGTCGAGCCCCTTCTCCCTCAAAGCCTTTTCGAGGCGCGCCGGAAAGGCGTCCTCCGGCGGCAGCTGATACCCGGCCATCAGGCTGTCGCCGAAGCCGACCAGGCTGACGCTCTCGGCACGCGCGGTCGCCGATAACGCGATTGTCATTGCGAGGCTCAAGAAAAACGGGAGAAAGTCTTTTAAAGCCATAGGCTCGTTCCTAGCTTCAGGAGCTTGCGGGCAATCGTTCCCTCGGCCCTCTCGGATTTCATATAGGACTAATCGGCGTGGCAAAAACCATCATCGAGCTGAAAAATGCGGAGCTGACCCTGGGCGAGGCGGCGGCATCGGTGCATGTGCTGAAGGGTGTGAGTCTTGCGATCGAGGCGGGGGAATCCGTCGGCATCGTCGGCCCTTCCGGCTCCGGAAAATCGACGCTCCTGATGGTCATGGCCGGGCTTGAGCGCCTCGACAGCGGCGAAATCACCATCGACGGCACGCCGCTCGGCGGCTTGAGCGAGGATGCGATCGCCGATTTCCGCGGCCGCAACATCGGCATCGTCTTTCAGTCCTTTCACCTGATCCCCAACATGACCGCGCTCGAAAACGTCGCGGTACCGCTGGAGCTCGCCAATGTCCGCAACGCCTTCGAGATCGCGCGGCGCGAACTGGTGGCCGTCGGGCTCGGCGAGCGCCTGACGCATTATCCCGGGCAGCTTTCCGGCGGCGAACAGCAGCGCGTGGCGATCGCCCGGGCGCTCGCGCCCTCGCCGAAGCTCCTGATCGCCGACGAGCCGACGGGCAATCTCGATGCCGAAACCGGCCGGCAGATCGCCGACCTCCTCTTTGCCGAACAGCGCGAGCGCGGCATGACCCTCGTTCTCGTCACCCATGACGCCGCGCTCGCCGGCCGGTGTTCCCGGCAGGTGCGGGTGCGCTCCGGCGAGATCGTCGCCGAGGCCGAAGCCGAGCTGCTCACCACCTCGGTCCGGCAGGGAGCCGCATCCGCATGAACGAGGCAGCCGCCGTCCGCCGCCTTCGGCCCCTTCTCGCGCTTCGCCTGGCGCTCAGGGAAATGCGCGGCGGCTTGCGAGGCTTCTATATCTTTCTCGCCTGCATCGCGCTCGGCACGGCGGCGATCGCCGGCGTCAACTCCCTGTCGCAATCGATCAGCGCCACCATCGCCTCGCGAGGACAGGAGCTCCTGGCCGGCGATATCCGCTTCGAACTCGACAATCGGCTGGCGACCGCGGAGGAGCGCGCCTTCCTCGATGGCCTCGGCCAGCTCTCCGTGTCGTCGGGCCTGCGCTCCATGGCGCGGCTTGCCGACGGCTCCAACCAGGCGCTCGTCGAACTCAAGGCCGTCGACGGCGACTATCCGCTCTACGGCACCCTCGAAAGCGAGCCGGCGCGGCCGCTTGACGAACTCCTGTCGAGGCAGGGCGAGGTCTTCGGCGGCGTCGCCGCGCCGCTGCTCATGGAGCGCCTCGGGGTCGCGCCGGGTGCGGAGATCCTCATCGGCAATGCCCGCATCAGGATCAATGCGACGCTGGTGCGCGAGCCGGATGCGGTCTCCGACGGCTTCGCCTTCGCCCCCCGGCTGATGATTTCCTCCGACGCGCTTGCCGCCTCCGGGCTGGTCCAGACCGGCAGCCTCGTCGAGCACAGCTACAAGGTCCGCCTGCCCGATCCGGCGCAGGTGCCGCTCATCCGCGCGCAAGCGGAGACGCGCTTCCCCTCCGCCGGCTGGTCCGTCCGCACCAGCGGCAACGCCGCGCCGTCGCTCAACGCCAACATCACCCGCTTCTCGCAATTCCTGACGCTGGTCGGGCTGACCGCGCTCATCGTCGGCGGCGTCGGCGTCGCCAATGCCGTGCGGTCCTATCTCGACGCCAAGCGCAGCGTGATCGCGACCTTCAAGTGCCTCGGCGCGCCGGCGTCGCTGGTGGCGATGATCTATCTTGCCCAGATCCTGATGATCGCCCTGCTCGGGATCGCGATCGGTCTCGGCCTCGGCGCGCTGATTCCCTTCGTCGCCGCGCAGTTCCTCGCCGATTTCCTGCCGGTCTCCACCGCCTTCGAGCTCTTTCCCTCGGCGCTCGCGCTCGCCGCGCTCTTCGGGCTGCTGACGGCGCTCGCCTTCGCGGTCCTGCCGCTTGGCCGGGCGCGCCGGGTGCCGGCGACCGCGCTCTTCCGCCAGCAGGGCTTCGAGCCGAGCGGCTTTCCGGTCTGGCCCTACCTTGCCGGTGCCTCCCTTTGCCTCGCGGCGCTTGCCGGCCTTGCCGTCTGGACCGCCTATGACCGCTTCATCTCGATGGTCTTCCTCGGCGCGATCGCCTTCGCCTTCGTCCTGCTCCGCGGCGTCTCCTTCCTGATATCCTGGCTCGCCCGGCGCAGCCCGCGCGTCCATTCGCCGGCGCTGAGACTGGCGATCGGCAATGTCCACCGTCCGGGTGCGCTGACGCCGTCGGTCGTCCTGTCGCTCGGCCTCGGGCTGGCGCTTCTGGTGACCTTGGCGCTGATCGACGGCAATCTCCGGCGCGAGCTCACCGGCGACATGGCCGAGCGCGCCCCCAACTTCTTCTTCGTCGATATCCAGGGCAGCGAGATCGAGGGCTTCCGCTCCCTGCTCGGGCAGGCGATGCCGAAGGGAAAGGTCGTCGAGGTGCCGATGCTGCGCGGGCGCATCGTCGCGTTCAACGGCGAGGATGTGAACAGCCGCAATGTCCCGCCCGGCGGCCAATGGGTGCTGCGCGGCGACCGCGGCATCACCTATGCGAGGAACAAACCGGAGAACTCGAAACTCACCGAGGGCAGCTGGTGGCCGGAGGATCATAGCGGCGAGCCGCTCGTCTCCTTCTCGGCGGAGGAAGCCCGGGAACTCGGACTGAAACTCGGCGACACGGTCACCGTCAACGTGCTCGGCCGTAACGTCACCGCGCGGATCGCCAATTTCCGCGAAGTCGAATGGGAATCGCTGTCGATCAACTTCGTCATGGTCTTCTCGCCCAACACCTTCGCCGGCGCGCCGCATGCGTGGCTTGCGACCATCATCGACGCCGATGCCACGGCCGCGGAGGAAGCGGCAGTCCTGAAAGCGGTGACCAATGCCTATCCGACGATCACCAGCGTGCGCGTCAAGGACGCGCTCGACATCGTCAACACGCTGCTCGGCCAGCTCGCGACGGCGATCCGCGCTGCCGCCGCGGTCGCGCTCGTCGCCTCGATCCTCGTGCTCGCCGGCGCGCTTGCCGCCGGCAATCGCGCCCGCATCCATGACGCGGTGGTCCTGAAGACGCTCGGCGCCACCCGCGGCATGCTGATCCGCGCCTTCAGCTACGAATATGTCATCCTCGGCCTCGCCACCGCGCTCTTCGCGCTCTTCGCCGGCGGCGTCTCGGCCTGGTTCGTCGTCAGCCGCATCATGACCCTGCCGTCGCGCTTTCTGCCCGACGTGGCGGTCGCGACGATTGCCGTCGCGCTGGTGGTGACGGTCGGCATCGGGCTTGCCGGCACCTGGCGCATCCTCGGGCAGAAGGCCGCCCCGGTCCTGCGCGAGCTCTGAGGCGTCGGCTTCGCGGCCGGCATCGGCCCTGCAACCATTCCGCCCGGACATGTTCCCCGTGCCCGCAAGGTTCCCACCCGCGCCTTTAGCGCCAAATTAACCGTAAATCACTCTAGTTTGATGGTCAGAGCCCCCGGCTTCGGGCGATTCCGGGGCGTCGGCTCTTGTGCGTGGCGGCGTTCGACATCATATTTGACGGCAGGCATGCTGGAGCCCCGCAGCGGCGCCTGGGCGCTTTGACGACAGACACCTGCCGCCCGACACCGTAACTTCAACCGGGGCTTGAAAGAGGAAACAATGGCTGATCTGAGAAACTACCAAACCCGAATGTCGCCCGCCGGCGCTCAGGCGGGTGCCGTGATCGACGAAGGCCTTCGCGCTTACATGCTGAAGGTCTACAACCTGATGGCCCTCGGCCTGGCGATCACCGGCGTGGCAGCTTACCTGACGTTCCAGATGGCGTTTTCGGATGGCCAACTGACGGCGTTCGGTCAGGCGATCTACCTGAGCCCGCTCAAGTGGGTGGTGATGCTGGCACCGCTGGCGCTGGTGTTCTTCATGAGCTTCCGCATCAATAGCATGAGCGTCTCCGCCGCCCAGACGACCTTCTGGGTCTACGCGGCGTTGATGGGCCTGTCGCTGTCCTCGATCTTCGTGGTCTTCACCGGCCAGAGCATCGTGCAGACGTTCTTCGTGACGGCCGCCTCGTTCGGCGCCCTGTCGCTCTACGGCTACACGACGAAGAAGGATCTCTCCGGCTTCGGCTCGTTCCTGATCATGGGCCTCTTCGGCCTGATCATCGCGTCGATCGTCAACATCTTCCTCGCCTCTTCGGCGCTCGGCTTCGCGATCTCGGTGATCGGCGTCCTCATCTTCGCCGGCCTCACCGCCTACGACACGCAGAAGCTCAAGGAAATGTACTACGAAGGCGATGACGCGCTCGTCGCCGGCCGCAAGGCCATCATGGGCGCGCTGACGCTCTACCTCGACTTCATCAACCTCTTCATGTTCCTGCTGCAGTTCCTCGGCAACAAGAACGAGTAGCGCGAACTGGATGGAATGAAAAAGGCGGCTTCGGCCGCCTTTTTTGTTTGGCGCTGATCGATTCGACGCGCTGCATGTCGGGCGAGGGCGCCCACGAGTCTCTCCTTCGCCCGCCTGCGGACCGCCTGCGGGGAGAAGGTGCCGGCAGGCGGATCAGCGGCATAGAGCCGGATGCGCTTACATGTGTTCGCGCCACCGCTCTATCTGTTTGTTTTTGCGCTCCAAGGCGATGCGCTCAGATTTCGACGAGCTTCAGCACCTTGTCGAAAACCTTGAGCACCTGGGCGAGCTCCTGGCCGCGCTTCAGGATCGTGCCGTGGGCGTTGAGCACGCTGTAGGCGCCTTGCTTGGCGGCGAGCTTCGGGTTCTTCTCGATCCGGTAGAGAGGCGCCTCGCCGGAGCGTTTGAACACCGAGAACACGGCCCGATCCTTCAGGTGGTCTATTGCGTAGTCGCGCCATTCGCCCTCACCCACCATGCGGCCGTAGAGCCTGAGGATGAGGTCGAGCTCGCGGCGGTGGAAGGTGACGGGCGGGGGGTTCTTGGATTTCTTGTATTCATGAAGATCGACGACCACCTCGGAGGTGGTCTGGCCGTGGTGACGCGCTTCGCCTCGCGGCAAATCCGTTTGATCGGTCATCGGCAATTCGGCCTTCTGATGTGACAGGACCACGACAGTGTGCCTCAGGTGAGGCGAAAAGCAAGCCGGAAGCTGTTGATCAATGCCCGCAATTCTTGCCGCTGCCGCAATTCAGTCAAATCGCCGCCCCAATTCATCGCAACACTCCGACCGCTGCCGGACAGAGTCGTTGCCACCGTATGTCCGGGCAGGCGCCGTGCTGCGGGAGGTTCTCGAACGCAGACACGGCCGGTTCGGTCCGGTAACTTCGAACCCTCAGCCCCAGCCCCTCGATGCTGCCGGGCCGAACCACCCCCTCCGCGCGAATTCCGCGCCTTGCGGATATCCGTCGCAACTGCCCTTCATCCGCCCTGCCGGGCACCTTCTTCCCGCAAGCGGGGCGAAGGAGAGCCGCGGCGTCCGCCTAAAATCCCCTCTCCCCACCTGCGGCGAGAGAGTTAGGGTGAGGGACATGGATGACCGCGGCTTCGCCTGTCCGCGGTGAGAAATCCCAAACCTAAAGCTTGCCCTGCGGCCCTGCGAGCAGCGTTGCGGCACCGATGATTGCTCCCGGCGTTTCCTTGTCCTTCATCGACTGCAGCAGCACCGCGCAACCGCTGTTGCCCTGGCCGTCCATCAGGACCGAGGCCGGCAGCGTGAACTGCTCGGGCTTGCCCTCCCACATGCCGATCGTCTGGATGTCGCGCACCGCGTGCCAGTAGGCGATCTCTCGGCCGCTGTTCTCGCCCTTCTCGACCCGGACCACCTTGGCCCGGTCGAAATAGACGACGACGACATTTGCGCGGCCCTGCCCGGCGCCGACCTTGATCGAGATCTCGTCGCCGCCGATCGAGGCGTCGACCGGCACTAAGAGGCCCTTGCCGCCGTCGCTCATCGCCTGCAGGCGGGTCCTGATCGCCTGCAGGTCGGAGCCGTTCGCATGATCGCGGCCGTTGAGTATCGCTTGGGGCGTATAGACGCCGTAGCGGCCGAGCATCCGGGCATAGGCATATTGCCGCTCGGTGTTTTCCTTCGACGCAAGCGTGTCCGCCCAGCCGAGATAGTTCCAGTAGTCGACGTGATAGGCGAGCGCGACGACATCGCCCTCGTCGACGAGCTTCTTGAGCGCCGCGTCCGCGGGCGGGCAGGATGAACAACCCTGACTGGTGAAGAGTTCGACGACGCCCTTCAGCGCCTTGCCGTCATCCGCCATGGCGGCGCCGCAGACGGCACCCAAAAAACCGGCCGTCAGGGCGAGACGTCGGATCATTGGCTTGCGGGCGGCGGTCATGGCGTCACTGTTCGTTTCCGTTTGGCGCTCTCGCGAGAGTTTCTACATACGACGCCGGCCTTTCAACGCAAAGTCACGTTGGAGTGACCTCGCGGGGGCTGGGGAAAAGTGAACTGCCGTGATTGCGGGTGAGGCGTCCGGAGATGCCGCCGCTGGAGCCAGGAACCGGCGGGCATGACAAAGCCGGGGCATCGTTCGACGCCCCGGCTTCCATAACGCTTCTGCCGATCAGGCGGCGAGGTCGCGCAGCACCGTCTGCAGGATGCCGCCATTGTTGACGTAGGTGACCTCGTCGAGCGTGTCGATGCGGCAGATGAGCGGGACTTCCTTCACCGAGCCGTCGCCATAGGTAATCCTGGCGATGCGCTTCTCGCGCGGCTGGACATTGGCGAGGTTCTCGATCGTCACCACCTCGTCGCCCTTCAGGCCGAGCGCTTCCCAGTTCACGCCCTGCTCGAAGACGAAGGGAATGACGCCCATGCCGACGAGGTTCGAGCGGTGGATGCGCTCGAAGGATTCGGCGATCACCGCCTTGACGCCGAGGAGGTTGGTGCCCTTGGCCGCCCAGTCGCGCGACGATCCGTTGCCGTATTCGACGCCGGCGAAGATGACGAGCGGAACGCCCTCTTCCTTGTACTTCATGGCGGCGTCGTAGATCGACATCTCCTCCTTCGAGGGATAGTGGATCGTGTAGCCGCCTTCCTTGCCGTTCGGGCCGAGCATGTGGTTGCGGATGCGGATATTGGCGAAGGTGCCGCGCATCATCACCTCATGGTTGCCGCGGCGGGTGCCGTACTGGTTGAAGTCGGCAACCGTCACGCCATGGTCGAGCAGGTAGGTGCCGGCCGGCGAGGCGGCCTTGATCGAACCGGCCGGGGAAATGTGGTCGGTGGTGATCTTGTCGCCGAAGAGGCCGAGCACGCGCGCGCCCTTGATGTCGGAAATGCCGGTGCCCTTCTTGCCCATGCCGACGAAGTAGGGCGGGTTCTGGACATAGGTCGAAGCTCCGTCCCAGGAATAGGTCTGCCCGGCCGGAACCTGCACCGCCTGCCAGTTTTCGTCGCCCTTGAAGACGTCCGCGTACTTCGTCGCGTAGAGTTCGCGGGTGACGTATTTGAAGATGAACTCCTGGATTTCCTGCGAGGTGGGCCAGATGTCCTTGAGGTAGACCGGCTTGCCGTCCTTGTCCTCGCCGATCGGCTCCCTGGTCAGGTCCTTCTGGACGGTGCCGGCGAGCGCGTAGGCGACGACGAGCGGCGGCGAGGCGAGGTAGTTCGCCTGGACGTCCGGCGAGATGCGGCCTTCGAAGTTGCGGTTGCCGGAAAGCACGCCGGCGGCGATCAGGCCCTTGTCGTTGATCGTCTTGGAGATCGGGCCCGGCAGCGGGCCGGAATTGCCGATGCAGGTGGTGCAGCCGAAGCCGACCAGGTTGAAGCCGAGCGCATCGAGGTCCTTCTGCAGGCCCGACTTGGCGAGGTACTCGCCGACGACCTGCGATCCCGGTGCCAGCGAGGTCTTCACCCAGGGCTTGGTCTTCAGGCCCTTGGCAACGGCATTGCGGGCGAGCAGGCCGGCCGCGATCAGCACCGACGGGTTGGAGGTGTTGGTGCAGGAGGTGATCGCCGCGATCGCCACGTCGCCATGGCCGAGGTCGAAATCCGTGCCTTCGACGGCATAGCGGTTGGAAAGCTGGCCGGGCTTCTTGTAGTCGTTCTCGAGCGCGGTCGCGAAGCCGGAGGCGATGTTCTCGAGCGCGATGCGGCCCTCGGGGCGCTTCGGGCCGGCCATCGAAGGCACGACGTCGCCGAGGTCGAGTTCCAGCGTGTCGGTGAAGACGAGGTCGGAACCGTCGCCTTCGCGCCACATGCCTTGCGCCTTGGAATAGGCCTCGACCAGCGCGATACGCTGTTCTTCACGGCCCGACATGGTGAGGTAGTTGATCGTCTCGGCATCGACCGGGAAGAAGCCGCAGGTCGCGCCGTATTCCGGGCCCATGTTGCCGATGGTGGCACGGTCGGCGAGCGTCATGTTGTCGAGGCCGGGGCCGAAGAACTCGACGAACTTCGAGACGACGCCCTTCTTGCGCAGCATCTGCACGACGGTGAGCACCAGGTCGGTCGCGGTCACGCCTTCCTTGAGCTTGCCGGTGAGCTTGAAGCCGATGACCTCCGGCAGGAGCATCGAGACCGGCTGGCCGAGCATCGCCGCTTCCGCTTCGATGCCGCCGACGCCCCAGCCGAGCACGCCGAGACCGTTGATCATCGTCGTGTGGCTGTCGGTGCCGACGCAGGTGTCCGGATAGGCGGTGATCTCGCCGTCTTCCTCACGGGTCCAGACGGTCTGGCCGAGATATTCGAGGTTGACCTGGTGACAGATGCCGGTGCCGGGCGGCACGACGCGGAAGTTCTTGAACGCCTGCTGGCCCCACTTCAGGAAGCGGTAACGCTCGCCGTTGCGCTGGTATTCGAGTTCGACGTTGCGGGAAAAGGCGGTCGGCGTGCCGAATTCGTCAACGATCACCGAGTGGTCGATGACGAGGTCGACCGGCACGAGCGGGTTGATCTTTTCCGGGTCACCGCCGAGCGAGACCATGGCGTCGCGCATCGCCGCGAGGTCGACGACGGCGGGAACGCCGGTGAAGTCCTGCATCAGGACGCGTGCCGGCCGGTAGGCGATTTCGTTTTCCGCAGTGCCCTTGTCGCCGAGCCAGGCGGCAACGTTCTCGATGTCCTGCCTGGTGACCGAGCGGCCGTCTTCGTTACGCAGCAGGTTTTCCAGCAGAACCTTCATCGAATAGGGAAGCTTCGAGACGCCGGCAAGGCCGTTCGCTTCCGCTTTCGGCAGGCTGTAATAGACATAATCCACGCCATTGACCGTAAGCGTGGAGCGACAATTGAAACTGTCTAGGGATTTGGACACTGGAAATACCCCGTTCCGTCTGATCGCCAAAAACTGACGTACGAACGCCCGAGCGCTTGTGCGGCGCGAAATGGGATGCGGGTGCGGCCATTTCCGCTGTCCGTACGTGGAATGTCATTCCATGTTCGGCGCAAGGATGAAATTCACGCCGACCGCTGGCGTGTTGGCCGCCTTATAGATAATTTCTCCAAATCGTGCCAGACCAACCAAGGTGCAATCGGAACTTTTTTTGCTCTGCGAAAAGACGCGCGAAGGGAAGCGGAAAATTCATGCGCCTGCTGGCTGAAGGTTTGAGTGCAAGGCGCGGCGAGGACCTGATTTTCCACGATATTTCCTTTGTCCTTGCCGCCGGTGAGGCCCTCGTGGTGACGGGGCCGAACGGCTCCGGCAAGTCGACGCTGCTGCGCGTTCTGGCAGGCCTGCTCGGGGCCGAATCGGGCCGCATCCACCTCGAGGGCGGGCCCCCGGGCTTCGAGCATCCGCACGAGCTCAGCCACTATCTCGGCCATCGCAACGCAATGAAGCGGGAACTGACGGTCGAGGAGAATCTCTCCTTCTGGCAGCGGTTCCTCGGCGATTCGCCGGGCGGCGCCGGCATCGCTCTCGATGCGGCGGCCGAGGCGGTCGGGCTTGCCGGCATCACCCATCTGCCCTTCGGCTATCTGTCCGCCGGCCAGCAGCGGCGCATGGCGATGGCGAAGCTTCTCGTCGCCTATCGGCCGATCTGGCTCCTCGACGAGCCGACGGCGGCACTCGACGCCGGCGCCGACCGGCTCTTTGCCGGGCTCGTCGCGACCCATCTCGATCGCGGCGGCATCGTCATCGCCGCCACCCACCAGCCGCTCGGCATCGAGCGCACGAAGGCGCTGCAGATGACGGGATTCGTCCATTGATCGCCCTGTTCTTCCGCGACCTGAAGCTTTCCGTGCGCGCCGGCGGCGGCGCGATGATCGGTGTGCTCTTCTTCATGACGGTCGTCGCCGTCATCCCCTTCGGCGTCGGCCCCGATCTCAACCTTTTGGCCCGCATCGGCCCGGCGATCCTCTGGATCGGCGCGCTGCTTGCCGCGCTCCTCGGTCTCGACCGGCTCTTCCAGGCGGAGCGCGAGGACGGCTCGCTCGACCTGCTGCTGATGCAGGAGACGCCGCTCCTCCTTACGGTTTTCGTCAAATGCGCCGCCCATTGGGCCGCGACCGGCCTGCCGCTGGTGATCGCCTCGCCCTTTCTCGGCCTTTTCATGAACATGGACGAGCGGGCGATCGGCGCCACCATGCTGACCCTTCTCGGCGGGACGCCGGCGATCACCCTGATCGGCGCGGTCGGCGCCGCCGTTGCCGTGGCGCTGCCGCGCGGCGGGCTGCTCGTCTCGATCCTGGTGCTGCCGCTCGCGATCCCGGTGCTGATCTTCGGGGTCAGCGCCACCTATGCGGCAGTCGAGGATCCCGCCCCCTTCCTGCCGCCCTTCATGATCTTGATGGCGATAACTCTGTTCTTTGCGGTGATCGGACCGGTGGCGGCCGCGGCCGCCTTGCGGCACTCGGCCGACTGATTTCACGCGACAGAAGGGCCGAAGACGTGAAATTGGCGTGATCTGACGCTATCGTGATCTGCAGCGATCGAAGGCGCTGCAGCGGCCTTTGCGCGCGCGAAGGACGTGCGGCACTTTAGGTCAATTGCCGAAGGGGGTCCTTCCGCGGTAAAGAGCCGACATGAGCGAAAACAGCATGGCCATCCGCAAACTCGGCGATCTCGCCAACCCGACCCGGTTCCTGGCGCTGGCGGAGCGCGTCCTGCCCTGGTTCGCCGCCTTGAGCGCCCTGTTCCTTTCGGTCGGCCTGTGGCTCTCCTTCACCACCGAGGGCGACTACCAGCAGGGCGAGACCGTGCGCATCATGTATGTGCACGTGCCCGCGGCCTGGCTGTCGATGATGTGCTACACGGTGATGGCGGTCTCGGCGCTCGGCACGCTCGTCTGGCGCCATCCGCTGGCCGACGTCTCGGCGAGGGCCGCCGCACCGATCGGCGCCGCCTTCACCTTCCTCGCGCTCGTCACCGGTTCGCTCTGGGGCAAGCCGATGTGGGGAACCTGGTGGGTATGGGACGCGCGGCTGACCTCCGTCTTCGTGCTCTTCCTCATGTATCTCGGGCTGATCGCGCTCAACCGCGCCATGGAGGACCCCAGCCGCTCGGCCCGCGTGTCGGCGGTGCTGGTGCTTGTCGGCTTCGTCAACATCCCGATCATCAAGTTCTCCGTCGAATGGTGGAACACGCTGCACCAGCCGGCGAGCGTCATGCGGCTCGACGGACCGACGATCGATCCGGAATTCCTGCGTCCCCTCCTCGTCATGGCGATCGGCTTCACGCTCCTGTTCTTCACGCTGCACATCGCCGCCATGCGCAACGAGGTCTGGCGCCGCCGGGTGACGTCGCTCCGGCGCCAGGCGGCCCGCAATGCCGGCCGGGAGACGCTTGCGCCATGATGAGCCACGCAGCCTATGTGATCGCCAGCTACCTGGTCGCCGCCCTGACGGTCGCGGGGCTGGTCCTCTGGGTGGTCGGCGACGGCCGCGCCCGGCGGCGCGAATTGAAGGCGCTCGAAGCGGCCGGCATTCGCCGCCGCTCCGCGCAAACCGCAGGCGGAGACGATAAATGACGAGCACGCCTGCGCCGCAGCCGGATGAGCGCAAGCCCGGGGCCCTGCGCTATCTGCTGACCGCCCTGCCGCTTCTGATCTTCGCTGCCCTGGCGCTGATCTTCTGGAGCCAGCTGAACTCCGGCCGGGACATAAGCGAGATCCCCTCTGCCCTCATCGGCACCAAGGCGCCCAGGCTCGACTTGCCGCCGCTCGAGGGCGCGACGAATGGCTCGGGCGCGCCGATGCCGGCACTCACCGACGCTGCGGTCAAGGGCAGGCTGACGCTCGTCAACGTCTGGGCCTCCTGGTGCGTGCCCTGCCGGCAGGAGCATCCGATCATCCTCGAATTGTCGAAGGATCCGCGCTTGACCGTCGTCGGGATCAACTACAAGGACCGCAACGACAACGCGCTGCGCTTCCTCGGCGAACTCGGCAATCCCTTTGCGGCAATCGGCGTCGACCCGAACGGCAGAGCGGCGATCGACTGGGGCGTCTACGGCATTCCCGAGTCCTTCCTCGTCGCCGCCGACGGCACGATCCTCTACAAGCGCGCCGGGCCGTTCGACGAAAAGACCCTGAGGGAAGGGCTGCTGCCGGCGATCGAGAAGGCACTGGCGGGGTCGTAGTCGGCTTTCATCCGCATTTGCCCCTCATCCGGCCTGCCGGCCACCTTCTCCCCGCAGGCGGGGCGAAGGGGACGTGTGGCGCCCCCTCAAACGACATCGCCGGCACTTCTCGCGTTGCGAGGGGCGAGCGGGTGCGGCAGGTCCCTTCGCCCCGCTTGCGGGGAGAAGGTCGCGGCAGCGGGATGAGGGGCAAATCCGCGGAAGTCTTTAAACCCCCGCCTGCCACGCCTTCACCGCATCGAGCGGCCAGACGAGCATCAGCACGTTGAGGGTCAGGTTGTCGCGAATGATCCAGCCGGTGAAGAGCTCGAGGACGATCGCGATCACGACCGTCACGGCCACCGGCAGGCGCGAGGCGATGAGGAAGCCTGCCGCCATGGCGAGCGTATCCATGGTGGAATTCAGGATGCTGTCGCCGAAATAGTCGAGCGAGATCGTCGCAGAGCGGTAGCGGTTGATCACCATCGGCGTGTTCTCGGCGATCTCCCAGGCGCTCTCGATCACCGTCGCGAGCAGCAGGCGGGCGCTCAAGCGCTTGCCGCGCAGCAGGAGATAGCCGAGCCCGTAGAACAGGAAGCCGTGGATGATGTGGGACGGCGTGTACCAGTCGGAGATGTGCTGGGAATTGCCGCTGGAATTGACGACGCCCTCCCAGAGCTTGACGTAGCCGCATTCGCATATCCACAGCCGCCCCATGAGGTGCTGCGTGAGGATCTGGATGGCGACGACGCCGAGGCAGGCGATCAGCCAAATCCAGGTGCTGCGTTGCCTGTTGTCGTCCGTCCCGGCGGCGATCGTCACTCGGCACCTTCCTGTTCCAGCGAGTGCTTCATGATCAGCGGCATCTGCGCGAGCGTGAAGATGATGGTGATCGGCATCGTGCCCCAGACCTTGAAGGCGACCCAGAAATCGGTCGAGAACGAGCGCCAGACGACCTCGTTCAAGACGGCGAGGAACAGGAAGAACACGCCCCAGCGGATCGTGAGCTTCCGCCAGCCGTCGTCGTCGAGCTTGAAGGCGGCATGGAAGACATAGCCGAGCAGCGACTTGCCGAACAGGAGGCCGCCGAGCAGGATCGCGCCGAAGAGCGTGTTGACGATGGTCGGCTTCATCTTGATGAAGGTGTCGTTCTGGAGCCAGAGCGTCAGCGCGCCGAAGACGAAGACGACGATGCCGGAGACGAGCGGCATCATCGGCAGCGTGCGCGTCATGACCCAGGAGACGAGGAGTGCCGCCGCGGTCGCCGCCATGAACAGGCCGGTGGCGATGAAGATCGGCCCGCCGAGCTCGGCAAGCACGGGAAAGCGGCTCGCCAGCCAGTCGCCGCGGGAATTGGCGAAGAAGAAGACCATGAGCGGCCCGAGCTCGAGGATGAGCTTCAGGAGCGGGCTTGCCTCTGTCTTCGGCTTGGCGGCCTCGATTGTCGACATCTGTGGATCCTGTTCTTGCATATCGCGTCTTCTGGGCGGGATGCGGACGGAACACCGCTTCACGCTTTTCCTCGTCCCGCTCCCTGGCAGCTCATAACACCAGCATTGCGGCAAAACCATATCAACCGCGGCTTCCGCCGCAAGCGCCGCCTGCGTCCGTCAGGCCGCAGCTACGCCGGCGATCGCCTCGGCAAAATCCTTCGCCTCGAAGGGCTCGAGGTCGTCGATGCCCTCGCCGACGCCGATGAAATAGACCGGCAGCTTGTGCTTGGCCGAGATCGCGACGAGGATGCCGCCGCGCGCCGTGCCGTCGAGCTTGGTCATGATGAGGCCGCTGACGCCCGCGACGTTGCGGAATATCTCCACCTGCTGCAGCGCATTCTGGCCGGTGGTGGCGTCGAGCGTCTGCAAGACCGTATGCGGCGCGTCGGGATCGAGCTTGCCGAGGACGCGCACGATCTTTTCGAGTTCGGCCATCAGTTCGGCCTTGTTCTGCAGCCGCCCGGCGGTGTCGATGATCAGCACGTCCGACTTCTTCTCGCGCGCGAGCTGGAAGGCCTCATAGGCGAGCCCTGCCGCATCGGCGCCGAGCTTGGACGAGACGATGTCCGACTTCGTCCGTTCCGCCCAGATCTTCAACTGCTCGATCGCCGCGGCGCGAAACGTGTCGCCGGCCGCCAGCATCACCTTCAGCCCCGCGCCGGAAAGTTTCGCCGCCAGCTTGCCGATCGTCGTGGTCTTGCCGGTGCCGTTGACGCCGACGACGAGGATCACATGCGGCTTGTGGGAGAGGTCGAGCTCCAGCGGCCTGGCGACCGGCGCCAGCACCTTGGTGATCTCGCCCGCCATGATGCGCGAGACGTCCTCGCCCGACACGTCCTTGCCGTAACGCTCGGAGGCGAGCGTGTCGGTGATCCGCATCGCCGTCTCGACGCCGAGGTCCGCCTGGATCAAGAGGTCTTCCAGATCCTGCAGCGTCGCCTCGTCGAGCTTCCTCTTGGTGAAGAGGCTGGCGATCTGGCCGGTGAGCTGCGAGGAGGTGCGGGCGAGACCGCGGCGAAGGCGCTGGTACCAGTTGAGCTTCGGCTCAGCGGCGGGCGCTTCCTCCTTCGGGCGCTTGTCGGCGGTGGCGAAACCTGTGGGGAGGCTGGGTGCGGGAGCGGCTGGGAGGCCACCGGGCGTTTCTGCCCCCTCTGCCCTGCCGGGCATCTCCCCCACAAGGGGGGAGACTGAAAGCGGGGCGCTCTCGTTGTTCGCCGAGACGGTTTCGTTCGCGACGACATCGGCACGTGCGTCAGGGGCTTCGCGCGTGGCCTCGGTCTCCGGTGCGGCCAGCTCGGGAGCGTCTTGCGTGATTGCCTCTGGCGAGGCGGCGCGCTCGTGCGCGCCGGCCTCCGCCTCCCAGGCAGCGGCACCGTCATCCAGGGCGGCCGCCTCGGCCTCCTCCTGCTCTTTCCCCTTGTGGGGGAGATGTCCCGAAGGGACAGAGGGGGGTGGCGGCGCCTCACCGAGAAGCGCAGAGCGCTCGGAAGCGGCCTCGCCCCCCTCTGCCCTGCCGGGCATCTCCCCCACAGGGGGGGAGATCGGAGGCGGCGCGCTCTCGTCCGCAACGCCAACGGTTGCGTCCGCGGCGGGGGCGGTGCTTTCCGAGGCGTCTTCGCTTGAGGTTTCGCTCTCTGGTGCCGCCCACTCCGGCGAGGCGGCGAGGTCGTCTGCCCGCACGCTTTCTTCAGCCGAGGTGGCGAGGTCGCCCTTAGCGGCTGGCTCAGTTGCCCTCTGCTCTCCCCCCTTGAAAGGGAGATCTCCGGAGGGGACAGACGGAGGTATCGGCGCCTCCTCCCGCACCTCCGGCGCCACTTCCTGCGGCGGCACGGGCTTCTCCTCGACGGCGTCCTTGCCGAAGGAGAAGATTTTCTTGATGAAACCAATCGCCATGGGAATATCCGCTGTCAGGCCGCAGCCATCTGTTTGCGCTCTATCGTCAGGTGCTTGCCATTGTGGCCGGTGATTTCGACCGCAATAAGCGTCCGCGGTTCGAGACCGGCGGCGTCGACGAGCGTGAAGTTTTCGGTATGCGCCAGCCCGTTCATCTCGATCAGGATCGTCTGCTCGCTGCCGAGCATGCGGTCGAGATGGGCGGCGTAGAGTTCCGCCCCCTTGGCGCGCAGCCGCGCCGCGCGCTCCTTGACGAGCGCCCGGTCGAGCTGCGGCATGCGGGCCGCCGGCGTACCGGGACGCGGGCTGTAGGGGAAGACGTGCAGATGGGCGATGCCGCAGTCCTCGGCAAGCCGCACGGCATTGTCGAACATCGCTTCGGTCTCAGTCGGGAAGCCGGCGATCATGTCGGCGCCGAAGCTGATCCCGGGCCTTAAGCCGCGAACCGCGTCGCAGAAGGCGCGGGCCTCGGCGCTCGAATGCCGCCGCTTCATCCGCTTCAGGATCAGGTCGTCGCCATGCTGCAGCGACAGATGCAGGTGCGGCATGAAGCGCGGCTCGTCGGCGATCAGGTCGAGGAGATGCCTGTCCGCCTCGATGCTGTCGATCGAGGAGAGCCTGAGGCGCAGGATGTCCGGCACCTGCTTCAGAAGCGTCTTCGCCAGGAGCCCGAGGGTCGGCGCTCCGGGCAGGTCGGCGCCGTAGCTCGTCGCATCGACGCCGGTCAGCACGATCTCGCGGTAGCCGCCTTCGACGAGCCGGCGTGCCTGGTCGACGACCGCGCCCATCGGCACGGAGCGGGAATTGCCGCGGCCATAGGGAATGATGCAGAAGGTGCAGCGGTGGTCGCAGCCGTTCTGCACCTGGACGAAGGCGCGCACGTGCCCGTCGATATGCTTCACCATCTGCGGCGCGGTGGCCCGCACGCTCATGATGTCGTTGACGCGCAGCTTCTCTTCCGCCGAGACGCCGAAATCCGGCAGCGAGCGGTAGGAGGCGCTTTTCAGCTTCTCCTCGTTGCCAAGGACCGCGTCCACTTCGGCCATTTCGGCAAAAATTTCCTTCTCGGTCTGGGCGGCGCAGCCGGTGACGATGATGCGGGCATGCGGGTTGTCGCGGCGGGCGCGGCGGATCGCCTGGCGGGCCTGGCGCACCGCCTCGCCGGTGACGGCGCAGGTGTTGACGAGGATGGCGTTGTTCAGCCCCGCCTTCTCGGCTTTCGCCCGCATCACTTCCGATTCATAGGTGTTGAGACGGCAGCCGAAGGTTATGACCTCGACGCCGCTCAAAGCGCTTGCGCTCCGCTTTCGCTGCCGGCAGCGTCGCGCTCGAAGGCGCCGGTGGCCGGATCGAGCCTGCCCGACCATTCCCATTCGGCGGGTCCGGTCATGATCACGTGATCGTCGCGCTCGCGCCACTCGATCGCAAGCGGCCCGCCCGGCACGTTCACGGTGACCGTCCGCTCCGTGCGGCCGGTCCTGGCGCCGCTGACGGCGGCGGCGCAGGCGGCGGAACCGCAGGCGAGCGTCAGGCCGGCGCCGCGCTCCCAGGTCCTCAAATCCATCTCCCGGCGGGAACGGACGCGCGCAATGGAGATGTTGGCGCGCTCGGGAAAGATCGGATGGTTCTCGAGGAGCGGACCGAAGCGGTCGAGCTCGTAGCTCCAGACGTCGTTCTCGACCCAGAAGATCGCATGCGGGTTGCCCATCGAGGCGACGGAAGGAGAGTGAAGCACGGGATCGTCGATCGGCCCGATCTGCAGCTCGATGCGGCTCGTGTCGTGGAACTCCTCCGCGAGCGGTATTTCCTTCCAGCCGAAACGCGGCGTGCCCATGTCGACGGAGATCGTGCCGTCCTCACGCTCCTTCGCTTCGAGCAGGCCCGCGACGGTGTGGAAGAGGAAGGCCTTCTTGCCGGTCTCGGCGGCGAGCGCCTGGACGACGCAGCGGGTGCCGTTGCCGCAGGCCTGCGCCATCGATCCGTCGGAATTGACGATGTCGATCCAGGCGTCGGTGCCGGCGGCCTTCGGATCGTGGATCGCCATGATCTGGTCGAACTCGGTCGCCGGATCGGCATTGAGCGCGATCGCCGCCCCAGGCGTCACCCGGTCTCTGCGTCCGCGCATGTCGACGACCAGGATCTTGTTTCCAAGCCCGTTCATCCTGGCAAATTGCACCCGATCGGCCATGTCGCGATTGTCCAAACCTCGCCTCCTTGCGGAAGGCATCCTTCATTCGCGCTGTATATGGCGGAAAAGCCCGGAAATTACCAGTGCCGGCCGCACCGGGCATTCATGCATATCATCCCAAAACTGCTGCGCACTATTGCGGCGTCATCTGGCAAATGCCACCAGGGGCGACGCTTGCGGACATGCTGCGATTGTGATCAGGATCAAGCATGCGTGATATGCTTGTAGAAATGCCTGAACTCAAGGCGCGCTTCCTGGACGGAAAGTTCTGGCTCAGGGCATTTGCGGCTATGGCACTTGGATATGTTTATGCGGCCTTTGGGTTTGCAGCCATGCAAATCGTCTGCTCGCCGCTGACTGTTTTTGCGCGTCTGCCCCTGGAAGAGCCTCTCCGGGAAGTCGCGGCCGCCTTCGTTTCTTTGATTTACCTCTTCGCCGCCAGCTTCGTCATGATGCTGATCGTTATGGCGAAACCGGTTCTTGTCGCTCTTCCGATCATTGCTACTTTCGTGTTTACGCTGCAAACCGGATGCCGCCGTTCCATGGCGCTCTGGGCGTGCGCGGGGATCTTGATTGGCTGGCCGATAGCTGTGCTGGTTTCGCAATGGGAAGCATTCCATTGGACCTCGGCAGCGGGCAGCATAGGGGCAGGTGCCATGTTCGGCCTTGCATTGTGGCAGGAATGCTTCAAACCGCGACTGCGCTTGCGTGCACCCCCAGCCGCGACGGCTGCTTTTGGCCGAGACGGGTAATCAATCTTTCGTAGGTGGCAGCTGAGCCCGCGCTTTGAGCGGCCTGCATCAGGCGGGAACGTCGAAAACCTCTCCCGGCCTGAGCGCCTTGAACCGCGTCCGCTCGATGCCGGCCTTGTCGAGTGCGGCTTCGAGGGCTCTCAGCGGCTCCTCTATGCCCTCATTGGTGAGGCGGAACGTGCCCCAATGGTGGCCGGCGACATGTTCGGCGCCGCAGGCGAGCATGCCCATCACCGCCTCCTCGGGATTCTGGTGCTGGCTCGCCATGAACCAGCGCGGCTCGTAGCAGCCGAAGGGCAGGTTGGCGAGGCGAAAGGCGCCGTGCCTGTCGCGCGCGGCGCGATAATTGATGCCGTCGTGGAAGCCGGTGTCGCCGACATGGTAGATCTTGCCGGCCGGCGTCTCGATGACGAAGGCGGCCCAGAGCGCCATGCGCCGGTCGCGCGTGCGGCGAGCCGACCAATGATGGCAGGGTTCCGCATGGATGACGACGCCGTCCCCGAGGTCGACCCAGTCGCCCCAGTCGACGACGGAAATCTCCGCATCGGGGACGGCGCGGCGCATGATCGTGTCGTTGCCGAGCGGCGTCACGACAAGCGGTGCGTGCTCCGCCTGGAGCGCGCTCAGCGTGTCGAGATCGAGATGGTCGTAGTGGTTGTGGGTGACGAGCACGACGTCGATCGGCGGCAGGTCGTCCATCAGGATGCCGGGAGCGTTGCGGCGTTGAGGGCCGGCAAAGGCGAAGGGGCTCGCGCGGTGCGACCAGACCGGATCGGTGAGGATATTGAGCCCGGCGACCTGGATGAGGAGCGTCGCGTGGCCGACCATGGTGACGCGGAGACGGTCGCCGTCGACAGTGAGATCGGGCCGCGCCTGCGGAAACGGGCTGTGATAGCGGCGGGGCCATCTGACCCGCCCGCCGCCGAACTGCCAGCGCAGGAGATGTGCGAGCCCACGCGGCGGGGTGCCGCCCGGATTGAAGAAGCGGACGCCGTCGAAATGGTCCGAAACCGGCCCTTCGTAATAGGGATTGCCGCCTTTCCGCATCTGTCGTCACCCGCCATGCCAGTCAACGAAAGATAGGCCCATTTCGGCTTCGGTCACAGGGCTGGAGCAAGGCCGCCCGAGAATTTCTTGAAGATGGCAACCCGGTTGCTACCATTGGCGATGCTTGTCCGATTCGATAAACAAGCGGATGCGGGGGCGGACCGGTGACGCCCCTCCTCGCGGCGGCTCTGGCGATCGCCGCCCTTGCCGCGCTCTTCGCCGCCGAATTGAAGCGCGAACGCGCGAAGGTCGATGCGCCGACCCTCGGCGAGCGCATCGACCTTTCCATGCGGCCGAATCTGGCCCTGCTCGTCATCGACATGCAGGAGGATTTCACCGCCGTCGGCGGCAGAGGCGGCTGGGACGAGCGCTATATGAAGACGCATCTGGGCGCGATCGACATCATGGCGTCGAAGGCTCTGAAGGCCGAAATCCCGGTGATCGCAATCCGCCACGTCCATCGCATGCCGCTCATCCGGCTGACGGTCCGGCTCTTCGGCGAGGGGCGCGGCCTACCGGGCTCGAAGGGTCTCGGCCTCTCGCCGGAACTCGGGCTCACGCCGGACTTCGAGGTGGTGAAGGCGCTGAGCGATGGTTTCTCGTCGCCGGAACTCGAGGGCTATCTTCAAGCAAAGGGGGTCGGCACGCTGCTCCTGACCGGTCTCGACGGCTGCCACGGCGTGCAGGCGACCGCCCACGGCGCGCTCAATCGCGGCTATCGGGTGGAGATCGTCGAGAATGCGGTCCTGAGCCGCGACGAAGGCGCGTGGCGCCGGCATCTGGCGGCCCTTACGGGACGCGGCGCCGTCCTTATCTGAAGCCGATCGCGGCGGTTTCGCCGTCGATCCTTGACTTTTGCGCCGCTTTCCTGTTTATCCCGGCCAAATTCCTTCGCAAGCGATGACTTTCGAAGCCGCCGACCGGGCCCCGCAAAGGTATAAAGAGAGCCCGGAGGTCACCATCCGACAGCGCGTTGCGCCCTCGGGTGGTTTTTGGCTTTGCGCCTTGTTTTCCGCGCGAGGGAACCCACGTTTCCGGGTGATCCATGGCCACCCGGAAACCAGAAGGAAGAGAGAATGTTCGAGAGCCTCCAGGACCGTCTTGGTTCCATATTGAATGGACTGACCGGCCGCGGCGCCCTGTCGGAAACCGACGTTTCCGCGGCGCTTCGGGAGGTTCGACGTGCGCTGCTCGAGGCCGACGTCGCGCTCGACGTGGTGCGCTCCTTCACCGAGAAGGTGCGCGAGAAGGCGGTCGGCGCCGAAATCCTGAAATCGATCAAGCCCGGCCAGATGGTCGTCAAGATCGTGCATGACGAGCTCGTCGCGATGCTCGGCTCCGAGGGCGTGACGATCGACCTCAACGCCCCGGCCCCGGTCGTCATCATGATGGTCGGCCTGCAGGGCTCGGGCAAGACGACGACCACCGGCAAGATCGCCAAGCGGCTGACGGCGCGCGACAAGAAGAAGGTCCTGATGGCCTCGCTCGACACGCGCCGCCCGGCCGCGCAGGAGCAGTTGCGCCAGCTCGGCGTCCAGACCGGCGTCGATACGCTGCCGATCATCGCCGGCCAGTCGCCGACCGATATCGCCGCGCGCGCCGTGCAGGCGGCGAAGCTCGGCGGCCATGACATCGTCATCCTCGACACCGCCGGCCGCACCCATATCGACGAGCCGCTGATGATCGAGATGGCGGAGATCAAGCGGAAGTCCAATCCGCACGAGATCCTGCTCGTCGCCGACGCGCTGACCGGCCAGGACGCCGTCAATCTCGCCCGCAACTTCGACGACCGCGTCGGCATCACCGGCCTGGTCCTGACCCGCATGGACGGCGACGGCCGCGGCGGTGCGGCGCTGTCGATGCGCGCCGTTACCGGCAAGCCGATCAAGCTCATCGGCGTCGGCGAGAAGATGGACGAGCTCGAGGAGTTCCATCCCCGCCGCGTCGCCGACCGCATCCTCGGCATGGGCGACATCGTCTCGCTGGTCGAGAAGGCGGCGGAGAACATCGACGCCGAAAAGGCGGCCGCGATGGCCGCCAAGATGGCCAAGGGCAAGTTCGACCTCAACGACCTTGCCGATCAATTGCGCCAGATGCAGAAGATGGGCGGCATGGGCGGCATCATGGGGCTGATGCCCGGCATGGCCGGCATGAAGGACAAGATGGCCGCCGCCGGGCTCGACGATTCGCTCTTCAAGCGCCAGCTCGCGATCATCTCGTCGATGACCAAGGCCGAGCGCGCCAATCCGGATCTGCTCAAGCATTCGCGCAAGAAGCGCATCGCCGCCGGCTCCGGCACCGATGCCGCCGACATCAACAAACTTCTGAAGATGCACCGCCAGATGGCGGACATGATGAAGATGATGGGCGGCAAGGGCAAAGGCGGCATGATGAAGCAGATGATGGGCGGCCTTGCCGGCAAGATGGGCCTCGGCGGTCTTGGCGGCGGCATGCCGGATCTGTCGAAGATGGACCCGAAGCAGCTCGAAGCCCTGCAGAAGCAGGCGGAAGCCGCCGGCCTCGGCAAGCCCGGCAGCGGCCTTCCCAGCCTCGGCGGGAACGGTGGTTTACCGGGTCTCGGCAGCGCCAAGCTGCCGGGCCTCGGCGGTTTCCCGGGCCTTCCCGGCCTGCCGAAGAAGAAGTGAGGATCGCGACGAATGCTTGATTCCGAGATCAAAGAGGAATTGGCGAGCTACCGGCAGTCGATCGACAACATCGATGCCGCGCTCGTCCACATGCTGGCCGAACGTTTCCGCTGCACCAAGGCGGTTGGCGTGCTGAAAGCCAAGCACAAGCTGCCGCCGGCGGACCCGGCGCGCGAAGAATACCAGATCGAACGCCTTCGGCACCTCGCCAAGGACGCCAATCTGGATCCGGATTTCGCCGAGAAGTTCCTGAACTTCATCATCAAGGAAGTCATCCGGCACCATGAAGCCATCGCCGCCGATCGCTCGCAGTCCGCGGGCAGCGACGGCGCCACCCGTTCCGCTTGAAAGAGCGGTCAAGAAAGCCTGCAAGGAGTAAATTGAAATGGCACTGAAAATTCGTCTCGCCCGTGGCGGTTCCAAGAAGCGTCCCTATTACCAGATCGTCGTTGCCGATGCGCGCTCTCCGCGTGACGGCCGCTTCCTCGAAAAGCTCGGCTCCTGGAACCCGATGCTCGCCAAGGACGATGAAAAGCGCGTCGAGCTCGACGCCGAGCGCGTCGCCCACTGGATCGCCCAGGGCGCCCAGCCGACCGACCGCGTCCTGCGCTTCCTCGACCAGGCCGGCCTTGCCAAGCGCCCGGCCCGCAACAACCCCACCAAGGCTCAGCCGGGCAAGAAGGCCCAGGAGCGCGCCGCCGAAGCCAAGCAGAAGGCCGAAGACGCCGCTGCTGCCGCTGCCGAAGCCGCCGCGGAATAATATCGCCATCTGAGCGGGACGTGCGGCGGCCTTTTTCCGCCCGCATCCGGCTCTTGGTTTCATGGCAAACGGGTGGCATTTTCATGCCGCCCGTTTTGCTTTATGTGCACCACCAATCGAGGCGGAACTGCAGGTGTGCTGCATTTCCTGACCGTCGAGCCTGGAATCCGGACGATGACGAAACTCAAGAATCCTGTCCTGATGGCGACGATCGGCGCGGCGCAGGGCCTGCGCGGCGAAGTGCGGGTGAAGTCCTACACCGACGATCCCGTGGCGCTTGGCGACTACGGCAACCTGCACAGCGAGGACGGCCGCGTCTTCGAGGTGCTCGAGATCCGCGAAGCCAAGAACATGGCGATCGTGCGTTTCCGCGGCATCAACGACCGCACCGCCGCCGAGGCGCTGAACGGACTCGAACTCTTCATCGAGCGCGACAACCTGCCCGACGACGATCTCGACGAGGACGAGTTCTTCTATGCCGATCTCGAGGGCCTTGAGGCGGTCGACGGCACCGGGAAGAGCTACGGCTCAGTGACCGGCGTCTTCGACTTCGGCGCCGGCGATCTCCTGGAACTCAAGGGACCGGGCAGAAGGCCGGTGCTGATCCCCTTCACCGAATGGTCGGTGCTGGAAATCGATCTGGAAGGCGGCAAGCTGCTGGTCGACCCCGTCGCGGCCGGCCTTGTCGACGGCAAGGACGACGGCAAGGACGACGGCGCCGACGAGCCCTTCCAGCCGCGGCGCAAGTGAGCACGGGTCCAACCATGCCCTTTCGCGCCACCGTCCTGACGCTCTATCCGGAAATGTTCCCGGGGCATCTCGGCGTCTCGCTCGCCGGCAAGGCCTTGGAGCGCGGCCAGTGGTCGATCGAGGCGGTGCAGGTCCGCGACTTCGCGGAGGACAAGCACCGCACCGTCGACGACACGCCGGCCGGCGGCGGCGCCGGCATGGTCCTGAAGCCGGATGTGCTTGCCCGCGCCATCGACCACGTGTCGACCGCGGATGACGGCCGTCCCCGCCTGCTGATGAGCCCGCGCGGCCGGCCGCTGACGCAGGAGCGCGTGCGCGCGCTTGCTGCCGGCCCCGGCGTCGTCATCGTCTGCGGCCGGTTCGAGGGCGTGGACCAGCGGGTGATCGACACGCGCCATCTCGAGGAGGTCTCGATCGGCGACTATATTCTCTCCGGCGGCGAACCGGCGGCGCTGGTGCTGCTCGATGCGGTGGTGCGCATCCTGCCGGGGGTGATGGGCAACGAACTGTCGGGCGTGCACGAAAGCTTCGAGGGCGGCCTGCTGGAGCACCCGCATTACACGCGACCGCAGGTCTTCGAAGGGCATGAGATCCCCGCCGTCCTCACCTCCGGCAACCACGGCGCAATCGCCAAATGGCGCGAGGCGGAGGCGCGGCGGCTGACCGAAGAGCGGCGGCCGGACCTGCTCGAGCGTGGTCCGAAAAATCGGAACCGCTCTTCGGATAAATCACGCGTGGAATCGAAAGCGGATCCGGCTCAGCCGGTGAAGAAATAATAGGCGGCAAGCAGCAGCCCGACCGCCACCACCAGCGCGCGGACGACCGCCTGCGGCACGCGGCGCGCCGTCCACACGCCCATATAGCCGCCGAGTGCCGCACCCGGCACCATGATCGCCGCATGCGTCCAGGAGACGACGCCGCCGGCGGCAAAGACGAGAATGGCGATCGCGGCGATGACGATCGAGACGAAGTTCTTCAGCGCATTCAGCCGATGATAGCCGCCGCCGGTCGCAAGGCCGAGCACCGCCAGCATCATGATGCCCATGCCGGCGCCGAAGAAGCCGCCATAGACCGAGGTCGCGACCTGGCTCGCGATACCGAGCGGGCCGATCCCGTGCTCGTCGCTGCGCGCCTTCGGCTTCAGCAGCGGACCGGCCGCGAAGATCGCCGTCGCGGCGATCAGCAGCCAGGGCACCATGGCGCGGAAGGAGGGGTTGGAAAGCGAAAGCAGCAGCAGGGCGCCCGCAAGCCCGCCGATCGCCGATATGACGCCGAGGAGGACGGCATTCCTGCGGTCGGCGCGGATTTCCTTGGAATAGGCGAGGGCCGAGGTGACGTAGCCCGGGAACTGGACGATCGAGGAAGTGGCATTGGCAACGATCGGCGGCACGCCGCCGAGCGTCATGGCGCCGAAAGTCAGGAAAGTGCCGCCGCCGGCAATCGCATTGACGACGCCGGACAGGAAACCGGCGGCAAAAAGCAAAAGAGCTTGGACGATCGTCATGGCCTCTCCCGAACAGCTTGGCTTCGGGGATAGCGGCTCCGGCAATCCGCCGCAAGCCCGGCGGGTGACAAGACCCGTCCCGATCCCATCCTCGAAAAGACCCGGGGTCTTCTCGGAAAGGATTGGACAGGGGCTTTTGGGAAGCGATCTTCAGCCGCAGCAATTCTGATGGAATGCCGGCCGGCGGACCATCGGCCGCGAGAAATCCACTTTCGGGGATGACAAGGCCGGTTGTTTGGTGTATGTGCCGGCCCGGTTCGGGTTCTTGCCCGTCGACCATCAACAAAGAATGGCGAACCCGCTCCTGCCGCGAAGACGGCAATGCCTGAAGGAAGATCGACAGGCCGATCGAGAGCGCTCTGGCTGTTTCAGAAGAACGCAAAGGTTAGACCGATGAACATCATTCAGCAGCTGGAAGCCGAACAGGCCGCCAAGATCGCCGCCAAGCGCACCCTTCCCGACTTCTCCCCGGGCGACACGGTCCGCGTCAACGTCCGCGTCGTCGAAGGCAACCGTACCCGCGTCCAGGCCTATGAAGGCGTCTGCATCGCCCGTTCCGGCGGCGGCCTCAACGAGAGCTTCACCGTTCGCAAGATTTCCTACGGCGAAGGCGTCGAGCGCGTTTTCCCGGTTTATTCCCCGCTCGTCGAGAGCGTCGAAGTGGTCCGCCGCGGTAAGGTCCGCCGCGCCAAGCTCTACTACCTGCGCGATCGCCGCGGCAAGTCGGCTCGTATCGTCGAGAACACCGGCACCCGCGCCCGCAAGCTGAACGAAGCCGAGCGCCAGGCCGTAGCCGACGAGAAGGCACGCATCGAGGCCGAGAAGGTCGCAGCCGCCCAGGCGCTCGCCGCCGAGAAGGCAGCAGCCGAAGCCGCCGAAGCCAAGGCAGCGGAAGAGGCGAAGGCCGCCGAAGCAGCCGCAGAATAAGATTTCCGCTCTTCCGAGTTGGATGGAAAGGCGGCCCTCGGGCCGCCTTTCTTTTTGGCACTATCCGCTTGTCTTCCCGACAGATTTCATGACATTTTCTGTCGCCACAATCTTCGGGAGTTCCTCCAATGACAATCCGTCGCCACGTGCTCGCGGGCCTTGCCGCAGCCCTCGCCGTTCCCTTCGCGTTTTCCGCGCCCGCCGTCGCGGCCGACCTGCCCAATCTCGGCGGCAAGACGGTCGTCGTCGTCACCGAGAACGCCTATCCGCCGCTGCAGTTCGTCGACCCCAACTCCGGCCAGGCCGTCGGTTGGGAATATGACGCGATGAACGAGATCGCCAAGCGGCTGAACTTCAAGGTCGAGTACCAGAACACGAGCTGGGATGCGATGATCCAGGCGGTCTCCGACGGACAGTACCAGGTCGGCATGACCGGCATCACCATCAAGGACGACCGCAAGGAGAAGGTCGACTTCTCCGACCCCTATATGCGCTCGCAGCAGTTCATGCTGGTGCGCGGCGACGAGAGCCGCTTCAAGGACGCCAAGAGCTTCGCCGCCGTCGAGGACGCGCTGATCGGCGCCCAGCCCGGTACCTCGCCCTTCTACACCGCCGTCTATGAGATTCTCGACGGCAACGAGCAGAACCCGCGCATCAAGCTCTTCGAGACCTTCGGGGCGACGGTGCAGGCGCTGAAGGCCGGCGACGTCGATCTCGTGCTGACCGACAGCGTTGCGGCAAAGGGCTATGTCGATTCCTCCGCCGGCGCGCTCAAGGTCGTCGGCGAACCGCTCGGCACCGAGGATTTCGGCTTCATCTTCCCGAAGGGTTCCGATCTCGTCGCCCCGGTCAATGCCGCGATCAAGGCATTGAAGGAGGACGGCACCTTCGACGCGCTCAACAAGAAGTGGTTCCTCGATTACAAGATGGGCGGCTGATCGCTCATCATGGCGCCGGTCGATTCATCCGCTTCCGAGAAGGGCGACTATCCCTGGTGGCTGGTCGCCCTTCTGCTGATCGCCGTGGCGCTCGCCGCGGTGATCGTCGCCAACGACATCTTCACGCAGGTGTTCACGGTCGTTCTGAAGGGCGTCGGCGTCACCGTCTTCGTGACGCTCGTCGGATTTGCCCTCGCGACGGTGCTCGGGCTCGGCGTGGCGCTGATGGCGCTTTCCGAACATATGGCGCTGCGCCAGGCCGCGCGTTTCTATACCGAAGTCATCCGCGGGGTGCCGATCCTCGTGCTGCTCTTCTATATCGCCTTCGTCGGCGCGCCCGCGCTTGTGGTGGTCGCGAATTTCCTGTCGGCGCCGCTGATCTCGGCGGGCTGGATGGAGCCGCTCGTCGTGCGCGACGTGTCGCTGATGTGGCGGGCGATCATCGCCCTGATGATCGGCTATTCGGCCTTCATTGCCGAGGTCTTCCGCGCCGGCATCCAGTCGGTCGACAAGGGCCAGGTCGAGGCGGCCAAGGCGCTTGGCCTCACGCGCTACCAGCGCTTCCGCCTCGTCGTCTTCCCGCAGGCGATCCGGGTCATCCTGCCGCCGCTCGGCAACGACTTCGTCGCGATGGTCAAGGATTCCTCGCTCGTCTCGGTGCTCGGCGTCGCCGACATAACCCAGATGGGCAAGATCTACGCCTCCGGCTCCTTCCGCTTCTTCGAGACCTATTCCATCGTCGCCTATGTCTACCTGATCCTGACGATCGGCCTGTCGCTCGCCATCCGGGCTCTCGAGCGGCGGCTGAGACGGGCGGAGGCACGGTAGGTTCGAGGTTGGCAGGAAAGCCCCCCACGAGGGCCAACAAGGGGGAGGGATGGGGAGGGGTCTTTCTCCCGGGGCCTTTTACGGAAGCGTCCCTGCAATCGCCCCACCATCATCGCCAATTGCCGAACGGCCGAAAAATTGATATGAGCACCGGCCATGGAATCCAAATTCAGATGCCGCGAACAGAAGATCGTCGTGCTGCAGGACCACAAGCGTCTGCCGGCACGGTTTTTCGCGCGGGTCTCGGGGGCGCTCACCAGCCGCCTATCCTGATCGCTCGATCGGTTGCCGCCGGCCGGATTGTGTCGGCTTTTCCCTATTTTTGAACATTCGATGGATATATCGCCATGAGCGCACCGCGTACCCTCTACGACAAGATCTGGGACGATCATCTGGTCTACAGCCAGGACGACGGCACCTGTCTTCTCTACATCGACCGCCACCTCGTGCATGAGGTGACGAGTCCGCAGGCCTTCGAGGGCCTGCGCATGGCCGGCCGCAAGGTCCGCGCGCCGGAAAAGACGCTCGCCGTCGTCGACCACAACGTGCCGACCTCGCCGGACCGCCACCTCGGCATCAAGAACGAGGAAAGCCGCATCCAGGTCGAGGCGCTCGCCCGGAACGCCGCCGATTTCGGCGTTGAATACTATTCCGAGAACGACAAGCGCCAGGGCATCGTCCACATCGTCGGCCCCGAGCAGGGCTTCACGCTGCCGGGCATGACGATCGTCTGCGGCGACAGCCACACCTCGACCCATGGCGCCTTCGGTGCGCTGGCGCACGGCATCGGCACGTCGGAAGTGGAGCATGTGCTCGCCACCCAGACGCTGATCCAGAAGAAGGCGAAGAACATGCTGGTGCGCGTCGACGGGCAATTGCCGCCCGGCGTCACCGCCAAGGACATCATCCTCGCCATCATCGGCGAGATCGGCACCGCCGGCGGCACCGGCCATGTCATCGAGTTCGCCGGCGAGGCGATCCGTTCGCTGTCGATGGAAGGGCGCATGACCGTCTGCAACATGACGATCGAGGGCGGCGCCCGCGCCGGCCTGATCGCGCCGGACGAGACGACTTTCGAATACATCAAGGACAAGCCGCGCGCGCCGAAGGGCAAGGCCTGGGACATGGCGCTCGACTACTGGAAGACGCTGCATACCGACGAGGGCGCTCATTACGACCGCGTCGTCGTGCTCGATGCGGCCAACCTGCCGCCGATCGTCTCCTGGGGCTCCTCGCCGGAAGACGTGATCTCGGTCCAGGGCGTCGTCCCGAACCCGGACGAGATCCAGGACGAGACGAAGCGCGCGTCGAAGTGGCGGGCGCTCGACTATATGGGCCTGAAGCCGGGCACGAGGATCACCGATATCGCCATCGACCGCGTCTTCATCGGCTCCTGCACCAATGGCCGCATCGAGGATCTGCGCGCCGTCGCCAAGGTCGTCGAGGGCCGCAAGGTCGCCCCGACCGTCTCCGCGATGATCGTGCCGGGCTCCGGTCTCGTCAAGGAACAGGCCGAGGCCGAGGGTCTCGACAGGATCTTCAAGGAAGCTGGCTTCGACTGGCGCGAGCCCGGCTGCTCCATGTGCCTGGCGATGAACGACGACCGGCTGAAGCCGGGCGAACGCTGCGCCTCGACCTCCAACCGCAACTTCGAAGGCCGCCAGGGCTTCAAGGGCCGCACCCATCTGGTCTCGCCGGCGATGGCCGCCGCCGCCGCGGTGGCGGGCCATTTCGTCGATATCCGCGAGTGGAAATAAGCCGGCTTCGACTTCCGCCATATCGGCCGCCCTTCGGGGCGGCTTTTTTTATCCGCGCCGCAGTGCGACAATGAGCGTGATCGGCCGACTACTTAAATCGAGTAACGAGGAAGCCAGCATGCCCGACGACGCCAGCCCTGCGACACGCCGGCTCATGCTGCTTCGCCATGCCAAATCCGCCTGGCCGGAAGGCGTCGCCGACCATCGCCGCCCGCTTGCCGACCGCGGCCGCAAGGCAGCGCCGGCAACGGGCGCCTTCATGGCGCGGCAGGGGCTGATCCCCGACCTCGCCCTCGTCTCGACCGCCCGGCGCGCGCAGGAGACCTGGGCGCTTGTCGCGGAAGCCCTGCCGCAGGCGGTTGCCGCTCGCGACGCCGTCGGCATTTACGAGGTTTCCGCAAGCGCGATGATGGATGTGGTCCGCAGGGTGGAGCCGACGGTCGAGACATTGCTGCTCGTCGGCCACAATCCGGGCCTGGCGGAACTCGCGCTGCTCCTTGCGGGCGGCGGCGATGAGGAAGGGCTGGCGCGCATCGAGGAAAAGTTCCCGACCGCCGCCCTTGCCGTCATCGATCTCGCCATCGAGCAATGGCCGGAGATTGCGCCCGGCACCGGCCGGCTCGTCACATTCGTGACGCCGCGGACGTTCGATCAAAAGGAAACCGGCTGAGCCGGCGGCTACATCACCTTCACGATCGTCCCGCGGCGCACGTGCCGGATGAGACGCCGCATCGCCGGGAGGCTGACGGCGATGCAGCCCTCGGTCGGCCCATAGCCGGGGCGGATGAGATGAAAGAAGATCGCCGAGCCGGCATATCGCCGTCGCGACGAGATGTTCCAGTCCAGGATGAGGCAGACGTCATAGAGCCCGTCATCACGCATCATCTTCTCATGGCCGGCCGGGAAAGGCGCCTTGACCGGGCGGTTGTACGCGGCGTGCCGCGGGGCGTCGCACCAAAGCATGCCCGGGCGGGTCGTGCGCATCGGCAGGCGCGTCGGCGGCAGCAGCAGGCGGTCGCGGCGGACATAGCCGGCTATAAGCCGCATCGCCGCGCGCGGCGTCGCGCCGTCGCCTTCGCGCTTCAGGGCGGTGACGCCGCCCCGCCCGATCGCCGCCTGCTCCGTCCTGCCGGCAAACCGCACCAGCGCTCGCCGCCTGTCGCGCGGGGCGCTCCTCACCACGATCACCGGCTTCCTCGATCTTACTACCGACGTTTTCTTGCGCATCATCTTCACAAATTCTTGCCTTGCCGTGATCGCGGGGCGACCATATTCAGGGTTGCATAATTGACGACATTGAACGGTCGCCGCGCTTTGCCGGCAACGGCATTTGAGCTAGTTTGAAGACGGAAGCAAACAGGAATTGTCCCCATGGCGACTCGCACCATCCTCCTTGTCGACGACGACAATGACTTGCGTGAGACGTTGATCGAGCAGCTCTCCCTCTATGAGGAATTCGACCTCCTGCAGGAGGCGACGGCCGGAAAGGGCATCCAGACGGCCCGCAACCGCCAGGTCGATCTCCTGATCATGGATGTCGGGCTGCCGGACATGGATGGCCGCGAGGCGGTGAAGCTCCTGCGCAAGGGCGGCTTCAAGGCGCCGATCATCATGCTCACCGGCCATGACACCGATTCCGACACGATCCTCGGCCTCGAGGCCGGCGCCAACGACTATGTGACCAAGCCCTTCCGCTTCGCCGTGCTGCTTGCCCGCATCCGCGCCCAGCTTCGCCAGCACGAGCAGAGCGAGGACGCGACCTTCAGCGTCGGTCCCTATACCTTCAAGCCGAGCCAGAAGCTGCTCACCATGGACAACGGCCAGAAGATCCGCCTGACCGAGAAGGAAGCGGCGATCATCCGCTATCTCTATCGCGCCGACCAGAAGGTGGTCACCCGCGACGTGCTGCTCGAGGAGGTCTGGGGCTATAATTCCGGCGTGACGACCCATACGCTCGAAACGCATGTCTACCGGCTCCGGCAGAAAATCGAGCGCGACCCTTCCAATGCCGAGATTTTGGTGACAGAGAACGGCGGCTACAAGATCGTTCCTTGATCGGAGAAATGCCGCTTGGCGCTCAATGACGACATCGCGCTCCTGGCCAACGTCTCGCTCTTCGCCGATATCGGCGAGGACAAGCTGAGGCTGATCGCCTTCGGGGCGGAGCGTCGCCGGGTGCCCAAGGGGCACGAACTCTTCCGCGAGGGAGCGCCGGCCGATTGCGCCTATGCGGTTGCCGTCGGCAGCTTCGCGCTCTCGAAGGCCGATGGCGATGGCCGCGCCGAACATGTCGAGACGGTCGGCCGCGGCACCCTCCTGTCCGAACTCGCGCTGATCTCCATGGTCGAACGCAAGTTCACCGCGACGGCAGAGGAAGACAGCGAGGTGATTCGCATCAACCGCCCGCTCTTCCGCCGGATGCTGGAGGAATATCCGGAAGTCACCGCCATGGTCGAGGCCCGCATCCGCGCGAACCTCGAGGCGATGATCCGCCGCGTCGAGGCGCTTGCCGGGCGATTTGCCTGAAGACCTTTCTGCCCCTCATCCGGCCTGCCGGCCACCTTCTCCCCGCAAGCGGGGCGAAGGGGACGCGCGGCACCCGCTTAAGTCCCCTCTCCCCGCCTGCGGGGAGAGGGCTAGGGTGAGGGGCAAACCTCAAGCACTAGGTCGTGTGGACAATTATCTGATCCACAAGACGATGGCTGCGATAGTGACGACGGCGAGGTAGTTTCTAGCAGTTTTC
>NZ_LNQB01000048.1 GCF_001651875.1 Sinorhizobium saheli
CGCTTTTCTTGCAACACCGTGCCGCAGAAAACCGAAATTATATCGCACTATCAAAGACGTGCGGATAGTTCACGGGCGACTGATTACCGTCAAGTTTCGTAAGGCCTTTGCAGGATAGACGAGCCTTACCAGGAAACGACAATTTCTCTTTAGGCGCGCGCGTGTTCTGGGATGGGCCTCAATGCGAGACAGGTAGGTCGAACGGTTCCTAGGAGCGGTGAAAGCCATGAGCGATGACCCGTTTTGGAGACGATTGCTGATCTCGGTCACCGACGGTGAGAGAGAAAAGCTGCGCCGTTGGTGTCATGCCCGCGGTTAACTCGAGCCTTCGGGACGGTTAAAAAGGGTTAAAACGGCATCGCAGTCGGCGGTGCGAGATGCAGTGGGTCCGTCAAGATTTCCGATTGGCTTGAAAATGAGGTGATGCGATCGCCTTCGTCGGTCCATACTGCCTGTTCAGCCTGTAGGAAGAATATGACGGCTGAGATCTGGTCCAATGCCAGAAAGAGTCACGGCATCTCGCGGATCCCCGCGCACGCCCGCATGGAGAACATCGAACTTGGGAAGAGAGGCTATGCTTGTTCAGCGCGGGTCCCGGCCCGGTGTCGGCGGAAACGCCTCGTCCCGGAGATGCCGAACGAGATCGATCTCGGCGTCGCTCTTGAGGGACTCGTCGCGATGTCGACCGGGAATTCCTTGCCGGTCATCCGCTCTAGCGTTAGCAATCGTCTGGTGACGCCGCTCCATCAGGCCGAAGGGGATGGGAGTCAGTTCTTCATCCCCTCGGATAACTTGGTCAATCCAGACCGAGCCTCTTGCGCAGGTCTGCATTTTCCGCCCGCAACTTTTCCGCCAAAAGCTTGCGGAGCCTCTGGTTTTCCTCTTCGAGCGCTACGAGATCCGCGAATTCGTCGCCGGTCGCAACAGGCTTCTCGGCCTTTTGCTCCACGGGCTTGGCAGTTTTTTTCCACTGATAGTAGGTTTGCTCCGAAATGCCGGCGCCCTTGATGGCGTCCTTCAGTGTGCCTTTGCCTTCGCTGACTTGCGTCTCGATGAGCTGGAGCTTCTCGTTTCTCTCTTGTTCGCTATACCGCCTCGGTTTGGCCGCCGTCTTTGACGGCGCCGCTTCAGCGACCGCCTTTTGGCGCCGTGGCGACTTCGCCTTCTTGGCCGTTGGTATTTTCACATCGGTGACTGCCTCTGGATCCGCAGTCACCGGGCCTAAGTTACTCTCGTCCGCCATCCTATGTTCCCTTTAATGAGCGTCTTTCCTGGTCCAGTGAACACCAGAGTGGGCACGATGGTCAAACTCCGACTTTTTGCATGGTCTTTCAGCGCCCGGCACGAGGCTGTCGAGGGATGGCGCTTGGTTCACGCATGCCCCGGCCGGGCTTTGTCTGGAAAAGGCACACTTGCTTATTTCTTGTTCACGGTTGCTACCTTAGCATGTTGACAAGGCGCGGATGGGCACCTTCGCTGCAGTCGGTGGTGTTCCGCCACGGGGCCTCAGAGCCACTCCCGCCAACATGCCTGAAAATGATTGTCGTAGACATGACGGAAAAGACGCAACTCAAGTCGCCGGAGCAGATGACCTTGTTTGACCACGAGTTCGAGACCATTCTCGATGCGATCCCCCAGCCGATTATCATCAAGGACGAGCTGTCTCGCTTCCGCTTCCTGAACACCGCTGCATATGCCCTGGTCGGGAGGGCGCGCAGGGATCTCATTGGCCGCAGCGACAGCGACATCTTGCCCGGCGCAGAGGCCAATCGCATTCGCGAGATGGACAAGGAGGTTCTCAGGACGGGTACCGCTCTCTCCGTCGAGGAAGACATCACCCTGTCGGATGGCACGGTTAGAAACCTTGTGACACAAAAACGTCGTGTCGAACTCGCCGGTGGAGGCTCGAAGGAGAGGCTTGTCGTCGCGACGATCCAGGACGTCACTGCCTGTCGCAAGGCCGAGACCGAGCTGCGCAACAGTGAAGAGCACTATCGCTCTTTGGTCGAGCTGCATCCCCAGGTGCCGTGGACGGCAAGTCCGTCCGGCGAGGTTCTCGAAGTAGGTCCGCGCTGGAAAGACATCACCGGCTTCGAAGCCGCCGATGCGCTGAAGCGGGCGGAGGCAATACATCCCGACGACCTCGATGACGTGCAGCGGCTGTGGTCGAGATCGCTTATCACCGGCGAGCCGCTCGACGTCGAGTTCCGCCTGGCGACCGCAGAGGGTTGCTATCGTTGGTTTCGCAACCGTGCTGCTGCACGAAAAGCGCAAGACGGCACGATCGTGCGCTGGTACGGGATTCTCGAAAATGTCGACGATCGCCGCAAAGCGTGGGAGGCCCTTCAGGAGAGCGAGTCTCGTTTCAGGGCAATCGCCGACGACGCGCCGGTGATGATCTGGGTGACGGATGCAAGCGGCGCTGCCACTTACCACAGCCGACTTTGGCTCGAGACGACCGGACAGACCGCCGAGCAGGCCAAAGGTTTCGGATGGGCGGAGGCCGTTCACCGCGAGGATCGTCAAAAGGTCGAATGCGGATTTGACGCAGCCTTGCGCCGGCAAAAGCCGGTGCGGGTGGAATATCGTCTTCGGCGCGCTGACGGCAGCTTGGCCTGGGTCATTGATATCGGGCAGCCGCGCTTTGCTTCGGATGGTAGATTTCTCGGCTATGTCGGCATTGCCCTCGACATCACGGAACGCCGCAAAGCGGAAGAGGAACGGCTGCTGGCACAGAAGCAAATCCACCACATGGCCCGACACGATGCACTGACCGGATTGCCAAATCGCCAGTTTCTCCGCGAGGAGTTCGCACGGCTTGCCGAGAAGATCGCGCCGGGCACCAAAATCGCAGTGTTCTGTCTTGTTCTCGATAATCTGAAAGCGATCAACGACGCCTACGGTCGCACCACGGGCGACCTGCTGCTGCGCCGCGTGGCTGCGCGGCTCGGAAATTCTGTCAAGCAATCCGACATGCTCTGCCGCTTCGGTGGCGACGAATTCGTCGTCTTGCGCACCGGCATCACGGGCAGTGACGAAGCGCGCTGCCTAGCCCAGCAGTTTATCGATGTCCTTCAAGTGCCGTACGAACTCACAGGAACGCAGGTGGATCTTGGCCTCATCGTCGGCGGGGTGGCTGCCCGGATGGCTGACCAGCCACTTGATGACCTTATCCAGGCTGCCGACATTGCGCTCGAGCAAGCCAAAGCCGGCGGGCGCGGCACGTACGTGGAGTATGAGCCCGGTATGGACGCTGATCTCCAAGCAAAACAGCAGATGAAGGTGTCCCTTCGCCGCGCGCTCGAGAAGGGCGAGCTGGAGGTCCACTACCAGCCGCTGGTACACCTACCTACGGGCAGGATCACGACCTGCGAGGCGCTCGTGCGATGGACGCATCCAGAGATGGGGCCGGTGTCTCCAGCCGAGTTCATCCCGATCGCCGAAGAGACGGGGCTGATTGCTCCGCTCGGAGACTGGGTTCTGAGGCAAGCATGCAAGGAGGCGACCAAGTGGCAACCGCATGTCAGCGTGGCCGTGAACTTGTCCCCTCTGCAGTTCAGGAACCGGCGGCTCGCATCCGACGTTCGCAACATACTGGGCGAAACCGGGTTGGCCCCCTCACGCTTGCAGCTCGAGGTGACCGAGTCGGTGTTTCTCGATGGGAGCGACAGCAACCTCCGGCTCCTGCAGGAGCTGCGTCAGCTCGGCGTAAAACTCGCCATGGACGATTTCGGGACCGGTTATTCATCGCTTAGTTATCTGAGGAGCTTTCGTTTCGACAAGATCAAGGTCGATCGCAGCTTCATTTCCGACTTGCCGATGAGCGACGAATCTTTGGCGATCATACGCGCGGTCGCCGGAATTGGCCGCACGTTGCGGATAACAACGACCGTCGAGGGCGTCGAGACGGAAACCCAGCTCGATGCCATCAAGGCAGAGGGGTTTGATGAGGCGCAAGGCTATCTGTTCGCACGCCCCCTCCCCGCCGAGCGGATACCTGAGCTCATCCAGACCCTCCATATGTAATCCGCGTGAACGACGCCATCGCAAGGACACGGTCAGGCGACAAGCACGACAAGTCGAGCCTCTGAACTTCAACGAAGGTCGAAACGTTCAAGCATTCTCTTGAGCTGTCTGTTTTGCAGATGAAGCTTTTGAGCCAGGAGGGTTCTCAGCTCCTGGATTTCCTTGTCGAGGATGGCCACGTCATTGAGGAAGGCGTCCCCGGAGCGCGAAGATTCTACGTGTTGATCTTTGTCTGCGAAACCCCCGCGCTTCGCGCCGGCGCGGGGCCTCTGCTTACGCTCTCGGCGCTCGACCCCCGTTTTCGTCAGAAACTCTTTGCTTTGCTTCCCTTGTGGCGCTACGTCAGCCGCTTCCGTCGGCAAAGGAGGCGCTGCATCTCGCGCAGCGGTTTCGATTTCTCCATTGGGCAAGTCCGTTGGCTGCGTGGCATCAGCGGCGTCGTCCTCTTTGTCCACTGCCAAGGAAGACTGATTGGCCGGGTTGCCGGCCTCGCTTGGCGCTTCCGTCGAATTATCGAACGGGCGCACCGGCGTGTGTTCGGCTTCGCTTTCAAGAGGCTCGGGTTCAGCGCCATGCCCGGTCGAATTCTCATCAACGGCCGACGGTCGTCGCCGTGACGCCAATTCAACAAGGAATTTCCACGCGGTTTTCATCGTTCCACCTTAAGAAACCTGGACTGCGATTCGGCTGTAGCCATTTTAGACATGCCGTACTGCCGGTTACTACGAGGCAAGGCCACGAAATCTCCTCTGCTTGACCGCCGCGGGGGTGATGGTTGTGACGCTCAACCGCCACTTCCCGCGGATTCACGCGAATGGCGCATAGCCGTCGCCTCTGATGCAGATCCAACCGGGTTCCAAGTTTTTCGTGGCTGCCAAGGGGTTTCTTCGGTGCGGTATGCTACCGCGGAGCTTAGGGAAAAGTGAGCCCTCGGGTAGTCCGCTCCGCTCCCGCACGCCAAAAAAATTGGATTTTGTTATAGAACCACGACCGTGCGCTAATTGGCGGGCGCAAGCGAGATCAGTCGCGTTTAACAGCGGTCCGGCATGCACGGGCTCTAGACGTGAACGGGGGCGATCAGACGAGAAACCGAATGTCCCTCCCGAACGTGCCAGATTTGCAAAGGCCGCGTGATGTCCAGGGCGACAGATCCTCGACGGCGATCAACGGGCCGGCGGTGCAACTCGCGACGTTTGGCCTCACGATGCGCCCGCAAATCTTGGATGCAGCCCGGGGCAAAGAGCGGCTTTGCATGATCAGCGCCGGAGATGCTCAATGTCCGCCACGGTGCGCAATGCTCGCCCGCTTGACGGTCCGGAATAGACGTCGGCGCTCAAGATCTCGTCTGCAAAGACAATACCGGTGTCTTCGACAATCTTTGCGACCGGAACCTGAAAATTCTGACCAGGTTTTGTGCTGTTCGGCCCGACCGGCAGTCGTTCGAACGGAAGGTTGAGGGCATAGTCCTGCTGGCTGACCATATAGCCGCTGGTATAGAGCCTGTTGTTCCTGTCGGTGACCGCAATCACCTTCCAGAAAAACTGCGGGATCAGAATTCCCCTGTGCTCTTCGTCGTCAGAGCGAAACAGCGGGCCGGAGAAGACCGAAGCCTGAACATCCTCTTCGTCGGTGTTGTAGAGCAGAAAGTTTTCCAGGCCCTGCCAGAGATCGGCGCCCTGATTGAAGCCCCAATATTGCGGCGAGCAATTGGTCCACTGAAACGTGTCGTCATTGGCCTGCTTGGCAACGCGGATCTCGCCCCAAACCGGATCGAGGCGGCGCACGAGGTGGCCGCGGTCGAAATAGTTCTTCGACGGCACTGGCTCGTTGCCGTAGAGTTCGTCGCCGTTTTGCAGTTCCTCGGGGATGCGCGGATCGTAAAACCACACGTCATTTCCCCGCTCCAGGTTCGTCCAACGGGCACCGTCGATGTTGACGGCCGTGTAGAAGGCCATCTTGCGCTTGGGATTGGCGTTGAGGACCACAGAGAAGTGCTGGTAGCGCAGAACGTCGTCGGCTGCACCGGTGACCTTCGCCGGTGAACCATGCCGCAGTGCGTTGGGTCCCAGTGTGGGCAACGGGATTTCGACGGGCAGGAAATCTGACCGATAGCCTTCGCGTCCATCGAAATAATTGGCCGGGCGCGTGTGCCGCGTCGGCCGGCGTCTTGCCTCGGCAGCAACAAGCCTGAGGGCAGGTGCGGCGACGAGGGGCGGCCCGACGATGCTCTCTCCCGGCGTCGTTCCGGCAAACGGCTTCACGCCGGTCGCATCGGCGACAAGGCCATCGACCAGGGTGGAACGGGCAAAGCCCGGCGCCGCTATCCTCTCCTGGACGTCGGCGATAAGCTTGGAGATGCGAACGCCTTCATTCGCGAGCCAGTGAACTTTGTCGACGGGCAGATTGATGGCGATGCGGGCAGGCGCGGTTGTCTTGTCGGTCAGCACCCAGTGCTCCTCGCCATCGATCAGCCGGCGGTCAGGAACGCCTGCATGATGCAGGCAAACCACCTGCCAGGCATCCGTGAAGACGGCCGCGCCCGACGACCCGTTCGCGGTATCGGAGGAGTACCAAAGGAAGTTGTCGCGCGCCGGGTCCGCCTCGTCGCCATATTTGACGAACTTGTTTTCTCTGAGCGAAATGCGCTTCGTCTTGGCATCGGGATGTTGAATGATCGTCGCATACTGGCCGACCTCCGTCTTGCCGGTGCGCGCGTCGAGACGGAGGAAACCGAAGTCGGAGATTGGCGTTGCGCCATCCTCGCTGTTTTCCTCGATCGCAACGACCGTGTAATCGAGCGCCTCCCTCGGGCTCGTGACGAAACCGTCTTGCGGGGAAAGCCGGAAGCGTGTCGTTCGCTTCAGCCGCCCTTCGGCGTCGAGTTCATAGCCAAACTCGACGGTTGCCTTGAGGGCGTCGTCGGGGGAGCCGATGACGTGATTGTTGGTCAACAGCAGCCGCGGCCCGATCAAGAACCCGGTCCCCCAGTCACTGCCGTCGCCAACGGGTGCCGGAACATTGATCCTGCATACGGCCCTTGATGCCATCAAACCGCGCTCAAGATAGTTGATCTCGACGAGATCGTTTTCGCCGATCAGGGACTCAAAGACGTCGAAATCCACCCCGGCTCCGGCGCGCGCCCGATGGACGACCTGCTCGATCAACCGCATCGGGTCGACTTCGGGCACAGCCTCGCGGCCTGCGGCGATCTCACCGGCCAGTTGTTCGTCCGCAAATTTGGAGATTTCCATTGGCAGCCCCTCTTCAACTTATGGCGAAGAACTACAGCACGGAAACAACAACGGCGTGACGAACCGAGGGGTGATTTCTCCAGCCGATTGAAAAGTAATACGAATTAGCTTGCATGAATGTTTTGTGACATTTGCATGGGAGCGCCGCGTCATTATCGATTTGTTATCCCTGGCTGCCTATCGATGCGCTGATGCTGCGGCGCACGCGGCTGCCACCTCAACGAAATTTCGGGACATCTCTCATGGGCTGGGTCGATCGCCTCCTCTCGCGTTTCAAAATCCGAACGAAGGTGATGCTGCTGGTGTTGCCCTTCATCCTGAGCATCACCGCGGTCGGGGTGACGGGGATACTCGCATCCGGGCTCTTGCAAAGCCGGATGGCGATATCCAACGATGTCGCGGCATCGCTCAGCGGCTTCAAGGATGTCTATGCGGCGATGATCAGCTTTCTCGATCGGACGACCGAAGAAAACCGTGCGCTCGTCTTCCGCAAGCTCGACGAGCAGCGCGCCGCGCTCGACGCTGCCGGCGCACGCCTGACGCCGCAGGCCGAAGGCTGGGCGGAGCTCGAAAGCGCATCCGCGGCGCTTTCTGCGATCAACGGCCGAATGGACGACCTTTGGGCTCTGCATGCCGATGAAGCCCGCCTCGAAGCCGGCATCAAAGGGGCCTTGGGAGTCATCTCGACATCGCAGGCGGATCTCTTGGCCGCCGCCACCGCCTTCGACAAGTCGATCTCCACGCAGGAAGACGACGCCAAGGAGAAACTGCGTGACGCGCAAAAGATCCTCTCGGCGATAAGCTTTGTTGCCGCGCTCGGAGATGCATTTGCCGCGCGCAAGGACGATGGCGAGGGCTATCGGGCGCTCGCCACAGCCATGGGCGACCTGAAGGTTCACCAGAAGCTGCTTCCGATCGCGTTGCCGAAGAAATCCAGGCCGCTGGGCAAGGCCTTTTCGGCCAACGTCAGGGCCTTGAAGGCCCTCACGGACGACAAGGCGCGCCCGCCGGAAAACCTAGAGAAAATCCTGGATGTCTTCGCTGAGCTCAAAGCGCTGAAGGAGCCGCTCGAGACGGCGGCGACCGAAAAGATGCAGGACGTGTCTAAGACCTTCGATGAGCTCAATGCCTCGGTTGCCAAGGCCGGGCTCGTGATGCAGGACACGCGCCATCTTAGCGATGCCATCTACCTGACGCGCATCGCACTTGCCGAATTCATGCTCGACCGTTCCGCAGAAAAGCAGTCGACATTGGCAACGCACATCGCGCAATGCCGCAACGCGCTTTTTGCGCTGAGCTCGACCGCGGGCGATCTCGGCTTCGCCGGGGAGCAGTCGACCAAGCTCGCAACTTCCTTTGACCGGATTGAACAGTCCGCCGTCGAACTTGTCGGCGCTACCGGCAAGCGCACACAGCAATTCCAGGCCGCTGCCGACGAGATCGACCATATCGGCGAGCAGCTTTCGCTGTTCGCCGACCTGCAACGGAGTGCCGCCGGGCGCCAGAGTCAGGATGCCAATAGGCTGTCGATCGGCGCCATGGTTTTCGGCGTGATCATCGCTCTCGTCTCCGGCGCAGCCCTGGTGCTGACGCTGAAGGGGCCGATCGGGGAGATCACCCAGGCGATGCGCAATCTGGCCGGTGGCCTCATCGACACGGCTGTCGCTAACCGGAATCGCGCCGACGAGATCGGCGAGATGGCGCGTGCCCTCGACGTCTTCAAGACCAATGCGAAGGCGAAGATCGCGCTCGAACAGCGGTCCGAACGGGAGCGCGCCGCGGCCGATGCCGAGCGTGATCGCAACGAAGCGGAGAAGTCGCGCCGCGACCAGGAAATCGCCTTTGCAGTCGACGCACTGGCAGATGGGCTCGACGCCATGGCAAGGGGCCGGCTGACCTCAACGATCGAGACACCCTTCGCCCCTGCGCTTGATAAGCTGCGCACCGATTTCAACGCCGCCGTCGCGGGCCTCAGGCAAACCCTCCTCGACATCCGCACGACATCGTCCGTCATCCAGGGAAGCGGCCGTCAGATGGCCGAGGGCGCCAAGGCGCTCTCCGGTCGCACCGAGCAGCAAGCCGCGTCGCTCGAAGAGACGACCGCAAGCGTTGATGAGATCGTCGCCACCATCCGCAGGGCAGCCGACCAGGCGGCCAATGCCGACAATACGGTCTCCAAGGCCAAGCAAGACGCCGATCGCTCCACCGTCGTCGTGGGCAATGCCACGGCGGCCATGGGGCGGATCGAGGCCGCCTCCAGCCATATCGGCCACATCATCGAGGTCATCGACGACATCGCATTCCAGATCAATCTGCTGGCGCTCAATGCGGGCATCGAGGCGGCGCGCGCCGGCGAAGCCGGCAAGGGTTTTGCCGTCGTCGCCCAGGAGGTGCGGGAACTCGCGCAGCGGTCCGCCGGGGCCGCCCGGGAGATTGCTACGCTGATCGGCAACTCTACCGCCGAAGTCGCCAAGGGCGCCGGCCTCGTCTCCGAAACCGGTGCTGCATTGCTGGATATCTCCAAGCACATCCTCGAGATCTCGACCCAGATCGAGGCGCTCGCGCTGTCGAGCCGGGAGCAGGCTACATCGATCGCCGAGGTGAACGTCGCGATCACGCGGCTCGACCAGCTGACGCAAAGCAACGGAGCCATGGCCGAGGAGACACAAGCCGCGAGCTGGACGCTGTCGGGCGAGGCGGACTACCTGATGGAACTCGTCGACCGGTTCGACCTTGGTGATGAAGGCGGCTTAGTCCAGGATACAACCTGGCCAGGAGATCAAGCCGCAAAGATCGAGATAGCAGCAGTCATCCCCACGGGAGAAATTCATCGGGATGACGCCTTCGGCCGGCTTGCCGGAAATATCGGACAGCGCTCTTTAGCGAGGACTAGATCACGATAATCCCCGCTCCGCCCGCTAGGCCGGCACCGGCTGCAGTCAGAAGCAGCGTCTCGCCGTCAGCGAATGTCTTCCTTTGGTTGGCAACCGACAACGAGAGCGGGATGGTGGCAGCAGAGGAATTGCCAAAGGTTTCGATCGTCCTGACCGTCTTTCCGGGATCGATGGCAAGATTGCTGCACACCACGTCAAACATGCGCGCGTTGGCTTGATGCGGAACGAAGCGGTCGATCTCGGCAGCTGCAATTCCCGCCTGCTGCAGCACGCGCTCGGACGTTCGGGTCATCAGGGCGACGGCACGGGAGAACACCTCGCGGCCATCGCGCATCGTCATCAGGAAATCCTCTGCAGGAGTACCGCTGGCAAAGGGCCGACTGCTGCCGCCACCCGGTATGTGGATCAGATCGTAGCCGCTCCCATCCGATACGAGATCGGCGGAGAGGAGGCCGCGCTGCCGGTCCCCGCATGGCGCAAGCACGACCGCGCCGGCGGCGTCGGCAAAGAGCACTGCACTCGCCCGCTCGGCGGGATTGATGCGGCGACTTAAAATATTGGCGGCGACGACGAGAACGGCGCGGCCGTGGGCGCGGACGAAACCGTCGGCGAGCGTCAGCGCATAGAGAAAACCCGAACAGGCGCCGGCGAGATCAATCGCCCCGGATCGTTCGAGGCCCAGCCTGTGTGCAAGGAGCGGCGCCGACGGCGGCAGAAGATGATCCGGCGTCGAGGTGGCGAGCAGTGTCAGCGCGATTTCGCTTCGCGCGATACCGGCATTGTCGAGCGCCATGCGGCCGGCCTCAGCGGCAAGGCCGCTCAGCGTATCTCCCTCTTCAGCCCAGTGGCGCGTTCGAATCCCGGTCCGGCGCTCGATCCAACCTACCTCAAGCCCGAAACGCGCTTCGATCTCGGCATTGTCGACGCAGCGTGCCGGCACGGCGTGCCCGAACCCGGCCAGGCGAGAGGATCGTGTCCGCATCGTCATGCCTTCCCGAGAACGATGGAGGCCACCTCGTCGATGGCGTCATAGGCAAGCCCGAGCTCATCCGCGGTCACACAATAGGGCGGCATCAGGTAGATGACATTGCCGAGCGGACGGATAAGCAGACCGCGCTCGCGAAACAGCCGGCGCATGCGCGGACCGACCTCGGCAAGGTAGCCGCCGGATGGCACGACGAGGTCGAGCGCCGCGATCGTTCCCATCTGGCGCATATTGGTAAAGCGGTCGTCGCCTTCAAACCGCGCCAGGTTCTTTCGGTGCATGGCCTCAAGACTTTCGATCCGCTCGAGCACCGGCTCGTTGCGCCAGATATCGAGATTGGCGACGGCGGCGGCGCAGGCGATCGGATTGGATATGGTGCATGTCGCGTACCTGCGGGTCTGGCGGTCTGGCGCGTCGCGGAGGCGCTGGAATAGGGCACGGTCGGCATCAACACCGGCGGCTGTCATCCCAAGCCGCACCGTTCGGCGGCATCAATCCATCGGGCATAGGGTGCGAGGGTCTCGGCATTGCCTCGAAGACCATCTCGAGATGAATTATCTTTGCTGGGCGGGCTTTGGCAAATCGCCCGTTACAACGACGCTCATTGCTAATTCCGGTAGGTGCCTGGAAAGATAATATCCTGGTCGACCAGGATGTTGAACTTGTAACCCGGTCTGATCTCAAGCGTTGGCTGGACATTGAGGTTTCGACTGATCGTCTGCTCGGCGACGCGGCCAAAGCTCTCCGCGAAGTTCCGTCGTGCTGCATCGGACGCGGTTTCCTGGGTTGCCAGCGTCGCGCTGTCCGGCATCGACGCATCGATCCCCGTTCCGATCAGCGCGATAAGCGCCGCCGAACCGAAGGTCCTGAAATAGTGGTTGTTCACCTTGTCGTGGAAGCCGCCATAGCCTTGAGCATCCGTGCCGGCCATGCCGCCGATCTGCAGCGTTGAACCATTCGGGAAGATCAGGTCCGTCCAGACGACGAGCACCCGGCTTTGACCAAAGGACACCTTGCTGTCGTAGCGTCCGAAGAGCTTTGCCCCCTGGGGAATCAGCAAGCGATGTCCGGTGGCGCTGTCATACACATTCTGGCCGACCTGGGCGGTGATGCGACCCGGCAGATCGCTGTTGATCCCGGTGATCAATGTTGCAGGAATGACCGAACCCCGCTTGAGCTCATAGGGAGAGAGCTGCGGCACGACCCGGTTCGAGAGATAGCCGAGCTCCCTGATGTCGGCATTAAAGAAGTCCTCCTTGGACGCCTGCCCGTTCTGATCCACGTCCTGTCCGGGCAGGCCGTTTCTGAGGGCTGCGGCATAGAGATCCGCGGCCGACGTCTGCGCGCCCGCGGTCGTCGTTGATGAGGAGTCCTTTGCACCGGTATTTTGTGCCTTCGCCTCAAGCTTGCTGCGGTCGATCGCAAGCGGCGCATCGAAGGCTGCGGCGTTCGCCTGCAGTCGCACCATGCGCTGCCGGTAGCGCTCGCGCAGATATTGCTCTTCCTGTTCGCGCTGGAGGCGCGCACGCCATTCGTCATCGGTAGCGTCCTCCCTGTTCGGGGTCTGGTCTTCCGCCATCTTTGGCTGTTCCGCAAACGGAGTTGCTTCTTCCTTCTTGGTCTCGACGGGAGTCGGCTGGAAGTTCTGGGCCTTCTCCGGCTCGCCGATGATGCCGTCCGTCACACCCTGCTTGAGTTGATCGGCATAAGTCGATGCGGGATTACCGGTGGTCTGATCGAGCCCCTGGTCCTTGCCGAAGAACAGACCGCGGTTCGTCAGACCGAAGAAGATCACCGCCAGGAACACGACGACAAACCCGATCACGACAATCACGGGCAGGCGGTTGATCCGCTGCATCGGTCTCGCCTGACTGTGGGCGGCCCCACCCAGTTGAATCGACTGCGTCATGGCTCTCTCCTCACCCTTTCCGCATCACCGACAGCGGGCTTGCCGGCGTGGCGCCGGCTTCCGTTACCGTGTAGGCGCGTCCGATGTCGACCGTCGCGGTGGAGAGCCGGGCGAGCACCTGGTCCTCATAGGGCTGCAGCGCATAGGCGATTGCCACCAGTTTTGCCTTGTCATCAGTCTTCTGGTCGGTGACAACAGAATAGCCCCAGCCTTTGAGCGCCGCCTCCAGCGCCTGGCCGAACGGCGAGCCATCGGGCTTCAGCGCAACTGTTGCCTTTCCCGGGCCGATCTGCTCCGCAAAACGGCTCACCATGTCACCGGCAATGGCGCTTGCCGCCGGTCCTGAGATTTCCGCCGGAGCATTGCTGGCGACCAGGTCCTCGGGACCGGTTGCCTGGCACCCGGAAGTCATCACGACGGCGGCAGCCGCGAAGGCTTGCAGAAGGAGGGATCCGACGCGCATCACCGCCCTCCCCGCCTGATCGTCACCTTCTGCTGCTTCCAGCCGACGCCAGAAACGAGGACGGCGCGGTCGATATTGTAGTCGACCACCATCATTCCGCTCTTCATGCGATAGTTGACGATGCGGTTTTCGCCGCCGGAGACGACGAAGAGCACCGGCGCATCCTGGCCGGCGAGCGAGCGCGGGAACTGGATATAGGTCTTGGCGCCATCGCTATAGACCCTTGTCGGCCGCCAGCTCGCCCTGCCCGAGACCGAATAGCCGAAGTTCAGCTTCTCGGCCGGCACGTTTGCGCCGGGAATCGTGCTTGCCTCAAGCCGCGCATTGATGTCGGCAAGCTTTGACGAGACGTCTTCCGGATATTCGAAGCCGACGCGTGCCATATACTGCGTGGCGTTGGATTTCAGCTGAATGTGATAGGTGCGCCGTGAGGTGGTCACCACCATCGAGGTGATGAGCCCTGGTTCGGACGGCTTGACGATCAGGTGGATTGCCTGGCCTCCGACCGCACCCGACGTCGCCGGCTCCACCTTCCATCGCACCATGTCGCCGACGAGCACGTCGCGGACCACTTCCCCGGCCTGGAGCTCGATATCGCAGACCTGGAGCGGTGAGCAGACCACCGACGGCTGGATCTCCCCGAACAGGAAGATCACCTTGCCGTCGGCGCCCTTGGTGACGAGTCCCCTGCCCGCTCGCCACTGGTTCGAGATCGTTGCGCCCTTGGTCTCGTTGGCGCTCATCGACTGCGCGAAAGCAGCCGGAGGGAGGATGGCGAGCGCCAGGGCAGCAGATAGCAGTGCCCGTTCGAGGGCTGTGTTCGTAGTCGCATTCATCGGCATGCCTTTCAAAGCTGCGCGGTCCAGTCGAAGTCACGCAGGTAGAGACCAAGGGGGTTGAGACGAATGACGCTTTCATCCTGCGGCGGATTGAGCGTCACGGTGGCGACACCGCGGAAGCGTCTTACACCGGTTTCCTTACCCTTGCGGTCGCGCTCATATTCGGTCCAATCGATCTGGTAGGATTGTTTCGACAGTGCCACAATGTTGTTCACCTCGATCGCGACCGTCGCAGTCTTCGCCTTCTCGAACGGAGAATTGCCGCGGAACCAGCTGTTGACCTTCTCGGTCGCCGGATCGTTGGTTCTGAGCAGCGCATAGGTCCGATCGATATACTGCTTCTGCACCACCGCATCCGGTGTGACCGACCGGAAGTTCGTCACGAAGCTGCCAAGCGTGGCGCGCACCACCCGCGGATCGGCATATTCGATCTGCTCAGGGAAACCGGCATTGGCCGCCGTCCCGAGCTTGTCGACCTCGACGATATAGGGGATGAGCTTCACTTGCGTGCTCTGGTAAAGCGCATAGGAAAAGCCGATGACGGCCATCAGCATGCCGGTCAGGCCGACGATGCGCCAGGCCGCGGCAGCCTTCACATAGGAGCCGTAGCGCTCGGTCCATTCGTTGCGGGCAGCAATGTACGGATTAGCGGGCGGGGTTGATCCGGCCATGTCTCATCAGCCTTTATTTGTTCTCGTCGAGGGGCGGGGGCGTCGGCCGGCCGGAATGCCGGGTCTGGTCGAGCTTGGCATTGGCGAGCCCGAGCAACGAACCGGCATAGGCGCCGGGCGAAGCGATGGCCTTTTCCTTCGCCGCCGAACCGGCTGCCATTGCGGCGCTGCCGATGCCTGATGCCATGCCGCGCAGGGCCGCGCCGGCAAAGGACGAGCCGGCCGCTCTCGCCGAACTCGCCGTCTGAACGCCCCTCGTGGCAGCGGCCGCGCCGAGGAAGGCGGCGCCGGCGGCAAAGCTCGCGGCCTGGCCGCCATGCCGGATCGCTTCCATTCCGCCCGAAACCGAAGCGCCCTGGACGACGCCCTGCAGGATCGGCGGCACATACATGGCGATGACGAAGACCACGACCGAGATGCCTGCGATCGCCAGCGTCGTGATGAACTGCTCGGATGTCGCCGTCGGCGTCTCCGCCAGACCGAGCAGGACATCGGAACCGATCTTGGCGATCATGACGAGTGCCATCAGCTTCATGCCGACTGAGAAGGCATAGACCAGATATTTGACCGCGAAGTCTTTGGTGTAAGACGAGCCGCCGAGGCCGAGCATGATCATGCCGGCGAGCAGCCCGACATACATCTCCACCATCACCGCGATGAAGATCGCGGCGACCAGACTGAAGGAGATGACCACCACGACCATGGCGAAGACGGCGGCAATCGCCAGAGCATTGTCCTCGAAGAGGCCGAACTTCGCCTGTTCGGACATTTTCGAGGCGACGCGAATGCCGGCGTCGAAAATATTGGCGGGCGAAGCCGAGCCGCCGCCGGCGCCGATCTGATAGAGACTGTCGACGACCGCTTTCGCCACGCTCGGCCCCTGGTCGAGGACGAAGGCGAAGAAGCCGATGAACAGCACGCGCCGGACGAGCTCGGCAAACCAGCCGTCAAGCGAGGCGGTGTTGATCGCGAGCCAAACCGCAGCAATCCCGACCTCGATCCCGGCGAGGATCCAGAACAGCGAGCGCGCCGCATTCATCACCGTCGTCTCCCACCCCTTGGCGGCGGCGGCGACGTGGCTCTCCAAAGTGGTGAGCACCGATCCCTGCTGCGCGAGCGCCGGAGCGCTCGCCAGGAGAACGATCGCGATCGTGATGGAGACGAGCTCCATTTTCCCTGAGACACGAACGGTCACCATCTCGGCTTCATCTCCTGTCCGCCGCGAATGTCCCGCTCCGGATCGCCGCTGAAGAACTTTTCCCGGTGCGCCTTGCGCTTTGCTTCGGATGCGGGCTGCACGACCGCGCCCGCTCCCGATTGGCCCGCGGGATGCGGCTGCACGCCGAGCCAGGCGGCGCCCGCGGCGAGTGCGGCGATCCCTGCCAGTGCAAGGGCGATGATCAGACGCGGGCTCACCAGCGCGGCTCAATGACCTGGCCGCCGCGGATATCCCGCTCGGTGGCGCTGAAGAACTGCTCGCGCCGCGCCTGGGCGAGGTCCCTCTGCGCCTGCTCCGACCGGTACCAGGTTCCCATCATCGTCATCTGTTGAGAGACGAGACCGCGCAGCTTCTGCATCTGCGCCACCTGCTGGGCGGCGATCTCATGGCCGACCTGCAGCGCCTTCATCTGCCCATCTGCCGTCTCCGACATGGAGCGGATCGAACTCATCGTCGCCTCCTCGCTCGAGAACTGTTCGGCGGTGAGGTTCGCAGCCTTCAGCGTGCCGGCGATCGTGTCGCGGTTGGTGTTCGACCAGGTCTGGTAGGAGCTCGAAAAGGTCGCATTGTCGGGCAGTGTCGTCCTGAAATTCCCGTAACTCTGAAACCGCTGGCTCATCACGTCGTCGATATTACCCATCGAAAACGCGATCCCCTGCCCCTCAGCGACGATGCTCTGCAATTGCTGCAGGTCGCTCTCCACCTGTCCCCAGACATGGCTCGGCAGCTGCGCCGTGTTCTGCAGCATGTTCTGGTAGATGTTCAGCTGGTTCTGGATCTGCTGAGCCAGCTGGTTGATCTGCGTGATCTGGTTATTCACCTGCTCGGCCGACTTGCCGACCAGCGAAATCAGCTCGGCATTGTTGGCAAGCTGGGTCCATTCGGTTGCCTGGCCCGTGACGCCGCCGGCCTGGACGGAGACGGGCTGGCTGACTACGATGACGGTCGCCGTGAGCGTTGCGGCAGTCATGAACTCACGTGGACGAAAGAAGCGTTTCGGCATGGGCGATCCCCCTCTGTTGGAGCCAATGGAGGGGCCAGTCGGCCCCGTGTTCGGAATGAAGCGCGCGGATTCGCTTGAGGTCGTCCTTGCCGGATGCGCCGACGAAGGAGAGCGCGACCGGGCCGAGCGCCATGTCGAATAGCCTGCGGCCCTCGGGCGAGGCGACGTAATATTCGCGCTTCGGCAGTGCCGTTGCGACGATCTCGATCTGACGGGAATTGAAGCCAATCCTCTCGTAGAACTCCCGCGTGCCCGGCTCGCGCGCCGCCCCATTCGGCAGGCAGATTTTCGTCGGGCAGGATTCCTTGAGCACGTCGATGATGCCGGAGCGCTCCGCATCCGAAATCGATTGCGTCGCGAGCACGACGGCACAATTGGCCTTGCGCAGCACCTTCAGCCATTCGCGGATCTTGTCGCGGAAGACCGGGTGGCCGAGCATCAGCCATGCCTCGTCGAGGATGATGAGGCTTGGCGCGCCGGTCAGGCGCTTCTCGATCTTTCGGAACAGGTAGGTCAGAACCGGCACGAGATTGTGCTCGCCCATATTCATGAGCTCCTCGAGCTCGAAGCATTGAAAGGCGCCGAGCGACAACCCATCCTCCTCGGCGTCGAGCAGCTGGCCCATCGGACCGTCAACCGTATAGTGATGGAGCGCGTCCTTGATCTCACGCATCTGCACGCCGGAGACGAAATCCGAGAGCGAACGGCCACGAGACTGTGCCATCAGCCCGACCTGCCGCGAGATGGCATTGCGATAGTCCGGGGTGATCGTCACACCCTGCAGCGACACCAGCGTCTCGATCCATTCGGACACCCAGGCGCGATCGCCGTCCGTCGCAAGTTCCGCAAGCGGGCAGAAGGCGAGCCCCCTCCCCTCCCCACTTGGCGAGGAGTTCTCCTCGCCGCCGATCTCGTAGTGGTCGCCGCCGAGACCGAGCGTCAGCGGCAGCATCGAGCGGCCCTTGTCGAAGGCGAAGACCTGCGCTCGGGCGTAGCGCCGGAACTGTGCTGCGATCAGCGCGAGGAGCGTCGACTTGCCCGAGCCGGTCGGCCCGAAGATCAGCGTGTGGCCGACATCGTCGACATGCAGGTTCAACCGGAACGGCGTCGATCCGCTTGCGACCTGCACCAGCGGCGGCGAGCCAGGCGGGTAAAAGGGGCACGGCGCCACTGGGCTTCCCGACCAGACAGCATTGAGCGGAATGAGATCGGCGAGATTGCGCGTATTGATCAGTGGCTCGCGGATATTGGCGTAAGAAACTCCCGGCAGGCTGCCGAGAAAGGCGTCCGTTGCATTCAGGGTCTCGATCCGGGCGCCGAACCCTTCCGCCTGGATCAGCCGGCGGATCGCCTCGCACTTTTCCTGGAGGCGTGCCTGCTCCTCATCGAAGAGCACGATGACGGGCGTATAGTAGCCGTAGCTGACAAGCTCGGACGAGGCTTCCGCGATCGCGTCCTCGGTCTCCGCCACCATCATCATGGCGTCCTGGTCGATCGACCGGCTCTGCGTCTGGAAGAGCTGGTCGAAGAACGGCCGCACCTTTTGCTGCCATTTCTTGCGGGTGCGCTCGAGCTTCGCCCGCGCCTCCTCGGCATCGAGGAAGACGAAGCGTGAGGACCAGCGATAGCTGAGCGGCATCAGGTCAAGCGCGTTGAGGATACCCGGCCAGCTCTCGGCCGGAAGTCCGTCGATGGCGACGACGCCGAGATAGCGGTTCTCAACCATCGGCGTCAGCCCGTGCTGGAGCTCGGCCGTGACCAGCCAGTCGAGATACATGGGGATCTCGGGGAGCCGAACGGGGTGGTTTTCGCCGGTGATGCAAAAGCGGATGAACTGGAAGAGTTCGTCATAGCGGGCGATGCGGTATCCGCCGCGCTCTTCCACCTCGCGCGTCATCATCCGTCGGATCGACACGACGTTCATGAGATATTGCTCGACCTCGCGGATCGAGGTGACGAAGGTGTCGAGCGCCTTGTCCGCATAGGTCGCGGATCGACTTGCCGCGTCCGAATAGACATAGCGCGTCAGGCCGGAGCGCCGCGTCTCCGGCGGTCGCCAGGTCAGGATAAGCGCATGCCGGCTTTCGAAATGGCCCTTCTCCCGTTGGAAATGCGCGCGCCGCTCGGCATCGATCGCCCGGGTTATGGGGTCCGGAAAATGGCAGTCCGACTCGGCCGGGTAGTCTTCGGTCGGCACCCGCACCGCCTCGACCTGGATCATCCAGCCCGAGCCGAGGCGGGCAAGGATTGCATTGATCTGCCGCAAGACCTCGTTCCGCTCCGCATCGGTCGAGCTCTCGCTGTCGGGACCGGCAAAATACCAGCCGACCATCAGCGAGCCGTCCTTGAGCAGGATGACGCCGTTTTCGACCAGCCCCGCATAGGGAACGAGATCGGAAAACGATGGTCCGGAATGCCGGAAGCGCTTGAGTGCAGCCATTTCGGACCTCAATAGCGCCGCCAGGGCGTCGAGGTCGGCCGGTAATAGGCGCGGTAGGATACATGCCGGAGATAGACCCGGCGCATCAGCGGATCGGCCTTCGCCATCATTCGAAGTGCGGCAAGCGTCACGAGCCAGACCGCAAAGCCGAAAAGCGCCGCATACCAGGTCAGCACGACGAAGATCAGGATGACCGAGGCAAGTCCGGTCAGGAGAACCAGTTCGCGATCGGCGCCCATCAGCAGGTTCGGTCGCGACAGCGCCCGGTGAATGCGCGAATGGGAAAGCGTGGAGGCCGGCTCAGCCATGGCTTCCCTCCCCTTCCGTATGGGAGGATAAGCTGGCGATCTCGCGCGGCGACGGCGTCCTGGCCGAGGCGATGGATGCGCCGGTCGCCCCGAAGAGCGCCACGATCTGGGTGGCGCCGAGCAGCACGCCGCCGACAAGCGCGATATAGCAAAGCCGCCGCGCGAAGTCGTTGAGCTCGCCGCCAAAGATCAGCATCCCGCCGGCGATCGCAACGGCCGCCAGCGCAATGAAGCCGGCGACCGGCCCTGTGATCGACTGCTGGATCTGCTGGAGTGGCGATTCCCAGGGCAGGCCTCCGCCGGAGGAGGCGAGCGCCGGCTCCAGCATCATGGAAAGGCACGCCAGCGCGACGCCGGCGAGGATGATGGGTCTATTACGCGACATGGCTGTCCTCATCGACCTGTGCATAGTGTTCGGTCCGGTAGCGGGAATTGCTGAAGCCCTCGACGTGGATGATCTCGCGGACCCGTCTCCCCTTCCCCGCCCGTTCGATCGAGACGACAAGATCGACCGCCTCGCCGATTACCTCCTGCATCGGCTGCTGGCTTGCTTCCGCGGTCAGCTGCTCGAGTCGGCGCAAGGCGGAGCTCGCCGTGTTGGAATGAACCGTCGTGACGCCGCCCGGATGGCCCGTGTTCCAGGCTTTCAGAAGAGTAAGTGCTGCGCCGTCGCGCACCTCGCCGACAATGATTCGATCGGGTCTCAGCCGCATCGTGCTCTTGAGCAGCCGCGCCATGTCGACCGTGTCGCTCGTGTGCAGCAGCACCGCGTTTTCCGCGGCGCATTGGATCTCGGCGGTATCTTCCAGGATCACCATCCGATCGTCCGGCGCATTGGCAACGATCTCGGCGATGACCGCATTGGCGAGTGTCGTTTTTCCGGATCCAGTGCCACCTGAGATCACGATGTTCAGGCGCGATGCGATCGCATTGCGCAGCACCGAGGCCTGCGCTTCGGTCATTACCTTCGACCTCACATACTCTTCGAGCGGAATAAGCCGGGACGCGCGCCTTCGGATCGTGAAGGCCGGCGACGACACGACCGGAGGCAGCAGGCCCTCGAAGCGGTGTCCCCCGATCGGCAGCTCGCCGGAAATAATTGGCCTCTCGTCGTCGGCCTCCGATTGCAGCGCATGCGCGACACTCCCGATGACCACTTCCGCGGCGGCCGGGCTCATTGCCCCGGCCGCCGCCACGCCCTGCTCCAAACGTTCGATGAACAGCCTGCCGTCCGGGTTCAGCATGATCTCGACGACGCTGGCATCATCGAGCGCGACGCAGAGCTGATCGCCGAGCGCGTCCTGGAGCTTGCGCACAAGGCGAGAATGAGAACGCAGCTGAGTCACGCGGCACTCCTCGACCCGAGGATGCCCGTGATGTTCGACTTGTAGTCTGCTGGGCAAAGCCGATCGAAACTGGCCCGATCCGCTGGCAGGCTTCCCGCGACGGCGATCGTGTTGCCGATCTCCACCGGCTCGCCGAGGCGACGCATCGGCCATCCGGCCCGGTTGAGGATTCGCTCAAAGCGGAGATCGGTCGCGGTGACGATTTCGTCGTAGCCGTTCGCCATCGACCATTCGATGATCCCGGCGAACATGGTGAGCGTCGCAAGGTGCAGCTGGCCCCCTCCCCTACCCGCCTCGAGGTTGGTATCGACGCAGAAGCGCGAGCTCTCGATCATTCCCGGATGAACGTCGAGATGCCCTTCCCTCAACAGCTGCGGGAAGGTCTGCTGAAGCATGGTCGGGCCGGACGCGGGCAGAAGACGGGCGCAGCCGGCAACGCGGTCAGTCGCGTCGATCTCCAGGATGTAGGTTGGCCCGAGCCTGTCGTACTCATCGCGTTCCTCGTCGGCGGTGACCTCCACGTCCCAACCCAGGCGGGACCCGAAGACCTGAGCACGCAGGCGGTGCATCTGTGTCAGCAGGCCGCGATGCCGCTCGTAGAGGTCTGGCGAAACGACGAAAATGCGCATGATTCACTCCGTTGAGAATCTGATTGCGCATCTATCAATCACCACGACTCGGCCGTGGCTACGTGCAATTTTGCACCTCGGTGATTCTGCCGAATCGGGCTTTAGTGCCGTGGATGAGATCAATGAACATGTGGATGAGACATGCAGATCCGCATTTCCGGCTCGAAGCCGCCAGCTTCGAAGGCGGAGCTAACCTACGGATGTATATGGATGAATCGGCGTACGCGAAAAGTTCGCAGCGGTTCTGTTAACTTCTCGTTAACCAAAAAGCTCTTGCTCGCCGACCAGAATCCACGCTTATTGTCACTGGCGGAACTTTACGGGTTTCGCGAAAAATATCGCCACTGGCAAGAAATGGGTTTTGAGATGGCGAAGACCGCCGCGAAAACAGCGCCCGTACCTGAAGGGTTGACCGCACTAATGGAGCGTCACGCCGACGCCCTCTCCAGCCAACTTCAAGCACATCATCTCAAGGTGTTTCCTCCGACGTCCGAGAAAGGCATTCGAACCTTTGCGCCATCGGAGGCGTCAAAGCTGCTGGGCGTCGGTGAATCGTATCTGCGACAAACCGCTTCTGAAATGCCAGAGCTGAACGTCAGCATGAGCCCGGGAGGTCGGCGGACTTTCTCGATTGAAGACATCCACGCAATCCGCAAGCACATGGACCAGGTCGGCCGTGGCAACCGACGCTACTTGCCGCATCGTCGAGACGGCGAGCAACTTCAGGTTATTTCGGTGATGAATTTCAAAGGTGGCTCGGGCAAGACGACCACCGCCGCCCATCTCGCACAGTACCTGGCAATGCGCGGGTACCGCATTCTAGCAATCGATCTCGATCCTCAGGCAAGCCTTTCCGCCCTCTTCGGCAGTCAACCGGAAACGGACGTGGGTCCAAACGAAACGCTTTACGGCGCCATCAGGTACGATGAGGAACAGGTACCGGTCGAGCAAGTCGTCCGCGGAACCTATATTCCCGATCTCCACCTGATCCCAGGTAACCTCGAACTGATGGAATTCGAGCACGACACCCCGCGTGCCCTGATGAAGCGGAAGGAAGGCGACACGCTCTTCTACGGTCGGATCAGTCAAGTCATTGAAGACATCGCCGACAACTACGACGTTGTCGTCATCGACTGCCCTCCCCAGCTAGGCTACCTCACGCTTTCGGCATTGACGGCGGCAACCTCCATCCTGGTCACTGTGCACCCGCAGATGCTGGACGTGATGTCGATGAACCAGTTCCTGGCGATGACATCGAACCTGCTGCGGGAAATTGAGAACGCCGGCGCCCAGTTCAAGTTCAACTGGATGCGCTACCTGATAACGCGTTTCGAACCAAGCGATGGACCGCAAAACCAGATGGTCGGCTATCTGCGGTCAATCTTTGGTGAGAACGTTCTGAATTTCCCGATGCTTAAGACGACGGCGGTTTCGGACGCAGGCCTGACCAACCAGACCCTTTTTGAAGTCGAGCGCAGCCAGTTTACGCGGTCGACCTATGATCGGGCTTTGGAGGCGATGAACGCCGTCAACGACGAGATCGAAAGCCTGATTAAAAAAGCATGGGGTAGACCGACATGAGCCGCAAGCACATCCTCGGAGTCTCAACCGACGCACCTGATACGTCATCAGCAGACAACCGGACGGCAAAGAGCCGCTCCCTGCCGCTTCTCGGCGTAGTAAGGAAAGAGCGCGACCCGTCAACGAAGCTGACCGCGAATATAGGCAACGCACTGCGCGAGCAGAACGATCGTCTTGGCCGCGCGGAGGAGATTGAGCGGCGTCTTGCTGAAGGCCAGGCTGTGATTGAACTGGACGCCTCGTCCATCGAGCCCTCTTTCGTGCAGGATCGCATGCAAGGGGACATCGATGGGCTCGTTGCTTCAATCCGCGAGCAAGGGCAGCAGGTCCCGATCCTCGTGAGACCTCATCCTGACCAACCCAGCCGATATCAGGTTGCCTTTGGCCACCGGCGGCTGCGTGCCGTTTCAGACCTGGGTCTTCCTGTAAAGGCAGTCGTTCGCGACCTGACGGACGAGCAACTTGTCGTAGCGCAGGGTCAGGAAAACAACGAGCGTGAAGATCTTACCTTTATCGAAAAGGCGCGGTTCGCACATCGACTAAATAAGCAGTTTTCACGAGAGATCGTCATCGCTGCCATGTCGATCGATAAAAGCAATCTGTCGAAGATGCTCCTGCTTGTCGACGCCCTCCCCTCCGAGCTTATCGACGCCATTGGCGCGGCGCCAGGAGTTGGACGCCCCAGCTGGCAACAATTGGCAGAACTGGTCGAGACGGCAGCTTCTCCGTCGGACGCGATCAAATTTGCGGCCTCCGCAGAGGTGCAGGCGCTGCCATCGCCAGACCGGTTCAAGGCGGTGATCGGCCACCTGAAACCGCGTCGGATCGCGCGTGGGCTTCCGGACGTCATGTCGACCCCGGACGGGGACAGACTTGCGCAGGTGACACAGAGCAAGAGCAAGCTGGAGATCACGATCGACAGGAAAGCCACGCCAGACTTTGCCGCCTTCGTACTCGAGCATTTGCCGGCACTTTATCAAGCGCACCGTGCAAAGCATCAACGGAAACAAGGAGACTAACCCGCAAAAGAAAAGAGCCCCCTCAACGTTGCCGTCGTGGAAGCCCTTCTGTCTCTTTAGCACGAACAGAATCGCATTTCCTCGAATCTTCGTCAAGAGTCTTTGGCGCCGTTTTGGTGAGCGGATTTCTTTTGCCTGCTGAAAGGTGAAAGACGATGCAGATGGGAAGTGTGACGACGCCATTCGGGCGGCGGCCGATGACGCTCGCGCTCGCGCGGCGCCAGGCGGCTTTGGCTGATATTAGACAAGGCAAGACTGCGGACAAGTGGAAGGTATTCAGGGATGCGTCCGCCGCCATGGAACTGCTCGGGATCCAGTCCAATAGCCTCGCGGTTCTTGATGCGCTGTTGAGTTTCTATCCTGAGAATGAGTTGAGGCAGGACGCACAACTGATCGTCTTCCCCTCAAATGCTCAGCTTGCACTTCGAGCGCATGCGATGGCGGGCGCGACTTTGCGCAGACACATCGCCATCCTGGTGGAAGCGGGTCTAATCGTCCGAAAGGATAGCGCCAATGGAAAGCGCTACGCCCGGAAGGACAGCGACGGCCAGATTGAGAGCGCCTTCGGCTTCGACTTGTCGCCGCTCCTGGCACGGTCCGAAGAGTTGGAGGTGATGGCGCAGCAAGTAATGGCCAACAGAGCGGCGTTCAGGAAAGCCAAGGAGAACCTGACGATCTGCCGACGCGACGTCCGCAAGCTGATCACGGCCGCTATGGAAGAGGGTGCCGAAGGCGACTGGCAAGCTTTCGAAGACATCTATGTGGCGCTTGTGGGTAGAATTCCGCGCGTTCCGACGCTTGCCGATGTTACGAGGATCATCGAGGAAATGGAGATGCTTCGCGAGGAGGTAATCAAACGGTTGGAAATGCAGGAAGATTCCAGAAATAGTAGCACCAATGCTGCTCATCATGAGCAGCACATACAGAATTCAAATCCCGAATCCACCTATGAACTTGAACCTAGCTCTGGGAAGGAGCTGGGAGCGAAGCCGAGCAAAATGCGCCGGCCGAAGAGCGAGCCGATAAAGGTGTTCCCGCTGGGTGTGGTGTTGAAGGCGTGCCCGACGGTATCGGACTATGGACCGGGCGGCGCAATCGGGAACTGGCGCGATTTGAAGTCGGCGGCGGTGGTCGTTAGATCTACGCTGCGCATAAGCGCGTCGGCCTATCAGGAGGCCTGCGAGGCTATGGGGCCGGAAAATGCAGCCGTGGCGGTCGCTTGCATCTTGGAGCGTGCGAATTTCATCAACTCGGCTGGCGGCTATCTGCGGGATCTCACAAGGCGCACAGAGCGAGGAGAGTTTTCAATTGGTCCGATGATAATGGCGTTGTTGAGGGCCAACGGGCAGGGGAGTTTGCAGGCTGGGTAGGCTTCGATGAGAGCGACCTTCAAATCCAATGCTGCTGGAGCGGTGCATGGAAGCATCGAAGTCATTTTTATGGTGGTCAGCTGACCACCGCTCTAAGTAATTGAAAACCAAAAGCTTTTTATGACAACCTTTCGGTTTAGCGACTACGCGGGTTCGACGTGCATCTTCTCGCTGTGGTATCAGACCCCCATGACGCGAGCCCGCGATATAGGCTACGCCCGCTCCTGGTCGCCATAACCTCGCGGCGGAGGCCAGGGAAGGTGCGCCGCTCTGATGGCGCAATTGACGACTTTCTCCCCGGGTTAAGAGGTCAGAGGACCGGACTGCCTCGAGACAGTTGCGAGGCCGCAGCAGCTAACATGAGAGCGAGTGCTGAGGATCCTCCCTGCGTCCGCTGATGAAGCCCTGGTAGAAAGCAATGAAGGACCGGAAGACTTTGACGGCTGAATCGCAGAGGCCATACCGTCGCAGCTCGGAGCGGCGAAGGTGCTTCGGTGGTGGTCAGCTGACCACGGAGCTAATAAGCTGAAAAGAAAAGGCTCTTTAGAGCGGTTCCTGTTCCGGCTAATCTTAGCTCCGGGGCGACTTGGAAACCAACTTCAGCGGGATGTTGGCCCCGCTGTTTAAGAGCTTGCTGAGGCCAAAATTGCTATGAACGCCTTTTTGTTATCGGCCGCTGGTGATTAGCGCCCAGGACTTGGAGGTATTGTGTAGCGGAAGCCTGGATGCGTTGGCCGTGGTTCGCTTTGTGCAACGACGTCGTCTTGGCACATGCCTTGGGGCGTCTTTCACGGATGCCCGGGTTGCCCGGCACCTTTCCCTCGGACTTTGCGGCCTAAATACAAGCCTTCGGTCGTCGGAGAATCCGCGTTTTTTCGGTGCCAGATCCTCGATCATCTCGGGTGGTTGGTTGACTGAGCGCGCGACACGATCGAGCCGGACGGCGACAAGCGAGTCTGCAGCGATCAGTTATAAACGCTTCTTACTGATCTGACTGTCGTGGTCCTCGTGACCAATTCGACGGAGGGAGGGCTTAGAGAAATCGCGACGCCCAAGATGAAACTTCTGGCTGAGGCGATACAGCATCTATGCCGAACAGTCGCGCTTGAAGAGTACGATCATTATTTGAAATCGTGAGCAGGGTTGAAATACCGACCTCCACACGGGTGAAGGCAGCATTGTCCTCCGAGCCCAGCTCCCCAGAGGTCTGAGCATCTCGCCATGCTGTTGAGATTCGATGCTGTGAAGGCAGACAGTTCTAGAACGCCGCATAGATTTCGGGGGAGATTTGTATTAGAGCGGCTCGTCGCCCGACGTGCCTTCATGTCCCGAAGCTCGGGCTCAATCGATTCGAGACAAAGTAATGGCCCGTCCAACGCAGATCCCCGAACGCGTGCCTTTGAGTGAGGCCGAGATTACGGCAGCCTGCTACGTCGGAAGTGGAGAACACAAGATCGTGCGGTGGTGGGGTGGCATGCCTCTTGCTCGACTGGACAAGTATGGCAAGCCGACGAGACCGAAAAAGGAACTGACCACGATTTGCCCCAAGGCGACCGAAAATGAGCGCGATACTGCCACCAAATGGGTTAGAGACGCGCTTCGAAATCACCAACTGCGGTATTTCGAAGGTGACAAGACATTTCCCAAGCATATCTGGTATAGAGATGAGAACGGTCAGTTCTGGTTTGGTTTTGCTGACCTTGCCCCGTTGAAATAATCCATTTTGAAGTAAGCTCTGGCCCATTGAGAGGACCAGAGAATGAAGCGCAGCCGTTTCACAGACGAACAGATTATCGGCATTCTGAAGGAGCACGAGGCGGGCACGCCTGTCGCGGAGCTTTGCCGCAAGCACGGCGTCAGCGATGCCAGCATCTATAAATGGAAAGCCTAATTCGGCGGCATGGAGGTGTCGGAAGCCAAGCGGCTGAAGACGCTGGAGGACGAGAACACGAAGCTGAAGCGGCTTCTGGCGGATGCGATGCTCGACAATGCAGCTTTGAAAGACCTTTTGGGAAAGAAGTGGTGACGCCCGCAGCCCAGCGGAACGCTGTCGCGCATCTGATGGGTCACCATGGGATGAGCGAACGGCGGGCGTGTAAAGCCATCGGCTTTTGCCGGATGACGATGCGGTACGAAACCAGGCGCAGCGACGATCAGGGCCTTCGCGAGCGAATGAAGGTGTTGGCGCATGAACGCCGCCGCTTCGGCTATCGACGCCTTCATGTGCTGCTCAGGCGCGAGGGACACCTAGTGAACCACAAGAAGCTCTTCCGGCTCTATCGGGAGGAGAAGCTGACGGTGCGCAAGCGCGGCGGTCGCAAGCGAGCGATAGGCACACGAGCACCGATACTGATCCCGATGTCCGCCTGCAGTTCGATGGTGCGGCGTTTGAAGTCAGTGCTCACCAGCGTGCCTATGACAATCCGGACGTTCGCTTCTGGGGTGGTATGGTCGAAATAATGACCCGCGCAGAAGGTGAGAGCTGGCTGGCCACTTTCATTCAGGACGTTCTGGATCGCCTCTCAGCGAGAGGGATAGGGGATACGAGTGCCCATCTCCGGTGGGATCGAGTACGTGCCTCCAGCAAGGTCGATGAAGAAAAGGCCCTCTGTGAGGCAGCTGGAAGTCTCGGCCTGGACCCCTATCAGATTTCCGACGAGATCGCCTCATTCATCGAAGAAGCTGAAGGACTTTTCCTGGATAGGGAAGCGCTCATAGAGTTTGTCTCCGGCTCTATAGGTACTGACAAAGAAAAGCTGCTTGGGTGGGTCCGGAGGATGGCTAAGACGGCAGCCGGTAGCTATCGGCTTGCAGAGCTGAGGGATATAGTTGCGGACGTTACAACTGTTGCCCCTACGCGAGATGGGGAGCCGGCATGGGCCTTGGGGTATCGTCGGGCGCGGTCGATGCGTCGAGCATGCGAACTGGAGCAGAACCATCGCTTTACGTCATTCAAGCATCTTGCGGAGCGCTTTGGCGCGGGCCAGAGCTATTCGCTTGCGCCAAAGGTGGATGGTATCAATGCGCTCCGGCGAGAGCGGCCGGACGGAGTCCACGTCCATCTGCGAAACCACGGCGATTCCGCGGAGGCACGGACATCTCATCTGTTCGCAATGGCGCGAGCGATAGGAGATGCCGCCTGCTTTCCTGAGACCAAGATAGCTCCAATCAACGGACTACAGCATGCTTATCGCCAATCTGCAGGCCGCGCCTTCGCTGCAGAATTCCTCGCGCCAGTCGACGAAGTGATGTCGATGCAAAATGATAAGCGTGACATTTTCTCGATTGCCAACGAATTCGCCGTCTCTCCAACGCTGATCGAACGCCAGATCGAGAACAAGACCAGGATAAGTCAGGCCTGCATTTAGCGGACGCATGTAGTTCAAGGCGAAGACTACAACTAGGCTCGCCCGGTCACAGACGTTGCGAGTGGGACTAGACACAACAAACTGAAAAAAAAAATTCGCTGCGAGAATCGAGAAGAATCAAGCTAGTTACTACCTACAGGCGCTAGCGCGCGACAATCTCCTCGATCTCGCCGCGATAGTCATATAGGTAGGGGCCTGTCATAGCCCTGAAGCTCTGGTCAAATTCACGCGGAAACGATCGCGCCGGCGCTGATAGCGTCGGGTCATTTCGGCAGAGGCGTGGCCAAGCTGCTTCTGGACATAGCGTTCATCAACCTCGGCCGACGAAGCAAGGCCAGCGCGCAGCGAGTGGCCGGAAAACTTCAATCCCCGTTCGATCTCGGGAAGATCGCCGCGTATGCCGGCGGCCAGCGCCGCCTTCTTGACGAGGCGCGCCACCTCCTGGTCGTTGAGACGATCCGGTCCGACATTCTTGCCCTGGCCGGTGACGCGGCGAAAGAGGGGGCCTTTCGCAATCTTTGCGAACTTGATCCAGGTCTCGATGGCAACGACCGGGCAGGTGGCGTCGGAGGAGCCGCGGCCGATCTCCACCTCCCGCCAGCCGGTCTTGCCGCGCAGGGTGACGAGCAGGCCCTTGTCGAGGATCTCGATCCAGCCCGAAGAATCCTCGGTCTGGTCGCGACCGAGGTCGAGGCCGGTGATTTCCGAGCGGCGCAGGCCGCCGGCGAAACCGATCAGCAGCATCGCCCGATCCCGCATGCCGCGAAGGGAACCGCGATCGAGCGTCTCCAGCATGGCGATCAGGTCTTCCGGTAGAATGGCTTCCTTCTGCCGGGGCGGGGCGGCGTGCTTGTTGCGAATGCCGGCCATGACGGTGGCGATGGCGCGGTCCTTGCGGTCGAGCGGCATGCCACGCTGGGCGCAGTTCCAGCCGATGGCGGCGAGGCGCCGCTCGATGGTGGAGACCGTGTTCGGCTTCATGCCGCGTTCAGCCGTGCCGGAAGCGCAGGCGGTGATGTAGAGCCCGACGACCTGCGGGTCCGGGGGGAGGGGCGGCAGGTTCTGGCGCCGGCACCATGCGGCAAAATGCTTCCAGTCGGACGCATAGGCCTTGCGGGTGTTGGCGGAGGAGGCCGCCTCGACATAGGTGCGGGCGCGGTCGGTGAGGTCCTGCAGGTGCGCAGGCAAGCCGGTGCCCGCTGCCGGAAGAGGGGAGGGGAGCCCGGCCGACACCCGGGCCGCTGAAACATCAGCGGAAACTGCCGTGCTGTGTGGCGGCGCTGAGTGTTCCGGAGCGTGATTTTCGCTGTTTTCTTCGACGATTCGGGTCATTTCTCTATAATGAGCAAAACGAACGATAAGGCAATCTTATCGGTCATTATATGATCAAGACAAGCAGTGCGGTTTTGACGGAAATGGATAGCAGAAACTGCACATCCGATATATGCTATGCGGCATGGATTCGCTCGCCAACCCCGCTGTTCCGACGCTCTCGCCGCCGGCCCACCTCCCAGCCTGGGCACTTCCGCGCGGGCGTGAGCTGACGGAAGCGGACGCGGCTTTCGCCGCCGGCATCGCTCTGAAATCTCTCGACGATCTGGTTCGAAGCGAGCCAGCCTGGGCCGGCTGCTGGCGCTCGCGTCAGGCCCTGAAATCTGCCGCGACGGCCGTCCGGCTGATGGGGCGTAACGAGGACGAAAAGGCGCTGCGCGACGCCGTGCTGCTGACCGCAGCCGGCGACGATCCTGGACCCGCAGGAAGGGTGTTTCTGGGTTACAAAAGGCTCGCGGCTCGCAAACTGGGGTTTTCCTCGAAAACCATCGCCGAATTGGCCGAACTGCTCGGGCTGTCGTGGGACGACGGATTGGCTGCCGTTCCTGATCTCGTGGACGCGGCGCTGCAGTCCGGCCGCCCGGCGCCGTTTGCGGCGGCGGTGCTGGTGACGGCGATTGTTGTCGAGCGCCCCGACGCCGAGCCCTTGGCCTGGGCGCTTGCCGATTTGCTCATCGCTGCGATGCTGAAATGGGACCGGCCCGTGCCGCTGCTGATGGCCGAGCGCTACGGCCCGGCTTTCCGGACGCTCGGGGGCAGGGGACGCGTCCGTCCCGGCGAACCCGGTTTCCCGCGCGCCGTCTGCCTAGCACTCGTCGAGGGAGCAGGCAACGCCCTGCGGTCGGCGAGTCATGTCGCTCGTCGTGCCGAGACGCTTATGGTCGTGGCGCCGAAAGTCCGGACCAAGGGCGCGGGCGCGGTCATCGTAAGGCTGCTCGAGGAGGATGCCGTGCCGGCGTCGGCGCCGGGCAGCAATCTCTCCCGCTGGGCCGCGACCCGGCTGTTCGAACGATTGGAGAGTTTCGGCGCCGTGCGCGAGCTCTCCGGCCGATCGTCATTCCGGATTTACGGGCTGTGACGATGGCGGGAACGAGCGCAGCGACAACCCGTCGCCGACAGGACAAGAATCCTCAACACGATGTGTTGTATGACCGTGAACTCGCGGATCTGCCGCCGGAACTGCGCTGGCGGGAGTGGATGTTGCGGGTCGAGGCGGTGATTTTCGCTTCCGCCGAACCGGTGACGCGAGAGACGCTGGCGCGGGTGGTCGGCAAAGACTGCAGCATCGATCTGCTGATCGACGATCTCCGCGAAGAATTGCGCGATCGGCCGTATGAGCTCGTGTCGGTCGCCGGCGGTTGGCAACATCGCACTCGGTCGCGGTTCGGTGAGACCATTCGCGCCTCCACCGCGCCGACGCGGGGAGGGGCAGCGGCGTTGTCGGAGTTCGAGGCAATGGTGCTGATGGCGGTGGGATATTTCCAGCCGGTCACCCGCGGCGAGCTGTCGAAGATCTTCGGCAAGGAAGTCAGCCGCGACACGGTTGCTGCGCTGCGGGGTGCCGGCTTCCTCGCCTCGGGGCCGCGCAGCCCGACGCCGGGAGCGCCCTATACCTATGTGACGACCAAGCACTTTCTGTCGGCCTTCGGAATGGAGACGCTGCGGGATTTGCCTGACGTCGAGGCTCTCGAGGATGCGGGATTGTTCAGCAGGAGGGATATGGCAGGGGGCGCATAGATGCTTGCATTGTCGATGAGACAATGAGTGGCAAGGATGAGGACTGAATTAGGCAGTCGTGTAGCGGCTGAGCGCGTTTGGGCGGATACTAACTACCATGGCTGTTCGTCGGGGCCGGATGCCCCCCTGATCCGCTCTCGCTCTTTGCGAAGCAGATGCATGTGTACGATTAATTCGGACATTCGCCTCGACAGAAAAAAGTCGGTGGTGTTTTCCCTCATTCGGAACTTCAGCAGCCCCAACTCCTTTGATTTCGGTTTTCGTTGCGAGGCCCACAAGAGGATATCAGTTGCCTGCAGGCCAGCGTTGTCATTCGATGAAGGCATCTCGAAGCTCGCTAGGTCGTATTCCGCAAGTTTGGCGGACGGAAAACGACCGTCTTTGGAATCTTGCCAGATAACGCTGCCAAAATACTTATAGGATTCTGCGAGGGCAGCGCGGAACTCATCTTGCCTATCGTGGACGAGCTTTTGCGGCGAACACTTATGTTGTGCAGCGAATTCGTGTATCGCTTGGAACAGCTGGGTGAACGCGACAACGTTGGGTGAACTTGCCTGATAGCCTTTCCTCTTCGAGGTGTGATTGAGCGTGAACGCGTCCGGATGGCTGCGTGCGAATTTGAACGCCGCGATGATTACCTCCCGAACCTGAGGCGCGATGTCGGCTGCTTTGATCGCCTTATCAATGAGTTCCAGCGACTGTAGGATGCCAGCGATGTTGTCGGTGAGGTAGGACACCCAGAACTCTTTCGCCGCTTGAAGCGACATCGCGCGATCGATCGTCAGGCAGAGCACGTGTCGATTAAGCTCGTCCCAATACCAATCACCCGGGACCTCCTTGTTCTCTCCGGCGTCGAATATCACGTCAACGAACTTGGTCGGTGCCATGTACGGCTTGTGGATTTCAGTCAGATTGAACGACCACGGACCACATTTTTCGATCGCGTCCAGCGTTTTGTGACCAAGCTCAGCCACTTCCTTTTCAGGCCACTCGTGAGCGTGGACTCTCTCGACACCATTCTGCTTAAGGAAGGGAACTATGGCTTCATGTACAGCAGGGGCGATATCCGTTGTGGCGAGGATCGCGCCTAACCGGAAATGCTCGTTCTGGTCAAAGATGTTCCGGCCTGAGTTGCCGGTCTCATCAGCGTAGGTGAACAATTTCCGCCTCCTGTCAGAACCCGACGACGCGTGCATGTGGACGCTGATACGTCGCCAGTGTCAGGCAGTCATAGGTGTTGCTGAAGGACTCAAAGAGGAAAACATGACGTTCGCCGCGTTTGTCGGTGATGCTCACTTCACATGAGCCTAGTGGCCCTGCCTTCCTGTACTGGCAGTACGTCAATATCTCGCTGCGGAGCCGGTCAAGGGAGAGGCTGTCGAACATCAATCTGTAGGCGGGCGATTCGACCACATGCCGGAAAATGGCACCATTTGCCTCTTTCGGAAAGCGAGGGTGGCTTCCGATCAGGCCGATCATCGGCACATCCTTGTGTGAATCCTCAATGAACCGCCAAAATGTAGTCGTATAGGTGTTTCCGAAACGGCCCTTCAAGGCTCGGATCGAGTCGAGTCTTGGAGTTGAGTCGTTCGCGGCAACTCGAAAACGGGATTGAAGGAAGAGAAGCTGACCGGCGGCATAGTTGGCTTCCGCCTCAATCTGCGCATGGCACCCTGGGGTGAGCGATTGTTCATGGTCGCCGAGCATCAAGTCTTCATGCCATGGCAAAATGCTGTGGCCGATTTCGTGCGCTTCGTTCCAACGCTGCTTGGCATCAGGTTGGGCCTGGTCCAGCAGTATACGCTTGCGATCCGGAAGGTATAGCGCGCGCAAATCGAACTTCCGGACAGCCTCTAAAAGAAGGCCGGGGCGCTTCAGAACCTGCGTCCCGGCCACGGTGAGTTTGCTGATGGTTTCGCGGAGAAAACTGTCGTCGGTACTGGAATAGTAACCGCGATCGAGCTTTAAGAGTTCGCGCACATCCTCGAGCCGCAGTGGTGGCTCCGGATTTCCAAGTCCACGTAGAACCTTGTTGACCTGGCTATCGATGTCGGAGGCCGTCGAGCGGCTGAGGATAATGTTGCGCACTTTGTCAGCCCTGCTGCTTTTGCAGATACGCGACGAACTCTTCGAGAGCCTGCTGTTCATCGCGTGACAGCTTCTGCGGAGACTCGCCGGATCGAGCGGCGAAGCGTAGCGCCTGCTCCTGCAAGCCCGGTCGGGCAACCGTGTTGCCGGAAAGTTGCTGCAAGGCCTTGTGTGGCAGGTCGAACGTTTCCGCGAGGCGATACACCGCCCTCGGCTCTGGCCGGAAATGCGCATCGCGCTCTATCCGCATGATATCGCCGGCATCTAGATCGATCCGCTCGGCAAGCTTCTCGATCGTTAGTCCGCGACGTCTTCGCATGGTTTCGACGAGCGAACCAAACGCCATGCGCATCGGGTCCGCGGTGTCCACGACAGCGGGTTCAATGTCGGTTTCGTCTGGGGTCGGGTCCCTGGCGAGCCGGCCGGCGGAAATCTCAAGATCGCCTTCCTGCTTGGCTCTCCGTTCGAACCACTCCCTCGTGATTTCGAGTTTCATGGCTGTTCCTATCCTGAGAATGCGTCGGCCTGGACCGACGTCATCTCAAAGTATCTCAATCCTTCGTAGGTTCCGTCGAGGCCAAGATCGGTCATGCCGCAGACATTCGCATAGAAGGCTTCTGCACTCGGTAGGGAATGCAGGCCGATGCGACCGCGCAATTCGTGGTCTCGACTGACTTCAATCGCAGCGCGGATCATGATCGTACCGACGCCACCAAAACGGGGGGTGTCTACAATGGCCGTGCGGTTCCAAGGAGCTGTCTCGATATAATCAACATAGACCAGGTCCTTACCTGCCTGTTCGGGAACACGGCAGCGTGCGCGAGCAGTGTTGAGCTGCATCAAGCCCTGTAGTTTGCCTTCACAACGAAGCGCAAAAGTCCGGAAAGCAAGCAGGCCGTTGATCGCGGTCACCTTGTCTCTCCACTTCCAATGCCAGCCTTCCGGCCAATCTGCAGGACTCAGGCCTTTGGCCATGAGCGCTCTGATTTTCGCGTTGGTGACCGGCTTCCACTCGGTCTCTACCGAGCGAAGGTCAGCCTCGCTTATGGTCTCAATGAGTTCCGCAGCCACCGGCTCACCGGTGCGTTTGTCGGTCAGGAAAACTGGGTAGGATGTCACGATTTATAGCACCATGAGTTCAGCTTTCTCCTTCTTGGCTTCATCCTCGAAGAAGAGCTTTCCACCTTGTTCAAGGCGCACATCGACAAGCTGATACAGCCTGAGCGCCTGGCGAAGCACTGCCGTCTTTGACAGGTCTTTTTTATCGCAGAGATCCTGCAAAACCTGCATTTCGGTGTCAGTGAGATTGAGCGTCATCGTTTTCTTCACGGTATCCTCCGGCGGTAATTGGACTCTGGGAAGATATATATTTTACTGAAATAGTCAACAAAAAAAATTCATCTAGTGGCTATTGAATAGCTAAAAAATAGCTATTATTTAAGGATGCGGATGAGGCGATGGTCGCCTTGTCGGCAACATGAGGTCCTCCCATGACTGACAATGTTCTCGAGCGTCGTCTCACCTTCGACACCAAGATCGACGGCAACCCCTTCACCTTCAGCGATCCGATCGTCACTGGCGAGCAGATCCTTCAGAAGGCGAAGCTCTTCCCCACGGATGAACATCTCCTGTTTCAGGAACTCGACGATGGCCAGCTGGAAGAGATTCGCCCGGACGAAAGCGTCGACCTGCGCCGCGCGGGTCGCGAGCAGTTCATCACCTTCAAGAGCGACCGTTCGTTCCGTTTCGTTCTCGACGGCCGCAAGTTCGAATGGGGTCTTCCCTTCATCTCCGGCCTTCAGCTGAAGCGCCTCGCCGGCGTCGACCCGAACTCGTACGGTGTCTGGCTGGCCCAGCGCCTTGGCGACGACCGCCTGATCGGCAACAAGGAAAAGGTCGACCTGCAGGGTGACGGAGCCGAGCGTTTCTTTACCGGTATCGACACCACTACCGAAGGCGCGGGAGCAGTAGTGCTCCCGCCCGAGGATCGGGAATACCTCCTAAATCAGGGCATTGCCTTCGAAGAGATAGTCCAAGGGAACACCAAGGCCGTCGTCCTGAAGGGCTGGAGCCTGCCGCCGTCGCGCTTCGACGCGGGCGCAGCCGACGTCCTGATCCTGCTCCCGCCCGCGTATCCCGACTGTGCACCGGACATGTTCTACCTGATGCCTTGGGTCAGGCTCGCGACAAGTCAGCGTTATCCCAATGCGGCTGATCAGCCGCACGCCTTCAGCGGTAAGTCGTGGCAGCGGTGGTCGCGCCACAACAATGCCTGGCGACCCGGTGTCGACGGCATCTGGACGATGCTCCGCCGCATCGAGCGCGCCCTGGAGATTGCAGCATGATCGCGACCGACCTCACTATCAACAACCGGCACCTTGGTTTGCTCGGTGAAGAACTCTGCCGCACGGATGGCTTGGAGCACGCAGCATATGTGCTGTTCGGCACCTCGCGCATCGCCGACGACCCGTTTGATCATCTGCCGCGCCTGCGGCTCCTGGTCAAAGAGGTTCTTCCCGTCCAAGATGATGAAATTAAGTCGGCCGACCATCAGCACATTTCCTGGAGCACCAGGAGGTTTGTCGAACTGCTGGCCCGTGCCGATCGCGAAGGGCTCCAGTTGGGAATCGCTCACTCACATCCGGGCGGCCCCGCGCACTTCTCGCAACAGGACGACCGGAATGAAGCCGAGCTTGTTCGGCTGGCGCAAAATCGCAATGGTGACGAGGCCCTGATGCCTAGCCTGCTGCTCGTCGGCGGAAAGCTCGTTGCCGGCCGTGTATGGTCGTCGCCGACGATCGTAACCAACCTCAGTTACGCACGGACAATCGGCGGCAACTGCGTGACGACATTTTTTGCGGAGCCCGAAGCCACCTCCGATCCCGCGTTGGTCCGTCAGGAGCTTGCGCTGGGGGCCGGATTTACGAAGCTGATGCGCCATTTGCGGGTCGGCGTCGTTGGAGCAGGGGGAACAGGGAGCCCAATGCTGCAACAGCTGCCGCGATTGGGGGTGAGGCACGTTGCGGTCTTTGACCCCGACCGGGTCGAGCATTCCAACCTCAATCGTCTCTATGGCGCTACGTGGCAGGATGCCGAAGAGGGCGTGAAAAAGGTCGCGGTCGCGAAGCGCGAAATTGAGCGCATGGGTCTCGGAACGGAAGTCGCAACGTACGACAGCTGGATTGGCTCTGCCGAATGCCGCGACGCGCTGAAGTCGATGGATCTGATCTTCGGGTGCACAGATGACCACGATGGCCGGCTCCTCCTCAACAGACTGGCATATTACTACCTCATCCCCGTCATCGACGTCGGGCTCGCGCTGCGGGTAACGGAGCGACACGGCATCGCGTGCCTCGTAGCCGACGGCCGGGCGACGATAATCGAGCCGGGGTGCAGCTGCCTCGTTTGCCGGCGCATCGTCGACGCCAGCGTCGCGGCGGAGGAGGCACTTCGCCGAACGGATCCAGAAGAGTTCGAGCGGCGTAAGGCTGAAGCCTATGTCCGGGGGGAGGGTAATCCGTCGCCTGCGGTCATTTCCTTCACGACTTCCGTTGCGACGATGGCCATCGAGGAGTTGATCCAGCGTGTAAATCAGTTTCGAGGCGTGGAGAGCGCCGTTGCCAATCGAGTTCGGAAGTTCCATCTCCTCGAGGATTTTAGGCCAGGTGCGAAGAAAGAGCCGTGTCGCATCTGTGGCTCAGATCGTGTTCACGGTCTCGGCGACGTCCAGCCCTTTCTCGGGAGGGCAGGATGATGATCCGTCGCGCGTTCGTCAAAATGCTCGTTTGGCTCGGGCTTATCGAGAGGCCAGATTTCCTGGTATCCTCTAGCCTCGATATGCCCGCGCCGGAAGAACTTCCCGCTGGGACGGCTGTTGTCGTTGGACCGTCGCAACGGCCGAAATGGGTCACGTTTCAATGTCCCTCGCGCTGCGGGACATCGCTTCTTCTTTCGCTCAACCCCGACCGCAGACCGCGCTGGGCCGTCACCAGTGATTGGCTGGGACGACCCAGTATTCATCCTTCAGTTCGCAGGGTGGATGGCTGCCGCTGCCATTTTTGGATGCGCAACGGTCGCGTGGAATGGTGCAAAGATAGTGGAGGGACTTTTCCAGAAAATTAGTGATTCTTCTTCCACACTCAACTTTGCCGAGTTATGCTCGCTTAGATTCGGCGGAGTTGGGGGTCACCATGCTTGCGGCCATGCCGTCAGAAACAAGCCGGCGTCTTGAGCTATTCCGGTTGGCGCTGGTTTTGATCGACCGGGGCAGCCAGGAAGTACCCCTTACTCTCTCGCGCCATTTTGATGACGTATTGCACCAAGCGAGACGACTGGCAGACAATTCACGGGCAATCTCTCCTGAGATGACGCCGCAAGCCGTACAGCTTGCAAACGAGCTGCGCGCCTATGATGGGTTGAGAGATGCCCTCTCCGGCGTCAACTCGATCAAGGATGTCAGCCAAGCTACAGCTCATAGGGTGCTCCGGAACATGGAGCCGAGACTTGCATCCGCGGACTGATCTAGTGGTTTCCGCCTAACATAAGAGTCCGTATTGGATTCCCTTTGGCGTGTGCATATGCGAGAGTGGCGCATGCGCACA
>NZ_LNQB01000049.1 GCF_001651875.1 Sinorhizobium saheli
CAGTATTACGCCATGCTGGACGAGCCAGCCATGGCCGCATAACTTAAACCAACCGGCCTCCGGCAAACCCGGCGCGGTTCAGTTCCGCTGAGAATGCTGTTGTGTGAGAGGCTAGCCGTCGATATCAACGCGTGCCAACTGGCAGTTCTCCAAGTTTATGGCATGGCAGACCAACCAGCAATAAACATAGAGCTTTCGATCCTGCCAAATGCGGACAGGACGCGTGAAATACTTCTGGCTCTCGCCAAGGAAATTCAGCACGTGGTCGCGGCGGCTGCGACCACAGGAGTTGCTGTTCGCATCTCTCAACTCGACCCAGCAACCTACATAGCCGTAAAATAAGTGCACGCTTTGTTTCCTACGACGCGTGCCGTGGGCACGAGATCCTGGTCTCTTGAGGAGACCGGGCATCCAGTGAGCCGCCAGATGGAGCGGCTCTCACCAGGTCAGCTCATTCACGATTCCACCGTCGAGCTAACAAGTCGCTGGACCGAGATTGTCATTTTCCCGGTCCGCTGTTGGATGAATGATCAGAACGGATAGTGCCGCTCTTCGGTTTGCACGGTGATCCAGCGCAAGTCGGTGAACTCAGCGATACCGGCTCGCCCGCCGAAGCGGCCGATGCCAGAAGATTTCACCCCGCCAAGCGGCATCTGAGCCTCATCGTGCACGGTGGGTCCGTTGATGTGGCATATCCCGGACTCGATGCGTCCTGCAACCTGCCAAGCCCGCGCTATGTCGCGTCCGAAAACTGCGGCGGACAAACCATATTCCGTGTCGTTCGCGACTGCGACGGCCTCGTCGACACCACGAACGCGCAAGATCGGCTTGACCGGCCCAAAGCTCTCGTCCCTGAATATCCTCATCGTCGGTTTGACATGATCTACAAGCGTCGCCTCCATTAGCGTCGACTCGGATTTCCCGCCGATAGCGATCCTTGCTCCTTGCAAAACTGCGTCATCGATAAGGGCATTACAACGATCGACGGTCGCTTGGTTAACGACAGATCCCAAGACGACGGGGCCAAGGCGAGGGTCGCCGGCCGGCAAGCTCGCTGTCTTCGTGACCAGACGTTCCACAAATTCGTCAGCGATTTTTTCATCGACGATTATCCGCTCAGTCGACATGCAGATCTGGCCGGAATTCATGAACGCACCGAAGGCGGCAGCCTGAACCGCTGCCTCGATGTCAGCGTCGTCAAGGATGACCAGGGGCGCTTTGCCCCCTAATTCGAGGACCACGGGCTTGAGATATTTAGCGCAGGTGAGTGCAACCAGCCTGCCGACTTGCGTCGATCCGGTAAAGCTCACGCGCCGAACGGCCGGATGAGCGACCATGGCCTCAAATACCGCTCCTGCGTCAGCTGGGGCATTCGTTACGTAATTTACTACCCCTTCTGGCAAACCGCCGTCACCGAGCGCTTCAATGACGAGGGCATGCGTCCGTGGGCATTGCTCCGATCCTTTGAGAACGATTGTATTTCCGCAGGCGAGCGGCGTTGCCAACGCTCGTACGGCAAGAATGACAGGGGCGTTCCAAGGGGCTATCCCAACCGTGACGCCGGCCGGCACGCGGACCGCCATAGCCAAGCTGCCAGGCACATCCGATGGAATGACGTCACCGCCCACACTTGTAGTAAGAGCTGCCGCCTCTTCCAACATGTCCGCCGCAAGCCGAACATTGAAGTCTGCCCACACATCAGTGGCGCCGATCTCCGCCTTCATCGCTTCTGTGAAATCCGCCCGCCTTTGACGAATGGCGTCGGCAGCCCTCATAAGCATGTTTCGACGCTTGTGCGGACCAAGCTTCGACCAGGATGCGAATGCCTTCTCTGCGGCCTCGACTGCCAACAGGACGTCGTCCGTCGTTGCTGCAGGCGCCGTGCTGACCGCTTCACCGCTTATGGGATTGATACGTTCGAATATCGCACCGTTTGACGCGTCTCGAAGCTGGCCGGCAATAACCAGTTTCGTCTCGAGCACACTGCTCAAGTCACTGGTCGACATCTTCTCTTGTTCCATTCTCCTCCCTCTCCTTCTTTAACAGCCTGAGGCTGCATTCACTGATCAGCGAAGTGTGCAGCGCTGTACATGTCGCGCCTTACCAACTTCATTACCGGACGTTCGTGGCCTCTCCTCTTCACAGACCGATCAGGTCTGCGTGGTCGGTCATTTGAATTGCTGCTCGGGACAATGCTGCCCCCTAATTTGGTTCGGATACTGGACTACTTTCTTCGCATGGCCGTCAATCACCGTCAATGACCGTTGTTGAGTGGTCGGGTCTCCTGCAGAAAAAACTCATTTGAAAAAGGGGCGCTCCAAAGACAATTGTTGCATGTATTGAATGGAGGTCGTGAGGCTACGCACACTGAGCTTTCCCCTAAGATTCTGAAGTCATGCCTTTTAGTCCATACGCCGAACTAAATTGAATGTTCGGCATGCGGGTTCGGACGGCCCCTGCAGTCGAACGCGGGGATGATGCGAACGCTTTTATTCAGGCTTACCGCCAATTGGAATGGTGACTTGCATCCAAACCTTGTCGCCCCGAGTGGCATATTTATTGCCAAACTCGTGCTGCCATTTGACGGCGATTCCGCCACCGCCCTCAAAGGCGTATGTGACTTGCGGGCCGATCGCGAAGCCTTGCTGCCTGAAGCCGTCGCCCACAATCGCACCTTTTATCGTGTCGTCGCTCACTTGTTTAATGATATATCCATTGAGGCCTAACGCCAGTTTCGGGACCGACGGCGCCAGATGGTAAAGGACCGCCCAATCCGCCATGAGCAGCGTGCCAGAACGGTATCCGGTCTCATCGTTCTGCGTGTGGAACTCTGCAACGCCAGTGAGATCCAGCTCGAGCTCCTGCGTTGGAAACCAAGTCATGCTGACAATAGGGCTAATCGAATAAAAGTTGTTCGAGACCTTAGTTTTGGTCGGAATGACGAAGTCCATACCCGCATAGGCAAAAAACGTATGTTCTGGATTAGACCAGCCAAAATAGGCTGGTGAAACAGTGACATCACCGAGAGAGAAATCATGCTCCTCACCGGTAATGGCATTAGTTGTGTTGATATTGAAAAAGGGAACCGCGAAAGCCGAACTGATGCTGAATGGTCCTAGAGTGACCCCATCCCACGTATGAAACAGCTTCGACGCGTTTGCAGAAACGCTGGCTTTGAATCCGGGGATCAGGCTGTCTCCGTCTCCGTCAGCAAAATTGTTGGATGTATAATAGGTTGAAAAGCTCTGAAACCACGTTTCGCCCGGCTCGGGCACGATACCCGAGACAACAGTATTGACACCAATCGGATAGGCAATAGCGCCCTGTTCCGTTGCACCTGTGTCGAATGCTGGAAGCAAAATGCCGGTGCATGCTCCCGCAAGCAGTATTTTCGATTTCATGACGGTCCCCCCTCCTCTGAAGCAGATCGTGAGATCACTCAACAAAAACACTTGCCAGAATCGGTCGCAAACGCTCGATACGTGAAGGTTGCACTGACCACCCAAAGACCGACCGCCAGGCATAGGCGGTCCTCCACCGCCGCCCAAGAAGCAGGCTTTCCTAATATTTTGTGGCTAGCGTGACCGACAAAAGAGCCTTCTGCGCCGCAACAAGCGGTCATCTTGTAAGGTTGCGCAGCAGACTTTTGGCCCGCCGCCACCCGGCCATCGGCGCGGTTCATCGACAGCTGTCGATTCTGCCTCCACCGATATGACGTAGCTCTTCACCCAGTTTTGGCGGTAGGGACATCCGTTTCGTTGCCGACTTCCTGGTTCCCGTGGAGTTGCAGATAAGGACATGCGGACGCCGCCACCATGCGCGGTGTTTTGTGCTGACCCTTGATGTCACCTTTCTGACGCGCCCGTTCGGGGACACTGAGCTTTGGATCGGGCAGAACATTTATCGACAGCCACATGTTGATTTTCACAAAACGCTTGATCAGCCATCCGATGATTGGGTTTGGATCTCCCATTTCGTGTAGATCGCGGGCGCGTTTGTCTGTAAACGTCAAGATCATTTGACGCCCAAGTCCCCAGAAGGGCTTTGGCAGATTGCGCTCGTTGAACTGGCTGATGACATATGGAATGATTGTCCGCGCAACCTCTGATTTTGGCCATTTTTCGTTGTTGAAGTCTTCGACGAACCGCTCCATCGCATCAAAGCTCTCTGGAAAGTCAACAATATAGCCTTCCTCGCTCCGCATCTTGGCCATGATGTTCTTCCAGAAGAGGTGCGATGCAATCTTCTGCTTTTCGCTAAATCCCGGAAGTCCCACCATCTTGGCGAACCGATGCGGACCGGTTCCAAGTGAACAAGGGGCATAGACATAATCACGAAGGGCGAACGCTTCCGGCATCACTTTCATATAAAGCGCATGATGAATCCGGTTAACCTCCTCAATCGCGCGGATTGTGTCGATGTGATTAGGTCCGTTTTCCCACCAATGCCAGAAATGCGATATCGTGTCGTCAGAGCGCTGTTGCTTCAACTTACTGATCTTGGCGGTGCGCTTAAGAATCTCCGCGCCATCTGGGTTCTGAATAAGCCCCGGCAGACCAGTAGAATAGCTGAGGTTCAAAACGAAGTCGTTAGTATAGTAGAGGGAGCTTAGCGCCCAGATCCGCGCGTAATCGATTTTCGGATCGAGGCGCTCAATTTCCTTGGCAATCCACTTGTACCCTTTGACCGGGGTGAGTGAACTCGCACCCGCAGGCACGCCTGAAGTGATCGCTGTCATAAGTCTCCTCCCTCGACTTTCATTGACAAAGGATTCATGACAGATCAAAATTTTTACGTATACAAATAAAGCTCGATATGCGTTATTAGTCATATGGATTTTCGTTCGATCGACTTGAATCTTCTGCTTGTCCTTGACGCCATGTTCAGGCTGCGCAGCGCTACCCATGTTGCGCGCGAACTGATGATTAGTCAGCCGACAGTGAGTTTCTCGCTTAGGAAGTTGCGCGAATATTACAACGACGAACTTTTCATCCGCACCGCCAACGGCATGCAGCCGACGCCCAGGATGTCAGAACTAGCCGATCCCGTTGCGCGAATGATTAGTTTGCTGAATAAGGAAATCCTCAAAACACAGACGTTTGATCCAGCCCGTAGTGGCCGATGCTTCGTCGTCAATATGAGTGACATAGGCGAAATCGCTTTTGGCCCGAAGCTGCTTGAACGTTTGCGGGCCTTCGCGCCAGGCACCAGGATCGAAATCAAGACACTGGGTCCTGATGCGTTGACTGAGGCCCTGAGCCTGCACAAAGTCGATCTTGCCATTGGTTATGAGCCCGAATTGGCCGGGGCAAATATCATGGTGCAAAGCCTTTTCGAGCACCCGTTTGTATGCCTGGTGCGCGCAGAGCATCCGGCGATACAGACCGAACTCACATTCGATCTCTATCGAAACGCGGACCACATTGCCCTCGTGGGGGAGGGGCACGCGCAGAAACACTTCGAAATGATGATCCGAAAGACAGGTATCGAGCGGAAAATTGCTTTCCAGACACCATACTTCATGAACGTTCCCTTTCTGATACGCGAAACCGACCTGGTGGCGACTGTGCCCAAGGCAATCCCTTACATGTTTCGCGAAATGGGCGGACTTCGCGTTTTCGAACCCCCGATCGAACTGCCGCTCATTCCGGTCAAGCAATATTGGCACCGCAGCCTGCAGAACGATCCTGCACAAATCTGGCTCCGCAGGACCGTCGGTGAGCTGTTTCTCAACCGCGATCCAAGCCTCAGCTTGCCGCTCAACAGCCTTTTCGCAGCGGAACAGCGGCGTAAGAAGAGGTATTGAAAATGAAGCGTCTTCCGCTTTCGAATATTCCGATTGCTTCTCAGGCAGCGAGCCCCATCCGGCAGTGGTGTTGCCGGTTAGCGTCCGCATGCTGGTTCCCGCTGCGGCTTACATGACTGGTGCAATCATCAGCTTGTTGCTTAAGTAGCTGCTAGCTGGATCAGTATGGGAGGCGACGTCGAGCGGACCGCATGTAGATGCTGCTCGTCGCCCTAGGCATACCCAGTGGCGCTCCTTTCGGCGGCCAAGAAATCAGGCATCAGCGTAGAGTTCGGTCAGGAAAGCCTCTACAAGAACACCGACATAAGGTCAATTTCTCCGCTGAGCATAGGTGCGGCTGCGGGCCAGCTTCCAAGATTTCGATTTCGTCGAGAAAGCGGAAGCAGCTCGAACCGGCTACCGATCAAGCAGCTGCACCTGTGCCGCTTGATAGATTTTCGTCGTTGAAGCACTGTCTTTAGAAACCGGCGGACCGCAGTTCTGGACACTTAGCGCCCGAGAATGTCTTTGAGGCCGATCGACCATTTATGGCAGTTTCTGCTGGACCAGGGCGTCGTCAAAGGGAAGCTGTTTCTGAGGGCCGAGGTCTGATCTTATGAAAGAGACTGGAGATAGCGTGGGGTCCTTCCGTCACTTACAGCTTTCGCCGCATGCATGATAGTATTGGTATCCAAGCCATGATGCCGATAGAGGTCGGCAACCGTTCCCGTCTGCCCGAAGTGTTCGACACCCAGAGACTTCACACGGTGACCATAGACGCCGCCAAGCCAGGAGAGCGTTGCTGGATGTCCGTCGATAACTGTGACGATCCCGCAATCCCGTGACAGCGGCGCCAACAGGCGTTCGATATGGCTCATCGCCGAGGTCGCTCCACGTTGCCGGGCGCGTTCAGCAGCTTGCCAGCCAGCATTGAGCCGGTCTGCTGACGTGATCGCCAGCAATCCGACATCACGCCGATCTTCGGCGAGCAGGCCGGTTGCGGCGATTGCCTCTGGCGCGACGACACCCTGATAGGCAATGATCACGCTGGCATTCGGTCCCGGCCGACGTAACCAGTAGGCCCCATTGATGATGTCTTGCTCCAGGTCAGGCGCCATCTGGCGTCCTGGCTGCTCCAGCGGGCGTGTCGAGAGGCGGAGATAGACAGATCCGCCCGTCTGATCGCGCAACCATGTCACCTCATCGGGGTCACCTTCGCCGTCGCGCTGCATGTAGTCGAAGGCGAAGCGCATGATGACCGAAAGCTCGTCGACGAAGGCAGGCTCGAACGAGCACAGCCCGTCCTGCGCCATACCGATCAATGGCGTACCAATCGACTGGTGCGCGCCGCCTTCCGGAGCTAGCGTCACGCCGGACGGAGTTGCAACCAGCAGGAAACGTGCATCCTGGTAACAGGCGTAGTTCAACTGGTCGGCCGAGCGGTAGATGAACGGATCATAGACGGTGCCGATGGGCAGGAGCCGAGCGCCGTTGATCGAATGTGAAAGACCCAGTGCCCCGAGCATGATCATCAAATTGGACTCAGCGATCCCCAGTTCGAGATGTTGACCCTTCGGACCGAACTCCCAGCTGTAGGTCGACGGAATCCGTTCCGCCTTGAAGATGTCGGCCATGCTTTCGCGGGCGAAGAGACCCCGGCGATTGACCCAAGGGCCGAGATTGGTCGACACGGTCACGTCCGGCGAGGTCGTGACAATACGCTCTGCAAGCGGTGTGTCAGCACGCGCGATGTCGTTCAGAATTTGTCCAAAACCCATCTGGGTAGACAGCAGCTTGCCCGGCTGACCGGGCGAGGGAAGGGTAGGTGGGACGGGGATTGCCGGTGCGAAAAGTCTGCGGCGGCCCTCGCTGAAGAAGGGCGTCAGAGCGACGAATGCGTCTAGCTCACCAGCTGGCATGGTAGCCGCAGCCCATTTTTCCCATTCCTGCCCGGGCTTCACCCCCATCTGCTGGCGGAACCCCTCCATCTGGTTGGGGGTCATCTGACCGGCATGGTTATCCTTGTGTCCTGCCAGCGGCAGGCCATATCCCTTGATCGTATAGCAGATGAAGCAGACCGGACGGTCGTGCTGTGAGGCCTGCTCAAAGGCCTCTAGAAGACTCGGCAGATCATGTCCTCCGAGATTGACCATCAGCGCTTGCAGTTCCTCGTCGGAGCGCCGCTCGATGAGCGCGGTTACGGGCCCTTGATCACCGATTTCATCCAGCAATCGCTTTCGCCATGCCGCGCCACCCTGGAAGGTCAGGGCGGAATAGAGTTGGTTCGGGCACGTCTTGATCCATTGCCGCAGTTTGTCCCCGCCGGGCTCGGCAAAGGCCGCCTCTTGCAAAGAGCCGTGGCGCAGGATCACGACGTCCCAGCCGAAGTTTCTGAATATCTGTTCGAACCGCTCCCAGAGGCCTTCGCGGACGACAGCGTCCAGCGACTGGCGGTTGTAGTCGACGATCCACCAGCAGTTTCTGAGGCCGTGTTTCCAACCCTCGATCAAAGCTTCGTAAATATTGCCTTCGTCCATCTCGGCATCGCCGATCAGGCTGATCATCCGCCCTTCAGGCCGATCGTTCATCCAGCCATGCGCCGAGACATAGTCCTGGACCAACGAAGAAAACAGCGTCTGCGCCACGCCGAGACCGACCGAGCCGGTCGAGAAGTCGACGTCATCGACATCCTTGGTCCGTGAAGGATAGCTCTGTGCACCCTTGAAACCGCGGAAGTTTTCGAGCTTCTCGCGGGTCTGGTTGCCTGCCAGATATTGGAGAGCATGGAATATCGGTGCTGCATGGGGTTTGACCGCGACCCGATCCTGGGGACGAAGCGCCGAGCAGTAGAGCGCGGTCATGATGGTGCTGAGCGACGCTGACGAAGCCTGGTGCCCGCCAACCTTCACCTCGTCCGCTTCGCGGATATGGTTGGCGTGATGGATGGTCCAAGCGGCAAGCCAGGAAACGCAGCGTTCAATTTCGTTCAGATAGTTGATCTTGGAGTTCATCACACCCCTCTTTTACAAGTCGAGTTTCAGAACGCCCGTCGCGCGTGATACGCACGGGATAAACCGACGGTCACGCGCGTCGTTCGAAAGCACAGCATCGCGATGGATTGGCTGTCCTTCCAAATACCCGCACTCGCAGGTTCCGCAGACGCCGTTCTCGCAGGACGCCATCAGCAACACGCCGGCGGCGCGAATGGCCGATAGCGCTGACTCGTCTGCAGGTACCGGAACAACCGTCCCGTTACGAAGCACAATCGTAAACGGTTCGGGTGGAGCATCATCCCCGGCCGGCGGCTGAAAGGCTTCGAAATTGACGGTGCCATCCGGCCAGTGTCCTGAAGCCTGGCCAACGGCTGCCATGAAGCCGGGAGGCCCGCAATAATAGAGCTGCGCACCACGGGGTCGCGCCAGCAGCAGGCTATCAATGTCCTGCCGAGTTTCTACTTGATCGTCGAAGTGGAGCCTCAGGCTTTCGGAGCCGATAATCTTCTCCAAAGTTCCCAGCAACGGTGCCAGGCTTCGGCTCCGCGAAAAATAATGGAGCTCGAAAGTCTTGCTCTGCCGACAGAGAGCCCGCGCCATTGCTAGGATAGGTGTGATCCCGATACCTCCCGCCAGCAAAAGGACCGGCCCGTCACACTCCCTGAGCGGAAAATGATTGCGCGGGGCGGATACGGACAGCTCGACGCCTGGCGCAATAGTATCGTGGATCCATGCCGAGCCGCCCCGGCCACCGGTTTCGCGCTTCACCGCTATCGTGTATCGGCTGAGATCTTCAGGGTCACCGCAGAGCGAGTATTGGCGTACCTTCCCGTCGGGGAGGTGGACGTCGACATGCGATCCCGGTTCAAAGCGCGGCAGAAGAGGCTTGCGTGGGTGCCTCAACTCGATCACGCGGACGTCGCCCGGCTCGTCGTGGACGCCGGCAACAATCAGTTTCATGATGATACGTGGAGATCCCATGTCGCGTCACTCGTCCATTGGCAGGATCGGGTCCCCAGGGCGGATGGTACCACCGACCTCGATCGAACAGTTGAGGCCGGAGCGATTCAGCAGCCCTTCGTAGAGGCCCGGCATGCCGAGCAGCTCCTCGATGTATTTGCAGGGAAAGTTCATCCGCGCCGCCCGCAAAACCGTTTCGCCGACCCGGAAGCGCTTGCCGACGAGATGATTGAGCGGAATGCCGCGGGTCGTCAGGTTGCGCCTGTGATCTTCGGGTTTAAGCGTGCCCTGGAAACCAGGAATCTTGGGCTCTCCCTTGGCAATCGCCTCGAGAACCTCGACCTCTATCAGCGTGACTTCACGGACGTCAGGCTTAGGGGAATACGTCCCAGTCCCGAGATAATAGCGGTCGCCCGCAATGCCGCGGCCAGCGATGAGTTGCGCCTCGGCGAGTTCTTCCATTTCGTAGGAAGCGGCCGGCGCAATGTGAATGTGGAGCAGACTCCCCTGCCAAGTCATGTATCGGCTCCCGCAATGCCTTGCCTTTTATCGACATGGATCTCCGCGCCGGTGGCCTGCTGCTCTCATCATGGGATCATCCCATGTCTCACCAGTCCCGGCTGACGGGGAAATCTGCCGTGAAACTGGCTTCGTCAACAGTGCCAGTTTACCAGCATGTTCCTAGTCCAGTTCGGCGAAGGTTAAAGGCTTGCCACGAGAGGATGCAATAAAATGCTCGGCGCGCTGGGTCTTGCTGTCAGCCCGCCCCCTTCACTGCATCGACGGCCGAGGCGACAAGTTGAATGCCCTTCTCGATCTGCCTCGGTGTCAACGCGGAATAGCCTATCACCAATCCCAGCCGCTCTCGTGGCGCCTCACTTGCCTCTGGTGCAGAATCGTAGAGCAATGAAATACCGTAGAGGCCGACGCCGCGTTGGCGAGCGGCATCCATCAGGGCGATCTCAGCTGATCTCGGCAGCTCATTGAACCAGACGACGACATGCAATCCGGCATCCGCACCCTCGACCGTGACGCGGTCGCCGAATGCAGTCTCAAGAGCGCTCAATAATGTCTCACGGCGCTCCCTATTCAGTCGTCTGACGCGACGCACATGGCTCTCATAGGTGCCACTTTCGATCAGAGAGGCGAGCGCTTCCTGCTCGGTCATAGGTGTATGGCGGTCGGTCAATTGCTTGGCGGTTGCGAACACCTCCTGCAATTGCTTTGGCACCACGAGGTAGCCAATGCGCATCATCGGCGACAGTGTCTTTGAAACGGTGCCCAGATAAATGACGTTGCGCCCGTCCGCCAAGCTCTGGAGGGGCGGAACGGGGCTGATGTCGTACCGGTACTCGCTGTCGTAGTCGTCCTCAACCACATAGGCGTCTCGATCCCGAGCCCAAGCGAGAAGCTGGTGGCGACGGCTGATCGGCATGACACCGCCCAAGGGAAACTGATGGGATGGTGTTACATAGGCCATCCGGGCGTCGATTCCTGATAAGTCCGGGGTCTTCAAGCCGCCCGCGTCCACGTCCACTGCCACGGCGGAAGCCCCGGTGCTTGAGAAGATCTGGCGAGCCATCCGGTAGCCGGGATTCTCCATCACAAATGCGCTGTTCGGGTCGAGGAGGATCCGCGCGCAGAGATCCAGCCCTTGTTGGGAACCATTGACGACGATGATTTGCTCGAGGTCGCATTGTAACGTCCGCGCCCGCCAGAGATAACCTTGAAGGGCTTGCCTCAGGCGTCGGGATCCTCGCGGGTCCTCATAGGCAAGCCGACCTCGCCGTTGCGTAAGGACCGAATTGACGGCCCGCTTCCATGCCAGTGCAGGAAAGTCAGACGGGGCAAGATCTCCGTACCTAAAATCAACCGCCAGGTTGGTTGGCAGATAGTCGAGCCACGGCGAAAGCGCACGAAGTCTTTCGCCGTAAGCAGAAAGCGGCCCGAACGCCTCCTGTGTAGCGTCGGACTCTTTCGGCCGCTGTCTCAGCTCCAGCGCTGTCACACGCGGGCGGGCGCCTTGGCGCAGCTCTACAAAGCCTTCAGCGGCAAGCTGTTCATAGGCAACAGTAACTGTTGTCCGCGACACATGCAGTTCATTGGCCAGGCTGCGTGAGGATGGCAGTTGACTTCCCGCTTCATAGACACGGCTAAGGATCTGACTCTTGAGCGCCTCGTAAATCCTGCGTGCGCCCATCCTCGGGGCGTGTACTGCCGCCGCTTGGTTTTCCGACTGGACCATATTCTTTCTGCCAAACTGGATGTTTCATGCCGGCCAGTATGATGCCAGTCTGGGCCAAAGCAAAGAGGATACGATCGAGCTATGACAGGCGGCGGCGAGCATGACAAATGTCAGAAACAATCCGGCCACTCTCATGCGGCAAGCTTCGGCTTCGACACGCGCGCCATTCATCATGCGTTCAGCCCCGTGGACTTCAAACGGGCAGTCCAGCCGCCAGTCTTCCTGACCTCGACCTACGGCTTCGAGAGCGTCGAGGCCAATGACGCCGCGGCAGCGCTCGGCGGCAGACTTTACGCGCGGGAATACAACCCGACCACAGAGATCCTCGAGCAGAGGCTTGCGAATCTGGAAGGGGCGGAGGCGGGCCTTGTCGTATCGACCGGAATGGCCGCCTTCGGCACTCTCATCCTCTCCTTGCTGTCGCAGGGCGACGAGCTCGTCGTTCACAAAACGCTTTATTCGAATACCGTGGCAATGGTGGAGCAGGGGCTGCCGCGTTTCGGCATCAAGGTCGTTCCCGTCGACCTCTCTGATCCGTCGAACCTCGACACGGCGATCACGGAAAAGACCAAGCTCGTCTATTTCGAGACGCCCGTGAACCCGCTCAGCAGCATTCTCGACATTTCGGCAATCTCAGAGCGTGCACACGCGCGTGGGGTGAAAGTCGCGGTGGACAGTACCTTTGCTTCTCCCGCGCTCCAGCGGCCGATCGAGCATGGCGCCGATATCGTGCTTCACTCTCTTACGAAATACATCAACGGCCATGGCGACACGTTGGGTGGGGCGTTACTCGGCGACGCCGAAACGCTCCACCGCCTGCACGAAACGGGTTTGCGTTATATTACCGGTGCAACCTTGGCGCCGCACTCGGCCTTCCTGATCATGCGCGGTCTGAAAACACTCTCGCTTCGAATGGATCGGCACAGCGCCTCGGCTCTGGCGATCGCTCGAATGCTCGAAGCGCATCCCGCCGTGTCCTGGGTGAGCTATCCCTTCCTCGAATCGCATCCCGGTCAGGCTATCGCGCGCAAGCAAATGACACAGGGATCGGGCATGCTGGCCTTCGGACTTCACGCCGGTTTTGCCGGCGCAAGAAATATGCTCGATCACTTGCAACTGATGACACGCGCGGTGAGCCTCGGCGATACCGACACCCTGATCTATCATCCGGCCAGCATTACGAGGGCGCGGCAATCGATCCGAAAAGACGCTCACATGATCTCGGGCGTTGGTGACGACCTTATCCGCCTTTCTGTCGGCCTTGAGGACGTGGATGATCTGATTGGCGACCTGCAGCAGGCGCTCGCGACCTTGTGACACCCGCATTGACGATTGCGAACATAGAAGCACAGAACCGGACCGGGAGTATCGAATGGCTTTCCTGAGCGGGCTCTCCGCATTTCCCATCACGCCGATTGACCTAGACGGTCGCGTCGACACTGCCGCTCTCAAGAGGCTTGTGGCTCGGCTTTGCATCGCAGGTGTCGACTCCATCGGCCTTCTCGGCAGCACCGGAACCTACATGTATCTGTCCCGCGAAGAGCGGCGACGCGCCTTGGATGCGACCATCGAGGAAGCCAACGGCGTACCGGTCGTGGCAGGCGTCGGCGCCTTACGGACCGACGAGGCGGTCAGACTGGCGCAGGACGCCAAGGCCGCAGGCGCGGCCGCAGGTCTTCTTGCCGCCGTTTCGTATGCGCCGCTGACGGAGGATGAAGTCTTCGAGCATTTCTCCACCGTCGCTCGAAAGAGCGGCCTCCCCATCGTGATCTATGATAATCCGGGGACCACCCATTTTCGCTTCACGGCTGTTCTGGTGGAACGTTTGGCTCAGGTCCCCGGCATCGTGGCAATCAAGAATCCGACGGAAAAAGCCGAGGAGATTGCGAGCCACCTGGGGCAGCAGAGATCCGCGACACCCAAGGGTTTCTCGATCGGCTATAGCGGCGACTGGAATGCTGCCCAAGCCATGATCTGTGGGGCCGATACCTGGTACAGCGTGCTCGCCGGCATCCTTCCGGACGTTTGCCTGCGCATCGTGAGAGCAGCTCAGAACGGCGATGCTGAAGAGGCACTCCGGATTGATGCAAGTCTTGCCCCTATCTGGGAGCTCTTCAAGCGGTTCTCCAGCTTGCGAACCGTTTATACGATGGCCGATCTGCTTGGCGTCTGCCGGGCCGAGCCGCCTCGTCCCATCCTCCCACTACCGCCGTTTGCAAAAGAGCAGGTGGCACACTGCCTGACCTTGCTCGAGCAGGATCTCGCCTGACCCCTGGCAAGGTCAGGCGCCGCCGGAGGATCGCGACGGAATTGCTTTACATCGTCTGGGCATTGCCCGCGCTCATCGTCATCGGCCTTCTGGCAAGCGGTCGGGCTTCCACGCTCGTTGCCGCGGGCATCGGATTGCTGGTGGCAATGGTTGTCGCGCTCGGCGCGGCGCCCGGCGGATTCCAGTTGCGCGACGGCGCCAGCGCACTCTTTCGCGGCGCATGGATCGGCTGGATCGTCGTGCCATATATACTGGGCGGGCTGTTATTCTGGCAGATGGCTGTTCGGCCCGGGGATGCAGCGATACCGGTCGAGAGCCTCAGGCGGAACAGGCAGTCCAGGCGGCGTCTGCTATTTGCTGCGTGCTTCCTGATCGGCCCGTTTTCTGAATCCGCGACCGGCTTCGGCGTCGGAATTGTCGGGACGATGCTACTGTTGCGCAGGCTGGACTTGCAACCGGTTTATCTGATGGCCTTCAGCCTGCTGAGCCAGACGATGATCCTGTGGGGCGGCATGGGCAACGGTGCAATTGTCGCTGGCGCCTTCTCGCGAAGCGATCCGACCATGCTCGCTGTCAATGCCAGCTTCTTTCAAGTCGCCCTGAATGCGCTCTGGTTGCCGCTCTACTGGAGAATGGCTGAAAAAGCTGGTATCGGGGCTTCATGCCGCGAGTGCCTCAGCGAGGTCGTCTGGCTCGGCGGAAGCCTCCTTCTCCTGATTGCCGCAACGCGAGCTCTGGGGCCCGAGGTTGCGATGCTCTGCGCCTATGGACCGGTCATTGTGCTGCGTTATATTGTCGACGAGCGCCCCGATGCGGGCCAACTCCTTGACGCCGTAAGGAGAATGGCGCCATTCGCGCTCCTCATCGCATTGCTCATGGCGACCCGGCTGATCTTGCCCGTGCGCGAACTCTTGCTGCAAACTGGGCGGCTGGAGCCGTTCGTCGGAGCCCCGGCCTGGTCGCCGCTGTTTCATGCGGGCACGTGGTTGGCTTTTGGCGCTGTCATCTGCGCATTCCTCTATGGTCATGTTTCCAGCTTGGGATCGCAAGTCCTCACAGCCTGGAGGACCGGGCGGCTCGCAATTCTTGCCATCATCATCTTCTCGATGATGGCAGAGCTGCTATCCAGCTCCGGGATCGCTGCAGCATTGGGGGAGGGGATCAATTCCGCAGCCGGCGGAGGCGCATTGACATGTCTTGCTCTTGTCTCGGCAGCGTTTGGAGCACTTGCAAACAGTGGTAACGCCGCAAACGGCCTGTTCATGAGCTCGCAGGTCAGTCTTGCGAAGGAAGCGGGCCTCAATGTCGCGGCCGTGATTGCCTTGCAACACACCGCCGCTCTGGCGCTCAACTGTACCTCAGGGTCTGATCACGCCTTTCGAACGACGGAAGAGAGCGCGAATGCCGTAAGCGTGTCGCGTACCCCGGGGAGTTCGGATATTTGCTGCCAGATCTGGCGAATACGATCGGCTTGCGAAGACTCGACCCTCACCACCAGGTCGAAATCGCCGGTCATGACGTCACAGGCGACAACCTCCGGGATTTTGCGTAGGACGTTGATGACGTCACCGCCTCTCATGCGGTCATGGCGATAGACGAACATAAGTGCGGTGGTCACCTGCCGGTCGTTTCCGCCCTCACCGGTGACAATCGTGTAGCCTTTGATGAAGCCTTCTCGTTCGAGCCGTTCGATGCGCACCCGCACGGCGTTTCGGGACAGGTTCACCTTTGCCGACAATTCCGCGTGCGGAATGCGGGCGTTGTTTTTGAGTTCGGCAAGTACCAGCTCATCTATTCGGTCCAGAAGATATTTCATCCCGTTGCCGCCTCTATTGGTCGAAGATATCTGGCGTGACCGAATGATAAGCAACAAGGGCACATTCAGGGGCCGAAGTCATTCGCGCGCCCGCAGCGGCGCGCTTCGCTGTTGAGGCAAGAACAAACGCAGGCAGAGCTGCTTTTTCTGCTCCCGAAAGCTTTCTGATGGTTTGATAACCGCTCAAGAGCGCATGGGCTTTGCGCCGGTCCAAACCGCCGTCGAGCCCGCCTGTCCAGTCAACGAGAACGTCGGCTATCTCAGTGATGAGGGCGTCATCATGGCGAAGCCTGAAATTGATGACACCGCTGACTTCCTCGCCAAGAAAAAAGACATTCGCAAAGACCAATGCACCATGTATGGGGCCCGATGGTAAGTCGGGCTGGCGGTTGAGCCCACCCTGCAAGCTCCTGTGTATCTGGCCCATAACGCGGCCCACACTCGCACATTTGGCTGGCGACGGGTCACTCGTCGATGACCCTGACACGAAGCTTACGATGGCTACGAGCCGACCCGCAGCCTGAAACGTGGCATTGCCGTCGACAGTGCGCCTGGGTTCGGGGCAGGGGACGCCCGCCCGATGCAGCGTTTCCATCGTCGTGAAAGCGCGTTCGAGATCAAGCGGCTCAGCCCCGTTTTCAAACAGGGTCACGATGGACTCCCCTTCGGCAGACCTGAACAGATAGGTCGTTTCACGATCGCCGTCGGCGATGCCGATCACCGAGGACAAACCTGTCAAGCCGTAAGCTTCCACGATCGCGTGGCGGTCTTCGTCAGACAGTTCGGTAAATACCGCCATGACTTCCCCTCAAGCGGACGTGCGCTGCGGGACGTTCGCAAACGTCGCGTAGTCGCTGAAGATTTCCTCGATCTGCCGTTCGGTCAGGCATCCGTCGTCCTCGACGATGGAGCGCAGACTTTTCTTTTCAGATAGTGCTCTCTTCGACAGCAAAGCCGCCTTGGAGTAGCCAATCAGCTTTGCTAGCGGGGTGGCCAAAACGAGAGACTGGTCCAACAACGCCCTGCAACGATCCTTATCGACCTCGATCCCCGCCACACATCGGTTGGCGAAGATTTCCATCCCTCTGGTCAGCATGCGTATTGACAGCAGGATGTTCAGGACAATGACCGGCTCCATCGCATTGAGTTGCAGTTGTCCGGCGCTTGCCGCCAGCGTCACCGTCAGATCATTGCCGATCACCTGAAATCCGATCTGATTCATCATTTCCGGAATGACCGGATTGACCTTGCCGGGCATGATCGAGGAGCCAGCCTGCATCGCCGGCAGCCGAATCTCACCCAATCCCCCGATTGGGCCACTGCTCAAGAGCCGCAGATCGTTGCAGATCTTCGTCATCTTCACGGCAATCCGTTTGAGAATGCCTGAGAAGGCGACAAACCCGCCTGTATCCGACGTCGCTTCCACCAGGTTACGAGCTGTCATGAGCGGCAGACCGGAGATCTCGGAGAGCTTCCTGCACGCAACGCTCGGGAAGGTCGGCGGCACATTGATCGAGGTCCCGATTGCAGAACCGCCGAGATTGACCTCCTGAAGAATTTTCTTGGCAGACTGCACCTGGATGATGTCCTCGTCGATCAGCTCCGCAAAGGCTTCGAACTCCTGGCCGACAGTCATGGGCACGGCGTCCTGGAGCTGAGTGCGTCCAACCTTTATGACATCCGCGAATTCAGCACCTTTCCGACGGAATGTGTCCCGAAGATTGACCTGCGCGGCGATGAGCGCGTCGCAAGTGCGCAACAGGGTCAACCGGATCGCTGTCGGGTAGACATCGTTAGTCGACTGCGAGAGGTTCACGTCGTCGTTCGGGTGAAGCGTGGAATAGTCTCCGACGCTGGCGCCCAGCTTGAGAAGAGCAAGATTGGCCACAACCTCGTTGACGTTCATGTTAGTCGAGGTGCCCGCTCCGCCCTGCATCATGTCCACTGGAAAATTGTCATCAATCGCTCTTAGTTCGATGAGATCGTCGCACGCCTCTGCGATCGCAAGAGCTTTTTCAGAAGACAGCAGTCCAAGCTCCATATTGGTCAGCGCCGCAGCCTGCTTCACCATCGCCATCGACCGAATGAGCTCGGGAAAGTCTCTCAGGCGGAAGCCTGTCACGTTGAAATTCTCCTCCGCGCGCTGAGTATGCACGCCAAACAGCTTACCCGCGGGAATGGAGAGAGGCCCGATGAGGTCAGTTTCTATGCGATCGATCTTCATCGGTGACCTCAACTCAAGATGTCAGCGTGGAGCATCGCCCGGTCGATCTGTTCGCGAACCGAGCTGCTTACGGGAACAAGAGGCAATCGCAGGTCCCCACGGATGCGTCCCAGCCGCTCCAGGGCATATTTTGGTCCAGCGGGGTTTGTTTCCAGGAAGAGCGCCCGGTGCAATGGCATAAGACGATCCTGGATCTCCAAAGCCGAGGCGAAGTCGCCTCCAAGGCAGGCGCGCTGGAATTCAGCGCACAGGCGCGGTGCAATGTTGGCGGTCACAGAAATGCACCCGTGCCCGCCATGGGCCATGTAGCCGAGGGCTGTGCCGTCTTCCCCGGTCAGCAGGTTGAAGTCCTTGCCGCAGGCCATGCGCTCCAGTGAAGGTCGCAGGAGATTGCCGGTGGCGTCTTTGACGCCGCTCACATTTTTGCAGTCGCTAATAATGCGCGCCAGCGTCTCGACCTGAATGTCGATCACACTGCGACCCGGAATATTGTAGACGATGATCGGGATCTCGGCCTCGGCATCTATGGCTTTGAAATGCTGATAGATGCCCTCCTGCGTCGGCTTGTTATAATAGGGCGAGACGACGAGCAATCCATCGGCGCCGGCTTCCTGTGCATGGCGAACGAAGTCGATTGCCTCCGCCGTGCTGTTCGAGCCTGCCCCTGCAATGACCGGGATGCGGCCGCCGACCGTTTTGACCGTAATCTCGACAACTTGTTTGTGCTCGGCATGCGTGAGTGTCGGACTTTCGCCTGTCGTTCCGCATGGGACCAGCCCGGATGATCCCTCCTCGATCTGCCAGTCGATAAGGGCGCGCAGCGCGCCTTCATCGACACGCCCATCAGCAAAGGGTGTAACAAGTGCGGTGATGGAACCTTTGAACAAAATGGTACTCCTGATGTTGCTGATGGGCTTGTTGGCTGGTGATCTATTGCCGTTTGAGCCTGTTGATGCAGACGACCTTTGGTTGGGTCATGTCTTCAAAAGCAAAGCGCACCCCTTCGCGGCCCATGCTGCCATACTTGAAGCCGCCGAACGGCATAGCGTCGAACCGGTAGTCGGAAGAGTCGTTGATCATGATCCCTCCGGCATCAATCCCGCTGGCCGCCTCGAGGGCTCCCTCGAGGTCATTAGTGAATATACCGGCGTGCAGACTGTAGTCTGGCGCATTCGCAAGGCGGATGGCATCGCAGAGCGCATCGAAGGGTTCGAGGATTACGATCGGGGCGAACACCTCTTCGCTCCATAGGTCGCAACCGAAGGAAACATTTTCCAAGACCGTCGGCGGGTAAAGGTTGCCCGCCGGGCTGTGGCCGCAAAGGAGGTCGGCGCCAGAAGCAATGGCGCGGTCGACCATCGCCGCTGCGCGTTGAACGGCACGTTCCGAAATCATCGGGCCGACATCAGTGTCAGGCTCAAGTGGGTTTCCGGTCTTGAGCATTTTTGTGGCTGCAACGAACTCCGACTTGAACCGCTCATAAATGGAGCGCTGGATCAGGATCCTCTGGGTGCCAATGCAGTTCTGACCCGCCGCCCAGTAGGCTCCAGACACGCAGCCGTCGACTGCAGCGACGAAATTGCAGTCCTCCATGACGATGACTGGTGCATTGCCTCCCAGATCCATCGCCAGCTTCTTGATGCCTGCAGCCTTGGCGATTGCCTCACCCGTGGCAAACCCGCCCGTGAACGAAATCATTCGCACGTCTCTTGCCACGACGAGTGCCTTGCCAAGATCCGCGCCACCGATGACAACCGTAACGATCTCTTCCGGAAGGCCGCTTTGCACCAGAACGTCGACCAGTTTGAGCGCCGATAGGGGAGCAAGCTCAGACGGCTTCAGGAGCACGGCGTTTCCACCGGCAATCGCCGGCCCAAGTTTGTGGGCGACCAGGTTCAGCGGGTCATTATAAGGGGTGATTGCCGTAATGATCCCGAGCGGCTCTCGCGTGTACCAGCCCTGCCGGGCTTCGGACCCAGCATAGGACTCGAACGGAATGACTTCGCCGGCATTGCGTTTGGCCTCATCGGCCGAGAGTTTTAGCGTGTTGACGCATCGGGTCGCCTCTTTGCGGGCTTGCGTTATCGTTTTGCCGGCCTCGTTGACGATCAGAAGCGCGAATTCTTCATGCGCCGCCTCAATGCAGGCGGCTGCCTTTTCGAGGATTGCAGCTCGCTTGTGGCGCGGCAAAGCTTTGGCGGCCTGCGCTCCGCGGTGCGCGCGTTCAATAAGGCTGCTCACGCAAGAAGCATCGCTGCTTGGAACGGTTCCGACGACCGATCCGTCGAAAGGGTTGCGCACGACGATCTCGTCGCTTGAAAAGGGTGCGTTCAGGGCAAGGCCGTGCATCATGCGGCCTCCTTTGCAATGGCGGAGGTGCTTTGGGTGTGAATTGCCACGATGTCGGACAGAAGAGCATAGGCGGTCTCAATTCGCCCCGCACCTGGTCCGGTGACCGTCACAGAACCGAGCAGCTTCGTGTTGAACGAAACTGCATTGGTTGGACCGTTGACGGCGGCGAGAGGATGCTCCAACGGCAGTTGCTTCGGCATGACGCTTCCGACGACGCGGCCGTCTGCCCCCCGGGAGGCGGAACCAATGAGTTTCCAGCGGCTGTTGGTCTTGGCTGCATCCCCGATGTCAGAAGGCGAAAGCTGCGAAATGCCTTTGCAGGTGACGTCATCCGGCTTGAGCTGCGCACCAAGCAGCTCATTGGCAAGGATGACGACCTTGAGGCGGACGTCGAAGCCTTCCACATCCGCCGTGGGGTCGGCTTCCGCGTAGCCGAGCTCCTGTGCTTCCCTGACGGCGGTATCGAAATCCAGGCCACTTTCCATGCGTCCCAGAACGAAGTTGGAAGTGCCGTTCAGGATTCCCTCGAAACCATCGACCTCAGCGCCCGCGAGCGTCTTCGCGGCCATTCGGATCACCGGCGTTCCGCTCATCACGGAACCCTCGTACTCAAACCGGACGCCATTTGCCTCAGCGAGGGCTTTCAGCTCCAACGCGGCGAGTGCCACCGGGCCCTTGTTTGTCGTCACCACATGCTTGCCGCTTGCAAGCGCCCAACGGCAATGGGAGACTGCGGGCTCGCCGTCCGTTGGGTTGGTGAACGTTGCCTCTACGACAATGTCTGCCGGAGCGGTCCTGATGATCGTTTCGTTGTCCGCTTCCGCGTTGCCGCCTGAGAGTTGGCCGAACCCCCCTTTGGTGAACTTGGCGTCAATCAGCGTCTTCGCGTCGAGCCCGTTTGGTGAGATCACGGAGCCCAGATAAAGATCGCTCACAGCGACAATGTTCAGACGGAACCCGAGCTCCCGCTCCCACAGCGTATTCCTTGTTGCGATAAGCTCGGCCAAAGCGCGGTTTACGCCGCCAAAGCCGATGAGGGCAATGTTGTAGACGGTCATGACAATCCTCCAATGACACCAATGATGTTCTCTGCTTGCCGAGAATGCGAGGCAGACCGCTCAGTGGGAACGGCGCAAATCGGCCAAAGGAGGAGGCATTTCGCCCAAAGTGCCTGCGTGACGATGCTGGCGCTCATTGCTTCTCTTGCGAACAATCCGGCGAGCCGCTGGAGGTCCTGCAACAACACTGACATCTATGAAATTCCGTCCAGTTTGAGGCTTTGCTGCGCAAGGCGGATGATGGCCGCCGTCAGCCCCTCCAGCTGTTGGACCGCTACGCGATGAACCTGCCATTGCACCGGCAAGTCGACGCCTGTCCCTTTGATCAATTCTGTCAAAGTGCCGGACTTGAGATGGGCCGCCGCAAGGTGAGCCGGGACAATGCCCCATCCAATGCCTGCGAGGGCTGCATCGAAGATGCTTGCGCGCGAGGGTAGCCGATGCACCGGAGACTCGACACCATCGCCGAGCGCAGCTTTGACCCATCGCTTCGGAAAGGGGTCCGTCGACCCCATGGCCAGACCAGGCGCTTTGGCCATCGCCTCGGGGCTTGCGCCTTGTGGAAAATGGCGGCTGCTATAGCCCGGTGTTGCCACGGCTAGGAGGCGCAGGCTGCCCAACGAACAGCTGTCGTGATCCTCAAGCCGTTCCTCGCCTAAGGTGACCGCAGCGACAACCTCGCCGGCTCGCAGCCTTTCTGGCGTCGGGATGGTCTCATTCAGAACCAGGTCGACGAGAAACGGTGCGGATCGTACGAAGTCGGAGACAGCATCCAGGATCCAGCTCCCGAGCCATTCCGGATTGGCGGCAATCCTGATGGTCATGCGTCCAGGCAGTGAGCCAGGACCGATAAGACCGGGCATTCTGGAGGCCAATTGGCGCTCGAGCAGTTCGACGCGCTCGAAATGGTAGACGAGCTGAGCACCCGCCGTGGTGGCGGAACACGGGCTTCCTCTGACGATCAACGCGACGCCGAGACGTTGCTCCAACTGCTTGACCCGCTGCGACACAGCTGATTGCGTAACCTTCAGTTCGCGCGCAGCTCTGTCGAAGCTGCCCAACCTGATGACAGAAACGACGGCCTTGACTGCCTGATAGTCGATCATGGCTCGAGTCCAGTCTGCGTTTGATGGTTGGCGAAGTTTGTTCTTGTCTGGGCTTGGCGCGCAAAATCGCTGACACCGGAACGCGCGAGCGACCGTCGCAAACCTTCTTTCATCCGGCGTTCGACAGCTTCATCATCAGGAGACCGGAGAGTATCATGGCGCCGGCGAGAATGCGCATTGGGGCAGCTGGCTCGTTCAAGACCAGGACGCCAAGCAGGAACGACCCGATGGCTCCAATGCCAGTCCAGACAGTGTAGGCCGTGCCAAGCGGAAGAACGCGCATCGAGAATGAAAGCAGCACACCACTTGCGATCATTGCGGCGACCGTGATTGCCGACGGAACAAGCAGTGTGAAGCCTTCGGACTTTTTCATATAGAAGGCCCAGACCACTTCGAGCAGCCCGGCGATGAGCAGAATAATCCAATGCATAATGTGTTTCCCTTGAGAAAGTCGCTGAGACAGCGGGAAGATCCCAAGGAGAGGGCTTCCCGCTGCACCGGGCGTCTGAATTCGCGTCTTCAGGACTGGCCGAAGGTCTCGTCGAGAGCGTTTTTGATATCGGCGATGAGGTCCTCGGGATCCTCCAAGCCGATGGAAAGACGCAGATGTCCATATTTCTGGAAATTCAGCGGATAGCGTTCGGCGCCTCCGCGGCCGCTCCCCCCGACGTGCACGATCAGGGTTTCGTCGTGGCCGAGCGAGACCGCTGAGGTGATCACCTTCAGATTGGAAACGAAACGGTTCTGGGCGTCCGGGTCCCCCTCGACCGCAAAGGCGATGACGCCGCCATAACCCTTGCCTCCAAATTGAGCCTGTGCGAGTTGGTGCTGGTCGTGGCTTTCGAGCCCGGGATAAGTGACGTAGGCAACCCGCTCGTCCCGCGCAAGGTTATCCGCAACGACCTGTGCGGTCGCGAACTGCTGCTTGAGGCGCAATGGAAGCGTGACTGAGCCGCGGGTGATCAGCCAGGCATTGAAGGGGGAGATCGTTCCGCCGAGATCGACAAGGGCGTCGGCCTTGACATGATGGATGAGCTCCTTGGAACCGACCACCACACCGCCCATAGCATCACCATGGCCATTGATGTACTTGGTCAGGGAGTGGATAACGAGATCGGCGCCGAGCGCCAGCGGCCGGAAAAAGGGGGGAGGCGTAAAGGTGGAGTCGACTGACAGAAGCGCGCCAGCCTGCCTGGCTATGGAGACCAGTGTCGCGATATCGGCAACCTTTGTAGTCGGATTGGCGATCGTTTCCGTATGGATCAGCTTCGTGTTAGGCCGCACGGCGGCTCTGACTGCCTCCATGTCGCCCATATCGACGAAGGTTGCCTCAATCTTGTAGCGCTGAGGCAAGAGCTCGGCGAAGAGCCGCCAGACGGCTTCATAAGTGACATCGCCGACGATCACATGATCGCCGCTTTTCAGGAAGGTGAAGAACACGGCGTGGAGGGCAGCGACACCGGTTGCGAAGACGGCTGCGTCCTCTCCACCTTCCATGGCCGCCAGCTTGCGCTGCAGGCAGATCTGGTTATGACCGGAATTGCGTGTATAGGAAGGCGCCTCCGTGTCCGACCAGTCCATGGTCGAGGGGTCGTAGGGCAGAAGATAGGAATTGGCCATGACGATCGGTGTGCGGATCGCGCCGGAGGTCTTGTCGATCTCGTTGCCGCCATGCACCGAAAGCGTGTTGAAGGAGAGCGTCGAAAGCTCGTGTTTGTCTGGTCTGGACATGTCGTGGGCCTCTGGTTGTTCTGGGTTTAAGGGCCGCGCTAGCGGCGCGTCGGCACAGCATTTTCGAGCTTCTGGAAGGCCTGCGTGATGAGAAAGGTCAGACCGACATAGAAGAGGGTGACGAGGAGCAGGGGTTCATAGACGAGCAGCGTGTCCTGGCGGATCTTGTAGGCGGCGCCATAGAGGTCCATCACCGTCACCGAAAACACGATCGGTGTGGCCTTGAGCTGAAGGACCACTTCTCCGGCGAAGGTGGGCAAGCCGATGCGGATTGCACGGGGAAGCCAGATCCGGCGCAGGATCATGGCAGGCGACATGCCAACGGCGCGAGCAGCCTCCAATTCACCCTTCGGAACCGCCAACATGGCGCCTCTGAGGATCTCACCTTGATAGGCTGCAAAATTCAGCGTCAGCGCAAGGGCGGCGAAGAACAGGCCTTCTCGCAATATCGGCCACAGGAAACTTGTCCTCAGTCCCGGTATGTAAGGCAGATACGTGCCCAGGCCGTAGTAAATGAGCCAGAGCTGAATCAGAAGCGGTGTGCCGCGGAAGAACGTGCAGTACCCCTTCGCAAGCCAGCGTGCGACGGGGTTCTTGCCCACCTGGGCGATCGCAAGGAAGATCGCCAGGCCAAAGCCGCAGGTCACCGAGATCACGAGCAGCAGGCAGGTGAGGAAAGCACCCTGCAGGATGAGATCGCGGTAGGGGAAAATCCAGCTGAAATCCATGTCTGGCTCCCTTACACAACCGGTCTTTGTCCGCGACGGAAGTAGGCTTCCAGCGCAGCGAAGAGCATGTTCGAGACTATGGTGATTACGAGGTAGAGCACCGCAGCAGCCAGAAAGAACACCATGTATTCCTTGGTGTTGCTTGCTGCGACGCGCGCGGCAAGCGCCAGTTCCTGGTAGCCGACGACGGCGATCAATGCGCTGTCCTTGATGACCGACATCCATAGATTGGCAAAGCCCGGCAGCGCGTTCGGGATGAGACCCGGCAGAACGATCCTGCGGAAGCGCAACGCCGGACGCATTCCGAAAGCCTTGGCGGCTTCCAGTTGCCCGACAGGGATTGCAAGGATTGCGCCGCGCAGCACCTCGGTCATGTAGGCACCTTGCACAAAGCCAAGGACCGCAACAGCCGCGACAAGACCGTTGATTTCGATAGGTCCCAGTCCCGCCCAGGCGAGGATACGGTTCAGGCCGTCAGTTCCCGCGTAATAGAGGGCAACGATCAGTATCAGCTCGGGTACGGCACGAATGATCGTGGTATAGGCATTGAGCAGGAATTGGAGCGGCCGAAACCCACTCAGTTTTCCGAGCGCGCCGAACAGTCCGATTAGCATCCCGACCAGATATGCTCCGGACGAGATCAGGACAGTGGCCAGGGCACCCGCAAGGAGCACGCCTCCCCAGCCGGGAGGAGCGATGGACAGAAGATCCAGCGCTGAATGTGTGGGGTTCATGGGAAGCCTTCCAGTCAGGACAAGGGATCGCCACACAGCTGTGCGGCGATCCGCAACGCCTTGGTCTCAATAGGGGTCGTAGTCGAAGTACTTCTTGCTGAATTCGGCATACTTGCCGCTGGCCCTGACGGCCTTGATAGCGGCGTTCAGCTTTTCGCGCAGCGCGTCGTCGCCCTTGCGCACTCCACCGCCGACACCCGCTCCGAGGATGGCATCATCCGGCTCGACATTGCCCTTATATTCGCAGCACTCTTCTCCGAGGTCTGTTTTCAGGAATTCCTTGAGCGGGCCGGTGTCGGCAAAGACGTAGTCGATGCGTCCGGAGGCAAGGTCCTGGAAGGACTCATCGACCGTCGCATAGCTCTTCTCGCTTGCGACGTCGGCAAAGTGTTTCTTGAAATAGGCGGATTGGGTGGTCGAGACGGCAATGCCCACCGTCTTGTCCTTCAGCTCCTTGGCCGTGACCCCCATGGCGCCGTCCTTCGGGCCGATCATCCCCGCCAGCGCCGAATAGTACTTTTCGGTAAAATCAATCCGCTTCTTGCGCTCGTCGGTGATCGACATGGAGGACCAGATCACGTCGATTTTCTTGCTTTCCAGCGCCGGGATGAGGCCATCCCAGGCAACGTCGACGATCGTGCACTTCTCCTTCAGCTCCTCACAGACGGCGTCCATCAGGTCGATCTCCCAGCCGATCGCCTTGCCGGAGGCGTCCTTGGTCGTGTAAGGCGGATAAGCCTCGTTGACGATGCCAAAGCGGATGTCGGCATGCGCATTTGCCGCCATCACGAACATGCCGATAGCCAGAGCTTTTCCCAGATGCTTCATTTGCATTCCCCTTTTTGCTGTTGAAAAGATTGAGTGGTTAGTGCGAACCGGCTGCAACGAATTCTTTGCAGCGAGCGCTCGTGGGCGCGCCGAAGACCTGTGCGGGGGAACCTTCCTCCTCAACCTGGCCCTGGTGCAGAAACATGACGCGTGTCGAGACATCGCGAGCGAACTTCATCTCGTGGGTGACCATGATCATGGTGCGGCCCTCCTCGGCGAGGCCGCGGATGACCTTCAGCACCTCCCCGACAAGCTCGGGATCAAGAGCCGATGTCGGCTCATCAAACAGCATGACGGCGGGATCAACGCAGAGTGCGCGAGCGATGGACGCGCGTTGCTGTTGTCCGCCTGACAGGAAGGCCGGGTAGGCGTCCTTTTTGTCGTAAAGACCGACCTTGGCCAGTAGTGCTTCGGCCTTCTCGATGGCTACGACCCGCTCGACCCCGAGCACATGTACCGGCGCTTCGATGACGTTCTCAAGGATGGTCATGTGCTGCCACAGGTTGAAACTCTGGAAGACCATGCCCAGGCCGGTTCTCAGCCTTTCGATCTGGCGCCAGTTCGCGGGTTGCGATTTTCCGCCGCGCCCGCTTCGGAACGCGACTTCTTCGCCATTGATGCGGAAGGAACCACAATCCGGAATCTCAAGGAAGTTGATGCAGCGCAGGAAGGTGCTCTTGCCCGAACCTGACGATCCAATAATCGAGACGACATCGCCCTTCTCGGCGGACAGGGAAATGCCCTTCAGGACCTTGTGGGCTCCGTAGCTCTTGTGAACATCACTCACGACCAGAGCGGGCGCGTGTTTCTCAGTGCGCATTGTTCCTCCTTTGCGATACGGTGAACGCCCGCTCCTCCGGGCAAAGCTTCGCCTCCGCCGCGTCGCCGCGACGAAAAATTGTCCGATCTGTCCGCGAATGACGCCACTTGTTAGCCGGCGCTTGCTTACAGTCTGGGGTAAGCAGTCAATATACTGACTTTCGTCACTTGCTCTGCGGGCGCTACCTACGCCGCCAGAAGGTTTTGCCTATATACTTCACACCCCGGCGCCAGTTGCCGAAGACCATTCACCAGCATGTTGGCCGCCTCCTCAAGCGCCTCCTCTGGCATCGTTTCGAGGCTCTCCAGGATGAACCACATCCGACCACCGATGAAATCCAGCCGCGTGCGCGTTCCCTGCCGCCAATTCCACCGGCGGCATGTCACGCCGATATCGTCGCGCCAGATCACCTCACCAACGGACGGATGCTCGATGATCGCCTCGCCATTCGCGACCGTGTCGAAGGCTTCCGTGCCGTCGGCAATCGACAGCCGCGGCTTGCCGACATAGGCATCAAAATTCTCACCCCCGACGGGTACGGCAAAACGCAGGCTGACGGCATTATAGAGGTCGACCAACGGATTGATGGAGGGTAGGCGACCGTCCTTTTCAACCCGCTTCTTCAGCGCCTGTGCAGAGCATGGCGTCCGGTTGGGCTTGGCCCCGAAACGGCTATAGACGTCTGCCCAACTGGCAAGATGCGCGTCGCCCCATTGTGGTCCACCGGCGCGGACGAAGTCACAGGCTTCCCCGAGCACGTCACACGCTATTGGTCCGCGGGTTGGATCGCCGGCATCAACCAAGATGCTGATCGCACGGAAATCCGGCGCTATTTCTGCGACAGACCTGTCGATGAGCGGAAAATCTAACATGCCCTCTAGCTCCCATTGACCAATTTAGTCTATAATATCGACCATGGAAAAGAAAGTCAATATATCGACCGACACGGTCGCCGATGTCGAGCGCGTCAGCGCAACCGTCTCCCAGAACCTGAAAACCTTCAGGCGCCAGAGCGGCCTGACGCTCGATGAACTGTCCCGCAAGTCCGGTGTGAGCAAGGGCATGCTTGTCGAGATTGAGAAGGGAACCGCCAATCCCAGCATCGCCACGCTCTGCCGGGCCGCCACCGCCTTGGGCGTGTCGGTTGCAGATTTCGTTGGCGTCGCGTCGAGTGTTCCTGTTCGCATCGTCCCACCGCAAGACGCATCGACCCTGTGGCACGGTCCGAAGGGCGGAAGCGCCACACTTCTGGTGGGAACCAACGGGCCGGACGAGATCGAGCTGTGGCGCTGGACGCTTTTCCCAGGCGAGATTTTTGAATCTCCCGGCCATTCGCCCGGCACACTCGAGCTCCTTAACGTCGAAACGGGTGAGCTCACGCTGAAGTTTGCAGACAGCGAGCACTTGGTTCCCGCGGGTTCATCCGTTCTGGCGCGAACCGAAGACAAGCACGCCTACATGAATTGTGGAAATGATGAACTACGGTTCGTAATGGCTGTGGCGGAACTGCAGCGACCTAGAGTGAGGACGGGTCTTTAGCGATCCACGATCGGGGCGCAGATGAGCAGCAAAATAACGAGAGATCAGCCAGTTTCGGGCAAGGCCTCGCCTGACGTCAATGAACTTGGCTTTTCGACCCGCTCCATACATGAGCCGTTCCCGTCTACTGCGATTGCGTCCCTTCGCAGTGGACCATCGGCTTCTGTCTGCGGTCGGACCACACTTGTCCATCCTGGCGGCGCGGACGGAGACCGGTCGGCGACATGGCTGCTCGAGCACAAGCTTGCTCGTCTTGAAGGAGCGGAGGCCGGTCTTGTCCTCTCCTCAGGTCTGGTTGCCTTTCGCACGCTTGTCCGGGCATTTCTTGCTGCCGGAGACGAGATGATTGTTCACAGGCCGGTCTGCACCGACACAGCTTACCTGATGCGGGAGATTGTTTCGGCGGTCGGCGCAAAGCTCGTCGCGGTGGATCTTTCGGAGCCGAGCGCGGTCAGCCGTTCAATAACCGAACGGACAAGATTGGTGTATTTCGATACGCCCACCAATCCACTGAACAGCGTTCTGGATGTCTCGGCCATTTCTGAACACGCTCACGCGTTCGGCCTCAAGGTGGCAGTTGATAGCACATTTGCAACGCCGGCCCTCCAAAGGCCGCTTGAACACGGGGCTGACATCGTGCTGCACTCGCTGTCGAAATACATGAACGGGCACGGTGATACGGTCGGCGGAGCATTGCTGGGGACGGCGGCGGATATTCGAAAGTCGCGCGACGAAAGCCTGCGCGAGCGCCTTGACACCGCCATCTCGCCGCAAGCTGCGTTCCTGATCCTGCGCGGGCTGAGCACTCTGGCGCTCAGAATGAATCAGCATTGCAACACCGCGCACGCCCTTGCCCTGACGCTGGAGGCCCATCCTTCGGTTGCCTGGGTGAGATATCCTTTCCTCACGTCACATCCCGATCATGAAATTGCACGCCGTCAGATGTCGGGCGGCTCGGGGATGCTTGCCTTTGGGCTTGAGACGGGCCCGGAGGGCGCTACGGCAATGATCAAGAGACTGAGGTTGATCAGGTCAGGCGGAGATTTTGCGGAGGTCGGTAGCTTCATCTGCGGTTCAGCTCGGCTCACCAATGCCCGTCATCTGTCTCTTGTCGGCAGCCAATTCTGCGTCAACCTTGGCGAGGACGTCATACGATGCTCGGTCGGCCTCGAGGACGCCGAGGATCTCGTTGAAGATCTTCTGACCGCGCTCGAATTTGCATAACCTGATCCCGACCAACCGGAGCTCATGCGCAAGATCGCATTCGGCGGCTTAAACCTTGCGCGACTAAAGGGCTACTTGCTAGGCGGGGCTTGCTCTTTCAACAGCCGATAGAGCTGCGCGCGGCTGATGCCGAGTACTTCGGCTGCGCGTTGCTTGTTGCCTCCGGCTTGCTGGAGGGCGGCGCGCAGGGCTGCATGGGCTTCGGATTTCATGCGGCTCTTCAAGTCGCTCTTCGCGTCCACAGAGGGAGACCGGTGGCGATCATCAAGCGATGCAGTGGATATACGCCCCGTCACGATCATGCGCGTGAGGGCATTCTCCAATTCCCGGACGTTACCCGGCCACGTATGAGCGACAAGCCGCTCATGATCCTCAGCTGTCAATACTGGTGCCGGTACGGACAGCCGCGTGGCGATGCGTGCAAGGAGGTGTTCGGCAAGGTGAGCCAGATCGCCCCTTTCTCTCAGGGCCGGGACCTCGATCGGCAGAACGTTCAGCCGGTGGTAGAGGTCCTCGCGAAAACGGCCCGTCTGCACCAGCTCGACAAGTGGCTTATTGGTAGCGCAGATGATGCGAACATCGATGCCGACCGGGTTGGTGCCGCCGACGCGCACGATCTCCCCGGTCTGGAGCACGCGCAGAAGACTGCCCTGCAAGGCAAGCGGCATGTCGCCAATCTCGTCAAGGAAGAGCACGCCGCCTGTCGCCAGTTCGAACTTGCCAGGTTTACCTTGGCTGCGCGCACCCGTGAAAGCCCCGCCCTCGTAGCCGAAAAGCTCTGCTTCGATAAGTTCGCTGGGAATGGATGCGCAGTTGACCCACACGAATGGCCCGGTAGAGCGGTCCGACAAGGAATGGGTTGCCTGAGCGGCCAATTCCTTGCCAGTGCCTGTCTCACCGCAGATCAGAACCGGCAGATCATAGGCGGCAGCCAGTTTAAGCGCGTCGCGATGCGCTTCCATCAACGGACCAGTCCCGATGAGATCGTCGAGACCGAACTTCGACTGCCAAGCTTTCGGCTTCGAAGGGATGGCGAGTTCCGCCTTTGAAATCCGGCCGTAGGTCTTTTTCAGGGCATCGTAGTCGGAAAACAGCGCCAGACCCACGGCGCCGATGATCCTTCCGTCCTTGTGCACAGGGACCTGCTTCGTCACCAGCTTATGGCCGCGCACTTCAAGCGGATAACCAATATGAGTGCCAATACCCCGCGCGACGAAATGAAGTTTGGTTTGCGGCCCCACCACATCGGTGATGTGCCGTCCGAGAAATTCCTCGGCCTCACCGCCAAGGAGGCGGCAATAGGGGTCGTTGATCAGGACGATCGTTCCTTCCGTGTCGACGGCGACAAGGCAATCAGAAACGTGATCAAGGACAAGCCGGAGGAACCCGGCTTCCTCGGAGGATCCTGCAAGCCATTCGGGAAGGGTCATATCAGCTGCCTGACTGTTCCTGGGATATCGCAAATCGCATGTTATCGGGTTTTGTCTCATTTGCGAGAATTTTTGTAACGCAGCCGAGACAAAGAGACGGAGTTACACCGCCAGCAAGACAGTGGGCAATCCACCCTGCGTTTCTAATAACCGTTTGTCTTGAGCGTGTTAGATTGAGCAACACTGGCATGCGTGGAACTGGCCCAGGGCTTGCGATGCTCCTTGGCGTAAAAACCGAAAGGGGAGCAGATACCATGCATACAGAAACAATAGAGATAGGCGATACGATTGTCCGGGTGTCGGGTGCGGGCCAACCGCTCGTCTTCGTGCACGGATTTACGACGACCGCGGAATTCTGGCGCGGGCAGGTCGAGGCCTTCTCATCCCGCTACAAAGTCATCCGTATCAACCTGCCGGGGCACGGCGTGTCGCCAAGGCCTGCCGGTCGCAGCTATACCATCGACGCCTTCGCAAACGACGTGCTCCAAGTCTTCCGCAAGCTCGACATCCGCCAGGCCGTCCTTGTCGGCCTCTCGATGGGCGGAACCATCGCACAAAGCTTTACGCTGGCGCATCCGGAGCGCGTACAGGCATTGGTGCTCGTCGGAGCGACGCCGCACGGACTTGGAGAGGACGTCAATGTCAATAATGTTCTGAAGGCGATTGACGACCTCGGGGTCGTCCAGGCCAGCCAGAACGTCATTGATCGGTCGTTCGGCAGCGCGGCCAGTCAGGAACTCCTGAACTTCGCCAGGCAGGAGGTCGCACAGACCCCCGATTTCGTGGCGCGCGAAGCGATTGCGTCACTGAATGCATCCGACAGTCGTTCGCGTCTTGGTGACATCAGGGTCCCGACACTGGTGGTCGTCGGAAACGAGGATATCATCACGCCGCCGTCGGAGTCGGTGATCCTGGCTGAGGGCATTCCGGACAGCAGGCTGGAGGTGGTCGAGAATGCGGGGCACTTCCCGATGCTGGAGCAGCCTCACAAGTTCAATGAAATGCTGGCAGCATTTCTACGGGCCTGTGAAGATCCGGTTTCTCAGGCGAGCGGCCAAGGCCTCTCGCAACATGCCATCTAGGGGAGGGGCTCGCAATGTCTGTTCATGAAATTTCGTCTGGAATCGTTGCGCGGGCCGAAGGCCTCGACCGCAACACAAAACGCACGGTCTTCGCTGCAGCGCTCGGAACCGTTTTCGAGTGGTATGACTTCTTCATTTATGGGTCACTCGCCGCATTCTTCAGTACGCTGTTCTTCCCCAAGGGCAACGAGACCGCAGCACTTCTTGCGGCACTTGCGACCTTTGGCGCCGGCTTTGTCCTTCGGCCGTTTGGTGCCATCGTCTTTGGGCGGCTCGGTGACCTCGTCGGCCGGAAGAAGACCTTTCTCGTCACCATGCTGGTCATGGGCCTTGCAACGGCTGCCATTGGCCTCTTGCCGACCTACGAATCGATAGGCTGGGCTGCCCCTGCATTGCTGGTGGCCTTGCGTCTCCTCCAGGGATTGGCTGTGGGGGGCGAGTTCGGCGGCGCCGTGACCTATGTTGCCGAGCACGCCGATCATAATCATCGTGGTTTAACGACCAGCTGGATCCAGATCACAGCGACGCTCGGTCTCTTCCTGTCGTTGCTCGTGATTGTGCTGTGCCGCAGCTCGATGTCGCCGGAGGCCTTCGCAAGCTGGGGCTGGCGCTTGCCCTTCGTCGGCTCGATCGTGCTTCTGGTTCTTTCGCTCTACATCCGACTGAAGCTGCATGAGTCGCCTGTGTTCCAGGAGATGAAGGCACAGGGTAAGGGCTCGAAGAATCCGATCGCCGAGACCCTCGGTGATAGCCGGAATCTTCGGCTGATTATGGTCGCGATCTTTGGTGTCGTCGCAGGTCAGGCGGTGATCTGGTACACGGGCCATTTCTACAGCCTCTACTTCATGACGACGACGCTGAAGATGACGCATGATCAGGCCAACTTCTACCTCCTGATCGCGCTGACGCTCGGCACGCCCTTTTTCCTGTTCTTCGGCTGGCTTTCCGATCGGATTGGACGCAAATGGATTGTCGTGACAGGTTGCGCACTGTCGGCGTTCCTGATCATGCCACTCTTCCAGGCGCTGGGGACCTACGGCAACCCCACCCTTGCCGAGTTCCGCGCGAAGACGTCGGTCACGCTCGCTGGAAACGACTGCGACCACGACCAATCCTTCGTCGGGCAATTGTTCAGCCCCCAGGCGACGACCGATTGCCAGAAGGCGAAGGCGCTTCTCACGGCCCGGGCGGTTCCATACACGGTCAAGACCGACGCGGAACCCCTGCGGGTTCAAGTGAACGGCGGTGAGGCGAAGTCGTATAACGAAGCTGAACTGCTCGCGGCTTTGACTGCAACTGGCTTGCCTGATCCGAAAGCACCCGTTCAACCGAACGGACCCGCAGTCATCGGCATCCTGTTCTGCCTCGTGTTCCTGGCCACGATGGTGTACGGCCCTCTCGGAGCGCTTCTTGTCGAGCTCTTCCCTGTCCGTATCCGCTACAGTGGTGTTTCCGTTGCCTTGCAGCTCGGGAACGGCTGGATCGGGGGATTCGCTCCATTTGTCGCGACGGCGGTGGTGATCGCCACAGGCAACATCTTCGGTGGGCTTTGGTATACCGTCGCGTTTGCCGGACTGACGGCCGTGATCGGTGCGCTTCTCCTGCCGGAAACGCGGGGCCGCGATCTGAATAGCTGACGCGGCGAAGTGGTTCACTCAACAGTCGACTGCCAAGTCTCCTGGTTTCCTGAGTCACCAACAGATCGACGTAGACGAAGTCCGGGCAACTCGCCCGGACTTCTCTTAGGGGCTCGCGGAACGCCCCGTCAAAAGAGTTTCATCAACTCACGAACAAGGCGGACCACGAGTTGAGCTCTGGCCGGTGCAGCCGCGGGCCCTCGAATGCTTGAATTTCTGCGAGGACATCCTGCAGCGGTCTCGTGCAGCGACTACAAAGCAAGCTGCAGGGGGCTCCTGAGATTCATCCTCCAATGAAGTGCCTGATGCTTCAGTACCATTGCCAATTTATGAGGACGAGTTCATGTCAGCCAAAACCTATCCGGTGCTGAAATCCGCAAAGGTCCGCCCCCTGATCGACGACGAAAAGTACCAGAAATGGTATCAGGAGAGCGTCGAAGAGCCTGAGAAATTCTGGGGCAAGCACGGCAAGCGGATCGATTGGTTCAAGCCCTATACGAAGGTCAAGAACACGTCCTTCAAGGGCAAGGTACCCGTCAAGTGGTTCGAAGACGGCCTTACAAACGTCTCCTACAACTGCATTGACCGTCACCTGAAGACGCATGGCGAACAGACCGCCATCATCTGGGAGGGCGACAACCCTTATATCGACAAGAAGATCACCTATAACGAGCTCTATGAGCATGTCTGCCGCATGGCGAACGTGTTGAAGAAGCACGGCGTCAAGAAGGGTGATCGCGTCACAATCTACATGCCGATGATCCCTGAAGCGGCCTATGCTATGCTGGCCTGCGCGCGCATCGGCGCCATTCACTCGGTCGTGTTTGGCGGCTTCTCACCGGAAGCTCTCGCCGGCCGCATCGTCGACTGCGAATCGACCTTCGTCATCACCTGCGATGAGGGCGTCCGCGGCGGCAAGCCAGTGCCACTCAAAGAAAATACCGACATCGCGATCGACATCGCCGCCAAGCAATATGTCATCGTCAACAAGGTGCTCGTCGTTCGCCGCACCGGTGGCAAGATCGGCTGGGCGCCGGGCCGCGACATCTGGTATCATCAGGAAGTTCACACGGTTAAGCCGGAATGCCCGCCGGTCAAGATGAAAGCGGAAGATCCGCTGTTCATCCTCTACACGTCCGGCTCCACGGGTAAGCCGAAGGGCGTCATGCATACGACGGGCGGTTACCTCGTCTATGCCTCGATGACGCATGAATATGTCTTCGACTATCACGATGGTGACATCTACTGGTGCACCGCCGACGTCGGCTGGGTCACCGGTCACTCCTACATTGTCTACGGGCCGCTTTCGAACTGCGCCACAACGCTCATGTTCGAAGGTATCCCGACTTTCCCGGACCAGGGGCGGTTCTGGGAGGTGATCGAGAAGCACAAGGTCAACATCTTCTACACCGCACCGACCGCCATCCGTTCGCTGATGGGGGCCGGCGACGACTTCGTGAAGCGCTCGGACCGGTCGTCGCTGCGCCTGCTCGGTTCGGTCGGCGAGCCGATCAATCCAGAGGCCTGGGAGTGGTATTACAACGTCGTCGGCGAGCAGAAGTCGCCTGTTGTCGATACCTGGTGGCAGACGGAAACGGGCGGCATCATGATCACGCCGCTGCCGGGCGCCACCAACCTCAAGCCCGGCTCCGCTACGCGGCCCTTCTTCGGGGTCAAGCCGGAGCTGGTCGACAACGAGGGAAAGGTGCTGGAAGGCGCGACCGACGGCAATCTGTGCATCACCGACAGCTGGCCGGGACAGGCCCGCTCGGTCTACGGCGATCACGACCGCTATGTGCAGACCTACTTCTCCACCTACAAGGGCAAGTACTTCACGGGCGACGGCTGCCGACGTGACGAGGACGGCTATTACTGGATCACGGGCCGCGTTGACGACGTCCTCAACGTGTCTGGTCACCGCCTCGGAACCGCGGAAGTCGAATCGGCACTCGTTTCGCACCATCTTGTCTCGGAAGCGGCGGTGGTCGGTTATCCGCACAATATCAAGGGGCAGGGCATCTATTGCTATGTTACTCTGATGTCGGGTCACGACGGCAACGACGCGCTGCGGGCCGATCTGGTGAAACATGTGCGTACGGAGATTGGTCCGATCGCGACACCGGACAAAATTCAGTTCGCGCCGGGATTGCCGAAGACCCGTTCCGGCAAGATCATGCGCCGCATTCTGCGTAAGATTGCCGAGGATGATTTTGGCGCGCTGGGCGACACCTCGACGCTCGCCGATCCGGCAGTCGTCGATGATCTGATCTCCAATCGTCAGAACAAGATGCCGCAGTAAGCTCAACTTCACTGGCACCTATAGGGAGAGGGCCGGTCACCGTTGGCTCTTTCCATCCGACAAATGCCACGACGCAATTGCACCGCCTGTAGTTTCGCAGCCTCGCAGTTTGAGCACTGTTTTGCTCCGTTGGTGGTTCAGCGCCCTCCGGCGGCACGAAGCCGCCGGAGGCAGTAAAGTTTCATTTGCGGTAAAAGCAGTTCATTCAACGAACGGGCTAGCGCCCTACGCAGCCTCATAAAGAAGAGTGTCACGATTGCTGGATTCGGTTTTGAAGTTGGCAATCAAACTGAGCAGGCCTTCGGTATCAGTTGCCAAAGCCGCCGCAATTTCGGTCGATGCCTGCGCCATGGCAGCATTTTTCTGGGTTGCCACGTCAAGTTCATTGATCGAACTCGCCACGCTTGAGAGTGTCGTGTCCTGTTCTTTGGCGCTACGGGCAATACTTGCTACAAATTCATCGGCTTCTTCTATCTGTCTCGATATTCGCTGGAGCGCCTGACCGGCATTGCCGACAAGGCTCACACCTTCGGTGACCTGAAGCGTCGACTTGGAGATCTGATCCTTGATCTCTTTCGCGGCAGAGGCTGAACGCTGTGCTAGCTCGCGCACTTCCTGGGCAACAACTGCGAAGCCCTTACCGCTTTCGCCTGCTCGAGCGGCTTCGACGCCGGCGTTCAGTGCAAGGAGATTGGTCTGGAACGCGATCTCATCAATGACACTGATGATATTGGAGATCTCTCTCGCAGAATGTTCGATTCCGGCCATCGCGCTGATTGCTTTCACGACAATTGCTTCGCTCTGGGTAGCTTCCTGGCTGATGGCGCTTACCTTGGCTGCTGCGCTATGCGCTCCCTGCGCTGTTTCCCGGACGGTAACCGCCAGTTCATCAATTGCAGCTGAAGCCTCTTCAAGGTTTGCTGCTTGAAGTTCGCTGCGGCGCGCAAGATCGGCTGACGCGCGATAAATTTCATCCTTACTCATCGAAATGACCTGGCCTTTTTGATTGACGACAGCCAAGGCCAGTTCGAGTTTCTCCATCGCAGTATTGAAGTTCAAGCGAAGGGCAGCATACTTCTCACCTAAATCACCGCACCTTACAGTAAGATCGCCGCGGGATAATGCTTCTAGGGCCCCACTGATTGTGGAAACGACATGCGATTGGACCGATCGCTCTGCCTCTTCGAGCTGCAATCGCTGCTCTCGTTCGGCTTCTAGGGCGAGTTTGTTCTCGGCATCGCGACGCTCCAACTCCAGCCGCCTTCTCACTCTGTCTTGAAGGGTCTTGATCGAAGTGGCCATCATGCCGATTTCACTTGGCTGATCAGTGTAGGGAATTTGATAGGAGATGTCCTGTGCGGCTATTGCACCGAGCGCCTTGCGAATCTCCGAAAATGGCACCGTGATGCTTCTCAGCAAAGCGACCGCAATAGCCACGCTGACAGCAAGCACTGATAGGCCGATAATCGCAGCGTTCTTGTATATCTGGTAGTTCTTGCCGTCGATATCGTCCATGTAGGTACCTGTCCCCAGTACGATCTGCCATGGCGCAAAATCCCGCGCATAAGCCGTTTTCACGACTTGTTCCTCGGCAGGAAGTCCCGGCTTTGGCCAGTAGTACTGCAATGATCCGCCACCATTGCGAGCAAGCTCTATCAATGTTTTGACGACGGGGACCCCGTTTTTGTCCTTGGTGCCAATAAAGTTCGTCCCAACGTCCTTCTTGTCCGGCATCAATACGCGCACACCATTGTAGTCGTACCCGAATATGTAGCCGGTTGGTTCAAAGCGGATCGCTTCAATTGCGTCGGCAGCCGAGGACAGGGCCGCTTCATGACTTAACGTTCCCGATTTCTCGGCTTCGTAGAAGTGATTCATGATAGAGTAGGCGATATCCACCTGGCTCTTCAACGCCTCGATCCGCTCACCTGAGACATTGTCCATGGCGGTCTTGACCAAGCCGGCCGCCGTTAAGGACAACGCGAATGCCAGGCCACAGATGAACAGAACCAGCTTATTTCGCATTGAAATATTACGCATCCTTCTCTCCAAGTATTGAACGGGTTTTAAGACTCGCGGCCTGATGACTATTGTTCCGCGCGCATTCCCTACTTGGATACGCGGCCAACAGATCGAGCCCGACATGTTGTGGATTTGAATCGCAAAGTATTAACAGTGTCATAGAGACGAGATCAACGTGAATGCTTCGCGGCGTTATCTGGACAATGTTCGCAATATGGACAGAGATGGCGTGGATTGAGCCAGTGAGCGTTGGCCGGTCGCATCTGCATCGTCTTTTCGAAAAAGATGGCTGTCGCCAGGTCGTATTCTTCCTCGAGCGGAATGAGTGGCGAGCTCCTCGCCGGCTCGAGCCGGCGGATTTTCACTTGACGCTCCCGTTCGACCGCGGTCGCCCGGCTGCATACTTCAGGATCGGTTTGTCGGGACTCCGCCTCCAGCAGCTCGCCTGACTGTTTCAGCGATGATACTGCGCGTCTCAAATTTGGGACATGCTGTCAGGAAACTCGATCCCAGAGAGGCGCTTTGCGAGTTAATTACGCAATCATTTCAGAGCAGTATTAAACGGCTCCTGAGCTGGCCTGAGGATTGCTGGAGGATCTTCGACTGATTGATAATAGTTGCGGGCGGGAGACTGTGCGTCGCCAGCCATCGCGACTATTTGCTTGGCGGAGGCGATCGTGCGGCTTGTTGAGATTGCTGCCACCGGATGTGGGCGGCTTGGGTTCCATGGTCGATCGGGTCTCAATCAACGCACAGTCAAGCTGGGAGGCCAGGAAGACGAGATCGCGATCTCGGGGAACAGTTTCTTGATTGGCCGAACCGGTCCGCCTGGCGAAGACTGTGTTCCAGAAATGATAAACGCTCTGAGTAAGGTGTCCGGGCTTTGTATCCTGTGCTTGCCAATAATCAAAGCGGATAAAGCAGCCGGCGGCGTCGGATCCGCTATGAAGACTCAAGCCCGCGGTTTCTTTTCAAGTAGCTGGAGCGCCACCAGAGAGCGCCTGCTGGTCGCTGAGGTCAACCACTTGGTTTTTGCGTTCGAGGCGGCCGCACTAGAGAAGGCCTTGAGTGTGCTCCTCGGGAAATCTGCACTTTCAGGTTCCGAATTGGATGGGGAAATCGACCTGGACTTGCCGACCGGATCACACTTGGCGGGGCTTGTCGATCTCATCTGGAATTGTATCGACGCCCCTGAAGCACATCGGCTTGGGTGCGAGGCTGTCGACTGTCTCGTCCAGTCCGTTGTTACCGCCCTATGTTGGGCTATCGTCGCAAGTCCTCTTCGACGAAAGGGGCGACCTGCGTCGCCGGCAATGCCTTGGCACGTAAAGCGCGCTATCGGATATATGCGCGCCAATCTCGGGCACTCCATGACTGTGGCATCCATTGCGCGCGAGGCTGGGATAAGCGTCAGGGCCTTGCAGCTCGCGTTCAGGCGGTTCAAAGGGACTACACCTCTCAGCTATCTCCAAGCGATGCGACTCGCGGCTGCACGCGAGGAGTTGCTAAACAGCACGTCCCCTCTATCGATTTCTGCCGTGGCACGGAAGGCTGGATTCACGCACATGGGACGGTTTGCTGCAGCCTACAGTGAAGCGTACGGGGAGACCCCATCGGAAACGCTTGCTGCGTCAGGGCGCCTCGTCGCGAGAGGCGACCGACAAGCTCGCGGATATCCACTTCGGTGAATGCCGGCTCCCCAGATTGTGCTGTTGCCGATGCTTTAGTCAGATGGTGCGGTACTCCGCCGTCCGACGACGTTCTTTGAGGGTCGCCTCCGTGAACTGGTTTTGGGCAGAAGATCATGTCCCAGGGAGTGGTGTAGGTGGCGGCTTTGGTCGCCGCGTTCTCCGGCATGGGCCGGGATGATCAGCGCGCC
>NZ_LNQB01000050.1 GCF_001651875.1 Sinorhizobium saheli
ATCCTGCCGAAATCCGCCAAAAAATCGCACCAACCGCGATGGCTTGCGGTAACGCAACACGATTTTCAGCAGCCTGCTAGGAGGCGCGGACGTGCAATCGATCTCCGAAAAGCCGAATATTCTGCTCGTCATGGCCGACCAGATGACCGCGATTGCCCTGTCCATTTATGGCAATCGGGTATGCAGGACGCCCAATATCGACCGACTGGCCGGGCAGGGTTCGGTATTCGACAATGCCTATTGCAACTATCCGCTCTGCGCCCCGTCCCGGTTTGCCCTGATGACCGGCCGTCTGCCGTCGCGGATCGGCGCGTTCGACAACGCCTCCGAATTTCCCGCCTCCGTGCCGACGCTTGCGCACTATCTGCGCGATGCGGGTTACTATACTTGCATATCGGGCAAGATGCATTTCGTCGGGCCCGACCAGCATCATGGCTATGAAGATCGTCTGACAACGGAAATCTATCCGGCCGACTTCAGCTGGGTTCCGCCGAAGACCTATGACGAACTGGAGGCGGAAGAACTCAAGGCCACAGGCGCGGTCCCCTTTGGCGTCTCCAGCGTCGAAACGATCGCCGATGCCGGGCCGCTCGCGCGCTCGCAGCAGATCGACTATGATGACGAGGTCGCCCGCCGTGCGATCCAGCATATCTATGACTGGCGACGCTACGGCGATGGGCGGCCGCTGTTCATGACCGTGTCCTTCACCCAGCCGCACGATCCCTATGTGATCACGCGCGACTACTGGGATCTCTATACGGACGAAGCGATCGATGCGCCACGGACACCAGCGATCCCGCTGGAGGCAATGGATCCGCACAGCCGTTCGCTCTATTTCCACTACAGCCTCGACAAGTTCGAGGTCACTGATGCGATCTACCGCCGGGCTCGGCGCGGCTATTACGGCATGATCAGCTACATTGATCGCAAGCTCGGCGAACTCAGGCAAACGCTGGAAGACGCCGGCATTGCCGACAATACGGTGATCATCTTCACCTCCGACCACGGCGACATGATCGGTGAGCGCGGCCTGTGGTTCAAGAAGAACCTCTTCGACCCGGCAATCCGCGTGCCGCTGGTGCTCTATGATCCGCGGCGGCAGGGCCGCAAGCGCATCGCCGCGCCGGTTTCTCTGGTCGATGTCCTGCCGACATTGGTCGAGCTCGCCACCGGTTCGCTGGATGCGATCGTCACCGATCACGAGGGCGGCAGCCTTTTATCCCTGATGAGCGAGGACAGGCCGGACCGGACGGTCTATGCCGAACATCTCGATGGTGGCACCAATGCGCCCCGCGTGATGCTCCGGCGCGGCCCACATAAACTCGTCGTCTCCGAAGCCTATCCGCTGCAGCTTTACGACCTCGCGCGCGATCCGGGGGAGACGCGCAATCTGGCCGACGAGACTGAATGGCGGGAAACGGTGGAGGCGCTACTGGCCGGGGTGCGAAAAACCTGGGATCTGGCGGGTCTGAAGCAGGACGTGATGCGCAGTCAACGCGTCCGCCAATTCGTCAATCGTGCCATGCAGAAGGGCAAGCTGCGCGACTGGGAGCACTATCCCGACCCAATCCGCGAGCACACCAAATTCGTCCGCACGGGCGAACGCTTCCCCGAGGTCGAGAGACGATCCTATCTGCCCTACGGCGATTGAGAACGGACCGCCTGAAGGACACTAAATTAGAACAGTCGGGCCCGCGTGCCCGCAAATGAGAGGCCATATGATATTCGACCGTAAGCTTGAGATTCTCCAGGTTCATTGCGAGGGAGAAATCGGTAACGTTCTCGTCGCCGGCGCACCGGAAATTCCGGGGGCAACCGCATTGGACAAGATGAACTACATCAACAATGTCGACGACAGCCTGCGCCGTTTCGTAACCTTCGAGCCGCGCGCCAATGTCGCCATGACCGTCAATCTGTTGCTGGAGCCAACCCGCCCTGATGCGGATGCCGGCTTCATCGTGCTGCAGGCCGATCGCGCCCACGCAATGTCGGGTTCGAACTGCATCTGCGTCGTCACCGCGCTGCTCGAAAGCGGCCGCGTCCCTATGGTCGAGCCGGAAACGATTGTTCGTCTCGATATGCCGGCAGGACTGGTCACGGCGCGGGCGCGTTGCGCAAACGGCCGCTGCCTGTCGGTCAGCATCGACAATGTCCCGGCCTTTGCGGAAGTTCTCGACCAGGAGGTCGAGACACCCCGCTGGGGCCGGATCAAGGCCGACATCTGCTTCGGCGGCGTCTATTATGGTCTGGTTGACGTCGAGCAGGTTGGATTGAGCATCGAGCCGCACAATGCCCGCGCGCTTGCCGAGACCGGCATTGAGTTGAAGGCTCTGCTGGGGGAGCAGGTCAAGGTTCAGCATCCGACGTTGTCGGGCGTCGACGAGATCGCCTATGTGATGTTCCGTTCTCAGGAGCCGGATGGCGCGGTCCGAACCTGCACGACGCTGAAACCTGGCCGCGTCGACCGCTCGCCCTGCGGCACCGGCAGCTCGGCCAATCTTGCAAGCCTTCACGCGCGTGGTCTGATTGCGGTCGGAGACACGAAAGTCTCTCGCTCGATCATCGGCGGGGAATTCCATGTCCAGGCACTGGAGGAAACCGAAGTGGGCGGCCGCAAGGCGGTCATTCCACGCATCACCGGCCAAGGCTTCGTCTATGGCAAGCAGGAATTGCGGCTAGTCGACCACGATCCCTTCACCAAGGGTTTTGCGCTGTCGGACACCTGGGGACCCCAGGTGCATCTTCTGGACTGATTGGCTCCCAAGGCAGCACTCGTCCCATGCCCTCGGGCATGGGATTTTTCGGTGCTCCAGCTCTATGCCCCCGGCTTGCGGAGATAGCCGATCGTCATCTCGACGGCCATCCGTCTCTGGGTTGCGACCGCGTCCGACTTTGCGAGGTCCTTCTCCAGGACGATGCCCAGCGTGTGCATGTTCGAAAAATAGAAATAGCCGAGCGCCGAGATCGAGATGTAAAGGTGCTTGAGGTCAATATCGGGCCGGAACAGCCCTTGCTCCTGACCGCTGCGGACGACCTTCTCCATCTTTTCCAGCAGCGGCGTATAGAGCAGCTTTACCGAAAGCGTCTCTTTCAGGAAGCGGGCGTTGAGCACGTTCTCATGGGTCAGCATCCGCACGATACGGGGGTTGTTGGCGAAGGTGTCGAATGTGCGCTCGACCAGTTGCTCTATGCAGACGAGCGGGTCGGGATCATCGAGATCGATCTCGTGCTGGGAGGCGCGCAGCTTCTCATAGGTCCTCGCCAGGCTCGCGGTATAGAGGTCTTCCTTGCTGTTGAAATACTTGTAGATCAGGCTCTTGTTGGTCCCGGACTGTTCGGCGATGGCATCGATGCGCGCCCCGTCGAGGCCCCGTTCGGTGAATTCCTCGATCGCAAATTCAATGATGCGGCTCTTGGTCTGCTCGGGATTGCGGATGCGTTTCTTCACTGCCGCCTCTTGGTCTGTCACGCGATGCCCGCCCGGTGGGCTCTGGCTATCCCTAGCAAAGATCTGCTGGATCGCAAGTCCGCAAGTGTAAGGGCTCGCGGCAGGCGGGGCCCCTTTCGCAAGTTGCTGTAATCAAAAGAAAAAATGAGCGGTCGCGCAAGATTTCGGTTGACCGGAAGCCTCCTGTTCGTTAGCAACGTCACTATTAAACTAATTAGTTCTATAACGGGAACGAGGCAGCCGGTCAACGCCTGATGCGCAGCCGGCCGGCTTTCCCGGCAGAACCGCATCTTCGATCTTTCAGAAGCGCTGACGCGCAGGAGGCAGCAATGAACAGTGCACGCATCGGCGTGGATATCGGCGGAACGTTCACCGATCTGGTTCTCTTCGGCGATGGCGGTGAGACGTTCTTCACCAAGGTGCCTTCGACGCCGGCCAAGCCCGAGGAAGCGGTGTTGACCGGCATCCGCCAGATCACCGAGACCGCGGGCGTTTCGGTTTCCAAGGTAGCGGAAGTGGTGCATGGCACGACCGTCGGCTCGAACACGCTGCTGCAGAAGGTCGGTGCGAAAACCGGCCTAATCACCACCAAGGGCTTCCGCGATGTGCTGGAAATCGGACGCGTCCGGACGCCGACTATGTTCGATCTGAGCTGGGAAAAGGCCGTGCCTTTGATCGGCCGCCGTTACCGCATGGAAGTGGACGAGCGCTCGACCGCCGATGGTCGCATCCTTAAGGGGGTGAACGAGCAGGAAGTGATCGAGATCGGCCGCTTTTTCGAGGCCGAGGGCGTCGAGTCCGTCGCGGTGTGCTTCATCAATTCCTACCGCAATCCCGAGAACGAAAACCGGGTGCTGGAGATCATGCGCGCGCATTTTCCCGACATGTGGGTGACGGCGTCGGTCTCGGTGCTGCCCGAAATCCGCGAATATGAGCGAACCTCGACCACCGCGGTGAACGCCTATGTGCTGCCGTCACTGCGCGCCTATTTCCAACGTCTCGAAAACGGCCTTCGCGAAATCGGCGTCTCCGCGCCGCTCCTGATCAGCAACTCCAACGGCGGGCTTTCTAGCGCCCGCATGGCTCAGGAAAAGCCTGTCTTCTTCATCTCGTCCGGGCGTTCCGCCGGCGTGGTCGGCGCCGGCCGGCTGGGCGAGGTGGCGGGCGAGAAGGATCTCGTCGTCTTCGATATGGGCGGCACGACGGCCTCCGCCTCGTTGATCCACAAGGGCGAGCTGTCGCGCGCCAACGAATATGAATTCCGCGCCGGCATTTCCACGCCGAGCCGCTTCATCAAGGCGGGCGGCTACCTGATGCGTGTTCCCACGGTCGACGTGGCCGAGGTCGGCAGTGGGGCCGGCTCCATCGCCCGCATCGACGAAGGTGGCCTGCTGCATGTCGGCCCGCTTTCGGCTGGCGCCGATCCGGGTCCGGTATGCTACGGCATCGGTGGCAATTCGCCGACCGTCACCGACGCCAATGTGGTGCTCGGCTTCCTGCCGGCGGCGCTGGCCGGCGGCAGCATGAAGCTCGACGTCGACGGCGCCCGCGCCGCCATCGGGCGCGACCTCGCCGACCCGCTGAAGCTATCGATCGAAGATGCCGCCTTTGGCATCCGCGAAGTGGTCAACATCAACATGGCCCGCACCATCAAGGCGGTGACGGTTGAGCGCGGCGTCGATCCGCGCGACTTCGCCATCCTTGCCTTCGGCGGCTCAGGCCCGGTGCATGCCTGCGATCTCGCCCGCACGCTCGGCATCTCCCGCGTCATCTTCCCGCGCTCGCCGGGCGTCTTCACCGCAACGGGGATGCTGGCGGCCAAGGTCGAGCGCTACTTCCTGCGTAGCCTCCACGGCAGGCTCGACCAGTTGCCGGTCGCCGAGGTCAACGCGCTCCTCAAGGAGATGCGCGCCGAGGCTTACGCTTCGCTGGCGGAAGAGGGCTATACGGACGACCAGATCGAGTGCAGCTTCGAGGCGGACCTGCGTTTCAAGGGCCAGGATTTCGAGATTCCGATCGCGCTTCCCGATACGGTGACCGAAAATGACCGCGCGAGCCTACGTGCGGCGTTCCGTGAGGCCTACAAGGCGATCTACGGTTATGCCTCCGACGACAGCGTCGAGATCGTCAACATCCGGCTCAATGCCGGCGGCAACAGCGGCAATCTCCTGGCATTCACGGCGCATGAGCCAGAGAACGGCCCGGCTGACGTGACGACCCGCAAGGTCTATTTCTCACGCAAGGACGGCTGGATCGACACGCCGATCCATCAACGCGCCACGTTCCGCGGTGGTGCGGTCGGACCGCTGATCATCCAGAGCCCCGACACCACGATCGTTGTTCCGCCGGGTGCCAAGGCAGACCTCGATGCCTTCGGCAACGTCGTCGCCACGCTTGCCTGACACCCGTTGGCTTAATCCATCCAAGGAGCTTCCCATGGCCCAGAAGACAAATGATCCCATCACCTTTGCCGTCATCAAGAACGCGCTCGACACCATCGTCGACGACATGGCCTTTGCCGTCATGCGGACCGCGCGATCGCCGATCGTCCGCGACGTGCTCGATTACTCGGTGACGCTTTGCGACAAGCACGGCCGTATTCTTTCCCAGGCAAAAACCGTTGCCCTCCATCTCGGCGCCGTGCCGGACGCCATGGCCGTGATCATGGAGCGCTACGCCGATGATCTCGCCGAGGGCGATGTCATCATCTTCAACGATCCCTATGAAGGCGGCATGCACCTGCCGGACATTTTTATGATCCGGCCTATCTTCCACAGCGACAGCAGCCTGCGCGGCTTCTCGGTGGTGATCGCCCACCATTGCGATGTCGGTGGCCGCGTGCCCGGCTCCAATGCGGCCGATTCCACCGAGATCTATCAGGAAGGCCTGCGCATCGCCCCGATGAAGCTTTACAGCAAGGGCGTGCTCAACGACACGCTGATGCGGATCATCGAAAAGAACGTGCGGCTGCCGGAACTGGTCTTCGGCGACCTCGAAGCCCAGTTCGCCACCTGCAATCTCGGCGAGCGCGAGCTCCTGCGCCTGATCGAGCGCTATGGCGCCGATGAACTCGACAGCTATTTCGACGACCTGATCGACTATGGCGAACAACTCACACGTGCGGCGATCCGCTCCTGGCCGGATGGCGAATACAGCTTCGAGGATTTCATCGACGGTGACGGCTTCTCGACCGATGCCATTCCGATCCGCGTCAAGCTGACGGTAAAGGGCGATCACCTCGACGTCGATTTCGCCGGATCGTCGCCTCAGGTGAAGGGCGCGATCAATTCGACGCTTTCCTTCGTCAAGTCGGCGACCTATCTGTCGGTGCGCTGCGCGCTCGATGCCGAAGTTCCGAACAACGCCGGCGTCTACCGTTGCATAACCATTACCGCGCCGGAAGGATCGATCCTCAATCCGCAGATGCCGGCCGCTGTCGCAGCCCGCGCTCTGACCGGCTATCGCGTGGTCGATACCGTGCTCGGCGCTTTGTCGCAGATCGCACCGAAGAAGGTCATGGCGGCAGGCGAGGGCGGCAATACGGTTCTCGCCTTCGGCGGTTGGGACAAGGAGACGCGCGAACCCTTCGTGCTCGTCGACATGATCAACGGCGCCTGGGGTGGACGCTGGAACAAGGATGGCGTCGAGGGTGTCACCAATCCCTCGCAGAACATGTCCAATCTGCCGGTCGAGACGCTTGAAGTCCGCTATCCGATGATGATGGACGAATATAGCCTGCGGCCCGATTCCTGCGGCGCCGGCGAATTTCGCGGTGGCCTCGGCCTCATTCGCCAATATCGCCTGCTCGCCGAGGAAGCGGTGCTGCAAATCCGCGCCGACCGACACGATCACGCGCCTTTCGGACTGTTCGGCGGGAAGCCGGCGGCCAAATGCGTCAATATCCTCGATCCGGACGGCGAGAACATCGTGCTGCCCGCCAAGATCACCCGCACCATCGGCAAGAATGTCGTGGTCCGCCATGAACAGGCGGGTGGCGGTGGCTACGGCGATCCGCTGAAGCGCCCGCTCGAGCTCATTCGCGACGATCTCACCAATGGCAAGATCAGCCCGGCCTATGCCGAGGCACACCACGGCATCGTCTTCACTGCAGACGGCTCGTCGATCGATGAGGTGAAGACCGCCGCCCGTCGCCAGGCAGCAGCATGATGTCCGGCTACGATCTCTCGCGGTTCGCGATCAACCAGATCACCACGCCCAAATGGTCGATGCCGCAAGCCATTGAGGGCTATGTCTCCCAGGGCATTCCCGGCATTGCGGTCTGGCGCAATTTCCTCGATGACCATGGGGTCGAGGCGACCGCCCGGCATTTGCGGGACGCCGGAATGTGGGTCGCGTCTCTTTGCACCAGTGCCTGGGTGAACGAAACTGATCCGGCGCGGCTGCGCGCCGCGATCGATACCAACAAGCGCATACTGGATCAGGCTGCGGCGATTGGAGCACCCTGCGTTGTCATGGTGGTCGGCGGCCTGCCAGCGGGCAGCAAGGACCTCGGCGCCCAGCGAGCCCGCATCCACGATGCATTGGTCGAGCTCGCGCCCTATGCCCGCTCTGTCGGGGTCAAGCTCGGGTTGGAGCCGCTGCACCCGATGTATTGCGGCGACCGCAGCGCGATGAACCTCATCACGGAATGCAATGACACGATCGACGCGTTGGGAGATGAGGCGACCAGCCTCGTCGCTGACGTCTATCATTGCTGGTGGGATCCTGCATTCGAGCGGGAATTGCGACGGGCAGGGCCGAAGCGGATCCAGACCTTCCACTATTGCGATTGGCTGGTACCAACCCGGAACCTGCGTGACCGCGGCATGGTCGGCGATGGCGTCATCGACCTGCCGCGCATTCGCGGCTGGCTGGACGATATCGGCTATGACGGCCCGTTCGAACTGGAGCTGTTCTCCGAGATCGACTGGTGGGAGCGCGATCCGGCAGAGACGGTGCGTATCGCCATCGAGCGTTGCGGTCCTCTGGTCGCGCCGCGCAAGTAGCGGCCACTTGCCTCCGACGACGGCGGCAGCGCGATCAGTAGGGAGGGTATCGAATGAGATCGTTACCCTCTTCCGGCTTCGTAACATTCGACTTCCACGAGAACCGTGTTGCCCGGTATGGAGCGAGGTTCAAGGTCGGCCTGCGACCTGCGACGAGATCGGCAACCAATCTTCCGGTCGTGGCTCCGAGTGTCATGCCGACTTGGCCATGCCCGAATGCCATGACGACATTATCGTGATTGGGCGCTTTATCGATGACCGGCATGGTATCGGGCAAGAAGGGGCGGGGTCCCATCCACTGCTTGCCGCCGGAAGTGTCTAACCCAGGAAGAACGAATTTCGCCTTCTCGGCAATGATATTCGCGCGCTCGAAGTTGGGCTTTGGATCAAGCCCGGCGACCTCGATCGTGCCGCCGATGCGCAATCCGGTTTCCATGGGCGTGAGCACGAAGCCGCCATTGGCATAGAGCACCGCGTGATTGACTGTCACATTCGGGTTGGGCAGTTGATGATGGTAGCCTTGCAGGGCCGCGAGCGGCACCCGCACGCCGATATCCCGTGCAAGCTTGCCGCTCCAGGCACCGGCAGCCAGCACGATCCGCTTTATGCCGATCTGCTCGCCGCCCTCGAGGGCGATGGCGGTGGCCTTGCCGCCCTTGACGACAAGATTGCGCACGGAACCGGTTCTGAGCGTACCGCCGCGCGAAAGGAAGAATTCGGCCAGTTTGTTGCGCACGATCCCGGGATCGGAAAACTGCAGCCACTGTTCAAGCAGCAGGCCGCAGGTGATCGGTCCGGACAGCGATGGTTCGACCGCCTTGAGGTCCTTGGTGTCGAGGAACCTCTGGCGAAAGCCGTTGCTGGTCCTGAGATTCCAGGTAAAGCTGTCGCCGTCGATGTCGGCCTTCGAATTGAACGCCATGATATTTGGCTTGTTGACCAGCTTGTCGGACAGGCCGGCGGCATCGAGCAATACGCGATAGTCCTGCTCGGCGCGCGACAGGAGAGGGGTCATGCCCTCGACGATCTCCAGCACCTTGCTCCGCCGGCCTGCCCATAGGAAGCGCAGCAGCCAGGGCATCTGGCTGATCATGTGCTGGGGCCGCACGAAGAGCGGGCTCTTGGGATCGGAAAGCCACTTCGGAATCTTCGGCAGGATGCCCGGTTTGGAAATCGGGACGATTTCGCCGACTGCCAGCAATCCGCAGTTGCCATAGCTCGCGGCCTGGGTCTCGAGGCCGCGATCGATCAGTTCGACGTTGAAGCCTTCTTCCTGGAGGGCAATTGCCGAGCATACGCCGACAATGCCGCCGCCGATAACTGTGACGTCACTCACCGACAGGTTTGCCATTTGCTTACTTTGCTCGGGTCTTGGCGTCGATCATGGTGCCGTTCTTGGCCCAGTTGCTTCTCTCATATTCGTTGAAGACGATCTGCACGTCATCTTCGGTGCATTTGGCGATCCGCGCGAGTTCCCTCGTGAAGACTTCCGCGATCTCCGTCTTCTGTTCGTAGGTGCGGCCTGACAGCATGTCGACGCGTACAACCGGCATGGAAACTTCCCTTCGTCATCCTCTTGAGATATCGTGGCGAATATTGCATATCTAATGTCGACATTCCATAGACAATGTGCAAAAAATGTTGCCAGCGGACCCGGTCCTGGAGCCGCAGCGAATTTGAAAAGGCGCGTCGATGATGATTTCCGGCACCACGAAGATTTTCTACATGCTTGCGCATCCGATCGCCCATGTTCGCACGCCCGAGGTCATCAACCCCGTGTTTGCTGCGCGCGGCATCGACGCCGTCATGGTGCCTGTGCATTTCAGCCCCGAAGACTTTGCCATGGGCTGGGAGGCGCTGAAAAGGACGCGCAATCTGGGCGGCATCGTCGTCAGTGTTCCCCATAAGGAGCAGGCCTGCGCGTTATCGGATGAAGTGGATCGGGCCGCCGAGGAGCTTGGCGCGGCCAATGTCATCCGGCGTGATCCCGACGGTCGAATGATAGCCACCAACATGGATGGCCTCGGCTTCCTGCGCGGCATGTTGAATGGGGGGCGTGACGCGGAGGGGCGCGACGTTCTGCTCGTCGGCGCCGGCGGCGCAGGCAAGGCGATCGCATTCGGATTGGCGAAGAGCGGCAGCAAGTCGATCCGGATCAGCGATGCCGATCCGGAGCGTGCGGAAGTGCTCGCCGCCGATGTAAAGAACCGCTACCCGGACCAGGCCGTCACCGCCGGGAGCCCAAACCTCGATGGCATCGACATGCTCGTCAACGCGACGCCCTGCGGGCTTCACCCGGAAACAGATCCGCTGCCGGTCGACGTCGCCGAATTGCGGCCGGACATACTCGTCGCCGACATTATCATGAAGCCGCGCGAGACGCCGCTTCTGCAAGCGGCAACCGCGCGGGGGTGCGAGGTTCGCTACGGTGCGGGAATGCTCGATTCGCAGATCGAACTGATGGTGTCCTACTTCGGATACTGACGATCACTTCGCATAGTTGAGCGTCAGCTTGGCGGTGAGATTCCGGTTCAGGAACTCCATGAAACGGCCCCTGAACTGTACGGCGTGCAGATGGGCTTCACGCTCGGCCCGATCGGCATCCCGCTTTTCGATCGCGTCGATCATGGCGCGATGCGAACTGGCCAACTCGTCCAGCGACAGATTTGGGTCCAGTGACTGGTACTGGAAATGAAAGAACAACAGTCTTCGGCCCTCCTGCAGCAGCCGACGATAGGAGTCGGCGAAGTAGGCGTTGCGACAGGCGCTGGCGATTGCCATGTGGAACTCGAAATTCTTTTCGATCATGCCGATGGAATCGCCGGAGGTCATCGCATTGACGGCTTCACGCTCGTACTGCTCCTCCGCCGCGCGGATCCTGGCGAGGTCGTCGGGCGTGCGGTGAAGCGCCGCGAACCGGGTGACGACGCGTTGCATCAGGTCCAGCGCGTCGAGGAATTCCGGCATCTTGTCGAACTCCATGGGAGCAACGATGATGCTGCGGTTCGGAAGAATCTGCACCAGACCCTCGCCGGAGAGCCGCACAAGCGCCTCGCGGATGGGCGAGCGCGAAAGTTTGAACCGCTGGCTGAGGCTGACCTCGTCGAGCGATGTGCCAGGCGGTATCAGAACGCGGAGAATGTCGTCACGGAGCTTCTTGTAGACGCGTGCGCTGCCGGTTTCCTTATTGCCGCTCACATTGCCGACCTTGAGCGCATTTTGCAAAGTCATATTCCGAACGTCGCTCTAATTGTAAGGGGTTAGCGGATGCTCATCGAATCCTGAAGTTCCAATGAGCCGTCGCCATTCTGCCTGTTGTATGAACAAATGTCGACAGGAAATGGCACGCCTAATCAAGAGTCTGGCGGCCACAGGGACGCAGTCGTCCGGGTTCACCGGACCGGCGCGCTGCGTCAGATTGCCGAACCTGGCGGGACAAGACATCACCGGCTTGAAAGCTGGGCGCGCTCAGTCAGATATTGTCAACCGCGTCGTGATTATCCCGGCCGAGCCAGGGAAGACGGGATTATGATTCGCGCATCGTCTCCGTCGCCCAAAGAGGATGTCTTCGACTCCGCCAATAGCCCCTGAACGATAGCGCGAACTGATGTTGCAACGCCTTTGATTTGCGGCATATCGATGTCAGGCTACTTCAATTGCCATACAGCCCTTACGTCCCTTTCCCACTGGAGCGGGAGGAGGAACTCGTCACTCGGCGGTCTCAATCTGAGGCTCGTCGAGCATCGCACGATATCTGTTGAGGCTCTCTTCGAGATGTGCGGCCAACGCGCTCTTGGCTGATTTTACATCGCCTTGGGTGATGGCCGCGAGGATCGCGGCATGTTCCTTGTTGATCTTTTTCAGATAGGTTTGATAGGTCCGCGCCGATTGACGGTGTTTCATGACGAGGTCAAAGCTGATCTCGCTGAAGACGGCCTGGAGAAACTGCGGAAAATGAGGATTGCGGGTTGCCCGGGCGATCGCCAGGTGGAATTCGAAATCCGCCCGCGCCTCGACCTCGGCGTCATCGCTTTGAAGATTGTCGAGATAATCGAATGCGCGCGCGATATCGGCGAGCGCTTCGGGGGTGCGGCGTGCCGCGGCAAGCGCCACGGATTGCATTTCGACGCCAAGGCGAAGCTCGAGAATTTCCATCGCGGAACGGATGTCTTCGATCCGGCTGATCTCGAAATTGAGCGCCTTGGAGTCGCGTTCCGTCACGTAGACGCCGTCACCCTGACGGGAAATGACCCGACCGGCAACCCTCAGCGACGTCAGCGCCTCGCGAATGACGGTTCGGCTGACGCCGAATTCTTCGCACAGCTGCGCGCTCGACGGAATCTTTTCTCCGGGCGGGTAGACACCGGAGTCGATACGGCCGGTAAGCTGGGCGACGACAATCTCGGCCAGATTGCCCCGTTGCGTGATGACTGACAACAAATTCTCCCGTTGTACATATGATTTACCACATATCACATATCATTCTACATTGCCATTGGGAGCGATTTTCACCGGTAATATCGCCCATGAAGCCATACTCGATCAACCGATTGAGAGAACCGGGAGCGGGCCGGTTCGCGTACTCCGTCGACTTTCAGGCGCGGAATCAAGCTTGCCTCCAAAAAGCCACTTGTCGCCGAAAAAATTTGGCATATAAGTGATAACATACAAATTAAATGACGCAACCGTGTGGCGCGAGGCGAGACATGCAGCAGCAGACCGTTATTATCGTTGGCGGGGCCTCGGGGCTGGGTCTGACGACAGCCAGGCTGATGGTGGAGCGTGGGGCGGCCAAGATCGGCCTGATCGACCGCAACGAAGAGCTCCTGGCGAGTTCCTCCGACGCGCTTCGGGCGCTCGGCGCCGAGGTAGCGACATCAGTGGCGGACATTTCGCGGGCCGAAACGGCGCATCGCGGCTTTGATGAGATTGTAAGCAAGCTTGGCCGGGTCCACGCGCTGGTCAACAGTGCGGCCATCTACCCGCGCAGGCCGATCCTCGAAATCACCGACGAGGAATGGGATCTCGAGAATGCAATCAACGTGAAGGGCACTTACCATATGATGGTGGCGGCCGTTCGGCATATGCGCAGCTTTGCGAACCCGCCCGAAGTCGCCGGCCGTATCGTCAATATCACCTCGGTCGATGCGTTCAAGGCGCATCCCCAGAACGCCCATTACGCAGCCACCAAGGCCGCGGTTGTCAGCCTCACCAAATCTTTCGCGCAGGAATGCGCGGCCGACGGTATTCTGGTGAACTCCGTTGCGCCGGCGGGCTTTGCCACCGATCGCGCAAAGGAGCTGGGCTTCCTGCCCGAGCTTGCCAAGGCAAGTGCCCTCGGTCGCGCCGCAGAGCCGGTCGAGATGGCCGAATGGATCGTCATGATGGCCAGCAGCCGCAATACCTATGCGACAGGCGAGAACGTGGTGATCAGCGGAGGTTACATCTATGTCTGACGGCACGGCTTACAGAACGGCCGTCGTCACAGGGGCGACGAGCGGCATCGGCCGGGCGACCGTGCTCAGGCTCCGGCAGATGGGCCTTGACGTTTACGCGGTTGGACGGAATGCAGCCGCCCTTGAAGATCTGGCGTCGTCGTCCGGGGCGAAGACGGTGCAGGCGGATGTTCGGGATACAGCCGCGCTGGCCGCGCGTTTTGCGGATGTCGAGATCGACATCCTCGTAAACAACGCCGGGATCCTGTCGACCCGCGCCCTGTTCCACGAGATCGATCCCGCCGAAATCGATGCCATGATCGATGTCAACCTCAAGGCACCCATGCATCTCACCCGCGTTGTCCTTCCGGGCATGGTCACCCGCAAGAAGGGACACCTGATCTTCATCGGCTCCACCGGCGGCCAGGCGCCCTATCCCTCCATGAGTGCCTATGGTGCTTCGAAGGCCGGGCTCAGCCTGTTTTGCGACAATCTGCGCTGCGATCTCCTCGGCACGTCGGTCCGGGTGACGGAGGTCGTGCCCGGTCGCGTCCAGACCGATCTATACCGCACGGCTATCGCCGACAATCAGGCGCAGGCCGTCCTTTACGACGGCTACAGGGCCATCCAGCCCGAGCATATCGCCACCGTCATCGCAAATGCCATCGAGCTGCCGGTCTATGTCGACGTCGCCCGGGTCGAGGTCCTGCCGACCGACCAAGCCGCGGGCGGCGGCCAGATGGTGAGGTTCGCGCAATAGATCGCCGCTGTCGTCATGATCCGGCCAAGGCCGGACGGCATGGCTCCGCCCTGCTTGCCGGGCGTCACATGCCAATGGACCCTAATGGAACAGGAAAACCAGTATGAAGCGGAATGGCGGAAAGCTCATTGTCGAGTGCCTGCTCGGGCTGGGCGCGACGAAGAGCTTCGGCGTGCCGGGGGAGAGTTATCTCGCCGTGCTCGACGCATTGCATGACACGGTCGGCCGGCTTGACTACGTCTTGTGCCGCAACGAGGGTGGCGCGGCGTTCATGGCCGCCGCCTACGGCAAGCTGACGGGCCAGCCGGGCATCTGCTTCGTGACGCGCGGACCGGGGGCCACAAATGCGTCGATCGGCGTGCATACCGCCATGCAGGACTCCGCGCCCATGCTGCTCTTCGTCGGGCAGGTCGGCCGCGACATGCGGGGCCGCGAAGCCTTTCAGGAGGTCGATTATCGCGCGGCTTTCGGCACCGTTGCAAAATGGGCCGTCGAGATCGATGACGCCGATCGGATCCCGGAGATCCTTTCCCGGGCCTGGACGATGGCGGTCACGGGGCGCCCCGGGCCTGTGGTCATCGCCCTGCCGGAAGATATGCTCACCTCATTGACAGATGCCGAGCCGCTGGCAGGCCCGCTCGACATATCGGAGCCAGCGCCATCCCCGGCCGCCATGGCGCGTCTTCACGACATGCTCGGCGGCGCCCAGCGCCCCGTCATCCTCTATGGCGGTTGCAACTGGAAGCCCGAGGCGATGGCGCGCGTGCAGCAATTCGCCGAGGCGTCGGATATCCCCGTGGTCGCTGTCTTCCGCTACCAGGATCAGTATGACAATCATTCGCCGACCTTCTGCGGCGAAGCCGGTGTCGGCATGGTCGAATCCGTCAGGACCATGCTCAAGGACGCCGATGTCATTCTCGCAATCAACAATCGGTTCGGCGAAAACTCCACGGACGGCTACACGCTCTTCGACGTGCCGAGCCCGAAGCAGGCGATCATTCACGTCCACGGCTCGGACCTCGAGATCGGCAAGGTCTATCGCCCGGCATTCGGCATTCAGGCCGGGCCGAATGCCTTTGCGGAGGCCTTGCGCGTTCTGGCACCGGTCAAGGGACCATGGTCGGAATGGCGCAAGCGTGGTCGCGATGCCTATTTGCAGGGCTTCGAATTGGGCGACCTGCTGTCCCCCGTCGACATGGGCAAGGTCACGGCGCTGCTCAACGACATTCTGCCCGACGACGTCATCCTCACGAACGGCGCCGGCAACTTCACCGTCTGGCCGAACAAGTTCTTCAGGTTCGGTCCGAAGGCGCGCCTCTTGGCGCCGCAGTCCGGCGCCATGGGCTATGGTGTCCCCGCGGCGATTGCCGCCAGGGTGGCATATCCCGACCGCACGGTCGTCTGCTTCGCCGGCGACGGTGATTTTCAGATGAACTGCCAGGAGCTCGCGACCGCGCTGCAGGCCGGCGCGCAGCCGATCATCCTGCTCCTGAACAACGGCATCTATGGCACCATCCGCGCACATCAGGAACGCCACTATCCGGAGCGTGTCTCCGGCACGACCATGGTCAATCCCGATTTCGTGGCGCTCGCGAAAGCCTATGGCTTCCATGCCGAGCGTGTCGCGACGACCGCTGACTTCGCTGCAGCCTTCGAGCGTGCCCGTGCCTCGAAGACCGGCGCCCTCCTCGATCTCGAGATTTCTCCGGAAGCACTGACACCGCGCCGCACGCTGAGCCAAATGCGTCAGGCCGCTCTCGCCGCAAAGGAACCCGAATGACGTCGCGTCACCAAATCCGTCTCGGCGCCGATATCGGCGGCACCTTCACCGATATCGCGCTCGATGTCGGGGGAACGCTTTATTCGACCAAGGTGCTGACAAACTATGCGGCGCCAGAGCAGGCCATTCTCGACGGCATCGAGATCGTCGTCAGGGACGCCGGCATTGCACCTGGCGATATCGACATCGTCATCCATGGCACGACGCTCGCGACCAATGCGCTGATCGAGCGCCGCGGTGCCCGGACGGCACTGGTCACCACGGAAGGCTTCCGGGACGTGCTCGAAATGCGGACGGAGAACCGCTTCGAACAGTACGACCTCAGCCTCGTGCTGCCCAAGCCGCTGATCCCCCGAGAAGACCGTTTCACCGTCAAGGGGCGCATGGACGCACAGGGGTGCGAACTCCAGCCGCTCGACGAGGCAGCGCTCGAAGCGATCGCCGAGACCATCGCGACAGGCAGCTTCGGCGCCATCGCGATCGGCTTCATTCACTCCTACATGAACCCCGCGCATGAAAAGCGGGCGCGGGAAATCCTGTCGCGCAAGCTCAGTATTCCGATTTCGATCTCCTCGGAAGTGTCGCCGCAGATGCGGGAGTTCGAGCGCTTCAACACGGTCTGCGCCAATGCCTATGTGCGGCCGCAGATGGCTGATTATCTTTCCCGCCTGCAGGTGCGCCTCAAGGAGATGGGCGCACAATGCCCGGTCTTCATGATCCATTCCGGCGGCGGCCTCATTTCGGTGGAGACCGCGGCCGAATTCCCGGTGCGATTGGTCGAGTCAGGTCCCGCGGGTGGCGCGATCTTCGCAGCCGACATCGCCCGCCGCTTCGACCTCAACCGTGTCGTGTCCTACGACATGGGCGGCACCACGGCGAAAGTTTGCCTCATCGAAAATTTCGAGCCGCAGACCGCGCGAACCTTCGAGGTTGCCCGCACCTACCGTTTCTGCAAGGGGTCGGGCATGCCGATCTCCATTCCCGTCATCGAGATGATCGAGATCGGCGCCGGCGGCGGATCGATCGCCTGGGTGGATGCCATGGGCCGGATCCAGGCAGGCCCGGAATCGGCGGCCTCCGAGCCAGGCCCGGCCTGCTACCAGCGCGGCGGCGCGCGCCCTGCCATCACCGACGCCGACCTGGTGCTCGGCAAGCTCGATGCGGACAATTTCGCCGGCGGCAAGATCAAGCTTTCGGTCGACAATGCCAGGGCCGCGATCGCGCGTGATGTCGGCGGCAAGCTCAGCCTCGAGCCACAGGCGGCAGCCTTCGGCATCGTCGAGGTCGTCGACGAGAACATGGCCAACGCCGCGCGCGTACACGCCGTCGAGCATGGCAAGAACATTTCCGACAATACGATGATCGCGTTTGGCGGCGCTGCCCCGCTGCATGCGGCGCGGCTCTGCGAAAAGCTTGGCGTCGATCGCTGCCTCATCCCACGGGGCGCCGGCGTCGGCTCGGCGATCGGCTTCCTCAAGGCGCCGTTCGGCTATGAGGCGCTCACCTCCAAGATCATGCGCCTGTCGAAATTCGACGCGGCATCGATCAACACGATGCTCGACCAGTTGAAGGCAACCGCCGAGGGCTTCGTGCGCGCCGGTACTGACGGCGCGATTACCCGTGAAGTGACCGCCTTCATGCGCTATGCCGGCCAGGGCTGGGAAATCCCGGTGCCGATGCCAGACCGCGCCTTTGTCGACGCCGACAAGACCGCGATCGAAAAAGCCTTCAAGGAGCGGTACGCGCAATTCTTCGGCCGTGCGGTCGAGGGTCCGGAAGTGGAATTCGTCACCTGGTCCGTCAAGACGCAGGACATTCGTCCCGAAGGCGAGAAGGTCGCCCTCGATGCCGGCGGTCAACCCGCGTCCGGCCATGCCATGCGCATGGTCTTCGACCCGGCATCCGGCAAAGAGCTGGAAACGGCGATCGTGCCGCGCGATACGCTCCCAGCCGGTGCCCGGATCGCCGGACCCGCCGTCATCGTCGAGAGGGAGACCTCGACCGTCGTCACTTCGCCATTCGATGCCGTGATCCAGGCGGATGGCACTATCCTGCTCGTGCGGAAAGGGCTCTGATCCATGGGCGACATCAATGAAATCCGCATGCAGGTCATGTGGAACCGGCTGATCTCGGTGGTCGAGGAACAGGCATTGACCCTGCTCCGCACGGCGTTCTCCACTTCGGTGCGCGAGGCTGGCGACCTTTCGGCCGGCGTCTACAATGCCAAGGGCGAGATGCTGGCCCAGGCCGTGACCGGAACGCCGGGCCACGTCAACACCATGGCCGAAGCCGTGCTGCACTTCATCGCCGAGATCCCGCGCGAGGAAATGTATCCCGGCGACACCTATGTGACCAACGATCCCTGGAAGGGGACCGGTCATCTGCATGACATCACCATGGTTTCGCCGTCCTTCAAGGGCGATCGGCTGATCGGCTTCTTCGCCTGCACGGCCCATGTGGTCGATGTCGGCGGGCGCGGTTTCGGCGCCGACGGAAAGTCGGTGTACGAGGAAGGCATCCAGATCCCGATCATGAAATTCGCCGAGCGCGGCGTAGTGAACAAGGATCTGCTGAAGATCCTCCGTGTCAACGTGCGCGAGCCCGACCAGGTGATCGGCGACTTCTTCTCGCTCGCCGCCTGCAACGACGTCGGCCATCGTCGCCTGATCGAGATGCTGAACGAGGTCGGTTATGAAGACCTCGACACGCTGGGCGATTTCATCCTGTCGCGCACCCATGCCGCGACGATGGAGCGTATCGCGGGATTGCCGAAGGGGTCGTGGTCGAACGAGATGTTGACCGATGGCTATGACGAGCCGATCAAGCTCGCCGCCAAGGTCACGATTGCCGATGACGGCGTCAATGTCGATTTCTCCGGCACCGCTGCGGTGAGCCGCTGGGGGATCAATGTGCCGCTGATCTACACCAAGGCCTATGCCTGCTATGCGCTGAAATGCGTCGTCGCGCCCGACATCCCCAACAATGCGGCCTCGCTCGCCGTATTCAGCGTGTCATCGCCCACCAACATCCTCAACGCGGAACATCCGGCGCCGGTCTCCGTGCGCCATGTCATCGGCCATATAGTGCCGGATCTCGTGCTCGGTGCCTTGGCCCAGGCGCTGCCTGGCAAGATCCTGGCCGAAGGTGCCGCGGCGCTCTGGAACGTGCATATCTCGGTGCGTCCGGTTGCCGGAACACCCGGCCGGCGCGCCGAGGTGCTGATGTTCAATTCGGGGGGCATGGGCGCACGCCCAGACCTCGATGGCCTATCTTCGACGGCCTTCCCATCGGGTGTTCATACGATGCCGATCGAGGCGACGGAACATACCGGCCCAATCGTCATCTGGCGTAAGGAACTCCGGCCTGATTCCGGCGGTGACGGCAAGTATCGCGGCGGTCTCGGCCAGGTCATCGAAATCGCGCCTGCCGAGGGACATGAATTTGATTTCTCGGCCATGTTCGATCGCATCACGACGCCGGCGCGCGGCCGTGCGGGCGGTGGGGATGGTGCGCCGGGTTCGGCCAGGCTCGATGACGGCACCAGGTTGCGTCCCAAGGGCTGGCAGCACGTGCCCGCCGGCCGCAGGCTGATGCTGGAACTGCCAGGCGGGGGCGGCTTCGGCGATCCTGCCGAACGTTCGCGCGAAGCCCGGGCCGAAGATCTGTCCAAAGGATATGTTACGGGGAAGAGGTCGTGACCTATATTGCCAGCCGGCTGTCGGCGGTGAAGCCATCTGCCTCCATGGCCGTCTCCGAGGCTGCCAAGGAGCTTGCCGCGACCGGAGTCGACGTGATTGATCTCGGGCTCGGCGAGCCGGATTTTGCGGCGCCCGCCCACATCACCAAGGCTGCGTTCGAGGCCGCCACCCGGGAGCGCATGCGCTATACGGCTTCGCTCGGAACGCCGGATCTGCGCCAGGCGATCGCGGCCAAGTTCAGGCGTGAAAATGGCCTCGATTATGCGCTCGACCAGATCGCCGTCGCCAATGGCGCCAAGCAGATCATCTTCAATGCGCTGATGGCGACAGTGGAGGAGGGCGACGAGATCCTTCTCCCCGCGCCCTATTTCGTGTCCTATCCCGAGATGGCGAAGTTGTTCGGCGGCGTGCCAGTCACGCCGGAATGCCCGGCTGAAGCGGGCTTCCGGCTGACACCCGACGTGCTCGAAGCGTCGATCACCGACAAGACGCGATGGCTGTTCCTCAACATGCCCGGCAATCCCTCGGGCGCCGTCTATTCCAGGGAGCAGCTCCAGGCGCTCGGCACGGTGCTGGTCAAGCACCCGCAGGTCCTGATCCTGTCCGATGAAATCTACGAGCACATCATCTTCGATGGCCGACCATTCGTCTCCTTCGGCGCGGCCTGCCCGGAACTGCTCGACCGCACGCTGGTCGTGAACGGCGTCTCGAAAGCCTATGCGATGACCGGGTGGCGTGTTGGCTACGCCGCAGGGCCGAAGGCCCTGATCAAGGCGATGGCGACCATCCAGAGCCAGTCCTGTACATCGGTCGGCGCACCGGCCCAGATCGCCGCCAGGGCTGCCCTCGAGGGTCCGCAGGACGACGTGGCAAAGTTCCGCACTGCCTTCGAACGGCGACGCAACCTCGTGGTTGAAGGCATCTCGAAGATCGACGCGCTGCAGCTCGATCCGCCGGAAGGCGCTTTCTACGCCTATATCGGCTGCGCCGCGCTTATCGGTGCGGTGACGCCGTCCGGGCAGACATTGGCCGACGACGTCGCGGTGGCCAAATATCTTCTCGAGGAAGGTCACGTGGCGGCGGTGCCGGGCACAGCCTATGGCCTGTCGCCGTTCTTCCGCATTTCCACCGCGACATCGGACGAGATACTGGTTGAGGCCGTGGCGCGCATTGGCCGCGCCGTAGCCAGGCTCAAGATATGACGGACAGAACCATGGCCAAGGATTACAACACCATTCTGATCACCGGCGCCGCCGGACGGCTGGGCACTGAACTGCGGAAAGGGCTGGTACATCTTGCCGAAAACGTCCGCGTCGCCGACCGGGTCGAGATCACCGATCTTGCGCCGCATGAAGAAGCCTTCGTCTTCGATCTCGCCGATGCCGAAGCGGTCGAGAATGCCGTCAAGGGCGTCGACGCCATCGTGCATTTCGGTGGCGCGCCGCTCGAAACTGCCTGGAAGACAATCCTCTCGTCGAATATCGAGGGTAGTTACAATATCTATGAGGCCGCCCGTCGTAACGGCGTAAAGCGCGTGATCTATGCCTCGTCCGTGCATGCCATCGGCTATTACAAGCTGACCGACAATATCGATGAGACCGCACCGGTTCGTCCCGACAGCCTCTACGGCGTGTCGAAATGCTTCGTCGAGGCCCTGGCGCAGTTCTATTGGGACAAGTTCGGCCTGGAGAGCGCCTGCCTGCGCATCTTCTCGTCCTTCCCGGAACCGCCGGAGCGCCGCATGCTGTGGTCCTGGCTGTCCTTCGACGATTGCGTCCGGCTCGTGGAAGCAGCGCTGACTGCTCCGCATATCGGCTGTACGGTCGCCTTCGGATTGTCCGACAACAAGGTCTGCCCCGTCGAGAACGCCAACTGGGGCCGGCTCGGCTACCACCCGAAGGACAATACCGAATTCGCGCGCGAGAAGGTGGAGGCCGCTGTGCCGAGGCTCGACCCGCATGCATCCGCGACCCAGCATCTCGGGGGCTGGTTCGTCGATCTGCCGCATCCTGATGACGAGGTGTCGAAGTGAAGGATACTTATGATGTCGTGATCGTCGGCGGCGCCGTCATCGGTTCGGCCGTCGCCTACTATCTCTCAGCCAATCCGGATTTCGACGGCTCCATTCTCGTGATCGAGAAGGATCCGACCTATGCGAAGGCGTCGACCTCGTTGTCGTCGTCCTCGATCCGGACGCAGTTCTCCAACCCGATCAATGTCAGGATCAGCCAGTACGGCTCGGAGGTCATCCGCAACTTCGCCGACATGATGCAGGTTGAAAACGACCGGCCGGATCTCTGCTTCCACCCCGGCGGTTACCTGTTCCTGGCCAGCACGCCCGAACAGGTGCAGATCCTGCGGGAGAACCATGCGGTGCAGGTTTCCTGCGGCGCCGATGTCGTGCTGTTCAACCGCGACGAACTCGCCGATGCCTTTCCGCATCTCAATGTCGCCGATATCGAGCTTGCCTCCTACGGTCGGTCGGGGGAGGGCTGGTTCAACAACACCGGCCTGATGTACGGCTTTCGCAACAAGGCGCGTTCGCTCGGGGCGGAATACATCACCGACGAGGTCGTCGGCATCGCCCGGGAAGGCAATAAGGTAACGTCCGTCGCCCTGAAATCCGGCCGGACCATCGGCGCGGGGACGATCGTGAATGGATCGGGTCCGCGCGCCGCCTTGACCGCCCGCATGGCCGGCCTCGACATCCCGGTAGAGCCGCGCAAGCGTACATTGTTCGTCTTCGATTGCGCCGATACGCCCGAGGGTACAGCCAATATCAACAGCGGCCGGCTGCCACTGATGATCGACCCGAGCGGCGTGTTCTGCCGCCCTGAAGGCCGCTTCTTCCTGTCAGGATGCCCGCCGGTCGAGGATCCGATCTCGGACTGGGACGATTTCGAGCCACGCTACGAGGAATTCGAGAATATCATCTGGCCGGCGCTGGCCGAACGTTCGCCAAGGTTCGAAGCCATCAAGGTGGTCAACCAGTGGGCCGGCCATTATGATTTCAACACGCTGGACCACAACCTGATCGTTGGCCGGCATCCGGAAGTTCGCAATTTTATCTTCGCCAACGGCTTCTCCGGCCACGGCCTTCAGCAGGGCCCGGCCACCGGGCGGGGCGTGTCGGAACTGATTATTTATGACGAATATCGCAGCCTCGACCTAACGGAAGTCGGCTTCGAAAGGGTTATTCAGAACCGTCCATTCCTAGAGAAGGCTGTGATCTAGATCGCCGCTGTCATTGGGGGCGCCGTCATTGACTGGTAGGCCTCGAATTTCGTGGAGAAATCGAAATTGAACTGCCGGCGCCGGAGGCCTCTGTCGCACCTGGACAATAGAGCGACCGCGTAATCTATCGATTGGAACCTGGCGTCACTGCCATGCCCGCGGATTCGGCATTGCGACGGATCGTGGTTGAAGGAAGCGAGCGTCTTGGCAATTTTTGCCAAAGCCGGTATGGTCACTTGCATGGGCACGATGAACATTTCCCTGCCGGACCATCTTAAGAGCTTCGTCGATGAGCAAGTCGCCGGAGGGGGGTATGGGACGAGCAGTGAATATATCCGGGAGTTGATACGCCGAGATCAGGATCGCCTCGCGTTACGCCGGCTGTTGCTTGACGGAGCCTCGTCCGCACCAACTGAGGCGGTCGACGCGGAATATTTCACCAGTCTGCGCGATCGAGTTCGTGGTCAGCAGAGCAAGTGAATAATAAGACTATTATCCCACGGCAGCTGGCGCGCAGCGACGTCGAGGCTGCCATTGACTATTACGCACGCGAAGCAGGAACCGAGGCCGCCCTCGGATTTATCGACGCACTTCAAGCGGCGTACGCTTTGATCCCAGAGCATCCGGAGGCCGGATCGTTGCGGTATGCATACGATTTGGGATTGCCTGACCTACGGTGTGTGTCTCTGAAGCGATATCCCTATCTCGTTTTCTATCGCGAGCAGCCAAATCATGTCGATGTGTGGCGCGTGCTACATGCGACGCGAGACATTCCGCAATGGATGCAGGAGCCGAATGGTCACTGAGCGCTCGGACATTCCCGCCAAAGCTATTGGTGGGCCGGCGGTTCGCTTCCCTTCAACTGCACGATTGGCGACTACAGGGCCGATGATTCATTATCCTCTCAAGACCTTCACGCGCCTTGGCAGCTCGCAGATCGTGGCTTGCTACGGCTCGGGTCCGACTCATCGGCGACGTTGGACGGCACGCACGATTTCGCTGACGGCGCCGGCCACCGCGCCCGCCCCATATTGCCGCCGGCAAGCTTTGGGACGAGTTCGAAACCATCTGGCGTCGCCTTGCGCCAGCGGTTGCACCACGACGCCGGCGTTGTTGATCAGGGTATTGATGCGACCGCGGCTCTCGCACAACCGACGCCAGAATGCAGCAACAGAGGCGAGATCCGCGCCTGACGCCCGTGGCTTCAATGACGGGTTTGTCGACTTCCTCTGCGATTGCCCCGCACGTGCCGGCCCATCTGGCCTCGTTGCACCGCGACACCTACATCTTCGCGAAGTCCTCGACCTGCGCCCTGATCGCGACCTCAGTCGGCAGACGTTCCATCGAGCTTGCACCGTAAAAGCCGTTGCAACCTTTGCAGCCGGCGAGCATGTAGGCCGCATCCGCCGGCATCGCGATCGGGCCGCCATGGCAGAGCACGATGACATCATCGCGCACCGATCTTGCGGCGTCCGCCCATTCGTTGACTTTCTCCACGCATTCGTCGAGCGTCGCCGCCGTTTCGGCGCCGATCGCGCCGCCTGTCGTCAGGCCGAGATGGCAGACCACGATATCCGCGCCGGCCCTGGTCATGGCAATCGCGTCCCCGCTGCTGAAGATATAGGGTGTGGTCAGCATGTCCTTGGCGTTGGCGCGGGCGATGATATCGATTTCCAGATCGAAACCCATACCGGTCTCTTCGAGATTGGCGCGGAAGGTGCCGTCGATCAGCCCGACGGTGGGAAAATTCTGGATGCCGGCAAAACCCATCGCCTTCAATTCGTCGAGGAAATGATCGGGCAACATGAAGGGATCGGTGCCGTTGACGCCGGCAAGCACCGGCGTATGGCGTACGACCGGCAGGATCTCGCGGCCCATTTCCTTGACGATCTTATTGGCATTGCCATAGGCGAGCAGGCCGGCAAGGGAGCCGCGCCCGGCCATGCGGTACCGGCCGGAATTATAGATGACGATCAGGTCAATGCCGCCCGCCTCCTCGCTCTTGGCGGAGAGGCCGGTGCCGGCGCCGCCGCCGATGATTGGCCGTCCCTCGGCGATCTTGCGGCGGAGCTTGCTCAGAATGTCGTTTCTGTCGATGCGGGTCAAAATTCTCTCCTCAGGCATGAATTTCGTGGAAATTGGCGACGAGTGCGGCGGCGAATTCCGGGCTGTTGATATGGGCATCGATTTCGACGAGGCGCCTGTTCGGCGCATCGCGCCAGCCGCAGCGGATGGCGGAGAACAGCGCCGCATCGGCTTCAGGGTCGTGGAAGGGCTGACCGGCCGCATCGATTGCCGAAACGCCCTGACGCGGCAGCAGGAAACGAACCGGGCCCTGCATCCGGTTGAGACGTTCGACGATGAAAGCGCCGATCCGGCTGTTTTCCTCAGGAGTGGTGCGCATCAGGGTCACCTGCGCATTGTGGACGTGAAGCCTGCGGTCCCGAAACGGCGCCGGCACGGTTTCCCGCGCGCCGAAATTCACCATGTCGACGGCGCCGACCGAACCGACATAGGGCAGGCCGGTGCGGATGATGGCGCCGAAGCGATCCTCCGTCGCCGGAAAGATGCCGCCGACAAGGAGATCGGGAACCTCCGTCGTCGTCACATCGATCACGCCCTGCAGCAGGCCTGAATCGGCAAGCTTCTCCATAGACTGGCCGCCGACGCCGGTCGCGTGGAAGACGTAGATCTCATGCATCTTGCCGAGCATCTCGCGAACCTGGGTGACGCAGGACGTGGTGACGCCGAACATGGTCATGCCGATGCCCGGCCGGTCATCCCCAGAGGCGGGAACGGGATTGCGGGCCATGCCGGCCGCCGCGTTCGCCGCATTGCCGATGACTTTGCGGGAGATCGCATTCAGGCCGGCGACGTCGACGACCGAATACATCATGGTGAGGTCGTTCGGGCCGACATAGGGCGCCACATTGCCCGAGGCGACCGTCGAGACCATCAGTTTCGGCAGGCCGATGGGAAGCGCCCGCATCGCCTCCGTGACAAGCGCGGTATTGCCGGTGCCACCGAGCCCGAGAACGGCGCCGATGTCATCACGCGATTTGAGGAACGCCGTCAGCGCCTTGGCCATGGCCGAGACCGCCATTCCCCGATCTGTCTGCCCGAGCACGGTCGCAGCACCATCGGGATGAAATTCGGCGACGTCGCGTGCCCGGATGTCTGCCCCGGCGCCGTTCCCGAGCGTGCCGACATCGACGAGCACGGCATCGGTTCCAGTGGCAAGAACCACCTCTCTGGCGTAGTTCAATTCGGCGCCCTTGGTATCACAGGTGCCGACGATATAGACCTTTCCCATTGTTTTTCCTCCTCCTTTTACACCGGCCCCGGACGACTTCCGATAAAATTCAAGTTTTTGTGTTTTCCATATTGTATATTATGTCGCATATTGCATACTTAGCGCACGAATGCCAGTGGAAATGGAGACCATGAACGCACCGCGCCACCTCACCCTTCGCGAGCGGATCTATGAAGAGATCGTCCGCCTGATCGTCTCCGGCGAGCTGCCGAGCGGCGTCTCGATCGACGAAAAGGAGCTGACGGAACGCCTGCAGGTCAGCCGCACGCCGTTTCGCGAGGCGATCGGCACGCTTGCCAAGGAAGGGCTGATCGAGATCAAGCCCTATCGCGGTTTCTTCGTACGCAGCTTCGCGCCGAAGGAGATCGATGACCTCTATGAACTTCGCAAGACGCTCGAATGCTTCGCCGTCGAACTCGCCGTTCCGCAAATGAGCGACCGTCATATCGCCGGCTTTGAGCGCATCCTGGATGAGGCGGTCGCAGCGCTCCACCGCGGCGACATGGAGACCTATGGCGTCCGCGACAAGGAGTTTCACGAAACCATCGCCGAGCTTTCGGGAAGCGCGCCGCTGATCGAAACGCTGGCGCGGCTTGCGCTGCAGATCCAGATCTGCCGCTTGATCGCCAATGAGAGTCGCGATCTCGCCGAGAGGGCGGCAGAGGAGCGCGATCAGATCCTGCAGGCTTTCAGGGCGCGCGACATCCGGCGCGCAAAGGCGCTGATGCACGCGCATATCAGCGACGTCCAGCAGGCCGTCATGGCGCGGTTTCAGAAGGAGAATCCGGCACGGTAGCGGGATGGAATGCCAGGTGGAAAAGGAGAGGGAGGTCTCCTTTTCATCGATCGAAGATATGGCCGTGGAGCGGCCCAAGAGGAGGGAGCAATGCTGAAATTTCTTGCCCGCGGCACGGCGCTGGCGGCGATGATCGCCGCAAGTTCGTTAGCGCATGCCGAAACCTTGAGGATGTGGGGTCCGGAGCAGATCACCGAACCTCTGGTCGCGCAGCTGTGGAACGGCATCAAGGCCGATTTCGAAAAGGCCAATCCCGGCGCGACCGTCGAGTTCATGCCGCCGACGGGGACGATCAGCAACGGCGCGGTGCAGGCAGCGATCCAGTCGGACGCCGGCCCCGACGTGATCCTCACCAATTCGGGCATCGGCCGCATCAGCGTCGTCAAGAACGCCGAGCAGATCATCCCGCTGACCGACCAATATGAAAAGCGCGGCTGGAAGGACAAGATCTATCCCTGGCTCTACGCCGAGCTGAAAGGCCAGTTCGGCGGGGAGATCTACGAGGTTCCCGACGGCCTCGATGCGCTTGGCATCTGGTATCACAAGGATCTTTTCGAACAGTCCGGCTGGAAGATCCCGGAGAGTTGGAGCGAATTCGAAACGTTGATGAAATCGATCGAGGGAACCGGCCTGCAGCCGATCGCGATCGGGCCGCGCACGACGGGCAGCGCCGGCCACCTCTTCGGCAACCTGCTGCAATCGGCAAGCGGCAAGGAGGTGATCGGCAAGGCCCTGCGCCGCGAGATCGCCTGGGACGATCCTTCGGTCGCCGCCGGCGCCATCCGGCTGCAGAAGCTGGTCGAGGCGGGTTACATCAAGAAGGAAATGGCCGGCCTCGATCTCGACGGCGCCTCGCGCCTCTGGTTCAACAAGCGCGCCGCGATGTTCGTTGCCGGCCCCTGGTTCACCGCCAATGCCCGCAAGGCAGGCTATGACCTCGCCAACGCCGGTTACGCGCCCATGCCTTCCGACATCAAGGGGGCGGCGATGCCGACCGGCGGCGTCGGCTGGAGCTGGCTCGTCCCTGTCAATTCCAAGCAGCCGGAGCTTGCGATGAAGTGGATCGATTTCATGCTGTCGGATGCGGTGATGAAGAAACGCGCGCAGGATCCGGCAAGCACGATGATCTATCCGCGCGAAATCCCAGGCGTCGAGCCGCCGACCCCGGTCCTGAAGGATATCTTCGCGGCTGCCGCAGGCGGCGTCGGCTACAATCCGAGCGTCTATCTGCCCGGCACCGTGCTCGACACCTACTTCCAGGTTATCCAGGGCCTGATCTCCGGCCAGATCGGCGGTGAGGAAGGCATGAAGCAGATCCAGGCGAAGATGGCCGAGGCGAAGTAGTGGCCATTCGAGAAACGCCGGGAAGCAAGGTCATGGCTCCTCTCAGCGCTGCACCTGCCGTGGCGGGACATACGGGCGGCATCTCTGCCCGTATGTCCAAACGCCGGACGGCCGGTTCTGCCTCGCCCGATGGCGACGCCCGCACCGCATTCTGGCTGATGGCGCCGGCACTTGCGCTTTATGGCGTCTTCACCCTGCTGCCGATCGCCGCCACCTTCTGGCTGAGCTTCAACAGCTCCGCCGGCTTCAACACGTCGGCGAGCTTCGTCGGCGTCGACAATTATACGAAAGCTGCGCATGATCCGATCGTCTGGAAGAGCCTCGTCCATACCTTCATCTGGCTGGCCGGCCACGTGGTGATGGCCGGCGGTCTCGGCCTGCTGCTGGCGCTTGCCGTCAGCAGACTCAGGACCACCCAGGTCTTCTTCCGCACGGCTTTCTTCCTGCCGCATCTGGTCTCGCTCGCGGTCGTCGGCGTCATCTGGGCCAATATCTACGATCCGTTTTTCGGCCTGCTGAATACCGCGCTGACGCGCATCGGGCTCGGCGCCTTCACCAAAGGCTGGCTTTCCGATCCCGCGTTGGTGCTGTTCTCCGTCAATGTCGCAAGCTCTTGGCAGGGCTTCGGCCTTTACATGCTGCTCTTCATCGCCGGCCTGCAGAATATCGACCGCTCGCTTTATGACGCGGTTGAAGTGGACGGCGCCAACGCTTTTCAGAAGCTGATCTATGTGACGCTGCCGGGACTTCGCGAGGTGATGACCTTCGTCGTCTCGCTGGCGATGATCAACGGCCTGAAGGGCTTCGCCACGGTCTTCGTCATGACCAATGGCGGGCCATTCTATCAGAGCGAGCTGATCACGACCTATATCTACCGGCTAGCCTTCCAGTCCCAGGATCACGGGCTTGCGGCTGTGCTCTGCATCCTGCTCAGCCTGCTGGCGATCGTCATCACCATCATCTTCAACCGCTGGCGCGCGAGGCTGTCCCAATGAGTGTGCGCCATCGCGAATGGCCGGTGGCGCTGGCGCTGACCCCGGTACTGATCCTGATCCTCGCCCCCTTCGTCTGGCTGGTGATCTCGAGTTTCAAGACCGAGGCGGAGATCGGTCAGGCCGACCCCTTTACATGGCCTGCCGACCTGATGTGGCGGAACTATCTCGACGCCTGGCAGATCGGCGGATTCGGCGAACTCGTCGGCAACAGTCTCCTCAATCTTATCGGCGTCGTCGCCTTGTCGCTGATCACCTGTGCGCCGGCCGGCTATGCGCTTGCCAAGATCCGCTTCCCCGGGCGGGAATGGCTGTTCTACGCCTTCATCCTCGGCCTGACCGTGCCTGTCCAGGCGATCGTCATCCCGCTCTATCAGGTGCTCTTCGGGCTGAACCTCGTCAACACGCTTGCTGGTATCGTGCTGGTGCAGGTCAGCAACGGCATTCCCTTCGGCATATTCCTGATGCGGAGCTTCTTCATCGGCGTGCCTGATGATCTGATCGAGGCGGCCAAGATCGACGGCGCCTCGCATATCCAGATCCTCACCAAGGTCTTCCTGCCGATCTCGACGCCGGCGGTCCAGGCGCTCGTCATCATCAGCGCGCTCTCGACCTGGAACGATTTCTTCCTGCCGCTGATCGTATTGATCAGTCCTGATGTGCAGACGCTGCCGCTCGGGCTCGTCCGTTTCGCCAGCACCTATGCTTCCGATTACCGCCTGGTCTTTTCCGGGACCGTCATTTCGTTCCTGCCGATCATTCTTCTCTACATCCTGATGCAGCGCCGCTTCACCGAGGGGCTGACGCAGGGGGCAATCAAGGGCTGACCATGTCGCACCACGTTCAGCGGGAAATCCGCTACAATTTCGAGTTCGACCACCGCATCAAGGCCTGCTTCATCGGCGCCGGCGGCCATGCCTACCGCAATGTCTATCCGGCGCTACGTTATGCACCGGTCGAGCTTGCTGGCATCTGCGATCTCGATCTCGGCCGCGCCGAGAAATTCGCAAGACTCTTCGGCGCCGGCAAAGCCTATACCGATCACCGCGAGATGCTGGAGCGCGAGAGGCCCGAGCTGGTCTTCATCGTCACCGCCTATCATCCCGACGGCCGGGTACAGGCGACCGATCTCGCGCTGGACGCGCTGGCGGCAGGCGCTCACGTCTGGATGGAAAAGCCGACGGCGGCGAGCCTGGAGGATACCGAAAGGCTGCGGGCGGCAAGCGCCGCGGCCGGCCGCATGGTAATGACCGGTCTGAAGAAGACCTTCTTCCCGACCGTCGAGAAGCTCAAGGATCTGATCGGCTCACCCGGTTTCGGCAGGCTGACCTCGATTAACGTCCGCTATCCCCAGAGCCTGCCGAGCCGGGAGGACCGCGCCGATCTCGTCAAGATGCAAAGTTTCCTCGACCATATCTACCATCCGGGGTCGATCCTCAACTTTCTCGGCGGGGAGATCGAGCGCGCGAGCTACGAGTGGGAGCCGCTGACGGGCGCGACCGTCACCACCCTGCGCTTTCGCTGCGGCGCGATCGGCACGCTGCATCTTGCCGCCGGCCAATCGGGCGGCAGCATCTTCGAGCGGGTGGAGATCATCGGCGAGGGCGCCAATGCCATTGTCGAAAACGGCAGCCGGCTGACCTATTTCCGCAAGGCGGACCTGCCCGTCTACGGCCGCGCCGCGAGCTTCATCCAGCCGGACGAGAATGCAGCGCTGCTCTACGAGCCGGAGCATTCGCTCGGCCAGCTCTACAACAACAACCTCTTCTATCTCGGCTATGTGCCCGAAATCCTGCACCTGACCGACGCGATCCTTGCCGGCACGCAGATCACGCGGGGCACGCTCGAAATTGCCCGCGAGATCATGAAGCTCTTCGAATTCTATCGACGCACGGATGCCGGCGTCACCACCAATCTCTGACCGGAGACACAGCCTTGACCGAGACCGATATCATTTTCAGGAAAGCGGGTGGCGAACTCATGCCGACCAGCTGGGGCGAACTCAACTGGAAGATCACCGGCGACGGCACGCCCGGCGCCGAGATGACCTTCGGCACCTGCCGCATCAACCCCGGTGAGCGCAACCAGCTGCACTCGCATCCCGATTGCGAGGAGATCCTCTACGTCGTTTCCGGCAGTTGCGAACACAAGCTCGGCGACGCCCTCTATCGGCTCGAAGCCGGCGATGCGATCCGCATCCCCCGCAACATCCGCCATTGGGCGCGCGCGCTCGGCAGCGAACCGCTCTTCGCCCTGATCATGTTCTCCTCCGGCACCAGGACGGCGGTCAATCATGAGGGCGAGGGCGCGGCCTGAACACAAGGGCAGGGAGAAAACATCATGGCGTCGATCGCGCTTCAGAACATCCGCAAGTCCTACGGCAACCTGCCTGTCATTCACGGCGTCGACGTCGATATTGAAGACGGCGAATTCATCGTGCTCGTCGGGCCGTCCGGCTGCGGCAAGTCCACATTGCTGCGCATGATCGCCGGCCTGGAGACGATCTCCGACGGCCGCCTTTCGATCGGCGGGCGCACAGTCAATGACCTGCCGTCGAAAGAGCGCGACATTGCCATGGTGTTCCAGAGCTATGCGCTCTATCCGCATCTGACGGTGGCCGAGAATATGGGCTTTTCCCTGAAGCTGCGCGGCACCGCCAAGGATGAAATCCGCAGCCGGGTACAGTCCGCGGCAAAGATTCTGGCGCTGGAATCCTATCTCGACCGCCATCCGCGCCATCTCTCGGGCGGCCAGCGCCAGCGCGTCGCCATGGGCCGCGCGATCGTGCGCGATCCGAAGGTGTTCCTCTTCGACGAACCGCTTTCCAATCTCGACGCCAAACTCCGCGTGGCGATGCGCACCGAGATCAAGGAGCTTCACCAGCGGCTGAAGATCACCACTGTCTACGTGACCCACGACCAGACCGAGGCTATGACCATGGCCGACCGCATCGTCGTGATGCGCGACGGCATCGTCGAGCAGATCGGAACGCCGCTGAAAATATACGACCGCCCGGCAACCACTTTCGTCGCCGGCTTCATCGGCATGCCGGCGATGAACCTGCTCAAGGGCCGGATACAGGCCGACGCCCCTTCGGTCTTTCGCACGAACAGCGGCGTCGCCATGCCGCTGTCGCTGCGCCCCGGCACAGCCGATCCCGGCGAAGAGCTCATCTACGGCATCAGGCCGGAACAGTTCGTCATCGCCGACGAGGGAACGCCGGCAAAGGTCGTGGTCGTCGAGCCGACGGGCGCGGAGACGCAGGTCGTCGCCCGGATCGGGGAAGAAAACATCAACATGCTGTTTCGCGAGCGCGTTGCAGTAAGGCCTGGCGACACCATCCGCTTCACCTTGCGGGCGGCGAGTGAACATCTGTTTTTGGCAGCCACGGGCAGGCGTCTTCCCGAAGTGAGCGCCTGAAGCAGACATTTTCCTTAAGTTCTGCCGAGGCTCTGACGATTGGCGCGTCCTCGGCCAGCGCAATAGATTGTCGTAGATAGTCGCTGGGGGCGCGAGTTCACCTCCCCTCAAGAGCAGAGGCAAGTGATCGGCTTTTACCCCAGGCCTCCGGCAAACCGCTCGGCAAATCTCTCCCGCTGGAACACCTCGACGATAAAGTCGACGAACACGCGTGTCTTCGAGGGCAGCAGGGTTCGGTTTGCAAAATAGATCGAGATGGGACCTGCATCCACCCACCAGGTGGGCAGGAGCCGGATGAGTTCTCCTCGCTCCAGATAGGGTAGGGCGTCCGGCTTGGCGATCATCGTGACACCAAGTCCGAGCAGGGCTGCTGCCCGCATGGCGGCGGGATCGTCTGCTTCAGGGGGATCGGCTGCTCAAGCCCATCGGCATCGCGCATTTGGCGCTGCGTGATGCGACCGGTGCGCAGCGACCGCATGACGGTGCCCTCGAGATCGGCCAGTCCGGCCGGATCGACTGGTCTTGAAGGGAGCCGTTCTTCACGAGCGCCGTGCACGGCTTGTTGCGAGGATGTTCACGTTCTGGGCCAAAAAGGATCGCATGATGTATCAATGGAACATTCGGCCGAAGCCAGAAGCCCGGGGAGGTATCCATTGATGGAGACGTCTTGGGCGCGGATGTGCGAATGTGTGGCGGAGGAATGGCTCCCGAATGTTGCTGATCACGAGGATCGGCTGTTGCGGATCGCTCGAACGCTCAGCAAGGAAGGCGGCAGCAATTTCGGTCGCCTTAGATTGGCCCGAGCCGCGCTCACAGATAGTCGCGGGTCGTCAACCGCGAGGGGCACCGCTGCAGCCAGCCGGCAAAGCGACCGACTGCTGCCGTACGGCGCTTCCGTTTGCTAGTACGATGACGGCCGGGGGGACTGAACCAGGTTCCTCCGCACGAGGGGAAGGCGACCGCGACTAGCCGCTCGCCACGGCGCGGGGCCGCAACCATTCCCCAAGTCGCCAGCCGCCCAATTGGAGCGCGAGGTCAAGTGTATAGCGCACTCCGGGTTCCGGCGCTGGGCTTTTGCGAGCACATCGCGGAAACCAAGCCTTTCCAAGTCGGGCGAGACGCGAACGTTGGCGGCATCCGACGCGGTGGGTGGCGGCTACCTCAATCACCAAATCTGAATGAGGGTTCCGCCACTGGACTCTGTCACGGCATGGCGAGGCCCAGGAGACCGAGATCGCGTACCGCAATGCGACCGAACAGAAGGGCGATCCGAACACGTGAAACGGGTTCACGACGGGAAAGGGCTACACTCCTGTCCGCATCCCGACGCTGGGAGGAAGGCTCTCCAGATAGACGAGCATGGCCTCCATGATCCGTTCTCAGTCAAACGGTTTCACATCGGCGGGCTGCGCGAGCGTCCGGGTCACCTCGGCGATGAACCTGCTGCGCCCGCGCTCCGGTCTGTCGAGATGAACGTAATGCGTCGCCCCGGGGATTGTGACTGTGCGCACGCTTGCAGCCTGCCTCAAATCCTGCGCCAGCGTTGTGACATCCTCCGGTCGACTCCAGAAATCATTCTGCGAGCGGATCACCAGCACATGCGCGGTAATCGGACCGGCATCCCACAGCTTGCGTCCCGAAGCGAGATCAAATGAGTCGGCCATCGCGCCCGACGGGGCTCTGAAGGATGGCGGGTTGCGGCTGGGCGAAGTCGGATCAGAGGCAACCGCCGCGGCTTGATAGGCTTCAGCCACCCACGGATCGCGCCAGGCGGCCTTGTCATCGACCGGAATCGCGCGGTCCCACGATAGCAGCAGGGAGGCAGCGGTGTTCAAGCGGTAAGCCCCGAATCGCTCGACGTGGAACTGGTGTCGGGCGAAATGAAAAACTGACCCCCCCTTCGATCCGGCGCAGCCCGATAGGCGGAGTTCTCGTCGGTCCGCAGGTGTGATCCGGGCTCGGTGTTCGCCAGCACGAACGGGATGAGGCTTGCGGACGAGCGGTCGGCAATGCGTGCCAGCCTGATCCGACCGACCGCGAACCTGCCGCGCCTTTCGACCGCTCCGGCGATCCAAATCTGGTTCGCGGTGCTGCTGCCGCCACCGCGCTTCAGGTGATCCTCCTTCCGTCGAAACGGAATGGCGGACTCGTCCACGCGCCGGCGGAGACCCTCGCGTTTACGTTGACGCCCTTCGAACCGCCCAGGGAAACTCGTGCGTTCAAAGTGTTCTCTGCATAACAATAGGAACTGCTCGCAAAAAACGGGCGAACTTGCCCGCTTCTATAAAACGGCGCGACACGCCAATAGGTTTCCTAGGACCGGGCATTCGCCTACTCCGCGTGTCACACCCGCACGACACGATCGTTCGCTACTTGGATGGCATTCTCGAATTTTTGACGTCGCCCCCTACCTCGGGCGGAGTCCTCCGCGCACGGACCGGCTCGAGCGGAACAAGGTATAAAGTGAGCGGTTGGTATGGAAGCTCACCACCCATCGAGCGTCGACGCGCGTCACGTGAGCCGATCAAGTTCTCCCGCTTTCCTTGGGGCGCTCGAACTACGAGGTCTCGCAATGAATTCCCACGAAAACCAAGAAGAAGGAGCGGCACGGGACAAGCCGGGGAGGGGACGGACCGCTACCACCCCCGGCGAGATCCCGGCGCGTGGATTGAGAGACGTTTTCTGGCGCGTGGTCTCACAGGTCAGCGAAGACCGGGTGCCGCTCATCGCAGCCGGCGTCACCTTCTATATTCTTCTCGCCCTGTTTCCGGCACTGACCTCGCTGGTGTCAATCTACGGCCTCATTTCCGATCCGGCGGGCATTGGTGAGCAGATCACCTTCCTGGCGGGCGTCCTGCCGAAGCAGTCGCTTCAGTTGGTGACGGACCAATTGCAGGCGATCTCGTCGCAGAAGGCCTCCAGTCTGAGTATCGGCTTCATTGCTGGGCTACTCATCGCACTCTGGAGCGCGCGTAACGGGGTGGCAGCACTCTTCGAGGCCATGAACATCGCCTATGACGAAGTTGAGGAGCGAGGCTTCATCCGGCTGACGCTGCTTATCCTTGGCTTTACGGCGGGTGGTCTCCTGATCACGGCTGTACTGATCGCTGCCATCGCGGTTTTGCCGGCAGTCCTTGCCTTTCTGCCGCTCGACCAATGGCTGGACAGGCTTGCAAGGATTGCGCGCTGGCCCGTGCTCTTGCTCCTGATTGGTGCTGCCATCGCCCTGGTTTACCGTTACGGGCCGCATCGAGATCCACCGAAGCTGAGGTGGCTCACTTGGGGCGCAGCGTTCAGCACGCTCTGCTGGTTCCCCGCGTCGCTTCTGTTCTCATTCTACATCGACAACTTCGCGGACTATAACGCCACCTACGGCGCAATGGGCGCGTTGATCGGCTTCATGCTCTGGATTTGGGTATCGACGATGATCATCATCGTGGGCGCGGAGCTTAACGCAGAGCTGGAGCACCAGACGGCGCGCGATTCCACGACCGGTCCGCCCAAGAAAATGGGCAAGCGCGACGCCTACGTGGCTGACACCATAGGCGAGTCCAGCGATTGAGTGCTCCGGAGCCGTCCTGACGCCCAAGCAGCCGGCGCACCTGGCTCGTGCCTAGCGCCAACATGCGTCTCAGAATGCCGCCCGCGGCCGCAAAAATCTGGATGATAAAAGGTCTTGTTGGGACTTGAGCGGAAGCTCGTCGGCACGAGATTTACGCCAATGTGAGACGGCGTCCTAATACCAGCGCGCGCCCATTTTGCTCCTGACGCATTTTCGGCCCCCACTTCCAATGTTTCTGTTACACTTCTATGCCTAACTGGGGACTCGAAATGACCTCCGACAATTTGCCCGAACAAATCGACCGACTCCTCGACAATGCCGATCTGGCGGAAGCTCTCGAAAACGAACAATTCAAACGATTTCTCGATCAAGTGCCGATCGCTCTCGTCGTTTCCAAAATTGGTAGCCGGGGCGAGCGGATTATCTACGCCAACCCTGAGTTCGAGAGCCTCTCAGGATTGACCGCGGCGGAAGTAGAGAACCGGGAGTGGGGCGTAATTGAAGCAGAGCCCGTCGTCGCGCAGGAGATGTCATCGCTGGGTCAAGCTGTCGCCATTCTGACCGATCGTGTCGGAACCTTCAAAAGAACTGTGGGGGACGCGACGATCATAATCGACGTTTATTCAAGTGTGCTTGAAGACGACGAGGGAACGCCGTGTTTCCGCCTCGTCGCCCTTGTCGATGTGACAGAACACAAGCAGGCCGAACGCGAGGAGCTCGAAAATCGTGTCAAAGAGCAGGATCTCCTACTTCGGGAGCTGCAACATCGGGTGAAGAACAACCTTCAGATGATAACGGCACTGATCCGGCTCGAAGCACGCAGCAATCCGGCCCCAGACACGCAGTCGTTCGAAAGGCTGGCCGGACGGATTGAAGCACTGACCACGCTGTATCAAACCCTCGCAAAGGGAGAGAGCAGCCAGATAGTCGATCTTGGCATCTATATCGGTCAGATCGCATCTGCCGTGATGGCATCGAACGCTTGCGATGGGGTCAGCCTCGACATGAAAATCGACCCATACCCCGTCTCGATAAACGTAGCTATGCCAACCGGGCTGGTCGTCAACGAACTGCTCACTAACGCGCTCAAGCACGCTTTTACCGGGCGCCAAGGAGGGGTGATCACTCTGAGAAGCACCTTGGAAGACGGAGCTTATCGTGTGATCGTTGCGGACGACGGATTAGGTCTCCCCGATGGAGAAACCTGGCCCAAACCGGGCAAGCTTGGCGAGTTGATCGTGCAATCGCTGCGCGAAAACTCTAAAGCTGATCTCAAAGTGCGTTCCACTCCGGGTCAGGGCACACGCGCAACGATTAGTTTCAGACAATAGCCCTGCCCGACGGGCTGGTGCCGCCTTCCCAATGATCCCGGAGAATTTCTGGCGCTCGCGAATGTAGGCGATTGCCTCCAAGCTCTTGCATTCCTCTTCAGACTTGAGCAACGCTTCGTCTTCTCTTTCGCCCGAGCATCGCATAACGTCGCGTCGCAAACATGCGACCTCGTAGACGTCGCATAGTTTCAGGAAGGCGAGATCCTCCAACATCCACGCGCAATCGGGCAGTTCAGGAGCTGTCAGCAGCAGCCGGCCATTCCTGCTTTCTGTACATCCATAGCGTCCCGCTCGCAGTTTCGACGGGCTGAAGCGTGCGCACTGAGAAAGCTGGGAAAAAGTTACCCGAAGCACTTAGAGCAAGCCGCGCAGTTTCCCAGATCAAAACGCGGGGCGAGCACTCCAATGCCGGGTCACTTCTCAGTGCAAATCAACATACTGGCATCTCGGCCTTTTTCGGGTAAGCGGCAAGCTGAGGCCGTTCAGCCGGCGTAGTTCCACGGCATGAGTGCGTCGATTTCGCTGCTCGGCCAGCCATTGGCAATGCGCTCGAGGGTTTGCGTGAGCCAGGCGAGCGGATCGACGTTGTTGATCTTTGCTGTCTGCAGCAGCGTCGCGATGGTTGCCCAGCTCCGTCCCCCGCCGTCGCTGCCGGCGAAGAGTGAGTTCTTTCTCGTGATTGCCTGGAGCCGGATTGCTCGCTCGACGATGTTGGAGTCGAGCTCGATGCGGCCGTCGGTCAGGAAGCGCTCGAAGATGGCGCGACGCGAGATCGCATAGCGGATCGCTTCGGCCAGTTTCGATTTGCCTGAGATCCGCGGCAGGGTCTTCTGCCAGAGAGCGAAGAGCTCGGCGACAACCGCCGCAGAGGCCTGCTGACGCGCCGCGACACGGGCATCGGGGCTTTGCCCGCGGACGGTCTCCTCAATCTGCCAGAGCGTCGCCATCCGCTCGACCGTCTCCGTTGCGACCTTCGAGCTTTCCGCGACATGCAGCTCATAAAACTTCCGCCGGCTGTGCGACCAGCAGCCTGCCAGCAGAACGCCGTCATTGCCGCGATCGGAGCGGACCAGCTTGTTGTAGGCGGCATAGCCGTCCACCTGCAGAATGCCGCGGTAGCCGTTGAGATGCCGGGCGACGCATTCGCCGGCCCGACTATCCTCGAAGCGGTAGACGACCATCGGCGGACCGCTGCCGCCAAATGGTCGGTCATCCCTGGCATAGGCCCATAGATAGGCTGTCTTCGTCGATCCGGAGCCGGGAGCGAGCGTCGGAGCGTCTCGGCGCACGCCTCCTGCGCCGTACCACGCGAAAGCTCGTCCTCACTGATGCTGGCGAGGTGTTCTACCGGCAGGCTTGCATTGCACTTGAGGCCGTGCGCGCCGCCGAACAAAGCGTGCGAACCACCGACGACATCGTGCGTGGAGATTTGCGCGTCTCGGTTCCGCCGATGACGAGCGCTGGCCTCCATGCGATGCTATGCGAGTTCGCAGCGCGGCATCCCGAGCTGCGCGTCCACGTCCACACCTCAAACCAGCACGTCGATCTTCTGGAACGATCCGGGCGGCGAGAAGTACGGCGCGGCCTACTTCGGCCGCTTCAACAACGTCTGGTGCCACGGGGATTTCGCGGAGTGGACTGAACACGATGGTATCGTGATACATGGTCGCTCGAACGCCACGCTCAATCCGGGAGGTGTCCGCATTGGAACAGCGGAGATCTACAACCAGGTCGAGCGGATGGACGAGGTCGTCGAGGCCTTTGCATTGGCCAGGAGTGGGACGGCGACGTTCGCGTCGTCCTGTTCGTCCGACTGGCGGAAGGCATTCACCTCGATGCAGATCTTGAACAGGCGATCAGGACACGCATCAGGACAGGGGCTTCGCCACGGCATGTCCCGGCGAAGATATTAGCAGTGGCGGACATTCCCCGCACCAAATCCGGAAAGATCGTCGAATTGGCCGTCCGGCAAACGGTGCACGGGAGGCCGGTCAAGAACAAGGATGCCTTGGCAAATCCCGAGGCTCTGTCGCTGTTCGAGAACCTTGAACCGCTGCGCACCTGATTGGTCCGCCTCCATCCTTAGATGCAAGCTGAATGAACGGCGTGGCGCTCGTCTTCGGCAGGCCGTTCGTCGCCATGGCGCGGCATGTGCTCGTCGCGTTTGTTGGCTGGAAAATGCTCCGTTCCTCCAACACAGCGAGCAGCGCCAATGCCGCCGTCGTCGTCAGGCTTGCGATCGTACCGCTGGTGACGGCTGACGTCAAAGCGCTTCTCCGCTTTGCAGCGACCAACGTTTGAGGGCTGTCGCACTCCGCTGGTCGGAGGACAATGCGCTATCCGACGCAGGATCGCGTGCAATGGCAGACATTTGGATTGCCTCCCGGTTTGTACACTCCAAATCGCTGCGACGTCGCGATGTTCCGCGCGAGCTTCAGTCAGCTTTGAGGGGTGTTCTGAAACGTGGATGCGACCGCTTGTGCTGTATTGCGGGGATGGATCACCTTGCCCTCATTAAGGAACACCTGGCAGCGGCGGAAAGACATATCGCGGACGGCGAGCGCCATGTAGCGCTTCAGCGCGAGATCGTCGCCAAATTGGAGGGGAATGGATGTGACACTGCGACGGGTCGTGTCCCTACAGGTGGTGTAGCTCGGCGGTAGCGAAGCCGCTCGCGAGCGCGCCCTCAACAGCGCCGTAGCGAGCG
>NZ_LNQB01000051.1 GCF_001651875.1 Sinorhizobium saheli
AGTCCCTCTGTTGCAGCCGTAGGGAATCACGGCAAAAACCCAAAAGCCAGAGGGCTTTTTCAGCAGCCTGCTAGAGCATTTATTCTCCAGGTGGAGGCGCGAAAGGGACGAGCGTGCTGAAGGCACAGGTTGTCCTGCGGGGGGCCAGCCTGAATTTTGGGTGAACGACTCGAGCGCCCCTTGAGTTCAAGCAGGGTGAGTTTTCGAGTTTTCGATGAGATTAGGCGCAAGCAGATAGTTCGTGGTGGTCGGAAGTTGTCGCTTGGTGCTCCAAAATCGCATCATGAAGCACCGGCAACCATACGACCTTGTCAGGTCGTGCCGATGGTCCAAGCACCCTCTCGTTCTGTGTTATTTGCGATGAGAACGGCATCGAACATCGTCGTACCATGGTGAAGCATCCCTGGACGAACGGCCAGGTCGAGCTCATGAGGCGGACCATCAAGGACGCCACCGTCAAGCGCTTTCACTATGACGATTACGAACAGTTGCGCCGGCACCTCGACGACTTCATCGCCGCCTACAATTTCGGCCGCAGATACCCTCAAAGGCCTCACGTCCTATGAGTTCACCTGTGCGGCCTGGACAAAGGACCCGGGACGATTCAGGCCGAGCAAGATCCAGAAAATGTCGGGACTGATCACCTGCCCTCTGCATATTATTGAGGAGCGTCCGCTACAACACGATCACCTTCGCGCCAATCTTCACCCGTTCGTAAAGATCGATGACGTCGTCATTGGTCATCCGAAAACATCCCGAGGAGGAGGATCGGCCGACGCTTTCCGGTTCGTTCGAGCCGTGGATACGGTAGAGCGTGCTGCCGAGATAAATGGCGCGCGCGCCAAGCGGATTGTCAGGACCGCCGGCCATATGGGCCGGAAGCTCCGGGCGCCTGGCGCGCATGTCGGCCGGCGGCCGCCAGTCGGGCCAGGGGCGCTTGCCGCTCACCACTTCCGTCCCATGCCAGCCGTAGCCTTCGCGACCGACACCAACGCTGTAGCGCAACGCCTTGCCGTCCGGGACGATGTAGTAAAGCGCGTAATGGCCCGTATCGATGATGATCGTCCCGGGCACTTCCCGGGTCGGGTAGTCCACCAGGTGCCTCGGCACGAACGCGCCCGCATCCGGGTAGCCACGCACTCCCGGCGCATGACGCGGCGGGTAGGCTGGCGGCGACATCAGGAATTCGATATAGCCGCTGTCGATCCAGACCTTGCCGGACTTGCGGTCGAGGGCAGGCGGCGACGGCTGCTCCGCAGTCGCGTGGCCGGCCGTCAGCGTCAAGAGAAGGATGGGAAGCAGCAGCCACAGGCTCAGCCTCCCCAGCGGCAAATCCGGCATGTTCAGTCTCCTCGGACGTTCTGGGCGTTCAAATCAGACCATTGGCCACCAGGGCATTGGCGACCTCCTGGAACAGCCGGTCGGGAACCGGCGCTCCGATCGGCGTCTTGCCGAGCTCGGCGGCGAGCCTCGCGTCGGCCATGAAGGGGATCCCCCGGCCTCTCGCCTCGGCCCTCATCGACGCGGCCGCCGCAGCGAAGCCGCGACAGACGACGATCGGCACCGGCGTTTCGCCGCGGACATAGCGGATGCCGACCGAGACCGCGCCGTCCTCGCCGATCAGGAGCACGGCGCTCGAAAGCCCCGTCCTCGTGGTGCCAAGGAGACGGGCCAGCTTGCGGCGCTCCTGCCTGATCATGGGGTCGCCTTCGGCGTCCTTGTGTTCGCGCTTGCTTTCCGAGCGGGTCATCCGCATTTCGCGCATGAACAGCCAGCGCTGCAGGAAGATATCGACCACGCCCATGACGACGAAAGCCGCGATCGCGATGGCGGCGGTGGTTTTCAGCATCGAGAGCGAGGTCGCGTGCAGGCAGGCAAAGCCGCATGTCGGCGCCTGGAACAGCGCTCCGAGCCCCGCATAGAAGACGATGGAGAAGGCGACGGAGAGCGCTGCGATCTTGAACAGCGCCTTGCCGAAGTCGACGACGCTTTTCAGCGACACGATCCGCTTCAGCCCGGATGCCGGATTGATGCGGTTGAAATCCGGCTCGAGCGGCTTGGCCGAGAAGACGAAGCCCTTGGTGATCGCGACATTGGTGGCGAGAATGGCGATGACCGTGATCCCGAGGATCGGCAGCACCGTCGTCCAAAGCGCATCGGCGGCAATGGTGCTCAGCCGGTACCAGACATCGGCGAAGGGGCGCGCGTGGATCTGCGACGCCTCATCGAGGAGCAGGCCGATCTTCACCTGCAGATGCGGCGCCACATAGAAGAGAAAGAGAGTGGAGAACAGGACGACGATGCCCGAGACCATGTCCGGGCTGTGCAGCACCTGGCCCTTCCGCCGCGCATCCCGGATCTTCTTGTCCGAGGCGGGAAGCGTCTTCTCCTCGCTGGTTTCGCTCATGTGACGCCGTCATCCCTGGAGGACGCCAGAAGACCGATCTGCTGGGCACGCCTGGCGACGTCCGGGATCGAGCGCAGCTTCGCGGCCTTCGCCAGGATCTGGTTCTTTTGCTTCGAGGACATGTCGGGGACCGGGACGGAGCGCGCCTTCTCCGTCTCGCCGGCCATGGTCAGGACGATCAGGTAGTTGACGAAATGCCGCCTCTCGGCGAGCGGCGAGCCGACGACGCCGGTCATATGCGTCACCGCTCCGCTCAGATTGTTCGAAAGCGCCTCGGCGAGCGCGAGATTGGTCGTGGTGTCGAGGTTCGCGGGCTGCAGCGACAGGGCCTTCGAAAAGGCGCCCTCCGCCGCGCCGCCGTTGCCGCTGAAGACGAGCGCCGTGCCGAGCCGGTTATAGGCCGCGACCGAATTCAGCGCCTCGGCGGCCGGGGCCAGGCTTCGCGCCGCCGCCTCCGCCTCGCCCTTCTGCAACTGGGCGGTCCCGAGCCCAAGCAATGCATTCGGGTCCTTGGGGTCTATCGCCAATGCGGCGCGAAAGGCTTCCTCGGCCCCCTCGGCGTCGCCGGCCTTCAGCCGCGCATTGCCGAGCCGCACGCGCATCGACGCGTCGTTCGGCGCGTTGACCGCGGCTCGCTCGTAAAGCGCCAGTGCCGTCGCGCTCTCACCCTTCGCTTCGATGCTTTCGGCGATGCTCAACAGCTTCGTCTGGGCGTTCGCCGACTTGTCCTTCTCCTTGTCGGCGGAAACGGTGGTGCAGGCAGAAAGCGCGATGAGCGCCACAAGAGCGCCGATCCCCCGCCCGAGGACATGCCGGCGACGGCCGCACTTCAGGAACGACACCCTCTTCATTCTACCCCCGTCTCGTTGGCCGCGTTGCGGCGCCGGCGCCCTTCGTCGCCATAGCCGTCGACATAGTCCTTCGCGGCCCGGGCAACCGGAGCCGCCATCGCCGGGCCCATGTCGCGGCCTCTGATCAGATGCCGCTGATCCGCCGCCATGAGCTGCAGGTTGAGATTGTTGGCGCAACCGGGCGGTAGATAGAGCGGCTGCTCGGCGGTATCGGGCGTGATGCATGCATCCGGCACCAGCACCTGGGCGGCGCCGGTGTCGTAGCCCTTGCGAACGAGCCCGCCTTGCGCCGGCGGAGCGCCGTGCATCGAGAGATAGCTGTAATTGGCGGAATAGGGCTGCGGATGGGAGCCGCTGCAACCCGCCGAGGCGATGACCAGCGCGACGATCGACGCGGCCCGGATCCTTGCCGATCCCGAAGAAAGATCATTCCACATAGAAGCCGTATCCCTTGTTGACCGCCGGCTTCGCCTTCCTGCGCGGCGAGGTGATGGCGCCGGCGGGGCTGTCCAGCGGCGTTTTCATGCTTCGCTCGGAGGTGGGCGAGACGAGGTACGGGGTGATCAGGATGACGAGTTCCGTCTCGTTGCGCTGGAACCGCTTCGACTTGAACAATTCGCCGAGGATCGGCACGTCGCCGACCACGGGCGTCTTGTTCAGCGTCTGCGATTCCTGCCGCTGGAACAGGCCGGCGATCGCAAAGGTCTGGCCGCTGCCGACCTCGACGGTCGTATCCGCCCGGCGGATGCGCAGCGACGGCACCACCAGCCCGCCGATCGAGACGACGCTGTCCTGCGAGACGCTGCTGACCTCGGGCCGCACCTGCAGCGCGATGCGGTTGTTCGGCAGCAGCGTCGGCGTGAACTGGAGCGAGACACCGAACTGCTTGTATTCGATGCCGATCTGGTCGTCGCCGACCGGCACAGGCACGGGGATCTCGCCGCCCGCGAGGAAGCTCGCGGTCTGGCCGGTGACGGCGGTGATATTGGGCTCGGCGAGGATCGTCAGGATGCCGTTCGCCTGCAGCGCGTCGAGCAGCACATTGACGTTCACATGGTCGCCGCGCGCGCCGATGGTGATGCCGGTATCGTCCTCATTGCTGGCGCCGCCGGTGCGGACGATGCCGAAGGAGAAGGAGCCGCTGTTGACGAAGACGCTCCAGTCGATGCCGAAGCGCGTCAGCTCGTTGCGGGCGACTTCGGCGAAGCGGACGCGGATATTGACCTGGTTCGGCCCGGCGATCGTCGTGTTGTTGAGCGGCGGCTTGTCCGGGGTCGAATAGCTCTGGAGCACATTCTCCATGTCCATCGCCTCGCCGACGTTGCGCGCCTGGCCGGTGCCGACATATTGCCCGCCGAAAAGGCTGATATCGACCCGGGTGGTCGGCTGCAGCGCCAGCGCCGACTGTTCCGCCGCCCTGGGGTTGCCGCTGACGCGGACCTGCACCGTGCCGCGCGTCATCTGGTCGGCGCTGAGCGCGATCAGGTTGGTGTCGCCGGTCTTCGTCGCGTAGATATAGACGACGCCGGGCGAGACGACGCGCACGTCGGCGATCGCGGTGTCGGCGAGAAACACCGATTCGACCGGTTCGTCGAAACGCAGGATCGTGCCTTCCCCGACGGTGAGTTCCAGGACCTGGCCGTTAATGGCGTCGACCTTCACCTGCGCATCAGCCGACCGCAGCGAAGCGTGGACCGCCAGCGCAGCCGTCAAGATAAACAGAAAGACTTTCCCCGCCTGGACAAAGCGAAGGCTTCGAAAAACTAGCATCCCACTCCCTATTCGTTCCCCTCACCCCGCGCCCCCGCGCAGGCGAAAAATGGCTGTTCCCGTTGTCGATTTCCGCAGCGCTCATCCGCGCCCGGCTCCTGCAATTTCCGGCGCTCCGCCGACCGGAAGCGCGATGTAGCCGAGGCATTGGACGCTGAACTCCGCAGAGATTTCCTGATAGGAGAGAACCGCGACATTGACGTCGTGGCGCATCAGGAGATTCCGGACCGGCCGGCGGATGTCCCCGGACGTCAGGATCGCAATGCGCGACCCGGCCTCCGCCTTTTCCCGGCGCTTCCTGAGTTCCTCGACAATGGGCGCCGCGAGACGCTCCGGAACGCCGAGACCGGTATTGTTCTCGACCGCCGACCTCAGCTCGTCTTCAAAAGGCCTCGTCAGGAGATAGGCCGAAACGATCCGGTTGCCGTCGGCAAGGCGGAAGCAGATCTGTCGTCCGAGGCCCGCCCGCACGCCGTCGGCGAGCGCCTGCAGGCTCTGGGCGTGCGGCGCGCGCTCGGCAATGGTCTGGAGGATGATGCGCATATTGGTGATCGGGACATCTTCCTCGATCAGCCGGCGAAGCACGTCGGCGAGCTTCTGCACCGACACCACGTCCAGGACATCCTTGATGAGATCGCCGAAGCTCTCTTCCAGCCGCCCGAGGAGCGCGCGCACTTCGTGGGCGTCGATGAAGTCCGGCGCATAGCGGCGCAGGACGCGCTCGAGGAGCGTCGCCACCACATCGGCCGGCTCGCAATAGCCGACGCCGGCGGCGTCGAGGGCGGCCGCATGGGACCGTTCGATCCAGACGAGCTTCAGGCCCATGAGGTCCGGCTGCCTCACATAGGGTATCGCCATGATGTCGAGATCGACGGTTTCGTCCCAGACCATGAGGTGATCGACGAGCAGCGCGCCCTCGACGACGGGGACACCCTCGAAGTCGATGCGGAACTCGGCCGGCGCCAGCCGCGCATCGGCGCGCCAGCCGATCGCGGGAACGCGAAGGCCGAGATCGGCGAGGATCGCTTCGGCCAGCCCCTCCGCCCGCTCGGCGAACAGCGGCTGCGGCAGGCGTTCGGCGAGCGCCTCGCCCATCGTCAGCACGATCCTCTCCGCCGCTCCGGCATGCGTCGAGGAAGCACCGGGGAGATTGCCCGCTATATGGTCGACCACGCGTCCGCCGGCGGAGACCGGACGGGGCACATCGCGCCGGGGCGAAGCCGTCCCGGCGACGTCCTCGGCGGCCTTGCGATTGCGGGCTCTATAGGCGAGCAGGCCGGCGAGAGCGGCGAGCGCCCAGAAGACGACGAGCGGAAAGCCGGGAACCAGCCCGAAAGCGAAAAGGATCGCCGCCGCCAGCGCCAGCGCGCGGTCGCTCGCGCCGAGCTGGCCGATGATCTCCGAGCTCAGATCCTGCGGGCGGGCGCCGGAGGGAACGCGCGTCACCACGGCGCCGGCCGCGACCGCCATCATCAGCGCCGGAATCTGGGAAATCAGCCCGTCGCCGACGGTCAGCAGCGAATAGGTATGCGCCGCCTCGCCGACCGTGAGCCCGCGCTTGAGCGACCCGATGGTGAGGCCGCCGATGAGGTTGATCGCGATGATGATCAATCCGGCCACCGCGTCGCCCTTGACGAATTTCATCGCGCCGTCCATGGCGCCGTAGAAATGGCTCTCGCGTTCGAGGTCGTCGCGTCTGCGGCGCGCCTCCTGCTGGTCGATGTCGCCGCTGCGGGCTTCGTTGTCGATGCTCATCTGCTTGCCCGGCATCGCATCGAGCGCGAAGCGTGCCCCGACCTCGGCGACCCGCTCGGCCCCCTTGGTGATGACGACGAACTGGGCGACCGTGATGATCAGGAAGACGATGAGCCCGACGAGCACGTCGCCGCCGACGACGAAGGAGCCGAAGGCCGCGACGATCTGCCCGGCATCCGCCTCGGTCAGGATCAGCCGCGTCGTGGTGATCGCCAGCGCCAGCCGGAAGAGCGTTCCGAGCAGGATGATCGACGGCAGCGAGGAGAGCTGCACCGGGCTCGACACATAGAGCGCGCCGACGAGGATGAGCAGGCTGTAGAAGAAGTTGAAGCCGATCAGCACGTCGACGAGCAGGGTCGGCATCGGGATGATCATCATGGTGATCGCGAGCATCACCACGGCGGCGACGACGATGTCCGAGCGCCGCGATGCCGCCCGCGCGAACTGGTTGACGGTGGCGATCGCGCTCATTCGGCCGCCCTCGCCTGGAGATAGGCCTTGAATGCATCGCGCGCGCGGTCCTCCTGGCCGCGCAGCCAATGCGCCTTGCTCCTCAGCCGCGCAACGGCGGGATCGCCCGCTTCGGAAATGTCCTCAATGCGATCGATTGCGGCGATCGCACGCGTTGCGGCGTCGGTCTCGACGAATGCCTCGGCCAGCGAATGCAGCACCGCGACGTTCTCCGGCGCCATCCTGGCCGCAAGGAGAAGGAATACCAGGCCGCGCTCGTGATGGCCGGCGCGACAGTAGAGCGAACCGAGCGCATGAAGGAATTCGAGGCTGTCCGCGTGCCGCTCGGTCAACTGCTTTGCGCCTGCATGAGACGGTGCTGGAGATCGCGCCGGCTTTCGATCTCGTCGTTGAGCATCGATGCGGTGAGCTTGGCGATGTCCTCGTCGAGATCCAGTCCGGGCAACACCTCCTGGACGATGTAGGTCAGGATCTCCTGCGATCGCGACAGGTCGAACAGGGTGGCGTTCGAAAGCCTTGCCCGTTCGGCGCCGCCGGCGCGCACGTTGCCGGTCGGCGTCTTGCGGCGGGTCTGGCGAAGCGATTGCAGCAGCCGGGCGTCGAACTCCTCGGATTGCGCGCGCTGAGCCGCATCCGGTCGCAACGACAGCGCGCTCGACTGGCCGCGGTTGCGAATGTCGTTCCGGCGGATCTCGGTGCTCATCCTGGCTCACCCCTTCTCGCCGCGCGTCAGAAGCGGAGGACGAATTCTTCACCCTGCCGGGCCGCCGTCAGGCTGCCGTCGCGGATGTCCTTGATGTACCAGCCGTCCTCGAGGGCGGCGCCCCTGTAGAGACGCGCGCCGTCGGCGCTGATCGCGTAGGGCGTCTCGCCGAACCAGACGGCCTGGAGATTGAATTTCGGCGCCGCCTTCGAAACCGCCTCGGCCACCTCGCTCGTCAGCACGTAACTGGTGCCGTAGGACCGGTCGAACCAGGCCTGGACCTCGCCCCAGGCCTTGCGCGCCCGGTCGTCGACGGCGCCGGAAACGGAAAGCCGCGTTCCGTCGGCTGCGATCTTGAGATCGGCCAATCCGGCCTCGTGAAGCCGCGCCGCGAGTGCCTCCGAGACGGCCTGCGGCGAGGGCGCTGCGGAGGGAATGGTTGCGGTCGTCATCGCCGTTACGTCGAGGGAGGCCGTCGAAAACTGGTGGTCGAGGTCCGCCACGCCGGCCTGGACGGCCGCGATGGTGAGAAGCGAGAAGGCCACCACGCCGCCGAGCATCCAGCTGGTGCGCGAGGATTTCTCCGCCTTGCGGGCGGCCGCCGGCCGCGCCAGCCGGGAAAGGCTGAGGGTCGCGCCGCCGAGCGTTACGGTCACGGGCGTCGGCACCTGCAGCCCGTGACCGACCGGAACGGTCGTCTCATCCACCATGAGATCGGCGCCGACCGCCTCGATCATCACCTCGGATCCCGCGAACTGCAGACGCATGTGATGCACGGACACGTCGCGATCGCTCAGCATCAGGTCGCAATCGGCACCGGACCCGATGAGATAGGCGCCTTTCTCCAGGGGGAGCGAGACGCCGCTGTGAACGCCCCTCAAGACGTCGAGCGTCAGGGGCGCGGGAGGATTTCTCAAGACCAGATTGGATGCCATGGAACCATCACCCCGCTCGCCGGATAGCAAAGACGCCGATGCCGCGCTGAAGGCACGGCCCGGTTCAAGTCAGGAACTTTTGAAAGAAGGCGAAGGGCGGCGCCGGCCGCCCTTCGCTTGGGGCTTAGCCGTTCGGACGCTGCTTGGCGGCGTCGAGGGCGACCTTCTTCTCGGTCGTGATCTTGGTGATTTCGGCAGACTTCTCGATAGCCTTGTCGAAGGCCTCGGTCATCGTCTTGATCGAATTGTCCGAAGTCTGCGTACCGCCTACACCGGAAACAGCCATTGTCTTCTCCTTGAGAAATTCGGGCCGGTCAGGGCAAGCCCCGGCGCCGGCATACAGTTCTTTTCGAGTCGACCACCCCAGTTCTGGGGCGGTGCAATGGTTAAGGTTGAAGCCGGAAAATGACAATTTGCAAGGGCATCACATAATATTTCACTATGTAATATTGCGTGAATATAAACGATTAAATTGCGCCGGCGATCGTCACGAAACCGTCATTCTTCGTAACGAACCACCACGTTTCCAATGGTTTTAAGACTATGCTTGTTTAGCATCCGGCGTTGCTTGGATTTTTGCCGAACCTCGAGTTGCGCCGGCCGATTTACTGTTATAGCTTTCGGCCCTCGATGCGAACAGCCGGAACGTTTGACATGAAGAACGTCATGCCTGCGGGGAGATTCTGTATGTTTGCTATCGCTATATTAGCGTCCACATGTCCCGCCGCGGCGGGGACCGCGCGCTGGTACGACAGCCGATACAGCTATGTGTTGATCAACCAGGATGTGCGCGACGCGCTCATGGAGTTCGGCCGCAATCTCTCGATTCCGGTGATCCTGTCCGACAAGATCCGCGGCCAGGTCCGCGGCGAGATCCGCTCTGAAACGGCGGGCGGCTTCCTCGACAGGCTGACGCAGGGAAACGGCCTCATCTGGTACTTCGACGGCTCGGTCCTGCACGTCAATACGAGCGACGAGTTCTCGACCCAGATCATCAATATCGGCAGGGCGAATGGCGGCGCGGTGATCGACGAGATCGAGAGGCTCGGCCTCATGGACGAGCGCTTCTCGGTACGAGCCACCGCCAACGCCCCGGCGCTGCGCGTCTCGGGCCCGCCGCCCTTCATCGCCATGGTTAAGCAGGTCGTCGCATCGGTTCAGCCGCCGCCGGCGACGCAGATGGACGATCCGCGGGTCAGGATCTTCCGCGGCGGCCAACACGACGAGGTCGCGGACGATCTAACCGGCAAGGACCGCAGGACGGCCGCCAATTCCAACACGAACGCCACTTCAGCAGGAGAGTGAAAAGATGACCGGATCGGTAACCGCGACCGCGCAGACCGGCCAGCCACCGGCTGCGGACCCCTCCCAGGCCAAGTTCGAGGAAGCGCTGCAGCAGGCCGTCGCCAGCGGCGGCAGCCAGCTGATCGGCCAGGAAATGATGAAGATCGCCCAGGAAGTGCTGAACGAAGCCTTGTCCGATGAAGAGTAAGCCCCTTCATTGCCAACAGGAGACGCAACCATGACGGTTGTCCCACCAGTCGAGACCGCGACGCTGCCGATGTCCCCTGCCGCGCAGGAGCCGGTCTCGGTCGCGACACAGAACCTGTTCGAGCATTCAGCGCTGAACGCCAACACGCTGCCGCACGGCGCGAGCCCGGCGGATCTCGGGCGAACGATCGTCGACAATCTCCAGGGCTTTGTCGAACGCGCCGGCAAATTCGCCAATGGCAGCACGCTCCTTCCCCAACCCGGCGACGCGCCGACATCGCAGTCCTTTGCGCCGAACGCGGTTGGCGCCGAAACGAGTGTCACGCGGACGCCGGACAGCGCGGCCGGACGCTTGGTCGAGGCATTGGGCCGCATCTTCGATCATGCGATCGAGACGCAGATGGTCGTTCGCGCCCCGACGCAATTCACCAGCGCGACGATGACGCTCACCAAAGGTCAATGACGGTCTTGCGGCGTCCCTCATCACTGGCCTCCTCACCGGCCTCGTCACTGGCGCGCGGGTTGCTGCTCGCATCCATGGTCCTGACGCTCGCCTCCTGCAGCGTCGACCTCTACACCAATCTCGACGAGCGCGAGGCGAATGAAATGGTCGCGACGCTGCTGTCGAGGGGCATTGCGGCGGGCCGCGTCGTGCAGAAGGACGGTAAGCTGACGGTTACGGTCGACGAGGATCAGTTCTCGCAGGCCGTGACCGTGCTCAACATGGCCGGCCTGCCCAAGGAGAAATTCGCGACGCTCGGCACCGTGTTCCAGCAGGAGGGCCTCGTCGCCTCGCCGGTGCAGGAACGCGCGCAGATGATCTATGCGCTGAGCGAGGAGCTTTCCCGCACCGTTTCCGAAATCGACGGCGTCCTGTCGGCCCGCGTCCATGTCGTCCTTCCCGACAACGACCCGCTGCAGCGCAACGCCATTCCCGCTTCCGCCTCGGTCTTCATCCGCCACGAGGCCGATCTCGACGTCAATCCGCTGATCCCGCGGATCAAGACACTGGTCGCCAACAGCATATCGGGGCTGACCTACGAGAAGGTCTCGGTGGTGCCCGTCGCGAGCCAGCGCACCAGCGAGCCGGTCGCCGCGGCCGAGCTCACCTCCTTTCTGGGGATATGGATGTTGCCCGCGAGCGTCGCCAAGGCGCGATTGATCTTCGGCTGCCTTGCGGGCGCCCTCGCCGCCGCGATCGGCTGCCTCGGCTATCTGGCATGGCGGAGGAAGAGCCGGCGGCGAAAGGTCTTTCCGCTGCAACCCTATGGTCCGGCAAAATGACGGAACCCTCGCCGACAGCAAGGGCTGCGGGCGCGGGTCCGCAAGGCGCCGATCCAGAGGGCTTCTGGGCGCTTTTCCGGACGGCTCCTGCGCGGCTCGTCCACCCGCGCCATATCGTTCATGCCTATGACGAGGCGATCTCCATCGAGGCGGCGGCGCGGCTGCAGCAATCGGACCGGGTGCAGCGGCCGCTCGCAAGGCTGCTCCGCGACAAGTACCGGCTTCCGGACGCCGGCGCCTGTGCGCCTCCGCACGCGGCCGACCTCGCACTCCTCGACCTCCCCCGCGAGCGGGTCGATGAAGTTTGCCGCCTCGCCGGCGCCGTGTTCTGGAGCCATGTGCTCGCCGGCGAAATTCGCAGCCGCGCGGTCGCCGAGATGAAGGCGCGGATCGGCGATCTCGTCTTCCAGCGCGCCGTCCACAATCGCGACCTCGCCTCCGGCCGTCAGCCGCCGGGCGACCTCGACGCCCTGATGCGGGCGATCGACGCGGATGGGCGGAAATGCTGGGCGAGCTGGCAGGCCTCCCTGCGGCAGCCGCTCGCGGCTTGGCTGCGGCTGAGGGACGAGGCCGACCAAGACGGCGCGTTTTCACAGGCCGACGATGCGGAGCGCGGCGCCGCGATCGTCAGGCGCGTCGCGGCAGCGAGCGAGGTCGGATGAACGAGATTCCCGCGAGCCCGACCAGGAAAATTCTGCGGCAGGCGGAAGCCGAGCATTGGCTCGAAGGCTTCGCTTTCCTCGAGGCGGCAAAAGCCCAGGCGGAGCGTGAGCTCGCAAAGGTCCGCGACGTCATCGAGGAGAGCAGGCGCGAGGGCTACGAGGCCGGCCGGATCGACGGAGAGCGCCAGGCCGCGGCGCTCCTCGTGAAGACCACGGCCGACGTCAATCGCTATATGGCCGGGCTCGACCGGCAGATTGCCGAACTCAGCCTGGCGGTCGTCGAAAAGCTGCTCGGCCGCTTCGATGAGGCCGAACTCGTCGCCCGCCTGGCGCAGCAGGCACTGCAGTCGTTCCAGCATGAGCGCGACGTGACGATCACCGTCGCTCCCGCGCTTGCCGAGCGCGTCGCCGAACTGGTGAGCCGGCACAACACCAACGACATGCTGAAGATTGCGGTCCTCCCCGATCCGCGGCTCGACGGCAGCAAATGCGTCCTCGCCAACGCCGTGGCGGTCGTCGACGCTGGCCTCGACACCCAGCTCTCGGTGATACGCGACGCGCTTCTCGGCCTTCAGTCCACCCGCTCGGGTTCAGCGGCATGAACGAGCATCTGTTGACCGACCCCGGCGATCTCATCCGCCGCCTGCGCGAGCGGGCGCTCGCAAGCGAAACGCGGCGGGTCCATGGCCGCGTCCGCAGGATAACCGGCATCATCGTCCACGCGACCGCACCGATGGTCAGGATCGGCGAACTCTGCCACCTCAGGGATCCGGTTTCCGGCGCGACCGTGCCGGCGGAGGTCGTCGGCTTCGAGGACGAGGAAGCGGTGCTGACGCCGATCGGCGATCTCGACGGCATGTCGACGCGCGCCGAGGTCATCGCCACCGGCAGGACCCTGCAGATCCCGGTCTCGGACGACCTGCTCGGCCGCGTTCTCAATCCCCTGGGCGAGGCGCTGAACTTCTTTGAAGAGAGTGCCGTCCCGGTCGCCAGCGACACTTACTACCCGACGCACCGGTCGCCGCCGAATGCGCTGCGACGCGACCTGATCAGCGAGCCGCTGCAACTCGGGATCCGGGCGATCGACGGGTTGCTGACGGTGGCGCGCGGCCAGCGCATCGGCATTTTCGGCGAGCCGGGCGTCGGCAAATCCTCGCTGCTTTCCGCCATCGTCCGCGGCACGAAGGCGGACGTCATCGTCATCGGCCTCATCGGAGAGCGCGGCCGCGAGGTGCGGGAGTTCATCGAAGGCCAGCTCGGCGAGGAAGGCCGCCGGCGTTCGGTCGTCGTCGTCGCGACCTCCGACCGGCCGGCGATCGAACGGGTGAAGGCGGCCTATGCCGCGACCGCGATCGCAGAATATTTCCGCGATCAGCGCCGCGATGTTCTCCTGTTGATGGACAGCGTCACGCGGTTTGCCCGTGCGCAGCGGGAAATCGGCCTTGCCGCCGGCGAGCCACCGACCCGCCGCGGCTATCCGCCGTCGCTCTTCGCCGCCCTGCCGCGGCTGCTCGAGCGCGCCGGCCCCGGGCAAGGCGGCTCGATCACCGCCCTCTATACGGTGCTGACCGAAGGCGACGGCACGCTCGATCCGGTCGCCGAAGAGACGAAGGCGATCCTCGACGGCCACATCATGCTGAGTTCCGCCCTCGCCGAGCGCAACTTCTTCCCGGCGATCGACGTCCTGAAAAGTCGCAGCCGGCTGATGGAGACGGTCGCCGGCACGGCGCACCGGGAGCACGCCGCCCACATCCGCACCCTACTCGCCCGCTACGAGGAGATCGAACTCCTGCTCCGGGTCGGCGAATACGAACGCGGCGCCGACGCCCTTGCCGATGAAGCGATCGACAAGCGCGGCGCCATCGAGGCTTTCCTCCGCCAGTCGGGCGCGGAATATTCCTCGCTCGAAGAGACCCTTGGCCGATTGGCGAGGCTGGCCGCATGACCCGGAAAAGCGATTTGCGGCAGCTCGTCGAATTGAGAGCGATGCGGATGCGGCGGGCGCAGGAACAGGCCCAGCGCCAGCACAACCGCCACGACCGTAGCGCCGAGGCGCTGCGCGCCGCAAAGGCCGAGAGCCTCGTCCGCGAGGAACAGCGAAGGCGGGAGGAGGAGGCGCTCTATTCGAGCCTCGCCGAAGGGCCGGCGGATCCTCGCGCGCTCGAACGCTATCGCGGTGCCCTATCCAATCTCGATCATCGCGCCCGCGCGCTGGAGGAGCATGTCCGCGAGGCGGAGCGCCGCGAAAGGCAGGAGGCCCGCAAAAGGGAAGAGCTCGCAGCCGAGTATCGGCGCAAAGAGAAACTGCACGACCGGATCCAGGTCCTCGCCGCGGAGAGGCGACGCGAGGCGGCGAAGCGCGCCGACCTCGTCAACGAGGCCGAGGACGAGGAGGCGATCCGTCCGAAGGGCAGGAAGCGGTAGAAGATGGGTATCTCGACGCAAACGGAGCCCGGCGCCGCAATGCGCTCTCTTGCCGAGGACGCCTCCTGGCTCCCGGAGGTGAAGGCGGACCATGTCGAGCTCACCAATCTGCTCGCCGCGATCCGGGTCGCATTCCGGCTCTCGCTGCCCTCCGCCGATATTCGAGTGGCGCCGGCAAAGAGCGCGGGGGGCGTGCCCGAGCCGGTCGAGCTCGCCTTCTTCATCGGCACCGCGCCCGGACGTTGGCTCCTGCCCGCGGCCGCCCTCGACGGGCTGTCCGCGGCACTCGGCGTGCGGGGGCGCCTTGGCAGCCTCAGCACTCTCCAGCGCAACATCCTCCTCGAGGAAGCTCTCGCCGCTTCGCTGGAAGAGCTCGAGGCGCGTATCGGCGAGCCGCTCCGGATGGGGCCGCCGGATGAGGCGGACTGTCCGATCAGGCTCGCCTGGACGATCGATGGCGGCGATCTTCCGCTCGCTGCCGAGCTTCATCTGAGCGCCCCGGCGGCCTTGAAGGTCGGCAAGGCCTTCAACACGAGGAAACGCATTTCGAACGCCTTCACGGACAATCTCGTCCAGCCGATCGAGCTCCGCGCCGGCACGCAGCACCTGACCCTTGGCGAGCTCAAGAGTCTTCGCCCCGGCGACGTCGTCATGTGCCAGCAATCCTCCGCCGACGCGCCCTTCGCCGTGGTCGGCGGTCACCTCATCGCCGCGCTCGGCCGGAGCGAAGCCGGCCTCGTCTTCGCCTCCGGCTGGCAGCCGCTGAAAGAAAGTTGGGGATATTCCATGTCAAAGCAGGAAACGCCTTCGTCCGAAGAGCTGGAGCCGCTCGCCGAGCTGCCGATCGAGCTCGTCTTCGAGGTCGGCCGTGCCGAATTTCCGCTGAAGGAGATCGCCAGGATGGGCGAAGGGACGGTCCTTCACGCAAGTCCGAGCCTTTTCAGTCCCGTCAACATCCTCGCCAATGGGCGGCTCGTCGGCAAGGGCGAGTTGATCCGGATCGGCGAAGGCCTCGGCGTGCGCGTGGTGCGGCTTTCGACCGATGGGTGAGACGAGCAATCTCATCCCGATCATCATCATCGTCTCGACGATCGGGCTCATCCCGCTCGCGGTGGTGACGATGACCGGGTTCCTGAAGATCTCGATCGTCCTGTTCCTGATCCGCAACGCGCTCGGCATCCAGCAATCGCCGCCCAATCTGGTGCTCTACGGCGTGGCGCTGATCCTGACCGTCTACGTGACGACGCCGCTCGTCGGCGAGATGTACAGGACGCTCTCGAGCGAGCAGGTCGACGTGCAGTCGATGGACAGCATGGTGCGGGCGGCCGACCAGCTCCGGGCGCCCTTGCAGGCGCACCTCACCCGCTACACGGACGACAACGAGCGCCAGTTCTTCCTGCAGGCGACGGAGCGCATCTGGTCCGAGGAAGCGCGCGCCTCGGTCAAGACCGACAGCCTCCTGATCCTCGTTCCGGCCTTCGTCAGCTCGGAGCTGACCCGCGCCTTCGAGATCGGCTTCCTGCTCTACCTGCCGTTCCTGGTCATCGACCTCATCGTCTCGACCGTGCTGATGGCAATGGGGATGATGATGGTCTCGCCGACGCTGATCTCCATCCCGCTGAAGATATTCCTCTTCGTCGCGGTCAACGGCTGGTCGCGGCTGATGCACGGCCTGATCCTGAGCTACGGGTAGTAGGCATGGATCAGACCGCCTTCCTCGCCCAGATGCAGACGGCGATGCTCACCGTGCTGATCGCCTCGGCCCCTGCCCTTGCCATTGCGATCGTCATCGGCATCACTGTCGGCCTCATCCAGGCGCTGACCCAGATCCAGGACCAGACGCTGCCGCAGGCGGTCAAGCTGGTGGCGGTGATGTTGGCGCTCGTCGTGCTCGGGCCGGTGCTTGCCGTGCAGGTCGCCAATTTCGCCAGCAACACGCTCGACATCTTCCCGGCCTTGACGCGCTAGGGTGGCTCAGTGGACGTCCTCGCCGCCAGTCAATCGCTGTTCGATGCCATCTATCCGGTGCTCGCCGGCACCGCGGTCGCCATGGCCCGGGCGCTCGGCATGATCGTCATCACGCCGGCCTTCGTCCGGCTCGGCCTCACCGGACTGATCCGCTCGGGCGTGGCAATCGCCATCGCCCTGCCGCTGATACCGAGCTTCACGGCAACGCTCGCAGAGGGCCAGAGCTTTTCGACCGTGGTGATGACCGGCCTCATCCTGAAGGAAGTCATTCTCGGCGTCATCATCGGCGCGGTCCTCGGCATTCCCTTCTGGGCCGCCGAAGTCGCCGGCGATCTCGTCGACCTGCAGCGGGGCTCGACGTCGGCACAGCTCGTCGATCCGCTGCAGGCGACGGAAACCAGCATCGCCGGGACCTTCTTCGTCCTGGCGCTCGTCGCCCTGTTCTTCAAATCCGGCGGATTTTCCCTTCTCGCCGACACCTATTATCGAAGCTACGAGATCTGGCCCGTCACCAGCTTTGCGCCGGCGCTCGGTTCCGGCGCCGGCGAGGCCGCCCTCGCCATCCTGGATCGGGTCATGCAGATCGGCGTTCTGCTGATCGCGCCGATCGTGCTGGCGCTGCTCATCGCCGACCTGATGCTTGCCTATCTCTCGCGCATGTCGCCGCAGCTCCACGTCTTCGATCTATCGCTGGCGGTCAAGAACCTACTCTTCGCGATCCTGATCGTTCTCTATCTCAACTATCTGCTGCAATACATGGTTGCGGATTTCGCCCTACTGAGAGAGGCGCCCGCGATGCTGCGCGGTCTCCTTGCGCCGGCCGCGCGATAAAGCCGTCGCTGCGACTCCGAAACTGCTCCCCTGTCATCAAACCATCAAGCAGGCCGGCCATAGTGGCTCGCGCGCAATCGCGCAATGTCTTGATTTGAGAGATCATTCTTCGCTTTCCGCGCCTTTCCGCCGGACGTTCAGCGATCGCGTGCCGAATAGAGCCAAGGAGACCCCATGTCCTATCGCATCGATATCGACGGCAGGAACCGCTACGACGCAACCGGGGAGCGCGCCACCGCCGTCTCCGAAGTGCAACGGCGGTTCTTCGTCGAGCAGATCAACCGGGCCGTGCGCGAACGGGCAGAGGCCGGCGGCCCGAAGACGATCGATCCGCTCACGGAAAAGGCGATCGTCGTCGAGAAGGGCGACAGTCTTTGGGCTATCGCCCAGGAGAACCACGTCAGCCTCGACGATCTCAGGGCCGCCAACCGGATCAAGATGACGGCGAACTCGGCGGCGATCGACCCCAATGACGTGGTGATCGTGCCGCTCACCTCGCCCGAAGTCGTCGCGCAAGGCCCCGTCGACGGCAAGGACGTGCCCCAGGGCGAGGCAGCGTTCATCGATGATCTTTATGGCCGCGGCAACAAGCTCGCCCATGCCGACGACCCTTCGAAAGTCGACTATGCCACCGAAGGCCGGGACATGCAGCGCGACGTCGGGGCCTATCTCGACAACCTGCCGAAGGCGGAGCGACAGGCCGCAGCCCTCAGGCTGATGAACAGCGACCGGCTGGACGCCGGCCCCGCCGGCAATGCGGTCAAGGCGGCGATCGAGGAGCGCGGCCTGAAGACCGACGAGGAAGCCGTGATAGCGGACGATATCTACGACCGCGGCAACCGCATCCAATATTCCGACGATCCGAAGATCGATTATCAGGCAAGGACCGGCGAGATCGCCAGTGACGTCAGGCGATATGTCGTGAGACTTCCCGAGAAAAAGCGAGCCGAGACGCTGCAGCGCCTTTACGACCGCGACTGGACGGATGCGGCGCCCGCCCGGACGGCGATCGAGGACACGGCGAAGGCGCTGAATATCGGCTTGCGCCCCTCGACGCATGCCGGCGCCGACACCGAAGCAAAGGCACGCGACATCATCGACACGGCGAACGCCGCCGGCGGACCCGACGAGGCATTCCGCAAGCTCTCTGCGGGCTTTGGCTCGGCGACGCCGGAGGTGCAGCGCGTGCTGCTGCGCTCCGAGGACGCGAAGGCCCTGATCGACCGGGCTGCGAACTTTGCATCGAAGCCGCTCGCCGACTATCAACCGGAACGGGCTTCGAGCGACCAGGGCGACGCCGCGACGACGATGGGCAATCTCGAACGGCTGACCGCCGGCGCCGATCCGCGGTTGGCGGTTGACCTCCTCTCTTCCGCCATGCCGACGATCGAAACGGCAAACAGGAGGAGGCAGGAAAAGGTCGGCGGCAACCTGATCGGCATGAACGGCCAGGCGGACATGATGACGATCATCGACCGCATCGGCGGCAGCCCGGGTGCTGAGCGGATCGTCGCGCGCTTCGCCGCGCTCGGCGGCTATCACCCGAACGCCATCCCCGTGGCGATCAGCAACGGCTCCCGCCTCGACTATCCGATCGCCGTCGCGACCAGGAGTGCGGTCGGCTCCCCCGATTTCGTTGTCGAGAACATCGTTCCAAACGTGAAGCAATATGCCGCCGGCACGGTCAACCAGGAGGTCATCGCCTATTCGGCGCATATGCAGGAGCTGCAGTGGCTGGTCTCCAACCACGGCGGGACGATGACGCCCGAGCAGCTCACCAAAGCGATCGAAGACTACAAGAAGGACAAGGGCCCTCAGTGGGCGGAGACCGAAAGGCGGCTCGAAGACAACATCGCCGCGAGCGGCGAGAACTTGCTGCAGCAACTGACGGCGCTCGGCAACCTGCCGCCGGAACTGGCGGCGCAGCGGCCGGCCGTCGACAATGAGATCGGCAAGGTCCTGTCGGACGAAAAGCCCGCGATGGCCGTCGAGATCGCGATGAAGAAGAACCCCGCGCTGCTCGACAGCCCGGCGGTGCTGAACCTGATGGGCCACCAGGCGCGGCTGACCGACCGCGGCCGCAAGCTCGCCGAGGAGGCGACGACCCAGGTCATCCGCCGCAAGGTCCTGCCCTCCTTCGCCGAGCTGCAGTCCGGCGGCCCGGCGGCGCTCGAGAGGGCCAAGGCCAGCCTGGAGGAGCTCAAAGACGGCAAGCTCTCGCGGATGCTCGGCATTCCCGGGTCAGACATGGATCGGGCGATCGGCGCGGTCGGCAGGTCCCTGCCCGAGCCGGGCGAGACGGTCGAGCAATCCCGGGCAAAGATGGCCACCCTCGACGCCGACCTGAACGAGCTCAAGGGCTCGAGCGGCGTCCGGTCCTTTGCTAACACCACCGGTCCCGGCCAGATGCTGCGCCTGATCGGCGTTGCTGCCACAGGGGCGAGCATCGCCAACTCCGCGACCCTTGCACAGAGCAACCCGACGCTCAGAAACAATCTCAAAGTGGTGATCGACGCGGTCGGGCTCGGACAGCGCACGGTCGAGATCCTCGGCGGCATGGATCGCCTCAGCGCCGACTCCGCGGCCGTCAAGCATTTCGGCAGCAGCAGCCGGCCGGCCGTCAAGTTTCTCGGGGCGCTGAGTGGCGGCTTCGATGCCTGGATGGCCGTCGATTATTTCAGGGCTGGCGACCCGCTGATGGGCAGCCTTTCGGCCGCGGCCGCCGGCGGCACCGTCATGGCCGCACTCGGGACCGGCACGATGTTCGGGCCGGCCGGGCTCGTCATCGTCGGGGCTGCCGTGATCGGCCAGATGATCGTTGCCGACACGCGGGACTCCAACACATACATGACCGAGACCTCGAAGCGCTTCCTCGCCCATTCCGGCCTCGACGAAGCCGCCGCCGGGGCGCTCGTCGACCAGAGCGGCGATGGCCACAGCCCGGTGCCCATCCTCGCCAGATATGCGGAACTGAAGGGCTATCGCCTCGAGCGGCCGGCCGACCGGCAGAAATTCATCGACTGGTTGAACGGCCTTCCGAACGGAGGGCTGGAGAAACTGCGCGACAACCTGCACCGTACACTCGACACGTTCGGCGGCGACCCGGCTAAATTGTCGGCGACCGCCGGCTCGGACGAAAGCTACACGGATTCGCAGCGTTTGAACGAGCGCTACGTCAGCGGCCAGGTCTACATACCGAGTTTGGCCGACAGGATCAGAAACGGCGATGCCGCTCCTGCCTCGGCAAGACAGATCGACGTGGTCCTAGCGGAATTGGGAATTCCGATGGCTTGATGCACCGTTCCTTCGGGATCAAGGGCGCCGCCAGCCGGACGGCACCCTTGAGGCAATATGACGGTCACTGGTGCATTTGCTGCGCCAGCACGACGTCGGGCAGCGTCGCCGGCGCATCGGTCTGGCGACGCCTGCTCACCCAGTTCCAGCCGGCCCAGAGCGCCAGCGCGACAAGGGGAATTGAGGCGACGGTGTAGGTGCCGTTCGGGTAGTCGAGCGCCATCAGCACCAGGACGCCGAACAGGAAGGCGAGCGTCAGCCACGAGGTGACCGGCGCACCCGGCATCTTGAACGACACGTCCTCCACCTCGCCGCGGGCAACGGCGCGGCGAAAGGCCATCTGGCAGACGACGATGAAGCCCCAGGTGCTGAGGATGCCGAGCGAGGCGACGTTGAGGACGATCTCGAAGACATGCGCGGGGACGAGATAGTTGAGGAGGACGCCGACGACGTAGATCGCGAGCGTCACGAGGATGCCGACATGCGGCACGGCCTGGGCATTCATCCTTGCGAGCGACGCCGGAGCGGAGCCGCCCTGCGCCAGCGAGCGCAATACGCGGCCCGTGGAGTAGAGCCCGGAATTGAGGCTCGACAGCGCTGCGGTCAGCACGACGATGTTCATCACCGTACCGATGCCGGGAATGCCGAGCGCGCCGAAGAAGGTCACGAACGGGCTCTCGCCGGCCTTGTAGGCCGTCCAGGGCAGCAGGCAGACGAGCAGCACGACCGAGCCGACATAGAAGAGCGCGATGCGCCAGATCACGCTGTTGATGGCGCGCGGCAGGATGGCCTTGGCGTCCGAGCACTCCCCGGCCGCCGTGCCGACCAGCTCGACGCCGGCGAAGGCGAAGACGACGCCCTGCACGAGCACCAGCGCCGGCAGCAGGCCGTTCGGGAAGAGACCGCCATTCTCGCTGATCAGATGCAGGCCCGTGGCGCTGCCGGCGACATCCATTCCGCTTCCGAGGAAGAACGTGCCGACGGCGAGGAAGAGCAAGATCGCCGCGACCTTGATGAGCGCGAACCAGAACTCCATCTCGGCGAACCACTTGACGCCGACGAGGTTCATCGACCCGACGATCAACAGCGCGCCCAGTGCCGAGACCCATTGCGGCAGGTCGGCAAAGACGTCCCAGTAATGCATGTAGAGGGCGACGGCGGTGATATCGACGATGCCGGTCATCGCCCAGTTGAGGAAATACATCCAGCCGGCGACAAAGGAAGCCTTCTCGCCGAGGAACTCACGGGCATAGGAGACGAAACTGCCGCTGCTCGGCCGGTGCAGCACCAGTTCGCCGAGCGCGCGCAGGATCAGGAAGGAAAAGGCGCCGCAGACGAGATAGACGATCGCCAGCGACGGGCCGGCCGCCTGCAGCCGGGCGCCGGCGCCGAGAAACAGGCCCGTACCGATCGCCCCGCCGATCGCGATCATCTGTACCTGGCGATTGCCGAGCGCCTTGTGATAGTCGGCCTCATGGGACTCCAGCCAGCTTCGCTTGTCGGCGACGGCGGTCCGATCGTCCGGTCGCGGCTTTTCCATGACAGTCATCAGAGCTCTTTCCTCCTGCTGAATTGCCGAGCCGCCCTTCCAGCGCCGCTTCCAGCGCGACAGACATGGCGACCCAGGGGCGCGCCGCTGGAACCAGCGGCGCGCGGGTTGTCCTCGTTTTGTGGATCTGACAGCGCGGCAGCGGCGTTCGATCGCAGGCCGGCGCCGCCCATCAGCGTGGAGCCGATGGGCGATCAGGGGCATCCTTATTCGAGATAGCCCTTCCTTCTGAGCCACGCCTTCAACCCCTCGGTGCTGCGCGGCTCGACGTATGAGGCATAGGCATTTTCATGCATCAGCGTCCCGTCCGAGGGGCGGTACCACAAGGGATCGTCGCCCGGCAGCCGCGCATCCTCTGCCGAAACCTTCTTCTGCGGCATCCACCATTGATTGCCGTCCCAATACATCGTCGTGGCGGAATCCTCGTAGCGCTTGCGCTCGGCGTTGTAGGTCACCGTCGGATAGTCCTTCAGGTCCACCTTCGCCGGATCGGCCGGCAGCTTGAGATATTTCAGGTCGTCCTGCGTCTCCGGCAGCTTGCCGTTCTTGTCCGCCGTCATGTCGCGAATGGTCTCGGACAATTCGGTGGCCTGCTCCGGCGTCATGCGATTGAAGATCTGCCCGAGACGCGCCCGCGTATAGCCCTCGGCTCCATAGGTCCCGCTCAGGACCGAGCCGGCGCTGCGGGTTCCCTCGTCGCCGCCCATCAGATGTTCGTCACCCGGGAAGACCGTCTGCAGGATGCCCATGACCCCCTCGTCGAGAAGATCGTTGTGCTCCGCCAGGGCCTCGGCGACCTTGCGGTCCTTGACGCCGAACATCACCTGGATCGCATCCGCATCCGCCTTGTCATAGGTATGGGCGGCATTATAGGCGCTGCGGCCCTGGACAATGCCGGCGCCGGCGAGCTGCAGCACCGCGGCGACACCCGATATCTTCAACGGCCCGAGCCGGTTCATGAGGCGAACCAGCCCGTTGTTCGCCGCTTTCGCTTCGAGCGCACCGGTCCCGCCGGCGACCGCGAACATCGCATCGCTGACGGTCGCGATGCCGTAGCCGGTTGCCTTGACGCCGTCAGCCTTGTCCCCGACGATCCAGCCCGTGCCCTGCATGATGGCGTTGCTCAAGTCCGCTCCCACATAGAGGGCGTCGATGCCACCGCCGCGGAGGAAGTGCCCCGAGTTCAACACTCCGCTCCACGCCTTCTTCTGGCTTGCCGAGAGGCTGCTGTTGTTGACGCGCTCCTTGAGCGCATCGATCTTCGCTTCCGCAGTCGTCGGCTTTTTGGCATCGTCGCCGAGGAGTATGCTGTCCGGGAGCGGCTTCAGTGCGCCCTTGGCGGCCGAGACCAGCATCATCGTGTGCGGCAGGTAATAGACCATGTCGTCCCCGGTCGTGCCGAGCGAGTCGAGGTTGCGACCGAACAGAACCGCACTGCCGGCACCGGAGAGCCGCTCGACGGCAGTCGTGCCGACCTTGAGCCCCTTCATCTGCTGCATCTGGGTTCTTTCGGCATCGGTCGGCTGCACCCTTCCGGCGACGATGTCCCTGAGGCGGCCCTCGCCGATCTTTTCCTTGACGTTGTCGACGAACTTCTGGAGGTCGGGATTTTTGTCAGGGGCCTTGCCGTCGATGTATTTCATGACGGCATCGACTTCGGCCTTGCTGAACTTGCCGCCGCCATTCTGAATGACCGCTGCCATCCGGTTCTCCGCCAGCGCCGTGTGGATATCGCCGACGCGGCCCTTCAGCGTCTCGGTGACGGCGAAGGTTGCGAGCGCCCGCGCCGAGCGCTCGACCCAGATCGTGCCGGTGGCATTCGGATCGGCGCCCTTCTCCACATTGGCATAGGGATCCGGACCCTCGTTCTTCGGCATGTCCGGCAGGCCCTTCAGCGCCTCGCTGATCGACTTCGATTTCGTCATCATGATGCCGGTACCGAACAGCGAGGGTATCGGCGCATCGGTCTTGAGGCCGTCGACCTTGCTAAGCGGCGTCTCATAGATCTTGAGGGCGAGGTCGATGCTCTCCTGCTGCTCCCAGAGCCGCTGGCGGACCTCGCCTTCCTTCACCAGCTCCTTGGATTTCTGCTTGTTCTCGGGGCTTAAGTTGTCGATCGCCTCCATGTCGCGGGCGAGCTGCGCCGCGCCCGACAGCGGGTCGTCGGACTTGGCACCGTTCCAGCCGGAGAGGCCGTGATAGAGCTCGTTGTAGAGCGTGGTGATCTTCTCGTCTTGGGCCTTCGAGACGTTGCCGAAATTCTCGATGCTGCGGCGGATCGCCCATTGGGCATCGGAGTTCTGCGCGAGATAGTCGTTGTAGCCGAGCTCGCCCTTTGCCTTCAGCTCGTCGCGCTTCTCAGTTCCGAGCTCTGCCGTGCGGGCCGCGATCGCGGTCAACAGCGCCGTGCCGCCGCCCTTGACGTCCTCGCTGCTCAAAATGCTGAAAATCCGCTGATGCGAAAGCACGTTGTTGCCGGGCAGCTCGGTGTTCATCTTGTCGACGAGACGATCGGCGATGTGGTCGACGACCTCCTTGCCAGCACCGGCTTTCTTGCCGTCGCCATAGAGAATGTTCTGCGAGGCGACCGCGAGGTCCTGCAGCGCCTTGATCTTCGACTTGGTGTCGCCCTTGCTTCCCGAGGCGGCGATGCTGTCGATCGACTGGTCGATCATCTTGCGCACGCGGGGATCCGATGCGACCAGCGCGCCGCTCGACTGGTCGAGCAGCTTCTTGATGTCTCCCGCCGCCTTGCCGGAGGTATCGAAACTCGGAAGCGCATGGGCCGGGTCGGTCGTCTCGCTCAGCTTGGCGAGAAACTTCTCTGCCCCCTCGACGCCGCCCTTTCCATAGGCGCTCTCGAGGTCGCGGACGTGACGGTCGACGCGTATCTCCTGCAGCGCTTCCTTGATCCCCGCCTTCAAGGCGGCGCCGTATTTCTCCGGGTCGCCGGCCGTGTAACCCGCATAGATCGAGGCGCGGTTCGTCAGCGCCGTGACCTGCGCCCCCTCTTCGCCGCCGGCGGCAAGGGCAACATCGACGAGCTGCTTCCTGGTCTCCCTGGTGACCGCGTCATAGTCCTTCTTGTCGCCGAGGCTGGCGATGCGTCCGAGCTGATCGTCGGTCTTGCCGTCGGCCTTCCATTCCTTCTCCTTCATGTCGCGCACCTGATTGAGCGCGTCCATGAAGATCGGATCGTCCGGCGCCCGCTCGGCGATCGGCCGGATGAGGTCGCTCACCTCGCCGGCATCGAGCTTCTTGTCATTGTTCTTGTCGGTGCCGAATTTTGGCGTGCCCAGGCTCTCCGAGGCGAGGTCGACTTCCTGGGCGATGGCGACGACGAGATCGTCCTTTGCCCTGTCGCGTTCGCTTTCGCTCTTCGACTTGTCGCTTGCCGTGCGGAGCGCCGTGCGCTGCTTTTCCAGAAGATCCAGCCGTTCCGGGCTCAAGACGATGACGTCGTCCCCCTCTTCGAGCGCCTTGTCCGCCTCCTTCACCGCCGACGGCCGGTTGCCGAAGGCCTTTTTGTCGAGTTCCGGCGTTGCCGCCAACTGGTCGTTGAGCGCCTTGTTGTCCTTCGGGTCGACGCCCGCCTCCTCGTAGATGCGGAACGGCCAGAGCCCCGGTTCCACCTGGCGCTCGACAATGCCCGACGGACCGCCGTTCCACGGCAGCGCCGGCGGCGGATCGTTCTTCTTGCCCTTCTTGGCGGCCTGATCGGCGATCTGCTCGAACGGCTTCGTCGAGTCTGCACGGTCGGTGCGGTTGCGTGCGAAGAAATTGATCACAGACATCAGCTATTCCCTGCTCCGTTCTTTGAACTCGGATCGGCAAGATTGCCGAAGGATGCGGATCGCGAGGGGCGGCAGCGGCCGCCCTTCACGCGTGTGACGATCTGGGGATATTCGGCCTTCCTAGCGCAGGCCGTACGCGGTGCGGGCATGCTCGGCGATGAGCTTGTCCATGCCCTTGTCGTCAAGGTTCTTCTCGTTCGGGCCCTTGTCGTCAGGGGCATTGCCGTCAGCCGGCTCCGATGACCACGAATGCTGCGTCAGGGCGTCGACGATGCTCCTTCTTTCGTCCTCCCCTTCATAGGGTTCGACGAGGACGTCCATGATCTCCTTGAGCCGCGGCGCCTGCAATTCGGGCGAACCGAAGTCGGCGCGCGACTCCATCAGCGCGACGGCCGCGTTGGTGCGTTCTTCGACACTGCCGGAATGCTTGCCGAGATAGGTCTCGACCGCCTGCTTGCGCCCCTCCGGCGTCGAAGCCGGCGCCTTGATCGCGTCGATCGCGGCCGGCGCGCCCTCCGGCTGCATGGTGGGCACGAGCACGAAGTCCGGATTGAGGCTTCCCTCGTGATAGGCGTGGATGAGATCGGGATTGGAGAACTGAACATTGCCGCCGATCATCAGCATCGTGTCGGCGTCGCTCAACGCGTATTGCTTGCCGATCTTGAATTGCGAATCGCCCTTCTCGGGGACGGCGATCTTCACATTCGCCAGCAGTTCCTCCGAATTCTTGAGCCCCTGCTCGCGCGCACGCCGGTCGAGGACCTCCTGCCAGGCCTTTGCCTGCGCCGGCGATACGTCGATTTCCCGCTTGTTGTCAGCGCTTTTCAGCCGAAACCCTTTGCCGACGACCTCCAAAGTGAACGCCATGCTCTACCTCCCCTGCGTGCATCGTCCGTGGCGGAGTTACGCCTTTTTTGAAGGCGATCAATTCATTCAGCGCACTGTTCGCGGAGCTTCCATACGACACGTTGTGCGAGATGAAAAGTCTTTAGGGCAACTATTAGTAGTTGCGAACATTTGAATAGATGCGGCCAGGCTGCGCCGCCCGCTTGAAAAATCGACGTTTTCGTTTCGCAGCGACGCGTGTCGATGGCAGCGCTGTTCTCACCCTTCTATGGCTGTCGATACAGCATCGTGCGGAGCCAGATCGTGAGCACGCCGGCGGTGGCGGGGGCTACGGCGCCGCCAGCGCCACCCTCCGCATCGCGCCACTATTCCAGCATGACGACGGCTTCGACCTCGAAGAGCATGGGGTCGACCGCAAGCTTGGGCACGGGGATCAAGGTCTGCGCCGGCAGGGCCCGGCCGAACATTTCTTTGACGTTCCTGGTCAGCACCTCAAGCTTGGACATATCGTGATCGACCACGAAGATCGTGAGCTTGACGACCTGATCCGGCTTCGCACCGAGCGCATCGAGAGCGGTGCGCAAATTCGCGTAGGCCTGCTTCACCTGGACGGCGAAGTCGGGCGACAAGGCGCCCGTGCCGTCCTGGCCGCCCTGTCCGGAGATATAGGCGAGCCGCGCCTCGCGCGGCACGACCACCGCCGTGCTGTAGCCATTCGGCGTCGGGTCGTAGAGGTTCTTCGGATTGACGATCGTCAGCTTCCGATCGCTCTCATTCGCTGCCGTCGCAGCAGAAACTCCCATAGTCATGATTAGCCCTCCGATAAGCAGATGCCTGATTGCGCGTGACATGATCTTCTTTTGGCTCCGGGGACTGCGCTACCGTCCGTCGCGGCCCCAAGTTGAACTTTACGCATTGCCGCAATTGAATCTTACGGCGTACGATCAAATCGCATCGTACAGCGTACGAGTCAATCGGGCAGGATCGACATTCGTCGCTTTGCCGGCCAAAATCGACGCCTGATCAGTGAGGAAAACGAATGACAACCAAAGGCGGCGGCGCCCGGAGCAAACGGTCCAAACGTAACGGTGCGTCGCCCCAGTCCGTGCGGGAGCCGCGTGGTGAACCCCCGCTGTCTCTCGAACGGATCGTGGCGGGCGCGGTGGAACTGCTCGACGCCGAAGGGCTCGAAGGATTGTCGATGCGTCGGCTGGCCGACCGCCTCGGCGCGGGCGCGATGAGCCTCTATTGGCACGTCGCCAACAAGGAGCAGGTCTTCGACCTGGCGCTCGACTCAGTGCTCGAATATCGCGCATCGCCGCACGTTGAGCCTCGAGACTGGCGGGGAGACGTCGTGCATATGCTCGAGGACTGGCGCGCCAGCATGCTGCGCCATCCCTGGTCGGCCTCCCTCTTGCCGCGCCGGGCGCTCGGCCCGAACATCCTCGCCCGCCTGGAACTGCTGGGCAAGACCTTGTCCAGCGCCGGTGTGGCGCAAGCGGATCTGAACGTCGCGATCTGGTCGCTCTGGAACCATGTGATGGGCGCGACCGTCACCCGGGCGAGCTTCGACCTTTCCAAGGACGACCAGGCGGCCGCACAGCAGCGCCTTGCAGGTCTCAGCGGGCGCTACCCGACGATCGAGAGCTCGCGTCTGCTGCTCGATGACGACTGGGACGGTGCGTTCCGGAAAGGTCTCGACTTCCTGCTCGATGGCCTTTGTCCTTAAAATCGAGGTCGATCAAAGGAGACATGCAGCAGGAAGGAAGATCGCTGGGATCCGTCGAATTGCGCTATAGTTCATTTCTGTGAAATCGGCTCCGGTCAGGGAGACTTGCAGTCGACAGATTGCGAAGAGAGAAAGACGATGGATCTCGTCGAAGCCGTCAATGCCGTGAGGGCATGGCTGCAGACCTTCCTTCTCAACGAGTGGACCCTCTACCAGTCCGCCCTGATCGCCATCGGTTATCTCGCTTCCGGTTTCCTCGCCAGGCGCATCGAGCCGGCTCTGGAGGCGCGCGCCCGGGCGATCAAGGGGAACCCCGATCTGCTGCGCGTGATCATCGCCTTCATGCGCCGGCTCAAGTGGCTCTTCCTGATCGTGTGGCTGTGGATCGCCGACGTCATGCTGTTGCGATTCGGATGGCCGTCCTACCGCTGGCTGGTGGCGACGGCGCTGACGCTCGTTGCCGCCTGGTTCGTCATCTCGGTCCTCACGCGCCTTATCAGGAGCCTCATGCTGGCGCGCCTCGTCGCCGTCGTCGGCTGGGTCTACTTCGCGCTTTACGCGCTCGGACTCGATCGCACGGTTCTCGCGGCGCTCGACAGCATTGCCGTCAATCTCGGCGCCGTCCGTCTTTCGATGCTGCTCGTGCTCAAGGCCATCGTCCTTTCCGCGGCGCTGATCTGGTTCGCCGTTCTCGTCGGCAACATGTCGTCGAACTGGATACAGAAGTCGGCGGAGCTCACCCCTTCGCTGAAAGTCCTCATCAGCAAACTGGTCAAGATCGGGCTCATCGTCGTTGCCGGCGCCATTGCGCTCTCCGCAACCGGGATCGACCTCACGGCACTGACGGTCTTTTCGGGTGCCGTCGGCGTCGGCATCGGCTTCGGCCTGCAGAAGGTGGTGTCCAACTTCATATCCGGGATCATCATCCTGCTCGACAAATCCATCAAGCCGGGCGACACGATCACCCTCGGAGAGACCTTCGGCTCGATCCGCGACCTGCGCTCGCGCTTCGTCTCGGTGATCACGAGGGACGGCAAGGAATCCCTGATCCCGAACGAAGATTTCATTTCCCAGCAGGTCGTGAACTGGTCGTTTTCGAGTGACTTCGTCCGCATCGAGGTGAGCTTCGGGACCTCCTATGACAGCGATCCGCACGAGGTTGCCCGGATCGCGATCGAGGCCGCCAAGTCCATTCCGCGGGTCGCCAGCGCCTATGCCGAACCGGTCTGCTGGATGACCGGTTTCGGTGCATCGTCGATCGATTTCAAGTTGAGATTCTGGATTTCCGATCCGAGCAACGGCCTTACCAACGTTCGCGGCCAGGTGCTCATGGCCCTGTGGGATGCGTTCAAGGCGGCCGGCATCGAGATTCCCTACCCGCGTCGCGAGATCATCATGAAGACACCGGTCGAGGTCGCAGATGCGACGACGCCGCAACCGCACCCTCGTCGAGCGGGTGGGGCGTCCGGCCCGTCATGAGCGCCGCGATTTCCTCGAAAAGGCGCTGGTCCTCACACTGGGCCACGTTGAAGCGCAGAAAGCTGCCGGCAGTCCGGGCGTGGCTGAAGACATTGCCCGGCGCGAGCACGATCGCTTTCTCGAGCGCCTTCCTTGCGAGCTCCGCCGCGTCGATGCCGTCCGGCAGCCGGCACCAGACGAACATGCCCGCCTGAGGCTCGATCCAGGGGCGGATGCCGATCGCCCTCAGCCGCCCGGAAACGTCCGCCATCGCGCGCGCCAGACGCTGTCGCACCGTTTCCATATGCCTGCGATAGCTGCCGTCCGTCAGAAGCGCCAGCACCAGCTCCGCGGAAAAACCGGGGCCGCCGAAGCTGGTGGCGATCTTGAGGTCCGTCAGCCCGTCGATCCAGTCGCGCGGTGCGGTGATGAAACCGCAGCGCGCGGCCGCAGACAGCGATTTTGAAAAGCTGCCGATATGCACGACCCGCTCGAGACCGTCGAAGGCGGCAAGGCGCGGCGCCGGCGTCTCTTCGAAATCGGCGAAGATGTCGTCCTCGATGATCGTCAGGCCGGACTGGTCCGCAAGCTTGAGCAGGCGATGGGCGACGAGCGGCGACAGCGTCGCGCCGGTCGGGTTATGAAGGGCGGAATTGGTGATGTAGAGGCGCGGCCGGTGCTCCGCGAGCGCTGCGGCGAAGCGGTCCGTGTCGGGACCGGACGGCGTGTAGGGTATCCCGACCACCCTTGCCTGGTGCGCCCTGAGCAGCGCGTGGAAATTGAAGTAGCACGGGTCGTCGACGAGAACCACGTCGCCCGGCTTCAGCAGGAAGCGGCAGACGAGGTCGATCGCCTGCGTACCGGATTCGGTGAGCATGACCTGGTCCGGCGAGGCCTCGATGCCGTGCTGCGCCATGCGGCGCGCGAGCAGTTCCCGCAGCGGCAGCAGGCCGAGCGGCGAGCCGTAGTCGACGAGCGTCGCGCTATTGCCGCGCGCAAGCGACCGCAGGGCGCGCCGCAGCGCCTCCTCCGGCATCCATGAGGGCGGCAGCCAGCCGCAGCCCGGCATCTTGACCCCCTTCCCCGGTTCGAGCGCCTGGCGCGAAATCCATAAAGGGTCGACCGCCCGGTCGAGACGCGGGCCGATCTCTGCAAGCGACAGGGGTGCCAGCGGCGCGGCGACGAAGAAGCCCGATCCCGGCCGCGAGCGGATCACGCCTTCGGCGGCGAGCCGCTCATAGGCCTCGACCACCGTGGACTTGGAAACCTTCATCGTCGCCGCGAAGGCGCGGATCGACGGCAGCTTCGCGCCCGGCGTCAGGCTGCGCGCGGCGATCCGGCGCCTGACCGTCTCCATGACCCTGGCGATCCGGGTCTCGCCCCCGTCACCCGCCGTGTGATCCATCGCCTGCGGCTTCATCCGTATCGGCCCCTTTACCATGACAGTTCTTCCGAACTGTACCTGACTGTCTCTGGAAGAGCCAGCCGCATCGCCGCAATACCGGAGAACAATCCGACACCGGAAAGAAGGGAAATCGGCATGGACAGGACGGCAAGCGGCTGGGTGAACGGCCTCCTCGGGGTGATGATCTTCAGCGGTTCGCTGCCGGCGACACGGCTCGCGGTGATGGGCTTCGACCCGGTCTTCCTCACTCTCGCCCGCGCGACGATCGCCGGCCTCATCGCGCTTTGCCTGCTCGTCGCCTTCCGTGAACGCCGGCCGGGGCGCGGCGACCTCCTGGCGCTCGGCGTCGTCTCGCTCGGCGTCGTCGTCGGCTTCCCGCTCCTGACGGCGCTCGCGCTCGAGCACGTGACCGCCGCCCACTCGATCGTCTTCGTCGGCCTGCTGCCGCTTGCGACCGCGATCTTCGGCGTCCTTCGGGGCGGCGAGCGGCCGCGCCCGGCCTTCTGGCTGTTCTCTGGCCTCGGCAGCGCCATCGTCGTCGGTTTCGCGCTCGGCCAGGATTTTTCGGCCTCGCCCAAGGGCGACCTCCTGATGCTCGCCGCCATCCTTGCCTGCGGGCTCGGCTATGCCGAGGGTGCGGCCCTGTCGCGCAAGCTCGGCGGCTGGCAGGTCATCTCCTGGGCGCTCGTGCTGTCATTGCCGGTGATGGCGGTACTGGTGTTCGTGACCATGCCGGCGAGCTTCGCGCACCTGAACGCCGCCGCCTGGGCCGGCCTTGCCTATGTCTCCGTCTTCAGCATGCTCGTCGGCTTCATCTTCTGGTATCGCGGCCTCGCGCAGGGCGGCATTGTCGCGGTCGGCCAATTGCAATTGCTGCAGCCCTTCTTCGGCCTGGCGCTGGCGGCCGCATTGCTCGACGAAACGGTAAGCTGGACCATGCTCGCGGCAACGCTCGCGATCGTCGCCTGCGTCGCCGGCGCAAAGAAATTCGCATGATCGCCGCGGTCGGACTGACGCTCCGGAACGACGGGCGGTGCGGGAACCTTCCGAGCGATCCAACGTTTCATTCTGTCCGGTAACACCAGGCGCGTTCGTCGAGGAGGGGAGGTCGAGGATGTTGCGGCGGAAGATGCTTCGGCTCCTGCTCGTCGCAGGAATGCTTCCCCTGGAAACCAATGCTGCCCCTGCCGACGAGACGGCCTTTCTCGATTCGCTCGAAGGACGATGGGCCGGCGGCGGCACGGTCATGATCCGCATCAACAGGTCGCCGATCAACGTGTCCTGCAATTTCTCCTCGCAGGCGAACGGCGCGGCTCTGTCGATGCGAGGAACCTGCCGCGGCATGCTCGTCGTGTCGCGTGCAATCAGCGCCGACCTGAGGTTCGACGGTTCGAACTACACCGGCATCTATGTCGGCCCGAAAGGTGGCAGGTCGGCCTTGTCGGGAAGACGGCGGGGCGACGCGATCAGCTTGACGATCCGCTGGGCAAGGGAAGTCAACGGCGACCGCGTGGCGAACCTCATCGTCCAAAGGCTCGGGCCTGACGGCATGCGGCTGAGCACCGTCGACGTGGACCCGGCCTCAGGCAAGCGCGTGGTGACGAGCGAGATCAATCTGCGGCGGAGCTGACATTTCACCCCTGATCCGTCGACGGCAGGCAGTCAAAGCACGCCCCAGCCGCGATAGCGCCCCCTGCCCGTCATCTCGCGCAGCCCGAGTTCCCGCACCAGATTGAGCGCGCCGCGCGGCGTCACGCCGAGATGGCGGGAGATCAGCCCGGTCGAGACGATTGGCCGCGACAGCACGAGATCGATCAGCCCCGGCAGGTTGCTGTTGGAGCGACGGTCGCGAATCCGCATCTCCATCTGCGTCCTGGCAAGCGACAGCCGGTCGAGTTCCTTGAGGCCGAGATCCGCCGTTGCCGTCATCGCCTCGAGAAAGCCGCCGAGACGCGTCAGCCGGTCCTTCGAGCGCCGGCGCTCGTGGCGGATCGTTTTCAGCCCGGTATTGAAGGCGAGCCCATGCGAAACGACCTTGCCGCGGCAGCGCAGGTAGGCACCGACCAGGAGCGACCCGAGCCAATGCTGGCGGCGCAGCGGCTCGATGCGCTCCCAGGCGTCGAAAAGCACCGCCGCCCCGAGGCAAGCCGGCAGCTGATCGGCGACAGCCAGCACCCCGCGCCAGGCATCGAGCCGCGCGGCCTCGTCCCATTCTTCATCGAAGAGCAGGCCGAGCTGACCCTCCGGCTCGGACTTCGCCGTCGGCGTCTGCGCGAGCGGCAAGCCGGCCGCGGCGATGCTCCCCGCATGCATGTCGAGAAGCCGCTCGGAGCGCGCGAGCGCCGCGTCGAGCGCGGCGAATTCGTCGGCGAGCGGATTGTCCGCCGGACTTTCGGCCGCCTCGCACACCTCCTCCGCGTGATCCCCGTCGGGCCGAGGCGCGCGGGCGCCGTCGTCCTCGATCTGCGGCGCCCCGCTCCCCTCTTCGCCCCGCAACACGTTCAACCCGGCCGCCGTCAAGGCCCAGCCTGGTTCGGCCAGTTCCAATCGGCGCCGCGTCCTCAAGACGGCATGCGCGATGGTCAACTCATGCGACGGCGCGCGCGCATCCATGTGCGAATCGTGCAGAACGAGATCCTCGACATGGACGAGTTCGCCGGCCACCCAAAGGGCCGCGGCTGCATCGAAGAACTGTCCGCGCTCGCGAAAGCCTTCCGCCACCGGATGGCGAGCAGCGCGCTCATCGAGACGCGCAAGCGCGTCCTCGGCGGCGATCAGGGCCGGCAGCAGGCTCGGGTGAAACGGATCGGGGCTGTCGTATCTCATTTTAAAAGCCTGGCATTGCTGGCGAAACGGAAGGTAACACGCGATTTCCTTCCGTCACAGCTTTCGCAGGGTTTTCCACCGCTAATGCGCGGCGATCGTGGCGTGTCGTTTAACCCGGCGGGCCGGGAACGGTCGGGGATGGTTGACAGCTGTCAACACCAAAGCGGAATACGCTCACATACGCTCGCGCAATGCGCTATCTGTTTGCTTTTGCCGCTTTTGTGCGACGTCAGGTGATTCCACCTGACTGCAAAATGCTCTAAGCGCCGCAGGTCCTTGTCAGCATTCGATGGCCGCCCGAGGATACGGGCAGCAGGCATTCCCTCACCTCGATCGGCGGAACAGAAATGCGCTCGCCGCAGCAAACGCCGTTGACAGCTGTCAACTCTGCGGTCGTGCGGCCTACCGCGCGCATTGCCACGACCGGTTTTCGGACCGTCGTTATCGGTCGCTTGCAACGGCGTAGGAATTCCTATCTTTAATGCGTCGAAACCCGACCGAACGGTCGCAATCCCTTTCAAGCCTCGCGGCGTTCCGGCTTTCAGGACCGGAACTGCCGAACCCTCAATGAATGAGAAGGCATGCGTGAATGACTTCAAGCGTTCTGGCCGCAAGCGGCGGCGTCAAGCAGGTGATCTGCATCAATTGGGGCACGAAATATGGCGCGCCCTTCGTCAACCGCCTTTATGCCATGGTGGCGCGCAACATCACCCCTCCCTTCACCTTCACCTGCTTCACCGACAACCGCGATGGGCTGCGGCCGGAAATCCTCTGTGAGGACCTGCCTCCGCTCGATGTCGAGATGCCGGTTAATACCAAGGGCATCTGGCCGAAGGCGCGGCTCTGGGGCGCGACGCTCGGCACGCTCAAGGGCCCGGTGCTGTTTCTCGACCTTGACCTGGTGATCGTCGGCTCGCTCGACACCTTTTTCGAAATGGGCGATGCCGACGACGTCGTCATGGCGCGCAACCAGACGACGCCCCTGGAGCGACTGGGCCAGACCTCGCTCTTCCGCTTTCCGGTCGGCAAGCTCATCCCCTTGCAGAAGAAGTTTCGCGCCGACCCGCAGAAGGTGGCCGACGAATATGAATTCGAGCAGCGCTTCGTGACGCGCAACGCGCCAGGCGGTGCGAAATTCTTTCCCCGGCGCTTCGTGCTGCATTTCCGCCAGGATTGCCGCCGGCCCTTCCCGCTCAACTATTTCCTGGCCCCCCGCCTGCCAGCCGACGCCCGGGTGGTGATCTTCCCGCGCGGTCTGCTGCCGCAACACGCAATCGACGGCCAGTTCGGTTACAGGGGGCGGCCGGCGACACCGCTCGGCCATGTGCGCGGTCTCTTTTCTCCCGAGCGGCGTGAGAAGAACGCCTTCCGCTACCTCCGCCATTACATTCTCCCGAGCCCATGGGTGGCGGAGCACTGGCGCGAGTGATCGGTTTTCGGCCGAGGGGTCGTTAACAGCTGTCAACACTTGATGGCTCTGAGTTCGCGGGAGCCATCCTCGAGTTCGCGCCTCGGGCCTTTTCATCGAAATCATCGAGCGTAAGATGACGCCTGACGGGGCCACCTCAAGTTCGCCTTGGCAGATAGCGCCAGGTGGCCGGCAGGCGGTTGCCGTTGCAATCCGAAGAACCCTGTGGCGACCGGCGGCTCGCCGGGGCGAGCGCAGAAACCGCGGCGGCAAGTGTCTCTTTTTAGGGCATCCGAGTGACGGAAATTATCGGCGAGATAGCTTCCGCTGAGGGGAAGAAAGCTCTTTTCAGCCAATATGTTATGATTGCCGCAAATTCGTTAAGAAAGAGCCACCGGGACGACTCGGGTGCGCCAATCAAAGCTGGCGCGAGTTTCCGATATTTGCCGGCGCAAGGCAATGGCACGGCGGATATCTTCCACGCATTTGATCGGAGCCACCGTCGTCGGAGAAAGCTTCGCGCCGACGCGCCTCCCCGGTGTCCTCGAGCATAGTATAGGTGCCCGCTACGTCTACAGCGCCACACGCCCTATCAGATGCGCAAAGGTCGCTGCGGCACTTTGAATTGCCGCATGTTCGTGTCCTATGGATATGCCTCAGTTTGCCGGCGGGGCGCCTCCCCTTCTGGCGCGCGTGAGGGCGCTGACCATCGGTGCGATCGAGAAGGCCTGTCGTTTCGCCTTCCTCGTCAGATCCCTGAGATAGCCGCCCGGAGAGGTGATCCGATCGGCGCGCTCCAGAATGCAGGCCATGGCCGTCGCGGCATTCTCATAGCCGAGCACCGCGCAGGCGTCGTCATAGGCGTCGGAACTGACGTTCAACATGGTCCTGACGACGATCGCGGCGGTCATCAGGTCCTTCCAGCTCGCGATGCGGCCGGCGGGGGCATAGTCGGCGATTTGCGGGCAGGCGGCCAGAACGACGGGGAGGGGTATCTGGCGGTCGAACCGTGCGACAGGCGTGGCGGGCGGCACAAGGCTGGCGGTCCGTCGGCTGTCCGCTTCGGCAGGATCGTCGTGCGGTTTCGGTCCGTCGGCTACCGTAGCCGTCGTCGGTTCTTCTCTCTTCGGCAGAAAGACCTCCCGCCCTTTTCCCAAGCCGTGTTCAGATTCAGATCGAGAGTCTGGATGTGAATTCTGTATGTGCCATCCATTCTGGCGATCATTGGTGTCCGTTTTTTGCCGATTAAGCAATTCTTCCAATTGATTGGCGAGATCGTCACGCAATTGTGCCATCGCATGGCCGACGGCCTGGACGTCGCGCGCAGATGCCTTTCGCGGCAGAGGGGCGGCAAGCTCGTCGAACCGCGATTGCTGCGGTTGCCAGTCTCCTTGCGGTCCTGCCTCCCGAAGGAGGTCGAGCAGTTTGGCGGCGTCGCGTCTGGAGAGGCTCAGCCTTTCGCGCAGCAGGCGGAGTTGTTGTCGGTCGGCGGCAATCTCCGCGGCGGCGGTCTTGAATTCCTCCGCGCGGGCGACGAGCGGTGCAAGATCGAATCCGAAGGCTTCGCCGACGGCACCGTTGCGGGCCTTGCGGGCATAGCGCTTGCCGTTCGGGCTGTCGCGCCGCAGGATCAGGCCCGCTTCGACGAGGCAGGCGAGATGTCGGCGCAGCGTCGTGCCGGCCATGCCGTGGGCGCGGAGCGACAGTTGCGCGTTGGACGGAAAAACGACGAGGCCGTTCTCCGCTGAGAGCTCGGGCGCGGGATAGAAGCTCAAGAGGGCGTTCAGAACCGCGAGCGATCGATCGGAGACGCCGATCACGCTCTTCGCTTCACAGACGGATCGGAATAATTTCCATTTGTCGACGGATCGCTCCGGCGGGATGCCGCCGGCCGCAATCTGACTTGCGAGCATGCCAAGCGTCATCGCCCGCCGCCCGAAGGGCGTCGTGACATTTCCACGTTCCATTTTTCTTCACCTTTTCCAAGGCAAAAGAAATCCGTTCGCCGAAACGACGTCAAAAACGCTTGACACTGATTCGCGGAAATGGGAATCTCAAGTTGCTACACGAGAGAAGGGTTTCCGCAGCGCTAGTCGTTCGGAAGCCTTTTTCTTTTGCTCTGTTTAGTCTCCTGTTTCCTGTTGATACTCGAGATAGAGAGCATCGAGCCTCTGCCTCACGAAATCTGCAAAGCCGGGTGCCGCCTTCTTGCTGAAGGCCAGCGTCGTCTCCGAATCGGTCTCGCGGATGCGAACCGCCCGGCTTCGGTCTGGTGCGACCCAGGTCTCCGCCTTTGCCCGCTCCCTGGCGACGGAGAGCTGCGCGAACAGCTTTTCGAAGCGCTGGTCGCTTTCCAGCGCCGCAAAATCCGCCGCCCCGACAAGCCCGAGCGCCTTTGCCGGCTGCCCGTCGCGGTCGATGAGGTCCGCCAGTTCCATCCAGCGCCTGCGGCCGAAGCCCGGCGCGGCCCCGACGGCCTCGATGACCTCAACCGGCAGCCGCCGCACGACGGTGATCATCTTCGAAAGCGCCGCCTTGTCGACGCCAAGCGACGACATGATGGTCTCGCGCGAAAAGCCGCGGTCCTCGAGACGCGTGGCGAAAAGCGCGCGCTCGATGAAGGAGAGGTCGGTGCGGGCGTTGTTCTCCTGGCCCTGTGAAATGACGAGTTCTTCGTCGCTCAAGAGCCGGATGACGGCCTTGACCTTGGCCCCGATCTCGCGCAACGCCGCAAGCCGCCTGTGGCCGTAGGCCACCTGGTAGCGCCCCTTTTCCGTCGGGTGCGGCCGCACGAGGATCGGAACCTGTTGTCCGTGGTCCCGGATCTGCTGCGCGAGCATCGCCTGAGCCTCGGCGGTGACGCCGAGGCGATCGGTGATGAAGGAGGCGTCGATCAGCGACGGGTCGAGCTCGACGACCGCCTGGCCCTCCGCCAGCCGGCGCTCCAGTTCCTCGGCGCGCTCAACCTTCTGGGTAATATTCGAGAGCGATCGGGTGATGCCGCCGACCAGGCCGCTCGGCTTGTGCGTCGGCGCAAGGCCGGCGATCGGTCGTTCGACGGCCGGGCGCTCGCCGTCAAGCGGAGCGTGGCTGTCGGAAATGCCGATCAGGTTCTTGCGCGCCATCGGTTACTTCCTTCCCCAGACCTTGCGGATCATCTCTTCGATCTCCGCATTGACGAGCGAAAGCGAGTCCATGGCCCGGTCATAGGTGCCGCGGATGAACTGCGAGCGTTCGACCTCGTAGAGCGTCTGCTTGGTGACGCCGGCGTCCGAGATCGCGGTCGACTTCACCATGGCATTCTGCAGCATGCGGTTGCCGAAGATTGCCCGCATGAAGCCGGTCATCTGGCTCTGCGGGCCGTCGTTCGGCTCGAAGCGGGTGACCAGATAGCGCATCCAGTCGTAGCTGGTGCGCCCGCCCGCCTTCTCGACGACGGCCATGAGCTCGCTCGTCATCGACAGGAACTGCGACATCGACATCACGTCGAGCATCTGCGGATGCACGGTGATCAGCACGGACGTCGCGGCGCAGAGCGCCGACATGGTGAGAAAACCGAGTTGCGGCGGGCAGTCGACGACGACGACGTCGTAGAAGCTCTCGATTTCCGAGAGCGCTTCGCCGATGCGCGCGAAGAACAGGGTCTCGGCCGAGCCGCCGACCATCGCCTTCGGCGTCTCGTGCTCGAACTCCATCAGTTCGAGATTGCCGGGAATGAGGTGAAGATTGGCGGTGTAGGTCGAGCGGACGACCTCGGCGATCGGCCGCGGATCCTCGTAGCGGATGGCGCCGTAGAGCGTTTCGGCCTCGCCGACATCGAGTTCCGGCTGGTGGCCGAAGAGGGCGGAAAGCGAGGCCTGCGGATCGAGGTCGATCGCCAGCACCCGATAGCCGCGCAGCGCGAGATATTGCGAAAGATGGGCCGAGGTCGTCGTCTTGCCCGACCCGCCCTTGAAATTCATGACCGAAACGACCTGCAGCTTTTCGCCCGGCCGGCGATGGGGAATATACTTGCCGCTCTTGGAACCTTCGTCGAGGACGCGGCGGATACGGTCGATATCCTCCACCGCATACATGCGCCGGCCGTTTGACAGCGGCTGCGGCCCGTGGCCTTCTGATGCGATCTGGCGCAGGTAGCCTTCGCCGATTCCGATGAAGGCGGCGGCCTCGGCCGGGGTGAAGAGCCGCATGGTTTTCTGGGCCGTCGGGGAGAAGATCTTCTTCTGATGTTCCTGCAGTTGATGCGCAAGTTCCCGAGCGTCGGCAGCGAGCAGCGATGGCAAATGCTCCTGCTCCTCGAGACCCTGGATTCTCTGCTGCAACATCCCCATCTCCAAAAAACTGCGCAAAATTCGGCAATAGGAGCCAATCTGCGCAGATATACTATGCGCCGATTCGTTGCCAATTTACAAACGCTTAACAAAACCCGCCTTTATGCCGCCGCGGCATCGCAGTTTCATGACTTTCGTTGCTTAGGTTGTCCGCGGACAACTGGGTGAGCGAGCAGTTGTCCGCGGACAACCGGCGCGTCTCCGAACGACCGGCCTCACACGGTCGGGATCGCGTCGCGATATAGATCATAAATTTAGTAGACTATTGACAGGACCGCGGCGCACCGGCAGCATCGCTCGATAAAAGGTCGAAAAGAAAGGGTGCTCAATGTTCTATCTCGGCGGAATGACCCTTGGCTACTTCGCCCCGCCTCAGCGCAAGACGGCAGCCCGCAAGGAAACGGTCGCCGCATGCCCCTCTGGGGACGACGACGCCGAGGAGCGCGATCGCCAAAGTCAGCAGGAGTGGGCGCGTGCTTTTCTGACCCCCTGGCATCTTTTTTACTGGTTGGAATCAGTTGAACGGCGCATCCCTGCTTAGAGCGGGATGCGCCCACAGGCGTTCGCGCCACCGCTCTATTGTTTTTGCTGCATTTGTGCGACGTCAGGTGATTCCACCTGGCAGCAAACTTCTTTTGACGTCGGCGCATCTCAGTTCCACGTGTGCAGGCACAGTTTCCAGGAGCCATCGCCCTGTTTTCGGAAGATGGTGACGATCGTGCCCTCGAAGCGCACTGCGTTTCCGTCTTCGCCCGATCCGGTCGCCCACCACCTGCCGCTCGCATAAGCGAGGTTCCCCTCGCTTTCCACGTCGAAGAGTTCAATGCCGTGATCCTTGACACCGGCCGAAATCAGTCCCGCCCAGAAATCGGCGATCGCGGCCGTTCCCCTGACGACGGCATGGGTGTGCGGCAGCACCGCGCCGTCCGCCGTGTAAAGCGCCGCGACGGCACCGGCATCTCCGCCGTTGAAGGCGGCATTCCAGCGGTCGTTCGCCTGCCTGACCATTTCGCGGATATCCGATTCCGGCATGATCTCCTCCCTCGGCGCTTAAGCCGATCCTGCAGTCGCTGCGAGCATTTGCGCTGCTTTAAGGTCCGGCAATGCCGATCCTTCAGTAAAACTCGAGACGATCTCAGCCACCTGTTCCCTCGCGCCTGTTTCGGCGCCGTCCAGGCGAGCAAGGGCTACCGCCGCGCGAAGCTCCCAGAAACGTGCCCGCTGGGCACGCGCCTTAGCCAGGGCTTTGCGGAAACAATCCGCAGCCTCGCTTGCATGCTCGGCTTTTGACTGGAGCAGGGCCTCACCCTGGAGACGGAGCACTTCCGCCGCGAACCAGCGTTCGTCCGTCCGGTCGATGTCGGCCTGAGCCTTCTCCAGCAGCCGGATCGCTTCCGCCGTGTTACCGGCTTTCATCTCGATTTGCGCCTGAACGGCGGCAAAGTAAGGCAGCATGTATCGCGCACCCGTACTTTGCCATTCCCTGAGGCCCCGTTGCAGGTCGGCCAGACCGCGGCCGGGGTCGCCCTCTTCGGCGACCACCCATGCCTGCAGGATGGTGGCGCCGGCGTGCCAAAGCCTGAATCCCGCTTCTCCCGATATTTGCAGAAGTTCCGCTGCGCGAAGCCTTACGCCGTCGCGGTCGGCCAGAACTTGGCGGAGGACGCCGCCAAAGAACAGGGGCAGCGCGAGACTGTTGCGGTGTCCTATGCTGCGCGCCTCGGCCGTCGCCTCGTTATTGGCGGCGAGTGCCTGCTCGGGCAAGCCGAGGGCGAAAAGGGTTCGCGCCAGGTAGTCGAGGCATACCACGCGCGGGTCGAAGGCATAGACGAAGGCGGGGGACCGATGCGCCTGCGGGTCATAAAGCGCCAGGGCCGCCTCAAGGTGCGTCCGGGCGCGCGAAAACTCGCCCGCAGGCAGCGCGCAGACACCGGCCGCCCGATGGGCGAAGAACGAGAGCCCGCGGTCGTCACTGCTGTCGGCGAGTTCCAGGAGCCGGTCTGCCGCGCGACGCGCCTCGGCGAGTTCGGCGGAATAGAGGTGATAGAGGCAAAGGCCGTAGAGGACAGGGAATACCTGCCGCATTTCGCCCAGTTCTTCGCAAATTTCCCTTGCGCGCAAATAGGCGGCGCCGGTCTCAGGCGCAGCGAAACCATGCGCGGTCATCTGAGCGCTTCCCAACGCGAGCTGCAGGGAGAGTTCGCGACGCGCCCGCTCCGGCGAAGGCGCAAGAAGCGTCAATCCGTCGAGTGCGTTGCGGAAACGCAGGAGCGCTTCCGACAGCGACGAGCGCGACAATGCCCGCCGTCCCGCACGTTCATGGTACTCGACGGCCTTTTCGACGAGGGACGCCTGTTCGAAATGGTGGGCCAGCAATTCAGGCTCGGTTGCGACCGTCTCCGGAAAACTCGCCTCGAGGATTTGCGCAATTCGAGCGTGGAGCTGCTGGCGCCGGCTCAAGAGCAGGCTCCCGTAAGCGGCATCCTGAACCAATGCGTGCTTGAAGGCGTAGCTCACCTGGCCGCTGCCGCCGCGGCGGAATACGAGACCTGCGGCGACGAGCTGTTCCGTTGCCATCTCCAGTTCGTCCTCCGACATGCCGGCGGCCGCCGCGAGAAGATCATGGCTGAATTCCCGACCGATCACGGCGCCAATCTGGGCAACTTCCCTGGCTGAGGCGAGGCGGTCGATGCGCGCCATCAGCGAGTCATGGAGCGTCGCGGGAATCGCAAGCGGCGGCAAGGGACCCGAGAGTTCGTAGGCCTCGCCGGACTCGACGAGCAGACCCGATTCGAGGATCACCTTCGTCAGCTCCTCGACAAAGAGCGGCACGCCCTCGGTCTTGGAGAGAATCTGGTCGAGGACCGGGGAGGGGAGATGCTTTCCGCCTGTCATCGTGTCGATGATGAAGGCTGCCTGGGCGCGGCTCAATCGGTTCAAGGTCAGCAAGGTCGCATGGGGGAGGCCGTTCCACCGCACCGTTCCCTCCGGTCTATAGGTGGCGATGAGCATGACCGGCAATCGCTGAATGCGGTCGACAACCTTGTCGAAAAGCTCGGCCGAAACCGCGTCGAGATGATGGGCGTCCTCGAGCAGCATGAGGACCGGCTTGTTGCCGGCAAGGGCCTCCAGTTGCTCGATCAAGACCTCGAAGGTGCGCGCCTTCTGCATTTGTGGCATCAGGTCGAGGCTGGGGTAACGGTCGCCGGTCGGGATCGACAGCAGCGCTGCAATCAGCGGAACGGCTTGCTGAGGGTCCCGCGTCGTCGCAAGCAGCTCCTCGAGAAAGGCGAGCTGCCGTTCCGGCGGGTCGGTCCGGTTGATGTCGGCGGCGCGGATCAGCTGGTCGGCGACGGGATAGAGCGCACTCTGCGCATGGTACGGCGAGCAGAAGTAGCGCAGATACGTGACCGGTTCGCCTTTCAGCCGCTCGCGAAGCTCCTGGAGAATTCGCGACTTGCCGATCCCCGCCTCGCCAAACAGCTCCACCACTTGTCCTTCCCCGGACGAAGCGAGATTCCATCGCTCGATCAGCAGGCGAATGTCGAGGTCCCGGCCGACCAAGGGCGCGGCAACTCCGGCGTGGAGGGCGTCGAAACGGCCCTCGGCCCGGCCCTCTCCGATCACCAGGTAGGAACTGGTGGGGGTGTCGAAGCCATGCAGCTTTTGCGGGCGGATCCGCCTGACCTCGAACAGCCTGCCGACCAGCCGATAGGTCAACTCCGAGATTACCACCGTGTTCGGCTCGGCGAGCTTCTCCAGTCGGGCAGCGAGATTGGGCGTTTCTCCAGCCACGGCGTTTTCCTGGGCGGCACCCGTACCAATCAGGTCGCCAACGACGACGAGGCCGGTTGCTATGCCGACGCGGACGGAGAGCTGCCCGCCGTGCCTGGTGGGGAGCGCCTTCACGGCTTCCACGACGGCAAGCCCTGCCCGGACGGCCCGCTCTGCCTCGTCCTCGTGCGCCTGCGGCCAGCCGAAATAGACGAGGACGCCATCCCCCATCAACTTGGCGACATAGCCGTCGTAACGGACGATTTCGCCCGCAACCGCATTCTGGAACTGGCGCAGCAGCGTGCTCATTTCCTCCGGGTCGAGACGGGTGGCGAGGCCCGTCGAGCCAACGAGGTCGACAAACACGACGGTGAGCTGGCGCCTTTCGGCTTCGCGCGGGCGGGGCGCCGCGGGTTGGCTGCCGGCGGAGGCTGCCGCCGAAGCGGCTTGCTCTCTCGCAATCGGGCTGTTTCGGCAGCTTTCGAGGGCAGCGATGGCCTCGAGAATCTTCTTCCGATGGGCAAGCGCGGCGACCCCGATCTCCTTCAGGTCCTCGGCGGTGAGCTTCGGCAGCATCTCAGCGTCGATCGCGTTGCTATCGAAGGCAGAGGCATATTGCCCAAGTCCCAAGCTTTCCAGCCATGACGCGACGATCATCAGGGTCCACTCCGAACGACCCTAAAACGACAGTATACAGCATCCATTCCCGAAGCGCATCGCAGCGCCGGGCCGGCCGCCCCGGGATGCGACCGGCCCCCAGCCCCGGGGTGGGAACGTCACAAGCGATCGCTGAGCGTCGTCTGCAGGGCGCGCCGCACGAGGCTCACCAACTCGGCATGGACGTCGCCACGCGAGCGGCCATCGGTTTCCTCGCAGATCGGATCGACTTCGCCCGCCGATTTCAGCAATTCGGCACCGCCTTCCTTGCACTCGGGCAGGAAGCTGAAATGGTCGGCGCCAGCGATGGCGGCATAGGATCCGTTTGGCGTCACGGCCGCCAGCCGGTCGGCGATGACCGCCGCGGGGATCGTGCCGCTGCTGCCGAGGTTGATGAAACTCATCGGGATCGCGATTTTCCTGAGGCTTTGTTCGTCATAGGCTTGCGCGAGACCCGGGTCGATCAGAACAGTGGATTTGATGCGGCTGTCGCGGTTCGATTGCTCGAAGCGCGCCCTGTCGATCTTGCGCAGATTGACCTCTTCGACGTCGATCGCCTTGTCGCCGGCATAGGCTTTTCCGCCGGCATACCAGGCGCAATCCCATTTCGCATAGGTGTCGCAATAGCGGGCATAGGCATCGAGATTTGCCCGCGCCCCGGCAATTTCCATGGCGGCGGCACCTCCGAGCGAAAAGCCCAGGACGCCGATGCGGTCCGCCGCAATGAGATCGCGCCATTGCGGATCGCTGGTCAGCCTGTCGATCACGACCGACAGGTCTTGGGTGCGTTCCCATAGTTTCGGCGTGTCTGCCGGTGTCGAGTTGCCGCTGGTCGAGCCGGGGTGATTGGGACCGGCAACGACAAAGCCCGCCTTGGCCAATTCCGCGGCAAGCCAGCTCATGCCCTGGATACGGCCGCCCGAGCCATGAGACATCACGACCAACGGAAAGCGTCCCTGTAGGGGAGGCGCGTCGAGCATCGCCGGCGCCCCCTTGAAGACCCTGTTGTCGCCGACGAGAACGGGCTCGCCGCCGGCGGCGGCGGGATACCATACGGTCACGGCAAGGTCCTGCCCACGCTTGGGCGCTGTGACGCTTATCTCGCGCACACCGACCTCGGCTGCATGGCAGGGAACGACGAAGGCGGCGGCGAGTGCAATGGCGGGGAGAGTTTGGAATCGGTTCATGGCTGTCTCACGAAGTTGGTAGGGACCGGCAGATTGGTTGCCGATAACTTCGCTCTCCGCTTCCTCGATCACGATCGAGGTCGTCCCGAATCGCGATATAGGTCAACACCTGCGTTGATCGCCACTCAAGTGCACTCAAGGGACATGGACTTGATCTTCCTGCCGCTGCCCTTCGTCGTCGCATTGCTGCTCCTTATCCTCCTCGCTGCGATGCTGCGCGGTGATGCGGGCCACAAAGGCAATCGCCCGTTCCTTGCGCTGGTCGCCCTGTGCGCCTTGCAGTCGATCATCGTCGGTCTGCGGTGGGGCTACGACGTCGCGGGACTTGGATACGTGCTTCCGGTGGTGGCGAGTTGTCTGCCGGCGTTTGTGCTTGAAAGCTTCCGCAACCTGAGCCATCGCGAGCAGGCGGAGACCGGCGCCGTCTGGATTTACGCGAGCCCGCCGCTTAGCATCGTGGCACTCATCCTGGTTTCGCCAGGGTTGGTCGACATTGCCTTGATATTGCTGTTCGTCGGCTATGCGCTCGTCCTCTTGAACCTCAGCCGCACGGGTCCCGACGCGCTGGACGAGGCGCGTTTGGAGGGTGCCGGCGCGGCACACCGCGCGCTCCTCATTGCTGCCGCATCGCTGTGCCTGTCGGCGCTGGTCGATCTCTCCGTTCTTCTGGACTTCCAGTGGAGCAAAGGGGCGAATGCCGCCCTCATCGTCAGCAGCGCGAATCTTGCGGGGCTGCTGTTTCTGGGCCTTACCGCCATGGTCGCAGCCCGCGAGCGGGCGGTGCCGGTATCGGCCGCGGCCGCGGATCGAGCGTCGTCGACGGCTGAGGATCGCGACATTCTGGACCGGATCGACCATTTGCTCGCCGATCAGAAACTGGCTCGCGACGAAAACCTGACATTGTCGCGACTGGCGCGGCGTGCGGGCCTGCCGGCCCGCCAGATATCCGCTGCGGTCAATCGGCTCGCGCGCAAGAACGTCTCGCAATATATCAACGACTTCCGCATTGCCGAAGCCTGCCGGTTGCTGCGGGAGTCCGACATGTCCGTAACCGCGGCCATGCTCGAGTCCGGATTTCAGACCAAATCGAACTTCAATCGCGAGTTCCGACGCGTCACCTCCCTGAGCCCCGCCTCCTGGCGCGAGAAAAACCGAGCAGCGGGTCGATCAGAAGCCTGATGTTTCGCAAGAGCCCTACCGCCACACCGGAGTGCCAACGGCGTTGAAATCGATTACATTTTCCGGCTTCATATCACCCCCCGCGCGCATGAAGGAAGGTTCAACGCTCGGAGCGCCTGCTCATGCAGCGCCGCATTTGCAGACGCCAGAATGTGGCCGCCGGCTTCGGGGCGCTCGCCCGCCAATCCGGTCACAACGCCCCCCGCTTGCTCGATGATCGGTATCAAGGGCACGATGTCGTAGGGCTGCAACGCCAGTTCCAGGCAGATATCGATCTGTCCCGCTGCGAGCATGGCGAAGGCATAGCACTCCCCGCCATAGCGGGTCATCTGGACGCTGTCGCGCAAGCGTGCGAAGTTTACCTCCGGAAAATCCCCATACCGCTCAGGCGAGTTCGTGTGCAGGATTGCTCGCGACAGATCCGTCGTGGATCGGGTCCGCATGCGGCGGGTACCCGACGAGTCCTGGGCCCACGCTCCTTCCTCATCGCCCCAGAAGCGTTCCTTGGTGAAGGGCTGGCTCATCATGCCCATGACGCTGCGATCCTCGAGCGTCAGGCCGATCAGGGTTCCCCAGACCGGGATGCCGCAGATGAAGGGCCTCGTTCCATCGACCGGATCAATGACCCATTTCCATGGGCCAGTGCCAGTCTCTCCATATTCTTCGCCGAGGATCGCATGATCGGGGTACTCGGACGAAATCAAGTCGCGCAGGACCCTTTCGGCCTCCTTGTCGGCCAAGGTCACCGGATCAAAGCGATAGCCGGGCTTGAACTTTTCTTCCACGTCGAGCTCCGTGCGGAATCGGGGCAAGGTTTCGCCTGAAGCCGCGTCGGCAAGACGATGAAGGAACGAAACGGGGGGTAGCTTGGTCATCGAGATTATCCTGCGTAACAGACCGTATTCAGCCTCTTTAAAGTTGGCGGCGGTGGGGAGGACCCACCGCCGCCTGCCACCTTTTGCGATTGGTAACGTACAGCAGGTGGCAAGCCGGATGTCCTATTTTCCTGCGAAAACAGACACGACCGCATCTCTCTTGAGCGTGGCCTGAAGCTCGTAAAGGGAAGCAACCTGGCCGGAAAGGTCTTCCGCGAGCGTGCCGAGCAGCCAAAGGCCAAGAGAGGCGAGAAGACAGAGCGCCACCGGCAGGGCGCGCGCATCGATTCTTTGTGGTTTCAAGGTTTCCTCCCCTGCTGTAATCGAACTCAGGATAGGGCATCAGGAGGCGCGGATCGCTTTCTCACCGCAAAGATAGATGACGCAATGAGACGCGATGCCAACGGCCCGTTGCGAATGATGACCCGAGTGATCTCGTCGCTCTGACTTGAAGCCCTTCACTTCGATCGGATTTCCACTCGGATCGAAGAAGAACATCGTGCGCTGTTCGCCCGGCTCACCCTCGAAGCGAACGACCGGAGGAATGTCGAAGGCGATGCCCGCCTTTTCCAACCGGCCGGCCAGTTCGAGCCATACGTTGAGTAGAAGAACGACCCCGAGGTGAGGCATCATCACCATGTGCCGGCCCACCAGGAGAAGAGTGCTCCGACCGCCTGCTGCGGCTCTAACAGGGCAAAAGCGTGCTGCTCGAAACGTCGGTTTTTCCACCCTTCCACGAAGGATGGAACCGGTAAGATCGATCCATCTGGGACGTTCGACCGAGTGAGGTTTGACAACCGAAATTGGGCCGACTCCAGAGAAGCCCAAGATGGCGCAGCAGCGGGATGACGAGGCGGCCGTCATTGCACAGATCTGCTCAAAGCTCATCAGGGCCATGGAAATCGAGGACGAGCACACCCGGCGACCGCGGCCTCCTCGCTATGGGCGATATCCCACTCCTGGCTCCAACCTGTGGCGCTACGAACGCGCACTGGAAGCGCGCGGGCCTGCCGTTGCGTCGCAGGCCGGCAAGACGCTCTTTCTGCAGCAGGAGACGCAGGACGTCCTTGCGCTGTCGCGCGCGCGGATTCGCGCGACCGGCTTGCATTTGGAGCCTTCATGCGCGGAGCGATGGTCCACGGACGAAGAGCTGCTCGACATTGCCGAAGAGGTCCATCAGGCCGGCCCCAAGGCCTCCCCACAGGCCTGTTCGACATCACGACGCGCCCCTGGTATCCCATGGCGTCGCCCGCTCCGTCCTTGAAACCCTGCAAAAACTGCGCGCGCGTAAACGTCACAACGCCGCGCATACTCTTGGCCGAGGCAATCGAGCAGCTCCAGTTGCGTGTCGCGCTGTCAGTGCGGAGCGGCAACAATCGCGCTGCGCGTCGGATTGTGGAGCTCGCGCGGCCCTTTGACGTTCGGGGCCTCAGGGCGTTCGTCCGCCATCTCCAACTCGACTGGGATCGACGCGCCTCGCGCCAGGAAGGAAGGATCGAAGCGTCAAGAGACGGTCGAGATCGTGACCATTCACAGCGCGAAAGGTCTCGAATGGGACCGTGGCCGGAGCCCGCATGTCCGGTTTGGGTTCGACAAACGAACCCGCTGCGCGGGAGGCCGCCTGCGGTTGAGGTAGAGGGCACGGGCCGGGCGTCGCGTTCGGTTGTGCGTCGTTCTGCGGTCCCAAATCTGTCATTCATCCAAGCCGAGCCAATAACCGCAACTAGCCTGAATCTCTCAAAGTAGGGAGGTGCATCGGGCCCACGAATCTGAGAAACTGCTTTTACGACAAAGGCTTACCAGA
>NZ_LNQB01000052.1 GCF_001651875.1 Sinorhizobium saheli
AAACTGCTAGAAACTACCTCGCCGTCGTCACTATCGCAGCCATCGTCTTGTGGATCAGATAATTGTCCACACGACCTAGAGCATTTTGCAGTCAGGTGGAATCACCTGACGTCGCACAAATGCGGCAAAAACGTCGGAAAGACTTTTGAACGAAGTCGGGGCCGGGCAACCGGCCCCGACTCTTTTTTGTGGTACGTCAACCGGACGTTGTGCGAGTATGTGAATGATTGCTGCAGCCCTTCTGGAGGGGAAATGAAATCCAGATCAGCAAACTTCGGTTTGATTGTTGCAATTGCGCTCGCAGCCGCAGGGCCGATAACGGCGGGCGCGCAGGAGCGGGCCGCGTTGCAGGACGCGCGACTGGCGCTCGCGGTCGAGGGCGACCCTCAGGCGCAGGTTGTTCTCGGATCGATGTACTACAAAGGCAGCAGTGGGGTACGGCGCGATCATGCCATGGCGGCAAAGTGGTACCGCACGGCCGCCGAACAGGGGCACGTCAACGCTCAGGTCAATCTCGGAAGCCTATACTTCGATGGCGAAGGTGTTCCGCAGGATTGCGCCGAGGCCGTGCGGTGGTATCGCAGGGCGGCCGATCAGGGCAATGTCGCTTTGGCCCAGTATAACCTGGGCGTGATGTATGCTCATGGCAAAGGCGTGGCCCGGGACCAGGGCGAAGCGGCCCGGTGGTTTAGAAGGGCTGCCGATCAGGGCGAAGCGGTAGCGCAGCTGGCGCTGGCACTGATGTACGAAAGAGGCGAGGGCGTTCCCCGCGATCAGGCGCGTGCGGTCGAGTGGATGCGCAAGGCGGCAAAAGAGCTGCCGGAGGCGAGAGAGCATCTGGACCGCTTGCAGAAGGATTAGTAGAGCGGGATGCGCTCACATGCGTTCGGGCCACCGCTCTATTCTTTTGTTTTTGCCGCGTTTGTGTATGCGCCAGGTGATTCCACCTGACTGCAAAATGCTTTAAGGCCGCAGCCCGGTCGCCCGCTCGACGAAATCGGCGATCGCCGCCGTGTCGTCCAGGTCGAAGACGGGAAGGTCGGTGTCCGTGACCGCGTGATCGGCGGCGATGGCAACGATGTGCGGGTCGGTTGGTGCGAGCGGCTCCCGGTTCACCGATTCCTGCCGGCGGGCTTCGATCTTCGGAATGGGCTCGCGCTTGTAGCCCTCGATCAACACGAGGTCGCATGGTGCGAGGCGCGACAGGATCTCTTCGAAGCTCGGTTCGGGCGCGCCGCGCAATTCATGCATGATCGCGAAGCGGGTCGAGGACACGATGGTCACCTCATGCGCGCCCGCCTCGCGATGGCGGTAGCTGTCGGCGCCGACCTTGTCGATGTCGAAGTCGTGATGGGCGTGCTTGACGGTCGAGACCACATGGCCGCGCCGCGTCATTTCGCTGACGAGGCGGACCATCAAGCCGGTCTTGCCGGAATTCTTCCAGCCGGCAATGCCGAATATCTTCGGTTGGCGCATCTTTTCGTTCATGGGTTGCGATCCTCGACATGGTGCAGCCATGCTTCAGCTTGCTGAAGCTCATCCGGCGTGTTGATGTTGAAGAAGGGGTCGAGCGGTCCGGCCCTCGTCGCGATCAATGGAAAGTCCACCGCGGTCGATCGGTGCCGCGCGATGAAGGCGCGCACGCGCCGCTTGTCGTCGGTGCGGATCCATGTCTCGAGGTCATCGGCGAGTGCGACCGGCCACAGCGCGAAGAGCGGGTGCATCGCGCCGTCAGACCATGCGACGGCAATCTCCTCGCCGCTGGTGAGGGCATTGGCGAGCCCGGCCGCAAGCTCGCTAGGGAAGAAGGGCGTATCGGTCGGCACCGTCAGGACGTGCATGGCGTTCGGCGCCGTGCGTTGAACATGCCGCATCGCCGTAAGGATACCGGCAAGCGGTCCGAAAAAGCCCGGAATCGTGTCGGCAATGACCGGGAGGTCGGCAGACAGCGCCGTGGCTGGTTCGGTGTTGAGGTTGAGGGCGAGGCTCGCCACCTGCGGCGCCAGCCGCGCGACGATCCGGTCGAGCATCGGCCGTCCGCCAAGGATGAGCCCCGGCTTGGCGATCCCCATGCGCGAAGACCGACCTCCGGCAATGATGACGGCGGGCGGGGGCGGGTGGCGCCTTTCGGACGGCTTCGCGGGCATCGCCTGAGATCCTATTCGAGCGGGCCGGTGACAGAGCGCTGCGCAACCGCCTGCCGGCCGCGCTTGCTCTCACGATAGAAAGTGTAAAGCCCGGAGGCGACGATGATGGCAACACCGACAAGCATCCAGCGGTCCGGTCTTTCGGCAAAGAAGAAAATGCCGAGCGTGATCGACCATATGAGGCTCGTATAGCGGAACGGCGCGATCACCGAGATATCGCCTTCGCGCATCGCGAGCACGATCGTCTGGTAGCCCAGCATCAGCAGTACGCTGGCGCCGGCGATATGGGTGAAGGCGGTCGTCGACATCGGTTGCCAGCCGCCGAACGGCACGATCAGCGCGGCGCCGAGCAGCGTGGTCACGAATGAGGTCGTCACCGTGATGAACAGCGACGGCACCTCGGTGCCGATGCGACGGGTGCACAGGTCGCGCGTCGCCGTCCAGACGACGCAGGCGACGACGGTCAGCGCCGCCGGGGTGAAGCCCTCCGGTCCGGGGCGCAGGACGACCAGGACACCGATGAAACCGACGAAGATCGCCGACCAGCGTCGCCAGCCGACGGGTTCTCCGAGGAACAGCGCGGCGCCGAGCGTCACGGCGAGCGGCAGCGCCTGCATGATCGCCGCGGCATTGGCGAGCGGTATCTGGCCGAGCGCCGAGATATAGGTCAGCGACGCAAGGGCCTCCATGGCGATGCGCAGCAGGATGGCGGGCCGCAGGATCGTGCGAATCGGCCTGAACGCCTGGAACCGGTAGGCGAGGGCGACCACCATCAGCGTCGTCAGCAGGCCGCGCACGAACATGATCTGGCCGGTGTTCATCGCGCCGGTCACGGACTTGACCAATGCGTCGTTGCAGGCGAATCCGACCATCGCGAGGCACATGAAGACGATGCCGCGGAAGTTGGCTGACGAGCCCATAGGTCGTTCCTGGTGATATTTGTGGCCGATCGGCATCTACCTGATTCGGCGGGTGGCGAATCCCCTATAGGGGCCGCCCTGTTTAAGCATTGGCCGCGGACGCGAGCAAACCTATTCTGATCTGAGCGCGCTCTCTGCGGCGACTCGGCGCAGCCGCTGCACTGGCGATCGACACGTATGTTCGTGGAATCTTAAGTTTCGCTTCCTATCGTCACTACCCATCCGCTGTCCAATCGCATGATGCGATCGGTAGACGACGGCCGTTTGGCCTGATCGTCAATCCGGACGGCGCCTGTCGAAGCCTGGAGGTTGCTTCGGCCGGCCGTCGTTCCAAGGCTTCCCAAAAGCGGAAGCCGACCGTGCGGACATGATCTTCCATAACAAGAATCCGGGGTTCGCAATGTCTGTCATCGATCGTCTTCTGCAGCGCCTGCGTATCGTCACAAAGGTCCTCCTCTTCGTGATCCCGCTCGTGGCGCTGATCGCCGGGATCGGACTGGTCGGCTTTTTCACCGCCCGCACCCTCAATGGCCACATGACCGTGACGCGCGAGACGATCAACAATCTCTCCGACTTCCAGGCCCTGCGCAGCGCGCTCCAGAGCTTCATCGACGATCCGAACGAGGAGACGCGCAAGGCGCTCGCGATGGGGATCGACGACCAGGAGAAGGGTGTGACGGCGCTGGAGGCCCTGCTGACGCGCGAGGCCGACAAGGCGCAGATCGCTTCCGTGGTCGCTCTCGGCGGCACGATGCGCAGCCAGGCGGAGAAGCTCTGGGCCGTGAAGGTCGAGCAGGATGCAGTGACCACGTCGCTGTCGTCGGCGCTTGCCGAAATGACCAAGAACGGCAACAACGCCTACAAGCAGATCGACATCCTGCGTGAGGAATCGGGCGAGAAGGAAAGTTTCGCCAAGGCGCTGCTCTTCGATGCGGCCGCCTACCAGGGGCTCGCCGAGCGGATCAAGAAGTTCCGCCTGCCGGTGACCATGGCCGTCAATCCCGAGGCGAAGATCGAGCAGGCGACCAAGCTGCTGCCGCATCTCATGAAGCAGATCGCGGAATCCGAGAAGATCGCGTCCGACAAGGTCAAGAAGCCGATCAGCGAGCTCAAGGCCCAGGCGGAGAAGATCCAAACGATCCTGGCCGGCACGGAAGACAACGAAAAGAAGAAGAATGCGCTCGTGCCGATCCTCAGCAAATTCTCGAAATACGAGGCCGATTTCGCCAAGGAGGCCGCCAAGAACTCCGATACGGCCGCCAAGCGCTTCGTCAGCATGGACGGCGAAATTTCCACGTTGAAGACCTTGATTGCGCTCATGGACGATACGTTCAAGGGCTTGGACAATACCCGGTTCCATATCAGCGAGTTGCACCGTCAACGCGACCAGGCGAGCCGCGACCTCGTGATGAGCGACGTGAACGTGGTGCGGGAAGCGGCCGGCAAATTGTCTGCGCTTGGCGCCAAGAACGCCGCGCTGCGCGATCTGCCGGCAAAGCTCGGGCCGTCGCTCGACAATATCGAGAAGGGGACCGCGGCGCTGATCGACGTCGGGGCACGCTGGCAGACGGCAAAGAGCGAGGCCGCGGCCCTCGTTGCGGAAGCCAGCGGCACGCTGGAAGGCTTTGTCAGCAACGCCCAGGAAGCCGGCAAGCAGGACAGCCAGCGCTCGGCGACCGTTTCCATCATCGCCATGGTCGCGGGGACGCTGCTCGCCATCGTCGGCGGGCTGATGCTGGTCGAGACGCTGCGCGGCCCGCTGAAGCGCGTCACCGAAACGATGACGCGTCTCGCGAATGGCGACCTCGAGATTCAGATCGAGGGCCGCAATCGCGGCGACGAGATCGGCGACATGGTGCGCTCGGTTGCGGTATTCCGCGACAATGCCTTGGAAAACGTGCGGCTGGAGCGGGAGGCGGAAGCCGCCCGCTCGCTGTCGGCCCAGGAAGAGGCGCGCCGGGCGCAGGAGCGCGCCCGCATCGAGGCCGAGCAGATGCAGGCCCTCAACGCGCTCTCCGACGTTCTCGCCGAGCTTGCGGCCGGCAATCTGGAGGAGGGCATGGCGGAGGACCTGCCGGCCGACTACGTCGTCATGGCCCGGACCTACAACAACGCCGTCGAGGCGCTCCGCGCGACGCTGATGGAGGTGCGGCTCGTGACCGAGGAGATCACCGGCGGCACTGGCAATCTTTCCGCAGCCGCCGACGATCTGGCGCGACGGACGGAGCAGCAGGCGGCGGCGCTCGAGGAAAGCTCGCGGGCACTCGGGCAGCTCACCGAGATCGTTCGCGCTACCGCCGAGAGCGCCCGGCAGACCACCGTCTCGGTCGACGAGACCAATTCCTACGCCCAGCACTCCGGCGAGGTCGTCGCCAAGGCGATCGACGCCATGGCGGAGATCAACCGCTCGTCCGAGAAGATCGGCACCATCATCGGCGTGATCGACGAGATCGCCTTCCAAACCAACCTTCTGGCGCTGAACGCGGGCGTCGAGGCGGCGCGTGCGGGCGAGGCGGGCCGCGGTTTCGCCGTCGTGGCGCAGGAAGTCCGCGAACTGGCGCAGCGCTGCGCCGGTGCCGCGCGCGAGATCAAGGGGCTGATTTCGGCGAGTTCGGCACAGGTGCGCAACGGCGTCGCGCTCGTGCAGGAGACCGGCGATGCACTCACCGTCATCAACAATCACATCGCAACCATCCACCAGCTCGTCAGCAATATCGAGGCGGCGGCCGCCGACCAGTACACCGGCCTCAACGAAGTCAACGCGGCCGTGCACGAGGTCGAACTGATCACGCAGCAGAACGCCGCTATGGTGGAGGAGAACACCGCCGAGATCCACGGCCTGCGCCGCCAGGTGGAGGTGCTCAACGAGCGGATCGAGCGATTCAAGACCGGAACGAGCGGCCAGGGCGCCCTGGACCATGGCGCCTATCGGCCGACCTACGCGGCGTGACTGAGGCCCCTCTCCTCGGATTTAACCCGAGGACTAGCCCCGTTAGGGCACGCTAGGAGAGAGGGGACTGAGGCGGCATCGCGAGTCCCCTTCGCCCCGCCTGCGGGGGAAGGTGCCAGCAGGCGGATGAGGGGCATGATTACAACGTCGGTTGATGGCGCTCAGCCGCCGGTCACGCTCATGTGGCGGGCGACGGCGGGGCGGTTGTGTTCGCGGTCGATGATGAAGTCGTGGCCCTTCGGCTTGCGGCCGATCGCCTCGTCGATGACCCGGCCGAGATAGGCGTCGTCGTCGGTGGCGCGCAGCGCGGCGCGCAGATCGGCCGCGTCGTTCTGGCCGAGGCACATGTAGAGCGTGCCGGTGCAGGTGAGCCGGACGCGGTTGCAGCTTTCGCAGAAATTGTGGGTGAGCGGCGTGATGAGGCCGAGGCGGCCGCCGGTTTCCGCGACCTCGACATAGCGCGCGGGTCCGCCGGTACGGTAGGGGATGTCACTCAACGTGAATTCGCTTCCCAGTCGCTCGCGCATCTCGGAGAGCGGCAGGTAGTGGTCGGTCCGATCCTCGTCGACCTCGCCCATCGGCATGGTTTCGATGAGCGTCAGGTCCATGCCGCGCCCGTGCGCCCAGCGCATCAATTCGGGTATCTCGGCATCGTTGAAGCCCTTGAGGGCGACGGTGTTGATCTTGACCTTGAGACCGGCGGCCTGGGCCGCATCGATGCCTTCGAGCACTTTCGACAGGTCGCCCCAGCGGGTGATCTCGTGGAACTTGTCGGGATCGCGAGTGTCGAGCGAGACATTGATCCGGCGCACGCCGCACTCCGCAAGCTCGGCGGCGAACTTCGACAGCTGCGAGCCGTTGGTCGTCAGCGTCAGTTCATCGAGTCGCCCGGCCGCGACCTCCTTGCCGAGTTCGCGGACAAGAAACATGATGTTCTTGCGCACCAGGGGTTCGCCGCCGGTGAGGCGCAGCTTGCGCACGCCCTTTGCGATGAAGGCGGAACAGAGGCGCTGGAGCTCCTCGAGCGTCAAGAGGTCCTTTTTCGGGAGGAAGGTCATGTGCTCCGCCATGCAGTAGGTGCAGCGGAAGTCGCAGCGGTCGGTGACCGAGACGCGCAGATAGGTGATCGCGCGGCCGAAGGGGTCGATCATCGGAGCGGTCATCCTGTCGAGCGGTTGCGCGTTGGCTTGGTCTATCGCGGCGGTTTTCAAGTCTTTTCTCCCGGGGGCCTCAATGTCGTGGGCAAAACGGGTCGCGTCAAGGCGCATACTGTCGCAAACTGTTTCAAGATATCGGGAAAGTTCTTCCGGGGAGATTCCCGTCGGTTCAATTCTGCTTTACTGGAACGGTGACGAACAGGGAGCAAGACGATGAGCGAAATCTGGCCGACCGAACTGCGCGTATCGAAGGATCGCCACCGGCTGACCGTCAGCTTCGACGACGGCGCTTCATTCGATCTCTCGGCGGAGCTCCTGCGGGTGCTCTCGCCCTCGGCGGAAGTGCAGGGCCACGGGCCGGGGCAGCGCGTGACGGTGCCCGGCAAGCGCAACGTGCAGATCATCTCGGTCCAGCCGACGGGGAACTATGCGGTGCGGATCGGCTTCGACGATTTCCACGATACCGGCATCTATACCTGGACCTACCTGCGGGAACTCGGCGAAAAGGGTGAGGAGCTCTTCCGGGCCTACGAGCAGGAACTGACCGAAAAGGGCATGTCGCGCGACAAGTCCGAAAAGCCGCGCTGACGCGCAGACCTCGATTGCCTCGGCGCCTCAGCTTTCCTCGCCATCTTCCTTGAGCAGCGCGGTGATGATCCGCTCCATAGACTGCGCGATCTTCATGCAATCGTCGAGCGGAGCGCCGCCAAGCGAACTGTCGATCAGTGCCGTCTGGATTTCCATCGCCTCCTCGGTCAGTGCGCGGCCCGTCCCGGTCAAGGACAGCCGGAGCACGCGCTTGTCGCGTTCATCGCCGCGCCGCTCGATAAGCCCGCGCTTCTCGAGTTGCGGCAGCAGCATGCTCATGTTGGAGCGGCCGACCAGCAGCTTGCGGGCCAGTTCCTGCTGCGTGATGCCGTCGAAGCGGTAGAGATTGATCAGGATGTCGAGATGTGGCGGCTTCAGGTCGAGATGGGTGAGTCGCCGCGTCAACGTCTGCTGCATGAGCTGGCAGGCCCGCGCTACGGCGATCCAGCTGCGAAAACGCGGATGATCCCAGGGAAAGTAGTGGTGCTCTGTGGTCACTTGCTTTTTGTTCATCGTTGTACAATTATGTTCATAGTTGAACATTCGAAGAGAGTTTCACTATGGCATCCTTTGCGACCCAGGTCATCCGTCTGTCGCTGAAGGCCGTTTCCGCGATTTCGGCCGAGGCGGCCGGCAAGACAGCGTTCTGGATCTTCTGCCGAACGCCGAGCCGGAGACCGAGAAACGGCAAGGAGGCGGCCCTGCTCAAAGCCGCGGCGCCGGTCATGGCACGGTCGCGAAAGGTCACGCTGTCCTTCGCCGGCGGCTGGGTGGCCGCCCGTCACTTCGAGCGGCGTCCGGGAGGCCGCGGTCCGCGGGTCCTCCTTGCGCACGGGTGGGGATCGCGGAGCGACCATCTCGCCGCCCTCATCGAGGGGCTGCACGCCGCGGGCGCCGAGGTCGTCGCGCTCGACTGGCCCGGTCACGGGGCGTCGCCCGGGCGCTCGCTGACCATGCCGCAGGCGGTGAGGGCGATTGACGCGGCCTGGCGCCATTTCGACGGCTTCGACGTCGGCATCGGCCATTCCTTCGGCGGCGCGAGTCTTGCCTGCGCCGCAGGCGCGGTGCTTTGCGACGTGCCGGCGCGCGTCCCCGCCAAGCTGGTTCTGATCGGCGCACCGAGCGAGATGACCTGGCTCTTCAAGGGGATTGGAAAGATGTTTGGTCTCGCCCCGAGAGCCCAGGTGGCTTTCGAGGGCATGGTCGAGCGCCTCTCCGGGCGCCGCGTCGATTACTATGACGCGACCCGCATTCTTTCGGCCCTCCGCAAGCCCGTGCTCGTCATCCATGCCGAGGATGATAAGGAGGTTCCGGCCGATCACGCGCGACGCTACGGCGAGGCCGGGCCGAACGTGGAGCTGCATTGGGCGAACGGCCTCGGTCACCGCCGCATCGTTTCCGCGGCGCCTGTCATCGAAAAGATCACCGCCTTTCTTCGCGAGGAAGTGAAGGGGGCGCAGCTCAGGAGAATTGCCTGATGCCGTCGTCCGGATGCCGTGCTATGCCTCGCATGATTGCGCCTTCACGGGAGGATGGGATGACGATCATCCGGACGGTCGAGGAATTGCGGACGCTTTACGGCGAAACGAGCGAGGCATCGATCGCCAAGGTGACCACGTCTTTGACGGCCGAATACCGGCAGATGATCGAGGCGTCGCCCTTCGCCGCACTGGCGACTGTCGGGCCGGAGGGGCTGGACTGCTCGCCGCGCGGCGACGACGCCTCCGTGGTCCGCGTCGCCGATGACAGCACCCTGTTGATGCCGGACTGGCGCGGCAACAACCGCATCGATTCGCTTGCCAACATCGTCCGCGATCCGCGCGTGGCGCTGCTCTTCCTCGTGCCGGGCTCGAACACGACGATGCGCATCAACGGCACGGCCGTAGTCAGCTTCGACCCGGCCCTGACCGGCTCGTTCGAGATCGACGGCAAGCATCCGCGCACCGTCATCGTCGTCAGGATCGCCGAGGTCTATTTTCAATGTGCCCGCGCGCTGCTCCGCTCGCAGCTCTGGAACCCGCAGCGCTTCGCAGACCCGGCCTCGCTGCCGACACCGGGCGCGCTGCTCAAGGCCGCGAAAGCCGATTTCGACAAGGACAGCTATGACCGGGACTGGCCGGTGCGTGCGGCAAAGACGATGTGGTGAGGGCGCCTGAGTGTCTTCGAGCAGCCCCTCGACTACCGTAACTTCCAAAGAGTGAGATATCAGGAAGGCTTGCGCGCCGGGTCGTCCAGCGCCGGATTGTAGAAGAGGGCGAGCGTCAGGCTGCGCGCGATGCGCTCTGCCGCGGCCATGAACCACGCCTTCGCCTGCTCGTTCGGTGCGATATCGTCAAGCGTCGCGGCGAAGAGCGTCAGCCATTTCGGGAAAAGGTCGGGTGACATGTTGGCGACGCCGAGATGCGCCTGGACCGGCTCGCCGCCGTAGACGCCGCTGCGGAAGGCAACGGCGGACCAGAAGCTTTTCATCCTCTCCATATGCTCCGGCCAGCGCCCCGAAAGCCTGGCGTCGAAGATCGGCCCGAGGTCCGGATGCGCGCGGACGCGGCCATAAAAGGTCTCGACCAGGGTACCGATGAACGCGTCATCGATGCCGAGCGCCTTCATCTCGGCTTCTGCGCGTTCTCGGACGGCGGCAGATTGCGCAGCCCGGCCCTGCAATGCGTCGTTCATTCCATCACTCGCCTTCAGCCGCTTCCTGCGGCCCAGCTTATATAGATGCCGCGGACGCAGCACCAAGGGCCCGAGCCTGGGAGCGCGGCAATATGTCCAACGTCGGAAGAGGAGCTCCCCGTCAGTGCGAAGAGGGCGGACAACGAAGCGGCTTTCGCTCCCGCGCTGACGCGGGGAGCATCGGTCAGGAGCCGACGGCTCTGGCCTTCCTTCCGTTCCGCGGTGCCGGCCATTGTGACCGCTTTCCGCCCACGGGCCAGGTTTGCCTGTAGCGTTGCAGCGAACCTGAACAAGGAAGTCCGCAACGGCCAGCGGGGAGCGCTGGTCAGCGTTGGTCGAGCAATTTGATCTGGAGATCTTCCCAGTGCTCCTGGAACGCCTCCCGCGCCGTATCGTAGTGGCGGCTTCTCAAGCTGTTGATGAGCCGCTCGTGTTCTTCCGCCATTTCTTCGGCGGTGGCGTAGAAATCCTGCCGCTGTGCGAGGAGAAGCTCGATCTCGCCCTCGAGGTCTGAATAGGTTCGCTTCAGCCGAGGGCTGCCGCTAGCGGCAACGATCGCGCGGTGGAAGTCACGGTCCGCAGCGACTAGCAGGGATCTGTCGGAGGGTAGGGTGGACGTGCGCATAACCTCGACCGCCTCCAGGGCCAGAGGGGGGATCACCCCGGTCAGCACGATCAGACGAATCGCCTCGCCCTCGATCGCCCCGCGCACGCGTGTGATATCGACAATATCGTCGGGTCCGAATTCGGGCACCACAAAGCCGCGGTTCGGTATCTGACGCAGCAGGCCCTGCGTGACGAGCACCTGGGCTGCCGTGCGGAATGTGTGCCGCGAGGTCGAATGCTCCTCGCACATCTTCACGTCGCGCAGGAACTCGCCCGGTCGGAAATCTCCCGACAAGATGCGCCGTCGCAAGGCGTGGGTCAGGATTTCCACCGCGCTTGCGGGCAAGGGCTCGACATTCATCTCGAGATCTTCGGCTTGATTCCTGGCGTGCAGCGTCGGCATGGCTATGGCTTTGCTCGTTGATTTGGCTTGAATACCTACGCCACATGCGGCGGCGTAGGGCAAGCGAGATGATATTGTGCCGGCCGGCTGCACGGTGGCGGGCCCTAGATCTGCACGGATCGAAGCGCCTCGTCGACGCCCTCGAGCAGACGCGCCGCGTTGGCCGATGTGAAGATGAGCGGAGGCCTGATCTTCAGGATATGCGCGTCCGCTCCCGTCGCGGAAATGAGGATGCGCCGGTTGCGCAGGGCATTGACGGCTGCGAGCGCGCGGTCCATGTCCGGCGTTTTCCGGTCTCTATCCTTGACGAGTTCGACGCCGAAATAGAGGCCGGCCCCGCGAACATCGCCGACGAAATCATATTTCTTCTGTAGGTCCCGGAGGCCGTCGAGGATTTCGCCGCCGACCTTGGCGGCGTTGTCCAACAGGCCCTCTTCGAGGATCGTGTCGAGCACGGCCTTTGCAGCGGCGATAGCGACGGAGTTGCCGCCAAACGTGTTGAAGTAGCGCATGCTGGATCCGAATTCGGCGACGAGTTCGGGCCGCAGGACCACGCCGGCAACGGGATAGCCGTTGCCCATGGGCTTGCCCATGGTGACGATGTCCGGATCGACCTTGTGACGGGCGTGACCCCACAAATGGCTGCCGGTCCGCCCGAATCCGGACTGCACCTCGTCGGCGATGAACAGGCCGCCCGCCTTGCGCACCACTTCCGCCACCGGCGCCAATACGTCCGTCGGATCGACGTAGAGACCATCGGAGGAGAAGACCGAGTCGGCGATGAAGGCCGCCAGGCCGCCGCCATGCCGCTCCATGTCGGCGATCTGCCGCGCGACATCCTCCGCCATCCGCCGGCCGATTTCTTCGACTGGCAGGCGATAGGAATCCGGCGCGGCGACCGTGCGGAGATAGGGGTCCAGAGCCGACTTCTTGCCGAGCGAAGGCGAGATTGCCGCGACTGCGCCGCTGTTGCCGTGATAGGCTTCGGCCGTGACGATGACGCCGGTCTTGCGTGTGTGGTAACGCGCGATACGCAAGGCGAGATCGTTGGCTTCCGAGCCCGTGCATGTGAACATCGCGCATCCGGTCCGGCCGAGTTCGCCACCGAACGTATTGATCAGGGCTTCGGCATAGTCCAGCAGGGGTTCCTGCATGTAACGCGTGTGGGTACAGAGCAATTCGAGCTGCTTCTGGATCGCCTCGACGACACGCGGATGAGAGTGACCCAGCGACACAACGTTGTTGTAGGCGTCGAGATATTCGTTGCCGTGCCTGTCATAGAGGAAGACGCCCTTGGCACGGGAGACCTCAACCGGCGACTTGTAGAAGAGCCGATAAGCAGGCCCGAGCAGCCTTTGCCGCCTGGTGATATGCGCCAGATCTTCACTTGTGAGATGAGACGTGTCCTGAGGATTGAAGCCATTTGGCATGTCGCCACGGAAGCCCTTGGGCAGGATAGTCGCTTGCTTGGACATTACGGTTCCTATCGTGTCAGAAGATCGGAAATCTGTGCGGTCGAAATCGAGTGGAACCATTCGAGGTGGGCCCAGCCGGCTTCGGTATTGCGCAGGATATAGCGGCTATTTTCGGGGAAGATTTCGGCGCGCCAGCACGTCAGCAGCGCACGGACCGCAAGACGGCCCATCGACAGGAAGGGGATCAGCCGGAGTTCCTCGTCCGTCAGTTCGGCGTGGCGGAGATAGCCGCGCAGAACGTCGCGCGGTTCGTCGAGCAGGTCACGCCGGTTCCCATGGTCGAACGTTTTCGGCATCTGATTCATCAACGCCGTGGAGACGTCGACCGCGATGGCGGTACGGACCGCATCGCCGAAGTCGATGACGCCGGTCAGGAACTGCGGGCTGGCGTGATCGACGACCAGGTTCGACGTATTGAAGTCGTTGTGGAGCACCTGCCGCCGGCACAGGTCGAGCCTCGGCTTGACTTCGGCAAACCGCTCGACCGCACGGACGGTCCATGCCCGCTTGTCGCCCGCGGGGATGAAGCTCAACAGATCGGTGAGCTCGAGCAGATGGGTGACGTCCCATGCCAGCGCCCGGCCGTCTGCGGGATGCGAGAAGTCGGCCATGGAATGACGCAGCTTTGCCAGGATTTCGCCGATCCGTTCGCGCTGTGGGGCCGTGGAAGTTGTCCGGTCGAGCGGAGTACCGGGGAGGAAGGTGATGAGCCGCACCACCCGCCGCTCGCCGGCACTGGTAGTGACGATGGGCAAATCCGCGCCGTCGACGTCGCGAAGTGCGCGGGGGATGGGTAGATCAGGGGCCCGCTGCTCGAGATGACGCATCAGCGCAACCTGGAAATCGAGCTCCTCCATCCGCTCGGAAGGATGAGCGATCTTCAGCACGAACTTCCCGCGGGCTGCGCAGTCGAGGAGGAACGTGTCGTCTTTTTCGGTTTCAAAGCGCGTGGCTCGGCCGCGCGCGCCATATAGCCGTTCGGCGATTTCTTCGGCTTCCGCAGCCCCCACGGGATGGCACGCCTCGGAAAGCTCTGGAACGCGGGCTGGCCCGCATTGATGCTTGTGATCCATCTTCAACTCATTCAGATCCTGCCTCGAAAATGGGCAGCTCGATGGCCGCCAGTATCTCACACTTCACATTTTGTACAACAATTTTTTCGTCGATGGAGATTTCTTGCCTGTATAATGGCTCTCTTTCTGCCGCATGACGCTTGGCGGCAGCGCGGGGACATGCCGCTGAAGTATCCCTTAAACGCGGATTATGCAGTATTTTCTGATAAATTTGCGCGGTGTGTTGGTGCTTGGATGCGGCACGCTCAAGCTGTCGGCAAGTGCCAAAACGATCGGCCAATCCAAAAATTGTTGGACAATCGCTTGCCATTGCCGCAAAGCTGTGCCAGTGTGCTCGCACTGGCCGGAATGCTTACGATGACCTGGATGGGCACGCTGTGCCGTCAAATTGGAAGGAATACACGCCATGACTCAATTTCGACCGAAGTACGTCACCTTCGATTGCTACGGCACGCTCACCAATTTCGATATGGCCGGCGCTGCGCGACGCTCCTACGGCGAGCGTCTCTCCCCAGAAGCGATGGCCGGCTTTGTCGAGGCTTTCAGAGGCTATCGGCTTGACGAGGTGCTAGGGCCATGGAAGCCTTTCCTCGAAGTGGTGCACAATTCCGTCGAACGCAGCTGCAAACGCATCGGTATCCCGTTCAAACCCGAAGACGCGCAACGCATCTATGATGAAGTGCCGACCTGGGGCCCGCACCCGGACGTCCCGGCCGGCCTGTCCAGGGTGGCCAAGGAAATTCCGTTGGTCATCCTGTCGAACTCGATGAACAGCCTGATCATGTCGAACGTGGAAAAGCTGGGCGCGCCCATTCATATGGTCATCACGGCAGAAGAGGTCGGGACGTACAAACCTCTGATGAAGGGCTTCGAGTACATGCTCGACAAGCTCGGCTGCGGGCCCGAAGACATCACTCATGTGTCTTCGTCCTTCCGCTACGACCTGATGACCGCCTATGATCTGGGCATCAAGAGCAAGGTCTGGGTCAACCGCGGCCATGAGCCGGCCAATCCCTTTTACGAATACACCGAAATCAAGGATATCGGCGGGTTGGCCGCCGCCGTTGGCCTGGAACCGGCCCTTAAGCGCGCCTGAAAATAGCGCTCAGGGTGCTTGCTACGATGAGACCGGGGCGTTCATTCGCCCCTTCTCTTTATCGTTGGTAGAGGAGTAAAGCATGGCCACCGCGGCTGTTTCCTAACGACCGATTTGGGCGCGCGCAGCGGTTGTTCGTCACGTGGCGGAAACGACTGGATCGGGGCGAGCCGCTATGTCGTTCCAGCCCTACCGTCGATAAATTAGCCAGTTGCGGCCGGAATCCTTGCGCATGCCTTCCTCGAAGAGCACCGTCCGGTTGCGGCCGGAATTCTTGGCGGCGTAGAGGGCGATGTCGGCCTTGTTGTAGAGGTCGAGCGGGTCGTCCGCGGCGGTGGCCATGCAGACGCCGACGGAGAGGGTGATCGGGCCGTAGTTGACGCCGGTCCTCGAATTCTTGAAGGGCGTGCTGGCGAGAACGGTGCGGATGCGATCGGCGGCCTGCAGGCATTCCTCCTGGCTGCTGTCGCCGAGGATGACGGCGAACTCCTCGCCGCCGGTGCGGGCGACGAAGGCGTCGCGCCGGATGTTCGCGCGGATGACGTTCCCGACGGTTGCGAGAATCTTGTCGCCGACCGGATGGCCGAAGGTGTCGTTGATCTTCTTGAAATGGTCGATATCGGCGACGAGCAGGCCTGTGAAGCGCCGCAGGTGCTCGTTGTTGTAGACGGCGGCGAGGCTCTCGTCGAAGGCCCGGCGGTTGCCGAGTCGCGTCAGCGAATCGGTGTTGGCGATGCGCTTGTATTCGTCGAGCTCCTGGCGGATCACTTCCATTTCGAAGGACTTCTGGACGACGGTCTGCACGCGCTCCTTGCCCTGGTTCATGGTGTCGGCGGTGGCGTCGCTCAAGAGACCGATGGCGTGGCGCAGGATGTCGGCGCTGGCGGCGCTCTTGCTCGTCATGTTGACATAGGCTTCGTCGAGAACCCTGTTGTAGCTTTCAAGCGCCGATTGCTCCTCCTTGAGCAGGCTGACGAGTTCGGCGAGCTTCGCCGTCAGCGTGCTGTGCGCCCGCTCGATGCCGTGCGGATGGTGGATGTGGCTGAAATAGCGCGCGCCGATCGCGTCCAGCTCCTCCTGCGTCGCACGGCTGCCGAGTGCCGCCAGGTCCTTCGACAGTTGCGCGTTCGATCCGAGATAGGCCTCGTAGTAAAGTTCGTAATTGCGCGGTATCGGGGCGATGCCCATCAGGCGCATCGCATGCGTGATCTGTCCGGCAATATCGGGCGTCGAAGTCCTGCCAGAGGTTGCGCCTTGCATATGCAATCCTCTTAATTCTTTGTTTTCTAATAACTGGTGACTTCTAGGGGAAAATGATTTGCGAAGTCTTAACGATTGCTTGCGGCGATCGATTTAATTTTATCGATCATCAGAATAGGGATGCTGCTTCGGGAGCGAGACAATCGAGCGGAAGCCATGATGGCTCGAAAGAAGAAGGCCGCGGCGCCGGGCCGCGGCCGACTGGCGGTCAGGCCGGGCTGATCATCGTTTCCGGACGGACGATCGCGTCGAACTCCGCATCGGTCACGTAGCCGCCGCCGACGGCCTCTTCGCGCAAGGTCGTGCCGTTCTTGTGCGCGGTCTTGGCGATCTTGGCGGCATTGTCGTAGCCGATCTTCGGTGCGAGCGCGGTGACCAGCATCAGCGAGCGTTCGAGCGCCGCCTTGATGTTGTCCTCGCGCGCCTCGATTCCGACGACGCAATTGTCGGTGAAGGAGACGGCCGCATCGGCGAGGAGCTGCACCGATTGCAGGAAGTTGTAGGCCATCAGCGGATTGTAGACGTTGAGCTCGAAATGGCCCTGGCTGCCGGCGAAGGTCAGCGCCGCATGGTTGCCGAAGACCTGCACGCAGACTTGCGTCAGCGCCTCGCACTGGGTGGGGTTGACCTTGCCCGGCATGATCGACGAGCCCGGCTCGTTTTCCGGCAGCGACAGCTCGCCAAGGCCGGAGCGCGGGCCGGAGCCGAGGAAGCGGATGTCGTTGGCGATCTTGAAGAGTGCCGCGGCGGTCGCGTTGATGGCGCCGTGGCTGAAGACCATCGAATCATGCGCCGCCAGCGCCTCGAACTTGTTCGGCGCGGTGGTGAAGGCGATGCCGGTGATTGCGGCGATTTCTTCCGCGACCTTCTCCGCAAAGCCGACCGGGGCGTTGAGGCCGGTGCCGACCGCGGTGCCGCCCTGGGCGAGCTCGCAAAGGCCGGGCAGCGTCATCTCGATCCGCTTGATCGAGGAGGCGACCTGCGCCGCATAGCCCGAAAATTCCTGGCCAAGGGTCAGCGGGGTTGCGTCCTGCGTATGGGTGCGGCCGATCTTGATGATGTGATCGAAGGCCCGGACCTTTTCCTCGAGCGCCTTATGCAGGTGCTTGAGCGCCGGCAAGAGGTCATGGACGACCCGTTCCGCGCAAGCAATGTGCATGGCCGTCGGATAGGTGTCGTTCGACGACTGGCTCATGTTGACATGGTCGTTCGGGTGCACGGGCTTCTTCGAGCCCATGACGCCGCCGAGCATTTCGATCGCGCGGTTGGAGATGACCTCGTTGGCGTTCATGTTCGACTGCGTGCCGGAGCCCGTCTGCCAGACGACAAGCGGGAAATGATCGTTGAGCTTGCCGTCGATCACCTCCTGCGCCGCCTTGACGATGGCGTCGCCGATCTCCGGGTCGAGCCGGCCGAGCGCCATGTTTGCGCGCGCGGCCGCCTGCTTGACGATGCCAAGCGCACGGACGATCGCCAGCGGCTGCTTCTCCCAGCCGATCTTGAAATTGCCGAGCGAACGCTGGGCCTGGGCGCCCCAGTAGCGGTCGCTTGCTACTTCGATGGGGCCGAACGTATCTGTTTCCGTGCGCGTCGATGTCATCGTGCTACCTGCTTTCATCATGCGGTTCATGAAGCCGAGGCGAGAAACCAGGTCCTAAGCCGGTCTCCTCCCGGTGCCGGGCATTTCTCTGCCCCGAGCCTGTCGGCTTGTAAAGGGGGCCGCCGCGGCGCCGAGCGCCTACAATCGTTTGAAGTGTTGCAGCGCGGCAATCCGTTGCCCACGCGAGCGTCACGCGCTTGCCGCTGCCGGCGATGTGACGTTTCTGTCACATCCGGCGTGTTCCGTGGCCGGGCGCTCTGTGCCGCGGGGAACATCGCCGTGTCGCGGGACGAGATAAAAGGAATGCAAATCAAGTTTTTACCATGCACGCAGCGACTTCGGATGAGCGAAATCGGAGCTGCCGTCCTCTGCGCCGGGAGGATTTTGAGGGCGGTCGTTTCCTTTTCATTCACCATCCTTTTCTATAAGTCTCGAAGCACGAGGGCGTGGCGAGAATCTGGCAGCGGCCGTATTCGGCAGCAACGCGATACGGGGACATTTATTCTTATGAGACTTATCAAATCGGCAGCGGTTGTCGCGCTCATGGGCGCCTGTGCGATCGCAACCATGGATGTGCGGCCTGCGGAGGCCATCACCCTGATGGACTTCATTCGTGGCGGCAAGAAGCGAACGGCGCCGGAGCGGGCCCAGCCCGTCCAGCCGATGCCCGGCTTCGGCATGGCGGTGCCGCCGACCGCAGAAGATCGGGCCGCGGTAAAGCCGCCGCGCGTTTCCAGCCCGCGCTATTACAGCTACAAGGCCGACGCCTTGCGCAAGGTCGCGACCGAGCGGCTGCTCGATCCGGTCGTCACCGGCTCGGTGCGGACCTATGACCTGCCGCCCATGGTGCGTGCGCCGACTTCGAATGCCCGTCAGTTCCTGCCTGAAGTCGATGTGCGCGCCACGGCCGAAGTCGCCAAGGCGGTGGAGGCCTTCTACGCCGGGCGGAGCGATTTCCTGTGGGTCCAGGGCGGTGAGGTGAATGCCCGCGCCAAGTCGGCGCTCGCCGTGCTCAAGGATGCGGCAAGCGTCGGGCTCGATCCTTCGGACTACGCGGTTGCCGTTCCCGCCGACGATTACGACCGTGCCGACATGACTGCACGCCAGAAAGATCTCGCCCGCTTCGAGATCGCCACGTCGGTCGCGGTGCTCACCTATGTGCAGGACACCGTGCGCGGTCGCATCGACCCGAACAGGATTTCCGGCTATCACGACTTCAAGCGCAAGAGCGTCGATCTCTTCGCCTTCCTCGACAAGCTTGCGGCAGGCGGCGATGTTGCCGCCCTCATCGAGGAGCAGAACCCCAAGAGCTCGCAATTTGCGGCCCTGAAGCAGGAGCTCCAGCGGCTCCGGGCGCAGAAGGATGCAAGCCCGCGCGTCGAAATCGCGCCGGGAACGCTGCTGAAGCCGGGCGAGAGCAATCCCGAGCTTGCCAACGTCATTCAGGGGATCATGCTGAAGGGATCGGAGGCGCTGAAGCAGGAGCATGCCGCCGTGCTGGCAGGCTACCAGGGGACGCCCGACTATACGCCCGAACTCGTCACCCTGGTCGAGGCCTTCCAGAAGGAAAACGGCCTGAAGCCCGACGGCGTCGTCGGGCAGGCGTCGATCCGCGTCCTTACCGGCGGCGATACCGTCGCCGACAAGATCAACAAGGTCGAGATCGCGATGGAGCAGGCCCGCTGGCTGCCTGACGGGCTCGGCGACCGCTACGTCTTCATCAACCAGCCGGCCTTCACCGCCTCCTATACGGAGAACGGTGCCGAGCAGTTCTCGATGCGTGTGGTGGTCGGTTCGAAGAGCAATCAGACCTATTTCTTCCAGGACGAGATCCAGACCGTCGAGGTCAATCCCTATTGGGGCGTGCCGCAGTCGATCCTCGTCAACGAGATGCTGCCGAAGCTCAGGAGCGACCCCAATTACCTCGACCGCATGGGCTATCAGGTGGAGGTCGGCGGCCGGGTGGTTCCGTCATCGGCGGTCGACTGGTACGGATCGACTACCTCCGTCGCGGTGCGCCAGCCGCCGAGCAGCGACAATGCGCTCGGCGAGCTCAAGATACTCTTCCCCAACTCGCACGCGATCTACATGCACGATACGCCGTCGAAGAGCTTCTTCAAGCGCGACCAGCGGGCGCTGAGCCATGGCTGCGTGCGGCTCGCCGAGCCGCGCCGCATGGCGGCAGCAGTCCTCGGCGTCAGCGTCGACGAGGTCGGCAAGGAAATCGCCAGCGGCCGCAACAAGGCCCTGCCGGTCCCGTCGAAGGTGCCCGTCTACGTCTCCTATTTCACGGCGTGGCCGAACAAGGACGGAACCGTCGAATATTTCAGCGACGTCTACGGGCGCGACATGTACATGAACCGTGCCTTCGACGCGACGCGCAAGGCGCGGCACCTGGAAGGCTGAAGCGCGGCAAGACAATCAGATAGGGGGTGGCGCGAACGCATGTGAGCGCATCCCGTGCCAACGAGAGGGCCGCGTCAGCGGCCCTTTATCATTTGCGCTTGCGGGAAAGCACGGTCTCGACGAGGTGCGGCGTCAACTCGTCGAAGTGGTGGATGATGCGGTCGGGCGAAAGGCTTTCGATCGGCACGTCGGAGTAACCGAACGGTACGGTAATCGACGGAACGGCCGCGTTCCGGGCAACGAGGATGTCGTTGAGGCTGTCGCCGACCATGACCGAATGCTCGACCTTGCCGCCGGCATTGGCGACCGTCGAAAGCAGATGCTCGGCATGCGGCTTGCGGACGGTGAAAGTGTCGCCGCCGGTAACGGCCGCGAAGCGGCCGAGCAGCCCCAGTCCCTCGAGCAGGCGCTTTGCCAGCATTTCCGGCTTGTTGGTGCAGACGGCGAGCTTCAATCCGGCATCCTGCAGACGGTCAAGCGCGGTCACGAGCCCGGGGTAGGGGACCGATTCACCCGGCATGGTCCCGTGGTAGAATTCGACGAACTCCTTCATCTGCCGGACCAGTTGTTCCTCACTCAGCGCCTTGCCGCGCAGCGCGAAGGTGCGCTCGATCATGGCCCGCGCGCCGTGGCCGACCAGATGGGTGAGATCGGCGTAAGTAACCGGTTCGATACCGGCCTGCGCCACGACATGGTTGAGGCTCGCGACGAGGTCGGGAGCGGTATCGACGAGGGTACCGTCGAGATCGAAGACGACTAGGGGCTGGGACACCGGAACCTCGTGCTGCAAAAGCCTGGTCCGCCGGGGTAGGCGATGTCGTCAGGAAATGCAATGGCGACAAAGGTCGGAGCGCCGCCTGAATCCTCCCGGGGCGGCGCATTTTGGCTTTCGTTTGCCGCGACGGGCGTGTAAGTGTCTCAGCGGAAATCGGGCGGGGACGGCGGATGGCCGGCTGCGCCGACTGGATTAGAGAGGGAGCGATTGGCGCATGGACGCCCGCCAGATGAAGATCAAGGCTGCCGAGGCGGCACTTGAATATGTCGAGAATGGCATGCGGCTCGGGATCGGAACCGGGTCGACCGCGGAGGAATTCGTACGGCTGCTGGCAGAGAAGGTCGCATCCGGTTTCAAGATTACCGGCGTTCCGACGTCGGAGCGCACCGCACGCCTCTGCCTCGAACTCGGCGTACCCTTGAAGTCGCTCGACGAGTTGCCGGAACTCGACCTGACGATCGACGGGGCGGATGAACTCGACGAAAAGCTGCGCCTGATCAAGGGCGGCGGCGGCGCGTTGCTGCGCGAGAAGATCGTCGCGAGCGCCTCGGCCCGGATGATCGTTATCGCCGACGAATCGAAAGTCGTCGACGTGCTCGGCGCCTTCAAGCTGCCGATCGAGGTCAATCCTTTCGGCCAGGTCGCGACCAGGCTGGCAATCGAGAAGGTCGCCGCGCGCCTCGGTCTGACGGGCGATATCGTCGTCCGGGCAGCGGGCGACGGACCTTTCATGACGGACGGCGGACACCTCATTCTCGATGCATCTTTTGGCCGTATTCCTGATGCAGAGGCGCTCGCGGCGGAGCTGAACGCCATACCGGGGGTGGTCGAGCACGGGCTGTTCATCGGGATGGCCTCGATGGCGGTCATTGCCGGCCCGCAGGGCGCACGCAAGCTGACGGCATCCTGAGCCGGCAGGCTCGTGAGGTGCGCGGCGAGAACGGCGCCGCAAAACAGATTTCCGCACTGCCTGCCTGGCGGCGGCTAAAGGGCCGGGCGGTCGGTGCCAACACAGGAGCATGGATAAAAATGAAAAACCTCGCAGGTCTTGCCCGCACATTCGCCACCGTCGCGGTCCTCCTTTCGGCATCGGTCCCGGCGGTCCGGGCACAGGACGTGACGGAAGACCAGATCAAGGCGGCCCGTGCGACGATCGCCGCGCTCGGTGTCACCAACAACTTCGACAACATCCTGCCGAACCTCGCTGAACGGCTGAAGAACACCCTGATCCAGGCTTCGCCGAACCATCAGGAGCTGATCACCGCGACGGTCGATGAAAAGGCGCTCGGCCTCGCCGCCCGCCGCTCCGACCTGGAGCGCGAAGCTGCAACGATCTACGCCAAGACCTTCACGGTCGAAGAGCTGAATGCGATCACCGAATTCTACAACTCGGCAGCCGGCAAGAAGCTCCTCAACGACGGGCCGCTCGTCACCCGGGAACTGCTGAAGGCCGCCGACATCTGGGCAGCCGGTGTTTCGCGCGACCTCACGAACGAAGCCACGAAATCGCTCGACGAAAAGATCGGCAGCGCGCCTGCGGCCAACGCCGCGGCCCCGGCGCCCGCGCAATAATGATCGAAGGCCGGCGGCTCGCCTGCTGATGAAGCCCGGAGCGATCCGGGCTTTTCTTTTTTTGCATCGCAATACTATATCAGGGTGAAAGCCGACTCCGCTCGCGCTTTCGCCCGATGTTTCCAAGCGGTGGCCGCATCCGACATGCCGTTTCCTTTCAGGAGTTTTCCATGAGCGCTTTCGACTATGACCTCTTCGTGATCGGCGGCGGTTCTGGCGGTGTCCGAAGCGGACGGTTGGCGGCGGCGATGGGCAAGAAGGTCGCGATCGCGGAGGAGTTCCGCTATGGCGGCACCTGCGTGATCCGCGGCTGCGTGCCGAAGAAGCTCTATGTCTATGCCTCGCAATATTCCGAGCATTTCGAGGATGCGGCCGGCTTCGGCTGGACCGTGGGCGAGAGCCGTTTCGATTGGCGGAAACTGGTCGCGGCGAAGGAGCAGGAGATCACCCGGCTGGAGGCCCTTTACCGCAAGGGGCTCGCGAATGCAGGCGCGGAAATCCTCGACACGCGGGCCGAACTCGCCGGACCGAACGCGGTTCGGCTGCTCGCCAGCGGCAGGACGGTGACCGCGGAGCGCATCGTCATCGCGGTCGGCGGCCATCCGAGCCCGCATGATGCGCTGCCGGGCCATGAGCTCTGCATCACCTCCAGCGAAGCCTTCGATCTGCCCGAACTGCCGAAGTCGATCCTGATCGCCGGCGGCGGGTACATCGCCGTGGAGTTCGCCAACATCTTCCACGGGCTCGGCGTTCAAACGACGCTGATCTATCGGGGCAAGGAGATCCTGTCGCGCTTCGACCAGGATATGCGGCGCGGCCTGCACGCCGCGATGGAGGAGAAGGGAATCCGCATTCTCTGCGAGGACATCATCCAGTCGGTGTCGCTCGACGCGGAAGGACGGCGTGTCGCCGATACCATGAAACATGGCGAGATCGTCGTCGACCAGGTGATGCTGGCGCTCGGCCGCGTACCGAACACGAAAGGCCTCGGGCTGGAGGCGGCCGGTGTCGCGACCAATGAACTCGGCGCGATCCTCGTCGACGCCTATTCGCGAACGAGCGTTGCGGGCATTTATGCGCTCGGCGACGTCACCAATCGCGTGCAGCTGACGCCGGTCGCAATCCATGAGGCGATGTGCTTCATCGAAACCGAATACAAGAACAATCCGACCTCGCCCGACCACGACCTGATCGCGACGGCCGTCTTCTCGCAGCCGGAGATCGGCACCGTCGGGCTGACGGAGGACGAGGCCGCCCTGAAGTTCGACGAGATCGAGGTCTACCGCGCCGAGTTCCGGCCGATGAAGGCGACGCTGTCGGGCCGCAAGGAAAAGACGATCATGAAGCTGGTGGTCAGTACGTCGGACCGCAAGGTCGTTGGGGCGCATATCCTCGGCCACGACGCTGGCGAGATGGCGCAACTGCTCGGTATCTCACTGAAGGCGGGCTGCACGAAGGACGATTTCGACCGTACCATGGCCGTTCACCCGACCGCCGCGGAAGAGCTCGTGACGATGTACCAGCCGAGCTATCGCGTCAGAAAGGGCGAACGGGTCGGTTGATGCGGGTCGCCGAACCGCGTGCAGCGGCGATTCCCGGCAACGGCGCTGCACTCCATGTTTTCTGGTAGAATGGCTTTCCAAGCCTCCTGTTAACGTTTATAAGCCCGCATCCGCGAAGTGGTTGGCACGTGGCGCGTGGCGGTCGATCGCTGATCGGCGGGGCTGCCGGTGCGGATGCATGGAAATCCGGATGCCGGGCGGCAGAGCCGCAGGGGCGCGGCGCGGCCCTATCCGCGTCAGACAACAGGTGATGGAAATGGCACAGACTTGGACTCCGAACAGCTGGCGGCAAAAACCCATTCAGCAGGTTCCGGACTATCCGGACCTCGCAGCGCTCGAGACGGTGGAAGCACGTCTCGCGAAGTATCCGCCGCTGGTCTTTGCCGGTGAGGCACGGCGCCTGAAGAGCGCCCTTGCCAATGTCGCCGAAGGACGCGGTTTCCTGCTGCAGGGGGGCGACTGTGCCGAGAGCTTCGCCGAGCACGGCGCCGACACGATCCGCGACTTCTTCCGCGCCTTCCTGCAGATGGCGGTCGTGCTCACCTTCGGGGCGCAGCAGCCGGTGGTCAAGGTCGGCCGCATCGCCGGCCAGTTCGCCAAGCCGCGCTCGTCGGGCGTGGAGAAGCAGGGTGACGTGACGCTGCCGAGCTACCGCGGCGACATCATCAACGGCATCGAGTTCACGGAAGAGGCGCGCGTGCCCAATCCGGAACGGCAGATTATGGCCTACCGTCAGTCGGCGGCGACGCTCAACCTCCTGCGCGCCTTCGCGATGGGCGGCTACGCCAATCTCGAGAACGTGCATCAGTGGATGCTCGGCTTCGTGAAGGACAGCCCGCAGGCCGAGCGCTACCGCAAGCTCGCCGACCGCATCTCCGAAACCATGGATTTCATGAAGGCGATCGGGATTACAGCGGAGAACCATCCGAGCCTGCGCGAAACGGATTTCTTCACCAGCCACGAGGCGCTGCTGCTCGGCTACGAGCAGGCGCTGACCCGCGTCGACTCGACGTCGGGCGACTGGTACGCGACCTCCGGACACATGATCTGGATCGGCGACCGCACGCGCCAGCCGGACCATGCGCATGTCGAATATTGCCGCGGCATCAAGAATCCGCTCGGCCTGAAGTGCGGCCCGTCGCTGACGGCGGATGGCCTCCTGGAGTTGATCGATATCCTGAACCCGGCGAACGAGGCGGGCCGGCTGACGCTGATCTGCCGCTTCGGCCATGACAATGTCGCCGAGCACCTGCCGCGCCTCATCCGGGCCGTCGAGCGCGAAGGCAAGAAGGTCGTGTGGTCGTGCGATCCGATGCACGGCAACACGATCACGCTCAACAACTACAAGACCCGCCCCTTTGAGCGCATCCTGTCGGAAGTGGAGAGCTTCTTCCAGATTCACCGCGCCGAAGGCACGCACCCGGGCGGCATTCACATCGAGATGACCGGCAATGACGTGACCGAATGCACCGGCGGCGCACGCGCGCTCTCCGGCGACGATCTCGCCGACCGCTATCACACCCATTGCGATCCGCGTCTCAATGCGGACCAGGCGCTGGAGCTTGCCTTCCTGCTCGCCGAGCGCATGAAGGGCGGCCGCGACGAGAAGAGAATGGTCGTCAACGGCTGATCGTTTCGGAAAAGTCGCTGGTTCAAAAAATCTGAACCTCGAACGCATCGTCTGAATTTGACATTAGCCGGGCCGGCTTCAAATCTGGTCCGGCTTTTTCACGTCTAATGCATGTCGCCCGCAAGTGTGCAGCGGTTTTGGGACAACGACACGCATAAAGCGAGAACCTGAAGCGCATCGCATGAAGACATTCAATCGCGACGCGCTTTGGGCGCCGCCGCGTGTCCGATCAGACGCGTAAATGTCACTGTAGCGCTTCGGTTGCTGCACGTTTTCCTTATCGTTCCGCTTGCGGAACTTATGAGTGGAGTAGGTAATGACGGAAATCCATCAGGGCGGCTGCCTTTGCGGCGCCGTGCGGTTCAAGACGCATGGGGAACTGCGCGAGTTGATATATTGCCACTGCTCGCAATGCCGGAAGCAGACGGGTCTCTATTATGCGGCGACCAACGTCCTCGACAGCGCACTGGAACTGGAAGGCGCCGATCACGTCACCTGGTATCGCTCGAGCGGCGAGGCCCGGCGCGGCTTCTGCCGGCACTGCGGATCTGCGCTGTTCTGGAAAGCGGAGGGCCTCGACTACACCTCGATCCTCGCGGGTGCTTTCGAGACGCCGACCGGGCTCAAACCCGGCTACCATATCTTCTGCGCCGACAAGGGCGACTATTACGATATCGACGACGCGTTGCCACGTTTCGCCGGCTCACGATGAAACGAAAGAGCGACCCAATCGTCAACGCCGATCGGCGGCCTGATCGAAGGCGCTCGCCAGCGCCTCGACCTTGATCGCCTGCCAGGAGGCGTATTCCTCGACCAGCCGCGCGCTCAACCAGAATCGACCGCGCCGGCCGGCGTCGGCCCTTCCGAGATAGCCGCCGGTCTCGGCATAGGCGAACAGCCGCCGGAGATGCGTGTTCGATATCAGGTAGTGCTCGGCGAGTTTTGCCAGATTGACGTCGATCCAGATCTTGCCGTCCACCGGTGCCAGGCTCGGTGGGTGCGCCATCAGATCGTCGAGGATTATGCCGCCCGACTCCGACCAGACGAAGACGGCAATGCCGTCCGGCGGCTTCGTCCACTTCACGTCGGCGAGGAGGCGCCGGGCGGCCAACGGCTGGGCACGCTCGAAAATAGTGGCGTCGTCCTCGACGCGTCGTACCCGGTTGCCGCCGTCGAGGAGATCGAGCGTACTCATCTGGCTCCTGAACCAGAGCTGCATGGCATCGCGGCTGGCCTCGGTCGGCTCGAGCGGGCGCGCTTTCCGGGTGCGCCCGCCGGCCGCCGGGCGGAGCAGCTTATAGGCGACGAGTTCCGCCAGGAAAGCCGCCGTCGTGTTGCGGCTGGCGCCACCCGTATCGCGCATCAGTTTTAGCAGCCTCGCGGCCGTGATGCCCGAATCCGGGTTGTCGGGATCCCGTTCGAGGTGCAGCGCATAGGCGGCCTGGGTGAGCATCCATTTCTGGTGAGAGGCGACGAGGCGGGCGATGCGCGGGAAGAGATCGTTCACGGAAATCAATGTGCGCGCGGCCGCCTGCAGAACCGGTCGGAACTCCGGATTTTGCAGAAGAGCATGCACGGTAAAGCCGGCGGGAGCCGGTTGCTCGACGGGTTGCTTCGCTACGACATGCGGCATCAATTGCGCGTGCCCCCAATCTCCATCGGCCGGGACCGTGTTCGTCGGCCCCGACACCCCTAAAGCGCGTCTCGATTGAATGTCTTCATGCGATGCGCTTCAGGTTCTGTTTTCATGCGTGTCGTTTTCCCAGAACCGCTGCACACTTTTGGGCGACATGCATTTAGCATTCACGCGTTGTCCTTAATGCGCAAGCTCGCGTTTTTGTTTCCGATGCGATTAGGGGGTGCGGGCGGCCGGAGGGGGCGCAGAGAACATAAAGCGCGCCGCGTGAAAGCGCGAGGTGCGGAGGACCTCTCAAGCGGGTTTGCGGAATGGCGCTGTAGGGAGGCGGCCCCGGAACGGTTCATCCGTCCCGAGGCGACAAATCACAAGCCGGCCTGGAGCAGTTCGGCGTGGGACTTGAAGAAGCGCTCGGTGCTGTAGCGCTTGCCGAACATCATGTCGTGCTGCAGGAAGCGATAGTCGCGCAGCGACGGCGGGATCTTCGGCTGGCGGAGCCAGTCCGCGACCTCCTTGCCGTTCTTGCGGATCAGCATGTAGCGGTCGAGCACGCGGAAGTGGTCGTAGACCTTGCCGAGGAAGCCCGTGTAGTAGGGATGCTCGTAGCCTGCCTGCTTCAGGATCTGATAGGACAGGAAGGCGGGGCTGATCGTGCCGATGTCCTTCTTCGCACCAGTCTTGTTCGACCAGACGACAAGCGGCGTCTCGTGCTGGGCCTTCATCTGGTCCTTCGGCCCCTTGCGCTCCGCGGTAACGTCCTTCATGTATCCGGTGCTGGTGTAGACCGTGTTGAGCGGCGGCAAATGGTCGCCGAAGAGGACGATGATCGTCTCGCGATCGCGCTTCTTCGCCCAGTCCATCAGCATCTTCAGGCTATCGTCGGCTTCCTTGACGCCCTGAGCGTAGGTGGCGAGCACCTGACGGTCGGCTTCGGGGATATTGCCCTCGACCTTGATCGTGTTCTTCGCATAGCGGTTCGGCTCGTAGGGGCCATGGCCCTGCAGGGTCACCGAAAAGAAGAAGAACGGATCCTCCATGGCATCCGCCTGCCGGATGATTTCCTTCGTCAGCGCCTCATCCGAAGCGAAGATCCCGCGCTTCTGCATCGCCGGCATGTTCTCTTCCGACCTGAACGTGTCGAAGCCGAATGCCTTGTAGACGGCCGTGCGGTTCCAGAACCAGCCCTGGAAAGGGTGGATGGCGCGCGAAACATAGCCCTCGCTGCGGAAGAAGGTGGCAAGCGACGGGATCGGATTGCGGATATATTGCTGGTAGGGAATGCTGCCATAGGGCAGGAATGCATTGGAGAAGCCCGTCAGCGCCTCGAATTCGACATTGGCCGTCATGCCCCCGAACTCCGGCGAGAAGACGTCGCCGCCCTGCATTTCGCGGATCGTCGGCATCGGATCGGGCGTCAGCTTCACCTTCGGCAGGCGGGTCGGATCCCAGAAGGACTCGCTCATGAGCACGATCACGTCCGGCTTGGCGCGATGCGTCGTGCCGGCGGGAAGCGGCTTCACCGGAATACGGTCGATCGCATCCGCCATGTAGCCCGCCGGCGCGCTGACATTCGCCATCGGGAGATTGATCGCGAAGGCGAGGGCAAAGCCGTTGTGCCGGTAGTTCTCGGTCTGGTCCCACATGATCGGAATGACCCGCAGGCGGTCGCGGACCCAGGAGAACTGGTTGTAGTCCATGATGTGCCAGAAGGCGGCGAGCAGCGGCAGGGCGAAGACGATTCGCGCGAGGCGCTCTCTATGCTTCAGCTTGGGAAAGTTCCGCCAGGCATAGCGAAGAAGCAGGGCCGTGACGACGACCGCGGCAAGGAGGCCCGCGACGACGCCGACGGCGGTCCACGGCCGGTCCTTCACGAGCACCGGCATCAGTTCCATGATCTGCCGGCCGAAGAGGAAGTCGGTCGGATAGAGCGGGTCGGAGAGGAACACCTGCTTCTGCTGGCAGATGAACGCCGGGAGGATGGCAAGCGGCGCGACGAGCAGAGCCCCCTTGTGCTCGCGGCCGAACAGCGCGTCGAGCGCAAGCATGACGAGGAAGAAGGCGGCAACCGTGGTCCAGGCCGGACGCATCGGGTCGAGGAAATAGGCGACGGTGTCGGGGAAGGAACGGCGCACGATCCATTCGACGAAGAAAACGAGCGCCGTCGCGAGGAAAAGCGTAACGAGGGCGCTGCGCGTGCCCGACAGAGTCTGTCTAATGGATGAGCCTGGCCTATCGACGTAGACTTGAGAACGTGACGTGGCGGCAGAATCGATACGGGCCAACGGCTTCTCCAATTTCATAAATATTTCTTCTAACTGTCATACGACTGTCATCTTGAATGGGGGATGAATGATCGAACCCGCACAACCTTCTCCGAGTTCCTCGCGCCGCGAACGATTTCCGACCGCCCGCCGTAACGAACGGAGAACGCAGAGTTTTTTCCGGATTTTCCGTTTTCCTTGCGATTGGGTGTGGGTTTTTTGCCGCCGGATGGGGTAAGAACTGTCGAGGATGCCCGATGCATTCGCGATGAGAGACCGACAGGCCAGCCGATGACTGCACAGAAGACCGCTCCTTCCACGCTACGGATCGCCGTGGCACAGCTCAACCCGACCGTCGGCGATATCGCCGGCAATCTCGCGAAGGCGCGTGAGGCGCGCGCGGATGCGGCGCGCCAGGGCGCCGACCTCCTGCTTTTGACCGAACTCTTCGTCTCCGGTTATCCGCCGGAGGACCTGGTGCTGAAGCCGGCATTCCTGAAGGCCTGTGAGCAGGCCGTCGAGAAGCTTGCGGCGGAGACGGCGGACGGCGGGCCGGGCGTCGTCATCGGCTTCCCGCGCCAGGCCGGCGGCCTCAGGCACAATTCGGTGGCGGTGCTCGACGCGGGCAAGGTCATTGCCGTGCGCGACAAGGTGGACCTGCCGAACTACGGCGAGTTCGACGAGAAGCGCGTGTTCGACGCCGGCGAAATGCCGGGTCCCGTCAACTTCCGCGGCGTGCGGATCGGCATCCCGATCTGCGAGGACATCTGGGGCGAGCTCGGCGTTTGCGAGACGCTGGCGGAAAGCGGCGCCGAAATCCTGCTGTCGCCGAACGGTTCGCCCTATTATCGCGGCAAGGTCGACGTGCGCCATCAGGTGGTCCTGAAGCAGGTGATCGAGACCGGCCTGCCGATGATCTATGCCAACCAACTCGGCGGGCAGGACGAACTGGTCTTCGACGGTGCGAGCTTCGCCTTCAACGCCGACAAGTCGCTGGCCTTCCAGATGAGCCAGTTCGAGGAGGCGGTCGCCGTCTCGCAGTGGAGAAGGGGCGAGGACGGCTGGGTCTCCAGCAACGGCGTCAATTCCCGCATCCCGGAAGGCGAAGAGGCCGATTACCGCGCCTGCATGCTGGGCTTGAGGGATTACGTCAACAAAAACGGCTTCAGGAGTGTTCTTCTCGGCCTGTCGGGCGGCATCGATTCGGCGATCTGCGCCGCACTTGCCGTAGATGCGCTCGGCGAGGAGCGCGTCCGCACGGTCATGCTGCCTTACCGCTACACGTCCGAGCATTCCTTGAAAGACGCTGCCGACTGCGCCAAGGCGCTCGGCTGCCGCTACGACGTCGTTGCGATCGAAGAGCCCGTGGAGGGCTTCCTCAGCGCCCTCTCCGACGCCTTCGAGGGAACCGAGCCGGGGATCACGGAGGAGAACCTTCAGAGCCGTACCCGCGGCACCATTCTGATGGCGCTCTCCAACAAGTTCGGTTCGATGGTCGTGACGACCGGCAACAAGTCGGAAATGTCGGTCGGCTACGCCACGCTCTATGGCGACATGAACGGCGGCTTCAATCCCATCAAGGACCTTTACAAGATGCAGGTTTATGCGCTGGCGCGCTGGCGCAACGGCGCCGTTCCGCCCGGGGCGCTCGGCCCCTCCGGCGAAGTCATCCCGCAGAACATCATCGACAAGGCGCCGTCGGCCGAACTGCGCCCGAACCAGACCGACCAGGACTCCCTGCCGCCTTACCCGGCGCTCGACGATATTCTCGAATGCCTCGTCGAAAAGGAGATGAGCACGGAGGAAATCGTCGCGCGCGGCCATGACGAGGCGACGGTCCATCGCATCGAGCACCTGCTTTACATCGCCGAATACAAGCGCCGGCAGTCGGCGCCGGGGGTGAAGATCACCAAGAAGAACTTCGGGCGCGACCGGCGTTACCCGATCACCAATCGTTTCCGCGACAGGGGATAGCACAGGGGATGGCGATGCGCAGCTCGGTGGAGATCTTCGATGTTGCGACCGGCGAGACGCGCGTCGTCTGGCAGACCGAGCGCCTTGTCGAGGCGCCGAACTGGTCGCCGGACGGCAAGTTCCTCATCGTCAATGGCGATGGCAGTCTCTACCGGCTTGCCCTCGACGGTTCCGGGCCCGCGGAAATCGATACCGGCTTTGCCCGGCAATGCAACAACGACCACGGCATTTCGCCCGACGGCAGGACGCTCGTGATCAGCGACAAGACCCAGTTCGGCATGTCGGCGATCTATGTCCTCCCGATCGAAGGGGGCACGCCGCGGCTCGTCACGCGCAGCCTGCCGTCCTACTGGCACGGCTGGTCGCCCGACGGGCGCCTGTTGGCCTATTGCGGCATTCGCGACCATGTCTTCGACATCTATACGATCCCGGTCGAGGGTGGCGCCGAGCGCCGCGTGACCCAGGGGGAGGGCCGCAATGACGGGCCGGACTGGTCACCGGACGGCCAGTGGATCTATTTCAACTCCAGCCGCACCGGCCGCATGCAGATCTGGCGCACAAGGCCGGACGGCAGCGATGTCGAGCGCATCACCGATAGCCCCTACGGCGACTGGTTTCCGCATCCGTCGCCCGACGGCAGGCATCTGCTCGTGCTTTCCTATGACGGCGACGTCTTCGATCATCCGCGCGACCGCGACGTGCGGTTGCGGCTGATGGATCCCGAGGGCCGCAATGCGCGCATCATTCTCGCGCTCTTCGGCGGGCAGGGGACGATGAACGTCCCGAACTGGTCGCCCTCGGGCACGGCTTTTGCCTTCGTGCGGTACCAGCCGGAAGGGCTGTGAGCCGCTCATCGAAAGCGTACCCAACGACTTTCGCGCGTCCAATCGGTCGTGGGGCGCGCGCTGCGGTGGAAAGTGTTAAGCATTTCAATACCAGCTTTTTTAGTCCAAACTTTTTCATTGGTTTATATGCTCGTCCTCAGTCGGTCTGATTCTCGCGGGCAGCGCCAGACCTGGGCCGCGGGGGCGTGTCGTGATCGAGCAGAAGTTTCAAGACCTTGGGCGAAACAGAACCGTTTGGGCGATTCATGTCGCCTGCGCGCTTGTGGCGGTCCTGATCATTGCCAGTCTCCTCTTCGTGCTCAATCGGGCGGTCGGCGAAGCGGACCGCTTCGGCCTTTCGGCGGAGCGCCGACTGGTGGCAAACGAGTTGCGCCATCAGATGGACGCCGCGATCCAGTACCAGGCGGAGCTGTCCTTCTGGACGGAGACCTATGAGGAACTTGCCGATGGCGAGCTTGGCGACGCGTTCGTCTCCGACCAGTTGATCGACTGGCTTTGGGAGGACTACCGCTTCTCGTGGTTGATCATCACCGATCGCGGGCTCAATGCATCGACGGTCGTTCACCAGGGCGCTTCGGTAGCGGGCGCTGAGGCCCGCCAAATGCTGGCAAGCGTCAGCGATCTCGTCGAGGAGGCCGCGCGTCGCTACGAGAGTGCGTTGCGTTACGACAAGGGCTCCTATGTCCTCGATATCGTTCAGCCCGACAGGCGATCGACGGCCCCGGCCGTCCCCGGAATTCACGCGGTCGACCTGCGTTCGATCGACGGAGAGATGAGCATCGCGATCGTCCAGGCCGTCATTCCCGACAGCCTGGAGATTTCGCGCGAACGCCGCAATCCCGCCTTCATGGTGTCGGTGCGTCCGATCACGGCGATGGCGATGCAGGGCATCGGGACGAAGCTGGGGATGAGCGGGCTCGCCTTCGTGCCGCTCGGACGCCTGCCGGCAGAGAGCGCTCACGTGGCGGCGGGCCGGTGTGCGGATTTCTCCTGTCCGGTTCTCGCCTGGACACCGAAGTCGCCGGGCGGCTTCCTGCGCGCCGAGATCCTGCCGAGCGTCATCATCATGGCGATCACGGCCGCACTGCTGATGGCCTTCGTAGCCTTGCGCTTCTCGGCGGTCTTCGCAGCGCTGCAGCAGAGCGAGGCGCTGAACCGCCATATGGCCACGCATGACCCGCTGACGGGGCTTTTGAACCGCGGCGGTTTCGAGGAGGCGCTGAAAGCGGCCTTCCGCGCCGGCGAACGCTTCGCGCTGGTCTATGTCGATCTCGACCGGTTCAAGGCGGTCAACGACCAGCATGGTCACGCCGCAGGCGACGCCGTCCTGACGGCGGTCGCATCGCGTTTCCGCGCGCGCGTCGCAGAGCACGGCGCCGTCGCCCGTCTCGGCGGCGACGAGTTCGCCGTCATTCTCTCCGGGGCGCTCGACGCCAAGACCGCCCGCGACCTTGCGGCAGGGCTGGTGCACGACGCCGCCTTGCCGGTGACTTTCGACGGCGGGATGCTGCTCGTCGGCGCCAGTGCGGGCATCGCCTTCCATCCCGCTCATGGGGGGACCGGGCGCGATCTCATGGCGGTCGCCGACGCCGCGCTTTACCTCGCCAAGAAACGCGGACGCAACCGTTTCTGCTCCGGTGACGACGTCAGGCCGGCAGACGTGAGCGGGAAGGCGGCAAAGAAGATCGGCTGAGCCCCGTCTTGCCTTTCGTCGGGCCCTGTGACCATATGCGCCCGTCAGGTGCCCGCGCATGCGGGAGAATCGGGAAGCCGGTGCAATTCCGGGACGTGCCCAACGCTGTGATGGGGACGGTCGCGCCAGAGACATGCTCTGAATGATTTCAGGGTATTGCCACTGAATCTTGAAGCGGTTCGGGAAGGCGGCGCGAGCGGATGATCCAAAGTCAGAAGACCGGCCTGGCGAGATGGACCGCCCCGCGCGGACGGCGGGAGGTTGTGCATTGTTGGGGATCGAACGATGCTGCCTGACCAGAACGGCTGCCTTGCGGCGGCCGCAGCCTTTTCGCCGGACGAGCGCGCCGCCGTCTACCGCGCCATCGAGACGCGCCGGGACGTGCGCGATGAATTCCTGCCCGAACCATTGCCCGAGGAACTGATCGCCCGCCTGCTCGGCGCCGCGCATCAGGCGCCTTCGGTCGGTTTCATGCAGCCCTGGAATTTCATACTCGTGCGGCAGAGCGAGACGCGCGAGCGGGTGTGGCGAGCCTTCGAGCGCGCCAATCAAGAGGCGGCGCTGATGTTTCCGCAGGAGGCGCAGGCGAAATATCGCTCGCTGAAACTGGAAGGGATACGCAAGGCGCCGCTCAGCATCTGCGTGACTTGCGACCGCAGCCGCGGCGGCGCGGTCGTGCTCGGGCGCACCCACAATCCGCAGATGGACGTCTATTCGACCGTCTGCGCCGTGCAGAACCTGTGGCTGGCGGCGCGCGCGGAAGGCGTCGGCGTCGGCTGGGTCAGCATTTTCCACGAAAGCGAGGTCAAGGCGATCCTCGGGATACCGGAGCACATCGAGATCGTCGCCTGGCTCTGCCTCGGCTTCGTCGACCGGCTTTACCGGCAGCCGGAGCTCGCCGTCAAAGGATGGCGCCAGCGCCTGCCGCTCGAGGAGCTCATCTTCGAGGAGGGATGGGGGCGGCGCTAGAGCATTCTGCAGTCAGGTGGAATCACCAGGGCGGTGGCGCGAACGTAGGTGAGCGTTTCCCGCTCGAAGCGTTGCCGTCAGTTGCCCTGCACCGGCTGATAGCGCGGGCCGAGCGGATGCTCGAGGTCGATCGCGCTCTCTTCCTTCGGAAGGAAGGTGGGGCCGACCACGCGGACCTTGCTGTTTGCCGGATCGTAGGGACGTTCCGCCACGGGCTTGGGCGGGGCCTTCTTCACGTCGCCGAGAGTTACGACCGAGGGGCTCACGACCGTGAGCTTGCCCGCGGGCGCGGCCTCGCCGGCATCGGTCTCGGCGGCCTGCGCAGGCTGGCAGCCGCAAATGCCGGGCGTGCCGACGTCGCGGGAGCGATAGGCGAAGGCCGTCGGGAGCTCCGTGTAAGGACGGCCGGTCGATGCCGAGACCATCTGGTCGGTCTCTTCCGTCGCCAGTTCGTGATAGTAAAGCTCCGTCTCCGCCCCGGGGCAACGCGCCCGGCAAAGTTCGGCATCGCGGCCGAAATCCGCCGGCGTGGCATTCGAGGAGATCGGAAAGAAGGCGCCATCGCAGGTGCGCACGCACATCGTCCGCAGGCTGCCCGCCATGCCGCCGTCCCAAAGGGGGAAATCGTCCATGCGCGGCTCGTCCATGAGCAGCGGGTAGTCTTCGCTGTCCGGCGGCAGATCCCGCAGAATGTTGCGGGGGAGGTCGGTCTCCTCGGCCGTCATGCGGGCGAACTCGTCCGCCCGCGGGGTCGTGCTCCACGCATTTTCTGCCTCGTGTGAGCAGTCGTTGATCTCCATCGCGGCGAGAATGCGCTGGCGCTTCGCCTCGTCGTTGCCGCCGATCAACTGCTGCCGCTGCGCCTTGAGCCTTCGGAGGTTCTCCTCCATGCGTGCGATCGTCTCGTCGATCTCGGCACAGGCAGCATCGCTGGTGCCGCCGATGACGACGACGCTGCCGTTGCTGCAGTCCATACGGCGGCGATCGTTCTTCGCGCGGCGCAACTCGATGTTCTGGCGCGAGACCGCGCCGGTGAAGTCGCGCAGGCTGGCGTTCGTGGTGACGCGTGCGGAAAGGTCGGCGAGGCGGGCACTAAGCCGGCTGCAGACGTCCGAGGCGGCGGCCGGTACGGCCGTCGCCAGCAGCAACGGCGCCAGGCCAGCCGCAATGCATCTCATCCTCCGGGACGCCGTTTTCCGGGATACTGGCACGCGCTCCGTCCTGCCTTGCGGCGGACCTTTTCGAAGAATGGCCCGCCTCTACTTTTCCATCATAGGACGTTGCGCGGACGGTGCAACGGCGGGCAAGCTTTTGCGTTAACGGCTGATCGCACCACGGCGCCGCACGCCTCATCGGATGCGCAAAGGCCGCCGTGGCACTTTGGAATGGCGTGCCGGGCCGCCGCAGCGGCCCGGAAAGGTCGTCAGGCCGCGCGGGCTGTCTCGAGAGACATCGGGCGCTCGAGCACGGTGCCTTCGATCGCGGCGACCGCCTTCATCGTTTCGAGCAGCTTTCTGCTGACCTCCCAGGCGATCGCCACCGCGTAGACGGAGCCGATCCTCTGCGGGTCGGCAATGCGCTCTCCAGGGCAACCCATGCGGCGGAACATGCGTTCGAGGAAGACATCGGTGACCGTGACGATGTGGCTGATGCCGGAGGCGAGGCTGAGCTCGCCGACCCCGCACATGAGTTCGGCGGCCGCGACCGTCACCTGGTTCGAGGACCGGTCCTGCGAGATCTCCGGCTCGATGCAGAAGCGGCTCGATTCCCATACCGAAGCGCTGCGTATTTCCGGATTATCGCCGAGCAGGATCGGGAACGTGTCGTCGAGCATGTTCGGCCCGAGCGTCGGCAGGAGCCTCAGGGAGCCGCGGAGCCTGCCTGTTTCCGGCGAATAGGACATGACGTAGAGCGGATTGGCCTGGTCGTAGTGATCGATTTCCCAGTCGCCCTCGGTCTTCACGTCCCATTTCAAGAAGTCGTGGAATACGCGCTTGCGCAGTCGGAACATCTCGTCGATGGCTTGGGGATTCCGGCTGCGAGCGTTTCCGTTCACTATCCTGATCATTTCTCGCTCCATGCGTTCTAGTTGCGCGATGGAGAGATGCTGTCAGGCTCGTGTGACACATGTAACTGTCGATTGTGACAGTTTAATCCCGCATCTTTTCCCGGTAGATTTGTGGGGCTTCGGTCCTGCGGAGGGGCGGGCCGGAGAAGCAACCCGTCAGATGGTGGGGATCAGGGCGTGGCGCACGGCCTGTGCCACGGCCTGCGTGTTGGAGACGACGTTGAGCTTGCGGCGGGCATTGGTCATGAAGAAGCGCACGGTGCGCTCGGAGATGCCGAGGATCGTCGCGATCTCCCAGTAGCTCTTGCCTGCGGCCGACCATGTCAGCACCTCGGTCTCGCGTCCGGTCAGTCGCAGGTCCCGCTCGTCAATGGCGCCGGCCATGGCCGAATGCTCGATCATGGAGGCATGGAAAAGATTGGCGGCGAGTTGGAAGTCGCGCAGGTGGCAACGGCGATAGGTAGACCACTCGGCCGGCGACATGTTGGCGCTGATCGCCAGCATCGCCATGCGCCCTGCAGGTGACGGCAGCGGCAGCGCCACGCCCTCGGTGGAAAGGCCAATTTCTTCGGCCGCCTCGAAGAGCGGCTCGCATTCCGGAAAACGCCGCCGGGCGGTTGCCCACTCCACGGGCCTGACGCCCCCGAGCGCAAGCCTGAGGATCGGGTCGATCCGGTGGAGCCCTTTCGAGACGTAGATTTCGGCGGCATAGGCGCCGAAGGTGTGATGCAGGCGGCAGATGTTCAGGCCGTCGGGCAGCGGCTCCGCCTCGAGATAGAGGAGATGCGCGATATCGAAGGTACGGCGCATCAGGGTGAAGAAGCGCTCCGGTTCCGCGCAACCTCCGTATTCCACGATATCCAGCAGATCGAGGACAGCCTGTTGATTAGTCATGCCGCAACACCGATTCATGCCCCTAGATAAACATGGTTTAGGGTGGCGGGTTTTGTCTAGTGCTATATTTCGTAAACCGTGAAACTATCCTGCGCCTGCAAGCCATAGTAGAATTCCAGGCGAACAAAACCGGGATTTTTGGCCAATTCCCAGCCTAGAGGTCGAGAAAACACGCGCTCCGCGCGAGAACTGGCCGAAAAGTCGCCACCCCTCAAACGGGGTGGCTTGCCTCGACGACGGCAAGCGCCGCCATGTTGACGACGCCGCGCGAGGTGACGGACGGCGACAGGATGTGAGCCGGGAGCGCCGAGCCGAGCAGGATCGGCCCGACATGGAGGCTGTCGGTCATCGTCTTGACCACTCCGAGGGTGATGTTCGCTGCATCGAGATTGGGGAAGACGAGCAGGTTGGCTTCGCCGTTCAGCGTGCTGTCCGGCATCACCCGCTGGCGCAGCATTTCCGAAATCGCGGCGTCACCGTGCATCTCGCCGTCGACTTCGAGGTCCGGCGCGAGCTCGCGCACGAGCTGCAGGGCGGCGCGCATCTTCGAGGCGCTTTCGGAATCGCGCGAGCCGAAGTTCGAATGGGAGACGAGGGCGGCGCGCGGCGTGATGCCGAAGCGCCGGATCTCGCTCGCGGCCATGACGGTCGTCTGGGCGATCGCCTCGGCGCTCGGGTTGTAGCTGACATAGGTATCGGTGAAGAAGGTCGCCCCGCGCTGCGAGATCAGGAGGCTGAGCGCCGAGAAGTCATAGACGCCCTGGCGCTTGCCGATGATCTGGGAAACGTCGCGCAGATGCTTGCTGTAGCGTCCTTCGACGCCGCAGATCAACGCGTCCGCCTCGCCGCGCTTGACCGCGAGCGCCCCGATGACCGTCGTATTGGTACGCACGATCGTGCGGGCGGCTTCGGGGATGACGCCGAGGCGGCCGACGAGGCCGAAGTAGTCGTCGACATAGTCGCGGTAGCGCGGGTCGCCTTCGGGATTGACAACCTCGAAGTCGACATCGGGCCGGATCCTCAGGCCGTAGCGGCGAAGGCGGGTTTCGATGATCTGCGGGCGGCCGATGAGAATGGGTTTGGCGGTCCCTTCCTCGAGCAGCACCTGGGCCGCGCGCAGCACGCGTTCGTCCTCGCCCTCGGCGAAGATCACCCGGTTCCTGGCGGCGTTCTTGGCCGCGGCGAAGACCGGCTTCATGATGAAACCGGAGCGGAAGACGAAGCGATTGAGCTTGTCGAGATAGGCGTCGAAATCCTGGATCGGGCGCGTCGCGACGCCGCTTTCTGCCGCGGCCCTGGCCACGGCCGGCGCGATGCGCAGGATCAAGCGCTGGTCGAAGGGCGACGGGATGAGGTAATCCGGTCCGAAGACCGGCGTCTCGCCGGAATAGGCGCGGGCGGCGACGTCCGACGGCTCCTCGCGCGCAAGTCCGGCGATCGCGCGCACGGCGGCCATCTTCATTTCCTCGTTGATCGTCCGCGCGCCGCAATCGAGCGCACCGCGGAAGATATGCGGGAAGCAGAGGACGTTGTTGACCTGGTTCGGGAAGTCGGAGCGTCCGGTGCAGATCATGGCGTCGGGCCGGGCGGCGCGGGCCACTTCCGGCATGATCTCCGGCGTCGGGTTGGCAAGCGCCATGATCAGCGGCTTCTCGGCCATCTGGGCCAGCAGCTCGGGTTTGAGGACGCCGGCGGCCGAGAGCCCGAGGAAGACGTCGGCGCCGCCGATCGAATCGGCGAGAACGCGGTTGTCGCTCTCCTGCGCATAAACCGCCTTCCACTCGTCCATCAGGACCTCGCGCCCCTTGTAGACGAGGCCTTCGACGTCGTGGACCCAGATGTTCTCGCGCTTGGCGCCGAGGGTCACGAGGAGGTTGAGGCAGGCGAGCGCCGCGGCGCCGGCACCGGAGGCGACGATTTTCGCCTTGGCGATATCCTTGCCGGCGAGCTCGAGACCGTTGAGGACGGCGGCGGCAACGATGATCGCGGTCCCGTGCTGGTCGTCGTGGAAGACGGGTATTTCCATCTTCTCGCGCAGGCGCCGCTCGACCTCGAAACATTCGGGCGCCTTGATGTCCTCGAGATTGATGCCGCCGAAGGTCGGCTCCAGCGCCGAGATGACGTCGACCATGCGATCGACCGTCGGCGCATCGATCTCGATGTCGAAGACGTCGATGCCGGCGAACTTCTTGAAAAGAACGGCCTTGCCTTCCATGACGGGCTTGGAGGCGAGGGGACCGATATTGCCCAGGCCGAGCACGGCCGTGCCGTTCGATATCACGGCGACGAGATTGGCGCGCGCGGTGAAGTCGGCCGCGGTTTCGGGATTGTCCTTGATGGCGATGCAGGGCGCGGCGACGCCGGGGGAATAGGCCAGCGCCAGGTCGCGCTGGTTGCCGAGCGGCTTGATCGGCTGGATCTCGAGCTTGCCCGGGCGCGGATAGCGATGGAAGAAGAGTGCCTGCTGGTCAATATCTCCGCTCGTCGGAACGGTTTGCGATTTCGCTTTGTCGCCCGTGTTCATGCCTTGCATCCCTTGCGTTCAAGATCGAGGCCTTTTGGCACGATTTGCTGGGCGCGTACAGTTTCGCGACGCTTCTTTTCACGGTAGCGCCTTCGCCCGCCGTCCGCCCTTGTCATCTTCCTGAAACACGAGTCTGGTTTTGACGGTCGGCAAACGGCTTGGACAAGGCGAGGCTGGCATGGCGTCAACCAATCAGGAACCGGCACGGAAACTGCGAACGCTCTTCATTTCCGATGTCCATCTCGGCTCGAAGGCGGCCAAGACCGATTATCTCATCGATTTCCTGCGCCATCACGAGGCGGAGACCATCATCCTTGTCGGCGACATCGTCGACGGTTGGCGGCTGAGGCGCAGTTGGTATTGGCCGCAGCCGTGCAACGACGTCGTCCAGAAGCTTCTGCGCAAGGCGCGAAAGGGCGCCCGCATCATCTACATCCCGGGCAATCACGACGAGTTCCTGCGGGATTTCCCCGGCGTGCATTTCGGCGGCATCGAAGTGGCCCCGCGCCATGTCCATCAGGGCGCGGACGGACGGACCTACCTGGTGCTGCATGGGGACGAGTTCGACGTCGTGGTGCGCAACGCGCGCGTTCTCGCCTATCTCGGCGACTGGGCCTACGATATGGCGATCGCCATCAATATCGGCCTCGCGGCAATACGACGGCGTCTCGGCATGCCCTATTGGTCGTTTTCGTCATGGGCCAAGCTGCAGGTGAAGCACGCGGTGAACTTCATCGGCGAGTTCCAGAAGGTCGTGGCGGAGGAGGCGCGCCGCCATGATGCACAGGGTGTCATCTGCGGCCATATCCATCATGCTGTCATCGAGGACATCGACGGCATCCGCTACATCAATACGGGCGACTGGGTGGAAAGCTGCACAGCGATCGCCGAACACTATGACGGTACGATGGAACTGGTCACCTGGCGCCGGATGCGCGGCGACACGGCCGTGGGGGAGCGCGCGAGCGCAACCGAAGAGATACCGGCGCGGCGCCTTGCACAGCGGGCGGCCGCCTGATCGGCAGGCACGGGGCGATGCCGGGGCAGGCGTGGCGCTGTAGCGAAAACTAGCCGATGGCGGGAGGACGCGCCGTCGTGCTAGGTGTGGCAGACAGCCATCAGGTCTCTCCCCATGATTCCCTCATCAGTTCCCGCCGTCACGGTGGGGCCGCCGCCGTGTCATTTCGCGCTCCGCCTCGCGCTGCTCTTCAGCGCGCCGTTGATCGTCAACGGCTTCGCGATGCCGTATTTTCCGGTCTGGCTGAGCACGCTTTCGTTGAGCGATTTCGAGATCGGCATGGTGCTCGCCGTGCCGATGTTCGTCCGCGTCATCACGGCGCCGCTGGCGGGACTTCTCGCCGATCGCCTCGGCGAGCGGACGATCGTCCTGATCTGGTCGGGCTGCCTGTCGCTCGCGATCGCCATGGCCCTGTTCTTCGTCAAGGATTTCTGGCCGGTGCTCGTCATCTACGCGCTGCAATCGGCGGTCTACTCGCCCTATCTGCCGATCGTCGAGGCGATCGCGCTTTCGGGCGTGCGGCGCTGGGGCTTCGATTATGCACAGATGCGTGTATGGGGATCGGTCGCCTTCATCGGCGCCACGATGCTCGGAGGCTGGCTGATCGGCCTCGTCGGCGGGGCGATGGTCCTGCCGGCGATGGCGGTCGGGTTCGGGCTCACCATCGTGATGGCGCTTGCGGCGCCGCGGGTCGGCCGGCCGCGGCGGCCGTCGCCGATCACGGCGCTGACCGAGCCGCCGCCGCAATCGCTCCGGCAAACCGACCTGCAACTGCTTCTGGTGGGCGTCACGCTCGTCAACAGCAGCCACGCGATGCTTTTCGCCTTCTCCGCCATCTACTGGCAGCACATCGGCTACAGCGGCACCCAGGTCGGCGGGCTTTGGAGCGCCGGCGTCGCCGCGGAAGTGATCATGTTCTTCTTCGCCAAGGCGATCATCCGGCGCTTCAGCGTCTGGACGATGATCTTCTCCGGCTGCCTGCTCGCAGTCGTGCGCTGGCTGATTTTCCCGATGGATCTTGGATTTTCGGGCTACTTCGTTCTCCAGTGTTTCCACGCCTTTACCTACGCCATCATGCATACGGGCATGCAGTTGAAGCTGGTCGAGCGCGTCGCGGAGGAACAGGAGGCTGCGGCCCAGGGGCTCTATTTCTTCTACACCGGCATCTTCACAGCGATCTTCACCCTGCTGTCCGGCTATTTCTACGCCTGGTTCGGCGTCCAGGGCTTCTACTCCATGTCCGTCGTCGCCCTGACGGGGTGCGGTTTCGCGTTCGCCGGCTGGTCCCTTCAGCCCCAGAGGCTGGTCTCCGGCGGAAAGACGAGCGAGGCCTCGTAGCGCAGGCCCGGCGCGCGGTCCTCGGCAAGCAGCAGCGGCCCGTCGAGATCGACGAAATCGGCGCCCTGGGCGAGGAGAACCGCCGGTGCCATGGCAAGCGAGCTTCCGACCATGCAGCCGACCATGATCTTGAGGCCGAGCGCCTCGGCCGCGCGTCGCATGCGCAGCGCTTCCGTAAGCCCGCCGGTCTTGTCGAGCTTGATGTTGACGGCATCGTAGCGGCCGACCAACCGTTCAAGGTCTTCGGTCGCGTGCACGCTCTCATCGGCGCAGACCGGAACGGGCCGCGGCACCGAGGCGAGAATCTCGTCCCGGCCGGCCGGCAGCGGCTGCTCGACGAGCGCGACCCCGTTTTCGGCGCAGGCGGCGAAGTGGGCGGCGAGGTTCTCCGCGGTCCAGCCCTCGTTGGCATCGAGGATGATGCGGCTTTCCGGCGCGCCACCCCGGACGGCGCGGATGCGGGAGGTGTCGTCAGCCGTGCCGACCTTGACCTTCAGCAGCGCGCGATGCGCATATCTGGCTGCCTGGGCCATCATCTCTTCCGGTTCGGCGAGCGAAATGGTGTAGGCGGTGGTCAGCGGTACGGGGTCGGCAATGCCGGCAAGTGCGGCGGCGGTCGTGCGGCCCCGTTTCGCTTCCATGTCCCAGAGAGCGCAGTCCACCGCGTTGCGGGCAGCGCCGGGCTTCATCGCCCGCTGCAGCGCGGCGCGGCTGATGCCGGCCTCGATGAGCGGGCGGGTCGCCTCAATGGCGCCCGTCACCTGTTCGATCGATTCGCCGTAACGGGCATAGGGCACGCATTCGCCCCGGCCGGATATCTCTCCGTCGGTGATGCGGCAGGTGACGACGCTCGCCGTCGTCTTCGAGCCGCGGGAAATGGTGAACGTCCCGGCGATCGGGAAATGTTCGACGGTGACTGCAAGTGAAATCGGCATCGGGTGGAAACCTGTTGACTAAATCGGTCGGCGCGCCTGCGGCGGCGTATGCGTGCCTCGCGGCATAATGTGTCTTTTCTGCCGCATTTGCAGCGCCGCGCGCCCATTTAGACGCATAAGGACGACCGCCGCACTTTGAATCGCTGCATGATTCCTTAAATTCCGATATAAGGATCATCGAGTGGCGCCGTCTACGACTTTGAATTTCTGGACGATTTCGTCCTAAAATCGAATCTGGCTTTAATGATTATGCGAATGACGAACCGGAAGACCAAGATCACGTGACGCGCGCCGAAAAACAGATTGCTGCCGATGTCGTCCTTGACGCGGGTGCCGGGGGACCCGGCCGGCGCTACGTGTTCCGCGGTGCCTGGCGCCACGAGACGGCGGAAGCCATGGCGGCCAAGCTCAAGCGCCTCGGCAAACCCGCGGGCGGCCAGAACGAGTTCGATTTCTCCGGCATCACGGCAATGGACACGGCCGGCGCGTGGATCATCCGGCGCTTCATGAAGGGGCTCGGCAGCGAGGAGGGCGGCGAGGTCCGCTTCAGCGGCGGCGGACAGCGCTATGTCGAACTCGTCCGTGCGCTGCCGGAGCAGCTGCGGCAGCCGGAACGCGACACCACCCGGGCGCCGCTGTTCCAGCGACTGTTTGCGCCCATAGGCGAGGTGACGGTGTCGATCTGGACCGACACGGTCGCCGCCATGTACATCCTCGGCTCGGCGGTTCGCGGCGCGCAGATGAAGCTCGGGCGCCACGCCGGCGTGTCGCCGGCGGCGATCGTCCACCAGATGGACCGCATGGGCGTCATGGCGACCCCGATCATCATGCTGATGTCCTTCCTGATCGGCGCCATCATCGCGCAGCAGGGCGCCTTCCAGCTCCGTTCCTTCGGCGCAGAGATTTTCGTCGTCGATCTGGTCGGCATCCTGCAGCTGCGCGAAATCGGCGTGCTGCTCACGGCGATCATGATCGCGGGCCGCTCGGGCAGCGCGATCACCGCCGAAATCGGCTCGATGAAGATGCGCGAAGAGGTCGACGCGCTGAAGGTCATGGGCTTGAGCCCTGTCGGCGTTCTCGTCTTTCCGCGCCTCGTGGCGCTGACGGTCGTCCTGCCGCTCCTGACGATCATCGCGAACTTCGCCGCGCTGACCGGCGCCGCCATGGTGGCCTGGGGCTATTCCGGCATCACGATACCGACCTTCCTCGCCCGATTGCAGGAGGCGGTCGATTTCTCGTCAGTGGCGGCGGGCATGATCAAGGCGCCCTTCATGGCGCTGATCATCGGCGTCGTCGCCGCGGTCGAGGGCCTGAAGGTCGGCGGCAGTGCCGAGTCGCTCGGCCGGCGCGTGACCTCGTCGGTCGTCAAATCGATCTTCGTCGTGATCCTGGTCGACGGCTTGTTCGCCATGTTCTACGCGGCAATTGATTTCTGAGGCGGGCGAAACATGGTTCAGGCGGTCATGGAGAAGGAGCCGGATGTGGCGGCGGAGCGGCGCGAGGCCGTGCTTTCCGTTCGCGACCTGACGGTGGGCTTCGGCGACCATATCGTTCTCGACAAGCTCAATCTCGAAGTGCTGCGCGGCGAGATCCTCGGCTTCGTCGGCGCTTCGGGCACCGGCAAATCGGTGCTGATGCGCACGGTGCTGCGGCTCTTGCCCAAACGGAGCGGCGCGATCGAGATCCTCGGCGCCAACTACGACCAGGTCAGCGAGGTCGAGCGCATTGCGCTCGACATGCGGCTCGGGGTGCTGTTTCAGCACGGCGCGCTTTTCTCGGCGCTGACGGTGCGCGAGAATATCCAGGTGCCGATGCGCGAGTATCTCGACCTGCCGCAGGACCTGATGGACGAACTGGCGCGGCTGAAGATCGAATTGGTCGGGCTGGCGCCGGAGGCGGCGGAGAAATATCCGTCGGAGCTTTCGGGCGGCATGATCAAGCGCGCGGCGCTCGCCCGCGCGCTCGCCCTCGATCCGGACCTCGTGTTCCTCGACGAGCCGACCTCGGGCCTCGACCCGATCGGCGCGGCGGAGTTCGACGAATTGATCGCGAAGCTCCGCGACACGCTTGGATTGACCGTGTACATGGTCACTCACGATCTGGACAGCCTGTTTTCCGTCTGCGACCGGATTGCGGTCCTCGGCAACAAGCGGGTTCTGGTCGAGGGGACGATCGAGGACATGCTCGCCTGCGACGAGCCCTGGGTGAGATCCTATTTCCGGGGCAAGCGCGCAAGGGCGGTCGTGCGCGAGCACGGCTGAGGCAAGAGATTGGACAGGCAAGCTTCGCGCAAGCCCGATTGCGGAAGCAGCCATGAAGGCGGCATGGGCCGCAAAGGTAGGCAAAGCCGATGGAAACGAGAGCGAACTATGCCATTGTCGGCTTCTTCACCGTCCTGGTCATCGCCGCCGCCTTTGGATTCGTCTATTGGATGGCGCAGTATGGCCGAAGCGGCCAGATGGTCGAACTGATCGTCAACATACCGGGATCGGCCAACGGTCTCTCGGTCGGATCGCCGGTGCGCTTCAACGGCATCAATGTCGGCACCGTGCGCAATCTCGCGATCGACGCGAACGATCCGCGCTATTCGATTGCGATCACCGAGGTCTCCGCCGACGCGCCGGTTTTGAAGTCGACCCGGGCGACGCTGGAGGTGCAGGGCCTGACCGGCGCCGCCTATATCGAGCTCAGCGGCGGGCGCAAGGGTGACGAGAACATCCTCAGGACGGCGCTGGAAAATGGAACCCAGGCGCATATCCTCGCCGACCAGTCGAGCGTCACCAGCCTGCTTGCGACCGCAGATCAGATCCTCGACCGCGCCAACACGGCGATAGGCGATATCCAGGGCTTCGTCACCGACGTGCGCGGCCCGCTGACGGCGACGATCGGCAATGCCCAGCGTTTCTCCAAGGCGCTCGCTGACAATTCCGGGGCGATCGATCAGTTCCTGAAGAGCGTCGAGGAGCTTTCGGGCTCGGTCAGCGCCGCGTCGAAGAAGCTCGATGCGACGCTTGCGAGCGCCGATGCGCTGATCAAGTCCGTCGATCCGAAGAAGATCGACACCATCGTTAGCAATGTCGAACAGCTGAGCAAGGATCTCAAGGCGGCCTCCGGCGGGGTCTCCGACGCGATCGCCGGCTTCCGGCGCACCGTCGATACCTATGACCAGTTCGGCAAGAATGCGCAGCAGACGCTGAAGCGCGTCGACACGCTGGTGGCTGCCGTCGATCCCCAGAAGGTCGGGATGGTCGTCAACGACATTTCTGCCGCAAGCGCCGAGGCGCGCGAGACGGTTGCCCGGATATCCAGCTTCGCCGAGAAGATATCGGCGCGCCAGGAGGATATCGACCAGACGATCACCGACTTCACGCAGATGTCGAACAAGCTCAACGCCGCATCGAACCGCGTCGACGGCATTCTCGTGAAGATCGACGGCTTCCTCGGCGATGCGGATGCCCCGTCGCTTTCGGCGGAGGCGCGCTCGACACTCGAAGCGTTCCGCCAGATGGCGAACAATCTGAACGCTCAGATCGGCCCCATCGCCGACAATCTGAAGCGCTTCTCCAATTCCGGCCTCAGGGACGTGGAGACGCTCGTCACCGAAACGCGGCGGACGGTACAGAGCCTGCAGACGACGATTTTCAATTTCGACAGAAATCCACAGCGCCTCCTATTCGGCGGTGAGACTGTCAAGCAATATGATGGCCGCACGCGACGGTGATTCGCGGGCGGTCCGCGGTCGCGATCAAGGTTGCGCCTGCTACAGCGCCGCGCGTCCTATCAGACGCGCAAAGGTCGCTGTAATACTTTGAATTGCTGCATGTCTCCTCAATCGAGGTCGATTTGAGGAGATATGCAGCAGGGATCGCCTCTCGCGCGGCGGGGTTGGTTGGGGACGTTGGCAGTATGAAGTTTTCGGGTCTGGTAGCTGTGCGTAAGACGGGGGCGACCCGAACTGCCGTTATCTTCTCATTGGCGCTCACTGTGGCGGGTTGCGGCACGCGTGCTGCAGTCAACGATACCTTCAGCCTGTCGTCCACGCCGATCGTCGAACGTCCCGCCCCGACGAACCGGCAAATACTCGTGCCGGAGCCGACGGCGCTGCAGACGCTTGCCAGCGATCAGATCGTTGTCCGCCTTTCCAGATCGGAACTGCAATACCTCGCCAAGGCCCAGTGGGGCGATCGCCTGCCGCGGATGGTCCAGGACAGGCTCGTGCAGATATTCGAGAACACCGGCCGGGTCGGAGTCGGCAAGCCGGGGCAGGGGCTGGCCATCGACTACCAGCTCATCACCGAGATACGCTCCTTCGAGATCGTCACCGACGGCGGGCAAACGGCTGTCGTGGAGATTTTCGCCAAGATCCTGAACGACCGGAACGGCACTGTTCGGACGCAGAAGGGGTTCCGCGCCGTGGCCCCGGTCAAGGGCACCGGAAATCCGGCCTTCGTCGCCGCCCTCGACGCGGCCTTCGCCAAAGCCGCAGCCGACATCGTGAGCTGGACGCTCGCGTCGATGTGAAGCTCTGGCTTCGATCCCCGCACGATTCTGCCCCTCATCCGGCCTGCCGGCCACCTTCTCCCCGCATGCGGGGCGAAGGTGACTCGCGGCGCCGTCTTCGCCATTTCTTCTCAAGTGGGGGACGGAGGAGCCGGCGGCTTACGCTCTTCTCCCCGCATGCGGGGAGAAGATGCCGGCAGGCAGATGAGGGGCAGGTCGATGACCGCGAGCGGCGTCGGGCGCTCAGCCCGTGCCGCGCTTTGAAACGCCGATCCGGTTGATGACATCGGCAACGCCGTCGACGGCCCTTGCCGCTTCCTCGGCGCGCGCAATTTCATCCTCATCCGGCCTCCCGGCCACCTTCTCCCCGCAAGCGGTCGCAAGCGGGGCGAAGGCGACTCGCGGCGCCGTCTTCGCCATTTCTTCTCAAGTGCAAGGGGGACAGAGGAGCGGGCGGTTTACGCTCTTCTCCCCGTCATGAACGGGGAGAAGATGCCGGCAAGCAGATGAGGGGCAGTCCGGGACCGCGAGCGGCGTCAAGCACGGCTCAGCCCGTGCCGCGCTTTGAAACCCCGATCCGGTTGACGACCTCGGCAACGCCGTCGACGGCCCTTGCCGCTTCCTCGGCGCGCGTAATTTCCTCCTCCGTCGCGACCGTGCCGCACAGGAGGACGGTGTTGCCGGTAGAGGTGACCGTGACGTCGACGGCATCGAGGCCCGGCGCTACCGCAAGGACGTGCGCGACGCGCCGCTCGAGTTCGGCCGGCTCGTTTGCGGGCACTCTCTCCGGCTCTCCGCCGAAGAATGTCCGTTTCTTGAAAATCATGCGGGCGTTCCTTCTCTTTTGCGGAAGTAACGCCGGCCGTCGGAATTTGTTCGGCGAGCCTTCCCCGGTCCGGATCAGGGCCAGCGGACGAGCGGGGGCAGGGAAGAGAGGATCGATTCGACGTTGCCGCCGGTCTTGAGGCCGAAGATCGTGCCGCGGTCGTAGAGGAGGTTGAACTCGACATAGCGGCCGCGGCGTACGAGTTGCTCCTCGCGATCCTCCTCCGTCCAAGGCGTGTTGAAATTGGTCCGGACGATCTTCGGATAGACCAGCGCAAAGGCTCTGCCGACGTCGCGGGTGAAGGCGAAATCGGCCTCCCAGCCGCCGATCTCCTCGCGAGAATGCAGCCAGTCGTAGAAGATGCCTCCCGTGCCGCGCGGCTCGTTCCTGTGCTTCAGGAAGAAATAGTCGTCGCACCATTCCTTGAACTTGGCGTGGTCGGCGACGGGATGCCGGTTGCAGGTGATCTCCATCGCCCGGTGGAAGAGCACCGTGTCCGGATCGGTCATCACGCGGCGGCGATCGAGAACCGGCGTCAGGTCCGCCCCGCCGCCAAACCAGTTGCTCGTGGTCACGACCATGCGCGTGTTCATGTGCACGGCCGGCACGTTGGGGTTCACCGGGTGGGCGATCAACGAAATACCGGAGGCCCAGAAGCGCGGGTCTTCGTCCGCCCCAGGAATCTGGCCCCGGAACTCCGGCGAGAACTCGCCGAAGACGGTCGACGTGTGGACGCCGACCTTCTCGAACACGCGGCCCTCCATCATCGACATGCGGCCGCCGCCGCCCGCACCTTCCTCGCGCAGCCAGTCCCGGGCGACGAAGCGTCCAGCCGGCCGGTCCGCCAGCGGCCCGGCGAGATCGTCCTCGATCGCTTCGAAGGCGGCGCAGATCGTGTCTCGCAGGCTTTCGAACCAGGCTTTCGCCGTGGCCTTCTTGTCTTCTATGTCGGCCGGCAGGCCCGCTGGGAGTTGCGGTCTTTCCATGAGTGAGCTTCCATTCGCGGCCTCCATGCGGGAAGACCGCCGATTCTGTCGTCGCTGCCACAGGCCATATTTTTACCCGGATGGCAACGGCGACGCGATGTCGGACGACAGCCTGCAGCAAGCCGCGCCCGTGCGGGCGATCAGGTTCGTCCAAGCCCGAAGGACTGGCAATAGCGCCGCGTACATCCTATCTTTTCGTCAGAGGTATAGCCCATGGCGAAGATACCCCCAGGACCGCCGCTCGACGGCTTGCGGCGACAGATCGCCCGGCACCGCCGGGACAATCCCGCACGAAGCGACGGTCTTTTCGTGCGCGAGACATACCGGCTCGAACGCAACGCGGCCCGCGCCAAGGCGCGCGAATGGTTCGAGACCTGGCCCAAGGCCGCCTATTGGACGGAGGTGGAGAGCTGGCGTCAGCTCGAAGGCGACGAGATCGAGTTCACGATGCGACGCCTGCCAAGCGCCGACTGACACGCTCGACGGCAAGAAAATCCTCTTTCGGCTGGGCGCTTTCCATTGCGCTGTTCTGCTCCCTTGGCACTCTGGCGAGCATGGTTCTGCTGAAGGGCATGAGGCCGGAGGCGGTCGACGGTCCTGATAGGGACCGACCGCGGCCTGTCGCACCGGATTAGGTCCTCAGCCCAGGCCCTCGTGTTCGGTTTCGTCCGCGATCAGCCGCGGGCCAGCGCCCTCGATGCCGAGCACGTCATGGGGGTTGCGCAGGGGGCAGTCGCGCATCGACAGGCAGCCGCAGCCGATGCAGCCGGTCAGTTGATCGCGCAGCGCCGTCAGGTTGGCGATCCGGTCGTCGAGCTGCTGGCGCCAGTTCTCTGACAGCTTCCCCCAGTCTTCCACCGTCACGGGGCGGTCGTCAGGAAGGACCGAGAGCGCCGAGCGGATTTCGGCGAGCGGGATACCGGTGCGCTGGGCAACCTTGATCACGGCCACCCGCCGCAAGACGGCGCGCGGATAGCGCCGCTGGTTGCCGCGGCTGCGGTTGCTGCGAATAAGCCCCTTGCTTTCGTAGAAATGAAGCGTGGACACGGCAAGCCCGCTGCGCTCGGCGACCTCGCCGACCGTCAGTTCGCGCTTGATATCACTGTCTTTTTCTTTTTTCACGGTTGCTATTGACCTCAACTATAGTTGAGGTTCTATAGCATGAGCTCCCCGTGACCGGCAACAACACGACCGACAACAAGGAGCTGATACGCATGACAGAGAAGATGACCCTGGCCTTGATCTACGGCAGTGCGCGGCAGGGCCGCTTCTGCGATACCGTCGCGAGTTGGCTCATCCGGGAGCTCGAGACATCGAGCGTCTTCAGCCTGACTATCATCGATCCCTTGCGGTTGAGGAACTCGCGCGGCGAGAAAGCCGCCGATCCGGCCGAGTGGATGGAGCGCAAGGTCGCGAAGGCGGATGCCTTCATCGTCATCACGCCCGAATACAACCACGGCTACCCGGCCGCGCTCAAGGAAATGATCGACGCGGTCTACGAGCCCTGGCACGCCAAGCCGGTTGCCTTCGTCTCCTATGGCGGCGCATCCGGTGGCATCAGGGCCGTCGAGCAGCTGCGCCAGGTGTTCGGGGAACTGCACACGGTGACCTTGCGTGACGGCATCTCCCTCCCGAAGGCCTGGTCGAAGTTCGACGCGGCGGGGAATCTATACAAGCCCGAAGAGATGCGTGCGCCGCTGTTCCTGATGGTGGACCGGCTCGTCTGGTGGGCGCGTACGCTGAAAAACGCCCGGAAGACCACACCTTACAACGAGATCGCCGCATGACGTTGCGGGCGCCCGGCTCAGAACGCATCGATCTGCCGCATCGCCTCGCCGACGATCATGGCAGTGGCGATCGCGATGTTGAGCGAACGCTGGCCGGGCGCCATCGGAATGAGGACGCGCCCGTCGGCGCGCTCGTGCACGTGATCGGGTACGCCGGCGCTTTCCCGGCCGAAAAGAAGGATGTCGTCGGTGCGATAGCTGAAGCGCGTGTAGGGCTCGGCCGCCTTGGTCGAGGCGAGCACCAGGCGGCGGCCGGTCTCTGCCCGCCACGCGTCGAAGCGCTCCCAATTGACATGGCGGGTGAGGGTCACGGCTGCGATGTAGTCCATGCCGGCACGCTTCAGGTTGCGGTCCGACAGATCGAAGCCGGCGGGCTCGATGATGTCGACCGCCAGGCCGAGGCAGGCGGCGAGCCGGAGGATCGTGCCGGTGTTGCCCGGTATGTCGGGCTGGTAGAGGGCGATGCGCAGGCCGTTCATGGGTCTAGCAGGCTGCTGAAAATCGTGTTGCGTTACCGCAAGCCATCGCGGTTGGTGCGATTTTTTGGCGGATTTCGGCAGGAT
>NZ_LNQB01000053.1 GCF_001651875.1 Sinorhizobium saheli
TGGCGCGCTGATCATCCCGGCCCATGCCGGAGAACGCGGCGACCAAAGCCGCCACCTACACCACTCCCTGGGACATGATCGACGCACCGGAACGATTCGACTTGAAAGTGGTTAGTCGCCACCTCCCAATCATTTTGCGAAGAAAGGAATGGCCGATGGCCGACCAAGTCGTTACAAGCCGCGTGGCCCCGTCTCCAGAGCCACTTGCCACTGCCGCGCTCCATCAGGTTTCCTGGGGAGCCATTTTCGCAGGAACGGCGGTCGCACTTGCCCTCCAGTTCCTGCTCAACCTGCTCGGGGTCGGCATCGGAGCAGCGGTGATCGATCCCGCCGGCGGAGACACCCCGGAAGCGACCTCCTTCTCGATCGCCGGCGGCCTGTGGTTCGTGCTTTCGGGCATCATCGCCGCATTCGCCGGCGGCTACATCGCGAGCCGTCTTTCCGGACGCCCCAGTGCCTCGACGGGTGGTTATCACGGGCTGACGACGTGGGCGGCGACCACGCTGGTTGTCCTCTACATGTTGACCACGTCGGTCGGCACACTGGTCGGTGGTGCTTTCAGCGGCTTGAGCACGGTGGTGGGTGGAGCCGGGCGAACGGTGGCGAGCGTTGCGACGACGGCCGCACCGGCTTTGGGGACGGCGACCGACCCGATGGCCGACATCGAGAAGCAGATCCGGGAAGCAAGCGGCGGCAATGATCCGGCAGCGCTCCGCGATACGGCGGTGACCGCATTTCGCGCGCTCGTCACCGGCGACGAAGCACAGGCCGAGGAAGCCCGCAACCGTGCGGCGGATGCGCTCGCACGGGCTCAGAACATCCCGCCCGACGAGGCACGCATGCGGGTCGAGCGGTATGAGCAGAGCTATCGCACCGGGGTAGACGACGTCAAACGGAAAGCAACGGAGGCCGCGGATGCGGCGGCGGCGGTCGTCGCCAGCGGGGCCCTCCTGGGCTTCGTCGCACTGGTGCTGGGAGCGGTCGCGGCGTGGATCGGCGGCTGGTACGGCACCAAGCATGTCGACCGGCTGACGGACACCCGTTTGTCCACCTGAACTGCCGAGCCGTCATCCCCGTCTTTTCATCTTACCGCGCGTCTCAGACGCGCGGCAAAACAGGCAGTTGCTTGGCGCCAGATGGCTCTCATGCTGGCTGCGGCTCATTGACAGCATATTCGTCTGCGCCAGGGGAGCTCACCAAACGTTTGTGCTAATTCACTGTTTTACCTGTCTTTTTTCCCAATGATTGCATCGAGTCGACTTGTCATGCCACCAAAACCGCATAATATGCTGACCGATGCGGAGCAGTCCGCAATTGGAGAGCGCCGATGAAACTCGACCGCATCGATGTCAAAATTCTCTATGAATTGCAGAAAAACGGCCGCATCACCAATGTCGAGCTCGCGGAACTCGTCAACCTGTCACCCAGTCCCTGCCTGATGCGGGTGAAGAAACTGCAGGCGGAAGGATATATCGCCGGCTATTCGGCGCAGATCAACATCGCCAAGCTCGGCCAGACGCTGACGGTCTTCACCGAAGTGACGCTCAAGAACCATCGCCAGATCGATTTCGCCCGGTTTCTCGCTGCGATCGAGAAGGTCGACTCCGTCGTCGAATGCCATCTCGTGTCCGGCGGCTACGACTATCTCCTGAAATTCGTCACCGGCGGCATCGTCGAGTACCAGACGATCATGGAGCGGCTCACCGACATGGACGTCGGCATCGACAAGTATTTCAGCTACGTCGTCCTGAAATCGCCGATCGTCAAGTCGCACATGCCGCTGACGAGCCTGTTCCCGGTGTAATTCGGATTGTCGCGATCGATCGCGGTTGTCCGAGAATTTTGCCCCTCACCCTATCTGTTTGTTTTTGCCGCATTTGTGCGACGTCAGGTGATTCCACCTGACTGCAAAATGCCATAGCCCTCTCCCCGCACGCGTCCGCACGCGGGAGGAGGGGACTGAGGCGGTGCGGCATCGCCGCTTCGCCCCGCTTGCGGCCGCTGCGGGGAAGGTGGCGGATGAGGGCCACTGCAGCGCGAGACCGCAGCCCGCTATCCCGCCCTGCCGAAGGCGCGTGCCAGTTCCGGCTGATGGTCGAGGCCGTCGAGCCAGCCGGTGTCGAGTTTCGGTACCGACGAGAAGAGCAGCTTTGAATAGGGGTGCCTGGCGCCGCCGGCGAGGTCGGCGGCGGCGAGTTGCTCGACCTTTTCGCCGGCATACATGACGACCACCTCGTCGCAGATCGCCTGGACGGTCGACAGGTCGTGGCTGATGAAGACGTAGGAGAGGCCGAGCTCGCGCTGCAGCTCCTTGAGCAGGTCGATGACCGCGGCGGCGACGACGGTGTCGAGCGCCGAGGTGATCTCGTCGCAGAGGATCAGCTTCGGCTCGGCGGCGAGCGCCCGGGCGAAATTGACGCGTTGCTTCTGCCCGCCGGAGAGCTCCGACGGCCGCCGATGGCGCAGGTTGCGCGGCAGGCGCACCATGTCGAGCAGCTCATCGATGCGGGCGCTGCGGGTGCTGCGACCCATGCCGTGATAGAAGGCGAGCGGCCGGTCGAGGATGTCCTCGACGGACTTTGCCGGGTTGAGCGCCGTGTCGGCATATTGGAAGACGATCTGCATCTCGCGCAGTTGTTCGCGTGAGCGCTCGCGGGCGCTGCGGCCGAGGTCGCGGCCGTCGAACCGGATGCTGCCCGAAACCGCAGGCAGGATGCCGGCAATCGCGCGGGCAAGGGTCGACTTGCCGCAGCCGGATTCGCCGATGATCCCGAGATTGCGGCCCTTCTCGACCTTGAGGGAGACCTGCTTGACGGCGCGCACGAGCGGCAATCCGTCCGCCTGGCGCGGCCCGTAGCCGGCGATGAGCGTATCGACCTCCAACAGCGGGGCCGGGTGCGGCGCGGCGGGACCGGCGGCGCCGCGCGGCTTCGGTTCGAACGCGTCGAGCAGTTCGCGCGTATAGGGATGCTTGGCATCGCTGAGGATTTCCTCGGTCGTGCCGACCTCCTGCACTTCGCCGCCCTTCAGGACGACGATGCGATCGGCGATCTGGGCGACGACCGCGAGGTCGTGCGAGACATAGACGCCGGCAATGCCGCCCTTCTTCATCACCGACTTGAAGGCACGCAGCACCTCGATCTGGGTCGTGACGTCGAGCGCGGTGGTCGGCTCGTCGAAGATGACGAGCCTGGGGTCGCCGATCAGCGCCATGGCGGCGGAAAGGCGCTGCAACTGCCCGCCGGAGACCTGGTGCGGATAGCGGCTGCCGATCGTCTCCGGCTCGGGCAGCGACAGCGCCCGGAAGAGCTCGACGGCCTTGGCACGCGCCGCCTCGGGCGGCATCAGCTTGTGGATGCGGGTGACCTCGATCACCTGGTCCATGATGGTGGCAGCCGGGTTGAAGGCGGCGGCGGCCGATTGCGGCACATAGGCGACCTCGGTGCCGCGGATGCGGGCACGCTCCTTTTCGCCGAGCGCCGCCATGTTCCGGCCGCCGACGGAGACGCTGCCGCCGGCAATGCGGCAGCCGGGACGGGCGTGGCCCATCAGCGTCAGCGCGATCGTCGTCTTGCCGGAGCCGCTCTCGCCGATCAGCGCCACGATCTCGCCGTTGGCAATGTCGATGCTGACGCCCTTGATGATCTCGACCCGGCGGCCGGAATCGGTGGTCGCTTCGACCTTCAGGTCACGGATTTCCACGAGATTGGCCATCATTCACTCCGATCACGGATCTTCTGCGGCAGGTTGTCGATGAGGAGGTTCACGCTGATCGTCAGGCTGGCAATGGCAAGCGACGGGAACATGACCGCCGGCGCGCCAAAGGGCAGGCCGCCGATATTCTCGCGCACCAGCGCCCCCCAGTCGGCATAGGGCGGCTGGACGCCGAGGCCGAGGAAGGAGAGGCCGGAGAGCAGGAGGACGATGAAGACGAAGCGGAGGCCGAGATCGGCGAGCACCGGCCCGACGATGTTGGGCAGGATCTCGGAGCGGATCAGATACCAAGTGCTTTCGCCGCGGATCCGGGCGACGGTGATGAAATCCATCGCATTGATGTTGACGGCAAGCGCCCGGGCGAAGCGGTAGGCCCCCGGAATGTAGATCACCGACAGCGTCAGAATCAGCACCGGAATGGACGAACCGACGGCGGCGACGACGACGAGGCCGAAGAGCTTGCTCGGGATCGAGTTGAGCGCGTCGAGGAAGCGGCTCACTACCGTGTCGAGCCAGCCGCCGGCGACCGCCGCGATCATGCCGAGCACCACGCCGGAGAAGCAGGCGATCGTCACCGCGGCAAGCGAGATGCCGACCGTGTAGCGGGCGCCCATCAGGATCCGCGAGAGCATGTCGCGACCGAGATAGTCGGAGCCGAGCCAGAAGTCGCGGCTCATCGGGCCGAAATAGTCGAGGTCGACGATCTCGCCGACCGGATAGGGGATGATGAGCGGCGCGAAGACCGCGACGAGCGCCCAGGCGATGATGATCGTAAAGCCGATGACGCCGACGAGGTTGAAGCGATAGCCAAGGCGGCTTCCGGACGTCCGGATGGAGGTGGTCGATGTGCTCGAAGGGGTCATGGTCATCGAAGCCTCGGATTGGAAAGAATGGCGATGAGGTCGGCCGTGGTGGTCAGGAGCAGGTAGCCGAGACAGAAGATCATCGCGCAGCTCTGGATCAGCGGCAGGTCGCGGGTGGAAACCGCGTCGACCATCAGCTTGGCAACGCCCGGATAGTTGAAGATCGTCTCGACGATGATGACGCCGCCGAGCAGGTAGGAAAGCGAAAGCGCAACCGCATTGACGATCGGGCCCAGCGCGTTCGGCAGCGCGTGGCGAAACACCATGCGCGGCCGCGAGGCGCCCTTGAGCAACGCCATCTCCACATAGGGCGTGTTGAGCGTTTCGATCACGGCCGCCCGGGTCATCCGGATCATCTGCGCCGAGACACCGAAAGTCAGGGTGATCACCGGCATGGCATAGATGCGCAGGAGATCGGAGAGAGACGTGACTTCATTGGCAAAGGAGAGCGCCGGCAGCCACTTCAGATAGACGGCGAAGACGAGCACCGCCGAAGTCGCGATCATGAATTCCGGAACCGAGATGACGCCGATCGTCAGCACGGTGACGATCCGGTCGTAGAGCGAGCCGCGCAGCATCGCCGCTGTGATCCCGAGGGTCAGCGCGATCGGCACGGAGAAGAGCGCGGTGACGCCCGCGAGCTTCAGCGTGTTGACGAAGCGGCCGGCGATCAGATCGGCGACCGGCATCTCGTTGGCATAGGAGGTGCCGAGGTCGCCCTGCACGAGACCGACGATCCAGCGCAGGAAACGGAAGATCGCCGGCTCGTCGAGATGCATGGCCTTGCGCAGGCCTTCGACGGCCTCCGGCGTGGCGGCCTGGCCGAGCAGGATCGATGCGGTGTCCCCCGGCAGGAGCGTCGTCGCGAAGAACACGGCGAAGGAGACGATCACCAGGGTGATCACGGCGATGAGCAATCTGCTCAGCACAAGGGATAGGACCCGGTTGTTCACGCGCGCTCCCTTTCCGTTCAAGATTGATTTCAAAACCATGAGCCTGGGGGCTGCAGCGGCGCGGCTGCAGCCCCCTAAACGCCCTGCTCGATCAGGCTTCGAGCCAGACATATTCCGCGAAGGCATATCCCATCTGGCCGCCGAGCGGGTTGGGCTCAAGACCCTTGAGCTTGGCGGTGGTCGCGTCGACGTTGGAGATATAGGCGGGGATGATGGTGCCGGCTTCATTGGCGACCATCGCCTGCATGTCGTTGTAGATCGCCCTGCGCTTCTCCTGGTCGAGCGAGCCGCGCGCCTCGATCAGCATCTTGTCGAATTTCTCCGACTTGTATTGGCTCTCGTTCCACGGCGCTTCCGACGTATAGAGCAGCGAGAACAGGATGTCCGGGGTCGGGCGCGGATTGATGTTGCCGAAATGAACCGGCGCCTTGAGCCAGTAATTGTCCCAGTAACCGTCCGAGGGCACGCGCTGCACGTCAAGCCCCAGGCCGATCTCGGCGGCCGAGGCCTGGATGATCATCGCCATGTCGATCGAGGCGGTTGCCGCCTCGGAAGCGATGACCTGAATGGATTGCCCGAGGACGCCGGCCTTCTCGAAATGGAACTTCGCCTTGTCGGGATCGAAGGCGCGGGGTTTCAAATCGGCATTATGGTAGAAGTTGGCCGGCGAAACCGGCTGGTCGTTGCCGACTTCTCCGAGCCCGCGCAGCGCCGACTTGACGATCTGCTCGCGGTTGACGAGGTATTTCATGCCCTCGACGAAGTCGCGCTTGCTGCCGGGCTCCTGGTCCATGCGGATGTTGAGATTGGTGTAGCTGCCGGAGGTGGACTTCGAGAGCACGAAGCCGTCGCCCTGGGCCTCGACGAGGCGCATCGAGCGCGGGTTGATCGTAGCGGCGAGGTGGATGTCGCCGGACAGGAGCGCATTGACGCGCGAGCTGTCGTCGCTGATTGCGAAGTACTCGAAGGAATCGACGTTCGGCCCGGACTTCCAGTAGTTCTTGTTCTTGATGCCGACGGAGCGCACGCCGGGCTCGAAGACTTCTCTCACGAAGGCGCCGGTGCCGTTCCCCTTGGAGAAGTCGATCGTGCCGTCGGCGACGATCATGAAGTGGTGCATCGACAGGATGGTCGGCAGGTCGGCATTCGGATTGGCGAGCGTGATCTCGACCGTCTCCTTGTCGACCGCCTTGAAGCCGGTCATCTGGGCGGCGATCTTCGCGACCTTCGAGCCGACGGACGGGTCGAGATGGCGCTTCAGCGAGAAGATCACGTCCTCGGCGGTGAGCGACTTGCCGTCGTGGAAGGTGACCCCCTTCCTCAGCTTGATGGTCCAGGTCTTTGCGTCCTTGGATTCGATCGCCTCCGCCAGTTCCATCTGCGGCGTGCCGCTTTTGTCGAGGAAGGTGAGGCGGTTGTAGAAGGAGCAGCAGCGTACATAGTCGGTCGAGAGCGAGGCTTTCGCCGGATCGAGCGTATCGGCGGTCGAGGACGACCAGCCGGCCGCCTTCAGCGCGCCGCCGGCGACCGGCGTGGCGGCAACGGCATTGCCGGCCCGGCCGAGCACGAGGCTGCCTGCGGACATCGCTACTCCGCCGGCCAGCAGCATCTGCAGGAGCTCGCGGCGGGTGGCACCGCGGCGAATGGCGGCTTCGACGATTGCGTCGTCTTTTCTGGTCCAGTTGGTGATCTTGTCGTTCATGGCGTTCCCCATAGGTTGGTGGTTGCTCGGATCGCGCCCCGTCTTTTTTCGTGCGCGGGGTTCAATTGGAATGATCCGCCTCCCGTTCAGGCGGCGTTGGCTTTCTCCACGGCATCAGCAAGCGCCGCCATGGAGGTGAAGTGGAAGTCCGGTTTGGTGAATTCAGCCGGTTCGATCGTGCCGCCGTAGCCCTTCTGCGCGTGGCGCCGCTCGATCCAGCAATTGGTAAGCCCGAGCTTTCGCGAGATGCCGATATCGTGGTACTGGCTCTGGGCGACGTGGAGGATGTCCCCCTTGGCGCCACCCTCCGCCGCGATGAAGGCGAAGACCTTCTCGAAGAAGGCGGGATCGGGCTTCTCCGTGCCGGTGTCGTCGGCGGTGAAGGCGGCGTAAAAGGGATTGCCGAGCGCGCGAGAGAAATGGTCGAAGGCCCAGCGCCTGGCGTTCGTCATGGCGATGAGCTTATAGCGCCCGGCGAGCCGCGCCATCGCCTCGGCGCTGTCGGCAAAGCCTTTCCAGTTCCTGGCGGAATCGCGCAGCCGCTCGCCGTATGGCCGTTCGGCAGGCAGGCCGAGTTTCGGCGCGATGGCCAGATAGACGCGCGCGAGGTCGTCCGGAAAGAGATCGGCATCGGGCGAATAGCGTGCCGCGCGGTAAAGGGTGAGCGCTTCCTCTCCGTCGACCGCGACGCCCGCCTCCCTGGCGATGCCCGCGAGGCAATCCTTGAGGCCGGCCTCGAAATCGATCAGGGTGCCGACGACATCGAAGGTCAGATATTTGAAGTCCGCGAAAGTCTTTGCCAAGTCTCCGTCCTCGGTTGAGCGCAACATAAATCGTCACGCGGCTGCCTACAGAAGAAAATGCTGTCCTTCTTCGGCCAGCAGCGCATTCCATTCATCCGCAGAAGACCTGCTTCGCGGGCTTTTCCACGCCTCAGCCATTCGAGTTTCGCAGCAACGGCTCGCCGGAGTCTCTGAATGGGAGAAGGTTGGCGGCACAAAATTGCGAATATCGGCGCAAACCGGTAGATCGCCGTTCCGGCCGAGAAGCAGAGGCGGCCGCCCGTCAGGCGAGTGCCGCGCGGACGTCGGGGTCCTCGAGCGTCTGGTCGAGCGTCATCCGCGTGCGCTCGATGATCGCGTCGATTTCCGCTTCGGTGCAGCAGAGCGGCGGCGCATAGCCGAGCGTGCCGTTGGCGAAGGCGCGGATGACGAGGCCGTTTTCCCAGGCGCGGTCGAAGATCCGGCGTGCCGGTTCGGCTGCAGCGGGCAAGGGGGTCTTCTTTTCCTTGTCGACGACGAGTTCGACGGCAGCGAGCATGCCCCGGCCGCGCACGTCGCCGACGAGGGGATGATCCCTGAGGCTTTCCAGGCCGGCCATAAGACGCGCGCCCGCCTTCCGGCCATTGTCCAGCAAGCCGTTCTCGTAGAGCTTCAGTACTTCGAGACCGACGGCGGCGCTGACCGGATGGGCCGAATAGGTGTAGCCGTGGCCGACCGCCGCAGCACCGGCGCTGTCGGCGATCGTCTGGTAGATATGGTCGCCCATGAAAACCGCGCCCATCGGCACATAGCCGGAGGTCAGGCCCTTCGCCACGGTCATGAAGTCCGGCACGATCTCATCCTCGTGGCAGGCAAAGAGCGGACCGGTGCGGCCGAAGCCGGTGATCACCTCGTCGGCCACGAAGAGGATGCCGAGCTCCCGACAGAGCTGGCGCATTGCCTTCATCCAGCCCCTGGGCGGCACCAGCACGCCGCCGGAACCCTGGATCGGTTCGGCATAGAATGCCGCGACCCGCTCAGGCCCGATCTCCTCGACCTTCTGCCTCAGGGCGGCGAGCGAGGCGTCGATGATCGCCTGCGGAGCGTTGCCGACCGGGTTTCGATAGGCATAATGCGACCGAATCTTGTGCTGCCAGTCGAAGGGGATGCCGAAGCCGGCATGGAAGGCCGGCAGTGCCGTCAGGCCTGCGCCGACGGTGGATGAGCCGTGATAGCCCTGTTCGACGGATATGAACTGGTCGCGCTGCGGCTCGCCGCGGCCGATCCAATAGTAGCGAATGAAGCGGATCGTGCTGTCGACGGCGTCGGAGCCGCCGAGCGTGAAATAGACGTGGTTGAGGTCGCCCGGCGCCCGATCCGCGAGTTCCGCCGCAAGCCGGATCGCCGGTTCCGAACCGAGGCCGAAATAGCCGGTGGCGTAAGGAAGTTCGCGCATCTGCCGGGTGGCGGCTTCGACGATGCTCTCGTGCCCGTAGCCGGCATTGACGCACCAGAGCCCGGCGAAGCCGTCGATCAACTGCCTGCCGGAAGCGTCGGTTACCGTTGCGCCCCTGGCCGAGGCGAGCACACGCACGCCGAGCTTCTCATGGCCGCGATAGGAAGCGACCGGATGGATGAGGTGGGCGCGATCGAGTTCTATGAGGGAATTGCTGTACATGAGGATGTCTCCGGATCAGCCGAGTGCCTGGTTGGTGAGGGCGAAAGTCATGGCGACGGGATCGGCCGGTGGCGCGGTCGGAGGGTTCATCATGGCGACGCCGCCGTCGACATGGGCAAGACCCTGCGCAGAGAGCCACGGTGCGAGGCCGGAACTGGCGATCGTGTCGACGCGCAGGAACCGGCCGGGGCGACGGGCGATGAAATGGGCGACGAGCGCCTTGGCATCGCCGAGGTCAGCGGCAACCACCGGCCCGATGACCTCGCCACGGCCGAAGTGGCGCAGCGCTGAGAAGCCCACCACGCGGCCGTCATGGCGGACGACGGCGAATTCGCCGACCTCGGCAAGGTAGGCGATCAGCGCCTGCCGGTCGGCGCCGAAGGCGAGCCGATCGAGTTCGGCGATCGCTTCGATATCGGCCGTAGTCGCAGCCTCCGTTTCAGCCGATGCGGCGATGTCTCCGACGACACCCTGGTGCTGCAGGATGCGATCGGTCTCCTGGAAACCGAACTTTTCATAGAGCGGCAGGCCTTCGGTGGTCGCCACGAGCCTGAGCGACCGGTCGCCGGCGAGCCGCAATGCGGCGTCCATCAGCTTGCGGCCAAGGCCACGGCCGCGCATCGCCTCGTCGACGATCACCATGTTGATCGTCGCGCAATCGTTCCCGTAGGCGGTCACCAGCGTCGTTCCGACGACCCTGCCGGCCTCGAGGGCGACGACGCCCTGGCTCAGCGCCAGCGCCATCCGCCAGTCTTCCAGACGATGGGGCCAGCCGGCCTGCCGGGAGAGTTTGACGGATGCCTCCAGGTGTTCGGGGCCGAAGGCCGCAAGATCGATCTGACTTGTCTGCATGGGTCGTTCCTTCATGTCCTGGCTGGAAGTCTGAAGGATTGCGGGCCGGCAGATCGTCTGAAGGCCATGGTCCGCGCGGTATCTTATAGCTTTGCACCGATCGGCCGCCGCATCTTATGCTGGCGGGGATGGCGCCCGAGGAGATGGCAGGCCTCCAAACGAGCGAGGCGGCCGCCGACGCCCGCAACCTTCTGCCAAACCCGACTTTGGATACGATAGATTCTGCTTCCGATGGCCGCATAATCAGGCGAGCCGAGGGGCGGCCGAGGCCTATGCTTCTTCTCACATACCGGATCGCTTCATTGAAGAGGAGAATGCGCATGGCGAGCTTCCGTCCGAAATACATCACCTTCGATTGCTACGGCACGCTGATCAATTTCCAGATGGCGGAAGCCGCACGCGATCTCTACAGCGAACAGCTCGACGAGCCGCGCATGGCCGAGTTCGTCAGGAATTTCGCTGCCTACCGCCTCGACGAGGTCATGGGCGACTGGAAGCCCTATGCCGAAGTCGTGCACAATTCGCTCGAACGGACCTGCAAGCGCAACGGCATCAAGTTCCGCGATGAAGCCGCGAAGATGGTCTATGAGCGCGTGCCGACCTGGGGTCCGCATGCGGACGTGCCGGCCGGCCTTGCCAAGGTCGCCAAGGAGATCCCGCTGGTCATCCTCTCGAATGCGATGAATTCGCAGATCATGTCGAACGTCGAGAAGCTCGGCGCGCCGTTCCATGCCGTCTATACCGCGGAACAGGCACAGGCCTACAAGCCGCGCTTCAAGGCCTTCGAATACATGTTCGACATGCTCGGCTGCGGTCCGGAGGATATCCTCCATTGTTCGTCGTCATTCCGCTATGATCTGATGTCGGCGCATGACCTCGGCATCAAGAACAAGGTCTGGGTCAATCGCCGCCACGAGCCGGCGAACCCCTATTACGGCTACGTCGAGATCGCCGACATTTCCGGCCTGCCCGGCGTCGTAGGTCTTTAAAAGAAGGGCGCCCCGATGAAACTCCTATCCTACTGGCACGACACCGCTCCCGCCTTTGCCGGCGGCGTGCAAGGTCCGGTCGAGGGTCATTACGACGTCGCGGTGATCGGCGGCGGCTTCACCGGTCTCGCCGCCGCCCGGCAACTGGCCAAGGCGGGCGCCAAGGTCGTCGTGCTGGAGGCGGAAAGGGTCGGCTGGGGCGCCTCCGGCCGCAATGGCGGGCATTTGAACAACGGGCTCGCCCACAGCTATCTCGCGGCAAAGGCGGAGCTCGGCAAGGAGCGGGCGATCGCGCTCTACAAGGCGCTCGACGATTCGATCGACACCATCGAGGCGCTGATCGCAGAGGAAGGCATCGACTGCAATTTCCGGCGCGCCGGAAAGCTGAAGCTCGCCTCCAAGCCCCAGCATTTCGACGCGATCGCCCGCAATTTCGAGGCGGTTCATGCGGAGGTCGATCCCGACACGGCGCTGCTCGGCGCCGACGATCTCAAGCGGGAAGTCGGCTCGCCCTTCTTCGGGGCCATGCTCTCGAAGAAGAGCGGCATGATGCACATGGGCCGCTACGTCGTCGGGCTCGCCGAGGCGGCCGAGCGTCACGGCGCGACGATCTTCGAAAAGGCGGCGGTCATCGAGCACACGCGCCTGAACGGGCGGCATCACCTGAAGACCGCCCGCGGCAAGGTCACGGCGGACGAGGTGCTGGTCGCCACCGGCGCCTATACGCCTGCAAGCTTCGGCTATTTCCGCCGCCGGATCATCGCCGTCGGCAGCTTCATCATCGCCACACGGCCGCTGACCGACGCGGAGATCGCCGCGACGATGCCGGGCAACCGCACCTGCGTCACGTCGATGAACATCGGCAACTATTTCCGGCTCTCGCCCGACAACCGGCTGATCTTCGGCGGGCGCGCCCGCTTTTCGGCAACCTCGGACCAGCGCTCGGATGCCAAAAGCGGCGCCATCCTCAAGGCGAGCCTGGCCGAGATCTTCCCGCAGCTCGCTCATGTCGAGATCGATTACTGCTGGGGCGGCCTCGTCGACATGACCAAGGACCGCTTCCCGCGCGCCGGCTACCATGACGGGGTCTGGTACGCCATGGGCTATTCCGGCCATGGCGCCCAGCTTTCGACCCATCTCGGCATGATCATCGCCGATGCGATCCTCGACCGGCCGGACCGCAATCCGCTGAGCGGCCTCGAATGGCCCGCCGTTCCCGGGCATTTCGGCAAGCCCTGGTTCCTGCCGCTGGTCGGCATGTATTACAAGATGCTGGACAGGGTCCGGTAGCGCGGCCGCCGTACAAGACTCTCTGCACCTAAATTTTCCTTTAAATGCAACGAGACTGCCCCTCACGCTAACCCTCTCCCCGCTTGCGGGGAGAGGGTACTTTTGGGGACCGCCGACAGCGCGACGAGTCCCTTCTCCCCGTCAGAACGGGGAGAAGGTGGCGGCAGCCGGATGAGGGGTGGTCACCATACGGCGCGATAGAGCGGGATGCGCTTACGCCACCGCTCTATCCGTTTGTTTTTGCCGCATTTGCGCGTGCGAAATGCTCTAGCCGAGCCCGCCGATGTGGAAGCTCTTCATCTCGAGATACTCCTCGATGCCGGCCTGCGCGCCCTCGCGGCCGAGCCCCGACTGCTTGACGCCGCCGAAGGGGGCGACTTCGGTCGAGATGGCACCGGTGTTGAGACCGATCATGCCGAACTCGAGCGCTTCGCCGACGCGCCAGGAGCGCTTCAGGCTTTCGGTGTAGAAATAGGCGGCAAGGCCGAAGGGGGTGCCGTTGGCGATCGCGATCGCCTCTTCCTCGGTCTCGAAACGGAAGAGGGGCGCGACCGGACCGAAGGTTTCCTCGCCGGCGAGCAGCATCTCGGTGGTGGCGCCGGTCAGGACGACCGGGGCGGTGTACTGCCTGCCTTCCGGCACCGACCTGCCGCGCGCGGCGACCTTCGCGCCCTTGGCCAAGGCGTCCTCGACGTGGCGCTCGATCTTCTCGATCGCCGCCGCGTTGATCATCGGGCCGATGGCGACGCCGGGCTCGGTGCCGGGGCCCACCTTCATCGCATTGACGCGGGCGCTGAGCTTCTCGGCGAAGGCGTCATAGACGCCGGCCTGCACCAGGATGCGGTTGGCGCAGACGCAGGTCTGGCCGCCATTGCGGAACTTCGACGCGATCGCCCCTTCGACGGCAAGGTCGAGATCGGCATCGTCGAAGACGATGAAGGGGGCATTGCCGCCGAGTTCGAGCGAAAGCCGCTTGACGCTGTCGGCGGCGCCGCGCATCAGCAGCGAGCCGACGCGGGTCGAGCCGGTGAAGGAGATCTTCCGCACCGTCTGGTTCGCCATGAACTCGTTGCCGATCGCCGTCGGCATGCCGGTGACGATGTTGATGACGCCGGCCGGAATGCCGGCGCGCTCGGCGAGGACGCCAAGCGCAAGTGCCGAGAACGGCGTGAACTCCGAGGGCTTGATGACGACGGTGCAGCCGGCCGCGAGCGCCGGCGCCACCTTGCGGGTGATCATCGCGTTGGGGAAATTCCACGGCGTCACGATGGCGCAGACGCCGACCGCTTCCTTGAGAACGACGATGCGGCGGTCCGGCGTCGGCGAGGGGATGGTGTGGCCGCCGATGCGGCGGGCCTCCTCGGCGAACCACTTGACGAAGGCCGCGCCATAGCGGATCTCGCCGCGCGCCTCGTCGAGCGGCTTGCCCTGTTCGAGCGTCAAGAGCAGCGCCAGATCCTCGAGGTTCTCGATCATCAGCGCGTACCAGCGCTCGATGAGGGCGGCTCGCTCGGCATGGGTCTTCTTCTTCCACGGGCCGAAGGCAGCATTCGCCGCCTCGATGGCGGCACGGGTCTCGGCCGTTCCCATGTCCGGAACGGTTCCGAGGACCGCCTGGCTCGCCGGATCAACGACTTCGACGACATCGCCCGATGCGGCCCCGACCCATTCACCGCCGATCAGGCCCGCTTGCCGGAACAGTTCCTTGTCCTTCAATTCCATGTCATGTCCCTCCTCAATCGAGTGCGGCGAGCACTGCCGCGGTGATGGTTTCGGTCCTGTCCTTGCCGGGCACGGTGCCGATGCCGCGGGCGGTCGTTCGTTCGAGCGCCTCGATCACCTTGCGTGCGGCCCTTGCTTCACCCAGATGGTCCAGCATCATCGCGCCGGACCAGATGGCGGCGATGGGATTGGCGATGCCGAGATGGGCGATGTCCGGCGCGGAACCGTGCACCGGCTCGAACATCGATGGGGCGCTCCTGTCGGGATTGATGTTGGCCGAGGCGGCAAAGCCCAAGCCGCCCTGAATGGCGGCGCCGAGATCGGTCAGGATGTCGCCGAAGAGGTTGGAGGCGACGACGACGTCGAGGCTTTCAGGCGCCATCACCATGCGGGCCGCCATCGCATCGATGTGATAGCTCGTCACCTCGACGTCCGGGTATTCGGCAGCGAGCTCACGCGTGATCTCGTCCCAGAACACCATCGAATATTTCTGGGCGTTCGACTTGGTCACCGAGGCGAGCTTGCGGCGACGGGCGCGCGCCTGTTCGAAGCCGAAGCGCAGGATCCGCTCGACGCCGGCCCGGGTGAAGATCGAGGTCTCGACCGCGACCTCGTCCGCGGTTCCCTGATGCACGCGGCCGCCGGCGCCGGAATATTCGCCCTCGGTATTTTCGCGAATGCAGAGGATGTCGAAGCCCTCTGCCTTCAGCGGCCCCTGAACACCCGGCAGCAGCCGGTGCGGGCGGATATTGGCATATTGTACGAAGGCCTTGCGGATCGGCAGCAGCAGGCCATGCAGCGAGACGGAATCCGGCACTTGCGCCGGCCAGCCGACGGCGCCGAGCAGGATCGCATCGAAGCGGCGGAGCGTCTCGATGCCGTCCGCCGGCATCATCGCGCCGGTCTCCTTGTAGAAGGCGCAGGACCAGGGGAAGGGCGTGGCGGTGAGGGTGAAACCGGAATGCCTGGCGACGGTCGAAAGAACCTGCCAGGCGGCGTCGGTCACGTCCTGGCCGATGCCGTCGCCGGGGATGAGTGCGATCGAATAGGATTTCATTGAGGCTCCCTGGTGCATTTTGCAGTCAGGCGGATTCACCTGACGCGCGGCAAAACAAACGGATAGAGCGGCAGCGCGAACGCGTGCGAGCGCTGCGCTCTAAAGGCTGATGAGCACGCTCTTGCTCTTGCGGTTGGCGTGGTAGGCCTCGCGGCCGAGATCCTTGCCGATGCCGGAGCGCTTGTAGCCGCCGGTCGGCAGGATGTGGTCGCGCGAGCGGCTGTAGCGGTTGACCCAGATGGTGCCCGCCTGGAGCCGCCGCGTCAGCCTGAGGGCGCGCGACAGGTCACGGGTGAAGAGGCCGGCCGCCAGGCCGTAGGTCGGGTGGTCGGCAAGCGCCAGCGCCTCCTCCTCGTCGGCGAAGGTCTGCATGGTGAGCACCGGGCCGAAGATCTCCTCGGTGATCGCCGGCGACGAACTGTCGCGCACCGCCATCAGGGTCGGCTGATAGAAATAGCCCGGCGCATCCATCGGGGCGCCGCCGAACAGGCATTCGCCGCCCGTCGCCACCGCCGCCTCGACGATGCCGTGGATGCGGTTCAACTGCCGCTTCGAGATGATCGGCGAATAGTCGCTCGTCTCGTCCCAGGTGGGCCCGGCCTTCGCGGCCTTCATGCGCGTGACGATGGCCTCGGCGAGCGGCGCGGCGACGCTTTCCTCGACGATCAGGCGCGAGCCGGCGACGCAGGCCTGGCCGGCATTCGAAAGCATGCTCTGGGCGATCGCCGCCGCCGCCTTGTCGAGATCGGCGTCGGCGAAGACCAGTTGCGGGCTTTTGCCCCCGAGCTCCAGTGTCATCGGCTTGACGCCGGTGCGGGCGATATTGGCCATGATCGCCGCGCCGGCGCCGGTCGAGCCGGTGAAGCTCACCTTGGCGATGTCCGGATGGCCGGTGATCGCGTTGCCGGTGACGGGGCCATCGCCGAGAACGATGTTGATGAGGCCGGCCGGCAGGCCGGCGCGGATTGCGAGCTCGGCAAGGTAGATGGTCGAGAACGGCGTCATTTCGGAGGGTTTCAGCACAACCGCATTGCCGGCGGCAAGCGCCGGCCCGAGCTTCCAGGCGGCCATCGAAACGGGGAAGTTCCAGGGGGTGATGGCGCCGACGACGCCATAGGGCTCGGTCATGACCATGCCGAGATTGCCGTCGTCGGTCGGCACGACGTCGCTTCCCTCCTTGTCGGCGAACTCGGCGAAGAAGCGGATCTGCTCGGCACTGACGGCAATGTCGCCGGCGACGAGATGGCCGACGGGGCGGGTCGAGGAAAGCGCCTCCAGCCTAGCGAGGGTTTCCGCCTCGCTCTCGATCAGGTCGGCCCAGCGCTGCAGCGCGACGGTGCGCTCGCGCGGCCTGACGCCGCCCCAGTTGCTGGTCTTCAGCGCCTCCCTGGCGGTTTCGACGGCGCGGTCGACGAGGGCTTCGTCGGCGAGCGGGCAGCCCGCATAGGCCTTGCCGTCGGACGGCCGGTGCATGTCGATGACGCCGTCGGCCGGCACCAGGCGGTCGCCGATGAAGTGCCCGATGGGCAAGGAGAGGGAGTCCGGGTCAAAGCTGAGAGTCATCGAGGGTCCTCGGCGCTTGGAGCGGTATGCGCTCACATGCGTTCGCGCCACCTCTACCTGCTTGTTTCTGCCGCATTTGTGCGACGTCAGGTGATCCCGCCTGACTGCAAAATGCTCTAGCTCAGCTGAGACTAGCGGAGGATGCCGAGCAGCATGCATCGACTGACGATGCAGGGACGGCGGAAAATAGTGTTTTTGGCGGTAGGACAGCGAAATCTTCGGGAGGCCGTGCCGCGCTTGCGGCGCATGGCAGGGTCGAGCCCGGCCACGCCGAAGGGCGGGGCGAATGCAATTGCCGGGGCCCGGAGAAACGCGATACGCCCGCAAGCTGCGAGCGTGGTTCCTTCGCGTTGATGCGGCGGTTACGGGCCCTTCTTCAAGGCCTGTTGCGGCGTGCGCCTCAGGTCACGGTCACATAGATCTTGCGGACCGTTTTCACCGTCTTCCAGACGCCGACGAAGCCCGGCTTCATGACGAAGCTATCGCCGGCGCTGTAGACGACCGGCTCGCCGCCCTCCGGCATCAGTTCGACGACACCCTCGAGGATATGGCAGAACTCGAAGGTCTCGCCCTTTATCGAGCGGGTCTCCCCGGGTGTCGCTTCCCAGACGCCGGTGTTTATCATGCCGTCGCGGGCGGCGTCTTGGGCCCAGGTCCTGAAGGACGGATTGCCGGAAATCAGCCGTTCGGGCAAGGGCGCCGACCGCTTGGGCTCGAATCCGGGGTTCGTGTCGATGGTCTTCAGAAGAGACATGGATTTCCTTTGTCGGTTGAGGGGAGGGATCAATAGCCGCGGTCGCGATCGACGAGGCCGATCGGATCGAGGCCGGCTTCATGGCGGCGGATATTGTCGATGACGGCCTTGGCGGCCGTTTCCGGCTGCGTGACGCTGGCGATATGCGGCGTGACGATCACCTTCGGGTGACGCCACAGCGGATGGTCCGCCGGCAATGGCTCCGGATCGGTGACGTCGAGGACGGCACCGCCGAGCTGGCCGCTGTCGAGGGCGGCGATGAGCGCCTCCGTATCGAGTTGGGGGCCGCGCCCGACATGCACCAGCGCCGCGCCCGTCGGCAGCCTGCCGAAGAGCGGGGCGTTCAGGATGCCGCGTGTTTCGGCGGTCAGCGGCAGCAGGCAGATCAGGATGTCCTGCGCGGCGAGAAAGCCGGCAAGCGCCTGCTCTCCGTGGTGGCAGGCAACACCTGCTATCTCGCGCGGCGAGCGGCTCCAGCCCGAGAGCGGAAAGCCGAAGGGCCGGAGGCTTTCGAGGACCGCCTGGCCGAGATTGCCGAGGCCGAGGACACCGACCCGCCGCTCGGTCGCCTGCCGGACGGGGCGCATGCGCCATTCGCCGGCGCGCTGCTGCCCGAGATAGCCGGGAAGGTCGCGATGGAGCGCGAGCACGGCGAGCGTCACATATTCCTGCATCATGCGGGTGATGCCGCCCTCGATCATCCTGACGATCCTGACGCCTTTCGGCAGGCGGTCGAGGGCGAACTGGTCGACGCCGGCGCCGATCGAGAACAGCACTTCGAGGTTGACGTAACGGTCGAGGTCCGGCGGAGCGGTCCAGGTCAGGAGATAGCGCACCGCGGCGGGATCGACGCTGCCGGGATCGGTGACGAAGGGCAGGGAGGGAAGCTCGCGGTCGAATTCGGCCGCGAAGATCTTCGCCCGCTCGGCATCGGAATTGAACAGAAACATGGTCTTCCTCGGTAATTGTATTCGCCATTCTCGCCGGCCGGCAGATTTCTCCGAAGCGCGGCTGTTTGTTCTTGCCGCATTGGTGCGACGTCAGGTGAGTCCACCGCAAAAAGCTCTCAAGCGCTGAGCCTCTGCCCCAAAGCCTCGATCATCTTGCGGCAGGCCGCGAGCTCGCCGATCTCGATATATTCGTCCGGCTTGTGGGCGCGCGCGATGTCGCCCGGGCCGCAGATGATCGCGTCGATGCCGGCGGCCTGATAGAGGCCCGCTTCCGTGCCGTAGCTGACGGCGGGGAGCGGCTCCTGCCCGGTCAAATCGCCGAGGAGAACGGCGAGCGGCGCATTCTCCCTGAGCGAGAGCGCCGGATAGGCGCTCAAGCCTTCCCAGCGCGTCGTGAAGCCTCGCTCGGAGAGGCTCGCGAGTTTCGCCTCGATGCCGGCGAAAAGACCGGCGGGGTCCACGCCTGCGACCGCACGCGCCTCGATTTCGATCGCGCAGCGATCGGGAATGATGTTGACGGCCTGTCCGCCGGTAATGGTGCCGACCTGCAGCGAGGAATAGGGCGGTTCGAAATTGTCGTCGAACGGCCCCTGCGTCAGCGCCTCGGCCGAGCGGACCGCTTCGGTCACGATTTCCGCCATGGCATGGACGGCATTGAGGCCTAGGTCCGGTCGCGAGGAGTGGCCGGTGCGGCCGGTGATCTCGATGCGGGCGGCGGCCTTTCCCTTGTGGGCGCGGATCGCGCGCAGGCCGCTCGGCTCGCCGACGATGCAGCCTTCGGGCCTGGCGCAGAGCTCGGGCAAGCGCGACAGGAGATGCGGGACGCCGCGGCAGCCCGCCTCCTCGTCATAGGAAAAGGCCAGATGCAGAGGCCGGGAAAGCGGCCGCGCGGCGATCGCCGGCAAGGCCGCAAGCGCCGCGGCAAGGAAACCCTTCATGTCGCTCGTGCCGCGGCCGTAGAGCCGCTCGCCTTCCCGCCGCAGCGAGAAGGGATCGCTCGACCAGTTCGGCTCTGCGGCCGGCACCACGTCCATATGCCCGGAGAGAATGATCCCGGGTCGGTCCGCCGGGCCGAGGGTGGCGAAGAGGTTCCAGCGATCGCCCTCCGGTCCGGGCAGGACGGTGACGCTCGCCCCGAGGTCACGGAGATAAGTGCCGATCCATTCGACGATGTCGCCGTTCGCGGTTCCGACCACCGACGGGAAGGAAATGAGACGGGCAAGGATCTCTTCTGGCGATTTGGCGACGGGGGGAGAGGACATCAGGGAAACCTTTGCAAAAGCAGGAGACGGAAGCCCGGCTACTACTTCATCAGGATAGAACGCAGGTGAGCGTCTGCCTGCCGAAAGACCGGCCGCATCGGTGGAAAGTTTCGAAAATGGCCCGATCTGAAGCGTATTCTATTGCCGGCGGGCGGCTATATCCAGATGAGCCGCTCGACCATGGGCGGCCGATCGTCCCTGTATCGCGCTGGAAGCCGGCGGGGCACGCCGCTCACCTGTGCGCGGGTCAATCAGGTTTTCGGCTGAAGTTTAGACGGCCGCTTCGCTGAAAACGGGTTGAATTCGCGGCCCGCCCGCACGATTTTCTCTGAATGCTCCACGGCGCCGCGCGTCCCCTTCGGACGCGCAGGAACCGCTGGAGCACCTCGAATTGCTGCATCTCTCATCCTGCATCGATTGGGATTCGGAGAATATGCAGCAGGGAAACAGGCGGATCGAACAGTGCATCGCTATCACATCTTCGAAACCGCGGGCGGTTTCTGCGGCATTGCCTGGAGCGATGCCGGCATCACGCGCTTCCAGTTGCCGACGAAAAGCGCAGACTCCACCGAGCGGCTGCTCCTGCGGCGCCTGGCGGCCGCGGAGCCGCATGATCCGCCGCCGCACATCATGACGGCGGTCCAGGCGGTGAGGCTCTATTTCGAGGGCAAGGAAACGGATTTTTCCGGCTTCGAGCTCGATCTCGCTGGACAGGACGTGTTCTTCACGCGGATCTATCAGGCCGCGCGGAAAGTCCCGTGGGGGCATACGACGACCTATGGCGCGCTCGCGAAGGAGCTCGGCGCGGGTCCGGAGGCCGCGCGGGACGTCGGCCAGGCGATGGCGAAGAACCCGGTGGCGCTGATCATACCGTGCCATCGCGTGCTTGCCGCGGGCGGCAGGATCGGCGGGTTCTCCGCTCCCGGCGGTTCGTCGGCGAAGATGCGCATGCTCGAACTCGAAGGCGTCCATGTCGGGCCGCCGGAACCGGCGCAGCAAAGACTGGGATTTTGAACGATGACAATGACGAAGGCCGGCGAAGCGGAGGTGGCGATGCAGTCCCTGATGGAGGCAGGCGCAAGGGCGCTTCACGGCGACGATGGCGCATGGCCGGCGCGGCGACGCCGGATCATCGACTGGCTCGTCCTCGAAACCAGGGGCGAACGGTTCATCGACAATATCTTCGTCGAGATGTGCCGGAAACTGGTGGAAGCGGGCATCCCCGTCGCCCGGGCGTCGCTGCATTTCAGGATTCATCACCCGCAATGGCTCGGCGCCCGCATTCTCTGGCGGAAGGGATTGACCGAGGCGGAGATCGACACCTACGCCTATGGCGTCGAGGACACGTCGCAATACCTGAACAGCCCGCTGCGCGGATTCAACGAGGGGGCCGAGGAGGTGCGCCGGCACCTGGACGACCCGGCGGCGGACGGTCCGGACTATCCGCTCTACGACGAATTGCGGGCCGACGGTCTCACCGACTACATCATCTGGCCGCTCTACCATACGCTCGGCAAGCGCCACGCAATCACCTTTGCGAGCGACAGGCCGGGCGGCTTCAGTCCCGACGACACCGCATTCCTCATGGACATTCTGCCGGCATTGGCGCTCGTCAGCGAAATCAGGCTGAAAAACCGCTTCGCCCGCACGCTGCTCGAAACCTATGTCGGGCCGCATGCGAGCGAGCAGATCCTCGCCGGCGCCATCACCCGCGGCAGCGGCGTCACCGTCGGCGCGGCGATCCTGATCTGCGACCTTCGCGACTTCACGAGGCTCTCCGACCTCTGGCCGCGCGACGACGTCATCGACCTGCTGAACGGCTATTTCGACGCCCTGTCAGAACCGATCGAGCGGCATGGCGGCGAGATCCTCAAATTCATGGGCGACGGGCTCCTGGCGATCTTCCCGCTGAGCGACCCCTGCGCCTGCGGCAATCTTCTCGGGGCGATCGGCGAGGCGCAGGTCGCCCTGGCCAGGCTGAACGAGGAAAACGTGAGCAAGGGGCACGACCCGCTCGGCTACGGCATCGGCGTCCATGTCGGCGACGTGATGTATGGCAATATCGGCTCGCACAAACGCCTGGATTTCACCGTCATCGGCCCGGCGGTCAACATCGCCTCGCGGCTCGAAAGCCTGACCAAGGAATTGCAACACCCGGTCCTCCTCTCTCGAGCCTTCGTGGAAAGAGCGGGCTGTGCGGCGACACTCGAAAATCTCGGTTTCCATCCCCTGAGAGGGCTCGACGAGCCGGTGGAGGTCTTTGCGCTTTCGGGCAGCAAATAGGGGCGTCGTCGCTGGACCTGAGGCGTGGGCGCGGCAGGGAAACGCCCCTCATCCGGCCTGCCGGCCACCTTCTCCCCGCAGGCGGGGCGAAGGAGACTCGCGGCGCCGGCGCGGCATACCACTTCTCCCTCGTCGAAACGGGGCGAAGACGCTGGCGCCGGCGCGGCATACCCCTTCTCCCCGTCAAGACGGGGACAAGGTCGCGGCAGCGGGATGAGGGGCCTTGCCTGCTCTAATTCAGCTCAGGCCCTCAACCGCCCCTGCCGCTTCAATTGCTGCTCGCGGAAGAAGATGAAGAGGCCGGAGGCGACGATGAGGCCGGCGCCGAGGACCATGGACAGCCTGGGCGCATCGCCGAAGATCAGCCAGCCGAAGACGATCGCCCAGAAGAGGAGCGTATATTGCAGCGGCGCGACGGTCGCGGCGTCGGCGAGCTTCAGCGCCCGGTTGACGAGCAGGTGCGCCAGCATCGCGACGACGCCGAGCAGGGCGAGCAGCGCCATGTCGAGCGGTTTCAGCGGCGTCCAGTCGAAGGGCGCCCAGACGAGGCCGGCGAGCGCCGCACCGACGATCTGCCAGAAGGCGAGCGTGGTGTCGGGCGTCCCGCGCAACGATCGTCCGGAAATCATCATGAAGGCGAAGAACATGCTGCCGAGAATCGAGATCAAGGCCGGCAGCGTGAGCGCCTCGGAGGACGGCTCGAGCGCGATGACGACACCGACGAAGCCGATGGCGATCGCACTCCAGCGCCGCCAGCCGACCGGTTCCTTGAGCACCAGCGGCGAGACGGCCGCGACATAGATCGGTGCCGCCAGCCAATAGGTCATGACGTCCGCGAGCGGCAGGTAGACGACGGCGAAATAGAACGAGAAAACCTCCGCCGTCGAGGCGACGACGCGGGCAAGCTGAAGTCCCGGCCGCTCCACGGCGAAAAGCTTCTTCGGACCGCTGATCCAGAGAAAGGGAGCAAGCAGGATCGCCGCGGCGAGACTGCGGATGAGCACCACCTGGCCGACCGAGTAGGTCGCGACCAGCCACTTGCCCATGACATCGTTCAGCGAAAACATCAGCATGCCGAGGAGCATGACGAGCACGCCCGCGCGGGCGGCGGCGGTTTCGCGGGAAAAGCTGCCGGAGACGCTGTCGACGGCCATGTGTGCATGTTCCTTCGGGAGGGCGCGAGGCGGTTTTCCGCCGCGCATCCATTGGCACATTCCGGCGATGCGATCCATGCACCATTGCTGATCGATTCATCACCGTTGCGAATGACCCGCGGCCGGCGTTCTATCTGTCTGTTCTTGCCGCATTTATGCGACGTCAGGTGATGCCGCCTGACTGCAATATGCTTCAGGCGCTGCCGGCGAGGCGGATGTCGGGGTTCAACAGTTCGCCGTAAAGCTCGGCATATCTGGCGGCGCTGCGATGCCAGGAGCAGTCCGTCTTCATGCCCTGCCGGCGCAGCCCCTCCCAGTCGCCCCGGCGCCGGAAGAGCTTGAAGGCGCGGCGCAGCGCCAGCCGCAATCCATGCGCGTCGATGGGGGCAAATTGTATTCCGGTGGCGACCTGCGCGTGAAGCGCGGCGTCATTGGCATCGATGATCGTTTCCGACAGGCCGCCGGTGCGGGAAACGACGGGCACGCAGCCATAGCGCAAGGCGTAGAGCTGCGTCAGGCCGCAGGGTTCGAAGCGCGAGGGAACGAGCATGGCGTCGGCTCCCGCATGGATCCTGTGGGCGAGCGCTTCATCGAAGCCGATCCGGACGCCGACGCGGTGGGGAAACCGCCGCATGAGCTCCAGGAAAGCGCGCTCGATCCCGGCGTCGCCCTCGCCCTGGACGACCAGCGTGCCGCCGGCCTCGACGATTTCCCGCGCGGTGGCCGCCAGAAGGTCCATGCCCTTCTGCCATGTCAGCCTGTTGACGCTGGCGAAGACCGGCCCGCTCGTATTCTCCAGGCCGAAGAGATCGAGCAGCGCCTGCCGGTTCGGCAGGCGTCGCAGCGGCGTGCGCGCCGAATAGGTCTGATCGATGTAGGGATCCGACGCCGGATCCCATACGTCCATGTCTATGCCGTTGACGATGCCGACGACGTCGGCGTGGCGCGCGTTCATCACGCCTTCGAGCCCCATGCCGAAGGCGGGCGACATGACTTCCCGCGCATAGGTGGGGCTGACGACCGTGATCGCGTCGGCCGCCTGCAGCCCGCCTTTCAGATAGCCGAGGTCGCCGTAGTACTCGACGCCGTCGATCGAATAGGCTTCGTCCGGCAGGCCGAGATTGCGGAAATGGTAGGCGGGGAACTGCCCCTGGAAGGCCATGTTGTGGACGGTCATGATCCGCGGGATCGACCCGTTGCCGGCGTATTTCAGATAGACGAGGCTCAGTGCGGCGTGCCAGTCATGCGCGTGGATGATGTCCGGACGCCAGTTCGCCACCAGGCCGGCTGCGATCTGCGATGCGACGAGGGAGAGAGCGGCGAAGCGTTTCCAGTTGTCCTCGTATTCCCGACCGTTCCGGTCGGTATAGGGAGGGCCGGGCCTGTCGAAGAAGGCCGGGGCGTCGAGCACGAAGAGCTCCAATCCGTCGGGCTCTGCCGCCAGCAGCGTGGCGCGCTCGCCGAAAAGATCGTCGTACTGCGAAACCACCGACGTTCCGCGCAAGGCGCGCATGACGGCGGGATATCCCGGAACGATGCTGCGCGTATTGATGCCGTGGGCCCTCAGCGCCTTGGGGAGCGATCCCGCGACGTCGGCAAGCCCACCGGTCTTGACCAGCGGAAATATCTCGGCCGTCACGGAGAGTATGTTCATCGATCATGTTCCGGGGATTGGGTTGGCTGCGCCCAGCCTCATCGTCGCCGACTTGCCCCAATCAACACAATCACGACCCTCAAAGTTCCGGTCGTGCGGGGAATTTTTGACGAGGCCTGCGACCCGGGCAGCGAACGGGAGCGGCCGTCCTTATGCTGCGCTGCAAGAGGCCTTCCGCAGGGCCTCGCCGCCGCCCCGCTAATGCGGATTTTCGCTGCCGTCGTGGAACATTGTTGCGCGTTTGAAGTTTCAATGCTCGATCCCACGGAGTGGATGACGGCATCGGCTCCCTGGCGGTCACTCCTATGCTGGTTCGTCTTGTCAGCCTCGCTTCGGCGAGGCTTTTTTTGATCATCCGTGCAGCGGACGCTGGCGCTTCAGCCGAGGAGCGCGCAACATGCAACGTCGCGCCACGAACTGCTTTCGCATCTCAGGCGGCGGTGCCTTTCATGTCCGCCGACCATCATGGAAGGAGGCAGATGATGACTTTCAGTTTGATCAGCCCCGCATTCGCCGAGGGTCAGCCGATCCCGAAGAAATACACCCGCCGCGGCGAGAACCTGTTCCCGCCGCTCAAATGGACCGGCACGCCGGAAGGGACGCAGAGCCTTGCTCTGGTCGTCGAGGATCCGGATGCGGTGAGCGGGCTGTTCCGCCATTGCGGGATCATCAACATTCCCGGGGGTTGGACCGAGCTTGCGCAAGCCGTCGACACCGGGCCGGAACATGCCATCAAGTTCATCAGGAACGACTTCGGCAACGCCCGCTATGACGGGCCGCAGCCGCCGCCGGGCACGGGCGTGCACCATTACCGCTTCAGGCTTGCGGCCCTCGATGTGGACCATCTGACGATTCCCGAGGACGTCGGGGCGGCGGAGGCCTGGAAGAAAGCGTGCAAGCATCTCATCAAGGAAGCGGTGCTCGTCGGCACCTACGAGGGTTAGCCTGCATCCTTGTCGACTTCCGGCGCCGGTTCATCGGTTGATCAGCCACAGGACCAGCGAAAGCACGACGCTGACGATGAGACCCGTCGTGATCGGCAGGTAGAAGGTGAAATTCTCGCGCTGGATCAGGATGTCGCCCGGCAATCTGCCGAGGCCGAGCCGGGCGAGCCACGGCCAGGCCATGCCGATCGCCACGATGATGAGCCCGATGATGATCAGGATGCGGGACATGGTTTCAAATATGGGAAGCGGTTGCGGCAGTTGCACCCTTTGCCCGGCCGGCGAATGAAGATCAACGCGGGAAGAGAACACACCCCCCTGTCTAATCCCGCAACGTGATCCAGACCGGCGCATGGTCGCTTGCCCCGTCGCGGCCGCGCACCTCGCGGTCGATGCCGGCGCCCTTCAGCCGGCGGGTGAGCTTGCGGCTGAGAAGTATATGGTCGAGGCGCAGGCCCGCGTCGCGCTGCCAGCGAAGGCGGCGATAATCCCAGAAGGTGAAAAGCCGGTCCTCCGGATGGACCTTGCGCAGCGCGTCGAGCCAGCCCTGATCGAGCAGCGCCCGGAAGGCGGCGCGGCTTTCGGGCTGGACGAGCGCGTTGTCGTCATAGGAGCGGGTTGGATAGATGTCGCGCGCTTCCGGCACCACGTTGTAGTCGCCGGCAAGGATCACCGGCAGGCCGGTCGCGAACAATTCGGCGGCATGCCGCTTCAGGCGCTCGTGCCAGGCGAGCTTGTAGTCGAATTTCGGCCCTGGCCGCGGATTGCCGTTCGGCGCATACAGCGAGGCGATCAGGATGCCGCTGACCGCGGCCTCGATGTAGCGGCTCTGTGTGTCGGAGGGGTCGCCCGGCAACGCCGCGCGCGTCAGCACCGGTTCGCAGCCGCGGGCGAGGATCGCAACCCCGTTCCATGCCGACTGTCCGCGCCAGACGGCGCCGTATCCCGCCGCCTCGATCGCCGCCTTCGGAAACTCGCCGTCCGTCGCCTTCAGCTCCTGCAGGCAGACGATGTCGGGCCCGGCGGCCGCCAGCCAGGCCAGGAGATGGTCGAGCCGCTTGTTCACGCCGTTGATGTTGAAGGTGGCGATCTTCATCGAGGCTCAGTTCGGGAGACCGCCCACCGCGCCACCGTCTCGGCCACCGTCTTCAGGTGGTCGGCGGCGGAAAAGCCCGAGATGCTCTTGCGCGGCTTGAGGTCGTGGTCGCCGTCTTCGAGCCAGAGGATTTCGATCCGGTCGGAGAGCTCGTAGCCGGAGACCTCGGCACGGGTGCCGAACTCGTCGCGGGTGCCCTGGCAGATCAGCGTCGGCGTCCTGAGGTCGGCGAGGTGCTTCGTGCGAAGCTGCTCCGGCTTTCCCGGCGGATGGAAGGGATAGCCGAGGCAGAGGAGTCCGACGATCCGTCCGTCGGCGAGCAGGTCGTCGGCGACCATGCTCGCGACGCGCCCGCCCATCGACTTGCCGCCGATCACGAGCGGGCCGTCGGCGCCGAGCGCGGCGACGGCCGCGCGGTATTCCGGATTGAGCGTCTCGGCGCGGGGCGGCGGCTTGCGGCCCTCCAGGCTCCGCCGCGCCGCCATATAGCCGAATTCGAAGCGGGCGATGCGAAGGCCCGCGGCGGCAAGCGCCTTTGCGGTCGCGGTCATCGAGGCCGAATCCATCGGCGCGCCGGCGCCGTGTGCGAGGAGAATGGTGACGGGCGCATCGTCGGGCCCGTCGAAAAGAAATTTTGCGTCCATTCAAGCCAACCGTCCTGTCGCGTGCCCACTCAGCCGTAACGGGTCACGCGATGATCGAAAACGCTGCAGCAATCCCGGCGGATCCGGTCAGACGCGCCGTGCCGCAGGAAGGAGATGAAGGTTCACGAATTGCACGCCGCGTTCGGCGGTCCGCGCCCATTCGGAGTCGCGGTCGAGCTCGAGATAGCGCAGCCACCAGCGGCGCGCCTCGGCGAGGTTGCCGGCATCGAACTCCAGCTTGGCGAGGTTGAAGACCGCATCGGCGTAGTCGCCGTCGAGTTCGATCGCCTTCGCCAGGTGCCGGCGGGCGGTGTCGGTGCGGCCGCGCTCGCTCATGAGGCCGGCGAGGTTGAACCAGGCCTCGACGAAGGCGGGATCGAGCTTGATGGCGCGCGCATAGTCGTGCGCCGCTTCCGCTTCGCGGCCGGCGGCCTTCAGGCAATTGGCGCGGTTGAAGGCGGCGACCGAGTCCGTGCGGTCGATGGCGAGATAGCGCTGGTAGTACGCGGCCGCCTCGTCGTAGTCGCCCGCCGCCTCGGCATCTTCGGCGCGAGCGAACAGGTCCTCGAGCTCGACATCGTCGGGGGTTGCGACATCGAGCAGCAATTGCCCGTCGAGTTCGCTCAGCCCCTCCGCGCGGCGCGCATAGATCGTGTCGGTGCCGTCGTGGTGCAGCGACAGCGCCGTGAGCGCGGCGACGTTCCCGGAGCGATGGACCGAGCGCGCGATCGCGCTCCAGCCGGCGCCGCCGGCGATGAGGCCCGCATATTTCCGGGCGAGGATCAGGTCCCGGAACGAATAGGGTTCGCTGTCGTGCTCGAAGGCATCGAAGAGCGACAAGAGGTCGAGATGGCGCGGGGAAAGCCCCGACTGGTCGATCAGCGACTGCCGGGTCAGCGCCGGGGTTACCGGCAAAGTCGCGAGGCCGAGCAGGCGAAGAAAGCCGTTCTCGCTGAGCGCGCGCCGGCCACTCTCGGCGAGGCCCACAAAACGAGCCTCGATCTCGGCCTCGCCTGGTTTGGCAAGCAGGCTGCGGCCGAAGACGACAAAGGCGGTCTGCCGGGTTACGCCGCGGCGCAGATGCCCGCCCTTTCGTTCGACCGCGCGCGCCACCTGCCGCCGTGGAAAGGCGGCGAGCGTGCCGATGATGCCGAAGGTGTGGCCGAGAACCGCCATCAGGCTTTCTTCTTGGCGGTGGGCTTCGCCGGCGCGCGCTTGGCCGCGGTGCTCTTTGCAGCCGGCTTTGCGGCCGGTTCGGCCTTCGGCTTGCTCTTGGCGGGAGGCTTCGCCTGCGAAAGGCTCGCCTTCAGCGCATCCATCAGGTTGATGACGTTGCCGCGTTCCGGCGCCTGCGCGATGATCGGCTTGTGACCCTTGAGCTTCTCGCGGATCATCTGCATCAGCGCGATCTCGTAGCGATCCTCGTATTTCTTCGGATCGAAGGTCGTCACCTTCTGCTCGATGAGCGCTTCGGCGAGCTGCAGCATTTCCGGATCGGGATTTCCGACCGGAACATTGCCGAAATAATCCGCCGTGCCGCGCACTTCGTTGGGATTGCGCAAGGTGCAGACGAACATGCCGGTCTCTCGCGGACCGATGGTGACGATCCTCTCGCGGCTCGACAGCACGAGGCGGGCAATCGCCAGCTTGCCGGTCCGGCGGAGCGCTTCGCGCAGCACGATGAAGGTCTCCTCGGCCATCGCCCCGTCCGGCGCGAGGTAATAGGGCGTGTCGCGGTAGATGACGTCGACCGATTGCTCGTCGACGAAGGCCTCGATGTTCATCGTGTGGGTGGACTCGATCTTGACCCTCTCGAGATCGGCGTCCTCGATGATGATGTATTTCTTGTCCTCGTATTCGTAGCCCTTGACGAGGTCGGACCGCTCGACGAGGCCGAGCTCCGGATCGACGGGTTTCATGTTGATCCGGTTGTGGGTGTCCTTGTGGAGCTGATTGAAGGTGATGCGCTCGCTCGTGCTGGTGGCGGGATAGAGCCTTACCGGACAGCTCACGAGGCTGAGTCTGAGATAGCCTTTCCAACTTGCCCTGGGTGCCATGGTGGTCTCCTACGCGGCACTACGATTACTTTCCCGTCTCGGATAGAAGCGGCAGTTCCCTGGCGAAGTCGCCGATATCGGCCCAGGGGTCGCCGGATGTGGCCAGCAGGCCCGGCAGCGAAGAATAGTTCAAATCCCCCGGAGCGTCGATAGCTTCGAGATCGGCCCAGCTCACGGGCGTCGAGGCCGGCAGGTTCGTGCGGGCGCGCAGCGAGTAGGGCGCGGCCCAGGTGTGGCCGCGGGCGTTGCGGTGGAAGTCGATGAAGATGCGCCTGACGCGGTTGCCCTTGCCCATGGTGGTGGTGAAGGTCTGGGGCGCGGTCGCCACGAGACGTTCGGCGATCGCGCTCGTCGCCTGGTGCGTCCTCTTCCAGTTGAGCCTCGGTTCGACCGGCGCGACGAGGTGGACCCCCTTGCCGCCCGAGGTCTTGACGAAGGGGACGAGTCCGAGCGCCTCCAACTCCGCCTTGATGTGGACGGCCGCCTCGACCACTTCCCGCCAGTCGATGCCTTCGCCGGGATCGAGGTCGAAGACGATGCGGTCCGGCCTGTCGAGGAGCCTGCGCGTCGTTCCCCAGCAATGGAATTCGATGACGCCGAACTGCGCCAGCGCCAGATATCCCTTTGCATCCTCCACCGCCAGGTAGGACTTCGCCTCGCCTTCCGCATTGGTGGATGGGAAGGACGCGACGGAAGACGGCATGCCGGTGAAGGGATGACGCTGGAAGAAGCAATCTTCAGGTTTTCCCGTCGGGCAGCGCACGAGCGAAACCGGGCGACCGAGGATATGCGGCAGCATGAAATCGCCGACCATCGCGTAATAGACGGCGACGTCGAGCTTGGTCGCGCCGGACTTGCCGAAGAGGCGGCGGGTCGGATTGGTGATCGTGATGCCCGCGAGGTCGGCGTCCGAGATCAGCCGCTTTCGCGACGCCGCGACCGGTGTCGACAGTTCCACGTCGCGCAGCCCCTTGAAGACGGGATGGCGGAGCAGATTGTCCGCCGTCCTGTTGCCGTAGTGAACGTGGGCCCTCAGCACCGGCCGCACCCAGATGATCTCCTTCGGCGCCCCCTCGAGCGGCACCGCGCCGTCGCGGAGCGGCTGCAGCCGCGCGAGCAACTGCTTCAGCATCAGGGCGTCGAAGCCTGTGCCGACCTTGCCGCGGTAGTGCAACTCGCCGTCTTCCCATTCGCCGAGCGCCAGCGCCGCCAGGCCCTCTGCGGCCTCGGACACCGTGTAGCCGGCGATAACGAAGTCACCGGTCTGCAGCGCCTTCGTCTTGGTCCAGGTTTTGGATCGGCCGCTCCGGTAGGGCGCCGAGACGCGCTTCGAGATGATCCCTTCGAGGCCCATCGCGCAGGCCTGGTCGTAGAGCGGGCGCCCGTCACCGACGACATGGTCGCTGAACTGGATCGCCGAGCGGCTCGATATTTGGCCCGCAAGCAATCGCTTCAAGAGCGCCTTTCGCTTTTCGAGCGGTGCGCCGGAAAGGTTCCAGCCGTTGAGGTGGAGGAGGTCAAAGGCGTAGAAGACGAGCTTGTTGCCGGCGCCGGTGGAAAGCGCCTCCTGCAGCAGCGCGAAGCGGCTGATCCCCCCATCTTCGAGCACGACGATTTCGCCGTCGATGATCGCATCCCGGCACGGCAGGCCCCGGAATGCCTCCGGCAGGTCGCCGTAGCGCTTCGTCCAGTCGAGCCCTCCGCGGGTGATGAGGCGCACCGTGCCGCCGGCGAGGTGCGCCATGGTGCGATAGCCGTCGAACTTGATCTCGTGCAGCCAGCCTTGTCCGGCGTCCGGCGGGGCGGCCGTCTGCGTCGCCAGCTGCGGTTCGAGGCGTTCCGGGGCGGCGCCCTTGACTGCGCCGGGAAGGGCGCCGGGATTGAGCCTGACCGGCTTCGGCGGCGCCTTCGCTTCTTCCGCCAGTTCCTCGATGCGTCGCCCGGTTTTGACGCTTTCCGGCCGGGCGGCGAGGATATCGAGCGAGGCATCGGCGGCAGGATCGCGCTCCTTGAACAGGAGCCAGTTGCGGACCTTGTCCTCGCCGGGCCTGGGCTTCAGCCGCGTCAGCATCCAGCCGCCATTCAACTTCTCGCCGGCAAGACGAAACTTGAAGGCACCCTTGCGCAGGCTCTCCTCGACATCGTCCATCGGCGCCCAGACGCCGCGATCCCAGACGATCATCGGGCCGCCGCCATATTCGCCTTCGGGGATCACGCCCTCGAAGTCGATATAGTCGAGCGGGTGATCCTCGGTTTCCACCGCCAGCCGCTTGTCGGCCGGATTGAGCGACGGCCCCTTCGGAACCGCCCAGCTCTTCAGCACGCCGCCGACCTCGAGCCTCAGATCATAATGGTCCGCGGTCGCATGGTGCTTGTGCACGACGAAGCGATTGCCGTCGCCGGCGGGACTTCCGACCGGCTCCGGCGTCTTCGAAAAATCCCGCTTCCTGCGGTAGGCCTCAAGCTTCGACGTCGCCATCGTGTCAAGGCTATGGCTTATACCGCTCGGCCGCAATATCCGCGGCCGCCATGGTCAGTTTTGCGGCAAACCCCCTCTGGCCTGCCGGCCATCTCCCCCACAAGGGGGAGACGATTCGCGGTTGAGCCCCCGCCTTCGATTGAAGCGCTTCGGCAGCCGGAAGGCTCCAGTGGAGGCGCGAAGCGTGCCACAGATTTTCTCCCCCCTTGTCGGAAAGATGGCCGGCAGGCCAGAGGGGGTAACAACAGCCGCTCAGCCGCTCACGCCGCTCCAAGCTTCATATGCCGGTTGACGTCCTTGTAGAGCAGGTAGCGGAACTTGCCCGGTCCGCCGGCATAGCAGGCCTGGGGGCAGAAGGCCCTGAGCCACATATAGTCACCGGCTTCCACCTCCACCCAATCGTTGTTGAGCCGGTACACCGCCTTGCCTTCGAGCACGTAGAGGCCATGCTCCATCACATGGGTTTCCATGAAGGGGATGGTGCCGCCGGGCTCGAAGGTGACGATGGTCACATGCATGTCGTGGCGCATGTCCGAAGGATCGACGAAGCGGGTCGTCGCCCAGCGGCCGTCGGTCTCCGGCATCGGCGCAGGTTTCACCTCCCGCTCGTTGGTGACGATCGGCTCGGGAAGCGGGATGCCGTCGACCCTCTCATAGGCCTTGCGGATCCAGTGGAAGCGTGTCGGGGCGCCCGACTCGTTTCTGAGGCTCCATTCGGTGCCGGGCGGGATGAAGGCGTAGCCGCCGGATTGCATCCGGTGCGATTCGCCGGCGATCGTCAGGCGGAATTCGCCGTCGACGACGAACAGCACAGCCTCGGCGCGCGGGTCCGTTTCCGGCCGCTCGCTGCCGCCGGAGGAGCCGACCTCCATGATGTACTGCGAGAAGGTCTCGGCGAAGCCGGAGAGCGGGCGCGACAGGACCCAGAGCCGCGTATTCGTCCAGAACGGCAGGTAGCTCGTCACGATGTCGCGCATAACGCCCTTGGGGATGACCGCATAGGCCTCGGTGAACACGGCCCGGTCCGTCAGCAGGTTTGATTGAGGAGGATGACCTCCCTCGGGGAAATAGTACTTTTGCATTTTGGTTTCCTAACGAGGCTCCCGTGAGCGATCTTCGGGTTGGAGCGGAATGCGCTCGCGTCCCGCTCCAAATTAGAGTCGATCACCTTCATGATTTCAGGTCCACCAGACCTGAAATCATCGTGATCTAGTGCGTGCCCGCCGGATGAGCGAGGGCGGAGGTCGCGACAGGGTCGAACGCCGGCGATGGCTCGACCGCAGTCTCTTCGCCGTTGAGCACGCGGTGGGCCTGTTCGCGGTCGATATCGCCCTCCCACACCGCGATGACCACGGCGGCCACGCAATTGCCTATCAGGTTGCCGAGCGCCCGGGCAATGCCGACGAACCAGTCGACCGACAGTACGAGGACGAGCCCTATCGCCGGTATCACCGGAATTGCTGAAAGTGTTGCAGCCAGAACGACGATTGCCGAACCTGGGATTCCGTGCGCCCCTTTCGAGGTGAGCAGCGCCACGCCGAGGATCAGCATGAGGTCGCCCGCTGCCAGCGGCGTGTTGGTCGCCTGCGCGATGAACACGGCGGCGAGGGTGAGATAGATGGAGAAGGCGTCGAGATTGAAGGAGTAGCCGGTCGGGATGACCAGGCCGACTGTGGAATCCTTGATGCCCAACCGCTCGAGCTTGCGCATGACCTGGGGCAGAACGCTGTCCGACGAGGTGGTCGCGAGAACGATCATCAGTTCCTCGCGCAGATAGGCCAGGAACTTGAAGAGGCTGAAGCCGGCGAGCCGCATGATGAGGCCGAGCACGCCGACGACGAAGATGATGATCGTCGCGTAGAGCAGGACAAGCAGGTAGCCAAGCTGCTGCAGCGAGCCGATGCCGTATTTGCCGACCGTATAGGCGATGGCGCCGAAGACGCCGACCGGCGCCAGCCGGACGATGAAGCCGATCACCTTGAAGAGCACCTGCGTCGTCTGGTCGATCACCTCCGCGACGAGCTTGCCGCGCTCGCCGACGAGGCAAAGGGCCGCGCCGAAGAGGACGGCGAAGAGCAGCACCTGCAGCACGTCGCCCTTGGCAAAGGCATCGACGACCGTGGTCGGAATGATCCGCAGCAGGAAGTCGACGGTGCCGGTGACCTGGGAAACCTTCTCCGTATAGGAGTTCAAGGCGCTGCCGTCGAGGCTCGTCGGATCGATGTTCATGCCGTGCCCGGGACCGAAGACATAGGCGGCGACAAGCCCCATGAGGAGCGCGATCGTGGTCACGGCCTCGAAATAGATGAGGGATTTCAGACCGACGCGCCCGACCTTCCGGAGGTCGCCGGCGCTGACGATGCCGTGAACGACGACGCCGAAAACGAGCGGCGCGATGACCATCCGGATCAGCTTGATGAAGCCGTCGCCGAGCGGCTTCAACTGCGATGCGAATTCCGGCGAGACGACGCCGACGAGAATGCCCAGGACGAGGGCGATGACGACCTGCCCGAACAGGGATTTTCCAAACTTGCGCATATGCTTCCTCCCAGAAAGCTTGATGGCCGCTCCGTTCGGCCGATCTGCTGCATGTTCCGCCACGCCGAGCCAGGGTTCGGGAAGGGCGGAAGGCATCGACCCCGGTTCGCGCACCTCCTCGCAAGACCCCGGCCGATCGTGGTGGATAAGGTTGGGGCTTGATCGATCATACGTCCAATATATTGTTCGACTTGATCGAGACGTTCAGCATATGGAAAGGAGGCCGCGATGGAACTGCGCCATCTGCGCTATTTCGTTGCCGTAGCAGAGGCGGCGAGCTTCACGGCGGCGGCGAAGAGCCTGAACATTTCCCAGCCGCCGCTCAGCCAGCAGATCAGGGACCTGGAGGAAGAGATCGGCACGCGGCTCTTCGCGCGCTCCAGCCGGAATGTCGAGCTCACCGAGGCGGGGGCCGATTTCCTCAATCATGCGCGGATGATCCTCGGGCAGGTCGAGCACGCCGCCTACCAGGCGCGCGCCATCGGATCCGGCCAGGTCGGAACGCTGAACATAGGCACGACCGGATCGGTGTTGCTCGGGCCGCTCTCGACCCTGGTGGCGCGATTCAAGGATCATTCACCGGGGGTCTTCGTCCGCATCCACGAAATGGACCCGCAGACACAGGAGGCCGCGCTCATCGCCCATCGCACCGACCTGAGCTTCGTGCGCCGGCCCCGCCACAATGCCGATCTGGTCGCGACGGTCGCCTGGCAGGAAAAGGTCGGCGTTGCGCTGCCCGAAGACCATCCGCTGGCGGACCGGGAGAAAATCGAACTGGCCGCGCTCGAGGGAGAAAGCTTCGTCTTTCTCCGGCTCGTCGATTCCCGGTTTGCCCGCTATCTGCACGATTGCTGCGTGGCGGCGGGATTCGTGCCGAACATCACCAATGAGGTGGTGGAGTCCTATTCGCTGACCAGCCTGGTGGCGGCGGGTCTCGGCGTGGCGCTCGTTCCGGAATGCATCCAAAATCTCTCGCGGCCCGGCATCGTCTATCGCGCGCTCATGGAGCCGGCTCCGGAGGCCGACGTCTACGTCATCAGCCGACCCAACCATGGTCCGGTCGTTGCGAGCTTCCTGGAAATGACGAGGGAGATGTTTGCGTAAGTGCTGGCTTGGGGGTGCCTCGGCGTCTCCTCCTCCGCGTCACCCTTCCCCGGGCCTGTGGCCGCCGATCGCGCGTGTCAGCTCGTCCGCGCTCCGGCGCACGACGGGGCCGAGTATCGCGAGTTTCTCGTCGTCGATCCGGACCGTCGGGCCGGAGATGGAGATGCCGCCGATCGCCTCGCCATATTCGTTGAAAAGGGGCGCGGCGATGCAGCGCATGCCGAGCGTGTGTTCCTCGTCGTCGACCGACCAGCCCCGATGGCGGATCTCCTGGACATTCCTGATGAGCGCCGGCAGCGTGTCGAGCGTCCGGTGGGTGAAGCGAGTCAGCGTTCTGCCGCTCAGGCTCCTCGCGACCTCCGTGTCGGACCAGGTGGAGAGGATCGCCTTGCCGATGCCGGAGGCGTGGATCGGCCCGCGACGCCCGGGGCGGAAGAAGGCGCGCATCGGTGCGTGGCTTTCGATCTGCGAGATGAAGACCACGTCGCCTTCATCCTCGATGCCGATATTGGCCGTCTCGCCGCTTTCGTCCATCAGGCGCTTCAGGAAGGGGCGGCTGATCGTGCCGAGCTTGCGGAAGCGCAGGAAAGCATTGCCGATCTCGAAGGCCCTGACGCCGATCGTCCATTCGCCGGTGTCGGGATCATGCGCGACCATGCCGTGGCTGGCGAGCGAGGTCAGCAGGCGGTGGATCGTCGAGGGCGCCAGACCCGTCTGATCCGCAAGGTCGGTGAGCGTCGAGCCGTCGCGGTCGGCAACCAGGCTGAACAGCGTCAGGCTTCGGTCGAGCACCTGCACGGAAGCGGGCGCGGCGTTCTCTCCGGCCTTTCGCCCGCGCTTTCCCTTGCCCGTCGCGTCCATGCCCTGCCTCCAAATCAAGTTTGCCGCCGTCGATCTCTACGGCGCCGCGTGCCTCATCGAACACGCAAGGGTCGCTGTAGCACTTTCGTTCGCTGCATGTCTCCTGAAACCGGGTCGATTCAGGGAGACATGCAGTAGGGCGATTGCGTTCGATTTTCTCCTGTTTGTTGAAAATCTTTATTTCCACTGAATGGAAATCATTTCCACAAATTTGTTGCGGTCCCTGGAAAATGGATTAGCCTTCCAATGAAACAGGAGGAATTCCCATGCCCAAGATGCGTGCTGTCGACGCAGCGGTTCATGTTCTGGAGAAGGAAGGCATCGATTGCGCCTTCGGCGTTCCGGGTGCCGCAATCAATCCGCTCTATTCGGCGCTGAAGGCCCGCGGATCGATCCGCCACATCCTTGCCCGCCATGTCGAAGGCGCCTCGCACATGGCCGAGGGTTACACCCGCGCCAGGCACGGCAACATCGGCGTCTGCATCGGCACATCGGGGCCGGCGGGCACCGACATGATCACCGGCCTCTACTCCGCCTCTGCGGACTCGATCCCGATCCTCTGCATCACCGGCCAGGCGCCGCGGGCGCGCCTCGACAAGGAGGATTTCCAGGCCGTCGACATCGCCGCGATCGCCGCACCCGTTACCAAATGGGCGGTCACCGTCATGGAGCCGGCGCTGGTCCCCTTCGTCTTCCAGAAGGCGTTCCACCTGATGCGCTCCGGCCGGCCGGGTCCGGTGCTGATCGACCTGCCCGTCGACGTCCAGCTCGCCGAAATCGAGTTCGACCCGGAGACCTATGCGCCGCTGGCGCCCTACAAGCCCGCGGCGACGCGCGCGCAGGCGGAGAAGGCGATCGCCATGCTGAATGCGGCGGAGCGGCCGCTGATCGTCGCTGGCGGCGGCATCATCAATGCGGATGCTTGCGATCTGCTCACCGAATTCGCCGAGATCACCGGCGTCCCCGTCGTTCCGACCTTGATGGGCTGGGGCGCCATTCCCGACGACCATCCGCTGATGGCCGGCATGTGCGGCCTGCAGACATCGCATCGCTACGGCAATGCGACGCTGCTCGCCTCCGACTTCGTCTTCGGCATCGGCAACCGCTGGGCCAACCGGCACACGGGCAACGTCGCGACCTATACGGAAGGCCGCAAGTTCATCCATGTCGATATCGAACCGACGCAGATCGGCCGCGTCTTCGCGCCGGATTTCGGCATCGTCTCCGACGCAGGCGCGGCGCTCAAGCTCTTCCTCGACGTCGCGACCGAGTGGAAGGCGGCCGGCAGGCTGCGCGACTGGTCGGCCTGGGCCGAGGAATGCCGCGAGCGCAAGCGCACCATGCTGCGCAAGACCCATTTCGACCAGACGCCGCTGAAACCCCAGCGCGTCTATGAGGAGATGAACAAAGCCTTCGACCGCGACACCTGCTACGTCTCGACCATCGGCTTGAGCCAGATCGCCGGCGCGCAGTTCCTGCATGTCTATCGCCCGCGCAACTGGATCAATTGCGGCCAGGCCGGGCCGCTCGGCTGGACGCTGCCGGCAGCCCTCGGGGTGCGCGCCGCCGATCCGAGCCGGCCGATCGTCGCACTTTCCGGAGACTACGATTTCCAGTTCCTGATCGAGGAGCTTGCGGTCGGCGCCCAGCACAAGCTGCCCTACCTGCATGTGGTCGTGAACAATTCCTATCTCGGCCTGATCCGCCAGGCGCAGCGCGGCTTCGACATGGATTTCGAGGTCAGCCTCGCCTTCGACAACATCAATGCCGGCGGCGACGCGGAGAAGGGCTACGGCGTCGACCATGTCGCGGTAGCCGAAGGCCTCGGCTGCAAGGCGATCCGGGTCCGGAGCCCGAACGAATTCGCCGATGCCTTCGAACGCGCAAAGGCGCTGATGGACGAGCACCAGGTGCCGGTCGTCATCGAGTTCATCCTCGAGCGGGTCACCAACATCGCCATGGGGGCGGACATCAACGCCGTCGTCGAGTTCGAGGAGCTTGCCGAACGCGGCGAGGATGCGCCGACGGCGATCGCCGCCCTTCTCGATTGAAGAAGGAGCCACAAGGGCGGGATCGACGAAATGTGTGCGGTTTTCCGCCCGCATCCCGCCCCAACTCTAACAGGAGTGATCGTATGCCGAGATTTGCTGCGAACCTGACCATGCTGTTCAACGAGGTGCCGTTCCTCGACCGATTCGCTTTCGCCGCCAAGGCCGGTTTCGAAGGGGTGGAATACCTCTTCCCTTACGAGTTCGAGAAGGGGGCGCTCCGGAACGCGCTTGAGCGCCATGGCCTTACACAGGTGCTGCACAACCTGCCGGCCGGCGACTGGGCCCGCGGCGAGCGCGGCATCGCCATCCTGCCGGACCGCATCGACGAATTCCGCAAGGGGGTCGCGAGCGCCATCGACTATGCGACCGCGCTCGGCTGCAACCAGGTCAATTGCCTCGCAGGCATCGCGCCGGATGGTGTGCCCGACAGCGTCTTGCGCACGACGCTCGTCGCCAATCTGAAGCTCGCGGCAACCGAGCTCGGCAAGTGCGGCATCCGCCTCCTGATCGAGCCGATCAACCGCTTCGACATTCCCGGCTTCTATCTCGACACCGTCGGTCAGGCAGCCTCGATCATCGAGGAGGTCGGCAGCGACAATCTCTTCATCCAGTACGACCTCTATCACCAGCAGCGCACCGAGGGAGAACTGATCGGCACCTACCGGCGCCATCGCGAGAAGATCGCGCATGTCCAGCTCGCCGACAATCCCGGCCGCAACGAGCCTGGGACCGGCGAGATCAATTACCCCTTCGTCTTCGACGCGCTGGATGCGGCCGGCTACGACGGCTGGATCGGTTGCGAATACAAGCCGCTGACGACAACCGCGGAGGGGCTTGGCTGGCTCGGCAGCGAGCGCAGCCGCCGCCAATCCGCAGACATCATCCAAATCAGGAGCTAAGCATAATGGCATCTATCGGTTTCATCGGACTGGGCATCATGGGCACGCCGATGGCGCGCCATCTGCAGGATGCCGGCCACACGGTCATGACCTCGAAGTTCAGCGTGCGGCCGCGCCAGGAACTCATCAACAACGGGCTCGAAATCGTCGAGTCGCCCAAGGTGCTCGCGGAAGTGGTCGACACGATCATCCTAATGCTGCCGGATACGCCGGAGGTGCAGGACGTGCTCTTCGGCGAGAACGGCGTCCATGGCGGCCTCGGCAAGGGCAAGCTCGTCATCGACATGAGCTCCATCTCGCCGATCGCAACGAAGGACTTCGCCAGGAGAATCCGCGAAACGGGCGCCGACTATATCGATGCGCCGGTCTCCGGCGGCGAGGTCGGCGCCAGGAACGCCACGCTCAGCATCATGGCGGGCGGCTCGCCGGCATCCTTCGAGCGCGCCCTGCCGCTCTTCAAGCTGATGGGCAAGAACATCACGCTCGTCGGCGATTGCGGCGACGGCCAGGTGACGAAGGTCGCCAACCAGATCATCGTGGCGCTGACCATCGAGGCCGTCGCCGAGGCGCTGGTCTTCGCCTCGAAGGCGGGGGCGGACCCGGCGCGGGTGCGCGAGGCGCTGATGGGCGGCTTTGCCTCCTCGCGCATCCTCGAAGTCCACGGCGAGCGCATGATCAAGCGCAGCTTCGAGCCCGGCTTCCGCATCTCGCTGCATCAGAAGGATCTGAACCTCGCGCTGCAGGGGGCGAAAAGTCTCGGCGTCTCGCTGCCGAACACCGCGGCGACGCAAGAGCTCTTCAACAGCTGCGCCGCCCATGGCGACGAGGGCCTCGACCATTCCGGGCTCGTCAGGGCGCTCGAACGCATGGCGAACCACAAGGTGGCGTGAGCCCCGGAGACGCAAGCGCATGGATCCGCCGGCGGCCGTCCCCAGCCGCCGTGCGCGACCACGCATCCGGGCGGCGGAGGAGGAGCGGCCGCCCGGGCTTTTTTTGAAAGGGAGGAGAAATGGTCGTCATCGCCGAACCGCGTCGGTTCCTCGAAGGCTTGTTCGCCGCGGCGGTCGCCGCCGCCGATCCGGCGCGCGTCATTGCCGCCAACCTGCCCGAGCCGCCGAAGGGCCGCACGGTCGTCGTCGGCGCCGGCAAGGGCGCGGCGCAGATGGCGCGGGCGCTGGAGAGGCTGTGGGAGGGGCCGCTTACCGGCGCCGTCGTCACGCGCTACGGCTTCGGCGTTCCCTGCGAGCGCATCTCGGTGCGCGAGGCTTCGCATCCCTTGCCGGATGAAAGCGGGCTTCGGGCGTCGCGGCGGCTCGTCGACGAGGTGAGCGGGCTCAGCGAGGACGATCTCGTCGTGGCGCTGATCTGCGGCGGCGGTTCGGCGCTCCTTCCAGCGCCGCCGCCGGGCCTCTCGCTCGAGGACGAGATCGCCGTCAATCGCGCGCTGCTCGCCTCCGGCGCGCCGATCCGGGCGATGAACGCCGTGCGCAAGCATGTTTCCTTGATCAAGGGCGGGCGTCTTGCCGCTGCCGCCCATCCGGCACGGGTGGTCTCGCTGGTCGTTTCCGACATTCCCGGCGACGAGCCGGCGCTGGTTGCGTCCGGCCCCACGATCGCCGACGCATCGAGCCGCGAGGACGCCTTGAAGATCGTCGAACGCTACCGTCTGGCGCTGCCGCAAAAGGTCATGCGATGGCTGGCGAGCGATGCGGCGGACGCGCCGAGGCCGTCCGATCCGCGTCTTGCCCGGAACGACGTGAGGCTGATCGCTTCGGCCGGGGTCTCGCTCGAGGCTGCTGCAGCAATGGCCCGGCATGCCGGCATCGAAGCGGTCATTCTCTCCGATGCGATCGAGGGAGAGGCGCGCGACGTGGGGCTCGTCCATGCGGCGATCGCACGAGAGGTTGCCCAAAGGAACCGCCCCTTCGCGAAACCGGTCGTCGTGCTTTCCGGCGGCGAAACCACCGTGACGGTCCGCGGCGAAGGCCGCGGCGGCCGCAACGGCGAGTTCCTCCTGTCGCTGGCGCTCGGCATCGACGGTGTCGGCGGCATCTCGGCGCTCGCCGCCGACACGGACGGCATCGACGGCTCGCAAGACAATGCCGGCGCCTTTGCCGACCACAGGACGATCGCCCGCCTCGTCGCCCGGCGGCTCGACGCCGCCGCGCTCCTCGAGCGCAACGACAGCTGGGCAGCCTTCGACGCGCTCGGCGACCTTTTCAAGCCGGGCCCCACCGGCACCAACGTCAACGATTTCCGCGCGATCCTGATCCAATGATCGAACCCGCCGCTAGTGCGGACTGCACTCACATGCGTTCGCGCCACCGCTCTATCTGTTTGTTTTTGCCGCATTTGCGCGACGTCAGGTGAGTCCGCCTGACTGCAAAATGCTCCAACAGGGAAGGAAACACCATGAAGTCCCTACCGATCCGGCCGCTTTCACGCGACGCGTTCGCGCCCTTCGGCGACGTCATCGAGCTCGACGAGGCGAGGAGCTTTCCCATCAACGCCGGCAAGTGCGTGCGCTATCATGACCTCGCGAAGGTGGAGACGAGCGGGCCGGAGGCGCGAACGCTGGTGAGCCTCTTGCGCGGCGAGCCCTATGACATCCCGCTGGCCCTCACGATGGTCGAACGCCACCCGCTCGGGAGCCAGGCCTTCATACCGCTCACGGACAATTCCTTTCTCGTCGTCGTCGCGCCGGACGAGGGCGGCGAACCGGGAGAGCCGGTCGCCTTCGAGACGGCGCCCGGCCAGGGCGTCAACATCGGCCGGAACGTCTGGCACGGGATATTGACGCCGCTCCATGCCGTTTCCGACTTCGTCGTCATCGACCGGGGCGGCAGCGGCTGCAATCTCGAGGAGCATTTCTTCGACAAGCCCTATCGGGTCGAATACGCCTGATCCATTTGCATTGCAGCAGGCGGGTGCGCTCGCGCCCCCGCTCTATCTGCTTGTTCCTGCCGCATTCGTGCGACGTCAGGTGTTTCCACCTGACTGCAAAATGCTCTAGGTTCCGGCTTTCGAGTCCGTGATCTTTTCGAGCGATGCACACATTGGCGAGGAAAATGTGGGGGGAGACCGGTTGGGGCATGCCGACCTCGGTCGCCCTGCATCTGGCTCTCGCCTTTCTCCTGCTCGTTCGGCTGCCGGAACTCTCGGCGCCGGCGCAGGAGCCGAGCATCAATGTCGAGCTCGTCCCGCCGCCGCCGAAGGGCGCGGAAAAGCCAAAGGAAGAACCGAAGCCGGCGAAGAGCGGGCAGGCGCGGCCGCAGCCTCAGGCTTTCGAGTCGGCCGCGGCTGAGGTCGAAAAGAAAGAGCCGGCGAAGCCGGCGTTGCCGCCGGCGGCGCTGAACAGGGCCGACAGCCCCCGCAAGACGCATGAGGCATCGCAGGCCCCAACGGCAAAGACGGAGAGCCCTGCCAGCGAGCCGGCGGAAACCAGGACGGCGGTTGCAGAATTGCGCGTCGAGGCCGAGGACGCGGTGAACGGCGGCGAGGATGTCGCACCGGCCTTGCAGCCTGCGCCGGTTCCGATGGAAAGGCCGATACCGGACCAGGCAAAGCCGGTGGAGACGGCCAAGGTCGCGGAAGCGGCATCGGAGCGGGAGGCAAGCAGGCTCGTTGAAGCGGCGGAGCTCTATTCGAAAAACGCCCTGTCCCACCCGCGCGCAAAGCAGGCGATCGGGCAGCTGCCGCCGAAGGAGCGCATCAAGCAAATCTGCAATTTCGAGGCGCTGGAACAGGTGCGCCACGCAAGGCCCGACGCCTTCCCGGACATTCTCGTTCCCTTCGGCCCCTCCGGCGGCTTCGTTTCGGAAACGGGGGTGAGCGCCAAAGGCGGGGCGTTCCGCAGCCGCGGGCAATGGTACGCCATCGACTTCAGGTGCGAGATCGATGCGGAGGAAATGTCGGTCGTCTCCTTCCGCTTCGCCATCGGGGCGGCCATTCCGAAGAGCGAGTGGGGCGCGCGGCAGTTTCCGAGAGATTGAAGGGCGGGGCTTTTCCCCCGGCGTTCGCGCTCATCCGCCTGCCGGCACCTTCTCCCCGTTCTGACGGGGAGAAGGGACTTGCGGCCCGCTCCGGCGCAAGAAGTTCCCTCTTCCCGCAAGCGACGCAGGCTTAGGGAGGGTTAGGGTGAGGGGCATTCTTCGACGTGCGCCGTGTCCTCAGTGCATCATCGCGAGCGCGGCGTTGAAGAAGTCCTCGCCGCCGAAATTGCCGGACTTGAGCGCGAGCAGCATGTCGCCCTGGGCATTGCCGACGGTGCGCAGCACCGGCACGCCGGGGGCGATTTCGGGGCCGATCAGGAAGGCGGGGATCGCCAGCCTGTCGACGGTGGCGCCGGAGGTCTCGCCGCCGGCGACGACGAGGCGCTTGACGCCGCGCGCCACCAGTTCGCCGGCGATCGTCGCCGTCGCCGTCTCGATGGCATGGCCGGAGGCCTCGCGGCCGTAGCGCGCCTGCAGCCGCGAAACGACGTCCGGTGAGGCGCTGGCGGCGATGGCGACGGGGCCCGAGGCGATCCGCTCGCTGGCCCAGGCGATCGCGGCGGCAAGCTCGTCGGATCCGGCGAGAAGCCTTTCGGTGTCGAGCCGCAGCACGGGCATCGAGCGTTCGGCGATCTCAAGCTGCCTCAGCGTCGCGGCCGAGCAGCTGCCGGCGACGATCGCCGCAAGGCCTCCGACCGGGCGGATAGCGTCGCCCGTCCCGCCGCGCGCCGATGCGCGGCCGGAGCCGACAATCGCGCGTGCAAGCCCGAGCCCGAGCCCGGAGGCGCCGGTGGAGACGGGCGTTTCGAGCGCGACTTCGCCGAGCGTCTCGAGGTCGCGTTCGAAGACCGCATCGGCGATCGCCGCACCGACGCCCTCGGCCCGAAGCGCCTCGAGCCGCGCCTTCACCGCCTGCGGTCCGGCCGCCACCGTCGCCAGCTCGACGAGGCCGACCGCGCCCAGCGATTGTCGCGCCATCACGCGCACCAGATTGGCGTCGTGCATCGGGTTCAGCGGATGGTCCTTCAGCGGGCTCTCGTCGAGAGGCTGGCCGTTGACGAAGAGGTGGCCGAGATAGACGGTGCGGCCGGTCTCCGGAAAGGCGGGGGTGACGAGCACGCTGCCGGCCCCCGCGGCTTCGGCGAGCGCCTCCGTCACCGGACCGATATTGCCTTGATCGGTGGAATCGAAGGTCGAGCAGATCTTGTAGAGCACATGGGCGGCGCCGCGCTGGCGCAGCCAGCGTTCGGCCTTGCCGGCTTCGGCGACCGCCTCCTTGGCCTCGACGGAGCGGATCTTCAGCGAAACGACCACCGCGTCGACGTCCGGCAAGGCAAGTGACGGGTCGGGTATGCCGACCGTCTGCACGGTGCTGAGGCCGTTCTTCGTCAGCGTGTTGGCGAGGTCGGAGGCGCCGGTATAGTCATCGGCGATCGATCCGAGCAGGATAGTCATCGGTCAGCTCCGTGCAAAAGGTTTGAACCAGGCGAGGCCATCGAGCGTGCCGCCGCGCGGGGTGTATTCGCAGCCGACGAAGCCGGCGTAACCGAGCCGGTCGATCTCCTCGAAGAGATAGGGATAGTTCAGCTCCTCCCCGTCCGGCTCGTGCCGCGAAGGGACGCTGGCGATCTGGATATGGCCGGTGACCGGCAGGAGCTGGCGAAGCGCCATCGCAACGTCGCCATGGAGGATCTGCCGATGATAGATGTCGAACTGCAGCTTCAGGTTCGCAAGTGCGAGCTCGTCGATCAGCCGCTCGGCGATCCCGAAATCGTTGAGGAAATAGCCGGGCATGTTGCGGCCGTTGATCGGCTCGATCAGCAGATCGATCCCCTTCTCGGCAAGCCGCCCGGCGGCATGGGCGACCGAGCGCCGATAGCAGGCGGTCGCGCGTTCGTCGGAAGGATCGGCGAGGCCCGCCATCAGGTGCAGCCGCTGGACCCCGGTCGCTGCCGCATAGTCGAGTGCCCGTTCGACGTCGGATTTCACGTCCTCGAAGCGGCCGGGAAGGGCGGCGATGCCCCGCTCGCCCGCCGCCCAGTCGCCCGGCGGCAGGTTGAAGAGCGCCTGCTGCAGGCCGTTGCGCGCGAGCCTTTCGGCGATCGCCTCCGGCGGCGCCTCGTAGGGGAAGAGATATTCGACGGCCGTGAACCCGGCTTCGGCGGCGGCATCGAAGCGGTCGAGGAACGACCACTCGTTGAACATCATCGTCAGGTTGGCGGCGAAAACGGGCATGCTTGTCGTCCTTCAGGCCTTGTCGATGCCGGGCAACGCGGCGCCCGAGAGCTGGGCATAGAGCCGCGCCAGGGAGGAATCGTCGTCGCGGCCCATGCCGGCGCCAGAGGCGGCGAGATACATCTGCAGCGCCGCCGCGACCAGCGGCACCGGATAGCGCTCGGCGCGCGCCATGTCCTGCACGATGCCGAGGTCCTTGACGAAGATCTCGATCGCGCTGAGCGGCGTGTAGTCGCCGGCAAGCACATGCGGGATCCGGTTCTCGAACATCCAGGAATTGCCGGCCGAGGCCGTGATCACCTCGTAGACCTTCTGAAGGTCGAGGCCCTGCTTGGCCGCGAAGCTGATCGCCTCGCAGGCGGCGGCGATGTGCACGCCGGCAAGAAGCTGGTTGATCATCTTGAAGGCCGCGCCGGTCCCGGCGGCGTCGCCCAATTCGTAGACCTTGGCGGCCATGGCATCAAGGGCGGGGCGGGCGGCGGCGAAGGCCTCGGCGGAGCCCGAGGCCATGATCGTCAGCTCACCCTTCGCAGCCCTTGCGGCGCCGCCGGAGATCGGTGCGTCGAGGTAGTGGCGGCCGAGGGCCTCGAGCCGTTGCGACAGGTTGCGGGCGATGGCGGGGTCCATCGTCGCCGAGGAGACGAAGACGGCGCCGGGCTTCATCGCCTCGGCGATGCCGTCGGGGCCGAAGAGGACGGCCTCGGTCTGGGCGGCGTTGACGACGACCGAAACGACGATGTCGGCATCGCCGGCTGCCTCCTTCGGCGTGCGCGCCCCGCGACCGCCTTCCGCGACGAAACGCTCGACGGCTGCGGCGGCAACGTCGTATCCGACGACATCGAGGCCGGCACGCCTCAGCGACTGTGCCATGCCGAACCCCATGGAGCCGAGGCCGATGACGGCGGCGGCACCGCGTCCGGGATTTTCAACAGCCAGTGACATGATGATGTTCTCCAGTCTATCGAGAGTCGTTTGGCCCTCCGGAACGGCCCGGAGGGCGTCGTCTCATTGGTTTTAGCGGTTGACGCTCTTCGCGGGAACCGTCAGCACCGCGACTGCGCCGATCACCAGAACCGCGGCGAGGAAATACATGCCGGCGCTGTTGCTGCCGGTGAGGTCCTTCAGGTAGCCGACCATGAACGGCCCGAGGAAGCCGGCGAGATTGCCGACCGAGTTGATCCAGGCGATGCCGGCGGCAGCGCCGGTGCCGGCGAGAAAGGCGGTCGGAAGCGACCAGAAGAGCGGTGCGCAGCTGATCGCGCCGGCGGCGGCAAGCGAAAGGCAGATGATGGCGACGGTCGTGCTTCCCGCCATCGTCGCGGCGACGAAGCCGCCGGCGGCGATCAGCGCGGGGATGACGAGGTGCCAGCGCCGTTCGCGCAGCCGGTCGGAGGACCGCCCGAGCGCCAACATCGCGATGAAGGTGCAGATATAGGGGATCGCCGAAATCAGCCCGATCTGCAGGTTCCCGACGACGCCCGATGCCTTGACCATCGTCGGCATCCAGAAATTGAGGCCGTACTGTCCGAGCACGAAGCAGAAATAGATGAGGCACATCAGCCAGACGCGCGGATCCGTCATCGTCGCTACGATACCGTGCGGGCTCGATGCCTTGGCGCGGTTGTCGGCATTGATATTGGCCGTCAGCACATTCTTCTCCTCATCCGTCAGCCACTTCGCGTCGCCGATCCTGTCGTCGAGATAGAAGAAGGTGACGATGCCAAGCAGGACCGCGGGAACGGCCTCGATCAGGAACATCCATTGCCAGCCGGAAAGGCCGTGCGTGCCGTCGAAGCCGTCGATGATCAGGCCCGAAAGCGGGTTGCCGAAGATCGCCGAGATCGGGATCGCGGACATGAAGGTGGCGACGATCTTGGCGCGGCGATGCGCCGGATACCAGGACGTCAGGTAGAGGATGATGCCGGGAAAGAAGCCGGCCTCGGCGATCCCCAAGAGGAAGCGAAGGAAATAGAAGGCCGTTTCCGAGGAGGTGAACATGAAGGCGGCGGAGATGAGCCCCCATGTGATCATGATGCGGGCGATCCAGACGCGGGCGCCGACCCGGTTCAGGATGACGTTGCTCGGCACCTCGAAGAGGAAATAGCCGATGAAGAAGATGCCGGCGCCGATACCGTAGGCCGCCTCCGACAGGCCAAGCTCGCTCGACATCTGCAGCTTGGCAAAGCCGACATTGACGCGGTCGAGATAGGCGACCACGTAGCAGAGCATGAGGAACGGGACGATCCTCCAGAAGACCTTGCCGTAGGCGCGTTCCTCCACCGCCTTCTCGAAGTAAGCGCCAGCGGCCGGCGCCTGCGTTTGCAGCGTCATGATTTCCTCCTCCTTTTGGCTTGCCGGAATGTCCCTGTGATTGTCCGGCGCGGAGCTGCCGCGGAAAGTGGCAGCGCTGCCAATTATCGGTAAACCATTTTGGCAGCGCTGCCAACAAAAAATGGTAGCGCTGCCAAAAAAACCGGGTATTCAATTGAAAATACGAACGCGCCGCACGCTGGACTGAGGAGCGCGGGCGACAGGAACAGGCTCGGAGATGACTTTGGATTACAGGCATCAGCCGGCGGTGACGCTTGCCGAGGTCGCGCAGGCCGCGGGCGTCGGCGAAAGCACCGTGTCGCGGGTGCTGCGCAATCACGGCTCCTTTTCCAGGAAGACGCGGGACCGGGTGATGGAGGCGGTGGAAAGGCTCGGCTACGTGCCGAACCGGATTGCCGGAACGCTCGCATCGGCCGGATCGCGGCTCGTCGCCTTCGTCATCCCGTCGCTCTCCAACATCGTCTTCCCGGACGTGCTGCGCGGCGCAAGTGCGGTCTTGGAAGCAAACCAGCATCAGGCGGTCTTTTCCGTGACCGATTACGATCCGGAGCGCGAGGAAGCGCTTGTCGCCGCCATGCTCGCCTGGCGGCCGACCGCGGTGATGCTCGCCGGTTTCGAGCACACCCAAGGTACGCTCAAGATGCTGCGGGCGAGCGGCTGCCGGGTCGCCGAGCTGCTTGACCTCGACGGAACGGCGCTCGACCTGGCGGTGGGCTTCTCCAACCGCGCGGCGGGCCGCGCCAGTGCCGAGTTCCTGTTGAGGCGCGGCTATCGGCGGATCGGCTATGTCGGCCACGATCTCGATCGCGACACCCGCGCGGCCAAGCGCCATGACGGCTTCTGCGAAGCGCTCGGCGCCGCCGGCGCGGCGCTCGCCGGGCGGGAAATCCACGCCGGCCCGTCATCGGTGGAAGGCGGACGGCTGGGCCTGGAGCGGCTGCTCGCCCGCTATCCCGACCTCGATGCGGTTTATTTTTCCAACGACGACATGGCGCTCGGCGGCTATTTCCACTGCCTGGCGCGCGGCATCCCGGTCCCCTCGGCGCTGGCCCTTTTCGGCCACAACGGCCTCGACATCGGCCGGGTCACGCCGCAGCCCCTCTCGACCATCCGCACGCCGCGCGTCGCCACGGGCCAGGTGGCTGCGGAACTGGTCGTCGCAGACGCACCGCCGCAGGCCGTCGACCTGGGCTTCGAACTCATCGAAGGCGCGACCGCCTGAACCGAAAGGATCTCGAAAATGTCGGAGACACGTCTGCGCGAGGAAATCTGCCGTTATGGCCGATCGCTGTTCGAGCGGGGCCTGACGCCGGGCTCGTCGGGAAACATCTCGCTCCGCCTCGACGACGGCGGCTGGCTGGTGACGCCCACCAATGCCTCGCTCGGCTTCCTCGATCCCGCCCGTATCGCGCGGCTCGACGCCGGTGGCCGGCTCGTTTCCGGCGACAAGCCGACCAAGGAGATTCCGCTTCATTCCGCCCTTTACGAAACCCGCGGCAGCGCGAAGGCGATCGTTCACCTCCATTCGACCCATGCGGTGGCGCTGACCATGCTGCCCGAGATCGATCCTCGCGCCGCCCTGCCGCCGATGACGCCCTACTACCTGATGCGCGCCGGCGAGACCGCGCTCGTGCCCTACTATCGCCCCGGCGATCCGGCGGTCGCCGATGCGATCCGCGGGCTCGCGGGCAAATATTCCTCCGTGCTGCTGGCCAATCACGGGCCGGTGGTGGCGGGCGACAGTCTCGAAGCGGCCGTCTTCGCCACGGAGGAACTGGAGGAGACGGCGAAGCTCTATCTGCTCCTGCGCAACCTCAACCCGCGCTATCTGAGCCCCGAGCAGGTCGCCGATCTCGTCAAAACCTTCGGCCTGGAATTGCCGTCGCTTGCCCGTCATGAGGGGCATGATCACGGCTGAGGGGCCAGCGTCCGCCCCTTGCATCTGCCCTTAGCTAGGGGCGAGAATCCTCAGTCTGGCGGATGAATTCTTTCATCAACATCGCCGCCTGGTCGCCGTGGGTCTCGAGTAAGAAGTGTGCGCCGTCCAGGATGTGGGCCTCCATGCGGGGCAGCGCCTTCATCCAGCTGAGCGTCTCGTCGAGGGCGAAGAAAATGTCGTGGCGGCCCCAAATCATCAGCGCCGGTGGCTGACGCTCCTCCAGATAGCGGGCGATCTCATCAAATCTCGCGACATGCTGCCCGTAGTCGAAGACAAGGGCGCGCTGGTATTCAATCCGTCCTGGCCGCGACATGATCTGCCAGTCCTCCTGCCAGCAGGCCTCCTCCATCTGTTCGGCAATGTCGCCAGGAATGCCGCCGATATATTGGTCGCGCGTTCCTTCGAAAGTCAGGTGCGCCGTGGCCGCGCGCTCGCGCTCGGGGTTCGGCTCCCGCCAGAACCGCTCGGTATCCGCCCATTGCGCGTCCATTCCGGATCGATGGGCATTTGCGTTCTGAATGATCAGGCCGCGGATTCGCTCAGGGACCCGGGTGGCGAGGTGGAGGCCGACCGCAGCGCCGTAATCGTGGAGATAGAGGTAAAAGGACTCGATGCCGAGCTGATCCAACAGATCCTCCATTGTATCGGCGAAGCCCGCGAAGGTCGGCTTGTCCAGCACATCGGACGCACCGAAACCAGGAAGATCCGGCGCGATGGCATAAGAGACGGATGAAAGCTCGTTCATGACGTGCCGGAACATCCTCGATGAGCTTGGAAAGCCATGGAGTAGGAGGATCGCCGGCTTCGCCGGATCGCCGCCCGTCCTCGCGGCGATTTTCCTCCCGCGAATAGTAATGGTCTCTGAATTGAGAGTCATGATCGCCCTTTCCTCTGCTGGGATAATCATGGATGTTCTGCAAACCGCACTCCCTGAGCGCCACATGCGACGCGGCAAAGCACATCAAGGATCGCTTCGGATTATTTGGAGCCAAAGTTTCCGCTTTCCACGGATCGGTGCCTGTCGGGAGGGCCGAGCCCGCGCTTGCGGCCGAAGCTCCAATCGATGCCGCCGCCGGACGAGCGTGAGTTTGCAATCTTCGAAGCACATAACGAGATCATCGGCGGTGCCACAGACGTTCGCTTCCCGCCGGCGGTCATCCTTTGTACTTGGTCAGTGTGAACACCGGCCCCTCACCTTCGCCTTCAAGATGCTCGAGCAGGCTCTGCGCGAGCGGCGTCAGTTCCGTATCGCTGCGGGTGCAGAGCGATAAGCGACGCACCGCCCAATCCTCCGCCAATCGTTTGACGGAGATCTGCATCGATTTCCGGCAGCGGCGTGCAGCCGTCTCGGGCACGATGCCGACTCCGGCACCGGCGCTCGCCATCCGGCAGATGTCGTCGAAGCCGCGCAGCCGGATGCGCGGCCTGAGCCGCAGACCGATGCGCGCCGCTTGCGCGTCGAGGTGATCCTGCAAGGAAGGAACGCCAAGGCGCCGACATCGCCCGCAGTATCGCGCTCGGCCTCGCCGAAATCGGCATGCTCTCGGATTTGGTGGGAAAGCGGAGAAATGGGTTTGTCGCCATACGAGCTTCGGTGCCAGAATGACCGGCCCGCTGATGAAACGGACGTTCGCCATGTGTCCAAATAATGACCGGGCGGCAACTTCGCGGAGGATAGTGATGACCCTTCCCAGCTACGCAATGAACCAGGCAGCTTTCCCGGAGATGTACGAGCGGTGGCTCGTTCGCCCTCTCTTTCGGCCGTGGGCCGAAATGACTCTCGAGGACCTGGGACTGTCTTCAGGCGATCGTGTCCTCGATATAGCTTGTGGTACAGGAATAGTCGCACGCGTCGCAGAGGAGCGCCTCGGCGACGCGGGATACAACATCGTCGGCATCGACATCAGTTCCGATATGCTCGCCGTTGCGCGCGCCGTGGCACCGCGTATCGACTGGCGCACTGGCAATGCCAGCGCTCTGCCTCTTCGCGACGCGGAGCAGTTCGACGTGGTCGTCTGCCAGCAAGGAATGCAGTTCTTTCCTGACAAGACCGCGGCGGCAGCGCAGATGCGGGGGGCCCTGGCAAAGGGTGGCAGGTTGGCGGTGGCGACGTGGCGCTCTGACAATGAAATACCGTTCTTTCGGGATTTGCGCCGCGTGGCGGAGCGCCATCTAGGCGCCATCATCGATCAGCGGTACAGCTTCGGAGATGCGGCCGTACTTGAGGCGCTGCTTCGCGGGGCCGGGTTCGACGGGGTCCACTCAAGGAAGATATCCCGCACCATCCGTTTCACGGACGGCGCGCCATTCTTGCGATTGAATACGATGGCGCTGGTCGGGATGAGTGCTGCCGGCAAAGCCATGGCCGATGAGGAACGCAAGCGCATCGTGGAGGAGATCGTGAGCGAGAGTGCGCCCGCGCTGCAACAATACAGCGACGGATCGGGACTTGCTTTCGAGCTCAGCACCAATCTGGCGACAGCCAGGGGATAACGCGCTTTCCTCAACCGATTAACATGAGCCATCCCGGATGGCGTTCCGAGTGGCGCCATTCCGGGCAAGGCAGGTGGCGGCGGGTTTCTTCACACAGAGCCGCGGTCCCGAAGGCGCGTGTCGCGCTGGCCCGCAAGCTGGCGGTGGTGTTGCATGGACGAGATCCGCTGAAATTGCATAAGTGCCTTAGCAGGCTGCTGAAAAAGCCCTCTGGCTTTTGGGTTTTTGCCGTGATTCCCTACGGCTGCAACAGAGGGACTGATTTGC
>NZ_LNQB01000054.1 GCF_001651875.1 Sinorhizobium saheli
AAAAACCCAAAAGCCAGAGGGCTTTTTCAGCAGCCTGCTAGAGCATTTTGCAGTCAGGTGGAATCACCTGACGTCGCACAATGCGGCCAATTAAGGCGACGCAGTCAATCGCATCGCTGCCCGGAACCAACGGCCGTGTGCGACGTATATATCTGCGCGGCCGAGACGTCATGCTTTCGACGCATTCGGGACTGAACCAGCTCTGCCGGTAGAGACGGGCACCCTGCAGGCGGTCTTTGCGGTCGACGGGTGCATCGGACGCCGGATATGATCTCAGTGGCGGAACGGACGCGCCTCTTCGCGGACACCGCCGCCCCAACAGCGGTTTACGGATCGAGAACTTGGATGGCGCAAAGCGATGCCGCGTCGGAGAGTGGCCGGGTTGACCCCGGGCCGGAAGACCGCAAGCCCCGCGGAGATCGCCCGGCCGGTTCGCGACGAGCGGCGTTCGCCAAGACCACGAAGGCACTTGTCGGGCTCAGGCGGGCTCTCTCGCGGCTCGGCCGGGCCCTTCGCGAGGAGGTGCCCGCTGCAATAGGACGGACGGCCGGGATCTTCGTCGCCGCCATGAGGCACCCCGGGCAGCGAAAGATGAAGTTCCCGAAGTCGATGCCGGCCTTCGCCGGCGCGAGGTCGAAGATCACGCGCCCAGATGCATCGACGCCCCATTACCGGCGATCGCGCCTGCTGCGTGGGGCGGCGATCGGAATTGCGGCATGCCTCCTGTTCGTTGCCGTCCCCGTCGCCTGGGCCTTGCGCGACGTGCCATGGAACGAAATCGCCGAAGCGTCGCTGAAGCCGGTGGTGGTGCTCGAAACCGCGGACGGCAAGCCGCTCGTCAGCCAGGGGCCGCTGCAGGGGCCCTATGCGGCACGAAAGGACTTTCCGCCGCATCTCGTCGATGCGGTGCTCGCAAGGGAGGATCGGCGTTTCTACGAGCACTTCGGCATCGATGTGCGGGGCATTGCGCGCGCCGTCTACGCGAATGTCGGGGCGGGAGAGGTCGTGCAGGGAGGCAGCACGATCACCCAGCAGCTCATCAAGATCCTCTATCTCGAGCGCGATCGCACCTGGAAGCGCAAGATTCAGGAGGCGGTGATCGCCCTCTGGCTGGAGGCGAAACTCGGCAAGGACGAGATCCTGACCCGCTACCTGAACAACATCTATCTCGGGGCAGGCGCGACCGGCGTGCCGGCCGCCGCCCGGATCTATTTCGACAAGGACGTCCGCGATCTCGACATCGGCGAGTCGGCCATGCTCGCGGGCATCATCCGTGCCCCCTCTCAGCTCAATCCGCTGACCAACCCGGAGGGCGCGCGCCAGCAGGCGGAACAGGTCGTCGACGCGATGGTGAGAAACGGGAAAATCACCGCGCAGGAGGCCAAGGTCGCCAAGGCCGAATTCGTCAAGGTCAAGCCTTCGGGGACCGCGACGCGGTCGGGAAGCTGGTTCGCCGACTGGATCATGCAGGACGCCCGGGAGCTCGCAGGCCCCTATCGCGGCACGATCAAGGTCAGGACGACCATGGTGCCGAGGCTGCAGGCGATCGCCGAAAAGGTCGTCGCCGAGACGCTGGAGCGGGAAGGCCGGAAGGCAGGCGCATCGCAGGCAGCGCTGGTGGCGATGACGCCGGAGGGCGCCGTGGTCGCCATGGTCGGTGGGCGCGATTATTCGAAAAGCACTTTCAATCGCGCCGTCTCGGCGATGCGACAGCCCGGCTCCGCATTCAAGCTGTTCGTCTATTACGCGGCGCTGAAGGCGGGGCTCACGCCCTACGATCCGGTCGAGGACGCGCCGATCGAGATCAACGGCTGGTCGCCCGAAAACTTCGGCGGCGGCTACAGCGGCCCCGTCAGCATAGCCGAGGCCTTCGCCCGTTCGCTGAATGCGGCGACGGTCGCGCTGGCGCTGGAGGTCGGGATCGACAAGGTCATCGCCGCGGCGCGCGAACTCGGGCTCGACGCCAAGCTCACCGAGACGCCGAGCCTCGCGCTCGGCTCGTCCGAGGTGAACCTGCTCGACCTCACCGGCGCCTATGCCTCGGTGCGTGCCGGCAAGGCGCCGATCGAGCCCTGGGGCATCGTCTCCTTCCATGCCCAGGACCAGCCGCAAGCCTTCCGGGTCGGCCCCGCCAGCCAGCCGGCGACCGATATCAGCCAGTACCAGCCGGACCTCGTCGGCCTGTTGCGGCTCGTCGTCGAGCGCGGAACCGGCCGGGAAGCCGATATCGGCACGCCGGCCGCAGGCAAGACCGGCACCAGCCAGAACCACCGCGACGCCTGGTTCGTCGGCTTCACCGAACCGCTGGTCGTCGGCGTCTGGGTCGGCAACGACGACGAGACGCCGATGGCGGACGTGACCGGCGGAAAGCTGCCGGCGCGGATCTGGCGCAACTTCATGACCGCGGCGCTCGCCGCCGGCGGCGCGGACGCGGGCGAAGCCGGAGCGGCCGGCTCGGCCGCCGCATGCAACTTCAGGGCCTGTGCGCGCGCCTATCGCTCGTTTCGACCCGACGATTGCACGTTCCAGCCCTATGACGGTCCGCGCAGGCTCTGCGAGAAGTAGCGTCTGCGAGAAATCAGTCGCGCCCCGTCACCTCGCCCCCATGCTCGCCACCAGGTCGCTGAACCGCTCGCCCTGGATGCCGACATGCGCGCGGAGGAGGCGTCGGGCTTCCTCGCCATCCCCGGCAAAGATCGCGTCGACGATGGCACAGTGCTCTGCGAAGGAGGTCGACAGGCGGTTGCGCACGCGCAGTTGAAGTCGCCGGTAGGGGCGGAGGCGACGGTGGAGTTGCGCGCATTGTTCCTCGAGGAAGTCGCTGCGGCTCGCGGCGTAGATCGCCTTATGGAACGCCTCGTTGTCATAGTAGTAGGCGTCGCTGTCGCCGGCGCCGGCCGAAAGCTCGCAGCGCCTGTGCGCGGCCGTGATCGCTTCGCGTCCCTTCTCGTCCAGGCGCCGCGCGGCGAGCGATCCGGCCAGCCCCTCGAGCTCGGCCATCACCTCGAACATCTCGTAGATGCGGTGCGGCCCGGGATCGATGACGACGGCGCCGCGGCGCGGGCGGATTTCCACGAGGCCGATGGCGTCGAGCTGCATCAGCGCCTCGCGCACGGGCGTTCGCGATACGCCGAACCGATTGGCAAGCACCGTCTCGTCCAACCGCGCGCCGGGCTCGAACTCATTGGAAAGGATCGCGTTTTCGATTTCGTCGCGCAGCCATCGGCCGACATTTTCGGACATCCGGTCCACCTTCATAATGCAAATTTCCGTTTCTTGTATACACGATGATTGACTTCGTGTACGTGACGTGACAATGTACATACTATACTGCCAGGCCGGAAATGAGAACGGCGCTTATCCGCATTGAGGCGCGACGGCAAGGCGTGCTGCTTTCCGCCCGCATTCCGCTCTAGGATGAGGAGCGGCCGACGGCCATGGAGCAGGAGGAGAACGGGCATGCCAGGGACCTCATTTTTCGGCGACATGCTGCAGGGCATCACCGAGCGCGGACGCAAGCTGCTGTTTGCCGGCTCCCGCGCGGCCAAGGTGGAAGCCGATCTCGAAACGCTCTGCGAAATGCTCTTGTCGAGCCGCGGTGAGGCATCCGGCATGGCGATTGCCGCCGAGATCCTCGCGCGCTGGAACAAGCTCGACGCGGACGGGGTGCGGAAGTTCCTCCTCATGCTTTGCGACCGGTTCGGGCCCGACACGGCAAAGCTCGACAAGGCCGTCGACAGATACGTCAAGGAAAGAAGCGCCGCCGCGATCATCGCCCTCCACGCGGCGGCGGAACCGCGGCGGCAGGAGCTCCTGCGCCGGCTCAACCACGCGCCGAACGGCACCGCCAACCTGGTGCGGATGCGCGAGCAGCTTCTTGGCGGCCGCGAACAATCCGACGAATACCGCGCCGTGGACGCGGATTTCACCCATCTCTTCGGCTCCTGGTTCAATCGCGGTTTCCTCACGCTCCGCCCGATCGACTGGTCGACGCCGGCGCATATCCTGGAAAAGATCATCAAATACGAGGCCGTACACGAGATCGCCAGCTGGGAGGAGCTGCGCCGCCGCCTGGCCCCGGCCGATCGCCGCTGCTTTGCCTTTTTCCATCCGCGGCTTGCCGACGAACCGCTCGTCTTCGTCGAGGTGGCGCTCACGCGCTCCGTGCCGATGACGATCAACGAGGTGCTCGACGAAGGCAGGACGCAGATCGGCGCCGACGAGGCGACGACGGCCGTCTTCTATTCGATCTCCAACTGCCAGGAGGGCCTGCGCGGAATCTCGTTCGGCAATTTCCTGATCAAGCAGGTGGTGGACGATCTGCGCCGCGACCTGCCGGGCCTCAAGAATTTCGTCACGCTGTCACCCGTTCCCGGCTTTGCGCGCTGGCTCGCCAAGGCGCGCATGTCCGCGACCGACCCGTTGCTGTCGGATGCCGATCGCAAGGCGCTGGCGCTCCTGGATGATCCGGCCTGGCCCGACGACGAAGGCAAGGCGGCCGAGGCGGAAGGCGTGCTGCTGCCGCTCGCGGCGCATTACTTCCTGATCGAAAGGACGCCCGACGGGCGCCCGGCCGATCCGGTCGCCCGCTTCCACCTCGGCAACGGCGCCAGGCTGGAACGGCTGAATTTTCTCGGCGACCGCTCGTCGAAGGCCATGCAGCAGGCGCACGGCCTGATGGTCAACTACCTCTACAAGCTCGAGGACATCGTGGCCAACCATGAGGCGCTGGCGCAGCGCGGCGAAGTGGCCGCCTCGCCGCTCGTCAGGAACCTGCTCGCGCGCAACGGCGAAGCTGCGGCGGCGAAGGTCGCCGGGCTTCGCGGCCAGTCGCGCCGGTCGTAGACGCAAAGGACAGGAAGAGGGCAACAATGAGCAACCATCTTTTCGACGCCATCCGAGCCGCCGCCCGCGGCGACGCGCCGTTCATCCGGACGGATGGCGGCCGCACATGGACCTATGACGATGCATTGAGCCTTTCCGGCCGCATCGCGAGCGCGATCGATGCGCTCGGCATCCGGCCGGGCGACCGGGTGGCCGTGCAGGTCGACAAAAGCCCCGAGGCCCTGATCCTCTATCTCGCCTGCATTCGCTCGGGCGCCGTCTACCTGCCGCTCAATACCGCCTACACGCTCGCCGAACTCGACTATTTCATCGGCGATGCCGAGCCGCGGCTGGTGGTCGTCTCCTCGTCTTCCCGGGAGAGCGTCGACAAGATCGCCAAGCCCCGCGGCGCGATCGTCGAGACGCTCGATCCCGATGGCACAGGCTCGCTTCTCGATCTCGCAAGGGACGAGCAGGCCGACTTCGTCGATGCCTCGCGCGCGGCCGACGACCTAGCCGCGATCCTCTACACCTCCGGGACGACGGGCCGCTCCAAGGGCGCGATGCTCACCCATGGCAACCTGCTCTCCAATGCTGAGACCCTGCGCGACTACTGGCGCGTGACCGCCGACGACCGGCTGATCCATGCCTTGCCGATCTTCCACACCCACGGGCTGTTCGTCGCCACCAACGTCACGCTGCTTGCCGGCGCCTCGATGTTCCTGCTGCCGAAGTTCGACCCGGACGAGGTCCTGTCGCTGATGCCGCAGGCGACGATGCTGATGGGCGTGCCGACCTTTTACGTGCGCCTGCTGCAGAACCCGCGTCTCGACCGAGCGGCCGTCGCCAACATGCGCCTCTTCATCTCCGGTTCGGCGCCGCTGCTTGCCGAGACCCATGTCGAGTTCAGAAAGCGCAGCGGTCACGCCATCCTCGAGCGATACGGCATGACCGAAACCAACATGAACACCTCCAATCCCTATGACGGCGAACGGATTGCCGGAACCGTCGGCTTGCCGCTACCCGGCGTGACGGTGCGCGTGACCGATCCGGCGACCGGCGCCGAGCTCCCGCCGGAGGAAACCGGCATGATCGAAATCAAGGGCCCGAACGTCTTCAAGGGCTACTGGCGCATGCCGGAAAAGACCGCGGCGGAGTTCACCGGCGACGGTTTCTTCATCAGCGGCGACCTCGGCAAGATCGACGGGCGAGGCTATGTCCACATCGTCGGCCGCAGCAAGGACCTGGTGATCTCGGGCGGCTACAACATCTACCCCAAGGAGGTCGAGGGCGAGATCGACCAGCTCGAAGGCGTCGCCGAGAGCGCGGTGATCGGCGTGCCGCATCCGGATTTCGGCGAAGGCGTCACCGCCATCGTCGTCTGCAAGCCCGATGCGGCGCTCGACGAAAAGACGATCCTCGGTGCGCTTCAGAGCCGGCTCGCCCGCTACAAGCAACCGAAGCGCATCCTCTTCGCCGACGACCTGCCGCGCAACACCATGGGCAAGGTCCAGAAGAACGTGCTGCGGCAGAAATACGCCGGTCTCTACGAAGGAACATAAGCCGGGTCGCACGCCCTCTGGGAGGAAGGCGTGCTGCCATCATCACCAACTTTGAAAATGACAGCTACGGCGCCCGCGGCGCTGGAGGGAGGGGAATCATGGGCATCGAAATGCTATCGATACTGCTGCTTGTCGCCATGTTCGTCGTCGCGACGATCCAGCCGATCAACATGGGTGCGCTGGCATTCGGCTGCACCTTCCTGCTCGGCTCGCTGATCATCGGCATGAAGACCAGCGACATTTTCGCCGGCTTCCCGAGCGACCTGTTCCTGACGCTGGTCGCCGTCACCTATCTCTTCGCCATCGCCCAGATCAACGGCACCATCGACTGGCTCGTCGAATGCGCCGTGCGGCTGGTGCGCGGGCATGTCGCCTGGATTCCCTGGGTGATGTTCGTCGTTGCCGCCATCATCACCGGTTTCGGCGCGCTCGGGCCGGCGGCGGTGGCGATCCTCGCCCCGGTTGCGCTGAGCTTTGCCGTGCAATACCGCATCCACCCGGCGATGATGGGGCTGATGGTCATCCATGGCGCGCAGGCCGGTGGCTTCTCGCCGATCAGCGTCTATGGCGGCATCACCAACCAGATCGTCGCCAAGGCCGGCCTTCCCTTCGCGCCGACCTCGCTGTTCCTCTCCAGCTTCTTCTTCAATCTCGCGATCGCCGTGCTGGTCTTCTTCGTCTTCGGCGGTGCACAGGTGATGAAGCAGAAGCCGGCCGCCGCCGGTCCCCTGCCCGAGCTGCACCCCGAGGGCGTCTCGGCATCGATCCGGGGCCACGGCGGCACGCCCGCCAGGCCGATCAGTGACCATACCTATGGCACTTCGGCCGACAGGCTGCAGGCATTGCGCCTGACGCCGGAAATGATCTTCACCCTGGTCGGCCTGACGGCGCTCGGCATCGGCGCACTCGTCTTCAAGTTCAATGTCGGGCTTGTCGCGATCACCGTTGCCGTCGCCCTCGCCCTGGTCTCGCCCACGACCCAGAAGGCGGCGATCGACAAGGTGAGCTGGTCGACCGTGCTCCTGATCACCGGCATCATCACCTATGTCGGCGTGATGGAAAAGGCGGGGACGGTCGACTACGTCGCCAACGGCATATCCAGCCTCGGCATGCCGCTCCTGGTGGCGCTGCTGCTCTGCTTCACCGGCGCCATCGTTTCCGCCTTCGCCTCCTCGACTGCGCTGCTCGGCGCCATCATCCCGCTCGCCGTGCCGTTCCTGCTGCAGGGCCAGATCAGCGCCGTCGGCGTGGTCGCGGCGATCGCGATCTCGACGACGATCGTCGACACGAGCCCGTTCTCGACCAACGGCGCCCTCGTCGTCGCCAATGCCCCAAACGAGAAGCGGGAGCACGTGCTGCGCCAGTTGCTCATCTACAGCGCGCTGATCGCCATCATCGGGCCGGTGGTTGCCTGGCTGGTCTTCGTGGTGCCGGGCCTCGTCTGAGCGAAGGCAACGGTGCCGGTGGCAAAACGGGCCTTGACCACTCCACGGTCAAGGCCCGCTTCTTTTTCTCTGACTGCCGCCGTCGCTCGTGAGGTCTTTGCCTCAATCCTCGCGGAAAGCGTGCCGCATCTGGTCGGTAAGCGGCTTGGTCAGGTAGGAAATGACCGTGCGGTCGGCGATCTTGATGAAAACTTCGGCCGGCATCCCGGGATAGAGCGAAAGCCCCTTGAGCTTGGCGAGGCTCTCCGGCCTCGGGTGGATGCGCAGCGGATAGTAGCTCGCGCCGGTGCGCTCGTCGGTGACGAGGTCCGGGGCGATCGTGACCACCTCCGCCTCGACCTCGGGAGTGGTGCGCTGGTTGAAGGCGCTGAAGCGGATTTCGACCGGCTGGCCGACATGGATCTGGTCGATATCGTGGGTCGCCACCCGCGCCTCGACGGTCAGGTCGTCGGCCTCCGGCACGACGAGCATCAGCGTCTCGCCCGGATTGACGACGCCGTTCACCGTGTGGACCGCGAGCTGGTAGACGCGCCCGGAAAGAGGCGCGGTGATGTCCAGCCGGCGCAGCTGGTCGGCCGCGGCGGTGCGGCGCTCCTCGTATTCGGCGATCTTCGCCTCGACGTCTGTCAGTTCCTTGGAAATCTCGGTGCGCCGGTCCTCGTCGAGCTGCAGGATCTGCAGGTCGATCTCGCTCGACTTGCCGCGGGCCTGGGCACGCGCGGCGATGTGCCGGCCACGCTCGCCCTCGAGCTCGGCGCGCTCGCGCTTCAACGTCGTCACCCGTTGCATCGGCACGAGTCCCTGGCCGAAGAGGGAATCGACGCCGGTCAATTCCTCGGCGATCAGTTTCAGCGCGTCCTCGATCGCCTTCAACTGCACCGTCAGGCCTTCGATCTCGTCGGCAAGCTGTGCCTTTCTCGATTCGAGCTGCCCCTTCATGCCGATGAGCGCCGTACGACGGCTGGCAAAGAGCTTCTGCTCGCCGTCGACGAGCTTCTTCGCCGCCGCTCCGGAGATGAACTGGGCGAGGTCTTCGTCTATGTCGAAGGCGGCCGCGCCGATCCGCTCGGCCTGAAGCCGGGCGCGGCGGGCGTAAAGCTGCGCCAGCGTGCTTTCGACGATCGCGAGGTTGGCGCGGACGGTGGTGCCGTCGAGGCGGATCAGGACCTGGCCGGCCTCGACCCGCTCGCCCTCCCGGACCAGGAGTTCGCCGACGATGCCGCCGGTCAGGTGCTGCACCTTCTTGACATTGTCGTCGACGACGACGACGCCGCCGGCGACCACCGCACTCGACAGCTCTGTCGTCGCGGCCCAGCCGCCGACGCCGACGACGAGGGCAAGGGCGAGAACCGAGACGCCCATCATGTGGCGCGAAAGCGAGCGGCGCGCACTCGATGTCTGTTTGACGCTGCCGCTCATTGCTTGACCTCCGGGCCTTCCGCGACAATCTTCAGCGGTGACGGGCGAAGCACCCTGCCGAGGACCTCGTCCTTCGGACCGAAGGCCTGCATCCGCCCCTCGTTCATCATCAGCACGAGGTCCACGCTTGCGAGCGCGCTCGGCCGGTGGGCGATGACGACGACGATGCCGCCGCGGGCACGCACGCTCATGATCGCCTCCGAGAGCGCCTGCTCGCCCTCCGCATCGAGGTTGGAATTCGGTTCGTCGAGGACGACGAGGAAGGGATCGCCGTAGAGCGCGCGCGCCAGGGCCACCCGTTGGCGCTGGCCGGCCGAGAGCGCCATGCCCCCGTCGCCGATCTCGGTGTCATAGCCGTTCGGCAGCCGAAGGATCAGGTCGTTGACGCGCGCCGCCCTGGCCGCGGCGACGATCGCCTCGGAGGTTGCGTCCTCGGCGAAGCGGCAGATGTTCTGCGCCACGGTTCCGGCGAAAAGCTCCACGTCCTGCGGCAGATAGCCCACATGCCTGCCGAGCGCGTCGTGATCCCATTGGTCGAGGGCTGCACCGTCGAGGCGAACCGAGCCGCGATAAGCCGGCCAGACGCCGATGAGCGCGCGCGCCAGCGATGATTTTCCCGATGCGCTCGGGCCGATGACGCCGAGGGCGCTGCCGGCAGCAAGCGCGAAGGTCACGTCCGAGACGACGAGGCGCTGTGCCGCCGGCGGGCCGCTGGCCAGGCCTTCGACGCTGAGTTTTTTGTGCGGGCGCGGCAGGGCGAGCGGCGTTTCCGTCTCCGGCAGGGCCTTGAGCAACTCCTTGAGCCGCTGCCAGCTCTGGCGCGCCGAGACGAGGCCGCGCCAGTTGCCGATGGCGAGCTCGACCGGGGCGAGCGCCCGGGCGGTCAGGATCGAGCCGGCAATGATGATGCCGGGCGAAGCCTGGCCCTCGATGACGAGCACGGCGCCCGCCGCCAGCACGCCCGATTGCAGCGCCATGCGGAAAACCTTCGACAGCGCGCCATAGCCGTTGCCGATATCGGACGTGCGGCGGTTCTCCTCGCGGTACACCGCATTGCGCCGCTCCCAGAGCGCCGTCATCCGGCCGGACATTCCCATCGCCTGGACGACTTCGGCATTGCGCTGCGAGGCCTGGGCGAAGGCGTTGCGCTGGCTTCCGGCCTCCGATGCCTTCCTGGCGGGCGCCTGGGTGCCGCGATTGGTGAGATAGGTGAGGAGCGTCAGGATCAGCCCGCCTCCGACCGCCACGAGGCCGATGACCGGGTGAAACAGGAAACAGATGGCCAGATAGAAGGGCAACCAGGGAAGGTCGAAAAGCGCGGCCGGCCCGCTGCCCGACAGGAACGAACGAACCTGGTCGAAATCCCTGAGCGCCTGGAGGCCGTCCCCTTGTATCCTGAGCTTCAGCGGTGCCTTCACCAGTGCCCGATAGATGCGGCCGCTGAGGCTCTCGTCGAGCGCACCGGCGATCCGGACGAGCATCCGCCCGCGGACGAGCTCGAACGCGCCCTGGAAGCCGTAGAGCAGGAGGGCGAGAAGGCAGAGCGCGATCAACGAGGGAATGCTCCGGCTCGGCAGGACCCGGTCGTAGACCTCAAGCATGAAGAAGGAGCCGGTGAGATAGAGAATGTTGACGAGCGCGCTGGCGATGCCGACGCCGATGAAGGCGCTGCGGCAATCGCGGAGCGCCGAAGCAGGGTCAGCGCTGCTCGCATTCGTCGTGGCTTTTACTGCAAGTTCAGGCACTGGATGACATCCCCCAATCGGCACGTTCCGGCCGCATGCGGCCTACCCTCGGTCGTTTTGCAACGCACATTGCTCGTCTCGCTGCCGTTCCATCTATTCAATGGTCACAAGGAGGAGTTGTTCCCCGGGAAACAGTGATGTACGCCAAACTTGTCCATCGACCAACAACTGCTGTCTATCATTCGCTTCGTTCTTCCTCCACCTTCGCCTTTCGAAGTTGCGAAGTTATTATTATTCGGCCGAATGCAGGATGAATGCGCGGCGAAGTCGATGTTGTGCTATTGGTGATTTCCACTCCTACCCGGCCCCCGGGCCACTTCCCGCATCACTCGCCTCATGAAGAAGTACCTGAAGAATCTCACCGCAAAACAGCGCAACGAGGCCACCGACCGCCACCTCGCCTACTACCTCACCTTCGTCGCCGGTGCGGCGAACGCCGGCGGCTTCATGGCGGTCAACCAATATACCTCCCACATGTCGGGCATCATCTCGGCCGTCGCCGACAACATCGTGCTCGGAAACATCGCGCTGGTCGCGGCGGGCTTTGCGGCGCTGGTGTCGTTCGTGGCCGGTGCGGCCACCTCCGCCATCCTCATCAACTGGGGCCGGCGCCTCGAGCTCGAGGCGGAATACGCGCTTCCGCTGCTCGTCGAGGGGCTGCTGCTCACCGGCTTTGCGACGATGGGAGCGTTATTGGCCCCCGCTGAGGGTGTGGCGGTGTCGGCGACGGTCGCCCTCCTCTGCTTCATCATGGGGCTGCAGAACGCGATCATCACCAAGCTTTCGGGGGCGCGCATCCGCACCACCCATGTCACCGGTCTCGTGACCGACACAGGCATCGAACTCGGCAAGCTCGTCTATTGGAACCGCAGCGAGGGCAAGGGTTCGCGGGCGCCCGTCCGTGCCGATCGCGCCAAGCTCCGGCTGCTGGCCTCGCTCATCGCGCTCTTCCTGCTCGGCGGGATTTGCGGCGCACTGCTGTTCCGCAGCCTCGGTGACGCGGCGGCGCTGTTCCTTGCCATACCGCTCCTGGTCATTGCCGCGCTGCCGGTGATGGAGGACGTCCGCTCGGCGCTCGAACGGTGAAGGTCGCCACTCGCCCGCGCCCATCATTCCTGTGCTGTCACCGGCATCCAGCCGTCCCAGGTCCTTGGGCTGAAAAGACTCTTCCGCGCCACGGGCGCGGCGCTGTCATACCGTGGAAAGCTCCGTGGCGTCGTCCATCTCGATGGCGGCGTGCATGTCCGGCAAGGATTCCGCCGCGGCAGCCATCGCGGCGGGGCACCCTTCGATGCTGCCGCCCCTGCCCCAGGTCGCCGCAAGCCCCATCAGCTCGTCCATTTCCTTCCTGAGCCCGTGCCAGGCGATGATGTCTTTGGCATGGAGCGCATTCGTGCGCGGGTCGTAGAACCGGCCAATATCGTCGCCGGCGTCCTTGCGGACGGCCTCCAGCCGCCCCTTGAGCGCATTCGATTCGTCCTTTAGCCGAAAATACCGGCGCATGACCGCAATCAGCGCCAGATCGTTCGCAGTCGCGTTCACGACATTCCTCCGCATCGCTTCTTCATCCGGTCGGCCATCGCCCAAGACTTTGGCCCTTTTCCGGCAGCGGCGCGGCACGGAGCGAGAACTCTCGCGACCTCGCTATTTCTTCCGGTAAACGAGCACCGGAATCGTCGAATGCGTCAGCACCTTGGCAGTGACGCTGCCGATGATCAGGGCGCCGACGCCGCCGCGCCCGTGCGACGCCATGACGATGAGGTCGGCGCCGATCTCCTCGGCCTTGTCGATGATCGCGCGGTAGACCTCGTGGTTGCGAAGCTGACCCGCGGTGCAGGCGACGCCGGCGCGCTCGGCCTTGGCTTGCGCCGCGGCCAGCGTCTCGGCCGCGTGCTCCCGGGAAAGCGCCTCGTATTCTTCCCGGGTGCTGCCCAATTGCTCGACGTCGGTGGAAAAGAAGTGGAACGGCTCCGTCACCGTCAGCACGGTGATCTTCGCGCCGGCCTCTTTGGCAAAGGCGATTGCCGCATCCACGGCCATGGTGGCGAGCGGCGAGCCGTCGGTGGGGACGAGAATGTTGCGAAACATGGAAGCCTCCGATCAAATCGGAATCAGGCTAGCCGCGTCGCCTACATCCTGCATTGACGCACATCAATACTTTATCATCGGGTAATTTGACCTGGAAGCGCGTAAAAAAGAACGGCCCGGCGGGAAAGCCGCCAGGCCGTCCTGAACGTCCCTGGACCGCTCGGTTACGCCTCGACGCGCATCCGTCCCCGCGCCTCCTCCCCGGCGCTTTCCTTCTCCCGCCTGTTGTGACGGATCGAGGACCAGAACGAGAGACCGATGAGGCTGGCGCCGCCCAGGCCGGTGATCACCTCGGGGATGTGGACCAGTGTCTGGAAATACATCACCACCGACAGGACGAGGATGGCGTAGAAGGCGCCGTGCTCGAGATAGCGGTATTCGCTGAGCGTTCCCTTGTCGACCAGCATGATCGTCATTGAGCGCACATACATGGCGCCGATCCCGAGGCCGATAGCGATGACGAAGAGGTTCTGCGTCATCGCGAAGGCGCCGATGACGCCGTCGAAGGAGAAGCTCGCGTCCAGCACTTCCAGATAGAGGAAGGCACCGAAGCCGCCCTTGGCCGCGGCGCTCATCGTCTGTTGCGACGCGTCGAGCAGCCCGCCGACGACCTCGACGAGGAGGAAGGTCAGCAGCCCGTAGACGCTCGCATGGAAGAAGACGGTCGCCGCCTCCCGTTCCAGAAGGGACGAGAACGCCAGGATGAGGGCAAGCACGAAGGCGATCTCGATGCCCTTGATGGTCGCATAGCGCGCCATCCGGCCTTCGAGCCATTTGACCCAATGCACGTCCTTCTCATGATCGAAGAAGAAGGTGAGGCCCACCATCATCAGGAACGTTCCGCCGAAGGCGGCGATCGGCAGATGGGCCTCGTTCATGATGCGGGCATATTCCTCGGGCCGCGCCGCGGCGAGGACGACCGCCTCGATCGGGCCGATATTGGCCGCGAGCACTACGATCAGGAGCGGGAAGACGATGCGCATGCCGAAGACGGCGATGATGATTCCCCAGGTCAGGAATCGCTTCTGCCAGATCGGCGTCATGTCCTGGAGCTTGTTGGCGTTGACGATGGCGTTGTCGAAGGACAACGAGATTTCGAGGACAGCGAGAACGCTGCAGATGAAGAAGACGGTCGCCATGCCGCTGAATGTGCCTGTCGACTGCCAGCCTATCCAGGCGCCGAGCACGAGACCTGCGGCCGTGACGATGAACGCCCATTTGAAGTAGCTGAGCGCGTCTGTCCGAGAACGGGGTCCGGTCATGGGCGAACCTCCCCTCCACGCGCGGTGGCAACGGTGGCGAAAGGGAGAGTCCTTGAGAAAAGACGCACAGCCGAAAGGGCACATGCGTGAGGCATGAGTTGAGTTTTCATGGTAGCTAAATCCGCCGGCGTGACTGCTGGCGGTACCGACATCGCGAGAGCGCCGTAAAACTCTCGCCAGAGGGGCCCGGCACCAATGTTCATCCCGCATTCCGATGTCTGAGAGCGGGAGCGCCCCTTTAAATAACGAAGCCGGCCGCCGCGTCAAGGGGCGGCCGCAGAGCTCCGGCGCCCGCGGCCGCCGGGCGGCGACGTCAGTCGGCCCGGTTTTCAAGAGGGAACCAAAGCGTGGCGTGACGGTTTAAATTCGACACCAACAAACCCGCGAGGCGAAGCGTCATGCACTGTTTCTGGTGGGATAAAAGCGTCGAACTCAGGTTCGGTGAGACGGGCAATTATCGCGATGTGAAGAGCACGCGCGAGGCTGTCGAATGCCTGCTGGTGCGCTGGCCGCTGCAGGAGGGACGAGCGCTCGCCGCAGCCAAGCGGATGTGCCTTCAGGCGCTCGAGGGCAAGGTCGACACGGAAAAGGCCCGTCGTGCCTTCATCAAGGCCGCGGAAGAGGCGCATATCTCCATCCGCAGCCATTAAGCGCGTCGTAATTGAATGTACTTGTTTTATGCTGCCGCTGCCCCAAAACCGCTGCACACTTTTCTGCGGCATGCATTAGACTGCGATGCGGGCCAATCGGTCCGACGGTGAGCGTAATGAGTTCTCCCGAGTTGAGCCGTGAGATGCGGGCGAAAACCGCGCATGTCCTCGTTCATCCGGTGCGTGCCGTTCAGGCGCACGAAGGACGCTGTAACTTTTGAACGCTGCATGGTTCGCCGCCCATGCATGAGATCCGGCTCATCGTATCCAGGGCAGGATACGGCACTCCGCGCGGCTCGGCGCGCTTTTCGCGTTCGCAAGCGAACGCCCGCAAGGAAGCGAACGATGTACGAGATTTCATGGAGCAAGCCCGTCAGCGTCAGCATGTTGGACGGCCGATGCCGAACCGTCATCGGCCCGCTCGACGCCATGAAGTGCCTGCAGAGCGAATGGCCCGTGCGCAACGGCGCCTATTACGGATGCGCGCTCCGCGCCTGCAATGCGGCGCTGCGGGGCAAAAAGCCGCCCGAGGAGTCGCGCGCCGCCTTCATCGCCGCCCTTCGCGAGGCCTTCCTGACGCTCCTGCCCGAAGCGCAAGAAGAGGTTAAAGGCGATGGAGACAGGCCCCTGGAATGAATGCGTTCCGGTCCGCATGGCTGACGACGCGAAGATACATATGGTCTCCAACACCCGCCAGGCGGCGGAACTGCTCGCCAACCGCTGGCCGATCCACCGCGGGAGGGCCTATGAGAACGCAATCGGCGTCTGCCAGACGGTGCTCGAAGGCGACTGCCCTTCCTATGTCGCGCGAGCAGCCTTCGTCGCCGCAGCGAAGGAAGCGAACCTCCTGGTGGTGCATTGACCCCGCATCGTCGCCGCACGTCCTGAGGCGGCCTGCCTCGCGCCGCGGAACCCTTTCTGGTCCGCGGGGGTTCTCAATGCGGATGAAGTGACAGCCGGGTAACGCCATGTCTCAGACCATCGACAAATTCAACCAGTTTGCAACCAGCGTCGCCGCCTATGCCGGGCGGCCGACGACTTTTGCGATCGCGCTTGCCGTCGTCGTCCTGTGGGGTCTCTCCGGGCCGCTCTTCGATTTTTCCGAAACGTGGCAACTGGTCATCAACACGGGGACGACGATCGTCACGTTCCTGATGGTTTTCGTGCTGCAGAATTCCCAGAACCGCAACGACGCGGCGCTGCAGGCCAAGCTCGACGAACTCATCCTGACGAGCTCGGCCGAGAACAGCTATATCGGCATCCAGGACCTGGACGAACGCGAGCTCAAGCGCCTGACCGAGCTCCTGAAGGAACACGCCGAGGACGAAGGCGACCAGGCGCTTCACCGAAAGGTATCCCGGGCGGCCGGCAGGCATTCGAAGAAACCCCGCGGCAAGGCGAAGGAGCGGCGCGAACGGGCGGCGTCCGGCTAGCGCGCGGCCGATATCAAGACGCGCGGCCGCCTGGAACCAAAGAGAGCTCGCAACCGTTTGCCTCCTGTCCGCTGCGCGATCGGCGCAGCGACGCGGGTGTTCCCGCACCCCCGTTAAGCATCAAGGAGGACGATGGCATGCATCTCGTCGGTACACAGGTCATTCCGGAACAGGGCGGAAAGGCAGGCTTCACCGTCGAATTCGTCGGCGAAGGCGGCGATGTCGTCTCCGTCTCGATGCGCAATGATGCATCGGGGAGCCTGAACCGGCTGAACGCGATCGACCGGGCAAAGGTCGTGATGCGCGAACTCGCGAGCGCCGATACGAGCGCGATCGAGGATGGGTCTGGGGACGGGCCGCAGACGGCGCGGATGACGCGCAGCGCGCGCCACACGAAGGACGCCGCCGAGATGGAGAGACAGCTCGACGAAGGCCTCGAAGACAGTTTCCCGGCGAGCGACCCGGTTTCGGTGACCGTCTCGACCATTCCCACCGATCGCGCAAAGAAGCAGTAAGCCATGAACAATGAAGAGCCCGTTGCCCTCGTCACGGGTGCCGGGTCCGGGATCGGCAAAGCCACGGCGCTTGCCCTTGCCGGCGACGGCATCCGCGTCGGCGTGCTGGCGCGGACCCGGGCCGACGTCGACGGGGTGGTCGCCGCGATCGCCGCCGCGGGCGGCCGGGCGCTTGCCCTCGGCGCGGACGTCTCGGACGAGACGCAGATGCGCAATGCCGTCAACGAACTCATGACGGAATTCGGCCGGCTCGACATCGTCGTCGCCAATGCCGGCATCAACGGGGTCTGGGCGCCGATCGACGACCTGAAGCCCTTCGAATGGGACGAGACCATCGCCGTCAATCTGCGCGGCACCTTCCTGACCCTCAACGCCACGGTCCCCTACCTCAAGCAGAGAGGCGGCGCCGTCGTCGTCGTATCGTCGATCAACGGCACCCGCACCTTCACGACGCCAGGGGCGACCGCCTATGCCGCCACCAAGGCGGCGCAGGTGGCGATCGTCCAGCAACTGGCCCTGGAGCTCGCAAAGCACCACATCCGCATCAACGCCGTCTGCCCCGGCGAGATCGAGACGCGCATCGACGAGAGCACCGACCTGCGTCATCCCGAGGAAACCGCGATCCCGGTCGAATGGCCCGCGGGTCAGGTCCCGATCACCGGCGGCAAGCCGGGGCGCAGCGAGGACGTCGCCGAGGTCATCCGTTTCCTGGCCTCGGATCGCGCCCGCCACATCACCGGCAGCCCGATCTGGATCGACGGCGGCCAGGGCCTCCTGCGCTAATTTTAGTCTAGCCTCGGTCCGTCCCGGCAACCGCATGAAGAAAGGGCCCTGCCTGGGGGACGGCAGGACCCTTCCTTGGACATTACTGTCGCGGAACGCGCGGATCCGTAGGGGCTTTGCGGAGAGGGAACTTATTCCACGCGTTTCCGACGATCAAACCCGGAGGAATGCGATTTGTTCCGGCTGCAGCCCAAAATCGCGATCGTGGCGCGCTCTTCCGCGCCACTGACCAAGCGCTGCGCCGCCGCCGTCGCCTCAGGGGAATGGCGGAGCCAATGAATCGTTAACCATCTCCCCGATAGAGGTGGTCTCGAGCCGAGCGCGGGGTGATTCGATGGCAATGGAATGCAATGAACGGACGAGCGGGACCGAGGGCGGAGAAATCATCGCCTTTCCACTCGCGGCGCGGGCCGGCGACGTGGAACGCTGCGCGCGGGAACTCGACGGGATTCACGGGAGCGCCGCGGTGGACTACTGGAAGGCGGAATGCCGCAGGCTTGCCCGTCAGCTTTCCGCGCTCGGGCTGCCGGAGGAGGAGATCCGCCATCAGATCCTGACTTTCCAGGCGGAAGTCCAGATCGCCATGGCCGAGCGCTACCGGACTGAGCTCGCCGAGCGGAGCCGATCCGACAGCCGCACTTGACCGCTTCCCTCACCCTCCGGTCCAGCAGCGCACGCTGAACTTGGCCTCTTCGGCCGCCTTGATGAAGGCGTCGCGCGCGGCATCGGGAGCATCGAGCCCGTCGATCACCCGATCGCAGGCCGCCAGGGCATCGCGTTTGGCCTTGCCGTCGGGGAGCGGCCAATGGTTTTTCAGGCAGAGAAACGCGTCCCGCGTGCTTTGCACCCGAAGCACGCGCCGCGGTTCCTCGAGGATGACCGCTTCGCTCCACAGACGATCCTGCGTCAGGACTTTCACGACGACACTCCTTCGAGCTGGGCCGGCTCCGCCGCCGGGCGGTTCATTCCATCAAGAATGAGGCCGCCGAGTTCGGGGTTCACGCGGGCGATGTCCGCGAGCGCGATGATGCCGGCGGCATGGCGTTTCTCGTCGACCACCACCAGGCGACGTATCTGAAGGTCGTGCATCTTCTGCGCCGCGAGCAACAGGCTGTCTCCCTCCTCGCAGCACTCGGCGGAAACCGTCATGAACTCGAACACCGCCGTCGAGCTCGACAGGCCCTTCGCCACCACCGAGGTGAGGATATCTCTGTCCGTCACGATCCCGAGGATCGTTCCGACACCGGGAGCCTCGACCGGCAGGGCGCCGACGCCGGCCTCCGCCATCAGCCGAGCGACGGATTGCGCCGTATCGGTCGGAGAGACCGTGAAGACCTGGCGCGACATCACGTCCCCGACACGGGCCGGCTTGTCCTCATGGCCTGCCATTGCTCAGGCTCCTCCCATTGATCGACGCCGGAACGGCCACTTCCTCTTCCGTCGACTTCTTGAGAGTGAGATCGACCCGATAAGGGACGATGACCTGTGGCTGCCAGGTGTTCCGACCGGATTTCTTCGGATGTGGATTTTCAGGCGGCCGGGCAAACCCCGGGCGCTTCTGCTTCAGGCGATATCGCACGATACGCTCCCTTCTCTTGCGTCGGCACGCGGTTGAAACCGCAGTTTTGAGGGGTAACGCACGAACACGGGAGCGGTTCCCGGGAATCTTTCCTACGGCGACCTTAGAAATTGCGGCATGTCTTTGTCCTTCAATCGAGGTCGACCAAAGGAGACATGCAGGCCGCGACATGCTTTCTTGATCTGGCTAGACCTCCGAGGCTGCCTGCGCGCGCGCCGTCGCGTCCTCGAGAATGGAGGTGATTTCCGCAGTCAACGCGTTCTGCCTCGCAAAGGCCTCGGACGGCACGATGCCGGGGTCCTCCTCGTGGTCCTGGACGATCTCCACTTCCTCGAGGAGGCGGTTGATCTCCGACCACAGCTCATCGTGGCGCGCGAGGGCGGAAAGGACGGCGACCAGGATTTCTCGGTGCGCCGCCAGCCGAAACTCGACGTTCTGCATGTGAGCCTCACGATACTTCCCTGAGGGAGGGGAAGCAGGCATCTGGGGTGGAATCACATGTGAGCGCGTTCCGCTCCAGCTGCCGGCTTCCGCGCGATCTTACTCGAGAACCTCCACGACGACATGTGTCTTGGGATTGACGATGACCCGCTTATTGTTGACCACCGCAAAGGCGAAGTCGGGCTGATCCGGGATCGGCGTGACTTCCACGACCTCGGGGACCGGCTGGCCCACGACGATCTCGCCCTCATAGGTGACGGAAGGTACATTCTGCTCCATTACATAGGTCCGCACTTCGCCCGGCAACACGACTGTCGTCTGGGCGAGGGCCGACCCGAATGACAGGAACAGGGCGACGCTCATAGAGGTGATTCTCTTCATTGCGTTCCTCCTTTGCGTCTCTCCAACCCGGTTATGCCACCTTTGGTTCCCGCCTGTCCCGCGGCGGCCCTGCAAGCCGTGCCGGAAAATCGTCCCCTGCGACAGGAACCAAAGCGCGGGTAAAGGCATTTTCCCACGTCACCCGTTACATCACAGGCAAAAGGGGCGATACTCGCTATGCCTGCCACCGGCAGCCACGAATCGCAGCCGTTACCATTGCTTCAAGAGCAAGTAGTCGATCTGATCCCCGCATTGCGGGCGTTCGCCCGCACTTTCACATCGGCTACGTTCGAAGCGGACGACCTCGTGCAGGAGACGCTGCTGAGGGCCTTGCGCAGTATCGAGCAGTTCGAACCCGGCACGAGCCTCAAGTCATGGCTGTTCACGATCATGCGCAATACGTTCCGCACGCAGTACAAGATCCGCATGCGCGAAGGTCCGGGCGCCACCAATTGCGCAGAGCTGCCGATCCCGACCGCGCCGTCGCAGGAATGGTCGGTCCTCAACGGCGAGTTGCGCACCGCGCTTGGGGCCCTTTCTCCCGAACATCGCGAAGTTCTCGTGCTCGTCGCCGGCTTCGGGATGAGTTACAAGGAAGCCGCCGACGTCTGTGATTGCGCCATCGGCACGATCAAGAGCCGCCTCAGTCGCGCCCGCGACGAATTGACGGCTCAGATGCACGGAAATCCCCTGAACTGAGGCTCGTTGAAGTTCAGCAATCCCAAGGCAATCTCAACCCCGTCCCGGCTTCGGCGGCGCGCCGGATGGGCGCCGCAATTTGCGCGACGCACATGGGACGGTCGTGCACCATCAGCCCTTTCGGTCGTCGAGCGCCTTCTGCAGCTTCCGCGCGAGTTCGAGAAGGCGCGAAGGAACCGTCTCCCTCCGTACCTCCTCCATAAGCAACGCGATTTGCCTGTCGAGGGTCTCGTCCGCGTCCGGGTTTGCGGGAGCCTTGGTATCGCTCATTCGGCCGTCCTTAGAGCATTTTGCAGTCAGGTGGAATCCCCTGACGTCGCACAAATGCGGCAACAAAAAGATAGAGCGGTGGCGCGAACGCATGTGAGTGCATCCCGCTCTAGTCGCCCTCGAGCCCGTCACCGCAACGCCGCGCGTCTCTCATCCGACACGCGAAGATCGCTGCAGCGCCTTGAATTGCTGCATGTGTTTGTCCTTGAATCGAGGTCGGACAAGCACATGTACTAGCCGGAACCATGCCGCACGCCCTGCGTCTTCCCGCATTCTGCGGATCGTTCCCCGAAGAACCATCGCAGCCGGCGACATGCAACGGGACCTCGAAAACAGACTATTGTTCCTCTATCCCGCTGTAAATCATGAAAAACAACAGGGCCGCGCCGCCGCCCGGTTCCGCCGACCGGAACATCGAGGACAGTCAACACTTTGCGCGCAAGAGCGGTAGTACTACTGCAAGCCCTGCGTCGAATGACGCTCAGGCCGCGGAATGCGACAAGGAAAGTGGGTTTCTCCCCGGCTCGGACGAGTCGCGCTCACTTGTCCGAAACGTGCTCTTTCTTTCCCTTGCGCTTGGTCGAGGCCATTTCCTCGAGTTCTTTTTCCGTCATGGATTCGACCATGCTTCGAGAGGCGCCCTTGAGCTCGCTCTTTTTCGTCTCGCCACGCTTGGCGGCCAGCGCGGCGCCGGCAGCCTTTTGCTGCGCCTTCGATTTGGCAGGCATGTCCTGTTCCTCCAATCGTGCGATCCCGGAGCTTGGGTGTCACCCGACGCGCCTCCGACGGTCGCGAATTCACCATGCCCGGAACCGCCAGAGTTGGATTATGTTCCGCGCCGAATGCAGCCGGCGAACGCACTGGGCAAAGTGGGAGGAGCTATTGCGCTTCGGCGATGCTCTTTGCCAGGATCTTGTCGATCCGGCGCCCGTCCATGTCGATGATTTCGAATCGCCACTCGCCGAATTCGAAGGTCTCGCCGACATCGGGCAGGTGTCCGAGGATGTGCAGCGCGAAGCCTGCGATCGTGTGATAGCCGCCGTCTTGCGGCCGGTCGTGGAGCTTCAGCCTTTCGAAGGCGTCATGTGCCGGCATCATGCCGTCGATCAACAGCGAGCCGTCTTCGCGTTCGATCACGTCCGGCTCCTCCGTTTCGAGGTCCGGCAGTTCGCCGGCGATCGCCTCCAGCAGGTCCGTCTGCGTGACGATGCCTTCGAGGCTTCCATATTCGTCGACGATGGTCGCCAGCCTGACCGGCGCGGATTTGAAGCGCTCGAGCACGCGGAAGACGGGCGTCCCTTCGTGCAGGATCAGGGGCTGCCGGACGACCCCGAGCGGATCGAGCGACCCGCCGTCGAGCAATTGGTCTAGCAGATCCTTCTTCAGGACCATTCCGACGGGTTCATCGATGTTGCCGCGCCCGACGAGCAATTGCTCGTGCCGGCATTCGCGGATCGTCTTCAGCATCTCGGCCGGCGGGTCGTCCGCATCGATCCAGTCGACGTCGACGCGCGGCGTCATGAAATCGGAGATGCGGCGGTCGCCCATGCCGAAGATTCGGTGGACGATTTCCTGTTGCGCCACGTCGAGAAGGCCTGCCTCGTGGCTCTCGGCGACGAGAAGTTTGAGCTCGGCGGGAGAATGCAGCGAGGCCTCGCCCGTCCCGGTGCGCAGCCCCGCCAGCCTGAGCACGACGTTTCCGAGCCCGTTCAAGGCGAGGATGGCCGGGCGCAGAAGAAACAGGAACAGGCCGAGCGGCCTGACGACGGCAAGGGCCGTGCCCTCGCTTCTCTGGAGTGCCAAGCTCTTGGGCGCAAGTTCGCCGAGGACGATGTGGAGCGCCGTGATGATCACGAAGGAGACCGCGACGGCAACGGCGTGCGATCCGGCCGTCGCCCAGGCCTGCGGCAGGATCCCGAGGAGCGGCTCGATCAGATGGGCAAGCGCCGGCTCGCCGACCCAGCCGAGCGCCAGCGACGAGATCGTGATGCCAAGCTGCGTCGCCGCGAGGTTGGCGTCGAGGTTGTCGACGGCGCGCTGAAGCGCCACTGCATTCATCCTGCGCTGCGTCACCAGTTCGGTCACGCGGCTGCGCCGCACCGACACCAGGGAGAATTCCGCCGCGACGAAGAAGCCGTTGGCGGCCACCAGCAGGAAGACGGCCAGAATTCCGAGGAAATCGAATAGGCTACTGTCAGGGTTAGGCATGTTCTCCTTTCGGGCCGCAAGCCCGGCCCCGCAATTCCGACGAGGCGCGAGTGTAACACGCCGGTTTCGCGCGAGCATGTAATCGGTGGCGAAGAAAATCGTTTGCGGGAGGCAGGGCTCGTGCGAGGGCGATGCCCCCCGACCGCAAAGGCGCGGGGTTGCGGCTTCAGGATGGTTGTTCGCCTCTGCGCGTCGAAACGACGAGCGGCGCCGCGGACAATCAGGTGCGCTCGCGTCGTTTCATTCGCCGTTCAGCGGCCGCCTCGAGCGCGTCTTTCACGCTCAATGACCGATTTCCGACGCTGCCGACATCAGCTCGTCCGGGTTCAGCGCCCGGCAGACATTTCCGCCTGCGTCCTCGACTTCGGTGAAGCTCCAGCGCACGACCCCTTCCCTGTCGAGCAGGAAATGGCCGACGAGCTGCATACGCCCCGCCAGGCTCACCTGCTGATCGGCTTCCATGATCTCGTATCCGTCCTTCTTGATGAGCAGTTCGCCTGCATCGTACGGGTTCATCGGCTCGGGCAATTCGCCCGGACGATCGACCCGCAGTGTCGTGACCACGTCCATTCCGAGCTTGTGCGGCCAGTCCGTCTCGTGCTCCGTGAACTCGACGATGGGCAGGCCGAAGGCACGGTGCGAGGCGCGTACCGGATCGGATGCGGCAAGGAGGTCGCGGATCGGATGGTAGCGGAAATAAAGCCGCGCCCGCTCGACGGGCGTGTTTACCACCGCCAGCGACTGGACGCCTTTTTCCCGCAGGGCCGGGTTGAGTTGCGCCATCGCCGCGACATAGCGCCGGCAGAAGGGGCAATGCAGGCCTCGAAACAGACCGATCAACAACGGACTGTGGCCGCGAAAATCATCAAGCGAGATTTTCCCGTCGCGCGAGATCGCATCCAGCACGATGTTCGGAACACGCTCGCCCGGTTGTAACGGATGGTCGACATCAGGCGTAGACATGGACAACCCTCCTCGTCCTACCGCATGTCCCCGTAAATTGAGCTCGACCCGGGAAACCCAAATGCGGCAATTCAAAGTCTACAGCGATCTTTCGCGCGTCTGAGGAGACGGCGGCGCCGTAGGGATCAGGCTACATCGGCAGCACGGGAGGAGTGGCAGGGCCAGATCGGGACCGGCCCTCGTCGAACCGTACGGCCAGGATTTCAATGTGAGAATGGCCCCACATCGGCCCGCGGGCAAGCGACTAGACAGCGAATCGTGATCCGCCGGAGACGCGAAGCGTGGCGGTCGGATCGCCCGCGGCTGACGGCACCCCCGCCAACCAACGGCTGATCTGTTGCTACTTACTGTTGCCTTAGTCGGCGTCTAGGCAGTCCCTTGTGCGTCGCAACATGAAACGCAGGCAGACCCCTGGCTGCCAACGAGGAGTGAGATTGCCGATGGCTGACCATGATCCGCGCAGAACACGCATCGAATGCCTGGACGGGCTTCGAGGACTGGCGTCCCTATGGGTAATGATCGGCCATGCGCTTTTGTTGACGGGCTGGCGCCTTCCGGTCCTGTCGGAGCCCGATCTCGGCGTCGACCTCTTCATCATGCTGTCCGGCTTCCTGATGGTGTTTCACTATCGGCTGCGTGCCGGCAAGGAGCCCTGGGATCTGCCCTCGACCTGGAGAAGCTTCTGGATCCGGCGTTTCCTGAGGATCGCGCCGCTTTATTATCTTCTCCTGGCTGTCGCCTTCCTGCTCGGCGCCTGGCTGTTCGAATCGAGAACGATCATCGACGCCTTCCTCGACAGAACGCCGCAATCGCCGGCGCGCTACCTCGACAACGGCCCGACCAACGGGCTGATGCATGTCAGTTTTCTTTTCGGGCTTTCTCCCGACTACGCCTACCGCACACCTCTGCCGGACTGGAGCATAGGGCTCGAAACGCAGTTCTATGCCGCCTTTCCCTTCATCATGCTTTTGCTGAAGAAATGCGGCTGGCTGAAAGGCGCGCTCGTCACTGCCGTCATCGCCGGCGCGGTCGTATCGGCGACCTGGCTTCTGGGCGTACATTTCCCGATGCCGGCATTCCTGCCGCTGAAGATGCATATTTTCCTTTGCGGAATGCTGCTGGCGCTTGGCCTTCACGCGGATGGATCGAGGGCCGCGCTCCACGGCGCGGCCGCCGTCGCGCTCGCCCTTCTGCCCGTCGGCGGAGACATGACGGCGACGAAGATGCTGATGCGGGTCATGCTCGTCGCCACCTTCTTCGCGCTCCTCTATCCTCGCCTGCTCGGCGATGCGCTGGGTGGCGGACTGGACGCCCTATCCTCCTCGCTTGGAAACCGGTTCTTCCATTGGCTCGGCGAACTCTCCTTCGGCGCCTATCTCTGGCACCTCATCTTCCTGCAGCCGCTTGCCGCCTTTTTCATCAGCGCCTTCGGCGACACGCTCGCCGCGCCCGCGCGCTTCGCCGCGGTGACCGCCCTTCTGGTGCCGCTGGTCTACACGGCCGCCTCCGTCACCTTCTTCGCGGTCGAGAAACCGGGTCAAAGATTGGCCAAGCGGCTGATCGGCAAGAGGAGGCCGCAGCCGGTCGGGGCGTGAGTGGGCAATTGAAATTCGCCCTCGACCTCAAGCTTACTTGAATGGCACGGCGCCCTATAGCAACGTCTTCTGGTTCGCCACAAACGTCGCGTGCCACTTCGCCAGCCTCGACACCGCTTCCTTGATGAACGCCGGGTGGGTGCCCGGAAGGAACTCGATCTTCGGCGCCTTGCCGTCGAGCCGCAGCCGCGCGAAGACGCGGCCGGCTTCGTCCTTCAGTTCCTCCGGCGTTTCCGGCTCCGGCTTCTCCTTGTGCGAAAGGCGGTTGAAGACAAGCTGGAATCGCTCGTCGGTGTCGGCAGCGCGGAAGCGCGGCGTCGCGATCTCTTCCTCCGCCTGCCGGCGCGCCTCTTCCGTTTCGATCAGCGTGCCGATCGCCATCCAGCGTTCGCGGCCGGCCTTCGGCGCCGGGCCGATGGCGCGGGCGAGCTGGTGCGGCACGCTGTCGGCGACCTGCAGCAGGCGCGAAAGTTCGCTCTTCTGCACCGCAAGCGCGTCGCCGATCACCTTGCGGTCGAAGCCGCGGGCGGCGAGTGCGGCGGCGAACAGCGCCCGCTCGATGAAGGAGAGGTTGCGCCGCTCGGCATTTTCCTTGCCTTGGGCAAGCACCAGTTCGTCGTCGGAAAGCGGCCGGACGATCGCCTTCACCTGGAGCTCGAGCCGGCGCACGGCCTTCAGGCGGCGATGGCCGTAGGCGGTCTGGTAATGGCCCTGCTTCTCCGGGTGCGGGCGGACGAGGATCGGCGATTGCTGGCCGTTCTCGCGGATGCTTTCGACGAGCGCGAGGAAATCCGGATCGTCCACTTCGCCGTCGGTCAGCCGGTCCTCGATGAAGGAGGCCTCGATCACGGCCGGATCGAGCGAGACGACGCGCTCTCCCTGCGTCAACGCTTCGCGGAGCGCCCTCGCCTCCTCGGCCTCGCGGGTGATGCTGCCGAGCGACAACCCCATCGCCTTGACCGCCCCGGAGGCCGTGCGCGGCGGGTTCGTGCCCGGCTGGCTGTTGACAGATGTCAACGGGCTCGCCGTCGCGCTCGCCTCGTCGGAGGTGGATTGCGGGGCGGCGGTCGGCGCGCCGCCCATGAACAGCGCCCGCAACTCGTTCTTCCGGTTGTTGCCCGCCATGTCCTAGCGCCTCCAGGCCGCGTGAATGAGAGCCTCGATCTCGCCGTTGACGGCGTTGAGCGACTCGATCGCTCGGTCATAGGTCGCGCGGGTGAAATTCTCCCGGCCGACTTCGTAGAGCGTCTGCTTCGTCAGCCCCGCATCCGAGATCGCCGTCGACTTCACCATGGCCGAGGTCAGCACCCGGTCGCCGAAGAGCGAGCGCATGAAGCCGACGATCTGCGCCTGCGGCCCGTCATTCGGCTCGAAGCGGGTGACGAGATAGCGCAGGAAGTCGAAATTGAGCTCGCCGCCCGCCTCGCGCACGACGCTCAGGAGGTCCGAGGTCATGTAGAGGAACTGGTTCATCGAGGCGACGTCGAGCATCTGCGGATGCACGGTGACGATCACCGAGGTCGAGGCGCAGAGCGCCGACAGCGTCAGGTAGCCGAGCTGCGGCGGGCAGTCGATGACGACGACGTCGTAGTCGTCGGCCACGCTCGCGAGCGCCGTCTGCACCCGCGCGAAGAAAAGCGGCCCCGCATCGGCGCCGTTCTGGCGGGCGCTCAAGGCTTGCGGCGTCGTGTGCTCGAACTCCTGCAGTTCGAGGTTGCCCGGCACCAGATCGAGCCCGTCGAAATAGGTCTTGCGGATGATGTCCTTCAGCGGCCGCGCCTCGGCATCGTAGCGGATCGCCCCGTAGAGCGTGTCGTTGCCGGTGAGGTCCAGTTCCGGCTGATAGCCGAACAGCGCCGAGAGCGAGGCCTGCGGGTCGAGGTCGACCGCCAGCACCCGGTGGCCGGTGAGAGCCAGATATTGCGCCAGGTGCACCGAGGAGGTCGTCTTGCCGGAACCGCCCTTGAAGTTGGTGACGGAAATCACCTGCAGATGCTCGCCCCGGGCGGGATCGCGCCATTTCAGATAGCCGCGCGCCTTGGCGCCATTGCCCTTGGCGAGCGCCTGCTCGGCAAGGTGCTGGCGCAGCGCATTGATGTCGGAGAGCGAATAGGAGCGCCGGCCGCCGAGGCCGGTGTCCGGCTGCGGCCCTTCGCCGGCAAGCGAAAGCTGGCGCAGGTAACCGTCGGAAACGCCGATCAGCCTGGCGGCTTCCCCGGAGGTGAAGCTCCTCAGCGTCTTCGTCGCCAGCGGCGGGAACAGGCGGTCGCGCATCGCCTTCAACTGTTCGGAGAGCGCCCGCGCATCCTGAGCGATCGCCTCGTCGGCCGGCCGGCGATATCCGGCGCTCGCGATCTCCCCGCCGCCGCTTGCAGTTGCGGCTACGGCCGCCGATGCCGTCATATCCATCGTCAAATCTCCTCGTGCATGCCGCAGCCGCGCCCGCCAACCGCGCCGCTGCGCCCGCCGCATTCCCTTACAGAAAATCGCTGGGCTACGCCGAAATACGGAATATGCGATCTATTCCGTTACAGGAATGATTCACCCTCTGATTCGCGTCAAGCCATTATCGGCAGAATCGGCAGCGAAGAATGCGCAGAACTATCGGTTAGGCGGCGCGCGGCCATAGAGCAGCAGCATCACGATGATGACGGCGCCGTAGACGATCTGGCGGCCGGCCTCCGGCATCTGCATGACCGAGAGGATGGATTGCAGCAGCGTGATCAGGATGACGCCTGCGACCGTGCCGAGATAGGAGCCCCGGCCGCCGAGGATCGACGTGCCGCCAAGCACGACCGCGGCGATCGAAGGCAGGAGATAGGCGTCGCCCATCGCCTGCGCCGCCTTCGAGGCATAGCCGGCGAGCAGCACGCCCCCGAAGGCGCTCAAAGCCCCCGAAAGGACGAAGGCGGTCATCACCACGCGCCGCGTGCCGACGCCGGAGAGAAAGGCGGCGCGCTCGCTGTTGCCGATGCCGTAGACGGCGCGGCCGAACGCGGTGCGCGTCAGCAGGAAGATCATCGCCGCGCTGACCGCGAGCCAGACGAGAATGGCGTTCGGCAGCCCGGGAACGAGCGCGCCGGTCGCGAGCCACCGTACCGCCGGTGGCGCGGAATCCTGCGGCGAGAAGCCGCCGGTATAGACGACCATCAGTCCCTGCGCCACCACGTTGGAGGCAAGCGTCACGATCATCGAAGGAATGCGCAGGTAGGCGACGCCGACCCCGTTCAAGAGGCCGATGGCAACGCCGCAGAGAACGCCGACGGGAATGGCGGCGACAATGCCCATGCTGCCGAAGCCGGCGGCAGCGCAGGCCATCATGGCGCCGGTCGTCATCACCCAGGGCACCGACAGATCGATATGGCCGAGCAGGATGACGACCATCATCCCGGCGGCAACGACGCCGAGAAAGGAGGCGACCTTGAGCTGCTGCAGCAGATAGTCGAGGGAGAGGAAGTTGCTCGAATAGAGGCTGCCGAAAAGCAGGAGAAGCAGGATGCAGCCGAAGGCGGTGAGCACGGCGGGATCGGCGCGGCGGAGAAAGCCGGGCAGGCGCGCCCTGATCGACACGCGGCTTTCCGACGTCTCGCTCATTGGAACCAGTCCAGACGATTGCGGACGCGCAGCAGCGCGAGCGAGCCGATGCTGACGGCGATCATCAGCACGATGCCCTGGAGAAGCGGCTGCCACAGCGGGTCGACGTCGAAGGCGAACAGCATGTCGCCGGTGGTGCGGGCGGCAAAGGCGCCGAAGATCGCCCCGACGGCGCTGCCGCGGCCGCCATAGAGCGACACGCCGCCGAGCACCACCGCCGCAATCGACCAGAGCGTGTAGGCGCTGCCGCTCGCATAGGCGGCCTCGCCCGTGTAGGTGAAGAAGGTGAGGAACAATCCTCCCATTCCGGCGAGCAATCCTCCCAGAAGATAAGCCATGAACTTGCCGCGGCGGATCGGCACGCCCGACATGAAGGCCGCCTGCTCGGAAGACCCCGCCGCATAGGCCGCCCGGCCGATGACGGATCGCCGGAAGGGCAGCCAGACGACGAGGACGACGGCCGCAAGCGCGACGAGGCTCGACGGGATCACGCCGAAGAACCGCCCGGTCAGCGCATCCGCAAGCGCCTCGTTGACCGAGCCGCCGGGATAGGGCCTCAGGAGCAGCGCGAGGCCGAAATAGATGGCCCCGGTCGCAATCGTCGCGACGATCGGCTGCAGACGGCCGTAGATCACCAGCAGGCCGTTGAGCGCGCCGCACAGGGCGCCGACGACCAGCACGGCCGCGGCGCCGAGCGCGGTCGGCAGCGCCGCTCCGACGACGATCCAGGAGGCCAGGCAGTTGGTGAGCACGAAGATCATCCCGACCGAAAGATCGATTCCGGCAGTGATCACCACCAGCGCCTGGGCCATCGCGACGAAGGCCAGCAGCACGCCCTTGTTGGCGGCGGTGTGAACGACGTTCGCGGTGAACCCGGCCGGGTGGTTAGCGACATAGACGGCGAACATTGCGAGGAAGATCGCGAGGCCGGTCAGCGTGCCGCGTTGTTCGCCGAGCCAGTAGCGCCATTCGTTCATGCCGCGGTCTCCGCCTGCCCGTCGCCGACGTTGAGCGCGCTCGCGATCAGCGCGCGTTCGTTGATCTCATCGCCCGCGAGCTCCCGAATGACCCGCCCGTCATAGAGCACCAGCACCCGGTCGCAGCAGCCGACCAGTTCGTCGTAATCGGTCGAGTAGAAAATGATCGCCGCGCCCGTTTCCGCCAGCCGCCGCAGCAGCCGGTAAAGCTCCTGTTTGGTGCCGACGTCGATCCCGCGCGTCGGGTCGTTGAGCAGAATGATCCGGGGCCGACGCATCAGCCACTTGGCAAGGACGACCTTCTGCTGGTTGCCGCCGGAAAGGGCAGCGACGGGCACGTCCAGCCCTGCGGTCTTGATCTCCAGCAGCCGCACCATGTCGTCGATCAGCTGCTCCTCCTTCCTGCGGTCGATGATGCCGCCCCGCGCCACGTGGTCGAGGGCGGCGAAAGAGAGGTTCTCGCGCACCGTCATCGGCAGCATCAGCCCCTCGGTCTTGCGGTCCTCCGGGATCAGCGCCATGGAAAAGGGTCGCTCACGCGCTTCCGCCGGACTGCTGATCGCCGCCGGCCGACCGTCGACGAGCACGGAACCGGTCACCCCGCGCAAGACGCCGAACAGGGCGAGGAGCAGCAGCCGCTGCCCCTGCCCTTCCAATCCGCCGAGGCCGACGACCTCTCCCTCGCCGACCGCAAGCGAAACATCGCGCAGCCGATCGGTCCAGCCGAGATTGCGGCATTCCAGCACCGGCGGCTTCCCGGGCGCGGCGGCCGGTTTTCCTTTCGGGGGAAAGACATGGCTGTATTCGCGACCGATCATCATCTCGACGATCTCGCTGTTGCTGCGGCTCCCGGCCGCGAAGGTCGCGACGTTGCGGCCGTTGCGGAAGACGGTGCATGTGTCCGCAAGCTCGGCGATCTCCTGCATGCGATGCGAAATATAGAGGATCGCAAGGCCTTCGTCGCGCAGGCGCCTCAGCACCGCGAAGACCTTGGCGACGTCGCCGGCCGTCAGCGCCGACGTGGCCTCGTCAAGGATCAGCGCCCGCGGCTTCAAGGCCAGCGCCTTGGCGATCTCCACCATCTGCCGACGCGACAGGGGCAGGTCCTTCACCGCTGCCCGCGGGTGAATGTCATCGGCGCCGGCGCGCAGCAGGGCCTCTTGCGCAAGCGCGCGCTGAGCGCGCCGGTCGATCATGCCGAAGCGGCGGGGCGGGTTGGAAATGACGATGTTGTCCGCGACGCTCAAGTCCGGGATCAGCGACAGCTCCTGGAACACGCAGGCGATCCCGGCCGCGGCTGCCTCCGCCGGAGACCGGAAGGTCACCTCCCGACCGTCTAGCAGCATGCGCCCCTCGTCCGGCGCGACCACCCCGGCCATGATCTTGATGAGCGTCGACTTGCCGGCGCCGTTCTCGCCGAGGATCGCGTGAATTCGACCCGGAACAACCTCCAGATGGGCATTTTCCAGGGCCCGGACGCCGCCATAGCGCCTAGATACGCCTTCCATGCGGAACAGCGGTGCCGATATCCCTGCTGCGCTCATCGATCGCCCCGATCCAAGTTGCGGTCGATGCCGCGCGGCGGCGCGGCATCGCGTGAGTGCCTCAAAGGCGCGGGAGAACTACTGGTTCTCCTTGGTCTGGCCCATGATCTCCTGGGCCGTGAAGTTGATGCCGCAGGTCGGGAAGGCATTGCCGACGAAGAAATTGTCGGACTGGTCCGGATAATAGTCCTCGCCCTCCTTGAAGTTCGGATCCTCGACGATCGCCAGCGGCAGCTTGATCGATTGCGGCACCACCTGGCCCTCGAGCGCGGCGATCGCCGTCTTCATCGCAACCGCCACCTGGGCCGGGCCGGTACCGGCGGACGAGCACTTCAGTCCCTCGCCCGCATGCTTGGCGCAGAACTTGCGGAAACCGTTCTCGGTCTCGCCGCCGAAGGGCACGAAGGGATGGCCGGCATCGATCATCGCCTGCACGACGCCGGTGTCGCCGCCTTGCGCGGTGATGCCGTCGAATTTCTTGTGAACGGCAATCGCGTCGGCGGTCGCCTTCTGCGCCGTCGGATCGTCCCACTTGCCGAGCACCTCGACGACGTCCCATTTCTTGCCGGTCGCGGCGAAGGTCTCCTGGATGCCGTTATGGCGATCCGTATCGACGGAGGTGCCGGGCACGCCGCGTACCTCGAGGATCTTGCCGCCTTCCGGCAGGTGCTTCGCCAGCCAATTGGCCCAAAGCACGCCGAGCCCCTTCTGGTCGACGTTGACGTTGATGGCGTCCTCGGTGTCGAGCACGTTGTCGAAGGCGACGAGCACGACGCCGGCCTCCTTGGCCCGCTTGATCACCGGCCCGAAGGCGGTCGGGTTCTGGGCATTGACGATGATCGCGTCATAGCCGGAATCGATGAAATTGTTGATCGCCGAGATCTGCGCCGGGACGTCCTCGCCCGTCGAGACCACCTTGAATTCCTTGAGCTTGGCCGCGACGTCCGGCTGCGCGGCATAGGCCTTGGCCGTCTGGATCATCTGGATGCGCCAGGTGTTGGCGATATAGCCGTTTGCAAGCGCGATCCGGTACGGGCCCTCCTTCTTCGGGAACTTGAAGAACTTCGTCTCGGGCGTCCAGGGCGCGAAGCAATCCGGTTCGGCCGCAGGACCGCTGACGATTTCCGGCTCCGCGGCGGCAGTGGTGGATAGAAATGCAAGTGCAGCGGCTGCGAGAAAGCCGCTGGCGAATGCTCTGGTCATCGAATTCCCTCCCGTTATTCATGAAAGGGACAGGGCATCGAAATAGGGGCGCAAGACGTCGAATAAGCCGCAGAAACGCCTGCGGCCGGAGCACGGAGGTTCAATCGAACCGACGCGGGCTCCGGAACCTGCTGAGGCATCCTCTCGGGCTTCAGGAAACGCGAAGACCCAGATTGCCTCAGTTGCCGATCCGGCACGACATATCGATACGCGAGTCCATGACGCCCGGACAGGCTCCTCCCGGTGGGCGTCCAGCCGAAATGGTAGCGCTACCAATATCTTATGTAAAGCGACGCAATTTCAACGCATTTCACACGACGCGCGACGCTGAAAATGCGGCTGCCCTGACCGGCACAGGGGAGGCAGCGCAACAACCGCTGCGCGGCCTTCCGGTTTCAGGCTCAGGCCTCGCGTCCGGGACGCATCGGTTCGTTGAAGCGGTCGACGAAAGCCTCGACCGCACCGCGGCCGAAGCGCCTCAGACGGCGCCGGACGAGCACGGACATGACCCGGGCTGCGGTGGAGACCGTCATCTCGTCGAGCGGGCCGGTGCCGTTCCAGGGCTTGGTCAGCCGGTCGGTCACGATGCCGATCAAATTGGCCGGCATGATGTCGGTGCAGGACCTCATCCAATCGAAGACATCGCTGATCGGAAGCATCTTGCCCTCGAAGGCAACGCGCGGCTCCGGCATGCCTTCCTCCCAGTCGTCATAGGCTTCGAGCGCATCTCTGAAGAGCGTCTGGAGGGTGATCGGGGCATGCCCTTCATAAAGGGCGGGCAGGAAATTCGTCATTAGGGTCTCCTCCGAGGGTTAGGCCGGAAACGCGAAATGGCCAATTCTGTCAGCGATAACGGATTGTGATGCTCCTTCATAAACCGTGCGGCGGAGTATGATTCAAACCAGCCGCCGGCGCAAACACAATCAATTTAAACAGTGGATTTTCTGCCGACCCTTGAGGGCAAGATATGCTTTCTGATGGGCGCAAGTCGCTGAAATCGAGGAATAATATACCCTGTGGAAAACACCGGAGCGGGATGCGCTCGCGTGCGCTCGCACCACCTCTCTATCGGTTCGTCTTGCCGCATTTATGCGATTTCAGGTGATTCCACCAAACGTCCTACACCGTCAGATGCCGGCGCGCCTCGGGCGTGTCCAGCGTCTCCGCCGGCCCTTCATGCACGAAGGCGCCGCGGTCCATGATGTAGACGTGATCCGCGAGTTCGCGGCAGAAATCGAGATATTGCTCGACGAGCAGGATCGCCATGCCGGTCGATTCCTTCAGATACCGGATGGCCCGGCCGATATCCTTGATGATCGACGGCTGGATACCCTCGGTCGGCTCGTCGAGCACGAGGATCTTCGGGCGCGTGACCAGCGCCCGGGCGATGGCGAGCTGCTGCTGCTGGCCGCCGGAGAGATCGCCGCCGCGCCGGCCGAGCATGGTCTGCAGCACCGGGAAAAGGCTAAAGATGTCGTCGGGAATCGACCGGTCAAAGCGCTTCAGCGGCGCATAGCCGGTCTCCAGGTTCTCCTTCACCGTCAGCAGCGGAAAGATCTCGCGCCCCTGCGGCACATAGCCGACGCCTTGCCTGGCCCGGCGGAAGGGTGCCAACCCGTCAAGCGCGACGCCGTTGAAGGAGATCGCCCCGCCGGTCACCGGATGCTGGCCGGTCACGGCCCTCAAGAGGCTCGACTTGCCGACGCCGTTTCGCCCGAGCACGCAGGTGATCTTGCCCATCTCCGCCCTCAGCGAGACGCCGCGGAGCGCCTGGGCGGCGCCGTAATGGAGGCTGACGTTTTCGACGCTCAACATGATGGTTCCTTCCGCTCACCGGCCGAGATAGTTCTCGATCACCTTCGGATCATTGCTGACGAAATCGATCGAGCCTTCGGCCAGCACCGAGCCCTCGGCGAGGCAGGTGACCTTGACGCCGAGATCGCGGATGAAGCCCATGTCGTGCTCGACGACGACGACGGAGCGCGTCCTGGCGATCTCCTTCAAAAGGATCGCGGTTTCCGCCGTCTCGGCATCGGTCATGCCGGCGACCGGCTCGTCGACGAGCAAAAGCTCCGGCTCCTGGGCGAGCAGCATGCCGATCTCCAGCCATTGCTTCTGGCCGTGCGACAGATTGGCGGCAAGGTCGTCGCGGCGCGCGGCGAGCCGCACGATCGAAAGGATTTCCTCGATGCGCGCCTTGTCCTCGCCGGTTATCCGGTAGAACAGCGTCGCGAAGACGCCGCGGCGGCGGTTCAGCGCCAGTTCCAGATTGTCCCAGACCGTGTGGTTCTCGAAGACGGTCGGCTTCTGGAACTTGCGGCCGATGCCGAGCTGGGCGATTTCCGCCTCGTCCTTCTTGGTGAGATCGATGTCCCCCTTGAAGAAGACCTCGCCCGCGTCCGGCCGGGTCTTGCCGGTGATGATGTCCATCATCGTCGTCTTGCCGGCGCCGTTCGGGCCGATGATGGCGCGCAGTTCCCCGGGCTCGACGATGAAGGAGAGCGAATTCAGCGCCTTGAAGCCGTCGAAGGAGACGGAGACGCCGTCGAGATAGAGCAGGCTTTTGGGTTTCTTCCCGGTCATGACGATCACTCCGCGGCCATTGCTTCTGGGGCGGTGGCACCCTGCTCTTTGTCGCTCTCGCCGTCCTGACGTTCCGCCGCACGGTGAGCCTTGCGCCGGGCAAGATATTGCTGGGCCGTGCCGACCACGCCCTTCGGCAGGAACAGCGTCACCAGCACGAAGAGCCCGCCCAGCGCGAAGAGCCAGAATTCCGGAAAGGCGGCGGTGAAGATGCTCTTTCCGCCATTGACGAGAATGGCGCCGATGATCGGGCCTATCAGCGTGCCGCGGCCGCCGACCGCCGTCCAGATGACGACCTCGATCGAGTTGCCGGGCTCGAACTCTCCCGGATTGATGATGCCGACCTGCGGCACATAGAGCGCGCCGGCGACCCCGGCCATCATCGCCGAGACGGTGAAGGCGAAGAGCTTCATGTGCTCGACGCGGTAGCCGAGGAAACGGGTGCGGCTTTCCGCATCGCGCAGCGCCACCAGCACCTTGCCGAATTTCGAGCGGACGATCCCCGAGGTGACGACGAGCGAGAGGGCAAGCGCCAGTGCCGAGGCGGCAAAGAGCGCGGCGCGGGTGCCGTCGGCCTGGATGTTGAAGCCGAGAATGTCCTTGAAGTCGGTGAGGCCGTTGTTGCCGCCGAAGCCCATGTCGTTGCGGAAGAAGGCGAGCAGCAGCGCATAGGTCATCGCCTGGGTGATGATCGACAGATAGACGCCGTTGACGCGCGAGCGGAAGGCGAACCAGCCGAAGACGAAGGCGATGAGCCCGGGCACGACGACGACCATCAGCGCCGCGAACCAGAACATGTCGAAGCCGTACCAGAACCAAGGCAGTTCCTTCCAGTTGAGGAACACCATGAAGTCCGGCAGCAGCGGATTGCCGTATGAGCCGCGCGCGCCGATCTGGCGCATCAGGTACATGCCCATGGCATAGCCGCCGAGCGCGAAGAAGGCGGCGTGACCGAGCGAGAGGATGCCGCAGAAGCCCCAGACGAGATCCAGCGCCAGGGCGAGAAGCGCATAGGTCAGGTACTTGCCGAAGAGCGAGACCAGATAGGTCGGCACATGCAGCGGATGATCGGGCGCGGTCAGAAGATTGAGCGCCGGGACGAGGACGGCAAGCGCCAGCAGGAGCGCCGCGGCGATGAGGATGGTGCGGTCGAGCGACTTGACGAGAAACGACGTGATCATGCTTCCACCGCCCGGCCCTTGAGTGCGAAGAGCCCGCGCGGCCGCTTCTGGATGAAGAGGATGATCAGCACGAGCACGAGGATCTTGCCGAGCACGGCGCCGGCATAGGGCTCCAGGAACTTGTTGAGGATGCCGAGCGAGAAGGCGCCGACGAGAGTGCCCCACAGATTGCCGACGCCGCCGAAGACCACGACCATGAAGCTGTCGATGATGTAGCCCTGGCCGAGGTTCGGCGAGACGTTGTCGATTTGCGAGAGCGCGACCCCCGCCATGCCGGCGATGCCGGAGCCGAGCGCGAAGGTCAGCGCATCGACCCAGGGGGTGCGGATGCCCATGGAGGAGGCCATGCGGCGGTTCTGCGTCACCGCGCGCATCTGCAGGCCCATCGGCGTCTTCTTCAAGAGGAAGAGCAGCGCGGCAAAGACGGCAAGCGCGAATAGGATGATCCAGAGGCGGTTCCAGGTGACCGTCAGGCCGCCGAGTTCGAAGGCGCCGGACATCCAGGACGGGTTGCCGACCTCGCGATTGGTCGGGCCGAAGATCGTGCGCACCGCCTGCTGCAGGATCAGCGATATGCCCCAGGTGGCAAGCAGTGTTTCGAGCGGTCGGCCATAGAGGAAGCGGATGACGCCGCGCTCCATCGCCAGTCCCACGGTGCCGGTGACGAGAAAGGCGAGCGGCAGGGCGATCGCCAGGGACCAGTCGAAGAGGCCGGGCAAGGAATCGCGTATGACCTCCTGCACAAGGAAGGTCGTATAGGCGCCGAGCATCACCATCTCGCCATGCGCCATGTTGATGATGCCCATGACGCCGAAGGTGATGGCAAGACCGATCGCCGCCAGGAGCAGCACCGAGCCGAGCGACAGGCCGTACCAGACGTTCTGGCCGGCCGCCCACAAGGCCTGCGACTGCTCGATGCTGGCGACCGCCGCCTCGATGTCCGGCTTCAGGCTGTCGTCGGCGGCGTTCAGCGCGGCTGAGAGGATCGAAAGGGCCTCCCGGCCGCCGTTCTCCTTGAGAAGCCGTACCGCTTGTCTCTTCTCCTCGACCGGCCGGTCGGAGATGATGAGGGTCGTGGCGCGCGCCTGCTCGAGCAGGGCACGAACTTCGCCGTCCTTCTCGGCCGCAAGCGCATCCTCGATGGCGCCGAGGGCCTCGGCATTCGGCGATTGCAGGACCGATTGCGCGGCCTTGAGGCGCGCGTCGCGATCGGGGCTCAGGAGCGTCAGGCTGCCAAGCGCCGAGCGCACCGCGCGGCGCACGCCGTTGTTGACCTTGACCTTCGAAAGCGCCGCCTTCGGCGCCTCGCCGACGCTTTCGCCGGAGACGGGGTCGGTGAGCGACAGCGTCGAGCCGCTCTCCTTCGTCAGGAACACCTGGCCGTCCGCCTTGCGGGCATAGAGATTGCCTTCACCGAGCGCTTCGAGGACGGGCACGACCTTGGGATCGCCGGTCTTGGCCAGGGCCGCGATATGCTCGTCCATGTCGGACAATTTGGCCTGTCCGAGGGCATCGATCAGTTCGCGCAGCGGCTCTTCAGCGCGAAGGCCCGGGGCGATCGCAGCGACGAGCAGGAAGGCAAGCAGCAGGGTGCGGGCTATGCGGTGCATTCGTTTCTCGCTCTTTGGCTCCTCCGCCCGAAGGGAGGTTTCGGACGGAGGGATATTTCGAGCTATCGGTTCGTCATGAAAACATCGCTGGGGAAGGCGACCCGACCTCGGCCGCCTGCCTGAACAAGTCTCTCGTCATGAAATCAGGAACCCTTGCCGCCGCATTTTCCCGTGGAGACGTTGAAGTTGCCGCAGGACATCGGTGCGCGCCAATCGGAGATCAGGTCCTTGGAGTCCGGCAGGTAGTCCGACCACTCGTCTCCGACGACGAGGCCGGGCGTCTCCCAGACGGTCTCGAACTGGCCGTCCGCCTGGATTTCACCGATCAGCACCGGCTTGGTGATGTGGTGGTTCGGCATCATCGTCGAATAGCCGCCGGAGAGGTTCGGCACCGAGATGCCGACCATCGCGTCGAGCACGGCGTCGGTGTCGGTGGTGCCGGCCTTTTCGACCGCCTTCAGCCACATGTTGAAGCCGATATAGTGGGCTTCCATCGGGTCGTTGGTGACCCGCTTGTCGTTCTTGGTGTAGGCCTTCCAGGTCTTGATGAACTCGGCGTTTGCCGGGTTGTCGACCGACTGGAAATAATTCCAGGCGGCGAGATGGCCGACGAGCGGCCCGGTGTCGAGCCCTGCGAGCTCTTCCTCGCCGACCGAGAAGGCGACCACCGGAATGTCCTCCGCCTTGATGCCCTGGTTGGCAAGTTCCTTGTAGAAGGGCACGTTGGCGTCGCCGTTGATCGTCGAGACGACCGCGGTCTTCTTGCCGGCCGAGCCGAACTTCTTGATGTCGGAGACGATCGTCTGCCAGTCGGAATGACCGAATGGCGTGTAATTGATCATGATGTCCTCGGGCTTGACGCCCTTGGAGATCAAATAGGCCTCGAGGATCTTGTTGGTCGTGCGCGGATAGACATAGTCGGTGCCGGCGAGCACCCAGCGCTCGACCTCTTCATTCTCCATCAGATAGTCGACGGCCGGGATCGCCTGCTGGTTCGGCGCGGCACCGGTGTAGAAGACGTTGCGCTGGCTTTCCTCGCCCTCGTACTGGACCGGATAGAAGAGGATGGAGTTCAGCTCCTCGAAGACCGGCAGCACCGATTTGCGCGACACCGAGGTCCAGCAGCCGAAGACGGCAGAAACCTTGTTGACGGAGATGAGCTCGCGCGCCTTTTCGGCAAAGAGCGGCCAGTCGGAGGCCGGGTCGACGACGACCGCCTCGAGCTTCTTGCCGAGCAGGCCGCCCTTCTTGTTCTGCTCCTCGATCAGCATCAGCATGGCGTCCTTCAGCGTCGTCTCCGAAATCGCCATGGTGCCGGAAAGCGAGTGAAGAATGCCGACCTTGATCGTGTCGTCGGCGGCAAAGGCGCCGTTGAACGCGGTCGTCGAAAGGACGGCAGCGAGGAATGCGCCGGTGACGCGTGCCCTGATAGTCATCTGATTGAACCCCTCTTGTTCTGGTCGCCGCAACGGAGCGTTGGTTCTCCTTGGCCGTGGCGATCATCGGACAGGCACATTGCACTGCACATACGTCATTCTACGTAGGTGATTGGGGGAAGAAGGAAGGCGAAGGCGCTCAACGCGGCTCGATCTGCTCATAGGTGCACTGGCGCGGGTCCTTGTCCGGCCGCCAGCGCATCAGTTTCGTGCCGTGCCGGAAGCGCCGGTTGCTGACGTGGTCGAAGCGGACCTCGACGACAAGCTCCGGACGGACCGGCTCCCACTCGCCGCTGCGCTCCGAACCCCAGCGGCTGGGGCCGCCGGGCGCCTTGCCGGTGAAGCCGGGCGGCTCCCGCAGCGCCTCGAGCCGCTCAGTCAATGCCGGCCGCTCCTTGTCGGAGATCGTTGCGGTGAAGCCCACATGGTTCAGCGTCCCGTCGGCGTCGTAGAGCCCGAGCAGGAGCGAGCCCACCTCGCTGCTGTTGCTTTCGTAGCGAAAGCCGCCGACGACGCAATCGGCCGTCTTCAGGCGCTTGACCTTTACCATCGCCCGCTCGCCGCACGCATAAGGACCGTGGCGTTGCTTTGCGACGACGCCATCGGTCGCTCCCACCTGCCATGAGGTGAGCCACCGCCCGGCCTCATGCCGATCAGGCGTGAAGGGCGAAAGCTCCAGCTTTCCCGCGACCGCGTTGCCGGCGGCGAAGGCTTCGAGCGCGGCTCTGCGCGCGATAAGAGGCTCTCCCGTCAGTACGGCGCCGTCCGTGCCGACCAGCATGTCGAAGAGGATGAGCTTGGCCGGCGTCTCTTTCGCGAGCTTCCGAACCCGGCTTGCCGCCGGATGCAGACGCATCTGCAACGCATCGAAGGAGAGGCGTCCGTCGACGTCGATCACCAGCTCGCCGTCGACGACGAACTGGGCGGCGTCGAGCTCCCGCAACAGGGCGACGACCTCCGGAAAGAAGCGCCCGAGCGGCTTGCCGGATTTCGCCCGGAGATCGACCTCGTCGCCGGACTTGAAGGCAAGGCAGCGAAATCCGTCCCATTTCGGCTCGTATTGCCATGCACCGCCGCCTGGCAGTTCCGCTTCGGTACGCGCCTCCATCGGGGCGGTGCTGACCGGCAGCGCGAAGCCGTTCCCGCGCGACGCCTTCGAGGGCGGACGGGACGACCCGGGTTCCTTGGGTGACCTTCCCCGCTCCGACGACGCCATGGCACTCGCCTCCGTTCCGGCCCGGCCCTATTTCAGCTTGACCGAGGGTTCGCGCGGCCAGACGCGGAGCTTGCCGATCTCCTTGAGGAAGGCGGCGACACCCGCCGCGTCGCTGAGCTCGATCGTTCCCTCATCGAGAACGTCCGCAATGCCTGCCCTCTCCAGAAGCGGTAGGGCCGCCCTGACATAGCCGATATATTTGCAATGGGCGAAGGCGTCGGCCACGAAATCGCGCGCGGTGGCGACATCGACCAGGTCCGCGACGGCCTCGGCCGACGGCAGCAGCACGACGGCATCGTAGAGAACGGAGGGGCCGCCGTCGAGCATCTGGTGGGCCGCGATCCATTTGCCATCCGAGGCAGTGAAGCCACCAACCTTCGGTGCGATCAATTCGTAGGCGGCCTTTTCCCTGGTGACTGCGGCCGTGAGGGCATCGAGGAGCGCTGCATCCGCGCCGTCGGTGGCAAATATTCCGAGCTTGCGGCCTTCGAAACGCTTCGGTCCCCGCGCGACGATGCTGAGCGCCGGCGACGGGTCGAGGTCCTGCCGCGTCGGCATGGCGGCTTCGGCCGGCTCGGGCATGGCCTTGAGGCCAAGTGCATGGCCGACCTGCTTTGCAAGCGTCTCGTCGATGTTGAGGAGATGCGAGACCATGCGCTCGCGTATGACCGGCGTCTGCACCTTGCTGAGCTCGAAAGTCAGGGCATCGACGATATGCCGCTGTTCCGGCGGCGTCTGGCTGATGAAGAACAGACGGGCCTGGCTGTAGTGGTCGGCGAAGCTTTCCGCCCGGATCCGCATCTTGGGTCCGTTCTCCTGCGAGGCAAAATGGCGGAAGCCCTTCACCGGCGACTCGCGCGGCCCCTCGCCCCAGGAGTTCGGCTGGTAGTTCACCCGCCCCGCCGGATTGCGCATCGCCATGTGGCCGTCCTGCTGGAAGTGCTGGAAGGGGCACTTCGGCGCATTGATCGGCAGATGCGTGAAGTTCGGGCTGCCGAGCCGCTTCAATTGCGTGTCGAGATAGGAGAAGTTGCGCCCCTGCAGGAGCGGATCGTCGCTGAAATCGATCCCGGGCGGGACGTTCTGCGTCATGAAGGCGACCTGTTCGGTTTCGGCGAAGAAATTATCCGGCATGCGATCGAGAACCAGCCGCCCGACCGGCTTCGTCGGCAGCACCTCCTCCGGGATGATCTTGGTTGGATCGAGAATGTCGAAATCGAACCCGTCGGCGAAGTCCTGATCGAAGAGCTGTACGTGCAGTTCCCATTCCGGGAAATTGCCGGACTGGATAGCCTCCCACAGGTCGCGCCGATGGAAATCCGGGTCCGCGCCGTTGATCTTCACCGCCTCGTTCCAGGCGACGGATTGGAGGCCGAGCTTCGGCTTCCAGTGGAACTTGACGAAGGTGGATTCGTCCCTGGCGTTGACGAAGCGGAAGGTGTGGACGCCGAACCCCTCCATGAAACGGAAAGAGCGCGGGATCGCCCGGTCGGACATGACCCACATGACCATATGCATGCTTTCCGGCGTCAGGCTGATGAAGTCCCAGAAATTGTCGTGAGCCGATTGCGCCTGGGGGAATTCGCGATCCGGCTCCGGCTTCACCGAATGAATGACGTCCGGAAACTTGATCGCGTCCTGTATGAAGAAGACCGGGATGTTGTTGCCGACGAGATCCCAATTGCCTTCCTGGGTGTAGATCTTGACCGCGAAGCCGCGCACATCGCGAGCAAGATCGAACGAGCCCTTGCTGCCGGCGACGGTCGAGAAGCGGACGAAGGCCGGCGTTCTCTCGCCGGCGCGCTGAAACACGTCCGCCCGGGTAAACGCGGCGAGCGACTCGTAGGTCTCGAAAAAGCCGTGAGCCCCATAGCCTCGGGCATGCACGACGCGTTCCGGAATACGCTCGTGATCGAAATGGAAAAGCTTTTCGCGGAAATGGAAATCCTCGATCAAGGTCGGCCCGCGCTCGCCGGCGCGCAGGCTGTTCTGGTCGTCGGCGACCGGCCCGCCCTGCGCAGTCGTCAAAACCGGCGTCTCGCCTTCGGCGATCTGATGCAGTTCTCCACCGTTACCCCGGATGGCCTTCTGGTCATGAATGGCGGCCTGCTTCGACTTACCTGGCGCAGAGTTTTTCTTGGCCATGACTGCACTCCTTGATCGAGAACGGAATGGCCACGAAACCTTGGACGCCGAGGTTGGTTCCGCCAGCCGACCGAAAATTGAGCGGCCGGCCCGCTCGGCGGACAGCCGAAGAAGCTGACCACCGGCGGGAAATCGAGGCTAGAGCATTTTCAGTCAGGTGGAATCGCCGGACGTCGCACAAATGCGGCAGCGATAGACAGATCGCTGGGGCGACGCTCGCCGTGCCTTACGCCGGAACGGTCAAGCGCTTGCTGGTCCTCTCGCCCGACGGTTGAGGATGATCCTCAGCCGGGCCTCGTTCTGGCGCGGGCCAATGGCCCTGGCGCTCGCCGGCCCCTCTGGCAGAGATCGCCACCGGTCCAGTTCCTCCCCGAGCGCATCCCTCGCCTGCGGCCCATCGAGCCGATAGAGCAGGGCGATGATCATCTCCCTGTCGCTGATGCCGCAGCCGGGCTCCAGATAGTCGTGGAGGTCTCGCTGGCAATCCTCGATTAGCCTTCGCATCTTGTCGGCGTTCATGGCTGTCCTCGATTGAGAGAAGCGGTACCAACGGAGTGGCCGTTGCGCTGTGACCCTCGAGCCCTCCCCGGCGGCCAGCGATGGCGCCTTGCTCCGAAGGCGCTCACCCAGGCGATATGTGTCGGGATTCGGGAACGGCCATAGGACCTGTGTCCCTCACCGCATCGGACTAAGGTCCTATAGGGCGCTGTTGGCGGGTCGCCCGCACGAAGGCTGAGCCTTTCAGCCGAGCCTTCCCGCAACGCAGCAATTTCGCGAGCCGCTCTTCTGTGTTACGAGAACAAGCGACTGGCGGCGGCCGGCGACACGAGACACGACGAGGCACCATGGCGGCACGCCAGCGCATCATTCCCGTTCGACGCGAATACAATCGCTGGGTCGCCAACCAGACGCTCGAAGATTATGCGCTGCGCTTCACCGCCAAGAGCGCCCGGCGGTTTTCCTCCGAACGAATCTCGCAGACGGCGATCGGGGCGATCTCCTTCCTGGCGCTGGAGGCGATCGGCGGCGCCATCACCATGTCCTACGGCACCACCAACGCGATCGTCGCCATCCTCGTCGCGAGCGTGATGATCCTCGTCGTCGGGCTGCCGATCAGCCGCTATGCGATCCGGCATGGCGTCGATATCGACCTTCTGACGCGCGGCGCGAGCTTCGGCTATATCGGCTCGACGATCACCTCGCTGATCTATGCGAGCTTCACCTTCATCCTCTTCGCCATCGAAGCGTCGATCATGTCGGGCGCCTTGGAGCTGGCGCTCGGCATACCGCTCTGGATCGGCTACATCGTCAGCGCCGTCATGGTGATCCCGCTCGTCACCCACGGCGTCAAGCTGATCAGCCGGTTCCAGCTCATGACCCAGCCCTTCTGGATCGTGCTCAACATCCTGCCCTTCGCGTTCATCGCCTTCGCCGACTGGGAAAAGGTGGGCCTCTGGCTCTCCTATGCCGGCATCCGCCACGCCCCCGGCCCTACCGGCACGCTCGCGCCCTTCGGCCTCATCGAGTTCGGTGCGGCTTCCGCCGTGATCTTCGCGCTGATGGCGCAAATCGGCGAGCAGGTCGACTTCCTGCGCTTCCTGCCGCCGGATGGTCAGAAGAAGCTGCGTCACCGCATCGCCGTCTTTCTCGCCGGTTCCGGCTGGGTGATCGTCGGCGCGCCGAAGCTGCTTGCCGGTTCCTTCCTCGTCGTGCTGAGCCTCAGCGCCGGCGTGCCCTCGACTCGCGCCGGCGACCCGGCGCAGATGTACCATACCGCCTTCGGCTACCTCGTACCCTCTGAAACGGCGGCCCTCATGCTGATGGTCGCCTTCGTCGTCGTCTCGCAGCTGAAGATCAACGTGATGAATGCCTACGCCGGGTCGCTCGCCTGGTCGAACTTCTTCTCGCGGCTGACCCACAGCCATCCGGGCCGGGTCATCTGGCTGGTCTTCAACGTGGCGATCGCGCTCATATTGATGGAGCTCGGTATCTATCGGCTGCTCGAGGAGACGCTCGGCATCTTCTCGATCATCGCCATGGCCTGGCTGTCGACCATCTCCGCCGATCTCTTCGTCAACAAGCCTCTCGGCCTCTCTCCGCCCGGCATCGAGTTCAAGCGCGCCCATCTCTACGACGTCAATCCCGTCGGCCTCGGCACGATGGCCGTCTCGGCGCTGCTGGCGCTTACCGCCCATTTCGGCGCCATGGGCGAAATCGCCGCCTCGCTCGCCCCCTACATCGCCCTTGCCACGGCCTTCGTCGTCTCGCCGCTCATTGCCTGGTGGACGGAGGGCAAGTTCTATCTCGCCCGCAAGCCGCGCAAGAGCTGGCTCAGCGAGAGCGAGATCACCTGCTCCATCTGCGAGCATCCGTTCGAGCCGGAGGACATGGCCTGGTGCCCCGCCTATGCCGCGCCGATCTGCTCGCTTTGCTGCTCGCTCGACAGCCGTTGCCACGACATGTGCAAGCCGAAGGCGCGGCTGAACGCCCAGGTTGCCACCGTCGCGAAAAGCCTGCTGCCGGAGACGGTCGTATCGAGGCTCTCGACGAGGCTTGGGCGCTACGCGATCTCGGCGGTAATCTCGATCACCGGCATCGGCATCATCCTCGCCATGATCGCCCACCAGACGACGGCCGGCTCGCCGGCGACGGCGGCCGTGGTCGAGCGGACGATCGCAATCGTCTTCTTCGTCTTTTCGATCGTGGCGGCGGTCGTCTCCTGGTTCTATGTGCTTGCCCATGACAGCCGCGTCGTGGCGGAGGAGGAATCCTCCCGCCAGAACACGCTGCTTCTGAAGGAGATCGCCGCCCACAAGAAGACCGACGCGGCGCTGCAGAACGCCAAGGAGGCGGCCGAGGCGGCAAACCGGGCGAAGAGCCGCTATGTCGTGGGCTTGAGCCACGAACTGCGCACACCGCTCAATGCCGTGCTCGGCTACGCCCAGATCCTCGAACGCGACGAAACCATCCCGCCGCCGCGGCAAGGGGCGATCAAGGCGATCAGGCGCAGCGCCGACCATCTTTCCGGCCTCATTGACGGGCTGCTCGACATTTCGAAGATCGAGGCCGGCAAGCTGCAGGTCTATTCCAACGAGATCAACATCCACGATTTCCTCGACCAGATCGTCGACATGTTCCGACCCCAGGCACAGGCCAAGGGGCTCGCCTTCGAGCACAGCCGCGGCGCCTCGCTGCCGCAATATGTGAAGACCGACGAGAAGCGGCTTCGCCAGATCCTCGTCAACCTCATTTCCAACGCGCTCAAGTTCACGGATCAGGGTCGCATCCGTTTCGACGTCGCCTACCGCAGCCAGGTGGCGACCTTCACCATCGAGGACAGCGGTCGCGGCATCAGCGAGAAGGACCTGCCGAAGATCTTCGAGCCGTTCCAGCGGGGTGCGGCGGAATACCGGATGCCGGGGCTCGGCCTCGGGCTGACGATCACCCGCCTGCTCACCCAGACGCTCGGCGGCGAGATCGCCGTCACCAGCGAGAAGGACAAGGGCACCACCTTCAGGGTGCGGCTGATGCTTTCGGCCGTCGACCGGCCGGCCGCGCTCAAGGACCCGGTGCGCAGGATCAGGACCTACAAGGGGCCGCGCCGCACGATCATCGTCGTCGACGACAATGCCGACCATCGCGACCTGATGCGCGAATTGCTCGCGCCGCTCGATTTCCCTGTCCTGATGGCGTCAAGCGGCGCCGATTGCCTGGCGCTCGTCGAGAATACCAGGCCCGACCTCTTCCTGATCGACATTTCCATGCCCGGCATGAACGGCTGGGAGCTGGTGACGCGGCTGCGCGAAGCCGGCCAGGCGGCGCCGGCGATCATGCTCTCGGCCAATATCGGCGACGGCTCGGCAGCGGGCGCAATCGGCCATGACGACACGCTCGCCAAGCCCTTCGGCGTGCGCCAGCTCACCGACAAGCTGGCGATCCATCTTGGGCTCGAATGGATATATGAGAGCGATGACAAGGAAGCGGCGGGCAGGGGCAAGGGCGAGGCTTCGGGCAAGGCCAATGCCGTGACGAGCCCCGGCAATCATCATCTGCAGGAATTGATAGAGCTCGGCGAAATCGGTTACGTGAGAGGCATAGAGGCGAAACTGACGGAGATTGCCCTGAACCCGGAAAACCAGCCCTTTGTCGAAGCCGTGCGCGCCTATGTCCAGGCCTTCGACCTTTCCGGCTACGGCGCCTTCCTGAAGCGGCTCATGCGCGAGGAGGCGGAGACCAGTGCCTGAGGCGAACTCGCGCGATATCGTGCTTCTCGTCGACGATTCTCCCGAGGCGCTTGGCTTCCTCACCGAGGCGCTGGAGCAATCCGGCTTCTCGGTGCTGATCGCCACCTCCGGCAATGCGGCGCTCAACATCGCCGACCGCATCACGCCCGACCTCATCCTGCTCGATGCAGTAATGCCCGGTATGGACGGTTTCGAGGCCTGCGTGCGGCTCAAGGCCAATGCCTCGCTCACCCAGGTGCCGGTGGTCTTCATGACCGGGCTCACCGAGACGGAGCACGTGGTGCGGGCGCTCGAGGCCGGCGGCGTCGACTATCTCACCAAGCCGATCAATATCGACGAGCTCCGGGCCCGTATCCGCGTCCATCTCTCCAATGCCCGCTCCGCCCAGAGCGCCCGCGTCGCGCTCGATGCCGCCGGGCGGCATCTGCTCGCGCTACGCGGCGACGGCAGCGTGCGCTGGTCGACGCCGCAGGCGACCCGGCTCGTCAATGCGGCGACCGGCAGCGACGACGGGCTTTCGGTCGTCACCGCCCGCATCGCCGAATGGATGCGCGAGCGGGAAAGACACGCGGGCAACAGGCAGGGAAGCCTGACGCTCGAGCGCGCGGGGCAGAACGGTTTGCAGATTTCCTATCTCGGCGCGATCGGCGCCAACGAATATCTCTTCCGCCTCACCGCCGAGAACGGGATCAGCGACGATGAGACGCTGCGCCAGCATTTCCAGCTGACCCATCGCGAATCGGAAGTGCTGCTCTGGATCGCCAAGGGCAAATCCAACCGCGACATCGGCGAGATCCTGGGCTTGAGCGCCCGTACCGTCACCAAGCATCTGGAACAGATCTATGTGAAGCTCGGCGTCGAAAACCGCGCCTCGGCCGCCGTCAAGGCGACCCAGGTCCTGCACGGCATCTGATTGTCCCGTCACCGCGAGGCGTCGACCGGATCGAAGCCGGTGCACCCAAAAATGAGACTGCGCTTCGCGGAAGGATCAATGGTAGGAGATCGTGAGACGCGTTCGTCCGACACGGGCTGGGGCTTCGCTTCTGTCGGGCGGATGCGCATCGACGGCTCACAGCGAGCCGGACGCGCGGCTCAGCGTCCATTGGAAGGCATCGTCGATCATCGCGAACTTGACCGCCTGCCAGCGACGATAGTCGCGGATGAGCCTTTCCGAAACCCAGAAATTGCCCTTGTTGCCGGGCCGCTCCCAGCCGACGATATCGAGCTCGCGCGCCCGCGCGAAAACCCGCTGGGCGTGACTGCGCGAGATGATGTAGCGCTCGGTGAGCTCGCTGATCCTCAGTGGGCCGATCCATGTTCGCTCCTCCGGCGGCCGGCCCTGCGGCAGTCTTGCCATCAGATCGTGCAGAATGTTGCTGCCCGACCCCGTGCGGACGAAAACATCGACCGACTCCGGCGGCTCGGACCAGCCGCGGTCGTAGAAGAGCCGCCGTGCCATCCTCGGGTGAGCGTGCCAGAGCAACCGCGGATCGGCGAGGGACTGCTCGTATCGGCTGCCATCGTCGAGCATGTCAAGCGATTTCAGATGGCCGTCGAACCATTGGCGAGCGAGCGTCTCGGCAATGTCGGCAAAGCCGAGCGGGCGCGACCGCCGGTCGCCGGGCTCCTCCAGGTCAAGCAGGAGCCGGTAGTTGCGTAGCTCGGCCAGGTGCGCAACGGCCGTGTTGCGGCTCGCGACATTGCTGTCGACCAGGAACGCCACCAGGTTCGCCGCCGTAAGGCCCGGACGCGAGGGATCGGTCGCGTGCTCGAAGTGAAGCGCCAGGCTCGCCTGGGTCAAAAGCCATTTCTGCAGGTCCGCGACATAACGTACGATCCGGGGCGCATCGTCGTGCATGGCCACAAGCTTCAGGGCGGCCTGCCTGAGGGCGGCGGGAAAATGCGGATTTTCCAGGATGTCCCCGATCGTCAGTGCCGCCCGGACGCCGGCAACCCGCATCGTCGACGTCGAGGTCATCGAATGCCTCCGGAAGGGGGCCGGGTAGGAAAGAGATCGGCCGACCGGGTGGTGGCGAGGTCAGCAACGAGCGAGGAAGAGCTCACCAGCGAACGCAATTTCAAGACCCTGTTCGGTATCGTTCGTGTAGGCGTATGATTTCCAATATAAATTGACGGCGATGAACGGTCTGTAGAGCAATAATCTGAGCCAGGATCTTGGAAGCGTCAATCCTGGTCAGACACATATATCGGCAGCGTAACGCTTTCTTTACCACCTTCTACTGATCTGCCGAGACCTCAGCAAAGGTTTCAAGGACGTCTGTCGCATTTCGGCACAGTAGCCGATCGGATGCATTCGGCGCAAGGAAACGGCGCGGCCCGCAGTGGCAGGCCGCGCCGCAATGCTGTCCAATCTTGGGAGTGCTCTTATTCGGCCGGCTGGGCGACGGGGATCGCCTCGATGACCGGCGTTTCCCCGCCGAGCGCTGCGGAAAGCTGCGCCTGGTCCAGCTCCCCTTCCCATTTGGCCACCACGAGCGTGGCGACGGCATTGCCGACGAAGTTGGTGAGCGCGCGGCATTCCGACATGAAGCGGTCGATGCCGAGGATCAGCGCCATGCCGGCGACCGGCACGGACGGAACGACCGAGAGCGTCGCGGCGAGCGTGATGAAGCCGGCGCCGGTGATGCCGGCCGCGCCCTTGGAGCTCAGCATGGCGACGAGCAGGAGCAGGATCTGGTCGCCGTAAGAGAGCGGCGTATCGGTCGCCTGGGCGATGAAGAGCGCCGCGAGCGTCATGTAGATGTTGGTGCCGTCAAGGTTGAAGGAATAGCCGGTCGGGATGACGAGACCGACGACGGAGCGCTTGCAGCCCGCCTTCTCCATCTTGTTCATGAGCCCCGGCAGGGCGGCTTCCGAGGACGAGGTGCCGAGCACGAGCAGCAGCTCTTCCTTGATGTAGCGGATGAGCGAGACGATCGAGAAGCCGTTGTAGCGCGCAACCGCGCCGAGCACGACGAAGACGAACAGGAACGAGGTCAGGTAGAAGGTGCCGATCAGCATGGCGAGGTTGGCGATCGAGGCGATGCCGTACTTGCCGATGGTGAAGGCCATGGCGCCGAAGGCGCCGATCGGGGCGGCCTTCATGAGGATCGCGACCAGCCGGAAGATCGGCAGCGTCAGCGCCTGCAGGAAATCGACGACGGGCTCGGCCTTCTTGCCGACGATCGCGAGCGCAATGCCGAAGAGGACCGAGATGAACAGGACCTGCAGGATGTCGCCCTCGGCGAAGGCGCCGATGAGCGTCGTCGGGATGATGTTCATGAGGAAGCCGGTGACGGACTGCTCATGCGCCTTGGCCGTATAGGTGGCGACCGCCTTCGCGTCGAGCGAGGCGGGGTCGATGTGCATGCCCGATCCCGGCTGCACCACGTTCGCGACGATCAAACCAACGACGAGCGCCAGCGTCGAGAAGGTCAGGAAGTAGATCATCGCCTTGCCGGCGACGCGGCCGACCTTGGCGAGATCGGTCATGCCGGCAATGCCGGTCGCGACCGTCAGGAAGATGACCGGCGCGATGATCATCTTGACGAGCTTGATGAAGGCGTCGCCGAGCGGTTTCAGCTGAGTGCCGATATCGGGATAGAAATGGCCGAGAAGAATACCGGCGGCGATCGCCGCAAGGACCTGGACATAGAGATGCCGATAGAAGGGTGTCTTGCCGCGGACCTCCGCGGAATGCTCGATGATCATGATTTCCTCCACGTGGGCGCCCAGTCCGGCGACATGCCGGGCCTCCCGGGCCGCTTTTCCGAAGTCGACAGCAGCGGCTGCCTTGTGGAGCTATTGAGCAACGAGCGTGCCAGTTTGCCGCTGGATCGAAGGGCCGTTGAATTCGTTCTGTTTTCCGGCAACCTCGCAGCGTTGCTTTCCCAAGCATGTGCGGAAATCCGCACATTCTGGCTGGCGCCCTGGGCGAAAACATGCACAATGCCGCCATGACCAGACACCCTTCCGGCATGGACGATCTCGGCGCCCTTGGCCGCAGGGCGCGGCGATCCTGGCTCGTTTTCGCGCTCGTCGCGCTCGGGCTTCTGACGGCCGGGTTTCTCGTTGCCGGCGATTACGGCCGGGCGCAGGCGCTTGCCCGGCTCGTCGAACAGAGCCGCATCGACGCGAGCCTCAAGGCCTCGCTGCTCAGGGCCGTCGTGGAGCGGCAGCGGGCGCTGCCGCTGGTCCTCGCCGACGACGCAGCCGTTCGCGAAGCGCTGTTGGCGCAGGACGCGCCCTCGCTCGACGGCATCAACCGCAAGCTCGAGAGCCTCGCCGCAAGCGCGGAGGCGGCCGTCGTCTATCTGATGGGGCGCGACGGCGTTGCGGTGGCCGCGAGCAATTGGCGCGAGCCGACGAGCTTCGTCGGCAACGACTATTCCTTCCGCGACTATTTCCGGCTGGCGATGCGCGACGGCAGCGCCGAGCATTTCGCCATGGGAACGGTCAGCAAGCGGCCCGGCCTCTATATCTCCCGGCGCGTCGACGGGACTAACGGTCCGCTCGGCGTGATCGTCGCCAAGCTCGAATTCGACAGCCTCGAGGCCGATTGGCGCGCCGCCGGCAAGCCCGCCTATGTCACCGACCGCCGCGGCATCGTGCTCATCACCAGCCTGCCGTCCTGGCGCTTCATGACGACGAAGGCGATCCCCGCGGAGCGGCTCGCCGAAATCCGCGAGAGCCTGCAATTCGGCGACGCGCCCCTGTTGCCGCTGCCTTTCCGCAAGGTCGAGGCGCGGCCCGACGGCTCCTCCACGCTCGACGCGCTGCTGCCGGGCGACGGCACCGAGCCGTTCCTGCGCGTCGAGACCATGGTGCCCTCGACGAACTGGCGTCTCGAGCAATTGTCGCCGCTCAGCGCCGCGCTTTCGGCCGGGGCGCGGGAGGCGCGGCTCCTCATGCTCGCCGTACTCGTGCCGCTGCTTGCGCTCGCCGCGTTTCTCATGCGCCGGCGGCAAGTGATCGCGGTCAGGTCGGCGGAAGAGCGGCTGGCGCGCAACGAGCTGGAAGCGAAGGTCGAGGAACGGACGCGCGACCTGCGGCTCGCGCGCGACCGCCTCGAAGTCGAGATCGCCGATCACCGCCAGACGACGGAGAAGCTGCAGGCCGTGCAGCAGGATCTCGTGCAGGCGAACCGGCTGGCGATCCTCGGGCAGGTCGCCGCCGGCGTCGCCCATGAGATCAACCAGCCGGTCGCCACCATCCGCGCCTATGCGGACAATGCCCGCGTCTTCCTCGACCGCGGCCAGAGCGCCACGGCCGCCGAGAACATGGAGACGATCGCCGAGCTTACCGAGCGCGTCGGCGCGATCACCGACGAGCTCCGCCGCTTTGCCCGCAAGGGCCATTTCGCCGCCGAGCCGACTGCGATGAAGGAGGTCGTCGAGGGCGCGCTCCTGCTCCTGCGCAGCCGCTTCGCCGGGCGGATGGACGCGATCCGCATCGCGCTGCCGCCCGATGGGCTGAAGGCACTCGGCAACCGCATCCGGCTGGAGCAGGTGCTGATCAACCTGTTGCAGAACGCGCTGGAGGCGATCGGCGACAGCGACGGCGCCGCGATCGAGGTGCGCTGCGAGGAGACGGCGACCGGCATCGCGCTCACCGTCGCGGACAACGGTCCCGGCATTCCGACCGCGATCCGCGACGAGCTGTTCACGCCCTTCAACACCTCGAAGGAAGAAGGCCTCGGCCTTGGCCTGGCGATCTCCAAGGAGATCGTCTCCGATTACGGCGGCACGATCGAGGTCGAGAGCGGCCCATCCGGCACGACATTCACCGTAAATCTGCAGAAGGCTTGAGCGATGAACGCCGCCCCATCCGTATTCCTCGTCGACGACGACCGCGACCTGCGCAAGGCGATGCGGCAGACGCTCGAGCTTGCCGGTTTCACCGTGTCACCCTTTGCCAGCGCGACCGAGGCGCTCGCCGAACTCACGCCCGACTTCGCCGGCGTGGTCGTCAGCGACATCCGCATGCCGGGAATGGACGGGCTCGCCTTCTTCCGCAAGGTTGCCGACCTCGACCCCGACCTGCCCGTGATCCTGATGACCGGCCACGGCGACATACCGATGGCGGTGCAGGCCATTCAGGACGGCGCCTATGATTTCATCGCAAAGCCGTTTGCCGCCGACCGGCTCGTCCAGAGCGCGCGGCGGGCGGAGGAGAAGCGCCGACTCGTGATGGAGAACCGCGCGCTCCGCCAGGCGGCGGAGACCGCCTCCGACGGCCTGCCGCTGATCGGCCAGACGCCGGCGATGGAGCGCCTTCGCCAGACGCTGAGGCACATCGCCGACACCGACGTCGACGTGCTGGTCGCCGGCGAGACCGGCAGTGGCAAGGAGGTGGTCGCAACGCTGCTGCACCAGTGGAGCCGGCGCCGGGCCGGCAATTTCGTCGCCCTCAATTGCGGCGCGCTGCCGGAAACGGTGATCGAGAGCGAGCTCTTCGGGCACGAACCCGGCGCCTTCACCGGCGCCGTCAAGAAGCGCATCGGGCGGATCGAGCATGCAAGCGGCGGCACGCTCTTCCTCGACGAGATCGAGGCGATGCCGCCGGCGACGCAGGTGAAGATGCTGCGCGTTCTCGAAGCGCGCGAGATCACGCCGCTCGGCACCAACGAAACGCGGCCCGTCGACATCCGCGTCGTCGCCGCCGCCAAGGTCGATCTCGGCGATCCGGCGGAGCGCGGCGACTTTCGCGAGGATCTTTATTACCGGCTGAACGTCGTGACGCTGTCGATCCCGCCCTTGCGCGAACGCCGCGAGGATATCCCGCTCTTGTTCTCACATTTCCTTGCGCGCGCGTCGGAACGTTTCGGCCGGGAGGTTCCGACGATGTCGGCGGCCGTCCGCGACCACCTGATGTCGCACGCCTGGCCCGGCAACGTCCGCGAACTTTCCCACTTCGCCGAGCGGGTGGCGCTCGGCGTCGAGGCAATCCCCGGCAAGGCGCCGGTTGCCGCCACGACGAGCGAGGGTACGCTGCCGGAACGGCTGGAACGCTACGAGGCCGATATCCTCAAGGAGGCGCTGACGACCCACCGCGGCGACGTCAAGGCGACCTTGGAAGCGCTCGGCATTCCCCGCAAGACCTTCTACGACAAGCTGCAGCGCCACGGCATCAACCGGGCGGATTATGCCGGGAAGTCTGCGGAGGATTAGCAGGCTGCTGAAAAAGCCCTCTGGCTTTTGGGTTTTTGCCGTGATTCCCTACGGCTGCAACAGAGGGACTGATTTG
>NZ_LNQB01000055.1 GCF_001651875.1 Sinorhizobium saheli
CCTGCCGAAATCCGCCAAAAAATCGCACCAACCGCGATGGCTTGCGGTAACGCAACACGATTTTCAGCAGCCTGCTAGATTGCGAAGTGCTCTGGCGAGCAAAACTCCACCCTCATCCGCCCGCCGATGGAAGGGACAAGCGGCGTGGCCACGAGTCTCCTTCGCCCCGTCTTCACGGGGAGAAGGTGGCCGGCAGGCCGGATGAGGGGCAATCGCGGCTCAAGCTACCCCGGCATCAGGCCGAAGAGGTGCTGCAGGAACTGCATGATCATCAGCGGCGACAGCAGGAAAAGCGTGGTGAGCGCGGCGGCGAGCAGGTTCTGGTTGGCGGTGACGGTGCGCAACAGGCGGAAGAGCAGCGCCGCGTTGGCAAAGATCAGCAGAAGCCACAACAGGGCCACCAGATCCGCGCTGCCCGGTACGAGCAGCAGCATCGCGGCCGGCACGGCCATGGCATAGGCCAGCGGCACCTGCAGCCAGTTGGTGGTGACGATCACCGGCACCACGAAGATCGAAAAGCCGAGCGGGCGCGCGAGAATCGCGGTGAGGGCGATCGGCAGCAGCCAGCCGGCGAGATCGGTAATCATGAGCTCGACGAAAAAGCCGAAGCCGACCGTCGTGCCGCTCGGCATCGCCGAAAGATAGTAGAGCCGCCAGGAGGCCCAGCCGACGGCGAGCGCCGGCAGCGACCAGAGCATCGCCGTGAAGGAGCGCCAGAGGCCGTCTTCGCTGATGTCCAGCCAACGATAGCCTTCACGATCGCCCTGGATCAGCAGCCACAGTCCCTTGATGTAGACAAGGACCTCGTCAAGCAGCGGCATGGCCGAACCAGCGGGCGATGAAGGTTTCGTAGATGCCGGTGAGCGTCTCCAGATCGGCAAGGGCGACGCGCTCGTCGACCATGTGCATCGTCTTGCCGACAAGGCCGAACTCGACCACCGGGCAATAATCCTTGATGAAGCGCGCATCCGAGGTGCCGCCGGTGGTGGAAAGCTGCGGCTGGCGCCCGGTGACCGCCTCGACCGCGGCGGAAAGCGAATCGATCAGGGCGTTGTTGCGCGTCAGGAAGACGTGGCTCGGCCGCTCGCTCCAGGCGATGTCGTATTGGACCGGTGCGCGGCCGGGCCTGAGCGCCCCCTCGGCCGCCGCGCGATCGAGGCGCGCGACGATCTCGGCCTTCAGGCTTTCCGCCGTCCAGCTATCGTTGAAGCGGATGTTGAAGGCGGCGCTCGCCCTGGCCGGAATGACGTTGACGGCGGCATTGCCGACATCGATCGTTGTCACTTCGAGGTTCGACGGCTGGAAATTCTCCGTACCTCCGTCGAAGGGCGGGTCCATCAGCGCCTGCGTGAGCTGCAGGATGCCGCGCACCGGATTGTCGGCGAGGTGCGGATAGGCGGCGTGGCCCTGGACGCCGTTGACGGTGATCCGGCCGGAGAGCGATCCGCGCCGGCCGATCTTGATCATGTCGCCGAGTTGGTCCGGGTTGGTCGGCTCGCCGACGAGGCAGGCGTCCCAGTGCTCGCCCTTCGCCGCCGCCCATTCGAGGAGCTTGACGGTGCCGTTGATCGCCGGGCCCTCCTCGTCGCCGGTGATGAGGAAGGAGATCGAGCCCTGCGGAGGCCCGTGCTTCTCGACATGGCGGGCGACCGCCGCCACGAAGCAGGCGATGCCGCCCTTCATGTCGACGGCACCGCGTCCGTACATCTCGCCATCGGCAATCTCGGCCGAGAAGGGGGGATGGCTCCAGGCGGCCTCGTCGCCGACCGGCACGACATCGGTGTGGCCGGCGAACATCAGATGCGGGCCGTCGCCGCCGATCCGGGCATAGAGATTGTCGATATCCGGCGTTCCCGCCTCCTTTGCCACGACGCGGTCGATCTTGAAGCCGAGCGGCTCGAGCATGGCCGCGAGAGCGGTAAGCGCCCCGCCTTCGGCCGGGGTGACGGACGGGCAACGGATAAGGGCGGCGAGATTGGAGATCGGATCGGTGGGGAACATTGAACGGATTGCCTGCGGGAAGCCGGTGGGCCAAGAAACTGAGTTTGCCGGTTTATCCGATCGGCCCCCGGCTGTCACGTGCGATGCGACGGGCGAGCCGCCGAAACGGAAACGGGCCGGACGATTGTCCGGCCCGTTTCCTGCGCGCTGCGGCAAGCCGGCTACTCGCCGGGGGCGAGATGCGGCGCCTCGATCTGCGCGCCGGCGTGCTTCAGCGGCCGCTCGCCGGAGAGCTTGCGGATCAGCACGTAGAAGACCGGCGTCATGAAGATGCCGAAGGCCGTGACGCCGATCATGCCGGCAAACACCGCCACGCCCATGGCCGCCCGCATCTCGGCGCCGGCGCCCGTCGAGGTGACGAGCGGTACGACACCCATGATGAAGGCCATCGAGGTCATCAGGATCGGCCGCAGGCGCAGCCGGCTCGCCTCGATCGCGGCCGCGACGGCAGTCTTGCCGGAGAGCTCGAGCTCGCGGGCGAACTCGACGATCAGGATCGCGTTCTTCGCCGACAGGCCGACCAGCACGATGAGGCCGATCTGGGTGAAGACGTTGTTGTCGCCGCCGGTGAGCCAAACGCCGGTGAGCGCCGCCATGATGCCCATCGGCACGATCAGCACGATGGCGATCGGCAGCATCAGGCTTTCGTACTGGGCCGCGAGCACGAGATAGACGAGCAGCAGCGCCAGCGGAAAGACGAGGATGCCCGAATTGCCGGCGAGGATCTGCTGGTAGGTCAGGTCCGTCCACTCGAAGGAAATGCCCGGCGGCAGCGTCTCGGCGGCGATCCGCTCGATGGCAGCCTGCGCCTGGCCGGAGGAGAAGCCCGGGGCCGGCCCGCCATTGATGTCGGCGGCGAGGAAGCCGTTGTAGCGGATCGCCCGCTCGGCGCCGACCGTCTGCTCGACCTTGAGCAACGCCGACAGCGGGATCATCTCGCCCGATTGCGAACGGACCTTCAGCCTGCCGATATCGGCGGCATGCGCCCGGTAGTTCGCGTCGGCCTGGACGCGCACGCTGTAGGTGCGGCCGAAGGCGTTGAAGTCGTTGACGTAGAGCGAGCCCAGATAAATCTGCAGCGTCTCGAAGACGTCGGTCACCGCCACGCCGAGCTGGCGCGCCTTGACGCGGTCGAGATCGGCATAGAGCTGCGGCACGTTGATCTGGTAGCTCGAATAGAGCCCGGCCAGTTCCGGCGTTGCCATCGCCTTCGCCAGGAAGGCCTTGGCCGCGTCGTCAAGCGCCCGGTAGCCGAGGCCGTTTCGGTCCTCGATCTGCAGCTTGAAGCCGCCCGTCGTGCCGAGGCCCTGGACGGGCGGCGGCGGGAACATGGCGATGAACGCATCCTGGATCGCGCCGAACTCCTGGTTCAACTGCATTGCGATCGCGCCGCCCGAGAGTTCCGGCGTCGTGCGCTCCTCGAAGGGTTTTAGCGACACGAAGACGATGCCGGAGTTAGACGAGTTGGTGAACCCGTTGATCGACAGGCCCGGGAAGGCGATCGCATGCTCGACGCCCGGGTGCTTCAGCGCGATCTCGCTCATGCGGCGGATGACGTCCTCCGAACGGTCGAGTGTCGCCGCATCCGGCAATTGCGCGAAGCCGATCAGGTACTGCTTGTCCTGGGCCGGCACGAAGCCGCCGGGTACGGCGCGGAACAGCGCGAAGGCGACGCCGAGGAGGATGACGTAGACGCCCATGACCAGCGACTTGCGCCTGAGGATGCCGCCGACGCCGCGGCTATAGGCTTCCGAACTCGTGCCGAAGAACCGGTTGAAGCCGCGGAAGAACCAGCCGAACAGCGCGTCCATGATCCGCGTCAGCCTGTCCTTCGGCGCATGATGGTCCTTCAGGAGAAGGGCGGCGAGCGCCGGCGAGAGGGTCAGCGAATTCAAGGCGGAGATCACCGTCGAGATGGCGATCGTCAGCGCGAACTGGCGGTAGAACTGGCCGGTGAGGCCGGTGATGAAGGCGAGCGGCACGAAGACCGCGACGAGCACCAGCGCGATGGCGATGATCGGCCCGGAGACCTCGGACATCGCGCGGTAGGTCGCCTGGATCGGTGACAGGCCCTGCTCGATGTTGCGCTCGACGTTCTCGACGACGACGATCGCGTCATCGACGACGATGCCGATCGCCAGCACCAGGCCGAAGAGGCTCAGCGCATTGATCGAGAAGCCGAAGACGTACATCACGGCAAACGTGCCGACGATGGAGACCGGTACCGCGACGAGCGGGATGATCGAGGCGCGCCAGGTCTGCAGGAAGACGATGACGACGAGCACCACCAGCGCAATCGCTTCGAGCAGCGTGTGGACGACCGACTCGATCGACGCGCGGACGAACTGCGTCGTGTCGTAGACGATCTCGTAGTCGACGCCCTCCGGCATGGTCTGCTTCAGCTCGGCCATGACCTTGTGGACGTTCTCGGAGATCTGAATGGCGTTCGAGCCGGGAGCCTGGAAGACGCCCATGCCGACGGCGGCCTTGTTGTCGAGCAGCGAGCGCAGCGAATAGTCCGCGGCGCCCATTTCGACGCGCGCGACGTCGCCGAGGCGGGTGATCTCGCCGTTCTCGCCGGATTTGACGACGATGTCGGCGAAATCCTCAGGCGTCCTCAGCCGTCCTTGCGCGTTGACGGAAAGCTGCAGGTCGAGGCCCGGGACCGAGGGCGAGGCACCGATGACGCCTGCCGCCGCTTGGACGTTCTGCTGGCGGATGGCATTGGTGATGTCGCTTGCCGCAAGCCCGCGCTCGGCGGCCTTCTGCGGGTCGATCCAGACGCGCATCGAATAGTCGCCGCCGCCGAAGATCTGCACCTGGCCGACGCCCTCGACGCGGGCCAGCCGGTCCTTGACGTTCAGGACGCCGTAGTTGCGCAGATAGTTGATGTCATACTGGCCGTTCGGCGAGATGAGATGCACGACGAGCGTGAGGTCGGGCGAGCTCTTGACGGTGGTGACGCCGAGGCGGCGCACCTCTTCCGGCAGGCGCGGCTCGGCCTGGGCGACGCGGTTCTGCACCAGTTGCTGGGCCTGGTCCGGATCGGTGCCGAGCTCGAAGGTGACGGTCAGCGTCATCAGCCCGTCGGCGGTCGCCTGGCTCTGCATGTAGAGCATGCCCTCGACGCCGTTGATCTGCTCTTCGAGCGGCGTGGCGACGGTTTCGGCGATGACCGAAGGGTTGGCGCCGGGATATTGCGCGCGCACGACGATCTGCGGCGGCACGACTTCCGGATATTCGGAAATCGGCAGGCCGGTCATGCCGATCAGGCCGGCGACGAAGATGAGCACGGAGAGAACGCCCGCGAAGACCGGGCGGTCGACGAAGAAGCGTGAGAAGTTCATGACATCCCCCTTGGGAACTTCGGGCAGACGAAGGGCATCTGCGGCCGAGAACCTCGCCCGCGAGCACCGATGCATGCCGTTTGAAACTTTGTGGCGCCCTGCCGCTATCGCCTGGCAGGGCGCGCCCTGGCTATGGTTTCGCGATCGAGGCGGTTGCCTGCTCGACCGGCTGCGGGGCGACGACGACGCCGGGGCGCACCCGCTGCAGGCCGTTGACGACGATGCTCTCGCCGGGTTTCAGGCCGCTTTCGACGATCCTCAAGCCGTCGGCGATGGGGCCGAGCGTCACCTGCCGGTATTCCACCTTGTTGTCCGATCCGACGACGAGGACGAATTTCTTGTCCTGGTCGGAGCCGATGGCGCGATCGCTGATCACCAGCTTCTCGGCCGGCGCCGGATCGCCGATGCGGATGCGGACGAACTGGCCGGGAATCAGCCGGCCGTCGGCATTGGTGAGCGCCGCCCGGACGCGAATGGTGCCGGTCTCGGCATCCACCTCGTTGTTGATGAGCTGGATATGGCCGGTGATCGGCGTGCCTTCGTCCGCCGCGGTGCCGATCTCGACGGGAATGCGCTCGATCGCATCGGCGCCGGCCGAAGCGGAAAGCTTGGCGAGTGCGGCCGCGACCACCTCCTCGCTGACATTGAAGCTCGCATAGATCGGGTCGACCGAGACGAGCGTCGTCAGCACCGGCGAGGCGGAGCCGGCGGAAACGAGGTTGCCGGCGGTCACTTCCAGCCGGCCGACGCGGCCGGTGATCGGCGCGCGCACCTCGGTATATTGCAGGTCGAGCCGCGCCGAGCGCAGCGCCGCCTTGGCCGAGCGGACGTTCGCCTGCGCCTCGTCATAGGCGCTGAGCCGCTGGTCGACGCCGCTTTGCGGTATGGCGCTGGTGGTGACCAGCTTGCGGCCGCGGTCGAGCTCGGTCTTGGCGAGCGCCACGCGCGCTTCGGCCGCCGCGACCTCCGCTTCCGCGCGCTCGACGGCGGCGGCATAGGGTTCGGGGTCGATGGTAACGAGCAGGTCGCCCTTCTTGACCATCGCCCCTTCGCGGAAATGGGCGCTCAGGATCGCGCCGCCGACGCGCGGGCGGACCTCGACGCGCTCGATCGCCTCGAGCCGGCCCGAGAAGCTTTCCCAGGTGGTGATCCGGCGCGCTTCCGCCTTGGCGACGGAGACCGGCACGGCGGCCGGCGCCGCCGGAGCCTCGGTTGCGGCGTCGGCCGTGAACTGGTTGGGAATGCCGAAAAGCACGGCGGCGCCGCCGGCAACGGAAAATAGGATGCTCAGGCCGGCGCCCCAAAGGACCCGGCGGGTTACGGTCGTCGTCATGTTTTCTCCTTGCCGGCTGGGAGCTCCGGCTCCTACTGGTTTGTCTCTTTACGATTTTGTCGGCTTCGCCCCCGCCCGCTCGAAGAAGCGGGCGAAGAGGCCGGATATGGTCTTTTGCTGCGACGGCCAGTTGTCCTCGGCCGAGGCATTGGCGGGCAGCCAGGCGACGCTCCCCGGCAGCACGTGCATTTCCACCGGAACCCCGGCCTCTCGCAGCCGCTCGGCATAGGCCTCCGTCTCGTCACGCGCCGGACATTCCTCGCTGGTGATGACGAGGGCCGGAACGAGGCCGCCGAGCCGCGTACAGTGACCGGGCGCCGCATAGGGATGCGTCAGCCCGCTGCGCTCGCCGAGATATTGCTGCCAGCCCTCGGCGATCGACTGCACCGAGCTCTGCGGACAGAACTTGCGGAACGACGGCGTCGCCAGACAGGGGTCGAGCAGCGGCGAAAGCAGGATCTGCCCCTTGAGGTCGGTCAGGAACTGGTCGCGCGCCATCAGCGCCAGGCCGGCCGCAAGGTTGCCGCCCGCCTCCTCGCCGGCGACGAACAGCATGGATTTCTTATGCGCGAACTGCGGACAGCGGCTGCGCATCGACGAAAGCATCGCATAGGCGGCCTCGAGCGCCGCCGGAAACGGGTTCAGACAGGCGGAAGGATATTCCGGCGCGACGACCACCGCGCCCGCGGCTGCCAGCGCTTCGGCCACCTTCTCTCCCGCCGCGATCGAATCGCCGACGAAGCTGCCGCCATGGAGATGTAGCACGACCGGCGGCGGCGAAAGCAGCGACGCGCCCCGGTAGACACGGGCGCGGCACGAGCCCTGGCCCGTCTGCATCGTCTCTTCGGTAAAATGCGCGGTCATCTCTTGTCTCCACCACGGGTGAATCCCTAGATGAGGGACAACCCGCGATGTTTGCAGCATATCATTGTCTTTCGTCTGGAATAGTCCGCGGGTGTTGACTACACTATTCGGTATTTCGAACAATCCGGTTATTGAAAATGGACCAGCTCACGGCCATGCGCGTTTTCCTTCGGGTGGTGGAAACCGGCAATTTCACCCGGGCCTCCGCTTCGCTCAACATGCCGAAGGCGACCGTCACGAATCTCATCCAGGGATTGGAGGCACACCTGCGGACGAAGTTGCTCAACCGCACCACGCGCCGGGTCCTGGTGACGCCGGACGGCGCGCTTTATTATGAACGCGCCGCGCGCCTCATCTCCGATCTCGACGAACTGGACGGCAGCCTGTCGAGCGCCCAGAGCCTGCCGAAGGGCCGCCTGCGCGTCGAGACGGCGAGCGCCTTCGCCAATCTCATCATCATTCCGGCCTTGCCCGAGTTTCACGGGAGATATCCGGACATCCAGATCGATCTCGGCGTTTCCGACCGCACCATCGACTATCTCGCCGAGAACGTCGATTGTGCCATCCGCGCCGGTACGCTGACCGACCAGTCGCTGATCGCCCGCCGCATCACGGAGATGAAGTTCGTCACCTGCGCCTCGCGGGACTTCCTCGCGCGGCACCCGGTGCCGCGGCACCCGTCCGACCTCGAGAAAAACTGCCATGCCGTCGGCTATTTCCTGCCGATATCGGGGCAGCAGATGCCCTTCCATTTCCGGCGCGGCAACGAGGAGATCGAGGTCAATTGCCGCTATGCCGTGGCGGCCAACGAGTCGACGACCTATCTCGCCGCCGCGCGTGCCGGCCTCGGCGTCATCCAGGCGCCGCTCTTCATGGTGCGCGACGATCTCCGCGCCGGCACCATGGTGCCGGTGCTTGCCGATTGGCAGGTCGACCCGATGCCGATCTATCTCGTCTATCCGCCGAACCGCCATTTGAGCAGCCGGCTGCGCGTCTTTGCCGATTGGGTGGTGAAACTGGTGGCGCAGATCGACGCCGATCAGGCGGATGTGCCGCTCGCCCGTTCGGCGTCATAGCGCTCGCGCGCCGCGTCAAGCGCGGGAAAATTCGTCTCGGCCCAGCGGTCGAGCACGTTGAGGGCCTCGCTCAGCGAACGCCCGACATCGCTCAGGCGATACTCCACATGCGGCGGCACGGTCCCCTTGTCCTCCCGGATCACGAGGCCGTTGCGCTCGAGCTCCTTGAGCGTCTGGGTCAGCATCTTCTGGGAGACGTCGCCGAGCTTGCGCATGAGCGCGGCGTTGCGCATCGGCCCGTTCTCCAGGGCCGAGATGATCAGCATCGCCCATTTGCCGGCGACGAGTTCGAGCGCGTGGCGCGAGGAGCAGGCCGGGTCGAAGACGCTGGGGTTCGTTGGCGTGGCGGAAGACATTTCCATAGTTACCAGAAGGTGCGTAATTGCTCTTCGGTGCCTATGCTACCAGATTGAGGCCGAAGTTGAAATCCGAGGAACCAAGGGAGACGACGATGGCTTGGATGGTACTTCTGGCAGCGAGCGCCGTTGAAATCGCCATGGGGCTGGCGCTCAAATATGCGGACGGCTGGACCCGGCCGATACCGAGCGCCCTCGGCGTGGCCGCGGCGCTGGGCAGCGTCTACCTGCTGACGATTGCCATGCGCGACCTGCCGGCCGGCACCGCCTATGCCGCCTGGACCGGCATCGGCGCCGTCGGCATCACCGTGCTTGGCATGATCCTCTTCGGCGACCCGGTTTCCTGGCTCCGGCTCGCCTGCATTGCGATGATCATCATCGCCGTCGCCGGCTTGCGCTATCTGGAGGCTTGATCCCGGTCGGAGGGTAGGGTGTCGTCAGGGTGTCGTCGCCCGACGATCCCGCTTCTCCGATCAAGGCCAATCAAGCCTGGCGCTTCTTGGCGTTGTTGCGCTTGGCTTTCGGCTTGAAGTCGCCGGCGTTCCCGGCTTCGGGCTTGCCTTTCTTCTTGCTCCAGGGCTTCTCGTCCCGCTTCCCCGGCTGCGCATCCTGGGCGAGAGGAGGCTTCTTTTCGAAGGCGCGCTTCGGCTTGAAGTCCTTGCGCCCGCGTTCCGCCGGGGCCTCGGCCGGCCGCGGCCGCTTCTGCGCGAAATCCGATCTGTCCTCGCGCGGCTTCGAGCTGTCCGGGGCGCCCTGAAGGGGCTTGACGCGAATGCCCTTCTCCAATGTCCGGTTCGGCCCGATCGCCGAGAGGAAGCGATCGGCCCCTTCCGCCGTCAATTCGACGTAGGTTTCCTCAGGCTGCATGCGGATCGCGCCGATATCGTGCTTGGTGAGCTTGCCATGGCGGCAGAGCATCGGGATCAGCCAGCGGGGCTCGGCGTTCTGCTTGCGTCCGACGGAGAGCGAAAACCACTGGCCATCGCTGAAATCGGCGCGCGGAGCGGCGCTTTCCCTGGGGCCGCCGGCCTGTGCGTCCCGCCGGTTCTTGCCGCGCTCGGCGGCAACCGCCACATCCGCCAGGTCTTCCGGTGCCGACCGGCCGGCGCGGAACTGCCTGACGAAGGCGGCCGCCAGTTTCTCGGCCCCATGGCGCTCGATCAGCTGCCGCACGATCGCCGCCTCGTCTTCACGCACCGCCTCGTCAAGGGTCGGATCGGCAATGAGACGTTCCTCGTCGCGCCGCGTCACCTCGTCCGCCGACGGGGGCTTCGCCCAGCTCGCGGTGATGCGGCCCCCCTCCAGCAACCGCTCGGCCTTCCGCCGCTGATTGACGGGGACGATCAAGGCGCTGACGCCCTTCCTTCCGGCGCGTCCGGTGCGGCCGCTGCGGTGGAGCAGCGTTTCGGCATTGGTCGGCAGGTCGGCATGGATCACCAGTTCGAGGCCCGGCAGGTCGATGCCGCGCGCGGCGACGTCGGTCGCGATGCAGACGCGGGCGCGGCCGTCGCGCATCGCCTGCAGCGCATGGGTGCGTTCGTTCTGGCTGAGCTCGCCCGAGAGCGCCACGACCGAGAAGCCGCGATTGTTGAAGCGGGCGGTCAGGTGGTTGACGGCGGCGCGGGTCGAGCAGAAGACGATGGCGTTGCGTGCCTCGTAGTAGCGAAGCACGTTGATGATCGCGTTCTCGCGGTCGCTCGGGGCGACGAGGAGCGCGCGGTATTCGATGTCGCCGTGCTGCTTGTCATCGGAGGCGATCCCGATGCGGACGGCGTCGCGCTGGTAGTTCCTGGCGAGCGTCGCGATCGAGCGCGGCACGGTTGCCGAGAACATCAGCGTCCGGCGTTCGGCCGGCGCCGCTTCCAGGATGAACTCGAGATCCTCGCGGAAGCCGAGATCGAGCATCTCGTCCGCCTCGTCGAGCACGACGGCCCGCAGCGCCGAAATATCGAGCGAACCCCGGCGGATATGATCGCAGAGCCGTCCAGGCGTGCCGACGACGATATGGGCACCGCGTTCGAGCACCCGCCGTTCGCTGCGCATGTCCATGCCGCCGACGCAGGAGGCGATCGTCGCGTCCGCAAGTTCGTACAGCCAATCGAGCTCGCGCTTGACCTGCAGCGCCAGTTCGCGCGTCGGCGCGATCACAAGCGCCAGCGGCGCCTCGGCGGCGCCGAACTGCCTTGCCGAGCCGAGAAGGCTCGGCGCGAGTGCGAGGCCGAAGGCGACGGTCTTGCCGGAGCCGGTCTGGGCGGAAACCAGCGCGTCGGCGCCGGCGAGCGCCGGATCGAGCATGGCTTGCTGAACGGGCGTCAGCGCATCGTAACCGCGTTTTGCCAACGCCTCGGCGATCGCCGGTGCGATCCCTTCGTATTCTGTCATCTCTCGTCTTTCGGATTTCACGCCGGCAGACGAGCGGACCTCGGATCAGGTCGTCATCGGGCGACGATTGCCGCGGCCAGCAACTGCGCGGCCTGTTCATTAGTCGCGCTACATACTTGGCGGCGACGCGAATGTACAGGAGGGAATTAAGGCCGGCTCGGCGCGTTGCGGCGATTGCCGTATTCGTTCGCCCCGGCTGCGCCCGGCCAGAGGCAGAGCGCGATGAAGACGATCGGGCTCAGCACGGGAATGAAGAGACAGAGCGCCAGCGGCCCGGGATAGCCGATATCGTGCAGCCGCTTGATCGCGAGCATTGCGATCGACACGGTGGAGAGCACGCCGGAACCGATCAGCGCCAGCGTCCAGAGCGCCAGCGCCGCGTCCTCCCCCTCGTTCTTGATGACCTGCATGAGGAAAATGGAGCCGACGGCGAACCAGAACAGCCAGGACAGCAGGAAGGGCAGGCGGCCGATGCGGCCGGAGGGGCTGAAGAACAGCCAGGTCATGCTCGGCTGCCGCCCCTCCTCGGCCATGGTCAATCCCGGAGCAGTTCGTTGATGCCGGTCTTGGAGCGGGTCTTCTCGTCGACCCGCTTGACGATGACGGCGCAATAGAGGTTCGGCGCCGGCTGGCCGTTGGCCATGGTCGAGCCGGACGGCATCGAGCCGGCGACGACGACGGAGTAGGGCGGCACTTCGCCATACATCACCTCGCCGGTGGCGCGGTCGACGATCTTCGTCGACTTGCCGATGAAGACGCCCATGCCGAGGACCGAGCCCTCGCGGACGATGCAGCCCTCGACGACCTCGGAGCGGGCGCCGATGAAGCAATTGTCCTCGATGATCGTCGGCCCCGCCTGCATCGGCTCCAGCACGCCGCCGATGCCGACGCCGCCGGAGAGATGCACGTTCTTGCCGATCTGGGCGCAGGAGCCGACGGTCGCCCAGGTATCGACCATGGTGCCCTCGCCGACATAGGCGCCGAGATTGACGAAGGAGGGCATCAGCACCGCATTCGGGGCGATATAGGCCGAGCGGCGGACGACGCAGTTCGGCACCGCGCGGAAGCCGGCCTTCTCGAATTCGTTGACGCTCCAGCCGTCGAACTTCGAGGGCACCTTGTCCCACCAGACCGATTCGCCCGGGCCGCCCTTGACGAGTTCCATCGGGTTCAGCCGAAACGAGAGCAGGACCGCCTTCTTGAGCCACTGGTTGACGGTCCAGGTGCCGTCGGCGCCACGTTCTGCCACGCGCACCTTGCCGCTGTCGAGCAGGTTGAGCGCCGCCTCGACGGCATCGCGCACCGCGCCGCGGGTGCCGGTATTGACGGCTTCGCGATTCTCAAACGCGGTCTCGATCGTCTGCGACAGGGAGGCGAGGTCTTGGTTCGTCATCGGAATTCCTTAAGGTTCGGCGTTGTGCTGCAAGCTCTACTGCATAATTCCCGAATTCGGAACCGGCTTCATTGTTCATGCGGCAATTCGGCAGCCGACTCGTGCGTCATGGGAACTGGCGGTCCAACGAGGGAATCCTGAAAAGTTGAAGGGCTTTTCCTCTCGGGCTCCTCGACGGGGACTTGGCAAGCCTCGTCGTTTCCGGCAGTAGGACGCCTTCATGGCCGAGCAACAGGAACGGGACGCGCCCGGACGAGGTCTCTGCTGGTCGAAACGCGACGGGAAGACGAAACATGGCACGTATGAAGAAGCGCGCTCTGCGCCGCAAGGGTGGGGTCTGGGATCCGCTGGCAGACAGCGCACAGAGCAGGCAGCGCGCATCGACCGTGCCGTTGACGCCGCAATCGGCCTCGCCGACCTACCGGCTCGCCTATATTGATGACGACTTCCTCTGCCGCGAGGAGCTGAGGCCCGTCCGCCTGCAGCTCGAGCTCCTGAAGACGGAGATGATGCTCGAGGAGCGCGGCATCAACTCCACCGTCGTCATGTTCGGCGGCGCGCGCATTCCGGAGCCGGGCGGCGAGGCCTGGGCGGCCAAGAACGACATCCAGCGCAAGAATCTCGAGGCAGCCTCGGTCTACTATGCCGAGGCGCGCAAGTTCGCGCGCCTGTGCTCGGAGCAGTCGGCAAAGCTCGGCTACAAGGAATATGTCATCGTCACCGGCGGCGGCCCGGGCGTCATGGAGGCGGGAAACCGCGGCGCTGCCGATGCCGGAGCGCCGTCGATCGGCCTCAACATCGTGCTGCCGCACGAACAGGCGCCGAACGGCTACGTGACGCCGGAACTGTCGTTCAATTTCCACTACTTCGCCATCCGCAAGATGCATTTCCTGCTGCGCGCCAAGGCGGTAACGGTCTTCCCGGGCGGTTTCGGAACGCTCGACGAACTGTTCGAGACGGTGACGCTGATGCAGACCGGCCGGCTGGCGCTGGTGCCGCTCATCCTGTTCGGCGAGAAATTCTGGCGCACGATCATCAATTTCGAGGCCCTCGCCGAGTTCGGCACCATCGCGCCGAACGACATAAACCTCGTGCACTTCGTCGAGACCGCCGAAGAGGCATGGGACATCATCGCCCGCTTCTACGAGACGGTCGATCCACGCGAGATGCCGATGGCATCCGGGCGGCGGTAGGGCCCGAAGACCCCTCACAAAGACCCCACATAAGACCCCTCCCCAACCCCTCCCCACAAGGGGGAGGGGCTAGGCGGCCGCGGCTGCCGTCTGCCCCGTCGCGACCTCGCGTCTACCGCAAGGTAGAGATCGAAGGGTATGGGGCGCGGCATCGTAAGCCCCTCCCCCTTGTGGGGAGGGGTTGGGGAGGGGTCTACGGCAAAGGGTTGGGAGGGGGGGTCTGCGGCAAGGGGTTGGGACGGTTCTTTTCGCCCCCTCTTCAGTCGCCAATCACACCTTCGCCATCACGCGCCGCAGGAAGCCGGCGAGATCCTCGGTGACGTAGTCGATCTGCTCGTCGGCGTCGCTCGACGTCTCCCAGGCCTCGGCGAATTCGTATTCGAGGTTGCGCGGCACCAGGAGGACCGTTTTCATGCCGAGCGCCTTCGGCACCAGGAGGTTTCGCGGCAGGTCCTCGAACATCACGGCGTTGCCCGTGTCGATGCGGTGGAGGCTCATGAACTTGTCGTAGGTGCCGCCGGCGGGCTTCGGCACGAAGTCGGCTGCGACGATGTCGAAGATGTCGTCGAAATGGTCGAGGATGCCGAGCGCGCGCGCCGTCATCTGCGCATGGGAGACGCTGCCGTTGGTGAAGATGAACTTGCGTCCGGGCAGTGCCTTGATCGCCTCGCCGAGTGCCGGATCCGCCGGCACCACGCTGTAGTCGATCGCGTGCGCCCGCTCCAGAAAGTCGTTCGGGTCGACGCCGTGATGGATCATCAGGCCCTGCAGCGTGGTGCCGTGATCGCGGTAGTATTCCTTCTGCAGCTTCTTCGCCTCCGCCGGCTCCAGCGACAGGAGCTCGGCCACATAGGCCGTCATGTTGCGGTCGATCTGCGCGAACAGGTTGACGTGATGCGGGTAGAGCGTGTTGTCGAGATCGAAGACCCAGTCGGTGACATGGGCGAATTCGGCATGGGTCGGGAGGCGATTGAGCTTCTTCATGGCCCGCCTTATGACATGGCCCGCCCTCGAAGCAAAACGGATTCCCAAAACCGCTGCACACTTTCGGGCGACATGCATGATTGCGCAATGCACTCACATGCGTCCGCGCCACCGCTTTCCTTCTCTTGCCGCAAAATGTGCGACGTCAGGCGGTTCCGCTCGACTGCTATTGGCGATGGATTGTCGGCCATCCGTGTGCTAGCCGGCGGATATGCAAACCTGGGTTTTGATCACCATTGCCGCGGCCTTCCTCCAGAATGTCCGCTCCGCCATGCAGAAGCACCTGAAGGGCGTCATGGGCACGACCGGCGCGACCTTCGTGCGCTTCGGCTTCGGCCTGCCCTTCGCGCTGCTCTACCTCGTGATCCTGTGGCGTGTCGCCGGCCATCCGCTGCCGGTGCCGGACGCGGCGTTCTTCCGCTGGGCGATCGTCGGCGGCATCGCGCAGATCGCCGCGACCTTCCTGCTCGTGCATCTCTTCTCCTTTCGCAATTTCGCGGTCGGCACCGCCTATTCGCGCACCGAGCCCGCCCAGGCGGCACTTTTCGGCCTGATCTTCCTCGGCGAAAAGGCGAGCGAGGGCGCGCTGGTGGCAATCGCCATATCGGTGGTCGGCGTCATGCTCATCTCGGTCGCGCGCACGACGCTGACGGCAAGGTCGCTGCTGATGTCGGTCTTCAGCCGCACGGCCGGGATCGGCCTGCTCTCCGGCACCTTCTTCGGGCTCTCCGCGGTCGCCTACCGTTCCGCCTCGCTGGCGCTCACGGCGAGCCTGCCGGCGCCGGACTACCTGATGCAGGCGGGCTTCACCCTCGGCTTCGTCATCCTGCTCCAGACCCTCGTGATGCTCGCCTGGATCGTCGCGCGGGAACCGGAGGAACTGAAACGCATCGGCGTCGCATGGAAACCGGCCTTGCTCGTGGGCTTCGTCGGCGCCTCGGCCTCCTTCGGCTGGTTCTCGGCGATGACGCTGCAGCAGGCGGCGATCGTCAAGGTGGTCGCCCAGGTCGAGATGCTCTTCACCTTCGCCTCGTCCTTCTTCATCTTCCGCGAATGGATCAACCGGCTCGAGCTCGTCGGCTGCCTGCTGATCGTGCTCGGCGTCGTCATGCTGCTCGTCATCTGAAGAGCCATGAGGCGGCTTCCAAAAACGGGCGCTTGGATTTCGGCGGATGCGCGCCGATTCCGCGCGCGCTTCCTGGCCCAGCCGATTACAATTCCGAATCGATCACGCTTCGTTTTTGGGAGGAGATGCGATGAACCAGGAGGAGAGGGCGCTCGCCTTTACGGCGCTGCACCGCAAGGGCGATCCGATCGTTCTTTACAACATATGGGATGCGGGCAGCGCCCGCTCAGTCGCCGAGGCAGGTGCCAGGGCGCTTGCGACCGGCAGCTGGTCGGTGGCGGCCGCGCATGGTTTCGCCGACGGGCAGAAGCTGCCGCTGGCGGTGCTGATCGAAGTCGTCCGCGAGATCGTCGCCGCGACAGACCTCCCGCTCTCGGTGGATTTCGAGGGCGCCTATTCGGAGGATCCGGCAAAGGGTGCCGCCAACGTGGCCGAGATCATCGATGCGGGCGCGATCGGCATCAATTTCGAGGACCAGGTCGTCGGCAAGGGCGGCGTCCATGCGATCGACAAGCAATCGGCGCGCATCCGGGCGATCCGCGAGATGGCGGAGCGCCAGGGCATTCCCCTGTTCATCAACGCCCGTACCGACCTGTTCCTGCAGGAAGGCGATGCGGCGAAGCATGCCGGCCTCGTGGACGAGGCGATCGCCCGCGCCGCCGCCTATGCCGAGGCGGGTGGCAGCGGCTTCTTCGCGCCGGGGCTCGCCGACGTCGGCCTGATCGCCAGGCTCTGCGCGGCATCGCCCCTGCCGGTGAACGTGATGATGAAGCCGGGAGCGCCCGATCTCGCCGCACTTGCCGCCGTCGGCGTCGGCCGCGTCAGCTACGGACCGTTCCCCTACCGGGCGATGATCGCCTGGCTGCGCGGCGAAGCGGAGAAGGTGTATGGAGGTGCAGGAAAGTAGGCGGTTTTCGGCGGCCTCTTCATCCGCCTGCCGGCACCTTCTTCCCGTTCTGACGTCGGTCTACCGGGGAGAAGGTGCTCGCGGCATGCTCCCCAGTCCCCTCTCCCCGCATGCGGGGAGAGGGTTAGGGTGAGGGGCAATAATTTACTTGGGTAGGGGCAATTTGAGGGGGTAAATCCCGCCGCAGCGCCTTACGGCACGATCAGCGTGCCGGCGCCGTGCTCGGTGAAGATTTCGAGCAGCACGGAGTGGGCGGTCTTGCCGTTGAGGATGACGACGCCCTGGACGCCGGCCTTGATCGCGTCGATGCAGGTCTCGACCTTCGGGATCATCCCGCCGGAGATCGTGCCGTCGGCAATCAGGTTGCGGGCCTCGGCAACCGACAATTCCTTGATCAGCTCGCCCTTCTTGTTGAGGACGCCGGCAACGTCGGTCAGGAACAGAAGCCGCGTCGCGTTGAGCGCGCCGGCGATCGCGCCGGCGAAGGTGTCGGCGTTGATGTTGTAGGTGTGGCCGTCGCGTCCGGGCGCCACCGGCGCGATCACCGGGATCATCTCGGAGCGGGCGAGCAGGTCGATGAGCGTGCGGTCCACCTCGACGACTTCACCGACGAACCCGAGGTCGAGCACGCGCTCAATATTGGAATCCGGGTCGCGAACGGTCTTCTTCGCCTTTTCCGCGAAGACCATGTTGCCGTCCTTGCCGCAAAGGCCGATCGCCCATTCGCCGGTCTGGTTGATGAGGGCGACGATCTCCTTGTTGATCGAGCCGGCGAGCACCATCTCGACGATCTCGACGGTCTTCTCGTCGGTGACGCGAAGGCCGCCTTCGAATTTCGATTCGATGCCCATCTTGTTGAGCATGGCGCCGATCTGCGGGCCGCCGCCATGCACGACGATCGGATTGACGCCGGATTGCTTCAGAAGCGCGATGTCGCTCGCAAAGGCACGCCCGAGTTCCGGATTGCCCATTGCATGGCCGCCATATTTGACGACGATCGTCTTGTTCTCGTAGCGCTGCATATAGGGCAGGGCCTGGGCAAGCAAGCGTGCCTGGATTTCACTTTCAGATGCGGACATGGCGGACCCTCGAAGAATATCGGCTGCTGTTTAGCGCAAGTTTCCGGCAGATGGAATGATCGGAGCGCAACATAGGACCCGTATTGGCAGGCGCGGCAGGTCGAGCGTCCCGCGGCAGCTTTGACGATCAGCACCATCCCCGCTCGTTGCGAAAACCCATCGCCAAGGCGATTGACGCGATTTATGATATGGCTGATCCTGCTCGCCTGACCAATGTGAATGCGGCCCGCGGCGAGGTCTCCCGAAGACGAGAGAGTGCATGGAGCGATGACGAGACAGAAGCCCGAGAGCGGGGATTCCCGCCGCGACGAAGTGATCGCGGGGGAGTACGTGCTTGGGGTTCTCTCGGCTGAAGACCGCCGCAAGGTCGAGGCTCGCATGGCGACCGATCGCGATTTTGCCGCCATGGTGCTGCGCTGGCAGAACAATCTCGCCACCTTCGACCAGGCCTACGAGCTCGCCACGCGGCCGGCCCGCGTTCTCGCGGCGGCCGAGGGGGCCCGCCTCCAGGCGCCGGCGAGGGTCAGCCAATCCGGCGGCCTCTGGAACTCGCTTTCGTGGTGGCGAAGTCTCGCCATTGCGTCGCTCGCGGCCGTTGCCGTGCTGGCCATGTCGCTGGCCGGCCTGTTCGGCGGCGGGTCGGGCGGCGCGCCGCTGGTGGCGGAACTGGAGGGACAGGGCAGCGACATCGGCCTCGTCGCAGAGTTCCATGCGGGCTCCGGGCGCCTGAGGCTGACTCCGGTTGCCGGCCAAAAGGAGCAGAAATCCCTGGAGCTCTGGCTGATGCGGGGCGACGGCGCTGCCATCTCCCTCGGCGTGCTGCCACGCTCCGGCGAGGGCGAAGTGCTGCTTCCCCCTGCCTTGCGGGCCAAATTCACCGCCGGCTCGACACTTCTGGTCAGCGTCGAGCCGCTGGGCGGTTCGCCGACGGGCGCGCCGACTGGCGCCATCGTCGCCCGCGGCACCACACGCTATCGCTAGAGCGCGATGCACTCACATACGTTCGCGCCATCGCTCGACCTGTTTGTTTGTAATGGGCAACCTCGCGGACCGGTCAGAACGTCCCGGCCTGGGGCGAGGGCGTCTGCGCGTCGGTGATGGCGGCTTGCAGCCTCTGCTCCTGCTCCGGGGACAGCGATGTCTTCAGCACGCGGCCGCGAAAACCCCCGAGTTCGGCCAGCACCTTCTCCGGCTGCACCTTGCGTACCAGGATGAAGAGTGCCGAGGAATTGTTCGGGATGGTGTTGCCGAGCGATTTGATGAAGTCGTCGTCGATGCCGTAATCGGTGAGCGAGCCGGAGAGGGCTCCGGCGCCGGCGCCGATCGCGCCGCCGATGGCGAAGCCTGCGAGCGGGTTCAGGAAGAGCAGGCCCACGAGACCGCCCCAGAGCGAGCCCGAAAACAGGCCCGATGCCGCACCGACGGCGGTCAGATTGAGGCTCTGCTTCAGATGCACCTTGCCCTCGGCGTCCCGCACGACGACGACGGCGTCTTCCAGATCGATCAGATATTCCTTTTTCAGGCTGCTGAGCTTCAGGAGAACCTTGTCGGCATCTTCCGGTGAATCGAATCCCACCACAATCAAGTCGGACATCTTTCTCTCCTTTGATCCTGGCCGACGAAACTTGGTCGCCGCCAGCCGGAGATAGAGCGGCCGGCGTTTCGGGGTAGGGAGAGGCTCGAAAGACTTTGCGTGTTCGGGGCAATCACCGCATCAAGGGGCGGGAAAGCCCTTCAGCGCGCGACCGCGAGCCCGATCGCCGCTCGCAACTCCTCGATGCCAGCGCCCTTTTCGGACGAGGTCGACAGCACCTCCGGGAAGGCCGCGGGGCGCTTCCTGATCTTCTCCAGCGTCGCGTCGACCAGCCCCGGCACGCCGGCCGCCTTGATCTTGTCGGTCTTGGTGAGCACGATCTGGTAGGAGACCGCCGCCTTGTCGAGGAGCGCCAGCACCTCCTCGTCGTTCTTCTTGATGCCGTGGCGGGCATCGATCAGCACATAGACGCGCTTCAGCGTCGACCGGCCGCGCAGGTAGTCGAAGACGAGCTTCGTCCAGGCGTCGACCTGTTCCTTCGGCGCCTGGGCGTAGCCGTAGCCGGGCATGTCGACGAGCGCCATCGGCGGCAGGTCGCCCGCCTCGCCGGAATAGCCGTCCGGCACGAAGTAGTTTAGCTCCTGCGTGCGGCCCGGCGTGTTGGAGGTGCGCGCCAGGCCCTTCTGCCCGACGAGCGCGTTGATCAGCGACGACTTGCCGACATTCGAGCGGCCGGCAAAGGCGATCTCCGCCGGCCCCTCGGGCGGCAGGAACTTCATCGCCGGAACGCTGCGGATGAAGATCCACGGGCGGCCGAACAGCGGCTTGTCGTCTTTTGTGGTGGTTTCGGCCATCGCCAGTCGGTCCATTGTCGAGAAAGCCCATGGCTTCCCGGTTTTGGCAACGGATGTCAAGGTGTCGGCGTCCGAACTGCCCGCCCGGGGCCGTTCCGCTTGCCCCGGAACTCATTGAAGAGATAGGCAAGCAGCGCCAGGAAGATGAAGGCGCCGCCGACGATCGTGCGGCCGCTCGGCACCTCGCCGTGAATGATCGCAACCCAGACGGGGGCGAGGACGGTTTCGGCCGTGCCGAGCAGTGCGGCAAGCGCCGACGGTACCAGCCGGGCGCCGGTGACGAAGAGCGCCATGCCAAGCCCGAGATTGAAGGCGCCGAAGGCGAAGAGCAGGGCGAGTTCGCCCGGCGTCACCGAAAGGTCGGACGATTGGCTTGCGGCAATGGCGCTGGCGGCGAAGCAGCCGAAGCAGGTCGCCGGAGTCATCCGCACATGCGGGTAGCGGCGGGTGATCACGGTCGCGAAAGCGAAGACGACCGGGATGAGCAGCGCAAGCGCATCGCCGACCGGCGAGACCGCGCCGTTCAGGCTCTCCGACACCATGATCGCCACACCGAAGATCACGGCGGTGATCGCACCCCAGGTGAACCGCGAAACCCGTTCACGAAACAGGACCCAGCTCATCAGCGCGGCGAACAGGGGCACGCCGGCCCCGAGCAGAACGACATTGGCGATCGTCGTGTAGGAAATGGCGATGATGAAGGAGGTCGAGGCGGTGGTGAAGCAGAGCCCGACGGCAATGCCCGGCCAACCCATGCCCCTGGCGAGCGACACGGTGCCGCGCGGTCCGTCGCGAACGAGCATGAACGCCAGCAGGAAGAGACCGGCGAACAGGCAGCGCCAGAAGACGATCGTCCAGCTATCGGAAATATGCAGGAAGCGCGCGATGGCTCCGCCGAAGCTCCAGAAGAAGGCCGAGCCGAAGACGAGCAGGGCGCCGAATTTTTCGTTGGCGCCGAAGGAGGCTGAGGTGGCCGACGGTTCCGTCATGACAATTGTCCGAAGCATCTGCGGCTGCGCTGGAAAGGGGGGAGGTCGCCGCCGAATCGCATCCGATACCGCGCAGTGAAATCAATAACGGGTGATGCCTGCGCTGCGCGGCGGCATCAACGCCACTGAATGTCGCGCGAAGGCGCTGAAACGAAAAAGCCCCGGGCATGAGGTCCAGGGCTTCGCAGAGGCTGTGTCCGCCGGCTATTCCGCCGGCTTGGGTTTCTTCGTGAACAGACCCTTCAGATTGTCGAAGAGTTCGATCTTCACGCCCTGGCGCTTCATGATGATCCCCTGCTGGAGGATCGACAGCGTGTTGTTCCAGGCCCAGTAGATCACGAGACCGGCCGGGAACGAGGCCAGCATGAAGGTGAAGACCACCGGCATCCAGGTGAACAGCATCGCCTGGGTCGGATCCGGCGGCGTCGGGTTCATGCGCATCTGCAGGAACATGGTGATGCCCATGATGATCGGCCAGACGCCGAGATGCAGGAAGGCCGGCGCATCGAAGGGAAGCAGGCCGAAGAGGTTGACGATCGTCGTCGGATCGGGTGCGGAGAGATCCTTGATCCAGCCGAAGAACGGGGCATGGCGCATCTCGATGGTGATGTAGATCACCTTGTAGAGAGCGAAGAACACCGGGATCTGGATGAGGATCGGCCAGCAGCCGGCCAGCGGGTTGATCTTCTCGTCCTTGTAGAGCTGCATCATCGCCTGCTGCAGGCCCATGCGGTCGTCGCCGAACTTCTTCTTCAATTCCTCCATCTTCGGCTGCACCTTCTTCATGTTCGCCATCGACGCATACTGCCGGTTGGCGAGCGGGAAGAAGAGGAGCTTGACGACGATCGTGGTGATCAGGATCGCGACGCCGAAATTGCCGAAGAGACGGAAGAAGAAATCCATCATCTTGAACATCGGTTTGGTGATGAAATAGAACCAGCCCCAGTCGATCAGCTTGTCGAAGTTGGGAATCGCATAGGCGACTTCGTAGTTGTCGACGACCGGAACTTCCTTGGCGCCGGCGAAAACGAGGTTCTTAACTTCCGAGGTCTGGCCGGGGGCGATGGTGATCGCATCGCCCTTGTAGTCGCTCTGGTAGCGGGCGCGACCGTCGGTGAAGTGCGAGAAACGGGTGTCGAAGGGCGTGGCCTGCGGCGGAACGATCGCGGTCGCCCAGTATTTGTCGGTGATGCCGAGCCAGCCGCCGGTCGCCTTGCCGGGCTCGACGGATTTATCGTCCTCGATCTTGGAGTATCCGTATTCCTGCAGGCCGTTATCGCCGGCAACGCCGATGAAGCCTTCGTGCAGGACGTAGATGCTCGGCGTCGTCGGCTTGTTGAAGCGGGTGACGCGGCCGTAGGAAGAGAGCGAAATCGGTGCGGAGGTTGCGTTCTTGATGCTGTCGACGACCTGGAACATGTAGCGGTCGTCAACCGAGATCGTCCGGGTGAAGGTGGTACCCTTATCGTTGGTATAGGTCAGCGTCACCGGCGTGGAGGGAGTGAGCTTGTCGCTGCCCGCAAGCGTCCACACGGTCTGCGGCCCCGGTACCGCTCCGGTCGCATCGGAGCCGATATAGCCGATTTCGGTGAAATAGCCGTCGACGGTGTCCGCCGGGCTCAAAAGGGTGATGACCGGGCTCTTCGGGTCGACGGTCTCGTGGTAGCCCTTGAGCTTCAGGTCGTCGAAGCGCGCGCCGGTCAGGTTGATGGAGCCGGAAAGCGCCGGCGTGTCGATCGCGACGCGCGCCGACTTGGCGATCGCCTGGTCGCGGCTTTCGCCGCCCGGGATCGCGCCGCTGCCCGGCAGCGTCTGTCCCGGTGCCGTCGGCTGGGTGGCCGGCTGCTGCTGGACCTGCTGCGTCTGCTGGGCTTTTTCCGCGGCAACGCGGTCCTTCTCCATCTTCGGATTGACATAGAAGAACTGCCAGGCGACGAGGATCAGCACGGAGAGCGCGATCGCCACGAAATAATTGCGGTTGTTTTCCATCAGTGTTTCCTGGAACCGGCCGGCGGCCGCTTCTGTTTCGGCTTGTTTTCGATGCGATCCCGGAGCGCCCGAGTCAATGCGTCAAAGGAAGCATTCAGGAGATCGCGCCGGGCGACAATCACATAGTCGTGTCCGGGTTTCATTGCAAACCCGGCGGAAAGCCGCACGGCTTCTTTGAGGCGTCGGCGCATCCGGTTTCGCTCGACGGCATTGCCGTGTTTCTTGGTGACGGTGAAGCCGACCCGCGGCTCGCCTTCCGGATCGTTCCGGTCGAGCACTTCGAGGAGAAATAGCGGCCCTTTGCGGCTTTCTCCAGCTCTGACCGTCAAAAACTGCGGACGGCTTTTCAGCCGCCCGACAGTCGTCTTGTCTTTATCTGACGTCATGTGCCCGGACATATGTTTCGGGCAGGCTCGGCTCAGGCCGAAAGACGCTTGCGGCCACGAGCCCGGCGGGCTGCGAGAACCTTGCGGCCACCCTTGGTGGACATGCGTGCACGGAAGCCGTGACGGCGCTTGCGAACAAGCTTGGACGGTTGGTAGGTACGCTTCATTTATTTAAATACCGCGGTGTGCGGCCCTTCTTGAGTTTGCGTGATGCAAGAGCGTTTACGCGACCGGACATGGCTCCGCCTTCGGGCGGTGCGACCGGACGTGCGCGGCTTATAGGGATAAAAGCCCGGCAAAGTCAATTCCCGCTCTACTGCTTCACGAGGCGCCGGAGCTCGCAGCGCTTCAGTGGCCGGGACACCGCCCCAGCCAGGGGCATCCTAAAAATCGAGTGGGACCGATGAGCATTTTGTTAACCACGCATATTTTAGCATTTTCTTGATTGCGTGTGGGACGCAGTATTTTGCTCGTCCTGGGCGAGTGCGGGGAGGGGGACAGGAAATGCGAATTCGTGGGAAGATATACCTGATCGTCGGCATCATGAGCGTGCTGGCGATCGCCATTACCGGCATGTCGTTGCTCATCGTGTCCAGGTACAACGACAAGCTCGACCAGTTCCAGAATGCGTCCGAACGGGCATTCAAGGGCGAGCGGCTCAACCGCCTCGTCACCGCGGTCGTCATGGAATCGCGCGGCATCTACGCGGCTGCGACGATCGAAAAGGCCACGCCCTTCGCCGAGGGCATCGACAAGAACCTTGCCAAGATCGAGGCGCTCCTGAAGGACTGGCGTCCGCTGGTGCCGGCAGACAGGCTGTCCTCCTTCGACGCGGTGGCGCGCCGCGCGGAAGAGTTCAAGATGTTCCGCACGGAAACGGCGCGTCTCGGTCGCGAGGTGTCGCCGCAGGCCGCTAACGAGCAAGGCAACAACGAGGCGAACCGCGCAAACCGCAAGGCCTTCCAGGCCGAAATCGACGTGGTCGTCGACGCGGATATTCAATCGCTCGAGGTGATTACCGCCGAAATCGCCGCCTTCGAACGCTCGGTCGTCCTCATTCTTCTCGGCATTGCCGGCATCGGCATGACGACCGGCATCGGCGCGGCTTTCTACATCGGCACCAACCAGCTCAGCCGTCCGATCGTCGACCTGACCTGCCGGATGAAGCAGCTTGCCGGCGGCGATCTTTCGGTCGACGTGCCTTTCGCCGGCCGCAGGGACGAGATCGGCGACATGGCGGCGGCCGTCGAAATCTTCAAGGAGAACGGGCTTGCGGTGCGCGAGCTCAATGCCCAGGAGGCGGCGCTGCGCGAAAAGAGCGCCGATCTGCAGTCGAGCATCGCCATGGTCGTGGCGGCCGCTGCCGCCGGCGATTTCACCAGGCGCATCGGCAAGGACTATGACAATGAAGACCTCAACCGCTTCGCCGCGAGCGTGAACGAGCTGGTCGGCAGCGTCGACAGCGGCATCGCCGAGACGCGCCGCGTCATCGCAAGCCTTGCCGCCGGCGACCTGACGCAAAGCATGAACGGCCAGTTCCACGGCGCCTTCGCCGAGCTGCAGACGAATGTCAACGAGACGCTTTCGACCTTGCAGAACACGCTGCGCGATATCCGCCTCGCGACCGATTCGATCAACGGCAACGCGTCGGAACTCAGGACGGCCGCCGACGACCTGTCGAAGCGCACGGAGCAGCAGGCCGCATCGCTGGAGGAAACCTCGGCCGCCCTCGACGAGATCACGGCCGCGGTCAGGAGCTCGACCGAGCGGGCGCAGGAAGCGACGGTGATGGTCACCGAGGCGAAGGGCAGTGCCGCCGAGTCCGCCTCCGTCGTCCGCAACGCCATCGACGCCATGGGCCGCATCGAACAGGCCTCGAGCGAGATCGGCCAGATCACCAACGTCATCGACGAGATCGCCTTCCAGACGAACCTCCTGGCGCTCAATGCCGGCGTCGAGGCGGCGCGCGCCGGGGACGCCGGCAAGGGCTTCGCGGTCGTCGCGCAGGAAGTGCGCGAACTGGCCCAACGCGCCGCCAGCGCCGCCAAGGACATCAAGGCGCTGATCTCGAAGTCCGGCGACGAAGTGGCGACCGGCGTCAAGCTCGTCCAGGCGACGGGAGCGGCGCTCGGCGAAATCGAGACGCGGGTCCTGAAGATCAACGACCACATCCATTCGATCGCGACCGCCGCGCGCGAGCAGTCGACCGGTCTTGGCGAGGTCAGCGCCGCCGTCAACCAGATGGACCAGGTGACCCAGCGCAACGCCGCGATGGTGGAGGAGGCGAACGCCGCGACGCACAAGCTCTCCGCCGAGGCCGACGGTCTCGCGAGCCTTATCTCCTACTTCAAGGTCGATCGCGAAACGGCGCGCACCGTCGCGCCGGCCACCGAGACGAGCCGCCCCGTCGCCTCGCCGGCGCGGCGCATGCTGGGCAGCGTGGCGCGCGCCTTCGGCGGCTCGGCCGCGCCGGCCCGGGACGACTGGCAGGAATTCTGAGCCCTGGCTCATCGCGAATGATCTCGCGGCGATCGGTTGGCCGCCGCGAGACGCATTTTCCTTCTGCGACGGCAATGAGCCTTCCACCCTTTCACGGCAACGTGACTTGCCACGCCCACCCGGTCACGCTGTCGTTTGGAGACGCGACCATTCGTTATTGGTTTCGGGCGTCAAATCCTCCTACGTCAGGGACAGAACTCGCCGAAAGCAAAGCCGCATGAGCCAGGGTGCCAGCAACGGGGCAAAGGAAAGTCCGGCTCCGAATTCGCCGTCGAGCCGGTACGACGAGGCGCCCCTGCCGCGCCGCTCCCCCTGGCGTTTCGTGCCGTTCGTCGTTCTCCTCGTCGGCGGGGGCGTCGGCTACGCGCTCGGCCTGCAGGACGATCTTTCGCTTTCGGCGCTTGCCCATCACCGCGAAGCGCTCGCCGCGCATGTCGAGGCTTATCCGTTCCGCTCGGCGCTCGTCTTCTTCGCCGTCTACGTGACGGTCGTCGTCTTCTCGATCCCCGCGGCGTCGGTGCTGACGATCTCCGCCGGATTCCTGTTCGGCTGCCTTGCCGGCGCGGCGATTGCGGTCGTGGCTGCGGCCGTCGGTTCCTGCCTGCTTTTCCTCGCCGCCCGCGGCGCCCTCAGCGATGTTCTCAGGCGCCGCGCCGGCGGCTTCTCGGCACGTCTTGCCGAAGGCTTCCGGCGCAATGCCTTCCTCTACCTCCTGATCCTGCGGCTGGCGCCGGTCTTTCCCTTCTTCGTGGTCAATATCGCGCCGGCCTTCTTCGACGTGAAGCTGCGCACCTACGCCGCCGCCACCCTGATCGGCATCGTGCCGGGCGCTCTCGCCTATGCCTGGCTCGGCGACGGCCTCGACGAGGTGATCGTCCGTGCCGGGGCGAGCGGCCGCGAACTGTCGCTGGCCGACTTCGCGACCTGGAACGTTTCGCTGGCGCTCATCGCCCTTGCGCTCATCGCGGCGTTGCCTTTGGCCTTGAGGCTAATACAGTCGCGCCGCAAAGCGACGTGATGGGCCGGGGAGGGCGCGGGCCGCGTGACGAAGATACTCACTCCCGATATCTGCGTGATCGGCGGCGGCGCTGCCGGGCTGTCGGTGGCGGCGGGCGCGGCCGCCTTCGGCGTGCCCGTCGTCCTCATCGAACGCGGGCGGATGGGGGGCGATTGCCTGAACTACGGCTGCGTGCCGTCGAAGGCGCTGATCGCGGCGGCGAAGCACGCCGAGGCAATCCGCAAGGCGGCGGAATTCGGTATTGCGGCGGGGGAGCCGGTCGTCGACTACGAGCGGCTGCAGGCACGCATCCGCTCCGTCGTCGACGGGATTGCGCCGCATGATTCGGTCGAGCGCTTCACGAGCCTCGGCGTCGAGGTGATCGAGGCCACCGCCCGCTTCGTCGATGAGCGGACGGTCTCCGCTGGCGACCGCCTCATCCGCGCCCGGCGCTTCGTCATCGCGACCGGCTCGTCCCCCGCCATTCCCCCTATCCAGGGGCTCGGCGAGGTGTCGTTTCTCACCAACGAGACGCTTTTCGAGCTGAAACGCCTGCCCGGCCATCTCGCCGTCATCGGCGCCGGAGCCGTCGGGCTAGAGATGGCCGCCGCCTATCGCCGCCTGGGCACGCAGGTGACCGTCGTCGACGAGGCCGCGGCTCTCTCGCGGCAGGACCCGGAACTGGCGGCGATCGTGCTCGACGGACTGCGCGCGGAAGGCACGGTGCTTCATGAGCGCACGACGATCCGCTCGGTCGAGCGGACGGAAAACGGCGTCCGGCTTCTCTGCGAAAGGGACGGCGGCCCTTTCCGGCTCGATGCAAGCGATCTGCTCATCGCCGCCGGCCGCGCGCCCAACCACCTCGCGCTTGATCTCGACGCCGCCGGCATTCGCCACGATGCCAGGGGCATCAGGGTCGGAGCGGATTTGAGGACGAGCAATCGCCGCGTCTACGCGATCGGCGATGCGGCGGGCGGGCGGTTCACCCACGAGGCGGCCCATCACGCGCGTCTGGTCGTGCAGCGGATCCTGTTCCGCCTGCCGGCCGGCAGGCGGCGCGACATCGTTCCGCGGGTGATCTTCACCGATCCGGAACTGGCCGAGGTCGGGCTGACCGAGCAGCAGGCGCGTGAAAAATACGCAGCCGCGGAAACCGTCCGCTGGGCGTATTCCGGCAACGATCGCGCCCGCACCGACGGCCTCGGCCCCGGGCTCGTCAAGGTCGTGGTCGGCAGGCGGGGGCGGATCGTCGGGGCCGGCATCGCCGGCGCCGGGGCAGGGGAAATGATCGGTTTCTGGTCGTTCGCGATCGCCAACCGGTTGACGCTGAAGCACGTCAGCGGCTTCGTGCCCGCCTATCCGACCCTCGGCGAGATTGGAAAACAGGCGGCGATCTCCTATTATTCGCCGATGGCACGAAACCGCTTCGTCCGGCTTGCGATCCGGATGCTGCGCGGTTTCGGCTGACGGCAGGGAATGTTGAAGAGAATGACAGAAGACGCGCGTCCGGCCCACCCGAGTGCGACAGCCCGAGCGGCACCCGGCTTCCTGCGCGGGCTGTCGGGCAAGCTCTTGTTGCTGACGATCGCCTTTGTCATGCTGGCGGAGGTGCTGATCTTCGTGCCCTCGGTCGCCAACATGCGCATCCGCTGGCTGCAGGACCGGCTGAACACGGTCGCCGCCGCGGCCGTCGTCGTCGACGGCCTGCAGAACGTCGAGCTTCCGCGCGCCGTCCAGCGCGAGACCCTGATGGCGACCGGCACCAAGGCGATCGTCATCCGCCGCAAGGACGCGTCGCGGATGATCGCCAGCGTCGACATGCCCCCGGCGATCGACGGCGAATACGACATCGCCAATTTCACGGCGCTCGGGGCCATCCGCGACGCCTTCGACACGCTGATCTTCGGCGGCCACCGGATCGTCCGCGTCTACGGGCCGCTCGGCGAGGGCGACGCGACGATCGAGCTGGTGATGAAGGACGGGAAGCTGCGCACCGCCATGCTCGTCTATTCCCGTAACGTCTTCCTGCTGTCGATCGTCATCTCGCTGATCACAGCGACGCTGATCTTCCTGGCCATCAACCGCATGCTGATCGTCCCGATCAGGCGGCTGACCAAGAGCATGCAGGAATTTTCCGACGAACCGTCGAGCCCCGAGCGCGTGCTCGTGCCGCCGCAAGGTGAGGACGAGCTGGCGGTCGCCGGCCAGCATCTCGCCAGCATGCAGCGCGAGCTGCAGAAGACCTTGAAGCAGCAGAGAAGCCTCGCCGAGCTCGGCCTTGCCGTGTCGAAGATCAACCACGACATGCGCAACATCCTCTCCTCCGCACAGCTCATTTCCGACCGGCTCGCCGACGTCGACGATCCCGTGGTCAAGCGCTTCGCACCGACCTTGCTCAGGACCATCGACCGCGCGGTCGGCTACACCCATGAGGTGCTTTCCTACGGGCGCACCGCCGAGGCCGAGCCGCATCGCCGTTTCGTGGCGCTGAAGCCTCTCGTCGAGGACGTCGCCGAACTGCTCGCGGTCGATCGCCAGAGCGGCATCGATTTCGACGTCCAGATCCGCGACGACGTGGTGGTCGATGCCGATAGCGAGCAGCTCTTCCGCGTCGTCCACAACATCTGCCGCAACGCGGTCGAGGCGCTGACGAACCACGAGCCGGAGGATGGCCGCTCGCGGCGGGTCTCCGTTTCGGCGGTGCGGACGGGAAGCGTGGTGACGATCTCCATCGACGATACCGGTCCCGGCCTGCCGCCCAAGGCGCGCGAAAACCTCTTCGCCGCCTTCCGCGGCTCGGCGCGCTCCGGCGGCACCGGCCTCGGCCTCGCCATCGCCCGCGAACTGGTGCTCGCCCATGGCGGCACCATCGCGCTGGTGGAAAAACCGACCCCCGGCACGCTCTTCCGCATCGAACTGCCGGACCGGCCGGTACGGCTCGATGCCTTCCGCGCCAAGGGCCGCTCCTGATTTTCCGCCCGGGCACGCCGGCACCGATCCGATGTCCCCGCAAACGTCACTGCAAAAATGAATTTTTTTGCCGAAAGGCGCTTGCAATCCCCAAAAGGACGCTTTAGAGGATCGCCACGCAAGCGGTGGTCACCGCTTCCAAGGCAAGCACCCGTAGCTCAGCTGGATAGAGCACCAGACTACGAATCTGGGGGTCAGGAGTTCGAATCTCTTCGGGTGCGCCATTTTTCCTTTCAGTCGATTGCCACCAAATTTTGCCCCGCTGGTCATCATCGACCGGTCTCTTGATGCATGTCCCCCGCGCTCCGAAAGAATCGCCGAACATCGTTGCGCGGCGCTGAATAGCCTCCGTGGTCGCCTCGAAAAAAAGGCAGCCCCTATGACAGACTGCGGGCCCAAAGCGGTCATCGGAAGGCCGGCGGGGCGTCTTGCCCCCTGACCACAGGTGATCATCAAAACAGGTTGCGGCTGTCGCTCCTCGGATCGCCGTTCACCTGAAGAGGGCCGTAAAGATCGGCACGGGCCTTTCGCCGCCACGGTCGCGCGGGATTCTCCCGATCGATGGTGATGTCCGCTACAGCAACAGCGGGCGCACCATCTGCCGCACATCGTGCCGCCCAGTGACCGGCGGGCGCTGCCACCCCCGCAGGGGCGGCGATGCTCTGTGGCGCGTGGGCGGCATAGCTGACCCAAAATGCATTGCTTGCAGCGTGCCCCAATACCTCTGCTTCGAAAGCTGGTGCGGCGGAAGGCGTCTCGCCTGTGGTTGAGAACAGGACGCAATCCGCTTCATGCCGTTCATACTCGGTGAAAATTTCCGGAAAGTGCGCTTCCATACCGAGGGCGCAGCCAAAGCGCACACCATCGACGTCAAACGTCACCGGGACTTTTCCTGGCGAATACATGAAGGAGATTTTCGTGTTCGATAGCATCCGCTCGTCGTAGCGGGTCACCAGCGCCCCACGATCAGAAAGGACATACAGGCTATTGTGCGGGCGATGTGGCGGAGTGAGCTGATGAACCGAGCCGAACACCGTCCATAGCTTGAGCTCCTTCGCGAGCTTGCTGGTCGCGTCCAGTTCCTCACGTAGAACCGCCCATTCAAATCTCGCCCAATCAGAAGGGGCGATTTCTCTGGGGCCACTCTCAGACATAACCCGCTTGTTGGGAGAGCACGTCGCTCCCTCCGGGAAATGTATAAGGCGAGCTCCGGCCTTATGAGCCTCCTCCATGAGGCTGCGCATTTCTGCGCCGCAGGCGTGAAGCGCCGCAGTGTCGCGTGGATCGTTGAACAGTGATGATTGCGCTACAGCCAACCGAATTGACCGGATCGCGGAATCGTCCCCTCGGCGGCGGATGTGTTGGAGAGCTGCGGTGTAAGATTCGCCGGTCTTGGCTGCGCGAGCACGTACACGGCGTTTGAGATTTCCGTTTTGCGTCATTGTCAGGCCTTTCACGTCCCGGACGCAGTTCCCCAGCAACCCGGCCGAAACGATTGGACCCAAGACAGCGACCTGAGACGGAAGTCCCTTTGCCTCCGATAAAGACCATGCTGGGGAAGGTCTTGCGGGGGTTAGGCGTAGGCCACGCCACGGGAAGAATGGCGGTCCGATGTCGATTCGTCAACCGATCGCGAAGGCCAATTCTGGCGCGAACCTGCTCGTCTCGAGAGCATCACGAACGACGATCTTTCCTCCTCCCACGACGGACAGAGTGCCCCACTGCGGCCGCGCGCCGCTACGGCGCGCGGAACTGCCTCCGTTCCGCGTCGCCAGTGAATGGCCCGACGTGCTGGCTCACCCGCCTATGACGGATGGCTGAAGCGGGCGATTTGCGCATCCTTCGTCAGGTTGCGGAAGTTGTCGCCGCTCATGTGCACCAGCGTCCTATGGTCGCCGGCCTCGAAATAGACGTCGCTCGCCTTGTCGAGGCTCTCGTCGAGGATGACGGGAACATCGTAGGCCGAGCCGATCGGCGGCACCGCTCCCGTTTCACAATCGGCAAAGAGCGTGCTGACCTCCTCCTCCGAGGCAAGCCCGAGCCGCCTGTGCATGACGTCCTGAAGCGTGGAGAGCTCGACGCGATGCGTGCTCGGAACGACGGCAAGCACGTAGCCCATTTCGTGGTGGACGACCACGGATTTGGCGAGCCTGTTGCCCGGCACGTGCGCTGCCTGCGCCGATTGGCTGGTCGTTGCGGTCCGATGGTGAGCGACGGTGTCGTAGCTGATGCCTTCGCCGTCGAGGTAATCCTGAAGTTTCTTGGCCATCGTCATCGTGGACACCCCTTCTTAAGTGGTGGCGCGGAAGACGATTATTCTCCTCTGATAACGTGCGGAGTCAACGATGTGCTGCTGCTTGCTCTTCCCAGGCGCCGGCCTCCTCTCTTTGAAGGCGCGTCGGAATTCAGTTGCGGCCGAAAATCTCGAGCGTCCTCGGGTCGCGAACGCCGTCGAAATAGTGGTCGAGCGCTCTCGCGAAGGCGCCGATCGTCGGGGCGGCCGCTTCGAACAGGGTCATCGATGAGCGGAACTTCAGGTCGTCCGGCCGGCCGAAGATTTCGAGGGCGCTGCGCCCTTCGACGGCATTGACGGCTTCCGTGCATTCGACGATGCGCCGGCCGAGCAGCGCGTGCCTCAGATAGGCCCGCGCCTCGTCGAGGCCCGACAGCGCGTAATATTGCGCCGTCGGCGAATGGCCGAGGCCGGCGATCTGCGGAAAGATGAACCACATCCAATGGGTCCGCTTGGCGCCGGCGCGAAGTTCGGCGAGCGCCGTCGCATAGGTGCCTTCCTGCGCCTCAACGAAGCGCTCGAGGTCGAAGCCGTCGCTCATCTCGCCTTCCTTGCGGAGTTGGAAGAGCCTACCACCGCCGATGAACATGAACCTTGATGAGGCGGTCGTAAAGCGCGGCGATCGTCGCGCGTCGACCGGCGCACATTCGTCGAGCGAGACGATCGCCTTGCCGCGCGTGAGGTCGGTCACGAGCGCAAGCGTCTCCTGCGCCGCGTCCCGCCGCATCTCGATCGTGAGCAGCGCTCCGTTTTCCGTGAAGGTCTCGCCGGCGATCGTGACCTGACGCGCCGTCAGCCGCGCCTTGATCAGCGCCAGGTCGGCGAAGTCGCAGGCGATCGTTGCGCGCTGCCTGTCGACAAGCTCGGTCTTCGCCGCTGCCCTGAGGCAGAGCGCGGCGGTGCCCCCATAGGCCCGCACCAGCCCGCCGCTGCCGAGCAGGATGCCGCCGAACCAGCGCGTGACGACGACCGCCACCCGGTCGAGCGACTGGCCGTCGATCGCCGCGAGGATCGGCTTGCCGGCGGTGCCGCTCGGCTCGCCGTCGTCGCTGAAGCGGTAGGCCTGGCCGATGCGCCAGGCCCAGCAATTGTGGTTGGCGCCGGCGTCGGAATGCGCGGCAAGAAATGCCTTGGCCGACTGCTCGTCCTCGATCGGGCCGGCGATCGCCAGGAAGCGGCTCTTCTTGATTTCCTGTGCCGAGGTCTCGATGCGCTGAAGGGTGAACATGCGCTTCTTCCGGGTTTGGAGGGTGATAGCGGATTGGGGAAGGGGGCGCCAGAGGTACGCAGGTCATCAGGGGCCGCCCCTCATCCGCCTGCCGGCACCTTCTCCCCGTTCTGACGGGGAGAAGGGGCTCGCGGCGTTGCCTCGCCCCTCGCAAATTTGCTGCGAGCGATGCCGTCAGCGCTGGGGACGTCCCTCTCTCCCCGCGCGCGTCCGCGCGCGGGGAGAGAGGGCTAGGGTGAGGGGCACATCCGGAGCGCCGACGTCGCGATCAGCCGATCGCCATCAGGCTGGCATTGCCGCCGGCTGCTGCCGTGTTGATGGAGGTCGAGACTTCCTCCACCAGCCAGTTCAGGCAATAGGCGTCCGGGTTTCGGGCGAGTTCCTCGCCCAAGGCGGCCTGGACGAGCAGCAAGGGGCCGGGCAGTGCCGCGATCGCCTTGTTGAGCTCGCGGATGCGGTCGGCGTCGCCCTCGACGAGCGCGCCGGCAAACGGGCCGTCGGCCGCCCAGTCCTTCGACCAGGAGACGCGGAGCGCCACGCTCTGGGGCAGGCCCTTGAGCGAGGCCTGCAGGCCCGAGGCTGCGTCGACGACGACGCCGTTGCCGGTCGCAAGCGCCGCGCCGAGCTGGTGGTAGAGCCCGGACTCGGTCGCCGGCACGAGGAGGATGCGTCCGCGCGGATGCAGCGCATAGAGATTGCGTTCGCCGACCGGGCCGGGGAGTTCCAGTTCCAGCCCGAGCGCCGAACTGCTGCCGGCATTGCGGGCGGCTTCGGCGTCCGCCCGGGCGCCCTTGCCGTCGAGCCACTTGGCGAAGTCGAGGAGGGCCGGGTCGGTGTGCACCGAGCTGTGCTGCGGCGGTACCGGCGCCGTCGTCACCAGCCGGCCGAGATAGAGCGGGCCGCCGGCCTTGGGACCGGTGCCGGAAAGGCCGCGGCCGCCGAAGGGCTGCACGCCTACCACCGCGCCGATGATGTTGCGGTTGACATAGAGGTTGCCGGCCTTGATGCGGCTCGTCACATGGGCGATCGTTTCGTCTAGGCGTGTGTGCAGGCCGAAGGTCAGCCCGTAGCCGGTGGCGTTGATGTCCTCGATCAGCCGGTCGAGATCGTCGCGGCGATAGCGGATGACATGCAACACCGGCCCGAAGACCTCGCGCTTCAGATCGGAGAGCCTGGTGAGTTCGATGATCGTCGGCGGCACGAAGGTGCCCTGTCCCGTCTCGGCGGCAAGGCCGATCTGCTCCACCTTCCGGCCGAGCCCGCACATCGTCTCGATGTGCTTTTCGATGATGTCCTTGGCCTCGGCCGTGATGACCGGACCGACGTCGACCGAGAGGCGATCGGTGCGGCCGATCTGCAACTCGTGCAGCGCCCCTTTGAGCATGGTCAGGATGCGATCGGCCACATCCTCCTGCAGGCAGAGCACGCGCAGCGCCGAGCAGCGCTGGCCGGCGCTGTCGAAGGCGGAGGTGATGACGTCGCCGACCACCTGTTCGGCAAGCGCGGAGGAATCGACCACCATGGCGTTCTGGCCGCCGGTCTCGGCGATCAGCGGGATCGGCCGGCCGGCGGGCGAGAGCCGGTCGGCAAGCTGCGCCTGGATGAGCCGCGCGACCTCGGTGGAGCCGGTGAACATCACGCCGGCGATCTCCGGCGCCGCCACCAGCGCCGCGCCGACGCGACCGTCGCCGGGGAGAAGCTGCAGCGCGCCGGCCGGAACGCCGGCCTCGTGCAGGAGGCGCACGCCTTCGGCCGCGACCAGCGGCGTCTCTTCCGCCGGCTTCGCCAGCACCGGGTTGCCGGCGACGAGCGCGGCCGCGATCTGCCCGGTGAAGATCGCCAGCGGGAAGTTCCACGGGCTGATGCAGACGATCGGGCCGAGCGGCCGGTGGGCGGGCCCAAGCGTGCGGCGCGTCTGTTCGGCATAGTAGCGCAGGAAGTCGATCGCCTCGCGCACCTCGGCAATGGCGTTCAGCACCGACTTGCCGGCTTCGCGCATGATCAATCCGAGCAGCGTCTGCATCTGCGCCTGCATCAGGTCGGCCGCCCGCTCGAGACAGGCGGCGCGTTCGGCCGGCGCGGTGGCGGCCCAGCCTGCTGCGGCTTCGGCGGCAAGCCGGGCGGCGCGCCTTGCGTCCTCGTCCGAGGTCTCGGTGACGGAGCCGACGACGTCGCGATGGTCGCCAGGGTTGAGGACCGGCCGCGTTTCGCCGGCGGCCGGCCCGGTTGCAAGCCGCGGCTCGGCCGTCCAGGCCTTCGCGGCGCTCGCCTTCAGCGCTTCCGTCAGCGAAGCGAGCGTCGCCTCGTTGGAAAGATCGAGGCCGGCCGAATTGCTGCGAGACGCGCCGAAGAGCTCGCCCGGCAATGCGATCCTGTCGTGCCTCGCGCCGGCGACCGGCATCGCCCGGACGATTTCGACCGGATCGGCGGTGAGTTCGTCGACCAAAACCTTCGGGTCGTTGATGCGATGGACGAAGGAGGAGTTGGCGCCGTTTTCGAGCAGGCGGCGGACGAGATAGGCGAGCAGCGTCTCATGCGTGCCGACCGGCGCATAGATGCGGCAGGGCCGGTCGAGCTTGCCGGCGCCGACGACCTCCTCGTAGAGCGGCTCGCCCATGCCGTGCAGGCACTGGAACTCGTATTTGCCGACCCGAAAGTCCTTGCCGGCCATGTGGTAGATGGTGGCGAGCGTCTGTGCGTTGTGGGTGGCGAATTGCGGGAAGACCACGTCGCTCGCCGAAAGCAGCTTGCGGGCGCAGGCGACATAGGAGACGTCGGTGTGGATCTTGCGGGTGAAGACCGGAAAATCCTCGAGGCCGTCGATCTGCGCCCGCTTGATCTCGGCGTCCCAATAGGCGCCCTTGACGAGGCGCACCATGATGCGCCGGCCGGAGCGCCGGGCGAGATCGATGATGAAATCGAGCACGAAGGGGCAGCGCTTGCCATAGGCCTGCACGACGAAGCCCATGCCGTCCCAGCCGGAAAGATCGCCGTCGAGGCAGAGCTCTTCCAAAAGGTCGAGCGACAGTTCGAGCCGATCGGCCTCCTCGGCATCGATGTTGAGGCCGATGTCGTAGTTCCTGGCAAGAACGGCGAGCGCCTTCACCTTCGGCAGGAGTTCGCCCATGACGCGCGCCGCCTGGGCGCGCGAATAGCGCGGATGAAGCGCCGAAAGCTTGATCGAGATGCCGGGGCCCTCGTAGATGCCGCGCCCGCCGGAAGCCTTGCCGATGGCGTGGATGGCGCTCTCGTAGTCCTTGTAGTAGCGCGCGGCGTCGGCCGCCGTCGTCGCCGCCTCGCCGAGCATGTCGTAGGAATAGCGGAACCCCTTCTTTTCGAGTTCCCGCGAGCGGCGCAGGGCTTCGTCGATCGTCTCGCCCATGACGAACTGCTCGCCCATCATCCGCATCGCCATGTCGACGCCGCGGCGGATCACCGGCTCGCCGCAGCGGGCGATGAGCCGCGACAGCGCCGCGGCCAGGCTGCGGTCGTTGACCGTCGACGTCAGCTTGCCGGTGACGACGAGGCCCCAGGTCGCGGCATTGACGAAGAGCGAGCGGTTGCCGCCGAGATGCGCCTTCCAGTCGCCGTCGGCAATCTTGTCGCGGATCAGCGCATCGCGCGTCGCGGTGTCAGGAATGCGCAGCAGCGCCTCGGCCAGGCACATGAGCGCGACGCCTTCCTGGCTCGACAGCGAATACTCCTGCACCAGCCCCTCGACGCCCGATCCCGCGTTCTTGGCGCGCAAGGCCTCGATGAGCTTTCGGGCGGTTCCGGCGGCCTTGTCGCGGGTTTCCTTCGGCAGCGTCGCGGCCTCGACGAGCGGCGGCAGGCATTCCGTTTCCGGGCGGCGATAGGCGGCGGTGATCGCCCGGCGCAGCGTGCTTTGCTGCCGGATCGGCGGTGCGAAATCGGCGAACGGCGCGGGGGCGGCCTCGGTCGCGGGCACGGGTTTCTGAAGCGGGCTCTGGCTCATCGGACACTGTCCTCCACGAAAATGCCGGCGGGCGCCTCGCGCGCCCTTGATGTCGTGGGCAGAAGATACGCTTGCTGTCGCCGAACATCCATCCGGCAAATTTCCGCTATCTCAGGATGTTTCCCTATGGAGAACCGCAAAAAGCGATGAGCATACGGAGGATGCTCGAAACTGCCGGATGATCATAGGTCATCTGTCGGTGCCGAAAAGGCGGGCGCGCGCCATCAGGCATTCATCGTCTCCGGGCATGCAGGTGCGGCAGACGATAGGGCGTACGGCATAGACCTTGCAGGCAACGGCACGTCCGAGCGTGCCCTCGAGCGCAGCGCAGCGATCGTTCTCGCAACGCATGCCGCCGAGGTCGGCGGCGACGTAGTCCGCCGGTATGCTGTCGAGCTCCTCCTCCGTCTCCAACGAGAAACGCGGCCACTCTGCCGAATAGGCGCAGCAGGCGCCGCAACTCTGGCAGTCGAAGTCCGGGTTCACGAAAACGGCATGTGTCATCGGCTGAGCCTATCACGAAGCCGACAGGCCCGGAATGGCTTCAGGCCCGTGTTCCATGATTGTCCGAACCGGGCTGGCCTGCATCAGGCGACGGCGGCATCGCGGCTGGCGATCTCGTAGTCCTCGGTGTGGACGAGAACGCCGTCGGCGGTCACCAGCGCAATGCCGTAGGCCGCCGGTTCGTCGACGGAAAGCGAAGCGTCGGGAATATGGAAGGGCATCGGCTGCTGATGCACCGGGCTCTTGAAGATCGAAAAGGGAATGCCGCGGCTGGAGCCGCTGATCGTGCGGTGCACATGGCCGGCGAAGATATGCCGCACGTTGCCGTGCCGTTTCACGAGTTCGTAGAAATCGCCTTCGTTGATGAGGCGGATCATGTCGATGCCGGCAAAGCCGGTCACGTGCGGCGGATGATGCATGAAGATGAGGGCCGGCCGGTCGCCGGCGTCAGCGAGTTGCCGGTCGAGCCAGGAAAGGCGCCGGTCGCAGAGATAGCCGGCATGGCTGACCGGATAGTCGTAGGGCGGCGCATGCAGGGTGTCGAGCAGGATGGCGCGGCAATCGGCGAAATCGATCACCTGCTGGACGAAGCCGTTCTCGTCGGTCGCCGCGTCGGCAAAGACGTCGAGAAAGACCTCGCGCCGGTCATGGTTGCCGACCATGATCGCCGTCGGCGGAACCAGTTCGCCAAGCAGGCCCCTGAGCCGCTCGTAGGATGGGCGGTCGGCCTCGTGCGTGAGGTCGCCGGCAAAGATCACCCGGTCCGCATCGGCATGGTGGCGATTGACATGAGCGATGCCGTTGGCGAGCCGCCGGTAGGGGTCGATCCCGATGATCGTCCCGCCTTCGGGGACCATATGCAGGTCGGTGAAGATGATGAGTTTCGTCATGGCCGCCCGATCAAAGCGCGTGGGCCTTCAGCGGCCGCGCTTCAGGGCTGCAGGCTTTCGGGCGACACGCATTGGATTCCTGTCTCACGCTCACGCGCCCGCAGGCGTCCGTCAAGCGGCATCTTTGGGTGCATGGATCGGGAGCGGGCTTACTGGCTCCCCGGTGCCGCATTCATGCCGGATTGCGCCTGCGCGTAGCGCGCTTCGCTCTCCCCGCGCTCGGCGAGCAGGACGCCGTAACCGGCCATGGCGAGCGCGTGGCCGTTCCGGGCGGCCTCGGCGAGAATCTTTTGCGACGTGAGCGTCTGTCCGGCCCTGTCGAGAACGCGCGCCAGCTGGAACTGCGTGCGCGCGCCGCCATTCTGGTTATAGGCCTCGCGGCAGGCCGAAAGCGCAATGCCGATGCGGATGTCTTCGGCGGCGACGGCCGGAAAGGCCCTGTTGCGTTCCGGATCGAACGCGCTCCCGGCCTCCCGGTCGCATTGTTCGGCGGCACTGAGATCGTCGGCGCGGGCGGAAACCGATGCGGCGGAGAGCAGCACGGCCGCCGCAAGCATGCCCGCCTTGGCGATCAAAATGGTCGAGTCGATCCGGTTCGTCATGATGCTTTCCCTCGTGGCGCGGCGATCCTATCGCGGGCCGCGATGCGCACCTGTTCCGGGGGAAACAGCAGCAAAGCGCGGGAACCGGCGAGCTGCTGCGGGATGAGATGCGTCTTGCATCGCCGAGCCGTGAGTTTATCCTCGGACGAACGCCCGACGGGTCGAGAGCCTCAAGAGGGAGCGCTGCGATGAGGCAGCGGTGGAAGCCGATGCGGCAGCTCGATGTGAACAGACGAATCTTCCTCGGCGGCCTGATGGCGGCGGCGATCGGCAGTCGTTCGGCGCTCGCCGCGACGAGCGCGGTCGTCGGCAAGGCTGAGAAGATCCGCGGCAATGTGCGACGCCGTCAGGGCGAGGACGAGCAGCGGCTCGCCGTCGGCGCCGCCGTCCTCGACAAGGACTATGTCTCGACCAGCACCAACAGCTTCGCCGACCTCGCCTTGAGCCGGACGCGCATCCTGCTCGGCCCCGAGACGGAGCTTTTGATCGACAACTTCATCGCCGAAGAGGGCGGCACGCTCGAACTCGGCGTGGGCCGGATGGTCTTCGACCGGCCCGAAGGCCTGCCGAAGGTGGACGTCGCAGTGCGCACCGCCTTCGGCATGATCGGCGTCCGCGGCACGAAGTTCTTCTGCGGCCCGAGCCGGGCGGCGGCACTCGCCGTCTTCGTCGAGCGCGGCGTCGTCGCCGTCGAGGGCGCCGGCGTCACCCGGACGATTTCCGCCGGCCAGGGCGTCGATTTCGACCGGCCGGGGGCACCGCCGGGCGAACCGACGAACTGGGGGCAGGCGCGGATCCGCGAAGCCTATGCGAGCGTCGGGCTGAGATAGGGGTATCTCGCAAAGGGAGAATGAGGCCTTTGCCCTCTCCCCGTCAGAATGGGGACAGGGGATTTTGGCGGCGCGGCATACCCCTTCTCCCCGTCAAAACGGGGAGAAGGTCGCGGCAGCGGGATGAGGGGCAGCCCAGGATACCGACCCCCGAAGTCGTCACCTGAGTTCGGGATCAGCCACCGTAAACAGCGCCATCGAGCCGAAGCCGCGGATGTCGTGTGTGCCGAGCGGACGCAGCGGCGCGCGCGATTGCGCCGCCGCGGCCGGGCCGATGCAGATGGCGGTGCCGAGGAATTTGTTCGCCTCCTGCAGCCGCGCGGCGAGGTTCACCGCATCGCCGTGGGCGGTGTAGTCGAGCTTGCCGCCGGCGCCGACCTCGCCGAGGACGGCGGGCCCGGTCTCGATGCCGATCCGGGTTCGCCCGAAGCCGCAGGCGGCAAATTGCGGCCGGCTGCGCATTTCCTCGGTCAGGGCGTGGATCGCAACCGCGCATGCGATCGCCTTGTCGACATGGTCGACGAGATCCTCCGGCGCGTTGAAGAGGGCATGGACGGCATCGCCGACCACCTTGTCGACCATGCCGCCGTGCCGCGCGACGAGCGCATTCACCTCGGCGAAATAGATGTCGAGCAGGGCCACGAGCTCGCGCGGCCCGAGCTTCAGTGACAGCGTCGAAAAGCCTTCGATGTCGGTGAAGAGCGCGGTCACCGGCCGCTCCTCGCCGGCGACGCGGCCGCGCTCCGGCTCGTCGATGTAGCGCGCCACCACCGACTGCGGCAGGTATTGCGAGAACTTCTGCCGGGCGATCGCTTCCGCGCGGCGGACATGGGCGAGCTGCAGCGCGCTGGTGACGACGAGGACCGCCGCGAGTGCGGCGGAGATGCTCACCGCATCGACGAGCCAGCCGCTGGCGGCATAGATCGCCGCGGCGCCTGCCGTCACGGCGAGCGCGGCCGCAAGCCCGAGCGCGAGCGTCGTGAGCGGACGCAGTCTCGTGGCGGCAAGGGCGGCGATCGTTCCCGCGACGAAGCTGAAAAGCGCCTCCATCAGCGGCAGGTCGCCGTCGCGGTAGGGTACGAACCCCGTCATCACCGCATTGGCGATGTCCGCATGGATCTGCACCGAGGGTTCGAGCGGCATGGAGGCGGTGGGCCTGAGCCCGCCGAGGCTCGGCATGCTGCTGCCGAGGAAGACGAGCTTGCCCTCGAGGCGGTTCGCGGCGTCCCCGCCGGCGATCGCGTCGGCGGCGGAAAGCGTGCGGGCGGCGATCGCCTCCTCCGGGCTTGCCGCGAAGCGCAGGTTGCCGTTGTCGTCGAGCGGGATGATGGCGTGGTCGAGCCTGAGCCAGGCCGGTTCACCGCCGAGCACCGGCGTGCTGCTTCCGGCCGCGAGCCGGCCGGCCTCGATGCCGAGCGTCGGATAGGCTTCGTTGTCGAGGACCGCAAAGGCCTGCGCCCGCCGCACCCGCGCATCCTCGTCGCCGACGAGGAAGGTGGCCGTTGCGGCTCTCGAACCGTCCATGAAGGCAGGGCAGGACGTTTCCGCGCCATCGATGAACCAGGTCTCGGGAACCGCGAGCGGCCGGCGCAGCGCCAGCGGCGGCACCGGGCGCGGCCGCTCGAGCGCCCGCTCCGCCGCCAGAAAGCCCAGAAGCACCGGTGCGCCGGCGATTGCGCTTGCGAGCGCGCGATTGCCGGCGGCGGCCGGATTGCAATCGGAACTGAAGACGAAGTCGATGGCGATCGCCTTCGCGCCGGCGGCGGCGACGCGCGAGATCAGGTCGGCGGTCGCGGCGCGATCCCAATTGCCGCCGCGCGCTTCGTAAGCCTTGCGATCGACATCGACGACGACGATCTCCGGCGAGCGCGGCGAGGGCACCCACTGGGTGAGATTGTCGAAAAAGAGCTCCCGCTGGGTGCCGAGGACCGTTCCGGCGTAGAGAAAGAGCATGAGCGCCGCCGCGAGGCTCGCGAGGATCCCGCCGGCGAGCGGGGAAATGCGATGATGCAGCCATCGCGTCATGGTCGATCGGTCCACAAAAAACAATGACCTAAGCGCGTCGCTGGCTTCGTTTGCATCCGACGCGCTTCAGTCTTCCTCCGGATCCGCGATGTTCAGCAGCCGCCCGACATTGCAGCAGATGATGCCGTCCGCGCGCTTGATCGCACCATTCTCCTCCAGCCAGAGGATGGCGCGGTTCACCTTCGGCCGACTGGCGCCGAGAATGGCGGCGATGTCGGTCTGGCTGAGCGTCAGCCTGAGATTGGCGCTCTGCGGCAGCTCGTTGCCGTGGATCTGGCGCAGCGTCGCCAGGAAGAAGCGGGCGACGCGCGCGTTGAGATCGTAGAGCGCGATGGTCTCCAGCCGGTCCGTCGTGTCGCGCAACTGCGCGCAGAGGAAGCGGATGACCGCTTCGGCGATCTTCGGTCTTTGCGTGATGAGGTCGAGAAAGGCCTTCTTGCCGATCACATAACCCTCGGCGGCGGTGACCGCCGTCGCATCCGCCGATCGCGGCTGGTCATCGAGCACGGCCATCTCGCCGAACAGCGCGCCCGCCTCGTGCTGGCGCAGCATCAGTTCGCGGCCCTGCGGCGTGAACAGCGAAAGCTTGATGCGTCCGGACACGACGACGATCATGTAGTTGCCTTCGTCGCCGCGCTGGAAGATGACGGTGCCGGCCGGCCATTTCCGATAGCTCGCGATGTCGGCGAGCGCGGAGAGCGTCTCCTTGTCGAACTCCTCGAAAATCGGAAAGGACCGCCAGAAGGCAGGACTCCGGTTGACTTCGTTCATGCGTTCACCCCTGCGTTCCCCTTGACGCGCGGGAATTCTTCACTCAGTTGCGTTTTGTTGCAATAGAAATAAACCGCGTGCCGCGGCGCCAGCGCGGTTGACGACCAGTCGCATTCGTTTCCAGATTGTGAACGATCTGTTTCAGCCGCGGCGGCTGGTCGAATCGGAAAATACTGATACTCCTGTCGTCAAACGTCTTTTGAACAGGAGCCTCATGCATGTCCCAGAACGTCATCGTCCTTATCGGGCGCATCCTTCTCTCGATCATCTTCATCGTCTCCGGCTTCGGCAAGCTCACCGACCCCGCGTCGACGGCCGGGATGATCACCAATGCCGGCTGGCCTGCCGCAACCGCGCTCGCCTACCTCGCCGGTCTCTTCGAACTCGCCGCAGGCCTCGCCGTTCTCGTCGGCTTCCAGACGCGCATCGCGGCCTATCTGCTGGCGGCATTCTGCCTCGTGACCGCCTTCGTCTTCCACAGCGGTGCGATCAACGTTCCGGACTTCCCGCCCGCCGCCAACGGCCTGCTGACGGTGTTCAACCAGATCATGATGATGAAGAACATCACCATCGCCGGCGCCTTCCTCGTGCTCGCCGCCTTCGGCCCTGGCGCCCTCTCGATCGACGCACGCGCCGGCAAGCTCGCGACGGCGTAATCTGCGCAAGAGATTCTCGATCAAACCCAAGGAACCCGCCGGCTCCGCCGGCGGGTTCTTCATATTAGGCTTCTCTATTTTCATCGTGCTCGATGCAAGACCCCTCCCCAACCCTCCCCACAAGGGGGAGGGGCTTCACCCCTGCAAATCGCCGCCAATTCCCGCCCTCTCTTCAAATGCAGCGGCAAGAAAGGGCGGCCGCGGTGCGACCGAGATAGCCCCTTCCCCTTGTGGGGAGGGTCGGGGAGGGGATTTTTACTTGAAAGCTATCTCGCGCTCATCCCCCTCAATGAGGGTAGATCACGCCCTTGCGCAGGATGACATTGCCGTAGAGCCGCGGCTCGCTCGTCTGCACCACCGTATGGGTGGCCTTGACGCGCGGGTAGAAATCGGCGCCGACGAGCGGTACGACCGGCTGCGCCGGCTCATGCTTCCTGCAGCATTCGATGATGTCGCGATGCACCGGGTCGAGTGCGTCCCTGTCCTGTTTGACGGTGGCGCGGAAGATCGCTTCCGGCACGAAGTCGTCGATCGGCAGCACGCTGAGGATGGCGTCGAGCACCGGGATCAGATGATGGCCGTCGAGCCGCACCAGCCGGCGCGCATGCTCCTGCCCGGGGTAGTTTCCGTCGACGAGGGCGATCTCGTCGCCATGCCCCATCGCTCTCAGCGCCGAAAGAAGTTCCGGGCTCAGGATGGGGTCTATTCCTTTCAGCATCAGCTAAGCTCCTTGAAGAGGACATTGGTATCGAGCAGGTAGCGCGAGAAGAGCGGCAGGCTGGCGCCGCCGATCGCCCGGGCGTGGCTTCCGACCGCGCCCTCGACGAGATCCGGAACCGTGACGCCCTGCAGGTCGAGCGTCTTCAGCGCCTTGCGCGTGGCGGCAAGGAGGCGCGAGCGCACCCAGGACGGGAAGCCGCCGTCGATGACGGCGGCGGAAAAGTCGATGATCGAGACGGCGGAGACGACCGCCTGGGCGAGGGCGGCCGCCGAATCCTGGATCCAGGTCTCGAGCGGTTCGCCGAAGTCGATCCAGTCGTCCGCCGAGTACCAGAGCGGTTCTGGATCGATGCCGCGTTCGCGCAGCAGCTTTTCGAGCACGAAGACCGAGGCGATCTTCAGCAATTGCGTAGACCTGCCGTCCTTGCCGGCAACCGGCAGCGGACCGACCGCGCCGGCGGTGCCGGTGCGGCCGGAGAACAGGGCGGAGTTGATGACGACGCCGCCGCCGATGAAGGACCCGATGTAGAAATAGACGAAATCCGGATAGCTGGCGCCGACGCCGAAGGCGAGTTCGGCGCCGCAGGCGCTGGTGCCGTCGTTCTGCAGGAAGACGGGGTGCGGAATGCGGGCGGCGATCGCCGCCTGCAGGTCGAAATCGCGCCACTTGTCCATCTCCTGCCGCGGCGCGCCCACCTCCTCCGCCCAGTTCCAGAGCTCGAAGGGCGTCGCGACGCCGACGCCGGCGATGCGTCCGCGCTGGTCGGGGGTCAGCTGTTGCTCGAGCTTGCCGATGCCCTCGACGATGAAGGTGACGAGGTCGTCCGGGAGGGGATAGGTATGGATCTGGTGCAGGTGCAGGCGGATCGTGCCGACGAAATCCATCAGCACCAGGTCGGCGCTGCGGCGGCCGATCTTGACGCCGAAGGAGAAGACCGCGTCCGGATTGAGTCGCATCGGAATCGAGGGCTGGCCGACCCGACCGCGAACCGGCGCGCCGCGGATGAGCAGGCCATCGGCTTCGAGCGCGCGCATGATGACGGAAACGGTCTGCGCGGAAAGGCCCGAACGGCGGGCGATATCCGCCTTCGACAGGCTGCCGTGGCGGCGCACCAGCGACATGACCAGGCGCTCGTTATAGGCGCGCACGCGCGTCTGGTTGGCCCCGCCGCTCGGGTCGATCACGTCCGGTTGAGCGGGTCCGCCATAGGGACCGTCCGTCAATGACATGCCACCGTCTCCTCCCGTTGGCACCTGCAGGCCCGGTGCTGCAGCGAGCCGCTGCGCCCCTCCTGAGGCGCGTGGCGCTGCAGGCGCCGGCTCGCCTGTCGTTTCCACGCCGGCCGCCGAGGTCGATCTCGGCGGCCGCCGGCCCTCTAGCCGCAGTGGTCTCCCTCGCAGAATGCCACAACCGGATAATAATTCAATTTGATTTATTTATTGACACCCTGGAATTTTGGTGTTTGACTGACCATCGGAAGCGTCGTGTGCAGCGGAGGAGAACGCTGCTGTGCCGAGGCCCCGGCCGGTCCGCCGGCATTCTTTCATCCTTGGGAGGGTTTTATGAAGAAAACAGTTCTTTCTGCCGCTTTCGGCGCGCTTGTACTCGGCGTCGCCTTCGCTTCGCCGTCGCAGGCGGCCGATGTCTCCGCCTGCCTGATTACCAAGACCGACACCAATCCCTTCTTCGTCAAGATGAAGGAAGGTGCTGCCGCCAAGGCGCAGGAACTCGGCGTGACGCTGAAGGCCTATGCCGGCAAGGTGGACGGTGACCACGACAGCCAGGTCGCCGCGATCGAATCCTGCATTGCCGATGGGGCAAAGGGTATCCTGATCGCCGCCTCCGACACCAAGGCGATCGTCGATCAGGTCAAGAAGGCGCAGGATGCCGGCCTCCTCGTGATCGCGCTCGACACGCCGCTGGATCCGGCGACCGCCGCTGACGCGACCTTCGCGACCGACAACCTGCTCGCCGGCAAGCTGATCGGCCAGTGGGCGGCCGCGTCCATGGGCGACAAGGCGAAGGAGGCGAAGATCGGCTTCCTCGACCTCACGCCGTCGCAGCCCACCGTCGACGTGCTGCGCGACCAGGGCTTCATGATCGGCTTCGGTATCGATCCCAAGGATCCGAACAAGATCGGCGACGAGGACGACCCGCGCATCGTCGGCCATGACGTGACGAACGGCAACGAAGAGGGCGGCCGCAAGGCGATGGAGAACCTTCTGCAGAAGGATCCCGACATCAACGTCATCCACACGATCAACGAGCCTGCCGCGGTCGGCGCCTACCAGGCGCTGAAGGCCGTCGGCAAGGAAAACGATGTGCTGATCGTGTCGGTCGACGGCGGTTGCCCGGGCGTGAAGGCCGTCCAGGAAGGCGTCATCGGCGCGACCTCGCAGCAATATCCGCTGATGATGGCGGCGCTCGGCATCGAAGCGATCAAGAAGTTCGCCGAGACCGGCGAGAAGCCGAAGCCGACCGAAGGCAAGGACTTCTTCGACACCGGCGTTTCGCTCGTCACCGACAAGCCGGTCTCCGGCGTCGAGTCGATCGACACCAAGGTCGGAACGGAGAAGTGCTGGGGCTGATCGCCCGCTGGTCCGGAACGGAACCAACAGGGAAGGGCGGCCCCGGCCGCCCTTCGCGTAAGCGCCTATGTCTTTGACAAGGCGCGAAACCTGCGCAAACTTCAGGGCGGGATAATAGAAGTCGCGACGCCGCGTCTCCCGCATGATCGGAACCGATCGCGGCTCGGGCCGGCAAGGCCCGGACCTGCCTCGTCGAGTTCCGGACCTCGCCGCAACAGGGCGGGGCGCGCGCATCCGGCAATCAGGTACCCCTTTTAAGCGGGGGTTATGGGAGGAGTCTCCATGGCCGAGCCAAACACAGCCGCACAACCATCCCAGGAGTTTGAAAAGGTCCTGGTCAACAGTTCGACGGAAGTGGCGTCTTTCGATACGCATGACAAGACGGCGCTTCAGAAAATCCAGCATTTCCTGCACTCGACGCCCGCGGCCGTACCCTTCGTCGTGCTCGTCGCGGCGATCCTGGTCTTCGGGCTTGCTATCGGCGGCAGGTTCTTCTCGTCCTACACGCTGACGCTGATCCTTCAGCAGATCGCCGTCGTCGGCATGCTCGGCGCGGCGCAGACGCTGGTGATCCTGACGGCCGGCATCGACCTGTCGATCGGTGTCATCATGGTCATCTCGGCGGTCGTCATGGGCAATTGCGCCGTGAGCTACGGTCTGCCGGCGCCGTTGGCCGTCGCCGCCGGCTTCGCGGTCGGCGGCGCCTGCGGGCTGCTGAACGGCCTCCTGGTTTCCCGCCTCAAGCTGCCGCCGTTCATCGTCACGCTCGGCACCTGGTATGTGATCATGGCGACGAACTTCATCTATTCGGAGAACGCGACGATCCGCGAGGCGGATGTCACCGCGGTCACCCAGTGGCTGCACGTCTTCGGCGTCAACTTCAAGGTCGGCTCGGCCGTGCTGACCCTCGGTGTCGTCGCCATGGTGGCGCTTGTCCTCGGCCTCTGGTACGCGTTGAACCACACGGCCTGGGGGCGTCACCTCTATGCCGTGGGCGACGATCCGGAAGCCGCCAAGCTCTCCGGTATCCGCGTCGGAAAGGTGCTCCTGAGCGCCTACACGATCGCCGGGCTGATTGCGGCGTTGGCCGCATGGGTCTCGATCGGCCGCAACGGCTCGATTTCCCCGTCCGCAGCCGTAACCGACTATAACCTGCAGGCCATCACCGCGGCCGTGATCGGCGGCATCTCGCTCTTCGGCGGTCGCGGCTCGATCCTCGGAACATTGATCGGCGCGATGATCGTCGGCGTCGTTTCCATGGGCCTCAACATGCTCGGCGCCGACCCGCAATGGAAGGTCTTCCTGACCGGCGTGCTCATCATCTCCGCCGTTGCAATCGACCAGTGGATCAGAAAGGTAGCAGCGTAATGGCACAGGAACCCATCCTCACCGCGCGCGGTCTCGTCAAGCGCTATGGCCGGGTGACCGCTCTCGACCACGCCGATTTCGATCTCTACCCGGGTGAAATCCTGGCGGTGATCGGCGACAACGGCGCCGGCAAGTCCTCGATGATCAAGGCGATTTCCGGCGCCGTCACGCCGGACGAGGGCGAGATCCGGCTCGAAGGCCAGCCGGTCCACTTCCGCTCGCCGATGGACGCCCGCGCCGCCGGCATCGAGACGGTCTACCAGAACCTCGCTCTGTCGCCGGCGCTTTCGATCGCCGACAACATGTTCCTCGGTCGCGAGATCAGGAAGCAGGGGCTTTTCGGTAAGCTGTTCCGTACCCTCGACCGCGCGGCCATGGAGAAAATGGCACGGTCGAAGCTTTCCGAACTCGGCCTGATGACGATCCAGAACATCAACCAGGCGGTGGAAACGCTCTCGGGCGGCCAGCGCCAGGGCGTGGCCGTGGCGCGCGCGGCGGCCTTCGGTTCCAAGGTCGTCATCATGGACGAGCCGACTGCGGCGCTTGGCGTCAAGGAAAGCCGGCGCGTCCTGGAGCTGATCCTCGACGTCCGTCGCCGCGGCCTGCCGATCGTCCTGATCTCGCACAACATGCCGCATGTGTTCGAGGTGGCGGACCGGATCCATATCCACCGTCTCGGCAAGCGGCTCTGCGTCATCAATCCGAAGGAACACACCATGTCGGATGCGGTCGCTTTCATGACCGGTGCCAAGACGCCGCCCGGCGAGGCGATCGCGGCATGAACATAGGGTCCTTGACGGACGCGATCCTGAAACGGGCGGCCGGCGCCGCCCGTTTCATCGTTGCCATCGCCGGGCCTCCCGGTGCCGGTAAGTCGACGCTTTCCGAAGGTCTCGCCGAGGCGATCGCCGCAGCGGGGGAAAACGTGGCGGTGCTGCCGATGGACGGCTTCCACATGGACAATGCCGTCCTCGCCGAGAAGGGCCTGCTCGCCCGCAAGGGCGCCCCCGAAACCTTCGACGTCCGATCCTTCCTCGCGACGCTGACGGCGGTGCGCGCCAATGACGGCGAGGTTCTCGTCCCGGTCTTCGACCGCTCGCGCGAACTCGCGATCGCTTCGGCGAGGATCATCGCGCCCGAGACGCGCATCGTCCTCGTCGAGGGCAACTATCTTTTGCTCGACGAGGCGCCGTGGAACCGGCTCGAAGGCGCCTTCGACTGCGCGATCTTCATCGATCCGGGCCTTGATGAACTGGAACGGCGGCTGCTCCAGCGCTGGTACGATCAGGGCTACGACGAGGAGACGGCGCGCGAGAAGGCGTTCGGCAACGACATCCACAATGCCCGCCGCGTCGTCGCCAGCCGCAGGCCGAGCGACATCGTGATCCGGGATTTCTGAAGGATGCGCCGCGAGCACCATTGTCTTCGGCGGCGCAATGGTGATATCGAGACGCGGTTTCACCACATGAGTTGCCGCCCTCCACGCGCATCGGTCGCCCTGGACGACGCCTGCGCGGTCGGGGCGCGAGCATCGGGAGAAGGCTGACCATGCAAGACCTCGTTATCCGCCGCCCGGACGATTGGCACCTGCACCTGCGCGACGGCGGCATGCTGCGCGGCGTCATCGCCGATACGAGCCGCCACTTCGCCCGCGCCATCATCATGCCGAACCTGGTGCCGCCGGTCGTCACCGCCGCCGATGCCGCCGCCTATCGCGAGCGCATCCTTGCCGCGGTCCCCGCGGGTCACCGCTTCGAGCCGCTGATGACGCTCTATCTCACCGAGAGCACCGACCCCGACGACGTGGAGGCGGGTTTCCGGAGCGGCCTCGTCAAGGCGGTCAAGCTCTACCCGGCGGGCGCGACCACCAATTCCGCAAGCGGCGTCCGCGACCTGGAGAAGGCGATGCCGGTGCTGGAGCGCATGGCCGAGATCGGCGTGCCGCTCTGCGTCCATGGCGAGGTGACGGCGGCGGATGTCGACATCTTCGATCGCGAGGCGGTGTTCATCGAGACGGTCCTCGATCCGCTCCGCCGGCGTCTGCCGGACCTGCGGATCACCATGGAGCACGTGACGACGAAGGACGGCATCGACTATATCAAGGCATCCAGGGCCAATCTCGCCGGCTCCATCACCACCCACCACCTGATCATCAACCGCAACGCCATTCTCGCCGGGGGCATCAAGCCGCATTATTACTGCCTGCCGGTCGCCAAGCGCGAGAGCCACCGGCTGGCGCTGCGCGCCGCCGCGGTCTCCGGCGACGTGCGCTTCTTCCTCGGCACCGATTCCGCCCCGCATGTCGACCCGCTCAAGGAATGTGCCTGCGGCTGCGCCGGCATTTACACCTCGATCAACACCTTGAGCTGCCTCGCCCATGTCTTCGAGGAGGAGGGCGCGCTCGACCGGCTCGAGGCCTTCACGTCGCTGAACGGCCCCGCCTGGTACGGCCTGCCGGTGAACGAGGAGATTGTCACGCTTCGCAACCAGAAAGAGCCGGTCCGCTATCCCGCCAAGGTCGAGACCGAGGCCGGCCCGGTCACCGTTTTCGATCCGATGTTCCCGCTCTACTGGGCCGTCGCCTGACGGCTGGGTTTGTCTTTGTCGCGTGCCTGAATCCGAAAGCCGTTCTTGGCTTTTCGGGTCACGCCAGGAAGGAGAATTCATGTTTTCGAACGCGTTCACCGACAAGCCGGTGATGGCCGAGCTGGTCGCGAAGATGCTCTGGGAGATCAAGGCGGTGCATTTTCGCGCCGACGAGCCCTACAAGCTCGCCTCCGGCCTGGCGAGCCCGGTCTATATCGACTGCCGCAAGCTGATTTCCTATCCGCGCATCCGCTCGGCGGTCATGGACTTCGCCGCCGCGACGATTCTGCGCGAAGCGGGCTTCGAGCAGTTCGACGTGGTCGCCGGCGGCGAGACGGCCGGCATTCCCTTTGCCGCCATGCTCGCCGAGCGCCTCGGCCTGCCGATGATCTATGTCCGCAAGGCGCCGAAGGGCCATGGACGCAACGCCCAGATCGAAGGCCACATGCCGGAAGGCGCCCGCGTGCTGGTGATCGAGGACCTGACGACGGCGGGCGTGTCGATGTTCAAGTTCATCGACGCGATCCGCGCCGCAGGCGGCGTCGTCGAGCACGGCATCGCTCTCTTCTATTACGACATCTTCCCCGAGGCGCGCGCCAACATGAAGGCGAAGGGCGTCGACCTGCACTACATCGCCACCTGGCGCAATGTGCTCGCCGTCGCCCGGGAGCACGCGCTCTTCGACGAGAAAACGCTGAACGAGGTCGAGGCCTTCCTCAACGCGCCGCTCGCCTGGTCGGCGAGGAACGGCGGCGTCGGCGAACTTGCCGCCCAGTAGAGCGGCAGGAAAAGTGCGGGCGGTTTTCCGCCCCCATCCCGCCTTGGCTTGCAAGCGGCCGGCGGCTGGTTTGATCGATCGAATAGTCTGCAAGGGAGGAATGTGATGATCGTTTGCTGCGGAGAGGCCCTGATCGACATGCTGCCGCGCGAGACGGCGCAAGGGGAGGGTGCCTTTGCGCCCTATGCCGGCGGCGCGATCTTCAACACGGCGATCGCGCTCGGCAGGCTCGGCATCCCGACCGGCTTCTTCACCGGCCTTTCCGACGATATGTTCGGCGACATCCTGCGCGCGACGCTGAAAGCGGCAAATGTCGATTTCAGCCCCTGCGCCACGCTGCCGCTCCACACGACACTCGCCTTCGTGAAGCTCGTCCACGGGCATGCGAGCTATGCCTTTTTCGACGAGAACACGGCCGGACGGATGATCACCGAGAAGGACCTTCCGGCACTCGCAGACGCCTGCGAGGCGCTGCATTTCGGCGCGATCAGCCTCATTCCGGAGCCCTGCGGCTCCACCTACGAGGCGCTGATGCGGCGCGAGCATGAAAAGCGGGTGATCTCCTTCGACCCGAACATCCGTCCCGGTTTCATCGAGGATCGCGAGGCGCATCTTGCCCGCATGAACCGCATGGCGGCGATGTCCGACATCGTCAAGTTCTCCGACGAGGACCTCGCCTGGTTCGGCATGGAGGGCAGCCATGATGCGCTCGCTGCCGAATGGCTGAAGCGCGGGCCGAAGCTGGTGCTGATCACCAGGGGCGCCGACGGCGCCGTCGGCTATACCCGCAACCACAAGGTCGAGGTCGCGAGCGAGCGCGTCACGGTCGTCGATACGGTCGGGGCAGGCGATACGTTCGATGCCGGGGTGCTCGCTTCGCTGAAGCGCAACAACCTCCTGACCAAGGCCGCCGTCGCGAACCTCAGCGACGAAGCGGTCCGGGAAGCCCTCGCGCTCGGCGCCAGGGCCGCGGCCGTCACCGTCTCGCGCGCCGGCGCCAACCCGCCGTGGCGGCATGAACTCGGGCTTTGAAGCAGACAGATCTGCATGCAAAAGGGCGCCAGCATCGCTGGCGCCCTTTTTCGTATCGGTCAGCGCGCCGCCTTCAGCAGCGCGGCCACGAGACCGGCTGTCGAAGAATCGTGTCCTTCGGCGCTCTCCTTGCCTTCGACGACGGGCAGCAGGCCGGTCGCGAGCTCCTTGCCGAGCTCGACGCCCCACTGATCGAAGGAGTTGATGTTGAAGAGCGCGCCCTCGACGAAGACGCGGTGCTCGTAGAGCGCGATCAGCCGGCCGAGCGCGAAGGGGTCGAGCTCACCGTAGACGAAGGTCAGCGACGGCCGGTTGCCGGTGAAGACGCGGTGCGGCGCGATCCTGTCCGCCTTTGCCTCGTCCATGCCTTTCGAGGTCAGCTGCGCCTTGGCCTCAGTCAGCGTGCGGCCCTTCATCAGCGCTTCCGACTGCGCGAGGCAGTTGGCGATCAGGAGCTGATGCTGGTGGCGCAGGTCCTTTTCGTGGCCGTTGGCGGCGATCATGAACTCGGCCGGGATGATATCCGTGCCCTGGTGGATCAACTGGTAGAAGGCATGCTGGCCGTTGGTGCCGGGCTCGCCCCAGACGACGGGGCCGGTCGAAAATTCCACCGGCGTGCTGTCGAGCGTGACGGCCTTGCCGTTCGATTCCATGTCGAGCTGCTGCAGATAGGCCGGGAAGCGGGCGAGGCGCTGGTCGTAGGGCAGGATCGCCCGCGACGGATAGCCGAGCACGTTGCGGTGGTAGAAGCCGATGAGTCCGAGCAGCATCGGGATGTTCTCACGTACCGGTGCGGTGCGGAAATGCTCGTCGATCGCATGGCCGCCGTCGAGGAAGCGGCCGAAATTCTCGGCGCCGACCGCGATCATCAGCGGCAGGCCGATCGCCGACCAGATCGAGTAGCGGCCGCCGACCCAGTCCCAGAAGCCGAAGACGCGCGAGGCGTCGATGCCGAAGGCGGCGACCTTGTCGAGGGCGGTCGAGACCGCGGCGAAATGATCGCCGACCGCCGCTTCGCCGAGCTTGCCGGCGATGAAGGCGCGAGCGGTCGCGGCATTGGTCATCGTCTCGATCGTGGTGAAGGTCTTGGAGGCGACGATGAAGAGCGAGGTCTCCGGATCGAGAAGCTTCAGCGTATCGGCGATATGGGCGCCGTCGACATTCGAGACGAAGTGCAGCCGCGGGCCGTCATGGAAGGGAGCGAGCGCCAGCGTCGCCATCACCGGGCCGAGGTCGGAGCCGCCGATGCCGATATTGACGACGTCGGTGATCTTCTTGCCGGTGGCACCCTTCAGCGCGCCGGAGCGCACATCTTCGGCAAAGGCGCCCATGGCCTCGAGCACGGCATTGACATCGGGCATGACGTCCCTGCCGCCGACGAGGATCGGCCGGTTCGACCTGTTCCGGAGCGCCGTGTGCAGCACCGCGCGTTCCTCGGTGATGTTGATGATATCGCCGCGGAACATCTGATCGCGCTTCTCCTCGACCCGGGCCGCCCTGGCGAGCGCCTCGAGACCGTCGAGAACCCTGTCGTTCACCGCGCACTTCGAATAATCGAAAAGCAGGTCGCCGAGGCTCAGGCTGAAGCGGGAGAAGCGGTCGGGATCGGCCGAAAAAGCGGCGCGGATATCGGTCGCATTGGTCTCGCGTGCAGTGGCTTTCAGTTGTTCGACAAGCGCTTTCATCGCAGGGCTCCTTGCATCGGGATTGGCTGCGATAGCTAGTCGGTTTAACCGCGGCAAATCAAGGGCACGTGTGCACTGCAGCGAAAAAAGGTGGCCTGTGAAATGGTCAGCGTTTGCCCCGTCACCTCGGGCTTAACCCTGGGTTTAACCCGAGGACTAACCCTCTCCCGCAGGCGGTCGCAGGCGGGGAAAGGCGACTAGGCTCAGGACCTATTGATTAACAGGCTTCCGCTTTCGGTCGGATTCTGATTCAACATGGCAGGAGGTGCTGCCATGA
>NZ_LNQB01000056.1 GCF_001651875.1 Sinorhizobium saheli
AAATCGATAAGCACTTCCGCTAAAACCATTCTCGCATTTACATCGCTAGGATAATGCGCAACAGCAATTTTTGCCTTCGCACAGGCTTTCTCCAAGCTGCCAGCAAGGCGGAGTTCCTTGGCTTCCTTGACAATCGACCCGAGCAACCTCCTTTGACGCAATGCCGCTTTTCTCCGGAGTGGCTGGTCAACTGGAATACGATCATAGATTGTGATCGCCTCGTCGAAGTCTTGCATGCCCTCCAACGCGAAGGCCAACTGAAACAGCAGACTTCCGAAAACATCGGTGGTTCGCTCCTCATCAGTAAGTTTGTCAAGGCCAGCCTGGGCAATACGGCCGGCATCGGCGAACAACGAACCTTCGTTGAGATAATCTGCCGCGCGCAGATGGACGTCAGCTCGGTTTTCGGCTCCGGCTAAAGCAATCTCGACCGCATCAAGGGTGTAGTCGTAGGACCCGGTTATCAGTTTTAGTTTTTGTCGGGCACGGCTCTCCAATGGATCCATTGAGAGGACTAACCGCAGATGCGGCACGGCATCTGCTGGCCTATCCAGATCAACAAGCACTTCTGCTAAGGCAATCCTCGCATTTACATTTCTAGGATAGTCCCCGACGGCAACTTCCGCCTTGGCGCAGGCGCTATCGAGACTGCCAGCAAGACGGAGCTCCTTAATTTCTTTGACTAGAGCCTTGATAGAGGGCAGCGTTGCGGCGACTACGCCGGCTTTTGGTTGTGCAGCATCCGCTTTATGCCTAGGTTTTCTGAATACAGAGGAGAAGAAATGACGCACGGATGCCTCTTGAACCGACTGTTGCGTGAGGAAGCCTTGTGTTCCCCGGTCTCATAATATTTCCGCAGACTAAACACGCGCGGGAGCCCCCAAAGGACGCGTGCTGCAACGGCGCACCGCTATCCCCGATGCCCAAGATCATTGGCGGCGTAATCGTTATCCTGTTCCCATCACGAAACCAACAGTTCCGGTCACATCATGCGTCCGCGAACCGTTTTGCTGCCTCATAGCAAAACCACAACGCGTTCGCCAACCCCATGGCGCAACTCATGCAGGGGGAAATCGCTTGAGGTCAATAAGGGTGTGCGATTACGGCCGCAGAGAGGTAATTGTCGTCGGCGCCGTTGTTCCCCCCTGGCTCTGGCTTGCCCCGCCAAAGGAATTTTTCGATGGCCGCGCACACATCGTGAACTTTTCGGCGGGGCTTTCGGCTGACACCGATTTCTCGGCATGCTACACGCGGCGCCGGTCGGATCACACTAGGGAAGCCTGTTTATGCCAGTCAACGGAACCTCGTCGAACAGCCAAGTCTTGGAAACCGAGGAAGTTCAGAAGCATTTTCAGAACGGGCTTGAAAGGGTCGCACGGGTTATCGACCACAATCCGGATTATAATGCAATCATCGGTCACAAGCTCACCGATGAATTCCGTGATCGGTTCAGCCCATCGGCATCGATCGAAGATCGGCGGCGTTCCGCCATCTCGGAATTGCACGCGGCCATCAGGACGTCGAAGCAAGGCACCTACGCGCTGCCAGACGTCGATATCCTGTTTCTTGGCCGGACGGAAAACAACCTTCGTGAGTTTTCATTCCTTCTGGACGTTCTCGGGCGGCTCGACAAAAAATTCAGCCACTTCAACGCAGTCGACCTGAAGTTCTCCAAGAGACGGCACAGCCAGGCTGATCTCGACCAACTTATCGAGCATCTGACGCCCGTCATGGTCGATTACATCGACAGCAGAGAGACGATCGGGCCGGAACTCGTATACCAGCTCGGACAGTTCGCTGTCCATTTTATACGGTATCTATTCTCGCTGGCACGAAGCGACAGCAAGCATCCCTCCTTGGCCGTTGTCGCGAACGATCATTCGCCAAATCCCGTTGCGTTCTCATTGGCGATGAAGACCTTCAAGGTCAGACGGCTCTATGTCCAACATGCCGAAGTTTCCACCAGCTTTCCTCCCCTTGACTTCGAGTTCAGCATTCTCCGGAACGCTGTTTCTCGCCGGATTTATGAAGAAGTCGGTCCCATCAATGGTGACGCTTTCATTATTTCCCGTTTCCCCGAGCCTTTCCGCTATCCGAAATGCAGCCACGACGAGTCGGCAAAACTGAGCGTTGTTCTTTATACAACAGGGCGGGTCGACGTTGACGGCCTTCGGCTTGTGTTTGAGCGCCTGAGGACCAATCACCATGTCTCGTCGGTACATGTCAAACCGCACCCAAATCAGGCAACCGTCGAATGGCCGCACGGGCTTTCCGTCCTCGACGACTTTCCCGTTTTTCCCCACATCGCCGTGGTAGCGAATTCATCAGTCGTTATCGAATTGCTGCACCGAGGCATTCCCGTTTTCCAGAACTTCGATTTCGATCCCGTCGAGCCCGACTACTATGGTTTTGTCAGAAGCGGTGTCGCCGGTTCTGCGTCTATGGACGCGCTGAGCGGCGCATTTTGGAATCAATTCGACTTCGATGAGCAATGGTATTCGCGTTACGCGGACCTCTACGCTCCTCCCGAGTCGGCGTCCGAAAGCGACAAGGCTAAGCTTTTGGAGAGGATCTCCCCGATTATCGACCGCCGCTTTCGCCCCCGCGCAGGTGTTGCCATGAAACGCCCGCCGCTGAAGCCGGTTCGTAATCCCAAGACCAAGCTGCCGTCCTACGGGAAAACCATCGTGAATATCATAGCCAAAATATCGTCTCGGCTGGTTCTGGAAACGGTAAAGTACATAGCCTATGAGTCGCCCTTGAAGGCTAGGCAAGCGATTGAAGAACTGCGCGTGTCGGGACATGGATCCCCAGCGGCAGCAGACCCTAGGAAGCTGCCGTGGCTGCAAGCATCCATAACCGGGGCGCGCAATCCCAGCGAATGGCTGAATAGCACTCTTGCCATCGGAATCGTGGACCACGAGGACGCCATCAAGGCGATCGATCAGCTCTACTTGAGTCGGCACCCGGTGGTGTTCACGCTTTTCGACCGCCTCGACGACCTCGAGGAGCATCTGGCGGTCTACCTTTGGCTTTCCTTCAAACGGTTTGAAATAACCGGGGTAGCCCTCCCCTATCCACTCGACGGAATGATCGAGGCGATACTTGACGTTCCGAACCGCCGGTTTGTCCGGTTGGCGTTGGAGGGGCTCGCCTTCAACGCCTGCCTCAGGGAGGACCGCCTGGATTTGCTCGATCTCCTATTCGAGAAAGCCTTGCGTGTCCGCCGCGAAAACCTATCAACCACCCGCCGCATCGCGCTTCTTCGACACCTGATCCGGACGGGGAATATCGAAAAGTATGAGAAAGCTCGTAAAGAGTTCTGGGAGGCAGAGACGCCGTTCCACCGGCTCAAGATCGCCGATGTGGACAATGTCTTCGGCACGAGACATGGCGGTTCGACCCACCAGCAGACAGAGCTCGCTTTCGAAAACGAGGCGCCCTCAGCCGTCGCCGCAGAGTTTAAGGCGGACATCAAACCGGCCTATACCCGTCTGCGACACGGCATGCGCTTCATGGACGTCAGGTCGAATGCTGAAGAACGGAAGCAGTTCCAGCAGGTTGTAGTGGATGCGATTCAGCAGAAGAAACCCTTGTCCATGATCCGTCTCAGTGACGGCGAAGGGTATGCATTTGCCGAGCATCAGGAGTTTTTCACTCTTGACGACCAGCTCAACCGCGAACGTCATTGGTGGGGCATCGAGCTCGACACGGAGTTGAGATCATCCATTACGGCTCGTATTCGAGCCGCCGTTGATCACGCCGACATTCTAGGCATTCCGTCAATCCACCGGTTTGTACGAGATATCCACCAGAAGAGCACCACCTTCAAGGCGAGCGTTCAGGGCCGCGGCCTGCTGCAAGTTCTCCATTATTTCTCGAATCGCCCGTCATCGGCGCTTTTTGGAGAGGAGAGAATGAATGTTCCGCTGTTCCGATCGCATGAAGCAGTGAGAGAGATGTTGATTGCCTCACAGCAATGTGTCCTGGTAAGCAGCGCAAACATTAGCCAGCTCCCGGAGTGGATGCGCGGCCTCACGTCCATGAGCCACGTGACGATCCCGACGCACTTCCGGACGTCGCGCAATGAGAAGTATCACGTCTCTGATCAGCCCCTGCCCCTCGTTTATGAGGCGATCGATGAGGAGATCCGGAGAAAGACATCGCCCGGCACACTTGTTCTCGTTGCCGGCGGCATTGTAGGCAAGATATTCATCGGAACCGCCAAGGAGGCTGGGGGAGTCGCTCTGGATCTGGGCAGCGTGATGGATGAGTGGCTCGATGCCGGCATCCATTCCTTGCACTGAACCGAAACCGGTTCGATCTCCGTTCTGTGTGGTTGTTCCCTCACAATCAATTGCGATGACATCGCTCCACTGCAAGCTGAACCGGAACCCGGTTTCAGCGAGAAGCGCCACACTATGCTAAAGAGCCTGGGCATGGACGAACAGCAACGGTCGCGACCAGCACCGCTTTTTCTATTTGGATTCAGCAAATGGAAAACCTTCATGCGCGATTGGTTTCCCAAAAACGAAGTGATCTTCGGCTGCACGAAGCCATGGCCACTCGAATTCGAGCTCTACTGGAAGAGGAGGCTGCTTCGGGATCCGCGAACCCAGGTCATGGCGTGGCAGTATAAAGGGCCGCCGAAGCTCAAGGAATTCTGCACGCGCCACGGCATCACATTTCGCTATGTCGAGGACGGCTTCCTTCGTTCCGTGGCGTTGGGCGCCCTGCACGTGCCGCCGCTTTCACTAACCTTTGACGCTCAGGATATGTACTTCAATGCGGAAGCGCCCACCGACCTCGAGAACATCCTGCGTACGCATGATTTCGAGGGCGATCAGGCGTTAATTAGGCGGGCAAGAGCCGCCAGGGAGCGGCTCCTCGCAAGCCGTCTCAGCAAATACAATTCCGGCAAGTCACTCGATATCGCCTCCGTTTACGGCTCGAAAACTCGAAAGCGCGTGCTCGTGATCGGCCAGGTGGAGCGCGACGCCTCGATCGCCTTTGGCTGCGCGCGGCAGATTAACAACAATGATCTCGTGCGCCTTGCTGCATCCGAGAACCCCGAAGCGCAGATCATTTATAAACCGCACCCGGAAGTGCTGAAGGGCACGGCCGAGGCGAAGTCCGATCCGAGCCTGGTGCGCGATGTCGCGATGATTCTCACGCAGGATATCAGCCTCGCAGACGCGCTCGAAACCATCGACCACGTCTATACGATTACCTCACTCTCGGGCTTCGAGGCGCTGCTGCGCGGCATCAAGGTGACGACAGTGGGCTGCCCCTTTTACTCCGGCTGGGGGCTGACGGATGATCGCCAGCCAAGTTCACGCCGAGGCCGAACGCTCTCGATCGATGAAGTGTTTGCGGCCGCGTATATTCTCTATGCCAAGTATCTCGATCCAGTCACGAAACAGCCGATCGAGATTGAGCAGGCGCTGGAGGTTCTGGCCAAGTTGCGGGCGGAGCAGATGGCGGCTTGAGAGTTGCCGTCGTTAGAGCCGGTGCTCGTCGTCGACACGCGCACCGACAAAAAAGACCGCCTCGATCGCTGCGACCGAGGCGGCCAGGCGGCCCCACTGGGAGGTGAGCTCGTGATGCGCTTTCAGCCCCGCTCGAGTTCGGCGAGGAAGGCGTTCAGCTCCTTGTCCTCAATCCCGACAAGATGGCCTTTTTCCGGATAGGCGCCGGAGCGGACGTCGGCGGCGAATTCGGCGAAGGCGGCGATGCGCTCCTTTTGCAGGCGGTCGTATTCGGCGGCGAAGTCGCGGTAGGTCTTGGCGTGGCGCGGGTAATGGCCGCGGTGGGCGCCGAGCACGTCCTCGGCGAAGAGGTATTGCGCGTCGCAGCCCGTGCCCGCGCCCATCGACAGCATCAGCATCGAGGTGCGCGCGCTGATCGCGGCGGCGACCTCGCCCGGCACCACCTCGATCTCGGCGGCGAAGGCGCCGGCCTCTTGAAGCGCCTTCGTCTGGCGCCAGACCTCGAACGCGCTTGCGACGGTCTTGCCGACGGCGCGGAAGCCGCCGGTCCAGGTGGCCTTGGACGGGATGAGCCCGACATGGCCGCAGACGGGGATGCCCTCGTCCCGCAGCCGCCGGACGGTCGAAAGGCTTGCGGCGCAATAGACGGCGTCGCCGCCCGCCTTCAGCGCCTTGAAGGCCGCGCGGATATACTCTTCCGCGGTGACATAGTCGCCATATTCGAGGCCGGGGAAGGCAAAGACGGAGGGTGCTGCCTCGCGAAACTCAGGGCCGAGCAGCGCCGGCGGCACGGAAACGAGATCGATGCCGGCCTCTTCAGCGGCGTCCGCCTCCTCCAGCGTCACGACGCGCAGCATGGTGAGCTGCCTCTTGCCCTTCATCGACAACAGGTCGGCAACGGTCGGACGGCGGTCTCTCATCGAAATCTCCAGGAATCGGCGTTTCAAAAAACAGGTCAGGCACTGGCGGCGATCAGGCCGCCAGCAGCTTCTTGAGCTTGGTTTCGGGGGAAGCGAGTGCTGCCGGGTCCGGGCGGCTGCCGGCGGCGATCAGCATTTCGGCAAGGCGGATGTCGCGGGCAACGGCGTTGCCGGGGCCGATGCCGCTTGCGGCTATCAGCCGGCCGTCGCCATCGAGATGAAAGAGGATGAAGGCGCCATCGTCCATCGCGCGCCGGACGGTGGCGGCCGCGCCATCGGCAAGGCCGGCGATCTGCAGCGTGAGCTCGTACTGGTCCGACCAGAACCACGGCACGCTTGCAATGCGTTCGGCCCCGCCCATCAGGTTGGCGGCGGCGAGCGTCCCCTGGTCCTGCGCGTTCCGCCAGGCTTCGAGCCGCACGCGGCGCCCGCCACAATGCGACAAAGGGAAGGAGCAGCAGTCGCCGGCAGCAAGGATGTCGGGGTCCGAGGTGCGGAGCGTCTCATCGACGGCGATGCCGTTGTCGATCGTGAGCCCCGCGGCCTCCGCGAGGTCGGTATTCGGCACCGCGCCGATGCCGACGACGACGAGATCGGCGGCAAGGCTCCCGCCATCGGCGAACAAGACGCGCGCAGCGTCGCCACCATCTTCGATGGCCGCGATCCGCGCGCCGCAGACGATTTCGACACCCGCAGCCCGGTGCCGCTCGGCGACGATGGCGGCGATCTCTTCCGGTACGGCGCGGCTCAAGACGCGCGGCAGACCTTCGACGACGACCACCTCGGCACCGAGCTTGCGCGCGGTCGCGGCGAGCTCAAGCCCGATGAAGCCGCCACCGACGACAGCAAGCCGCCTGCCGGGCGCCAGCGCGGCGCGGATCGCCAGGGCGTCGGCATGAGTCCTGAGCATCCGGATGCGTGCCGCGCCTTCTGAGACGCCGGGAAAGGTGCGTGGCCGGGCGCCGGTCGCGAGAAGAAGCCGGTCATAGCCGATGGAGCGGCCGCCCGAGAGATGCACTGTCTTTCGCCCCCGGTCGATCGCTTCGGCCATGGCGCCGGTCAGCACCGTGATCCCCACTTCCTCGTAGCGCTCGGGAGCGGCGACATATTTCGGCGGCTCGGCGCCGGCGAGCCCGTCCTTGGAAAGCGGCGGCCGCTCATAGGGGTGGTGCGGCTCGGCGCCGATCAGCGTGACGTCGCCGTCGAAACCCTTTTCCCTAAGGGCAAACGCCGCCCGGGCGCCGCATTCGCCGGCGCCGACGATAACGATGTGCGTCATGCTCTTCTCCTTCGCCTCCGGCGCCAGGGCTTTCTCAGGAAATTGCGATGAAGACGCTGCCCGCCTCCACCTTGACGGGATAGGTCTTGAGGTTGACGCAGACGGGAGCGCCTTTCGCCTGGCCGGTCTTGTAGTTGAAGCGGCCGTTGTGCTTGGGACATTCGATGATGTCGTCCATCACCAATCCGTCGGCGAGGTGGATCTGCTCATGGGTGCAGAGCCCGTCGGTCGCGAAATATTCGTCCTCGGGGCTGCGATAGACGGCGAAGGTGCGCCCCTCGTGGTCGAAACGGATGACGTCTTCCTCATCGATTTCGTCAGCCGCACAGACCTCGACCCAGTTCGCGCTCATGGGTTTTCCTCCATTACGATAGTGAGTTTGATCGGTTGGTTCGCTTAGCGCCTTACTCGGCGGCATCGACGACCCGGTCGCTGTGGAACTCTTCGCGATAGGGCTTTGCCGTCGGCGGCAATTCGCGCTTCAGGAAATAGTCCTCGTTGCGCAATTGCCTGAGAAAGGCCGGGATCATCTCGCGGTAGCCGTGAAGGATCGATGGGTTCGCCGCCGGCAGGTCGTGCTTGATCATCTCGTGCAGTTTCGGCAGCGCGTGATAGGGCACCATCGGGAACATGTGGTGCTCGACGTGGTAGTTCATGTTCCAGTAGATGAACCGGCTTATCGGATTCATGTAGACGGTGCGGCTGTTCAGCCGGTGATCGGTGACATTATCGGCAAGACCGCCATGCTGCAGGAGACCGGTCAGCACGTGATGCCAGGCGCCGTAGAGCCGCGGCAGGCCGATCAGCATCAGGGGCAGGATCGAGCCGAGATAGACCGCAAGGCCGATCGTCGCCAGATAGATGGCGAGCCAGATGCGGGCAACGCGGATCGCCTTCGGCTGCTCCGTTTCCGGGATAAAAGTCTTTTCCGCGGCGCTGATCACGCCGAAGGCATTGCGGACCATGTCGATCATCGCGTGCCAGACGTCGAGGATGCCGAAGAAATTGAGGACGAGGCGCAGGAGATCCGGCGGCCGCATGACGGCGATTTCAGGATCGCGGCCGACGATGATCGTGTCGGTGTGATGACGGGTGTGGCTCCAGCGCCACGTCACCGGATTGCGCATGATCATGAAGCAGGCGATCTGGTAGCCGGCGTCATTCATCCACAACGTCTTGAAGGCGGTACCGTGGCCGCATTCATGCCAACGGCTGTCGGAGGCCGAGCCGTAAAGCACGCCATAGGCGATGAAGAACGGAACCGCTGCAAAGGTGCCCCAGAAAGCGACGCCGAGACCGCCGAAGAGCACCATGCTGCCGAGCCAGATCGCGGTATCGCGAAGGGCGGGGCCGTCCTCGCGCTTCATCAGCTCTTTCATCTGCTTGCGCGGGATATCCGTGTGATACCACTCGGCCGCGGCAAGGCCGCTCGCAACCGCGGCCTGCGCATCGCGCCCCAGCAGGCTGTAGTCTCTCTTCGTGGGAACCGTCATCCCTGCCTCCTACCACGCCACTCGTCTCTCCGGGCTCCATTTCGGAAAATGAGAATAAGTTGACTTTTGACGGTTCTCAATGCAGGTATGATATATTCTCTCAAATCCTATCAGCATAGCACATCAGGGCTGAGGGAATAGTTTCAGGAGGGGAAGGCATGACCAGGAGGCCGACAATCGCAGACCTTGCCCGCACGGCGGGCGTGAGCGTCGCAACGGTCGACCGGGTGCTGAACGGCCGGCATCCGGTACGCGAGGAGACGGCGCGGCGCGTCTATGATGCGGCGAAGGCGATCGGCTATCACGCCGTCGGCCTCTTGCGCCAACGCGTCTTCGAGGACCTGCCGCAATATCGGCTGGGCTTCCTGCTGCAGAAACCGGAGCAGTCCTTCTACAAGGCCGTGGCCAAGGAGATCGAGAACGCCGCGCTCTCTCTGACGAACGTCCGCGCCATCCCGCAGGTGGATTTCGTCGCGAGTTCGACGCCGAGCGGCATAATCGAAAAGCTGAAGGCGATGGCCGCGCGCAATCAGGCGATCGCCCTCGTCTCGCCCGACTACCCGGCCGTCACCGCCGCGATCGAGGAGCTCAAGGATCGCGGCATCCAGGTCTTCGCGCTGCTTTCGGATTTCGCGGCTGGCGTGCGCGAAGGCTATGTCGGCCTCAACAACCAGAAGGTTGGAAGAACGGCCGCGTGGATGATCGCCAAGGCCGCCAAGCGCCCCGGCAAGGTCGCGGCCTTTGTCGGCAGCCACCGCTTCCACGGCCACGAGCTGCGCGAGATCGGGTTTCGCTCCTATTTTCGCGAAAAGGCGCCCGACTTCGAAGTCCTCGACACGATGGTGAACCTCGACACGCCCGAGATCACACACGAGGCGACGCTCGACCTCCTGCAACGCCACCCCGACCTTCTCGGCTTCTACGTCTGCGGCGGCGGCATGGAGGGCGCGATCTCGGCGATCCGCGAGGAAAAGCTCGAGAACAGGCTGCTTGTCGTCGTCAACGAACTGACGCCGGAATCCCGCGCGGCGCTGGCGGACGAAGTGGTCCTGATGGCGGTCGCGACCCCGGTGCCAGCTTTGGCGCGGGAAACGATCAACCTGATGCTCGGCGCCATCGACCGCGGCGTGGCAAGCATTCCGGGCCAGACCTTCCTCCCCTTCGATATCTTCACGCCGGAGAATATCTAAAAGCTCGGGTTTGCGGCTGACGCGCGGCGGCGCCGGGAACATCGCCTGCGCTGCCTACGTTAACGGCTCGCCCGACGTTCAAGTGCCGGGTGACCATGGAGGAGGTTGCGTGGGCAATTCTGCGGACAAGAAACCGGGTGGCGCGCCGCTCACCCATGGTGCAGCCGAGCTGCCTTCGGTAACCGTCGACGGCTATAATCTGGAGCTGCGCGACAGTAACGGCTTCCTCGGCGACAACGCCAACAAATTCGCCTTTGACGAAAAGCTCGATGCCTGGCGCAAGCGCGTGCGACAGGCGGGCGCCGACCCGCTTGGCAAGACGCCGACCCGCGATCTGACGAAAAAGGAGATTGATGCTCTTCTCGATGGCGACGACAAGGAGGCCGCTGCTGTAATCTTCGGGGCCGTGGAGGATTTCGCAACCGCGTTCGCGACGGTCCTCGGCAGGTTCTTGAAGCAGGAAAGCTGGAAAGATACCGAACGCGTCGCGGTCGGCGGCGGCTTCAGCGGCCACGCGATCGGCGAACTCGCGATCGCCCGGGCCTTGGTGCTGCTGAAGGCCGAGGGCCACAGGGTAGAAATCACACCGATCGTTCACCACCCTGATGATGCGGGGCTGATCGGCGCCGCCTACCTTATGCCGCCCTGGATGCTGAAAGGCCACAAGGCCATGCTTGCCATGGACATCGGCGGCACCAATGTTCGCGTGGGCATCGTCGAACTGCGTTTGAAGGAGGCGGAGGACCTCGCGAAGGCAAAGGTGTGGAAGTCGGATATCTGGCGTCACGCCGATGACAAACCGAGCCGGAAGGCGACGGTTGAACGTCTTGTCGCCATGATCGAAAAGCTTGTTGCAAAGGCCGACAAGGCAGACCTCGAGCTCGCACCGGTAATCGGGGTCGCCTGCCCGGGCGTAATCAGCGCCGATGGCTCGATCCTGCGCGGCGGCCAGAACCTTCCGGGCGGCAATTGGGAAAGCGAGCACTTCAACCTGCCGCTCGCCCTGAAGAAAGCCGTTCCGCAGATCGGTGACGAGGAAGCCTTTGTCATTATGCACAACGACGCCGTCGTCCAGGGACTTTCGCAGATCCCGTATATGCGCGACTGCACAAGCTGGGGAATCCTGACGATCGGTACGGGCCTCGGCAACGCCCATTTCCATAACAAGCCCGAAAAATCGAAGTGACCCCGACTTTCAAAACCCGTCGCTCTTGAAATGCCGTCGAACGGAGCCTTGATGCGTATCCCGGATACGCCTAGTTAAAGCCGCACATTTTTAAAAAAAACAAAGATGTCGTCGCGTGAACGCCTGAGAAAATATCGAGAGGTCGGTGGCGCGGCAGATTTCGTGCGCGTGGAAATCCTGGTCCCCGCCCCCGACCGGGATGCGGTTCTGGATTTCGCCCGGGAGCTTCGGGAGAACCACCGAATGAAAAAGGAACGGATGGTCGAGTTCCTCCGGGCAGCAACGGAACGCTATGGCGTGCGAGTGTTTGATAATATCGATCTGAGCAATGTTGAAAGTCTGACGGGGAAATGCCGGATCGTGGCAAACGCCCTGATGGAACGAGGTGATGCTCGCGCTTTTGCGATGGCCCGTCGCATGCTCTCTGAACTCGAGGCCGAGCCTCGAGTTCATGCCGGATTTTCCGGCCATGCGGCCGAAGTGGGCGGGCGAAATTCGTCTCAGAACCGTCGATAGCGCCGCGCCATAATTGCGGCTTTCAATCCGCGTGCTAGGCTGCGCTGGATTCGAGCCGGCCCATGGCCGGGCGTCGCTCTTCCGAATTTGCGCTGGTGCCGATATGTTCGATCTGATCATCCGAAACGCAAATCTCCCGGACGGCCGCAGCCGCGTCGATATCGCTATCGGAGGTGACAAAATCGCCGATGTGGCGGTCGGGATCGAGGCAACCGCCGCCGAGGAAATCGACGCGACCGGCCGGCTCGCTTCGCCGCCCTTCGTCGATCCGCATTTCCACATGGACGCGACGCTGTCGCTCGGCCTGCCCCGCATGAATCGGTCCGGCACCTTGCTCGAAGGCATTGCGCTCTGGGGGGAACTCAGGCCGACGCTGACGCGCGAGGCGCTGGTCGAGCGGGCCTTGCGCTATTGCGACCTCGCGGTCTCGCAGGGGCTTCTCGCCATCCGCAGCCATGTCGACACGAGCGATCCCCGGCTGGTGACGGTGGAGGCGCTGCTCGAAGTGCGCGAAAGGGTCGCCCCCTACATCGATCTGCAACTCGTCGCCTTCCCGCAGGATGGCTACTACCGCTCGCCCGGCGCCGTCGATGCCTTGAACAGGGCGCTCGACATGGGCGTCGACGTGGTCGGCGGCATTCCGCACTTCGAGCGCACCATGAGCGACGGCGCGGCATCGGTGGAGGCGCTCTGCCGGATCGCCGCCGAGCGCGGACTGCCGGTCGACATGCATTGCGACGAGACCGACGATCCTTTGTCCCGCCACATCGAGGCGCTCGCGGCCGAAACGATCCGCTTCGGGCTCAAGGGACGCGTCGCCGGTTCGCACCTCACCTCGATGCACTCGATGGACAATTATTACGTATCGAAGCTCATCCCGCTGATGGCCGAGGCCGAGATCAACGTGATCCCCAATCCGCTGATCAACATCATGCTGCAGGGCCGGCACGACACCTATCCGAAACGCCGGGGCCTGACGCGCGTGCGCGAGTTGATGGAAGCTGGCCTGAACGTCTCCTTCGGGCATGATTGCGTGATGGATCCCTGGTACTCCATGGGTTCGGCCGACATGCTGGAGGTCGGCCACATGGCGATTCACGTGGCGCAGATGGCCGGCATCGAGGACAAGAAAAAGATCTTCGACGCGCTCACCGTCAATTCCGCGAAGACGATGGGACTTGATGGCTATGGCCTCGCGAAGGGCTGCAACGCCGATCTCGTCATCCTGCAAGCGCGCGACCCGCTGGAGGCCTTGCGGCTGAAGCCAAACCGCCTCGCGGTCATCCGGCGCGGCAAGATCATCGCCCGCACGCCGGCGCGCATCAGCGAACTGCTGATCGAGGGTCGACCTTCGCTTGTGGATGGCTCCGAATATGCGCCGGGTATCTGACCGGATGTCCGGATAAGCGACACGAACCGTCGATTGCCGGTTACGCGCGGCCGTCGTTCTGCCATCGCGAGCGCAAGTGGCGCGCCATGCGCGCGCCGGGATGTTTCGACTATGGTGGCAAGGCCGGGTGATCCCGCCCCTGCCCCCTTCGACACAAGGTTTCGTTTCACTCGCATTAGAGCGGGATGCACTCACATGCGTTCGCGCCATCGCTCTATCTGTTTGTTTTTGCCGCATTTGTGCGACGTCAGGTGATTCCACCTGACTGCAAAATGCTCTAGTCCAGGCTGGCTGACTTCGTTACCGAACGCTCCACGCGAAGGATGAAGTTGCTACCCGAACTGGTTACCTTGGTGATCTTCCATGAAGGTTTGACGAGCCCGCCCAACGTCGCCGAATTCCTGATGGCGCTGGCGATCTTGTCCTTCACTGCCGTTTGGTTGAGATTGGCGACAGCCGCCGACTCGATTGCCGGCGTCAGCTTGTTCTTGATTTTGCCTTCAATCCAACCGCAGATACCCTTGAAGGTTTGGCAAAGCTTATTTGCGATCTTGATGTCGTATTTGAACGTCACGTCCTGGTCTTGATTGATGTTGGCGTAAGCAATCGACCCTTTGTACGCGATCGGCTCGAGGGAAACACCGAGCATTGCATTATCGATATGAATGTCCCGCTCTATGTCGAGCGAGCATTCTTCCCATTTCTTAAGTCGCCGGCGAATGCATTTCGCCTTGATCTCCTCACCCTTGTTCTCAAATCGTAGATCCACATTGATCCGCCCGCCGTCGATCGTCGCCTGGATGGATTGCGTGTTCAGGTCGTCCACGTAGTACTTCAATTGGCGCCACTTGCTGACATTGAAGACCTGCTCGTCCACTGCAAACGATGATTTTTTTCCATTCGGGAGGAGTAGGTGGCTCGCATCGGCGTGCCAGGATATGCCACTGCCGCTCCCGTGCTTGCTGCCCAGATTATGGACGTGAGCCTTGGTCGAGGCGAAAGCGGCGTTAAATGCCGTGGCGATCACTGCCTTGGGAACGGGAATGTTGACCACCTCCATCTCCGCGCGCGCCGAAGACGCAAGCGGGGCAGCAGCAGAAAAGGCGAATGCAGCAACTGCTGCCATGGAAAGGATACGAGCCATTGGATATTTCTCCTGTTTCGGGTTGGCGCCGCATAGCGGCATGGCGACGGCCGTGCTGACGCAGCGGCACTACCTTGAGTCAGGTGAATTACATCTCAGTTCTTTGAGCACAGGACCATTTATGCGTGATCTGCGCCTTAGCAATGCTTGTTAATACGTGTGAAATGCAACTTCAGTTACCTATGGTACAATCTCAGGTTCTGAATTTTGCCTGCCAAGGCCGCTCTGCGGTTGACCCAACTATGGAGAGAAGGGCGACGATGAAATTGAGCGGTGCCGTGGCTACCTGCTTCGGCGGCAGTGGCGACGTCGCAAGGGACCGCTGTTCCTACGCTTGGTCGTGACGCCGACCGTGATCCGTCTCCCGTCAAAGCTGAGTGCCGCGGGAATGGAGTCTCGCCCACCGCACTCGGCGGCACCTTCGGGCTGATGCTCCTTGTTGTGCTGCCGCGAAAATCGGCCGGGCCTTCAACATCGAAGTCGCCGGTTCGATACCCTTCGTGACCACCATAACCGTCACGATGGCTGGGGGCCTTTAGTATTCACCCATTTCAATGGGTTGAATAATTTCGAAAGGTGCGTTAATCGATCCATCGAAGGGGTCTATTTATGCGCCTAACACTCCAAACCCATTTTGACAGTGAGTGGCATGACGCCGCTACGCTGGAACTTAAAGATGACGCGGCCGGCTATCAGGACGCGTCCATAGTCGACTACGATCTCGACTATTTCGTCACTGCGGCATCGGCGGAGTTTGCGGCCGGAAGGACGGTTCGCGACCATCGCGCCTTGTCGGTCCGTTATCCCGTTGATCTCGAAAACCGATATGGCAGCCGCTGGCCACCGTTCCTTTTGGACCTTATGCCTCAGGGGCACGCAAGGCGAAAGCTTGCGTACCACCTCGGGCTCGCTGAAGGCTCGCGCGCTTCTGATCTCCCGCTGCTTCTGCGATCGGCTGCGGGCGGCATCGGCAATATTCGCATCAAGGAAGCGGCCGACGCCGAAACGGAACGGATGCGCACTGTACAGCGCCAAGGGGTTACAGAAGCGGAAATCCTTGAGCGGTCGGAGCGGTTCATGGAAGTCGCCGATCGCTTTGGAATGCTCGCCTCCGGCTCAAGCGGCCTGCAAGGCGAATGGCCGAAGGTTTCGATGACCCAGGCGAATGACGGACTCTATTATCCTGACAGCTTCGTGACCGACGATGAGGCCGCGCGCCACGTCATCGTCAAGCTGGTGCGCAGCAACGAGCCTGTAGACCGTCTAATTCTCGAAGGCGAAGCCCTCTATTCGCAGATCGCTCAAAAGATCGGTCTGAATGTCAGCGAACCTTCGACCTATGCCGAAGGCGTGCTCATCATTCCTCGTTTCGACCGGAAGAAGACAGAAGGCGGCGGAACCGTCCGACTGGGGCAGGAAAGCCTCGTTTCAGCGATCGGCGTCGCCGATTTCGGCTATGTCGGCACGCACGAGGCCTATATCGACGTTCTGCGCCAATATTCGGCCGATCCTTTATCGGACATGGTCGAGTATCTGAAGCGCGACATTGCCAATCTGGCGTTCGGCAATCCCGACAATCACGGCCGGAATTCGGCTCTCACCAAGCATCAGGACGGCACGATCCGACTGTCTCCGCTCTTTGATTTCGCACCTATGCGGCTCGCCAAGGAGGGAATTGTTCGCTCCACCCGATGGGCAATCATGCATGACGTCGGTCGCGATCATCTTCCCGATTGGATGCACATTTACGGCGAACTGATGCGTGATCCTGCTGAGCAGAAAGCGCTCGCTGCTGCGCTTTCTGTATTTGCCGAACATTTGCTGCAGGCACCGGCCATGGCGAAAGAGATGGGTGCGGCTTCGGAAATTCTGGAGCGTGCAATGGGACGCTGCATTCAAATCGCGCATAGCGTTCTGGCGGCAAACTTGTGATGCCGGAGGACAGTCGAATGGCTCGCTGGAAGAAACCCACAAAAGAAGAGATTCTTGAGAATCGGCGAACACTGGCTGAGCGTGCTCGAACCGGTGATCTAAGGCTACCGGGTGCTGTCGCAGAGATCCGAAGGGGACTTGGCATGACACAGGAAGAGTTCGCGAAGACGCTGTCGCTTACCAGGCGTCAAATCGCTGAAATCGAAACTGGGGGAGCGAATCCGACGCTTGAAACATTGGAAAAGATAGGCCGGCTTTTTGGTTTCGGAATTGGTTTTATACCCAAAGGGCGATTGAACTAATGCATATCGCCCAAAAGTGCGCAGCGGTTTGGGGCAACGACACGGATAAAAGCGAGAACCGAGAGCGCGTCGCATGAATACATCTAATCGCGACGCGCTTTAAGCAGCCGCCTGGCTGGCGGTATGCAGCGCAAGCGCGATCGGGCCATCGAACGGAGCAACGGGAATTGCACGCCGGCCTGCAATAGCCTCAAGCTTTCCTGGCCGGCCAATAGCGGCCGCGTCGGAGTGCGTCGAGTATTCGAACGATTCCGGTCTCATCCAAAGGTGCCGGCTGCAGGTCCGCAATCGGACAGGCGGCGCACCCCGCGAAGGGTGTACCGAGCGTGTCGTTGGTGGCTGTCAAGCGAAGGCATCGGAGGCGTCGACCGGTCTCTCACGCATCATGTGGTCGCGAACACAAGCCCGGTGTCATACTGCCGCACGAAATCCACGCGGGATCCGTTCCAGTGGTAACCGTAGTGTCGCCCCTGGATGGGAATCGTGACCACGTCCGGCCAAAAAACGCCGATGCATCGCCCTCCTCGCATGCGGACGCTCTCCCATACGACGCCATCGCTTCCAGCTGACCGCAGGCCGCTTCCCTCGATTTGCGACGCAGTGTAATCGTCCGGATTCAACACGCCAGGTACCGCCCGCACGTCGTCGAGGTCGCGATCAACGCTGCCGATCAAAACGCGGAAGTCCGAGGTCCAGCCTGAGTCCTCGTCGGTCGCGCGCATGAATTCCTCGTGATGATGTATCGTTTCGGCGACTGCGACTTCTTCGCTGTCGCCAGCGTAATAGATGCCATACCTGCCATCCGTGAATCGGCCGGGTCGTAGAACCGAGCAATGCACAAAAGGAGCCATTACGAAGCTCGCTCCAGGGCCGCCAACCCGGCGAGAGGCCGGAACCTTGCCGAGATCGCCGATCTCGAGGCGCACACGGGGATTTGTCTTCTCCTCAACCGCAACAAGCGCCTCCCAGTCTCGGGGGTCTGCAATGTCCTCGAACAGGTCGATCGGGGGATAGATGGATCGAATGATACGATAGGTCTGATCCCAGTGTATGCGACGGCGGACTGCAAGCCCGCTCACCACGCACCACGCTCCGCATTCAGCCATTCACGCATTGCGGAAAGATCGGCTATTTCTCCCCGCAGCATCAAGTCGAGCGCCGAGGCGCCGGAAAAGGCGGCGTTTGGCTTGCGCAGCCAGGCATAGCCGCGGGACGGCTCCTTGAACAGGTAGCGCAGCCCTTTATGGATTCCCATGAGATGCGCCATCCTCGTGCGCAGATCACGATCGATCCGGCCGATGTTTCCTTCCTTCCAACGCGCCCACGTTCGGGGGGACATACCTCCGAGAAGGACGCAAGCTTCAGCGTCGGAGATATTCCAAACCCTGAACAAGTTGACCGTGGTCCGCGCCAACGCGCCAGCTTCCTCGTCTGTTATGGCATCGGATCGGTCGGACGGTGTGGCAATGATCGGCGTAAACTGCATCCCGATCTCCTTTGGCAAAATTATATCTTTTCTATGCCAAATGGCAACGTGACATTCCTCAGCCGAGCCCGCAGCTGCTTTGAGGTGGAGGCGGACTTTAAACGCAAGAGGCGAACGGCCGACGAGGCAATGCCGTGGTCGCCTCTGGTAAGCCACCACCGCCAGACGCCATTCCAGCGGTCAGAGGCCCGCCGTTCCTGGAAGCTGCCGGCCAAATCGAACCGTCGCGAAGCTGCACCGTGCAAAGAACTAGCTCGCGGCAGTGAGCTCCAAGATCGCAACGCCGTTTTACTATGATGCCCGCCGTGGCGAGGATGCCATCAGGCGCGCATAGGCGATGGCCGAGAGCATGTTGACGTGGTTGGCCTTGCCGGTTCCAGCGATGTCAAAGGCCGTTCCGTGGTCGACGGAAACGCGATCGATCGGCAGACCCAGCGACACGTTCACGGCGGTGTCGAAGGCGATGAGCTTGATCGGGATATGGCCCTGGTCGTGGTACTGCGCGACGACGAGATCGAAGGCGCCACTATAGGCGCGCGCATAGACCGTGTCGGCCGAGATCGGCCCCGAAACGTCGATGCCCTTCTTCCTTGCGAGCTCGACTGCGGGTGCGAGGAAGCGCATGTCCTCGTCGCCGAAAAGACCGTTCTCACCGCAATGCGGGTTGAGGCCAGCGACTGCGATGCGAGGCTTGCGGCCGAGCCGCATGAAGTGATCGTGGCCCGCCTCGATCGTCGCCAGCACCCGCTCGACCGTCGCCCGCTCGATCGCACCGCGCAGCGACACATGGGTCGAGACGTGGACGGTGTTGAGCCGCTCGGAGGCAAGCAGCATGAACGAGCTCTTCGAGCCAGTGAGATGCGCAAGAAGCCCGGTGTGGCCGTCGAAGTGATGGCCGGCAAGGTTCATGGCCTCCTTGTTGATCGGCGCGGTGACGATGCAATCGGCCTCGCCCGCCACTGCCATTTCCACGGCGCGGCAGATATAGCGCACCGAAGCTTCGCCGGCGGCCGCGCTTACCTTGCCGATCTCCGGCAGCGGCGCTTCGAGGGCGACCTCCTCGACGAGGACCGCCCCCTCCTCCCTCGTCGCCGCAAAGACCAGCGAGACGCCGGTCGTCCGCTTGGCGCGCTCCAGCGCCTCGATATTGCCGACAACGGTGAAATTCGCGCGCTCCTTCCTCGGGAAGGTCGCGAGCGCCTTGACGATGACCTCCGGTCCGACGCCGGCGGGATCGCCGAGCGTGATTGCGACGCGGGTTTCCTTGCCCATGGTTTTCCCTCCTCAAGGATACGGCCTTAATAAGCCGCCTCGTAGATCGCGAGGATATCGGCGCGCGAAAGGTCTCGCGGGTTGTTGTCGAGCAGGCGCCGGATGGCGAAGGCGTCGTCGGCCATGACGCGGAGGTCATCGGCCGGCACGCCGAGTTGCCCGAGCTTCATCTCGATGCCGAGCGAGGCGCAGAATTCGTGCGCGGCTTCGAACACGGAACCGATCTTGTCGGAGGACGGCAGGCCGAGCGCCTCGAGGACGGCCCTCGTCTTGTCGGGAACCGCGGGGGTGTTGAACGCGAGCACATGCGGGAAGATCAGGGCATTCGCCGCTCCGTGCGCCACGTGCCAGCGGGTGCCGAGCGGGTAGGCAAGCGCGTGGCCGCCGGCGGTGTTCACCGGCCCGAGGCAATAGCCGCCGTAAAGCGAGGCGAGCGAAAGCCCGGCGCGCGCTTCCGCGTCGCCGCCGTCGCGGACGGCGCGGGCTAGATAGCGCCCGACCAGCCTCGCCCCTTCGAGCGCATAGATGTCGACGGCGGGATGCGCCTTGCGGTTGGTGAAGGCTTCGACGCAATGCGCCAGCGCGTCGACGCCGGTCGCCGCCGTCACCTTCGGCGGCACGGTGAAGGTGAGCGTGGGATCGATCACGGCAATATCGGCGAGCATGTGAATGCTCTCGACCGCGAGCTTGGCCCTCGTACCCGGATCGGTGACGAGCGCGCGGATGCCGGCTTCGCTGCCCGTGCCCGACGTCGTCGGCACCTGGGCGAGCGCGACCCTGCGCGGCCCGGCCACCCTGCCCGCACCGATGACATCGACGAGCCGCTGCGCCGACCCCGACAGAACGGCCGCCAGCTTGGCGAGATCCATGGCGCTGCCGCCGCCGAAGCCGACGATGAGGTCGGCATTGGCGCTCTCCGCCGCCGCGAGCACGCGATCGAGATCGCCCGTGTCGGGCTCGGCCTTCACCTCGCCGAAGACGCTGACCTCGCCGGCAAGCCCGAGAAGCGCGGCGCGCGAAGCGTTGAAGGCATCGGAAATCACGAGGACGCGACGGTAGCCCTTGCCCTTCGCCCAGGTGCCGAGTCTCTCCGCCACACCGGCACCGAACTCGATCACGCCCGGCCTCACCATGGAAATGGGCGCATCCAGATTGCTCATCCGATCGGTCCTCCCTGAACATCACGGGCTCCCGCCGCGATCACCAGATGTAAATTTGTTATCTTCAACGCAGCGGCATGGCAAGAGCATCGGCCGAAATTTTCCCCGGAACTTGCCCCGAGACGCTGGTGACTATTCGCGAGTGCCGCGCTATCACGCTGTGTTTAAACCATATTTCCCGCGTTCAGGCATGGCGCACACCTCCCGGAACGCCGGCGCCCATGCGGGCCCGCGCGCCGCAGGAAGCGGCACAATCGACTTGTCAATTCAGACAAGTGTCAGACCCGCGCCCGCCAGCCTCAGCCGGCCGGGTCGAAAAAGCCCGGTTCCAGCCGAACATATTTGATCGCCCGGCGAAAATAGGTGTAGGCGATGTGCAGCCTGCCCTCGGCGTCCTCGACGATCGAGGGGTAGGAGAACTCCCGGTTGAGCGAATCCTTCGAATTGTTGCTGAGGCAGAAGCCGTCGCCCGTGTCGAGATCGACGCGGCGAGGGAAGGTCAGCCCGCCGTCTGTGGAGAAGGCCAGACTCAGCGGCGCCCGGGGAACGCCCCAGATCGCCGGGCGGACCGAGGCAAGGGGCGGGGCCGCCGCCTCCCCGTCTTCACCCTCGATCTCGTCATAGAGCGAGTGGCGGCGCGCATCCGACATGGAGGCATTGCTGTGGTTGTAAACCATTGCGATTGCTCCGTTTTTCATGCGTATCGCCTGGATCGACGAATTGTTGTTGGGCAGGTCGACTGGCTGCGGCGCACTCCAATGGAGCCCGGCGTCATCCGAGCGGCTCATCAGCACGCTGGTCGCGAAGCGATTGCGGTAGAAGGCGACCATGGTCTGGCCTTCGGCCGGCACGATGTTCATATGCACCGCGCCGATGCTTTCCGGCACCTCCTGCATCCGCCAAATGCGGCCCTGGTCGTGCGAGACGAGCACGGCCGCGCGGTCGAGATCGCCCGTCCAGCGCCGCCCGGCCTCGCCGATGCAACGGAAAACCGGCAGCAGCCAGTCGCCGGCGCCGTTGACGATGATCGGCTGGCGCACGAAGGTGCCGGGAATTGCGCACAGTATCTCCGGCGGCCCGAAGGTTCTGCCGCCGTCATTCGATATCCGGCGCTTGACGATGGCACCGTCCTGGTTGCCGGAGGTCTGGGAGGTGTAGAGCAGCCACACGCGCCCGTCAGGTGCGGTGAAGATCAGCGGGTTCTGCTCGGATTTCTCCGGGTCGTCGGACATTTTCTCCGGTTCGGACCAATGCCGCGCGCCGGGTTCCAGCCGCGACATGTAAACCGAGATGTCCCCCATCCCCTCCATCGTGCCGCCGAACCAGACGCAGGTGAGCGTACCGTCTGGAAGAAAAGCGAGGTTGGCAGCGTGGTTCTGCACACATGGCGAGGGAAGATAGGCGTCCGACCGGCCAGGTTCATCCTGGCTCGGCACCACCTCCCCCGTCATTCGAGGCTGAACTTCGTGCGGCTGCAGGGCGGAATAGACCATCCACTCCTCCCTTACGGCAAAGCCGCAAATTTCGCCGCGAGGTCCGCCCGCTCACTCTCGTTCAGCGGCAGCAGCGGCGCCCGCGTGCGGAACCAGGCTTCTTCGCCGGTCCTCAACGCGATCATCGCCTTGACCGTCGGAATCTGCACATAGGCGTTCGAGAGCGTCCGGTAGGCGTTGATGCGGGCCTGCGCCGCCTCGATCTCGGCCGCCCTCTCCGCATCCCACACGTGATCGAAGATGAAGCGAAGCGAGTTGGCGACGAGATTGGAGGTCGCGGTGATGCAGCCGGCGCCGCCCGACTGCAGCAGCGGCAGGAGCAGCGGATCGGCGCCCGCCAGCACCGAGAAATGCGGCAGTTCCTTGACGATCGCCTGCATGTTCGCGAGATCGCCGGCGGAATCCTTGATGCCGACGACGGTGCCGGGGAAGGCGGCGGCGAGCCGCTTGACCAGCGGCATCGACAGCGGAATGCCTGAGACCTGCGGTATATGGTAGAGGATGACCTTAAGGCGGTCGTCCCCCGTCTTTTCAATGATTTGCGAGTAAGCGGCGTAGAGGCCCTCGTCACTCACGCCATTATAATAGAAGGGCGGGAGCATCACCACCTTCGTCACCCCGAGCGAAAGCGCATGCCTCGTCAGGGCGACCGTTTCCGGGATCGCGGCAACGCCGGTTCCGGGCATCAGCCGGTCGGGCGCGATGCCCGCGGCAAGGGCGCTCTCGAGGATCGCCCGGCGTTCGTTTTGGGAAAAGGAATTGGCCTCGCCCGTCGTGCCGAGCAGCGCAATCCCGTGGCATCCCTGGTCGATGAGGTGCCTGCAATGATCGGCAAAGAGGGCGAGATCGGGGTCGCCGTTCGCCTGAAGCGGCGTCGCCGCGGCGCAGTAGACGCCGGCGACTACATGTTTTCCGTCCATTTCTGCCTCCTCCGCGCCCGATCGAACTGACAAGTAGCGACCGCTGGTCCCGAAGGCACCATTTTACCCGGTCGCGTGAGCGCTGCTTGGCGGATTTTGTCCTCAACATCGCCCATGTTGTCAATACGAAAATCTCGCCGCCGGATTTGTTCGATTTACAACATATTGATAAATATGGCTACTTTTGAACACGAAATACACAAAAGCAATTCCTTCGCATTTTTTATTGACATATTTACAATATGGGCCGAGTGTAAGCGCCAATCTGGGCGCCATTATATCCGGGGAGAGCGGGGCGCTCGGTTTCACGCACGGGAGGAAGAAATGACCAGACGGAAAGATGTCGAGTCCGCGGCAATCGCCATTTCGCGGCGCGAGGCGCTGAAGCTCAGCTTAGGCGCCACGGTCGCGCTCACCATAGCCGGCATGAACGCGCGCATCGTGATGGCCGAGGAGGGCCAGGTGCTGAAAGTCGCCAACCCGGCCTTCAACCAGGATTGGTCGCCCTTGCGCGGCGGCGGCGTGCCCTATCGCTGGAATTCGATCTGGTGGGCCTCGCCGATGTATTTTGACAGCGAAGGCAAGATCCACCCTTACGTCTTCACAAGCTGGGAATCCTCCGAAGGCAACAAGGTCTGGACCTTCAAGATCGACCCCAAGGCAACCTTCTCCGACGGCAGCAAGATCACCGCCGAGGATGTCAAGGGTTCTTGGAACGTCTCGGCGATGCCGAACACCAAGAACCAGCGTGCCGATCAGGTGCTGAGCAAAGTTGCCGGTTACGCGGAGGTCAGCAGCGGCGGCGCCAAGGAGCTTTCCGGTGTCGCAACGCCCGACGAGGGCACCGTCGTCGTCACGCTGAGCGAAGCGGACCCGATCTTCTTCATGCGCCTTGCCAACCACATCGCGCCGATCACCAAGGCTTCCCAGTCGCGCGGCGAGGACGGCGAGGAGATCGCCGACTGGTACATGCCCGACAACGGCGCCGTCTATTCCGGACCGTTCAAGCTGACGGCGATCGATATCGACGCCGGCACGCTCAGCTTCGAGCCGAACGAGAACTTCTTCGGCCCCAAGCCCCAGCTTGCCCGGATCGACATCAGCTCGATCGAGGACAACGTCACGGCGACGTCGCTCTTGAAATCCGGCGAGTTCAACGCCCACACCGAACTCGTCACCTCGACCATCGTCCAGGACCTCGGAGCCGACTTCGCCAGCGGCCCGATCATTCCGACGAGCCAGCATTTCTGGTTCAACACCAAGCGCGCGCCGATGGACGATCCGAAGGTGCGCGAGGCGCTGATCCGCGCCGTCGATCGCGACGGCCTGATGAAGGCCTCCTTCCCCGACGGCCCGCACAAGAAGACCGACCAGATCCTGAACTCGGTCCCCGGCGCCGACAATTCCGGCTTCGAGCCCTATCCATACGACCCGGAAGGCGCCAAGAAGCTGCTCGCGGAATCGAGCTTTGGCGGGCCGGAGAAACTTCCGAAGCTTCTCTTCGTCGGCGTGTCCGGGCCGGCGATCGAGGCGGCCGCGCAATTCATCGCCGAACAGTGGCGGCAGAACCTCGGCATCTCTGCGGTCGACATGAAGCCGCAGCAGGACGCCTATGCCGGTCCCGACCAGAATGCGGTGCAGATCTTCCGCGACGACGTCGGCACGCGCGTGCCGGATGCCGTCTCCTATCTGCAGGGCTCGATCGCCTCGACCTCGTCGAATGCCCAGAACAAGCTCGGCGGCTACAAGAACGACAAGGTTGACAGCCTCCTTGCGGATGCTGCCACCAAGGCAGCCGACGATCCCCAGCGCATCGCGCTGGCGCAGGAGGCGCAGAAGGCGTTCCGCGAAGACTGGGTGTTCATCCCCTGGTATGCTCAGGCGATGTCGCGCTGGGCGACCGCAGAGGTCAAGGGCATCGACAAGAACCTCGACTGGCAGGTAGCCGAACCGTGGAAGATTTCGGTCGGCTGACGTGCGCCTGACGGTTTGACGACGGCCGCGTGCGGAGACCTGGATCGGGATGCGCTCACATGTGTTCGCGCCACCGCTCTGTCTGCTTGTTCTTGCCGCATTGTGCAACCTCAGGTGATTCCACCTGACTGCAAAATGCTCTGGGGCCTCCGCACGGGCTGAAATGCGTGGATCGCACGTGAACGCGGTCCGTGCGTGAAAGGGCCGGTTGGGCGCCACCCAAGCGTTCCGGCCGACCGGAATTGGCATGGCGGTCCGGAGACCTGGTCGGGTCCCGGCGTCGTGCGGGAGGATTTGCAGCATGCTGCGCTACATCGCAACACGGTTTGCCATCTGGATACCGTCGGTGCTTCTGGTGATGATGGCGGTCTACGCGCTCGCCTTCTACGGCGCCGGCGACCCGATCAAGCTGATCTTCCTCCGCGCGCCCGGCGACGTCGCCTATAACCCTGAGCGCATCGAGGCGATCCGCGAGAGCGCGGGGCTGAACAAGCCCTTCTTCGAGCAGTTCGGCTATTACGTCTGGAACCTGCTTCAGGGCAAGTTCGGCAATTCGCTGAGTTCCGGGCGCTCGGTCTGGGCGATGATCAAGGCGGCGGCTCCCGTCTCCTTCAAGCTCGCCCTCTGTTCGATCATCCTGACGGCGGTGATTGCGATCCCGCTCGGCATGATCGCCGCACTCAACCAGAACCGGCGGCTCGACTACGTCATCCTCGGCTCGGCCCTCTTCCTCTGGGCAATCCCCGCCTATGTCGCCGGGCCGCTGCTGATGGTCGGCCTCATCGTTCTCCTGCCCGGCGTCAACGTGCCCTATGGCTGGGGCGGCGTCTTCGACATCCGCATCCTTCTGCCGCTGATCGTGCTTTCCTTCCAGCCGATCGCGCTCATCATCCGCCAGACCCGCGCCGCCGTCATCGAGGTGCTTTCCGAGGATTTCGTCCGCACCGCCCGGGCCAAGGGCGTGCCGGAGATCGTCGTCGCGCTGAAGCATATACTGAGGCCGGTGCTGACGCCGGTCGTGACCCAGCTCGGCCTCATCATGATCACGATCGTCAACGGCGCAATCTTCGTCGAGCTCGTCTTCGGTTTTCCCGGTCTCGGCCGCCTGACGGTCAAGGCGCTCACCAACTCCGATTATCCGGTGATCCTGGCGATCACGCTCATCGGCTCGTTCCTGGTGATGATCTCGAACCTCCTCGTCGACATCCTCTATCCGCTGCTCGATCCGCGCGCGGCCGACCTGAAGAGGAGCCGCTGACATGTCCGCAATTCAGACCCAGCCCGCCATCCTTGCCGAGGAGCCGCCTGTCAGCCTGTGGCGCGATGCCTGGTACCGTCTGAAACGGAACCGGCTCGCGATCTTCGGGCTCCTGATCGTCGCTCTCCTCGCCTTCACGGCGCTTTTCGGCCCCTATCTGACGCCCTACGATTTCCTCAGCCAGGATCTTGCCGCGCGCAACCAGGCGCCGTCGCTCGCCCATCTCTTCGGCACGGACGACCTGGGCCGCGACGTCTTCAGCCGGGTCGTCTACGGGACGCGCACCGCCTTTCTCGTCGCCGTGGTGGTGACGACAATCGCGCTCGTCATCGGCACCGCGCTTGGCGCGATCGCCGGCTTCTTCGGCAATCCGTTCGACCGGGTGATCATGTGGCTGACCGACGTGACCATGTCGGTGCCGAACCTGCTTCTCGTCGTCGTCATCAACGCCTCGCTGAAGACGCCGATCGCCCAATGGATGGAGGCGCGCTATCTCGCGACCCTGAACCCCTTCTACCGCGAGACGGTGTGGATCGATTTCCTGCTCGTCTTCGGCTCGATGGCGCTGATCTCCTGGCCGCCCTATGCGCGTCTCGTGCGCGCCCAGGTGCTGTCGATCCGCAGCCGGCCCTATATCACCGCCGCCCAGGCGCTCGGGCTTTCCAACCGCATCATCCTCATGCGCTATGTCGTGCCGAATGCGCTGGGACCCCTGATCGTCGCCGTCAGCGCCGGCCTCGGCACGGCAATGGTGCTCGAAAGCGCCTTCTCATTCCTCGGCGTCGGCGTCAACCCGCCGACACCGAGCTGGGGCAACATGATCTCCGACGGCCTGCGCGTCTGGCAGCACTATCCGCATCTGCTTGCCGCACCCGCGGCGGTCCTCGGTCTCGCATCGGTCGCCTTCTCATTCCTTGGAGATGGGCTCAACGATGCTCTGAACCCGCGAGGCAGCAAATGACGAAGACAGGAAACCGCCTTCTCGACGTCAAGGGGCTGACGATCGAAATCGAGACGCGCAACGGCTCGGCCGTCGTGGTCGACGGCATCGACCTGCATGTCGACAAAGGCGAAACGCTCGGCGTCGTCGGCGAGTCCGGCTGCGGCAAGAGCCTGACGATGCTGAGCCTGATGCGGCTCCTGCCGAACAAGATCCGGGTCGCGAAGGGCGAAGCGCACTTCGACGGCCGCGACCTGCAGAGAATGTCGAACCGGGAGCTGCGCAAGGTTCGCGGCGGCGACATCGGCTTCGTCTTCCAGGACCCGATGACATCGCTCAACCCGGTGATGCGCATCGGCGACCAGCTTGCCGAACCGCTGATCTACCATCGCGGCATGGGGAGGCAGGAGGCGCGCAAACGCGCGGTCGAACTCCTGCGGCTCGTCGGCATTCCGGGGCCGGAGGAGCGCATTCAGGCCTATCCGCACGAATTATCCGGCGGCATGCGCCAGCGGGTGATGATCGCGATCGGTCTCGCCTGCGAGCCGAAACTCCTGATCGCCGACGAGCCGACGACGGCGCTCGACGTGACGATCCAGGCGCAGATCGTCGACCTGGTGAAGGATTTGCGGGAAAAACTCGGCATGTCGGTGGTCTGGATCACCCACGACCTCGCGCTCATCGCCGGCCTCGTCGATCGCGTCGTCGTGCTCTATGCCGGCACCGTGGTCGAGGATGCGCCGGTCGACGCGCTTTATGCCAATCCGCGCCATCCCTATACCCGCGGCCTGCTTGCCTCGATCCCGAAGCTTTCCGACCAGCCGACCTCGCGGTTGAATTCGATCGGCGGCACGCCGCCCGAACCCGGACGCAGGCCGCAAGGCTGTCCCTTCGCGCCGCGCTGCCCGTTAGCGATGGACATCTGCCGCACCCATGTGCCGAAGCTCGAGCCCGTCGCCGCCGCAGGCCATCATCGGGCCGCCTGCTTTGCCGTTGAAAAAGCACAGGAGGCCGCCTGATGGGTGCCCAACCTCTTCTCAAGATCGAAAACCTGGTCAAGCATTTCCACGTGCGTCTCGGAGCCTTCGGCGAGCGGGCGGCAACCGTCCATGCGCTCGACGATGTCAGCCTCGACATTGCCGAAGGCGAGACGCTGAGCCTCGTCGGCGAATCCGGCTGCGGCAAGTCCACCACCGGCTTCACCATTCTGAATCTGCACCGGGCGACCTCCGGCAAGGTGCTTTACAAGGGCCAGGATCTGACCGCGCTCGACGAGAAGCGGATGCGGCCCTTCCGGCGCGATCTGCAGATCGTCTTCCAGGACCCCTATTCGACGCTCAACCCCCGCATGACCGTCGGCGAGGCGATCGGCGAGCCGATCCTCTTCCACAAGCTTGCGACGAAGGCCGAACTCGAGGGGAAGGTCGCGGCGCTGCTCACCGATGTCGGCCTGCCGCCGCGCTTCGCCTCGCGCTATCCGCACGAACTTTCCGGCGGCCAGCGCCAGCGCGTGGTGATCGCCCGGGCGCTCGCCTGCCAGCCGAAGTTCATCGTCTGCGACGAGGCGATCTCGGCGCTCGACGTGTCGATCCAGGCGCAGATCATCAACCTGCTGCTCGACCTGCAGGAGAAATACGGGCTCACCTATCTCTTCATCGCCCACGATCTTGCCGTCGTGCGCCACATCTCGACACGCGTCGGCGTCATGTATCTCGGGCGTCTCGCCGAGCTTGGGAGCCGCGACGAACTCTTCCAGTCGCCGCTCCACCCCTACACCAAAGCGCTGCTGTCGGCGGTCCCGGAGACTGACCCCGCGCTTGAGCGCAACCGCCAGCGGCAGGTCCTCCAGGGCGACGTGCCAAGCCCGCTCGCTCCGCCCTCCGGCTGCCGCTTCCACACGCGCTGCCCGATCGCGATGGAGGTCTGCCGGCACAAGGTTCCGAGATGGAAGGAGGCCCGGCCCGGTCACCTCGTGGCCTGCCATGCGGTGAACGGGGAATAGCGTGCCATGGGAATCAAAGTCGCCATCGTCGCCGATGACCTGACGGGCGCCCTCGACACCGGAACGCCTTTCGTCGATGCCGGCCTGCGCGTCGCCGTCGCGCTGGACGTGGATGCGGTCGAGGCGGCGATCGCGGCGGATGCCGAAGTCGTCGTCGTCAACACGCTCTCGCGGGCGCTCGATCCCGCCCAGGCCGCGGAGCGGGTGCGGCAGGCGGCGATCCCGCTGAAGCGGGCCTCCCCCGAAGTGGTTCTCAAGAAGATCGACTCGAGGCTCAAGGGCAATGTCGCGGTCGAAAGCGAGGCGCTCGCCAGCGCCTTCGGCTATGGCCACCTTCTGGTCGCGCCGGCCGTGCCCGATCAGCAGCGTCACACCCGCCGCGGGCATGTCATCGGCTTCGGCGTGGCCGAGCCGCTTGCGATAGAACCGCTCTTTTCAGGCGGCAAGGCCGAGATTGCGGTTGCCGACGCTGCGTCAGAAGACGATCTCGACAGGATCGTCGAAGGCCTCGACTGCTCGAGAACAGTCGCCGTCGGCGCGCGTGGGCTTGGCTGCGCCATCGCCCGGCGGGTGGAGAAGCTCTCCTCGAAAGCAGTCTTCAGGCCGTCCGCGAAGACGCTCTTCGCCTTCGGTTCGCGCGACCCGATCACCGCGGCACAGATCGACCTCTTGCTGACGAGCGGCCTCGTCCGGAGCTATCGGGAGGCGCCGGGGGGAGCGGTTCCCGAGAGCGGCATGCCGGGGGCGCTGCCGATGCTTCTCCAGTGCTCCGGCGAGATGACCGATCCGGCGCAAGAGGTCGCAGCGCGCTTTGCCGAGGGCGTCACACACATCGTCGATACCGCGGTCCCCGACATGGTGATGATGGGCGGCGGCGATACGGCCTATGCTATCCTGTCTTCTCTCGGCGCCCGCGTGCTCACGCCGAAGGGCGAGATAGAGGCCGGGATTCCCTGGTTCGAAGTGGAGCGGCCGGGCGGCGGGCGAATGCGTTGCGCTGTGAAGTCGGGGGGCTTCGGCAATCCGCAATCTCTGATAAATGTCCTGAAGCCGGAGGTGCGGCAGCCGGGATGATGAGAGGAATGGTGAATAGCATGACGGAGAGAGCCGAGGTGGGCCAGGCGGCCGCAGCCGAAGCGAAAGCGGAACGCGGCAAATCGGTGAAGCTGGTCGATCGCGTCTTCGACCAGTTGCACGAGCGTATCCGCACCGGCAACTACGCACCGGATTCGCGGCTCCCGGGCGAGCACGAGCTCGCCGCTATGCTCGGCGTCTCGCGGCCGGTCGTGCGCGACGCGCTCAGTCGGCTCCGCGAGCAGGGGCTGATCTATTCGCGCCAGGGCGCGGGCACCTTCGTCAGCGCCCAGGTCTCGGCCGCCGCCCAGCTTGCCTATTCGCCGGTCAAGTCGATCGCCGACATCCAGCGCTGCTATGAATTCCGCCTGACGATAGAGCCGGCTGCAGCCTATTTTGCCGCCCAGCGGCGCGACGAGGCGGCGATCGCCCGGATCGCAGCCGCCCTTGCCGAACTGCGCGAGGCGACGAGCCACCAGCTCCACCGCACCGATGCCGACTTCCTCTTCCACAAGGCCGTGGCAGAGGCCTCGAACAACCACTATTACACGGCCTCGCTAGAAGCCCTGCGGGCGCATATCGCCGTCGGCATGCATCTCCACGGGCTTTCCCTGATGGGACCACGGGCGGGGCTCGAGCAGGTCTACGATGAGCACCACGCGATCTTCCGCGCCGTTGCCGACGGCCGCGCGGAGGATGCCCGCGAGCTGATGCGCAAGCACCTCGAAGGCTCGCGCGACCGGCTCTTCGAGGGACGCATGCTGGATCTCTCCTTCTGACGCAGGGCCGGGCGCGATCCCGGCCTTCCATGTCCGACAGGACACGACCCGCAGAACGCCCCGAATGGTTAAGGCGCCGATGCGGCAACCGATCGAATTGCCGGCTTTTCCGCGACGGCGAATTAAAGCCTTTCCGCTAACCTCGCTTCACAACAAAAGAAGCCGGGGAGCGCAGTCGTGAAGGTAAAATCGGAAAGAGTATCCCGTCTGTTTGAAGCCCGCGGAAGGCTTGCCCGCGGCGCTGCGGCCGCATTGCTCGTCCTCACCGTTTGCGGCTGCTCCTCGACCGTCAGCCAGGAGACCACCTCGTCGGTGACCAGGGCGGCCGGCTATCCGCTGCCCGACCGCAAACCCGTTCAGGGCAAGCAGAGGGTCGCCCAAAGAGCAGTCAAGCTCATGCGCACCACCTATCTCGGGCGCGCGCCCTATATCTGCACGCCGAGCGGCTTTGGCAGCACGTCGCGGTGCTTTCTGCGATAATGCACGCCTTTTGCGCCAGAGGATCGGCGACTGCTGCGCAGGCTCGCAGCACAGCGACTTGGCGCAAACCTGAAAACTCAGGGTCAACAGATTGATGTTCAGCTGCCGCTAATCCCGCCCTTGAGCGGAATCTCTTCGACATCAGACAGAGAGTAGCTGGTGCTCCGCCCTCCGCTTGGCTCCCGAACGAGAATTCCACGTGCCACGAGGTCATTGATGTCGCGTAGGGCTGTATCCGGTGAGGTCTGCGTTAGCTTGGCCCACTTGGACGACGTCAATTTGCCCTCAAAACCCTCGAGAAGTCGATTGACGACTTTGCGCTGACGCTCACTAAACGGATGGCCGGCGTGCGCTTCCCAGAAGCGCGCCTTGCGGAGGACGTTGGCGAGCGTTTTTTCGGCACCGTCAAAGGCACGATTGAGGCAGCCGATAAACCACAGAAGCCAGCGGGTGATATCGAGATCGCCCTTCTGTGTTGTCTCGAGGACTCTATAGTAGTCCCCCCTCTCCTGCCGAATCTGCGCGGACATACTGTAGAAGCGCTGCGAGGTGCCTTCCGACCTGGCGAGCGCCATATCGGCAATAGCGCGCGCAATGCGGCCATTGCCATCCTCAAACGGATGTATGGTGACAAACCACAAATGCGCAATTGCTGCTTTCAGCACCGGGTCGTGCGACGCTGGTCCGTTGAACCAAGAAAGAAATGCCGCCATCTCTTCTGGAAGTCGTTCGGCTGCAGGCGCCTCAAAATGGACCCGCTCTCGTCCCATCGGGCCGGAGACCACCTGCATTGGGCCAGAACTCTCATCACGCCAAGCACCCACAATGATTTTGGTCATACCGCTGCGGCCGGTCGGAAATAGCGCGGCATGCCAAGCAAACAGCCGCTCATCGGAAAGCGGAGCCTCATAGTTCTGGGTTGCATCCAGCATCATCTCGACGACGCCCTCGACGTGGCGGTCGGCAGGAGCGAGCGCACCAATGTCGAGGCCGAGCCGGCGGGCAATGGAGGAGCGGACCTGATCCTTGTCGAGAAACTCGCCCTCGATCTCACTGGACTTCACAACGTCTTCAGTCAGCGTATGCAGAACTGCTTCAGCGCGAAGATCAAATCCCAACGCTTCCATCCGTCCGAGCAGGCGCCCTTGTTGATGTCGGATCGCCGCTAACGGCCCTGCCAAAGTATCGTTGCTCCAGCCAAATCTTGGCCAGCCGTCCAGGTAGTGAATATAGCTTAACATTCTCCGCATCCTTTGCGGTGAATATGGCCGTTATTCTCCGCACCCGCAAGCGCTTCTCCGCAATTCCTGCGGAGAATAATGGCCATATTCACCGCAAGGGCATACGAGCGGACAGGCATTATCACTTACCCCGGCCGCGCTCGAGTTAAACACGCTATGCCCTCGGCTTCAGGTCGGAGTTGCGCGTCGGCCGACGCCGGGCTCATCTCAACGGAGCCGGGGTTGATGTGCTGACGCCGACCGGCCGCGCAACTCCTTTCCCGGCAAGGCTACTTGACCTTGCCGAGTCTGTTCTCGATCCGGCTCAGCCGGGCACTCACATAGTTGCCGCGCCGGAGCTTCATAAATTCGTCGTCAGCCCTGGTGGGCGCGTGTCTGAAGACGTACCATTCGCCATCCGGCTCGCGCTTCTGGTAGATGACGCCGCCGCGCTTCCGGTGGCTGAAGCAGGTCGTCGCGGGAGCCGAGCCGTCCCTGGCGTGCCAGTCCGCCTTGAAGCAGAGCTTCCCCTGCCCCGCGATGAACCAACGGCCGATGCCGTAGGAGGGCGATCCGTTCTCCGCGGACCAGGCGGTGAACCGGCGCTGCCGCACCGAGAAATAGCCGGCACCCTTCTTCCATATCCAGGATTTCTGGCCGTAAAGCGCGTAGAGTTCCGCCTGCGTCAGCGGCGTCGACGTGGCACGCTTCCGGGCGGCGGCCGCCTCGGTCGATGCCGCACCGATGCCGGCGACCACGGCGATAGTGAAAGCCAGTCCGCGGATGATCGCCTTCATCTCGTCCCTCCTGCCGCGTCCTGCCGCACCAGCGTGCCGTCGCTCACCACCCGCCAGTCCGGTTTGCCATAGCCTTCCGGCCAGGGATAGACTTCGCGGTCGTTGAAGTAGACCACTGCCGTCAGGTGCGGGAATTCGCCATGACGCTTCGCGGCGTTCGCCGCCCAGTTCCTCACATATTCGGCATCGCCCTCATACCCGAGTTCGGCGACCATGACCGGCTTGCCGTAGCCCTTCACCCGCTCGTATCCGGGCGCCAGCCGCTCCTGAAAGGTCTGGTCTCGTCCCTTCGTCGCCCGGTCATAGGCCTGCAAGCCGAACACCGAGAGCCCGATGACATCCACCACGTCGTCCCCGGGGTAAAAGGCCTCCAGGCCTTCGTTTCCCTTCGGCGACCACATGAATTTCGCGGTCCCGAGATGGGCACGGCAGACGTTCACCATGCGCCGGTAGGCGGCCTTGAAACCCGCGCCGCCCCAGTGCGACCAGGAAAACTGGCTGTCCGTTTCGTCCATCTCCTGGCCCCACCGAATGATGACGGGGCTCTTGAGCGCCGCAGCGGTCGAGCAGACCGCGGCCATGTTCTCGTCGCGCGCGCCGCCGAGGATCGCGCCGAGAAGCTCCTGCCCGGAGAGCCGCCAGTCTGGCGACCAGGACCAGGGCTCGATCGTGATCAGGAGGGTGCGCCCGCGCGCCAGGGCATAGTCATCGGCAAGCGCGAGCGTCGACAGATCGACGTCTTCCCAGGGCAGGAACAGATGTTCGATCCTGGAACTCGCCGCTTCGCCAAAGTCCCCGTGCGGGTCATAGGCGCCGAAGGTGATAGAATCCTCCGTCAGCACAGGCCGCTTGTCCGATGGCGCTGCCATTTTCGGCGAGTTCGCGTCGAGAATCCCGCCCGGCATGTTGGCGGCGAGCACCGTGCCCGACAGCAACAGACCGAATGATGCGAAGGCGATCGCCTTTGATTTATTCCTCACTGCATTCCTCCGAAGTCGCTCGCCTCGGTTTCGGGGAGCACGCCGTATGATGCTCCTGTCCCTCGCATGCCCTTTTCCGGCCCGGCGGAGATCCAGCGCGGCCGGAAGACGATCTTGCGGAGGGCCTTGCCGCCCTGGCCGGCGCCTGCCGCCGCATAGCGCTCCTCGAAGAGCCGGAGGTGCCCCGCCCCCCAGGCAAGCGCCTCGAGCCCCTCTTTCCCGCGCTCGGCAACGGCGATGCCCGGCAGCGCGACGAGCGCCAGAAGCCCGGCGGCGATCGCATGCCGATAGAAGCGGGGCGCTGCAGCGATCGCATTCTCGCGTGCATGGCGCACGACGATGACGACCAGGAGTAGGCTGTAGTTCGCGGCGTTCAGGGCCGCGAAAAGGTAAAAGCCGTTCGCCGTGGCCGCCTCGTCGACCAGAAGCACCGGCAGCACCGCCGCGATGGCGAGGACCACATAGGGCGAAAGCACACGCAGGGGCAGCGGATCGACCGCGGATGTCCCCTTGGGGGTCACGCGGAAATCCACGAAGGAGCCGGTGAGCCAGTCGCGCACCGCCGCCGCGGTACCGGCAAGGGCCCAGGGCCAGCGCGCAAACAGGAAGAGCATGCATTCCCAGCTCAGGATCTTCGCGTCGTATGGCCGGTAGGTACCTGCTGCCCTCAAGCGGTGCGCCAGTACGACGAGCACGCTCGACAGCGGCACGAAATGCACGAGAAAATCGGGATAGGTCACGGCGACGAAGGTCTCGCCGCGCGCAAGGGCGATGATCGGCATCGCGAACATCAGCGCCATGAAACACGCGAAAAGCGGATACCAGAACTGTGAGAAGAGAAACTGGAATTTCAGTCGCGACGGCAACCGGCCGATGAGGCGCGGCGAGTGCTGCAGCAGGATCGTCACGAGGCTGCGCGACCACTGGAACTCCTGGGTCACGAGATCGCCGAAGGTGCGCGGCCCGTCGCCATGGGCGATCGCATCGAGCGCATGGACGCCGCGCCAGCCGGCGGCGTTCATCATCAATGTCGTCGAGTGATCCTCGGCCAGTTCCGGACCGAGCCCGCCGATAGCCGCAAGGGCCGCCGTGCGCACCGCATAATGCGAGCCGATGCACAGCGGCGCGAGCCCGCCGGTGTAGCCGGCCTGGAGCGCGCCATGCATGCTCGCCTCCGCATAAAGCCGCCCGCGCGCCGACCAGCTTTCGGCGGCATTCCGGTCGCAGATGCTCGGCGCCGAGACGTAACCCACCGCCGGATCGGCGAAAGAGCGCAGCATCGCGAGGAGGTAGCCGGGCTCGGGGACGTGGTCGGCGTCCAGTTGGACGACGAAGTCATAGCGTTCATAGCCGTAGTGATCGTAGAAGAAGGCGAGGTTGCCTTCCTTGCAGCGCGTGCGCCGCGGCCAGGAGGTGCGGTGATAATCGGCCCGCCCCTTGCGGGTCGAGACGTGAACGCCATGCTGGCGGCACCAGGCGAGCGTCTCCTCGGAAGGGTCCTCGTCAGCGACCCAGGTATCATGCGGCAGGTCCTGGGCGAGCATCGCCCTCAGCGTCTGCGCAACGACCGGGAAAGGCTCTGACGGCGCCTTGGTGACGACCATGGCGACGCGGCTCGTCGCCGGCAGGCGCAACGGTCCGCTCGGCTTGGCCGCGCGATAGAACACGATGATGAAATAGGCGGGCAGCAGGGTGACCCATGCGAGCGTCGCGGTGACGAGAATGCTGCCGAAGGCGTTGCTGTGATGGCGCGGGTCGAGCCACCAGCCCCAGAAATAAACGAGGCTGGCGGCCCAGACTCCGGCCCCCGCCAGAAACTCCGCCTTGCGCCAGCCGGTGAGCACCGGCACGAGCAGCGCTTCGCCGCTTTCCGCGGCAACTTCCCTCCTGTTGGCCGAAAGTCTCCTCAAGCCCGCACCTCCAGTCCGAAGAACGGCGCGGCGGTGCGAACGATCGTATCGAGATCGGAGTAGCGGGGCAGGAAACCGAGCGTCTGATAGGCGAGGCTCGCATCGGCGTAGAGCATCGGTGGATCGCCGCGGCGGCGCCGATGGAACACGACCGGGACGTCGCGCCCCGTCACCTCGCGGACCGTCCGCAGCACCTGCCGGATCGAAAAGCCGCGGCCCGTGCCCAGATTGAGCGCGAGGCTCTCGCCGCCCCTGACCAGATAGCGATAGGCCAGCAGATGGGCGTGCGCGAGGTCGGCGACGTGGATGTAGTCGCGCACGCAGGTTCCGTCGGGCGTATCGTAGTCCTCACCGAACACCTCAAGATGCGGAATAGTGCCGGCCGCAGCCATGAGCGCCCGCGGAATGAGATGCGTCTCGGGATCGTGCCATTCGCCGAGGTCGCCCTCCGGGTCGGCGCCGCAGGCGTTGAAGTAGCGCAGCGACACGTAGCTCAACGCAAAGGCCGCCGAATAGTCGGCGAGCATGTGCTCGGCCATCAGCTTCGACTTGCCATAGGGGCTGATCGGTGCCTGCGGCGTCGCCTCGTCGATCGGCAGCATCGCCGGGGCGCCATAGGTGGCGCAGCTCGACGAGAAGATCATCTTGTCGAGACCGGTGCGCCGGCACGCCTCGAGGAGCGTCAACGTCCCACGGACGTTGTTGCGATAGTATTTGGCAGGATCGGCGACGGACTCGCCGACATAGGCGGAGGCCGCAAAATGGATGACCGCGTCGGGCGCATACTCTTTGATCACCGCGAGGAGATGCGCGACGTCGAGTATATCCCCTTCCACGAACGGTCCCCAGCGCACGGCGGAGCGGTTGCCGGTCGCCAGATTGTCGTAGACGACGGGCTCGATGCCCTCGGTGCGGAGAAGCTTTGCGGTATGGCTGCCGATGTAGCCGGCGCCACCCGTGACGAGAATGCGCGGCGCGTCCATCAGGCGAGCTCCCTTGTTTCCAAAGTCGATCGGGTGAGAAGGCCCTCGAAATAGCGGATGGTTTCGGCAAGCCCCTCCGCAAGAGCGACCGTTGGGCGCCAGCCGAGTTCGCCGATCGCGAGCGAGATGTCCGGCCGGCGCTGGCGCGGGTCGTCGGCGGGCAAGGGCCGATGGACGATCCTGGAGCGCGAGCCGGTCAGTTCGACCACCTGCGCGGCGAGTTCGCCGATCATGAATTCTCCGGGGTTGCCGAGATTGACCGGACCGGTGAACGACGGTGGCGACGCCATCACGCGGAGGAACCCGTCTATCATGTCGTCGACGAAACAGAAGGAGCGCGTCTGCAAGCCGTCGCCGTAGATGGTGATGTCCGCCCCCTTCAGCGCCTGGACGATGAAGTTCGAGACGACGCGACCGTCATCCGGGCGCATCCGGGGACCGTAGGTGTTGAAGATGCGGACGATCTTGACGTCGACCCCGTGCATCCTGTGGAAGTCGAAGAACAGGGTTTCGGCGCAGCGCTTGCCTTCGTCGTAGCAGGCGCGCGGGCCAAAGGGATTGACGTTTCCCCAATAGCTCTCCACCTGCGGATGGATGTGCGGGTCGCCGTAGATTTCCGAGGTCGATGCCTGGAAGATGCGCGCCCCTCGGCGAGCAGCCAGCTCGAGAAGGTTCAGCGCGCCGATGACACAGGTCCTGGTCGTCTGGATCGGGTCTGCCTGATAATGGGACGGCGAGGCGGGACAGGCGAGATTGTAGATCTCGTCGACCTCGATATCCATCGGCTGCACGATGTCGTGGGCGATGATGCTGAAGGTGCCGAAGCGCTGCAATGGCGCGATGTTGCGCCTCAGCCCGGTCGAGAAATTGTCGAGGCAGGTGACCTGATGCCCGGCGGCGAGCAGGCGTTCGCAGAGATGTGCTCCGAGAAAGCCTGCCCCGCCGGCAACAAGTATTCGCTTCTGGATTTTCCGGCGCCGCAGCAAGTCACTATCGTTATCAAGCTCAAATGACGTGTTTGTAGACGCTTTACGCAAATACATAGTGGAAAATCCTCGTCAACATCTTAGTTCTAAATAAGAATTTTCTCACATCGGGGATAAATACTAGGTAATTAAAATAATATTCGTTCGAAAATGGCTGTTTTTACGCGAGACATTATTTCCTTCAACCATGTTGTTATTGATACAATCATTGAGAGTGATTGTCATTATCACCCAATCCGGATACTTATCGCTCCGTGCATTTCTAACCAAAACGAGGTATAACGGAGAACTCCTGAGTGTGGCGGCCTGAACCGGCTCCACTCTTGGGCGATTCGCCTGCCGTGTGGCCGTCGCCGCCCTGCCAGACGATTGATCGCTTGCGTCTCGCGCCTTGGGCAAATCGTGCGCTGGAGAACCTGCATGACGAGAGAAGCCGAATCGGAAGACGACTCCAACGAAGGTCCGAGCGGGTCGGACCATATGGAGCGGCGCCGTTGGCCGCGTGAACCGCCCGTCCGGCGCCAGCGCCAGGTCGGCGTTCCTGCGCTCGTGCCCTCCCGGTTCTCGACGCTCGAAGTGCCGCCGGCGGATCAGTTCCAATACTTTCGCGCCCATATGGCGCCCCTCGTGGAGGTCCGCCTGCCGGACGGGGTCTCTAAGAACGACGGCTTTCCCGCAGAGCAGATCGGATGGCATCTCGGCGATCTGCTCGTCGTTCAGCAGCGCGCGCCCGCCCACAGCTACATCCGCTCGCGTGCGATGCTGCGCTCCAGCCCGATCGATCACTGGAATGTCGGGCTTTTTCACAGCGGCCGGTCGTGGACCGAGGTCGACCGCCGCGTGACGGAGATAGGGCCCGGCGATCTCTTTCTTCGGTCGCTCGGTTACCCCTATCGCGGGCGGACGACGGAGGCCTCGGCCGTCCTTCTCTTCATGCCCTTTGAACTGCTCGCGGACGATGCCGGCCTGCTCGAGGCTGCCAACAATGCGGTGTTTTCCGGCAGCCTGGCCGATTTGCTCGTCAACTACATCGGCGGCATGGAACAGGCGCTCGGAAACCTCACGGCCGAGGAGGTGCTGCGGATCGTGCGCACCATCCGCGACATGGTCGTCGCATGCGCCGCATCGTCGGTCAGGCCGGACGCGGGGAGCGCCCCCACGAATATGGGAATAATGGAGCGGGCGCACCGCTACATTCATCTCAACCTTCATTCGGAGCAGCTGACGCCCGACGCCATCTGCCGCGCGCTCGGCATCTCCCGCACGCGCCTCTACCAATTGTTCGAGCCGAGCGGCGGCGTCTCGAACTATATTCGCCGCCGTCGGCTTCTACAGGCCTATGCGGACTTGAGCGACCCGACCAACAACCGGCCGATCGGGGAGATTGCGGAAGCCGCCGGCTTCGATCTCGCCGCCAACTTCACGCGGGCCTTCAGCAATGAATTCGGCGCGACGCCGCGCGAGATCCGCAAGTCCGCCGCGGCGACAGAACGCCTGGTCGCACCGGTTGCCCCGTCGGAGCAGCGCCGCGGGGCGACGATCGGCGATTGGCTGAAGCCGGTCCGGGGCTGAGGCGCGCTGTCGTCAGCTCAGCCTGAGGGCGTCAGCTCAGCCTGAGATCGACGCCCGGGTGCAGTTTCTTGAGATTCGGCAGAGACTTCGACTGCCAGGGAAACTGCGAGCTTCCGCGGACGGTGAACTGGATATTCGGCCGGTTGCGCGCTTCGATCGTGAGCTTTGCGAGCAGGTTGATTCCGGACGAATTGAGAAACTGGAGGCCCGTCAGGTCTATGGTCATGCGATCGGGGTCCGACTCGATGACGCTCATCACCAGGGAAAAGATCGGCGCATAGGCGTCGGTGCTGGGCAGGCGCATGGTCCCATCGAAGTAGATGTCCTTGCCTTCCGCCCAAACACGGTATTCGTCTGCCTTGATTTCCATGTCCTGTGCTGCCCATCAATTCGAGAGATCGGGGACGCTGATAGAGGCGTAGGTCTCCAGCGGGATCGTGCTGTCCTGTCCGCCGGATCCGAAGACCCAGGCGAAGCGGGCCCCATAATCGCTCATGAGGGTGAGAAGTCCAAGCCCCGACCCCGACCCCGCGCCCGTCGCATTGGCTTCGATCCGTCTTATCAGCAGATCCCCCGGATCGCCGACGGTTATTTCCGACAGTAGGCGCTGGAACCGCTCTGCCGTATCCTCATCGACGAAGTTGGAGACCTTTGCGCGGAAGGCGCTGGCCACGATCGACGCTTCCACCACGATTTCGCCGGGGGCGCGGAACTTCACGGCATTCTCAATGAGCTCATTGGTCAGATAGCCGACATTGTGCCGCACCTCCTTGTACAGGCTGCGGGAGGCTCTGTAGCGCAGCGCCACGAACTCGGCGACGAAGTCCGAGGTCAGCGCGCAATGCTTCCATCCGAGGTCGAGCGGGCCGTCGTAAAGACGAAGCCTCGTGACGCTTTCGCCCGTTCCGATTGCGAGGTCCTCCAGTCCGTATAGGGTCGTCATCTCACCTGTGCCTCATAACCACCAGCGTGATATCGTCGTGGATCTTCTGCGTGCCGATATGCGCCATCAGATCGTCGATGATTCCGGTTTTAACGTCCTCGGCGCTGCCGCCGTAGCGGCGACGCGCGCTTTCGCAGAGCCTCTCGATGCCGAAGAGTTCGCCGCTCCGGTTCTCCGCCTCGGTCACGCCGTCAGTGTGAAGAACGATCATGTCGCCGCGGCCGAAGGAGATCTCGCGAGTCGCCACGAAAGACGAGATGTCCGGCTCCAATCCGATCGGCAGGCCGAGGTCGAGCGTGTCGATCCGCTCCACCTGTCCGAGATCCCTCACGACGATCAGTTCCTCGTGCTGGCCGGAGAGCGTCAAGCGCGCGCCGTCATAGTCGAGGAAAGCGAGCGACAGATGCTTGTCGGTGCTGGTCCTGACGAGGTTCTTGTAGATGGCACGGTTCAGCCGATTGAGGAATTGGGGTGGGTCCATCTCGCCCGCTTCCTGCAAGGCGCGCGCGACCGACTGGACCATCAGCATCAGCACCCCACTCTCGAGCCCGTGCCCGGTCACATCGCCTATCCCGATCTTCAGCCGCGTGCCGTTCTTCAGGACGTCGTAATAGTCGCCGCCGACCTCGTCTGCCGGCCGCATATAAGCGGCGATCTCGAGATCGGGGATCTCCTCGAGCTCGCCGGCCTTGGGCAGGACCATCATCTGGATCTGCCGGGCTACCGCCAGTTCGGCGCCGAGACGCAAGTTCTCGCTACGCAGCTGCTGATTCAGGGCCGAGATCTGCAGGTTCGCATCCTCGATCTCCTTGGTCCGATCCTCAACGAGCTGCTCGAGATTTTCCGTATGATAGCTGATCTGCTCCGCCATGCGATTGAAGGCAGCCCCCGCCGCGCCGACCTCGTCGCGGCTCGGGATATCGACGCGGACGGAGTAATCCATGGCCTGGATGCGCTTGGCGGCATTGGCGAGCGCGCTGATGCCGCCGGTTATCCGCTTCGATATTGCGAAGACCGCCATGATGACGAAGCACAGGGAAACGAGCAGCGCCAGGATCTGGTAGATCAGGATCCTGTTTGTCGCCTGCGAGATGCCGGCTTGGGCGGCAAACAGTGATGCATAGATTTCGCGTTCCGGCACGACGATGCCGAGCATCATGGTTTCGCGCCGAACCGGGCCGGACACCCATAGATTCGTCGGCTTTAATTGTTTCATGACGACCAGATACGGCACCTTCTCGCCCTGCTCGTCGAGGTGAATGTGGCGCAACAGCCCGTCCTCGCCCAATGGGAGCTGCGCTATCTCCGGCTGCACGCTTCGGCGCAGCGAGCGGTCGAGGCCGGTCACGCCCTCACCCCCTGCGGCACTGGAAGACACAAGGCCGATGACCTTTTCTCCGACAGGGTTGATGGCGACCACGTTTCCGTCCGACATGGTCAGGAAGCCGAAGCCGGTGCTGGCAACCCTGACGTTCTCGACGATCTCGGCCAACTGGTCGAGCGTGATATCGGTTCCGGCAGCACCCGCCACGCGGCTGCGGTCGCGCGACCACAGCGGCTGGAAGAAGCTCACGATGAGCTTTCCGGTGATCGCATCCGTATAGGGCGCCGTCTGGGTGACATCGTTGCTTACGGGCCGTGACGCGGGATCGCGCGCCCATTCTTCCCAGGATTCATAAAGTCCGGGGAAGAAGAAAGACCAGAACTCGGCCTGGTTATGGCCCGGATAGAGCCGGTCGAAGGTCTGCGCCTGATCCGTATAGGGTGCCGTCCTGAAGATCGGCCGCTCCTTCGGGCCGATATAGTACATCTGCAGCTTCGACTGGCCGTTTGCGAGCAGGCTCGGGGCGACGAGGTCGAGGACGGCGCTGTTCTCGATGTCCGTCTGGACCTCGGGAAGCGGAACGTGATTGGAATCGAGCAGGTATCCCCAGACGCTGACGACCGACAAGGGGCCGGGGAGGTTCTGCGCCCAACCGCCTTTCTCGTTGTAGGTGACGGTCACCGTTCCCGGCGCGCCGCGCGACATCGCCTCGCCGATTTGTGATTCTCGCAGCGGTCGGTCGATCTGCGCCTGGAGGACACCTGCCAGAGTGCCGACGTCGGAGTGGACCTGGTCGAGAAGCAGATTGACGCGCGCCGCGGTCGTTTCGACATAGGACTGGATATAGTCCTGGCTCGCCTCTTCGAGGCCACGGCCGACCTCGGCGGCGGCATCGCGGGAAAGCCTCTGCACGTTCCAAAGCGCAAGCCCGCCGGTGACGAGCAGATCGAAGAGCACTGCGCTGCCGACGACGAGAACGAATTTGGCGCGGAACGAGCGCAAGCCTAGACGGGCGGTCTTGTCGCCGAACACGCTCATAGCGGCTTGCGTCCCGACGCGGCCCAGATCGGCCAGCCCGCGTAGCCTTTGGGATGGAGGGCGGCGAAGATATGGTCCCGGAAGCCCTGGCGGAAGCGTTCGATGAACTCCGGCGGGTCGCCGCGTTTGACAGCCATCTCGCCGGCATAGACGTTTTCCCAGGCGGTGATGACATCGGCAAAATCCTGCGGGTCGCCGTCGAGATTGGTGACCATGAAGGACTCGACGAGAATGTCATCAAAGCCGGCATCCGCAAGGTAGCGCCGGCTCTTGGGCCCGAGTTCGACATCCATCTCGAAGTGGCTGAACAGCTTCGCGACCTCGTTATAGGTCCACTGGATGCTCTTTGAGCGCGGCTCGCCCAGGCAGTGCGAATTCTTCTCATTGGTGATGTAGACCCGCCCGCCGGGCTTGCAGATCCGGTAAAGCTCCTTCAGCAATACGTCCGGCTGGTTGAAGATCTGCAGCGAGTGGCGGCAGGTCACGAAGTCGAACTGGTTGTCCTCGAGCAGCATCTCGGACGCGTCGCCGTAGGTGTATTCGATATCGGCGATACCGAAGCCTGCCGCCACGTCGCGCGCATAGGCGAGGCTTGCCCGCGAATGGTCGAGGGCGACGATCCGCCCCGGCTGGAACTCCTTGCGCACGAGCAGGGCAAAATCGCCGATGCCGCAGCAGATGTCGGCCATCGCCATTCCCGGGCGCATGCCGTGGCGGGGAAGGATCGTGCGTTCGTGGCGCCAGGTCATCTTGGTCTGGGTGCGCAGTATCGGGATGAAGCTGGTGTTTTCGACGAAGCTCTGGCCGGGATAGAACTTGGAGTCGTAGACCTCGACGGTGACCTGCGGTTCGATCCTGTTCAGATGCCCGAACATGCGTTCCGTCCAGCCGACGACGCTCGACGTCACGACCACGAAGCGTAGGTCAGACCTCACCCGGCAGGCATCGAGGAGGACGCGCGCAAAGGCGTGGAAGGCCGTATTGTTCATCTGCACCAGGCGCTTCACGTTGATGTAGAGAACGCCGCGCACATTGTCGATCGCCTCCCTGAGCATCGACAGGCTCGTGGCGATCTCGTCGGCGGAATGCGGACGGATCACGCCAGCGAGCGAGAACTCCTGGCTGTTGGGGTCGAAGTCCGCTTGGAACTGTGCTGCAAGGTTCGACGTGCTCAACTGACGATTCCTTCAAGAGGCAAGTCCACGACGAGCGTTATCGACGGCGGATCGCTTTCCTCCAGGCGAATGTCCGCATCGAAATTGATCGCCAGCTCCAAAAGAACGACGTCCCTGCTCGGCGCGAGATCGGTCGAAATGGCATCGAGATAGCGCGCATAGGCATTGCCCCTTCGGGTCTTCGACACGGCCTCGCGATAGAACTGCCTCTGCCCCGGCGGGCAGGGAAAGGTGAGCTTCACCCGTTCCTTCGCGCCTTGCCGATAGACGGCACAGCCGATCTGGCCGTCGGGCGAACCGCCGCGGAACGACACCTCCAGGAGCTCGTTCAAGGCGGATGAAAAGAAGTTCGAATGCCGGACCGGATCCGTCCGATTGTGGCTGATCATCCTCGCCATGAAACTCGAGACCTGATCGCAATGTTGCCAGTCCGAAAGAAAGGCTCCCATCTCCATCTCGAATTGGAGCAGGGGCTCGAAAGCAGCTTCCACTGGCTCCTTTTCGGCTAGATTCATGCCGTATCCTCCTCCTTATTTGACGATGCCCAAAGGATCCCCGCCCCTTCAAGGCGCATCACGCTCACAGGTAGATGCGCGCTCAACTGTTGGCCTTGTGCATGTTGCCATCCCATATACGCTGCAGCCTCGCCGGGGCCTTGCGGAGAAACTCGCCGATCGCTTCCGCCGGCATCGGAAAACCGAGAAAGTACCCCTGCAGCCGGTCGCAACCCTCCCGTTGGAGCCAGGCCGCCTGCTCTGCCGTTTCCACTCCCTCGGCGGTCACATGCATGCCGAGACCATGGGCGAGCGCGATGATCGTGCGCACGATCGTCTGGCTCTTCTCGTCCCGCTCGACGTCCTTGATGAAGTACTGGTCGATCTTGATCGTGTCGAAGGGAAAATTCTTCAGGTAGCTCAGCGAGGAGTAAAAAGTGCCGAAATCATCTAGCGAAATCTGAACACCCAGGACATTCAGGGTGTTGAGCGTATCGAGATTGTTGATCGTCCGCTCCAGAAGCACCGACTCGGTGATCTCGAGCTCGAGCCGGTCGGCACGGAAGCCGACGAGGTCGAGCGTCTGGGCCACGCGATCGGTGAGACCTTCGTGCAGGAATTCCGCGGGGGAGAGGTTGACGGCGGCGGTGAAATGGGAGGGCCAGGTCAGGGCGGCGCGGCAGACCTGCTCCAGGAGCCACTGCCCGATCTCGCTCATCAGGCCGTCGGCTTCCGCCATGGGAATGAAGACATTCGGCGGAATGACGCCGATCTGCGGGTGGCGCCATCGCAACAGCGCCTCGAAACCGACGACCGAGGCGGACGGCTTCACGAGCGGCTGGTATTCGATGAAGAACTGGCCCTCCTGAAGGGCGGTGCGCAGGCTGCGGCGCAGGACTTCCCGCTGTTCGAGCACGATCAGCATCGAGCGCGTGAAGGTCCTTGACCGGCTGCGGCCATCCTTCTTTGCGGCATAGAGCGCAATGTCCGCCGCCTTCATCAGCTGCTCGACTTCGTTCCCATCCGCCGGGGCGACGGCAATTCCGACGCTGGCGCCGACGAAAACGTTTATGCCGTCAACCGTGAACGGCTCCTTGAAGGCGTTGATCAGCGCATCGGCGAGACGCTCGGCCTCCCTTGGCTGATCGGCCCTCCACTGGATCACCGCGAATTCGTCGCCGGCCAGCCGATAAGCGAATTCCCGCTCCCGCAGCACGCTCCTGATCCGCTCCGCCGCCATCTTCAGAACATCGTCGCCGACGCCGTGGCCCAAAGTGTCGTTGATCGACTTGAAATCGTCGAGGTCGATCTGCATGAGGGCCAGCCGGGCGCCGTTCGGCGCCGGCAATGCGGCATGCAACTGATCGCTGAACTGCCGCCGGTTCGGCAGTCCCGTCAGGGCGTCATGGGTCGCCTGGTGAAGCAGGAGCGCGCGATCGCTCTCGCTCTGGCTCGATGTCTCGCGGTGGGTGGCGCTGCGTTCCGCCTCCATCACCCCAAGTCCGCGGTCGCTGCGGAAGAGGACCAGGGTGCGGCGATTGCCCGTCGTCGCGTCCGCGATCTCGACGGTTCGCGGCAGCCCGCTCGCGAGGACGAATTCGACCGCGGATTTCGCGCCGGGGGCCAGTAGCTCGGGATAGATGTGCCACAGCGTCGTCTCCACCAGCGAGTCGACGGCATATACCTTTCTGTGCCTTTCCGTGCATCGGGTGAGCTGGAACCCCTCGTCATAAAGGGAGACAAGCTCGTCCGCCCGGGTGAAAAACTCGGTCTCCACGGAAGATGAAGCAGGCAGTCTGGTATCGCCGTTCCGCATCCGCGCCTTCCCTTTCCCCGCTTCGTGCCCCCCCCAACGCATCACCCTGCTAGTCGGGAAAAGCCCCCTTGACGTTGATGCACCTCAAAGACTTAGGTCTCGATTGAAAATTATCGCACAACGTGTCGCGGTCAATGCCGCACGACCAGCAAGTTAGTGATTTCTGAATTCTCCTTGCATGCGCAGGATCCCGTCGAGGCGAGATTGCGGCGCTCGGAACCGGTATTTTCATTTTCTCACCACCAAAGCACGTAAAATTGAGGGTTGTTCAACGCGAGATACCGATGAATGCTTGTCATGGGAGCGCGCCGAATCGAGTGCACGGGATGCAGCATCGCACAGATCCGATTGCGTCGGCAGTGGATCGCCCGGTCTGCGTTCAAGCTGTCAAGGCAGTGTACACGGGGCAGTGCGTACGGGGGCAGTGAGTACGGGGCGGCTGGGATATGATCCTGAACCATCGAGTCACGCGCGTCGCGGTCGGCATCCTTCTCTTGATTGTTGCCGTCATCGTCCTCTTGCCGGGCCTGACCGGGTTCACCAGCCTCGACGGGACCGTCAATGCGCGGTTTGCGATCATAAATGCGCCGATCGACGGCGAAGTCGGCCAGGCGCCGCCCCGCATCGGGACCCCGGTTGCCGAAGGCGAGACGCTGCTGACCATTCGTAACGACCGCGTCAATCGCGCGATTCTCGCCTCCTTGCGCGCCGAGCACCAGACCGCGGTCGACCGCGTCGCGGCTTTGGAGCAGGAGCGCGACGCGCTTGCCGCGCTCCGCGATGACCTTGGCGAGCGGCTCGACGTCTTCAGGAGCGCGACGATCGCCAGCCTGGAACGGGAGCTTGAGATCCTCAAGAAGCGGGTCGAGGTCGCGCGGGCCCAGGACGTCGTCGCGAAGGTCGATCTCGACCGGCGGCAGGAGCTGGAATCGAAGGGCATCTTCACCCGCAAGATGGTGGAGTCGGCGCAAGCCGCCGGCGCAGCGACAGGCGGCGAGGTCGAGATCAACAATCTGACGGTCGAGCTGCTGCAGCATCGGCTGGACGCGGTGCGCCAAGGCATATTCGTCGTCGGCGACGGCCAGAACGACGTGCCTTATTCCCGCCAGCGCCAGGATGAGGTCATGGTCCGCATCGGCGACCTCAACACGCGGATCGCCGAAAACAAGACGCGCGCGGCCGAGGTCCGGGAGCAGCTGATCGAGGAGGAAAAGCGCGTTCGCAGCCTCGAACTTGCAACGGTCCCGTCTCCCTTCGGCGGCGTCGTGTGGACCCGCAATGTCGTCAACGGTTCCAACGTCGTTCTCAACAACGAGCTGCTGCGGATTCTCGACTGCCGCCAGCTCTTCGTCGATATCCTCGTTCCCGAGGTCGATTATGACGACATCTATCCCGGGCGGACGGCGGAGGTGCGGCTATTCGGCCGCGCCGAAGTCTTCGAAGGGCGGGTGCAAGCGGTGAAAGGCAGCTCCGCCGTCGTCGAGAAGGATTCGCTTGCCGCCAACGAGCCGGAAACCGACGAACGCAATGCCAGGATCCGCGTCGCGCTGCAGCCCTCGGCCCTCAACACCGACTTTGCCAATTTCTGCCAGGTGGGACGAACCGCGCAGGTGCGCTTCTCGAAGCGCACTCTGCGCCTCACGCAGTGGATAGAAAGCCTGTGGTTCAGTCTCTTCTAGCGCTGGCACCGACCTTCGTGGTCATCGCGTTCTTCCTGCTCGGCCCGTCCAACTGGCCGCGGCACAAGACCTGGACGCGGGCGCTTACCTGCAGCTTCGTCGGCGCCGTCGCGCTTCGCTACATCTGGTGGCGGCTGACCGAGACCGTCCTGCCCTACCCCGCCGACGGCGCCAACTTCTACTGGGTCTGGATCGTGTTCATCGTCGAGCTGCTCGCCTTTGCCGAGGTCTCGCTGTTCCTCATCCTGATGAGCCGCTACGTCGACCGCAGTGCCGAGGCGGACCGGCTCGGGCGCGCCTTCTTCGCGCGCGACCAGAGCGGGCTGCCCACCGTCGACGTCTTCATTCCGACCTATAACGAGCCGCTCGACGTGCTGGAGCGAACGATCGTCGGGGCACTGGCGCTCGACTACCCGAAGGACAAGTTAAACATCTACGTGCTCGATGACGGCCGCCGCCAATGGCTCAAGACCTTCTGCGAAACCCGGGGCGTCGTCCATGTGACGCGGCGCGACAATGCCCATGCCAAGGCCGGCAACATGAACAACGGCCTCGAGGTCAGTTCCGGCGACTTCGTCGCGATCTTCGACGCGGACTTCGTCCCCTACCAACACTTCCTGCGCCGGACGCTGCCCTTCTTCTCCGACGAGACCATAGGCATCGTCCAGACGCCCCAGCACTTCTTCAATGTCGATCCGGTGCAGTCCAATCTCGGGCTGGAAAACATCTGGCCGGACGAGCAGCGGCTGTTCTTCGACGAGATCGCCCCGAGCCGCGACGTCTGGGATGTCAGCTTCTGCTGCGGCTCCTGCTCGATCGCCAGGCGCAAGGCGATCGACGCGATCGGCGGCTTCCCGACGGAATCGATCACGGAAGACCTCCTGAGCACGCTTGCGATGCTGAACAAGGGCTATAAGACCCGCTACCTGAACGAGCGGCTGTCGATGGGGCTCGCCGCGGAGAACCTGACCGGCTATTTCGTTCAGCGCGAACGCTGGTGCCAGGGCGGGATTCAGACGCTTTATCTGCACAACGGGCCGCTGCGCGGGCCGGGATTGAACCTGTTCCAGCGCGTGATGTTCCTGCCGATGTCCTGGCTGGTCCAGTACCTGGTCCGCTTCATGGTCATTCTCGTTCCGATCGTCTATCTCTGGTTCGGTGCGCTGCCGCTCTATTTTACCGATGTCGGCGACTACGTTTCCAACCAGGTGCCGCTGCTCACGGCCTATTTCCTGTTGATGCTGTGGATCACGCCGACCAGATACCTGCCGCTGGTCTCGAGCGCCGTCGGCACCTTCGCGACCTTCCGCATGTTGCCGACGGTAGTGTCCAGCCTAGTGCGCCCCTTCGGCAAGCCGTTCAAGGTCACGCCCAAGGGCAGCGCCAACGAGGCCAGCGTCTTCGATGGCTATACCTTCACCTGGATCGCCAGCCTCATCGTCATCACCGCCGCCGGCCTCGTGATCAACATCGTTCCCGAAACGTCGCGCGTGCACGGCTCCTTTTCGACCGTTGCAGCACTCTGGGCCGGCATCAACATCGTCATCCTGCTCATCGCCTCGCTGATCTGTTTCGAAAAGCCGCGGCGCCTCTTCCAGGCCTTCAAGGTCGACGAAGCCGTCGATGTCGACGGAACGACGGGACGGCTGGTCAGCCTGTCGCTTGACAAGGCGGTCGTCGCCGTTTCGACCCGCACCCGCTTCCAATCCACGCGCGTGAGGCTGAGCATCAACGGCTTCGAGCCGATGCGCTCGGAACTCAGGCAGGTGACGCAGCGGCGCGGCGACATCAGCCGTGCCGGCGACAAGCAACTCTACTATCTGCATCTCCATTTCGATCTGCATGGCGCCGAACGGGACAAAATGATCGTCAAGCTTTATACAGGCCGCTATTCGCAGGACATTCCGGACATCGACAAGGTGGCCGTTTCCGTCAACCTGCTGCTGCGCGCATTTGGACGCACGCGCACGGCATAGCCGCTGCGGCAGGTCATTGGCACCCCACCGGCCCGCAGCATGAGATCGTCAAAAAAGTCGATGCGGTTTCGGAACGTTCTCGCAAGGGGATGGTAACGGACCTTTGATGTTCGGGTAAGAACTAGCTCGAAAGAGCATGTATTCCAATTCCTCCATTCGCTGTAAATTGCTGATATAAAAAGAGAGAATTGCCCCGGAGAGCCTGGAGGGCGACCCCGTCGAAGGCGCCGGATGCAGTCGCCGGTCACCCGGACCTTAGTCCGGTATGGCGCGGGCAAAGGTCTTACGGCGGTTGCTGCACGGCTCTTTCGCTACATATGCCTTTGATGTGTGTCCACAAGGCAAACGGCAACCCCCGGCCACCACTGTGGGCATGGGTCCCAGGGCCGCCTCGATAGTCCCTTCCGGGCAGCTCTGGGGCTCCATCCGCCAACTAGAGGGGGATGCGCTCACATGCGTTCGCGCCACCGCTCTATCTGCTTGTTTTCGCCGCATTTTGTGCGACGTCAGGTGATTCCACCTGACTGCAATATGCTCTAGGTGGACAGTTCTGTCCGGATCGCGTTGCGAGAGGATGTCGTGATGTACAACAGAAACCGTTATGGGCAACCGGAGCGAAAGGCGTCGGCAGGCGCGCCATTGGCCATTGCACTCCTCGCGATGCTGGCGATCGCAGCTTATCTGCTGGTCGGAGGCGCACTGCTGGACAACAGGGGCCGCGACGTCGCGGTATACCTCCCGCCGGCCGCCAATGTGAACTCCGCTGTGCAGGCTGAAACGGCGCAACGCCCGTGACCTCCCGCTGTCGTGACGGGCGGCAGCCTACCATGGCCGCTTTCGCGAGCGACGGCGCGCGGACCGGCCATTGGCCTGCTCCGGTTGACGTCGGTCAACGCCGGGCTGAGGCCGGACGGTCGACGGCCTCACAACGACCGTCTGCCGACATATTGGACTATGGCGCCCTCCCTTTGGGACCGGAGCAATGGCGAACTAAGCTTGAAATGTGTTCAGGGCGCGAAATTCCTCCTGCCCGGCGCGCAGGCCGGCAGCCTCGAGAAAAACAAATTGGAACTCGCCTGCAGTGGTGCTCGTTCAACTCGCTGAAAGGAGTGGACCATGAACCAACTGATTTACCTCGTGGGTCTCGTAGTGGTCGTGATAGCAATCTTGTCGTTCTTTGGCCTGAGCTGAGGCCCTAACCGGCGAAGTTCGCCAGGCCAGAATGGGCCACATCTACCTGAATATCGTGCGCGTCGGCGCGCCGAAAGGCAGCCCAGAGACGCCCGAAATGAGGTATTTGAGACAGTTTCACAAACCGCGTGACGACGACCTTGATCGTGCTCGTACCAAGGGGTTCGGCCACCGACCTTGTGACCTGCTCCCGCCCATGCTGCGGATCCAGGAATGTCGCGCCGCCGAAAGGCAATCGCTGGTTCATCACGATCGCGATGAAGGGATTGTCATGACCGCATGCGAAAGGGCGCGTTCGATGCCGCGCAGTTCCGCGAGCCCCTTCAGGCGGCCAATGGCCGGGTAGCCGGGCTGGGCACCGCGCGCAAGGTCGTCGAGGATTTCCTGGCCGTGGTCGGGCCGCATCGGGATCTGGTGGTCCGCGCGCCCGGCAGCTCGGCGCCGTTTTTCCTCCTCGAGCAGTTCGGCGATCACCGCCACCATGTCGGTGTCGCCCTCCAGATGCTCGTCCTCGTAAAACGAGCATGGCGTCCTGTCCTCCTCGCGGCGGACATTGCGAAGATGGACGAAGTGGATGCGCGGGGCGAACTGGCGGACCATCGCCGGGAGATCGTTCTGCGCGCGGGCGCCGAGCGAGCCGGTGCAGAAGGTGACGCCGTTCGCAGGGCTATCGACCTCGCGCAGCATGAAGGCATAATCCTCCGCCGTGGACAGGATGCGCGGCAGGCCGAGCAGCGCCCACGGCGGATCGTCCGGGTGGGCGCAGATGTTGATGCCGACCCGTTCGGCGACCGGCGTCACTTCGGTGAGGAAATCGACGAGGTGGCGCCTGAGCTTTTCGCGGTCGATGCCGGCATAGGTCTTAAGGTGGTCGCGGAGCTGCGGCAGGCTGTAGCCGTCCGCCGATCCCGGAAGCCCGGCGCCGACGTTCCGCGACAGCGCAACCCGCCGTTCCTCGGTCATCTCGCCGAAGCGCCGCTCGGCCTTCGCGCGTGTCTCCGCGTCATAATCTTCAAGCGCGCCCGGCCGCTCCAGAAGATGGATGTCGAACGCCGCGAAATCGATCCGGTCGAAGCGCATCGCCTTGGCGCCGTGGCGAGCCGTCCAGCGCAGGTCGGTGCGCGTCCAGTCGAGCACCGGCATGAAATTGTAGCAGACCGTGCGGATGCCGGCGGCGGAAAGACGCCGCAGCGTCTCCTGCCAGTTGGCGATATGCTCGCGCCAGGGGCCCGTCTGCGTCTTGACGCTCTCCGAGACCGGAACGCTTTCGACAACCTCCCATTCCAGGCCACCTGCCCGGACTTCCTGTTGCCGCTTCTCGATCTCGGCGGCCGGCCAGACGTCACCGGTCGGAACGTGGTGGAGCGCGCTGACGATCCCGTGCGCGCCGGCCTGCGCCGCATCATGCACGCTCGCTTTATCCACCGGTCCGAACCAACGCCATGTATGTCGCATTTCAACTCCTCTCGAGCGGGATAAGCGTGACGCGGTTTTCCGCCCGCATCCCGCGTTCGACCTATTAAACCGATCACGACAGAAATGTCAGTTGCACCTTGCAGGCCGCGGAGCGGTCGCCCGCCTGCTCGAAGGCCTGCACCGCCTCCTCGATCGGAAACCTGTGGGAAATGATCGGCCGGACGTCGATCCGGCGGCTGCCGATGAGCTCGACGGCGAGGGCGAACTCGCGATCGAAGCGCTGCGATCCGACGAGCCGCAGTTCCTTGCCGACGAGCGCATTGAGCGGAAGGGTGATATCGCCCGTCACCCCGACCTGCACGATCTGGCCGCGCGGCCTCACCGTCGCGATCGCGCTGCGCAGCGCCGGTTCGGCCGCCGAGCACTCGAAGGCGACGTCGAAGCGGCCCTTGTCGGCTTCATACGGAGCAAGGCCCGCCGGATCGCGGCGGATGTTGACGACCCGCGCAGCGCCCATTGCGATCGCCCGCTCGAGCGCCGCGTCGGCGAGATCGGTGACCACGATCTCGGCCGCGCCGGCGTGGCGGGCGGCGGCGACGACGAGCGCGCCGATCGGCCCCGCGCCGGTGACGAGCACCCGCCTGCCGGTCAGGTCGCCCGCTTCGGCGACCGCATGGAGGCAGACCGCCAGCGGCTCGGCGCAGGCCGCCTCCCCCGCGCCGACGAGCGTGCCCGCCGGAAAACATTGGCCAGCTGGAACCACCAGCCAGTCGCGGAACATGCCTTGCGTGTGGGGGACGCGCATGGCGCTGCCCATGAACCGCATGTTCAGGCAATGAATGGACAGCCCCTCGCCGCAAAAGCGGCAGGAGCCGCAGGGCTGGCTCGGATTGACCGCCACCAGTTCGCCGACCGCAAGGCCTGGGACATTGGCGCCCAGCGCCGCGACATGGCCCGACGCCTCGTGACCGGGGATGAGCGGCTCGCGCACCCGGATCGGACCGAAGCCGCCGTCCTGGTAGTAGTGAAGATCGGAACCGCAGATGCCGCCGGCGGCCATCTTCAACAGGACCTCGCCTTCGCCGGGTTCCGCGACATCCTGAGCTTCGAGCCTCAGATCACGCTGGCCGTGAAGCCTCGCGAGACGTGCACGCATCAAGGTTCCTCCACTTAGCGGATCAGCCCGACCGTGGCCGGCAGCCACAGGGTGATCGCCGGAACGAAGGTGATGAGGATGAGCGCTATGAAGAGCGGCAGGAGCCAGGGCAGGATCGCCATGGTGGTCTTCTCGACCGAGAGCTTGGCCACGCGCGACAGCACAAAGAGCACCATGCCGAGCGGCGGATGCAAAAGGCCGATCATCAGGTTGAGGGTCATGATCAGGCCGAAGTGGACCGGATCGATGCCGAACTCGGCCGACAGCGGCAGGAGGATCGGCACCAGAATGGTGATCGCGGCGATCGTGTCGAGGAAGCAGCCGACGAACAGCATCAACAGGTTCACCAGGATGAGGAACACCCATTTGTTTTCGGTGATCGTCAGGATCGCGCCGGAAAGCATCTGGGCGGCCTGGCTGACGGTCAGGAGCCACGCGAAGATCGAGGCGGCCGTGACGATGAAAAGCACCGAAGCGGTCGTCTCGATCGTGTCGAAGGTGGCGCGCGTCAGCGTCGACAGGGTCATCGTCCGGTAACGCACGAGGCCCAGGAACAGCGACCATAAGACCGCGGCGACGGCCGCCTCGGTCGGCGTGAACCAGCCCATCGTCATGCCGCCGATCAGGATCACCGGGGTCATCAGCGCCATCACGGCGGAAAAGTCGAAATACCAGTCGAGGGCCAGCAGCACGAGGAGGGCGATGCCGGCGGCGGCGTTGATCGAGAGGCCTGCCGCCATCAGCAAATAGGCCACGACCGGGACTGAGAGTACGACGACGACCTCGAGCGAGGCCGACATGAGGCGCTTCATCTCGAACGGCGTGTCCGATCCCCAGCCGCGCTTGTAGGCGAAGATCGCGACCGTCAGCATCATCAGCACGGTCATCACCACGCCCGGCACGATGCCGGCCATGAACAGCGCACCGATCGAGACGTTCGCCATCATGCCGTAGATGACGAAGGGCAGCGACGGCGGAAAGATCGGCCCGAGCGTCGCCGAAGCGGCGGTGACGCCGACGGCGGCCTCGACCGGATAGCCATGATCCTTCATCGCCTTGATCTCGATCGTGCCGATGCCGGCGGCATCGGCGAGCGCCGTGCCCGACATGCCGGAGAAGATCACCGAGCCGATGATGTTGACCTGCGCCAGCCCGCCCTTCATCCAGCCGACGAGAGCGACGGCGAAGGAATAGATGCGGCCGGTGACGCCGGCGGAGTTCATCAGGTTGCCGGCGAGAATGAAGAACGGCACCGCCAGGAGCGGGAAGCTCTCGACCCCGGCGATCATGCGTTGCGCCGCGATGATGTCGGGCGCGACATTGTAGAACACGAGATAGAGGACCGACGCGACGGCCATCGAGATGGCGACCGGCAAGCCGACCAGCATGAGCAGAAGAAACGAACCGACGAGCAGCAGCATGGGACTCAGCCCTCAACCTTCTGGAATTCCTCCGGCTTTTCGAGAACCGAATAGCCGCGGCGCTGATTGGCGATGAAGACCTGGATCGAGCGGACGAGCATCAGCACGAAACCGGCCATGACGCTGTAGAAGACGATGCTGCGCGGCAGATCGACGGTCACCATGCGCTCATCCGCGACGATTGCCACATAGCGCCACATGAGCCAGCAGGCATAGGCGAAGAAGCCGATCCGCACGAGATCGACGAAGATCGCCAGGACCCGCGCCACCGGCCGCGGCAGATAGTGATAGAGCACGTCGACCTGGATGTGCCGGGAAACCCGCACGCACATGACCGAGCCCAGGAACACCACGCCGATCAGGCAGTTGGTGGCGATCTCCTCGGTCCAGGCATAGGAATTGTTGAGCACGTAGCGCGTGAAGAACTGCAGGAACACGCAGGCCGTCATCACCCAGAACATGGCGAGCGTCGCCCAATCCTCGATGGCATAGTTCGAAATGTCGGCGGCTGGCGGGGCTTCGTCGAAGGAATGGGCGATTTCCTCCGGCGTCACTTGCAAATGGATTTCCTGAGACATGGCGATCATCCGGCGAATGGTGGGCGGAATGCCGGCCGCTCGGCAGAGCGGCCGGCAAGCGTGCGATCACTTGATGGCGCGGACGGCTTCCCAGTCTTCCTTGTTGTAGCCGAAGTCTTCGAGCTTCGTCTTCTCCATCACGTTCGCTTCGAAATCGGCCTTGTCGACTTCGGCAACGTCGATGCCCTGCGCCTTGAAGCTCTCGACGAGCTTCTTCTCGCGTTCCTCGATGATCTTGGTCGCGCGCTCGGCCGCCTCCTGCATCACGTCGGTGAAGATTTTCTTGTCGGCATCCGAAAGCTGCGACCACAAGTTTTTCGAAACGACCGTGTTGAGGTGGTCGACGATGTGGCCGGTCAGGACGATGTGTTTCTGCACCTCGAAGAACTTCTTCGCCTCGATCGTCGTTAGCGGGTTTTCCTGCGCCTCGACCGTGCCGTTCTGGAGCGCGAGATAGACCTCCGCAAAGGCGATCGGCGTCGTATTGGCGCCGCAGGCCCGCGGCATGGCGAGATAGGCAGGGACGTCGGGCACGCGCATCTTCAGGCCCTGCATGTCGGCGCACTTGGCGATCGGCCGGTTCGACGTGGTCTGGCGGGTGCCGTAATAGGTGACGGCGGCGATATGATTGCCCGAGGCTTCCTCGTATCCGGCGGCGAGCCGCTTGAAGACATCGCTCTTGGTGTAGGCGATAAGATGGGCGGGGTCGCGGAAGATATAGGGAAAATAGGTGACGCCGATCGGCGCATATTCGCGGGCGGCGAAGCTCGAGCCGGAAATGATGATATCGACCGTGCCGAGTTTCAGGCCCTGGTTGATGTCCGCCTCCTTGCCGAGCTGCGAGGCCGGGAAGACGTCGATCTTGTAGCGCCCCTCGGTGCGCTTGCCGATTTCCTCGGCGGCCCAGACGGATTCGGTATGGAACGGTTCCGAGGTCTCGTAGACATGCGCCCATTTGAGCACCGTCTGAGCCTCGGCGGCGAGCGCCGAAGCGAGAATGGTCGCAGTCGCCCCCAAGAGCGTCAAGAATTTCATGCTCTTCTCCTCCGAAAATAAAGTGATTGAATTAAAGCGCTAATTTCCTCCAGCGCGCCTCCCGGCGGCCGCGGGTATCGCGCTGTCGGACGGCTCCTCCCCGAAGCTCGCCGACAGGCGAATCTGAGATTGGTCGAGATGGGCGCGCATCGCGGCGCGTGCGGCGGCGGGGTCGCCTGCGGCGATCGCGTCACGGATCACGCGATGCTCCTCCATGGCGGCGCGCCAGGTGTCGGTGTTTTCGAAATAGCTCGCCAGCTTTTCGAAATAGGGCGTCATGCGCATGTCGTGGATGCTGCCGACGAAGCGGTTCAGCGTCTGGTTGGCGATGATGCTCGATACGATGACGTGGAACTCGCGATCGAGCGCGAGCGCGAGGCGCCGATCCTCGAGTGCGGCAGCCATCCGCGCCAGATTGTCATCGAGGACGGCGATGTGCTCGGGGCGCGCCAGGCGGGCGGCCTCCTCGGCGATGGCGCATTCGACCACGGCGCGCGCCCTGAGCAACTCGAACGGACCTTCGAAGTCCTCCGGCGGCATCTCGGACGACGAGAGCTTCGGCGCCGTGACATAGATGCCCGAGCCCATGCGGATATCGATGAAGCCCTCGACCTCGAGCACGATCAGAGCCTCGCGGATGGTGGGTCGGGAGACGCCGAACATCTGCGCCAGCTCCCGCTCGGCCGGCAGCCGCGAACCAGGCGCCAGTTCGCCCCGTTCGATCAGCCCCCGCATCTGGTCCGCGACCTGACGGTACAGACGACGCGACTCCACGGCAGAAAACATCACGCTCCTCGTCTTTTCGGCCAGGTGGCCAAGTGGTCATACCAGTTCGGTCGAGAATACCCGCTGCTGCCGTGAAGTCAACCCACTGGCCAAAGCAATGCTAGTTGGCCGGCAGCACGATGTCGCGAAAGACCCGGAAGGGCCGGCGCCTCAAAGCCGCGTCCGCCTCCATGCATCGCGCGCGTCCGCCGGATTCATGTCCATCAGTTCGGCGAAGCGCGAGGCCGAATGTCCCTCTGGCCAGACTCGAACAGCTCCGTGATGCGCCGCGGAACGTCGCCTGGCGCCTGGCGCCGTAATTCTCAGTTCATCAGATCGTAGGGGATGCGGTAGCCATTCTCTTCCAGCCAGCTGATCAGGGCCTTTGGCTCGTCGGTCTGGATGATGGTGGCGCCGCGGTCGATCCAGAAGCCCCAGCTTTCCTGCGGTCGGCCGTCGAGGACGGCA
>NZ_LNQB01000057.1 GCF_001651875.1 Sinorhizobium saheli
CCTGCCGAAATCCGCCAAAAAATCGCACCCACCGCGATGGCTTGCGGTAACGCAACACGATTTTCAGCAGCCTGCTAGGAGGACGATTCCATGACGAAGATCAAGCTCAACGTCATCAAGCCCAGCGTCAACAACATGACGGTGCGGGTGTTCCTGAGGGCGGCGAAGCTCGATTTCAGCGAGCACGACGTCTACGGGCAGACGCGCACCGCCGAATACCTCGCGCGCTGCCCCTCGCATCTGACGCCGATGATCGAGACGCCGGACCTTCCCCGGGGCGCGCTCTGGGAAAGCTGCGCGATCATGCAGTATCTCTGCAACAAGCACGGGCTCGACGACTTCTATCCGAAGGATCCCGAGAGGCGCGCGATGATCGACAGCGCCATGTTCTACCTGATCGGCACGTTCTATCCTCACCTCGCGCGCGCCACCTACCCTTTCCTCAACTTCCCGCAATATCCGGGCGAAGTCGGCTATAGCGATGCCGACCACGACGCCAAGGAGCAGGCCCGCAAGGCCGCCGCGGACGCGCTCGCCGAACAGCTCGAGGTCTTCCACAAATTCTATGTGGGCGACAAGCACTTCATCGGCGGCGACAAACCATCGATCGCCGACATAAGGCTCGCCGCGACGCTCGAGTTTCTCGAGGTGATCGATTATCCGCTGCCGGCCTGGGCGACGACGTATTTGGCGGCGATCGAGCAAGCGCTCGGCACCGCCTATTCCGAGCCCGCCGCGGATGTGCGCGGCTATATCGACTATGTTAAGGCCCAGAGGCAGGAGGAACTGACCGGCACCGCCTGAGCGGATGGGCTCACGAAACAAGGAGCACGATGCCGGTCGCGCCGAGGGCGAGCGTCCAGAGGCGATCGAAGTTGATCCATGTGGACCGCAGCGCCGCAAGGCCGAGCCAGCCAAAGACCACGAGCGCGATCGCCGCGATCACGGCAAGCATGGCGCCGGTGTGCACGACGACCGCGGCGAGCGAGAGCGCAAGCGAGTTGGCCATCCCCGCGACGGCGATATCGGCGAGGCAGAGGCTCAGGACCGCGGGCACGAGCATCAGCCCCGCGCCGTGGCTCGTCGCCATCAGAAAGGACCAGAGCGCCAGACCCGCCATGCCGGTCCGCATGCCGACCCTGACCCGGTGGCGATGGCCGTAGAGGCCATAATAGCCGGCAAGCCCGAGGATCAGCACGGCGGCGACGAGCTGCAGGCTCCGCAAATCCACGACCGTGCCGAAGGCGACGACCGCGGCCAGAACAATCGCGATCGAAACCGCATGGCCGATCGCGATCGGCACCAGCGACAGGCAGACGACCCGCGCGCTTTGCCGGTGAAGGCCGAGCGCCACGGCAAAGAGCCACCCCATCGCCGGGTTGGCGCCATGGAACGCGCCGAGGCCGGCAAGCGAGAGCCACGGCCAGACGTTCGTCATTTGCTCATGTGCGGCCGCACGGTCCGCTCTCCTCATTCGCAGTCGGCCGTTAAACACGCGGGAAGGACGGCTGCCCCTCACCCTAGCCCTCTCCCCGCACGCGGTGAGAGGGGACCAAGGCGGCGCCGCGAGTCCCTTCGCCCCGCCCGCGGGGAGAAGGTGGCCGGTAGGCCGGATGAAGGGCGGACGCCTGCCTCACATCACCCCTTCAAAGAACCCCGCGGCTCTCAAGGATAGCAGTAAGAGTCAGAGGAGCAATCGCCGCCTTCCAGGCGGACCTGATGCGGCCGGTGGCTCTTCGGCCAGTCGATGAAGAAATTCTCGTCGAAGGCAATGCCGCCATTGTCGCCGACGTCGAGCTTCACCATCCAGCCGTCGATCCCCTCGGGGTAGAATTGCGGGTCGATGGCGCCGTAGAGCGAATTTGTGAAATAGACCCGCTTGCCGTCGCGGCTGATCTCCACCATCTGCGGCCCGCCATTGAGCGCGCCGTTCGTCGCCTTCGGATGCGTCGCGCGGGCAACGATCCCGCCGATCCTGACGCGGCCGGCCTCCTTCGGCGCGAGCGGATCGGAAACGTCGTACTGGATCATGTCGCCGGTGCCCCAGCAGGAGACGTAGAGGAAGCGGTCGTCCATCGACAGATCGATGTCGGTGACGAGCGGCGGTACCGCCTTGAAGCCTTTGAGAACCGGCGGCAACAGATCCGGATCGGCAGGCTCCGCCGGGATCTCGATCACCTTCTTCACCACCCATTGGCTGCCGTCGCGGTACCAGGTCCAGATCGACGCCGAGAGGTCCTTGAGGCAGATGACGCAACCTACGAAGCCATAAGCCTTGGTCGGATCGTGAGCCGGGCGCAATTCGAAGACGAGCTGGTGCTCCTCGCCGAGGTCGATCTCCTGCACATGCTTGCGCTTGTGGAGATCCCAGAAATGCAGCCGGCGGCCATAGCGCGAACCGAGCAGCACTTCGGGCACGAGGCCGTTCTCGAACGTGTCCGGCGTGCCCCATTCGCTGGTGATCATCGTGTCATGGCCGAGATGCCACCAGAAATCATAGGCGAGCTTCTGCGGCCCGCGATCCATCTCCCATTGGCCGAGCACGTCGAAGCTGTCGTGGTCGAGCAGGAAGATGCCGCCCGGCGCATTGCCCTCGCGGTCGGCGAGCGCGTTGACGTAAATGCCCTCCGGTCCGCAATGGATCGTGTGCAGGCGCGAGTAATTAGCCCTCTCGGCGATCTCCTGGGGCTCGATGACGCGGACGATCTCGGGCTTCCGCGGGTCCGGCTTGGTATCGATGATGTGGAGCCGCGACGACCGCAAGCCCGGCACGACGAGATAGCGGCGCTCGACATGCGGATGCGGCGCATTGGGGCAGAGGCATGACGAGCAGGCGTTCCAGCCGAAATGATGGAGCTCGTCGCCGACATTCGGCATGTCCACCTGACCGACGATCCGGGAATAGCTCGCCGAAGCCGGATCGACGTCGACGACGGCGATCGCGTCCGGGCGCTGCCGGTCGGGGTCGAAGGCGGCGACATAGGCGAGCGTCTCCCTCGGAGCCTTTGCTGCCATTCGCGGAGATGGATAGAAGGAAGGATCGGGTCGCCACGTCGCCATTTCGTTTCTCCCCCATGCGAAGAGATGCGTGGTCCTGATGCAGCGTTGAGAGATGCGGCAAAAAGTCGTCGGAAATGCGGCGCGCTTGCCGCATTTGACTGCCGAACCGAGGATCAGAAAGAGCGGTGACGCTCCCGCATTTGCCTGCGACGCTCCAGGGAGCGTGCATTCCGGCGGGCGGTTCTGAGTTCCGCGAGCGTCGGCTGCCACCAGCCGCGGAAATGGTCGTGCAGCGCCGCTTCGTGCCTGGCGGGCCAGGTCGCCACCAGCTCAGCCAGCGTCGGCGTGCGCCAGGTTCCCCAGACAAAATCCGATTGGGCCTCACGCGTATGAGGGTAGATATCCGACATGGAGCACGGCTCGACGATCTCGCCGGATATTTCCGTGAAGACGACAATGCCGTATTGATGTGTCGCGACGGGCCGGTCGAGCGGCGGCAGGTCTTCGGCCGCGAGCGGATAGCGGCGACGCCGGCGTTCGGCCGCGCGCAGGCGCTCGACCTTTTCCTCCTCCGAGCCCTTCTTTTCCTGGCGATGCCTTTTCCTTGCTTCGGGTTCGCTCCGTCGTGCCGCCCTTTCGATCGTCTGCCAGCGCCGCCGCAGTTCCTCGTAGGACCGGAACGGCACACGCCAAATGCCCAGCTCCTCGTCCCAGCGCGCCCATGGAATGGCGCGCATCTGCTCGAGCACGGTTCTCGAGTAGGGCGTTCGGACGCGCAGGTCGTCGCCGACCTCCAGATAGGGGCTCGCAATCGGATCGAAGGCATAGGCGTCGCGGCCCTTGGCATCGCCATGCACATCCTGAAGCTCGGCCTCGCGCGCCAACCAGCGTTCCACCCGCCGGCGAGCCGCTTTCCCCGGCACGAACCAGCTACGGCGGTCCTCGTCCCACCTGGCCCGCGGGAAGGCTTCCCTGAAGCGCTCGACGGTCATCCTGTCATAGGGAAACGCCGCGAAGGCGCCGGGCCGTTCCTCCCCCTTGCGGGCCGATCCTTGCTTCAGATCCTCCATGATCCGGGCCGCTCCAACACGCTACCTTGGACCCAAAACGCTCGTCGCGCGGAGATGGTTCGTCCCCCGCATGCGAGATAATCTGCGAGGTCACCCCGCCGCGAACTCGCGGCAGCCGGGCGCGGCGGAACCCGCCCTTCTAGCCTTCGGGCAATATCCGTCGGGAACGAATGATGTTCAGGCGCAGCGTCAGCGGCGATGTCACTGCGCCTCTTGCCGCCGGCGGTCCGAGCCCTCGAGGGAGCTTACCGCCGCGTCGAGACGAATGCGCGTAAAAGTATGATGAATGCAGAGCCCCTTATTTTTAATTGTTTCTATAAGACTTTGGGATAATATCATTACTGCGACGACACATCTTCCCCGAATTGCCCATGGAACTTGCTGTTTTGGCAAGGGGAGAAGTATTGCTGTGCCGATGCTCTATGTTGCAACAGATACAGTTTGGACATGACTGAGCCCGGATCACAGCGATCCGGGCTTCTTTCGAGTCCCGCTCGGCATGCGGGACGTGTGACGTGCCGGCTCATCCATCGCGTAAATGGCAGAATCCGTCCAGGCGGACGACAGGCTCAGCGTAGCGCTCGACGACTTCCGCGCGTTGACGGCCGAAGAGTTCCTGATGCGGCACGGGTGATGAACAAAGGGGGATCGGCTACGGGATGCCCGTCTGCAATTTCGCGTCCTATGCAAACAACGGCTCAAGTAATTACGAACGGCAAAGCAACGCATCGAGAACGAAGCCCGCCTCGTACTCCCTCCGGGTTAGCCCAAATGGTTCGCCCATGCTTCGCCCGGGCCTCGCGCATTTCTGTCAGGGCACTTGCGCCCCGGTGGCGGCGACATAGAGCGAATAAAGTGAATTCGTCGCGGCGATAAAGAGGCGGTTGCGGCTCGGACCGCCGAAGGTGAGGTTCGCGACGGTCTGCGGCACGAGGATCTTGCCAATGAGCGTACCGTCGGGGGCGAAGCAGTGGACGCCGTCCCCGGCGCTCGACCATAGATTTCCATTGACGTCGGTGCGGATCCCGTCCGGAATGCCGTTGTCGATCGTTGCGAAGACGCGTCCATTGGCAAGCCCTGCGGCGACGACGTCGAAGGCGCGGATATGGCGCGGCAGGCTGTCGTCATGGCTCGCACCGGAGTCGGCAACATAGAGGATCTTCTCGTCAGGCGAGAAGGCAAGGCCGTTCGGCTGGTTGAAGTCCGTGACGACGGCGTCGAGTTCGCCGGTTTGCGGTTTCAGCCGATAGACGTTCCGGCTCGCCTGCTCCGGCTCCGCCCGATAGCCTTCGTAGTCGGAAAGAATGCCGTAAGTCGGGTCGGTGAACCAGATCGTATCGTCCGAACGGACGACGACATCGTTGGGCGAATTCAACCGCTTGCCATGATAGCTTTCGGCGAGCACGGTTATCGAGCCGTCGATCTCAGTGCGGGTTACCCGTCGGCTGCCGTGCTCGCAGGAAACCAGGCGCCCCTGCCGGTCTCGCGTGTTGCCGTTGGCGAAGTTTGACGGCTGGCGATAGACGGAGACGCCACCCTCCGGGGCCCAGCGCAGCATGCGCTGGTTCGGAATGTCGCTCCAGACGAGCTGGTTGGCATCGCTGAACCAGACCGGCCCCTCGGCCCAGCGGCAGCCGGAATAGAGCTCTTCGAGACGGGCGCTGCCGACGATCAAGCGAATGAAACGCGGGTCGTGAATCTGATAGATCGGGTTCCTGGCCATGTGAAATGCTTTCTGATGTTTGGAAGAGTGGGAGGGTAGACGCCCTCTGGCCTGCCCGCCACCTCCCCCCGCAAAAGGGCCGAAAAGAGGGGAGAACCCGGGCGGCGGGCTCCTCGCTCCTGCCGAAGCGCTGCTTTAAGCGGGGCGTCCAAACGAGGCGAATGCGGTGCCACATCTCGTCTCCCCGCTTGTGGGGCCGATGGCCGGCAGGCCAGAGGGGGTAGGTAGCGCGATCTCACGTCGACTCCTACCGCGCGCCGGGCTGACGGCCGCCCGCGAGCATGATGACGCTGATGATGATGAGCCCTGTCATGATCAGGCGGATGCCTGCGCCGAGGCCGTAGGTATTGAGCATGGAGACGACGAGGAACATGAAGAGCGACGCGCCCCATATGCCGGGCACATTCGAGTCGCCGCCCGCGACCGCCGTACCGCCGAGGACCACGACAGCGATCGACATCAGCAGATATTCTGTCCCCATGTTGAGGGCAGCCCCGCCCGAGAAGCAGGCGAGCAGATAACCGGCGAGCGCGGCGAGCACGGCGCAGAAAAGATAGGTCACGAAGCGGGTGCCGTCGACCGGAATGCCCGCCATCCGCGCCGCCGGCATGCTCTGTCCGATCGCCGAGATCCAGCGCCCGTAGATGGTCTTTTCAAGCAGGAACCAGGCGCAGACGGAAATGACCAGCGCCACCAGGGAGACGTTCGGGACGCCGAGCGTCGTGGCCGTCGTGAAATCCGCCAGGACGCTCGGGGGCTTGATGCGCAGGCCGCGATTGGTCCAGATTGCCGCCGATTGAATGATGAAGCTCATCGACAGCGTCGCGATGATCGGCGGGATGCGCAGTGCCTTGATGAGCGCGTAGTTGAACACGCCGACCGCGATCCCGATCAGGACCGCGATCATGAGCCCCGGCAGGATCATGGCGTTGTCGACATCCATGAGCTTCAGCGCGACCGTGCCGGCGAGCGTCATGGTGGAGGGAACCGACAGGTCGATATTCCCGGGGCCGAGCGTGATGACGAACATCTGGCCGATGCCGACGATGATCGAGAAGGCGGCGAAGGTCAGCGCGGCCTGCGAGAGGCCGAGCGTGCTGGCGCCGCCGGTGACGATGGTCGCGAACCAGGCCAGGAACGCCGCGAACCACGACCATATCCAGGGCCTGCGTGAAATGCGATCAAGCAACCTCATCGCCGCTTCTCCCGCTTTTCCAGGCGGTTGAGCAGCAGGCGCAGCGCCAAGACGATGATGAGGATCGCGCCCTGCGCGCCGATCTGCCAGTCGGGCGAGATGCGCAGGAAGGACAGGAACGAACCGGCGAGCGTCAGCGTCAGCGCCCCGATCACCGCCCCGATCGGCGAGACGCGCCCGCCGATGAACTCGCCACCGCCAAGGATCACGCCCGCGATCGAAAGCAGCGTGTAGCGGAGCGCGATGTTCGCATCCGCCGACGTCGTGAGACCGACCAGCGCGACGCCCGCCAGAACTGCGAAGACGCCGGCGAGCCCATAGGCAGCGGCTCGCGCGCCCACCACCGACCAGCCGGCCCGCTCGACTGAACGCTGGTTGCCGCCGACGCCGCGGATGAGCACGCCGAGCGAGGAACGCATGACGACGAAATGCGCGACGATGGCGATAAGGATGCTGGCAACGATCGCCATCGGAGCGACGGGCGGTTTCATCGTCATCAGCGCCCGCACCCAATCCGGCGCCTGGCCGCCAGGGGCCGGCAGCAGGAGAACGGCAAGCCCCGCCCAGACGAAGCTCATTCCAAGCGAGACGACGATCGAGGGCAGGTTGCGCAGATGAATGACGACGCCGAGGCCGGCATAGACGACGACCACACCGAAGAGGATGAGCATTCCGACGAGCGGCGCCTCGCGCAGGAAGGTCGCCGTGACGCAGGCGACGAAGCTCACGAAGGTGCCCATCGAGAGATCGAGGTCGTTCACCGACATGATGAGCATCTGGGCGATGGTCGCGAGCGCGATCGGAACGGCGAGATTGAAGAGCAGGTTGAGCCCGACATAGCTCATCGCCCGCGGCTGCAGCCAGAAGACTGCTGCAAGCAGGATCGTCAGGGAAAGAGCCGGAATTGCCAACCGCATCGCATCGGCGGAAAGTGTGCGCCTCATGCTGCCAACCCTGCGAAGGACGCGGCAAGAATGTTCTCCTCGGTGACGGCGTCGCCCTGAAGCTCTGCAGCGATCGCTCCCTCCCGGAAGACATAGACGCGATCGCAGAGGCAGACTTCCTCCATTTCGGTCGAATACCAGACGAAGGTCCGGCCACGGGCGGCCTCCTGGCGGATGATCTCGTAAACCTCTTGCTTGGTGCCGACGTCGACGCCGCGCATTGGGTCGTCCATCAGCACCACCGGCGCGCGCGTCGAGAGGGCTCTCGCAAACAACACCTTCTGCTGATTGCCGCCGGAAAGCGACAGGATGTGGCTCGCCATGTCCGGCGTGCGAATTTCGATGCGGCGCTTCCACTCCCCGGCACGCTCCGCTTCCGCATCGCCCTTGACGACGCCGTGCTGCGCAAGATCGCCGAGCGCGGCGACGGAGAGATTCTTCAGGATGCTCCAGAGTTCGAAGATGCCGTTGAGGCGCCGGTCCCCGGCGACGAAGGTCACGGCCGGGTCGCGGCGTGGCAGCCAGTCGGCGCTGCTTGCCGCATGTAGCCTCATCAGCATCTCCGTCTGGCCATGTCCAGCGAGGCCGGCAAGGCCGACGATCTCGCCGCGCCTGGCACGGAAGGGCGTGCCGCGACCGACATGCTCGATGGCAACCGGCGCGTCGGCGAGATCGCGCATCGCGCGCCGGTGCGCCTCGCCCTTGACGACGCTGCCCATCGCCTCGACCAGGCCATGCTCGGTCCAGGCGGCGGCCGGTCGTTCGGCGACAATGCGCCCGTCCTTCATGACCACGATCCGGCTCGCCGTCGTCAGGATCTCATGGAGGATATGCGAAATCAGGATGACCGAACCGCCGCTTGCGACAAATCGCCGGACGTGGGCCAACATCTGCTCGGCGAGGCTCGCGTCGAGTGAGGACGTCGGTTCGTCGAGGATGATGAGGCGCGGCGCTATGCCGGCGTCCGAGAATGCCATGGCGATCTCGACCATCTGCCGTTCGGCGATCGAGAGGTCGCCGACGGTCCGGTCGGTGTTGATATCATGTCCGGGAAAGATCGCGTCGAGGCTTTGCTCGATCACCTGCTTCGCGCGTCGGCGCCATCCGAGGCCACCGAGGTGACGGTGGAGGATCCGCGTGTTCTCGACGACTGTGAGATTGGGGCAAAGCGACAGCTCCTGGAAAACGCAGCGCACGCCGCGTGAACGCGCGGCGTTGATGCCGTAGCGCGCGAGCACCTCGCCGTCGCTTGCAATACTGCCCTGATGCGGCGCCAGGCCGCCGTTGATGACGCTGACGATCGTCGATTTGCCGGCGCCGTTATGGCCGACGAGCCCCACGCATTCGCCGGGCGCAATGGCGAGCGTCACGCCGTCGAGCGCCTTGACCGCCCCGAAACTCACCTTGGCGTCAGCAACCTCGATTATCGCCTTCGGCATTTCCACCCGTCATTGCTGCTGTCTTGCTGATTGCGAGAACCGTCGCGCGGCGCTAGAGGGCCGCGCGACGGGCCGGGAGGCATCATTTCGCGGATTCGATCACCTTGATCGCATCGGCCTGCGTGTATTCGACGTTCGCGACGCCGCCGGCCTGGGTGTTGGCCAGGTTCTGTTCAAGGTTGTCCTGATCGATGCGCAGGAACGGCACGACCAGGTCCTTCTTGACCTCCTTGCCGTCGAGGATCTGCTGGGCGACCCAGAAGGCGAGCGTCGAGACGCCGGGCGCGATGGAAACCGACATCGTCTCGTATCCGTTCGCGTCCTTCTGCTCCTTCCACCACTTCAGCTCGTCCTCGCGGTTGCCCATGACAATGACCGGCATCGGTCGCTTTGCGGCCGCGATCGCCTGGGCCGCACCGTAGCCGTCGCCGCCTTGGGTCACGACGCCGATGACCTCGGGGAGGCTCGGCAGGACACCGGCAACCGCCTTCTGGGCGACGTCCTGCGCCCAGTCGCCATGGACCGAACCGACGATCTTGAACTGCGGGAACTGCTTCACCCCCTCATGGATGCCGGCGGAAATCTCGTCGTCGACGAAGACGCCGGCGAGGCCGCGGATCTCGAGCAGATTGCCGCCGTTCGGCAGCTTCTTGGACAGATATTCGACCTGGCTGCGGCCCATTTCCTTGAAGTCGACGGCAATCCGCCAGGCGCAGGGCTCGGTCACGATGCCGTCGAAGGAGACGACGGTGATTCCGGCGTCGCAGGCCTCCTTGACCGCACCGTTCAGGGCCGTCGGCGAGGCGGCGTTGAGGACGATCGCGTCATAGCCCTGCAGGATCATGTTCTGGATCTGCGCGGCCTGCTCGGTCGCCTGGTTTTCCGCCGTGGTGAAGGCATCGGCAGCGGCCACGACACCGGCCTTGACCGCCTCGCCGGTAACCTTTTCCCAGCTCGTCAGCATTGCCTGGCGCCAGGAGTTTCCGGCATAGTTGTTGGAAAGCGCGATCTTCTTGCCTGACGTGTCGGCTAGGGCCGAAGCCGGTATCGCGGCGCATGCGATGGCCACTGACGCCAGAAGCATCTTACGGAATGTCATGATTTCCTCCCTCTGGATCCCCCGGTCGGATCGCTTCATCGGCCGTGCTGGCTGCGGACGGCCGAAAATAGTTCTTGCACTGAGCTTCCTCCTCTCAGTAAGGGCAGGATGAGGGAGAATTGCCAGCCTGTATAGACGGCATACGGCAAGACGTTTGCGGGGTCTTGCACAATCGCCTGCGGGTTTATGCAGGACGCGGACGCGCCGCCCGGCGCTTAATGGAGGCGGCGGTCGCCGCATCGGAGGAGACGAGAGCGATCGGGGAGGAATTGCGGACATGCCGCACATGGCGCCGGCCGCGACGGTCGATCACTATCTTGGCATATCCCGGCTGCTCGCCGGCCAGCTCGACTTCCGCTCGGCGATCCGCGCAGTCGCGGCAGAGATAGCGCACATCATCCCGCACGATCACCTCGACGTCTGCATTCTCATGGTGGACGGCAACTACCATACCGCCTACGAGACCGGCATGGATACCGCCTGGGGAAATGTCGCCTCGACGCCGGTCGTCAACAGTCCGATACGCTCCCTTCTTTGGGGCGAGGTGGATTACCTGCTCACCGACGATGCCATCAATGATGCGCGCTTCCATTTCGAGGGCGCCTTCAAGCGGCCGATCATCGAGCAGTCGCTGCGCAGCCGCCTGCACGTGCCGATGAAGGTTCAGGGCACGATCATCGCCGCGCTCAGCTGTTCGTCGCAGACCCCGGGGATATACACCATGGAGGACGTCGCGCGGGCACGCATCATCGCCGACCTCCTGGCGCCCTATTTCTTCGCGCTCCGCTCCGCCGAGCAGGCCCAGCAATCGGCGATCGTCGAGGCGGAAGCGCGGGCGCGCGAGGAGGGCTTGCGGCAGGGAGCGCTGAAGTTGACCGAAGCGCTCGAGCAGGAGCGTCAGCGCATCGGCATGGACCTCCATGATCAGACGCTCGCCGATCTCACGCGTCTGTCGCGCCGCATCGACCGGCTGGCCCGATCGGGGGAACTGAGCGGCGAGGCGCTCGAGCCCGTCTCGCGCGGCCTGCACCACTGCATGCAGGATCTCAGGCAGATCATCGAGCAAGCGAAACCCTCGGTCCTGCAGCTCTTCGGTCTCGCCCAGGCGGTGGAGAACCATCTCGACCGGTCGGTGCGCGACAGCGCCATGCCGATCGAGTGGGCGCTCGCCGACGAGACGGCTGGGGCGCTCGACGGCTTGGAGCCGACGGTGAGCGTCGCGCTGTTCCGCATCGCCCAGGAGGCGATCAACAACGCGGTTCGCCACGCCCAGCCGATGGCGATCACGGTCCGGCTCCGGGTCCAGGCCAGTCAACTTGCGATCGAAATAGCGGACGACGGACGCGGCCTTGCGAGGGCGCGTGGACGCCTCGGCGGCGGCATCGACAATATGAAGACGCGCGCGCGGCTCATCTCGGCAAGGTTCGCGATCGGGCCGGGGCGCAACAATCGCGGCACGACGGTCAGCGTCGTGCTGCCGCTCGGGCAGTCCGCGCCGGACGCGGAGGCCCGGCAATGAGGTGGGGAGACAGCCGATGAAGATCCTGATCGTGGAGGACGACCCGCTTCACCGCTCATACCTGCATGAGGCGGTCTGTTCGGCCCTGCCCGAATGCGACACCGTCATCGAGGCGGAAAACGGCGTTGCCGGCGAGCAGCTCGCCCGCGAGCATAAATCCGCACATATCGTCATGGACCTGCAGATGGCGAGCCGCAACGGCATCGAGGCGGCCCGCACCATCTGGAAGGAGCGTCCGGACACGCGCATCCTCTTCTGGTCGAACTATTCCGACGAGGCATATGTGCGCGGCGTCTCGCGCATCGTTCCGGATGGAGCCGCCTACGGCTACGTGCTGAAGTCCGCTTCCGACGAAAGGCTGAAGCTGGCGCTCCGCTCGATTTTCATCGAAAGCCAATGCGTGATCGACCGCGAAGTACGCGGCCTGCAGCAGAAAAGTATCGGCCGCGCCAACAGCTTCACCGATTCCGAATACGAGATCCTCGTTGATATCGCGCTCGGCCTGACGGACCGGGCAATCGCGAAGCGCCGAAGCCTGTCGCTGCGCAGCGTTCAGAACCGGTTGCAGCAGCTCTACGACAAGCTGGACGTCTACCAGGCCGTTGCCGAAGACCCTCTCGACAGCAGATTCAATCTTCGCGCCCGCGCCGTTACCGTCGCGTTCCTGCGCAAGCTGTTGAACTACAGCGCTCTGGAAAAGGCCGAAGCCGAGCTGCAAGACTGGCTGAAGGAACAGAAGTGAACTGAACTGCCCGGGTAGGCGTCCCCTCGCGATGAGCAGCGCTTAGGGATCAATCGCGATGCGCGCGTAAGCTTCCGGAGGAGCGTCATTGGCATGCATGAGCTCCCGCATGAGGCGCGTCATGGCCTCCTCGACCTCCGGGGAGGAAAGCGGCCTGCTCTGTCCTGGATCATCGGCGAGATCGTAGAGCCGCGTTTCACTCTCGATAAGCGCACCGGGACCGTAGTTGTCGAACATGGGCGACCGCTCGATCACCGGTATCTTGAGGACCGGCACGCCCTTGGTGAACGGCATCGGCCGCGCAAGCGCGGCTCCGGCCAGTTCCTCCGGGGTGAACGGTTCCCAGATATGGGTCGGCATCAGTGTGTATTGATAAAGCTCCTGCGCGCGAGGGTCGGGCGGGAAGCGGTGATAGGTATAGCGTCCGTCCGTCACGTTGATCGCACCGCCGAAATAACCGAACAGCGCGCCCTGCCGCAGCGGGCGTTCGGCATCGAGGAGCGGCAGGAGCGAATGCCCCTCCATCTCGGCAACGGCCGGCACGTCGTAGAGGTCGAGGAATGTCGCCGCGAGATCGATCGTCTGGGTCAGCGCCGACCGCCGGACGCCGGCGCTTGTCGGCCGGCGCGGATCGTGGAGGAAGAGCGGGATATGCACGATCTCCTCGTACATGTTCATCCGGTTCTTCGCCCAGAAATCGTGCTCGCCGAGCAAAAAGCCGTGGTCGGTGGTGACCACGAGCGCCGTGTCGCGCCAAAGGTCGTGCCGGTCGAAATGGTCGAGAAGCTGTCCGAGGAGAAAGTCGCAAAGCGCGACGACCGCATAGTAATTGGCCCGCAGTTCCTCGCATTCTTCCGGCAGCTCGTCGACGCGGCCGTAGCGCGGCCAGTCGCGAACCGGACCGTTCCAGCCGGTCGTGAACTTCTCGCGAAATCGCTCGGGCGCGGTGAAGGGTTCATGCGGGTCGAAGGTCTCGATCTGCAGCAGCCAGTCGTCGGCCGTCCGATTCTGTTCGAGGAAGTCCAGCCCGGCGGCGAAGCAGCGCACCGACGGGAATTCGCTCTCGTCCCTGATGAACTCGCGGTTCACGATGTTGCGGCGAAACTTGTCGCGTGCCGACCGGCTGAACTGCCGCTCGTGATACATCTGGCTCAGGCGCTCCCATGGCGGCTGCACCATCGCCTTCCAGGGGTCGCCCTCCTGCCCGCGGATGAACTCGTAACTGTCATAGCGGGTGTGATAGGTCGCGCCGCCGTCTTCGAAATAGTGGAAATGGTCGGTGACGAGATGGCTGTACGTGCCGGCTTGGTGCAAAAGCTCGGGAAAGGAATTGTCGAAAGGCTCGAGCGGTCCCCAGCTCCTGTGGAGAAAGCTCAGCCGTCCGGTCTGCATGTCGCGGCGCGCCGGCATGCAGGGGAGACTGCCGACATAATGCCGCTCGAACGTTGCGCTGCGCTCGGCCAGCCGGGCGAAATTGGGCGTCGCCACCCGCGTTCCGCCATAAGGGGCGAGCAGGTGCCGGTTGAGTGAATCAAACAGGACGAAGACGGCCTTCATCGGGCTGTCCCCCCTTCAGGGCTGCCGATCGCGGCGTAGCCTTGTTTACACCGCCGCCCATTGTCGCCGAAACGAACCCGGCCGCAACCGGATTTCGGATTGCCGCCCGGGAAGACGATCAAGACCTCAGCCGGCGCGGCCGGCACGCTTGACGAGCATGGCGATGAACGGCACGTCATCGCCCGAGATCGTGTCGATAAGGCCGTGGGCAATCCATTGCACGAGGTCCGGCAAGGGATCGCGCCCGCCCCGCCAGTATTCGGCGAGCACGTCCGGACGCGGTACGTGCACGCGGTTGCCGAGGCCCGCCTCATGGAGCGCCCTCGCATCGTCGGGGTGGAACATGTCGAGCTCGATCGAGGCGGAGCTCGCGCGGCACGCCCTCAACACCCCGATGAGGTCGGCGTGGCGGGCGTGGGTGATGGCCTCGGTCCTGAGACCCGGATGACGCTCGCCCGCGCGCTTCAGCATGACGTGGTCGAAGCCGATGACGATGACCCGGTCACCGGTGCCTGTTGCTTGCAGCAAGGCCGCCACGCGATCGACGGCCATGTCCGGCCGCTCCGCCTCCTTGATCTCGAGCACGACCCCCATGTCGCCCGCCTCCGCCCAATCGAGCGCCTCGGCGACGGTCGGTATCTTCGTTCCGGCGAAAGCGGGATGGAACCGAACCCCCGCATCCAGCCCGCGGATCTCTTCAAGGCTGAGGTCTGCCGCAAATCCGTGTCCGTCCGTCGTCCTGTCGACGCTGAGGTCGTGCAGAATGACCGGCTCGCCGTCCGCCGTCAGCACCACGTCGATCTCGACGGTGGTGGCGCCCGCAGCCTTGGCCGCCTCGAGTGCTGGCAAGGTATTCTCCGGGAAATGCAGGCTGTAACCGCGATGGCCGCAGACATGGACGCGTCCCGCTTCGCGGGCAAGAAAGCTGAATGCCATCGTCGATCCTCCATCGTCTCAACGCGGCTGGCCTGCCAGCCGGGGCGTTTGCTGAGCGGCGAGCAACGCCGCTGCGCATCTCCCCCGAATTCATAGCTGGACATTCCCCAAAGCGCATTCATAATTCTCTGTTGCAGCATTGCAACAATCAATGACGGCGCGATCAAAAGCGTGCCGCGACGGGAGGAAATCACCATGATTCACTGGAGATTTGGAACTGCTGCGCTTCTCACTGCAACTCTGGCGGGCATCGTAGCATTCATCGCAGCGACACCGCTGTTCGCGCAAGAAACCGTGAAGCTCGAACTCTGGTCACGCCAGGACCCATCGGGGCCGCTGCGCCCGGGCAACGTGGTCAAGGCCGCCGAGCGGCTGAACAAGGAGCTCGAGGCGGAAGGCTCGCCCAAGCGCGTCGAGGTTGCCGTGCGCGAGAGCCCCGCCAAGGGCTTCGACGACGACGCGCTGCAACTTCTCAAGGTCTTCGGCATCGGCGAAGGCCCGGATATTTTCATCGCCGCGCACGAATGGGTCTGCGCGTTCCACGAGGACGGCTTCGTCCTCAAGCTCGACGACTACATCGCCAAGTACCCTCAGCACTTCGGCACGATCTTTCCGTCGCTCTGGTCGTCGGCGAAATGCCCGGACGGCACCTATGCGATCCCGCAGGACGCCGAAGCGAGGATGTTCTTCTACAACAAGAAGCTCCTGCGAGAAGCGGGCTACGACGCCGCCTTCATCGATGCCATGCCGGAGCGGACCTTGTCCGGCGACCTGACGATGGACGAGGTGCTCGATATCGCCAAGCAGGTCGTCGACAAGACGAAAGCCCAATACGGCGTGCTTCACCGGCCGAACAAGGGACCGGACTACATCATGGTCTTCAACGCCTACGGCAACGACTTCGTCGATCCGCAAAGCGGAAAACTGCTCCTCGAACGCGACAAGCTCGCTGCCGCCTTCGGCTGGTTCGAGCGCGGGGTGAAGGACGGGGTCATCCCGGCCAACAACACGGCGATGGAATTCGATGCGCTGCGCAAGGAATTCTACACCGGCAATGCCGCGTTCTGGATGTACGGCATCTGGGATCTCGGCAGCGTCGCCTTCCCGACCTACGGACTGCCGCAGGATGAGAAGGCGTTCTTCGCGGACTGGGGCTGGATCGCCGGTCCGGCGCCTGAGAAGGGCGGCGCGCCGGTCAGTCTGACCCATCCGATCGTCTATGCGATCGCCGCCGACACGAAGGAGCCGGAACTCGCCGTTCGCCTCATCGGCCACGCTTCGGCCGCCGACCTCAACACCGATCACGCGGTCACGACGACACATCTCGGCATTAAGCCCGAGCAACTCGAAGACAAGCGTTACGCCGACGCCTGGCCGCTCGCCAGGGCAACCGAAATGCTCAAGATCACCAAGTTCCTGCCGAACAACTCGCAGTTCGGCGAGCTCAACGGCATCATCTTTGCCGGAATCCAGGGCATTGAATCGGGACGGCTGACGGCCGAGCAGGCAGCCGATTTCGTCGTCGAGGAGGCGTCGTCCACCCTCGAGGACGTGATCGTCAAATAGGTCCGGTCGGTTGCGACCATCGGCCCGGCGGAAGGCTGATGGTCGCAAGACGTCCGCGCGTGCGAGCCGAACGATGACGACGACAGCGGATGAACTCATGATCGAGCGGCGCGGCCATGCGGGGTCGGCGACGCGCAGGCGTGCGAACTCCGTGATCTTTCTCGGCCCGGCAATCGTGCTGACGGTCCTCTTCTTCGTCGTGCCCGTCATCATCGATATCGCGGTATCGTTCACCGACCTCAGCCGGTCGCTGCGCATCACCGAATTCACCACCGAGCAGTACGAGAAGGTCTTTCGAACCGATCGCCGGTTGTCGCAGGTCATCGGACTGACCTTCATCTATGTCTTCGGCACGCTGGCGATCTTCAACGTCACCTTCGGCCTGATCCTCGCCATCACGACCACGGCGATCAGGAACGTATCCGGAAGCTTCTTCCGGGGGGTGTGGCTGCTGCCGAGGATGAGCCCGTCGGTCCTTTACATCTTGCTCTGGCTCTGGGCGGTGAGCCCGACGGAAGCAGGCCTCGTCAACCAGGTCCTCATGCAGGTGTTCGGCCTCGACGCGCCGCTCGATCTTCTGACCTCGGCGCCGATCGCGCTCATCATCATCTCGAACGGCTTCATCGGCGCTTCGATGGGGATGATCATCTTCACCGCCGCCATCCGCGGCATACCCGAGCACCTTTTCCATGCCGCGGCAGTCGACGGCGCCGGGACATTCGCAACGATCCGCTTCATCACCCTGCCGGCGCTGCGCTGGCCGATCAGCTTCGTGACGATCTACCAGACGCTGTCGCTGCTGGTCAGCTTCGAATATATCCTGCTCCTCACCAAGGGCGGTCCGTTCTACGACACGACCGTCTATGCGCTCTACGTGTACCGCCGCGCCTTCGAGAGCGGCCAATACGGCTACGGGGCCGCGCTGGCGCTTTTCCTGATCGTCATCGGCGTCGTCGTCGCGCTCATCGGCTGGCGCTTCTTCGACATGGAGCGCCTGCTGCAGCGCCCACGCATCGAGGTGCAGTGAGATGGTGGCGCCGGCGACCGCCGATTGGGATGCACTGGCCGCGCGGGCGCGCCTCGTCCGGCGCAGCAAGGCGGCAGTCCTCTATGCCTTCCTGATCGCCGTGTCGCTGCCGATCATCCTTCCCTATTTCTGGCTCGTCACGATCGCCTTCTCGGCCCGGACCGGCGTTGCCGAGACGGCGGTCCTGTGGCGCTCGATGGGCGTGGTGGTGCCCGCCGTCATCGCCTTCTGGCTCACGGCCGCGCTCGCGCAAAGCCGGCGGCAGCTGTGGACCGGCATTACGGCAGTCGCCGTCATCGCCAGCCTCGCCTTCGCGCTGCTGGTCGGGCCCGACCTGCACCTCGGCAATTTCATTTTCCTCTGGGAACCGGACTTCGCCTCGGTGGTGCGGTCGCGGGTGGGCGAAGTCCGAGGCGCGGTCCAGTTTCCTAATGTCTGGCACGCCTTCGCCAATTCGATCCTGATCGCCGGCGCGCAGACCGCCATCGTCGTCACCGTCGCCTCACTGGCCGCCTACTACCTGTCGCGCTTCCACTTCCCCGGGCGCTCGGCGATGCTGCGCTCGCTCCTGGTGCTCCACGCCTTCCCGGTGCTGACGCTGATCGTGCCGATGTTCCTGATGCTCTACTGGATCGGGCTTCTCGACACGCTTTTCGGCGTCATCCTCGTGCTCGTCGCCTTCGAGCTGCCCTTCGCGATCTTCATCATGAAGGGCTTCTTCGACGCGGTGCCGTGGGACATCGAGATGAGCGCGCTGACCGACGGCGCGTCACGGCGGCAGGCATTCGTGAGCGTTGTGCTACCGCAGGTCAGGAACGGCATCCTCGCCATCGCGGTCTTCACCTTCATCCGCGGCTGGGAGGAATATATTTTCGTGTTCACCTTCCTGATCCGAAACAGCAACTGGACGATGAGCCTCTACATGTACTGGGTGCGCGACGATGTGATGGGCGTCGACTACGGCGTCGTCTCCGCGGTCGGCGTCTTCTATCTCGTCCCGAGTCTCATCCTCTACATGGCCGCGCAACGCTATCTCATGCAGATGTCGATCGGCGGCGTGAAGGGCTGAGGCGATGGCGAAGATCGAATTCCGGCACGTGGTGAAACGCTTCGGCGCCGTCGATGTGATCCCCGACATGAACCTCGTCATCGACGACGGCGAGTTCGTCGCCCTTCTCGGCCCCTCCGGCTGCGGCAAGTCGACGAGCCTCTTCATGCTCGCCGGCATCTATCTGCCGAGCGGCGGCGAACTCCTCTTCGACGGCCGCGTCGTCAACGAGGTGGAGGCGCGCGACCGCAATGTCGGCATCGTCTTCCAATCCTACGCGCTCTACCCGCACATGAGCGTGCGCGACAACATCCTCTTCCCGCTGCGCTTCAAGAAAACGCCGCGCGACGAGGCGCTCGCCCGGGTGAAGGCCGTTGCCGAGCTTGTCCGGGTCGAGGAACTCCTGGACCGTCGCCCCGGCGAGCTATCCGGCGGCCAGCAGCAGCGCGTGGCGCTTGCCCGCGCCCTGGTGAAGGAGCCTGAGCTCCTGCTCCTCGACGAGCCGCTCTCCAATCTCGATGCCTCGCTTCGCCTTTCCATGCGCACCGAGATCAAGTCCCTCCACGCCCAGCTCGGCGTCACGACACTCCTCGTCACCCATGACCAGATCGAGGCAACGACGATGGCCGATCGCATCATCTGCATGCGCGCCGGCCGGATCGAGCAGGTCGGGACGCCGGACGACCTCTACCTCAGGCCGTCGAGCCTGTTCGTCGCCGGCTTCATCGGCTCGCCGCCGATCAACCTCATCGCCGGCGACGCCGAGGGCGGCATGGTCGCGGTGAACGGGGCCCGATTTCCGGTCGAGGGCGCGTCGGGTCGGCTCACCGTCGGGCTGAGGCCGGAGCACCTCCGCTTCGCAGACACCGGCTTCCCCGGCCGTATCGCGCAGATCGAGCCGATGGGCCGCGAAATCCTCTATGTCGTCGAAACCGGCATGGGCGCCGTTCGCGTTCTGGAGCAGGGGTCGTCCGCCGGGCATTCGACGGGCGAAGAGGTAAAGGTCAGTTTCCTGCCGGAAAACTCGCTTGTGTTCGAGACGGAGCGGCAGAAGCTCATTGCGGGCGCCCATGTCCGCGCGCCGGATTGACAAGGCAAGCGAAAGCCGCCCTTTTCTGAAGGCGGAGAGGACAGGCGCGGATGACAGCATTCGAGACGAGCGGCGGGCCCGAAACGCCGGTGGCAGTCGAGGGTCCGCATGGGCCTGTCCGGCTCAAGTGGCACAAACTGCGCAGGCACCTCGCCGAGGCGCCCTTCAAGCGCTCGAACCTCGCCCTCGGCTGGCGGCTCGGCGCGAGCCTCGAGGTCGACATACTCGCGACCGCCGACGGGCGCTTCGCCGTTCTCCACGATGCGACGCTCGGCCCGTCGACGACGGGGCGCGGCCGCGCTTCCCGCATGCCGATCGCGTCGATGAGCGGGCTCTTCCACCGGGACGCCAGGGGGGCCGCCGATCCCGACGCACCGGTCCTCTCGCTCGCCGAACTCGTGGCTCCGCTGCGAAAGCTGCCGCGAGCGGTCTCGGCCAGCCTTCAGCTCGACCTCAAGCTCCTCGAAGGACAGGGGCTTCCCGATAGCGCCATTGCCGATGCGGCCGCCGCCGTCGCGGGGATCGAGGAGGCGATCGTCATCGGTTCCCATTATCTGGACGATGCACGCCGCCTCTCCGCCGCCATTCCCGCGGCCCGGCTCGGTTACGACCCGATGCTCGCCGCGTCCCGCCGGCCCGACCTGCGCGATCCGGAACGGCTGCTGCGCCACATCGAGCGGCACAGCACCGGCGTGAGCGTGAGCCTCGCCTATCTCCGCTTCGATGCCGTCGTTGCAGCGGAAAACCAGGGCTTCCCGCTCGTCCGGCGCCTCCTCGACCTCGGCATCGAGACCGACGCCTGGACCGTCAATCCGGGCCGCGACATCACCGATTCAATTCTGCGCACGCTGGTGGAGGCGAAGGTGCGCCAGATCACCACCGATGCGCCGGGTGAGATCTTCCGCCTGATCAGCTCGCTTTGAGCGTGGGCAAGGCCGTCCCAACGGCGCTCTCGCCGCCAGCCCGAGTTAGAGAGCGGGCCGATTGACTTGCATCTTCGAAAATCACAAGGGATGGTTTTCGAATCCGCTTGAGGGTACGCCAACAAAAAAGGACTGACGCAGGCGCCCAAAGCGCCTGGTATTGGGGCGACATCTACGAATAACGAGCGGAAGCGCGTCGGATTAGAGCATTCTACAACCGGAGGAAATCTCGGCATTGCAAGCGAAATCCGCCACCGCCCAGTCGGGGCCCACCGGCTCGTTCGGCATTGGTCGAGACCGCCTGGACGGTACGGTTTTGCTGGCCTGGGCCGTGGTTGTGATCCCAATTCTCTGGGGCGTTTGGGAGACCCTGCAGAAGACTGCGGCGCTCTTCTGAGTGCCCATCGCGCGGCGGCTCCTGCTCGGAGCCGTCGTCATTCCCGCTACGTGGCTCAATGGCGACGGCGGCGGCGCCGCGTCTGATGGGTTATGTTGAGCGTGGCCTGGTGCAGCAGGCTCCTGAACGACAGGAGCAAGCCGGTGGGTGTGGCGATGCCGTCGATCCGGGCAATCTCTGACTGCGCCGCATGTCCGACATTGGCTCCATCGGGCAGCCCGAAGAACCAGGCGAGGAACATGTCTTCCGGGGTGCCGAGGCTTTGCATCCTTGCTCTCGGCTCCATGTCACGCCTCCATATTCACGGCAGGCGTTGGTCGCGAGCAGAGCAAGAGGGGCTGGTCCAGGCAGTGGCCGGGCTTGCAGTTCCTCAGCCGCCTGAGCATATCGGAGGGGATATCCATGGTCGGTCCTCGTCGGTTCCAAGGACTGGGCATGGCGGACATGAAGGGAAACGTGCGCCCATGCTCCTCGGACTGGAAGCGCCGACGAACACGGTCATCCGCCTCTTGACCGCCCACCGCGATCAGTCGAGTTCAAAATCCCGAGGCTGGTTTCCGGGCTCCAGAACCGTCCTTTCGGACCCATGCGACCCCTTCCCAGGCATCTTGCCCAGTGGGTTCTGTCGCATTTCAGTTCTGCTACCGTTGCGGGGGCAGCGCCGGATTCGTGACCGGCTTCCCAATTCTCCGACCGGTCGCATGAACCGGTCAGCACCTCAAGCGCTCATGAGTAGAGCACGGCCGCGGTGCGATTCGCCAGACCGGTTGCGACGTCTCCACGGCGTTTTTGAGCCGGCGGGAGCGAAGCGAGCGACGCGGTTACGGCCGGCCGCGCAATATCGCAACGTTCATCCGTTCACCGCGACGACGCAAGGCGCCGCCTGTCACTTCACCGCCAGGAGACAAATATAGGCAAGCACGGTGGCGAGCAGTCCGCGGAAGGCGTAAGTGACGCAGCGGTATTTGCCGCAGGCGATCGCCGACAGCGCGTCCGCGTTCTCCGCGTACTGGCGGAAAAGATAGCTGGAATCGCCGGCAGCGGCCGCCTCGAAAAAGCTGTTGCGATGCGCAAGCCAGGCGCCCCAGAAAAGCGTCGTCGAGGTAGCGCTCTTCCTCGGCAGGACCACCAGGATCGCCGATATGATCGAAAAGATCGAAGCGAGCGCCACCGCGGCCGAGAATATCACCGGCAGAACATCCCCCTCTACATAGCGATGCCAGGTAAAGACGCCCTGCCCCTCTTGCGACGTGACCAGAAAAGCGAACATGAAGGTAAAGATATAGGCCGCCTTCTGGTCGGACATCTTGATCTGATCGTAGAAGACGTCATTGATCTTGCGGATATGGTCGTAATAGGCGCTCGGCGGTCCGGCTTGCCCGGCTCCTTCGCCTGGCGGCTCGAACTTGTGCAGATTTCCCACGGCGTCCATCTCGCGTCCCCTTCCCTCTCGCCACCTCTTTACTACATGGGCGGGCAACAAAATCCGCCCAAAAGTGGGCTCTTGACTTTTCTTCCCCCGAAATTCACTGGATTCATCGGTAACGAGGGGCATATCGCGCGATGCGGAGACCAAGAACCGGAGCATTGCTTGCGGCAATGGCGCTCTTTGCGCCGTGGCCGGCGTTCGGCGAACCGGTAGAGCGCGCGGCGCCCGCCGCCGGCTCCGTCATCGCCCGCAAGTCCGGCGAGGAAGTGCGCTTCGTCGACGTCTCCAACTGGCGGATCGTCGACCTCGCCCAGGACCTGCTGCCCGGCGACGTGCTGCGCACCAATGCGACCGGGGCGCTCGCCGTATTGTTTCGGGATCACACACAGATTCGGCTCGGGCGAAACACGGCCCTGCGCGTCAAGGAAATCGGAGCGGGCGACTCCAGGCTGGAACTGCAATCGGGCACGATCTGGGCGCGCGCCGAACGCGGCGGCAAGGGCCTGGTGATCGACACGCCGGCCGCAGCCGCCGCCATCCGCGGCACGGATTGGACGCTGACTGTCGGTGGCGACGGCAAGACGTCGCTGATCGTCCTCGAAGGGGTCGTCGAACTCAAGAATGCCTATGGCAGCGTGACGGTGAAGCAGGGCGAGGGTGCGGTGGCCGCGATCGGCAAGGCGCCGACGAGAATCGTCATCGTCACGCCCAAGGACCGCGAGCAGATGCTGTTCCACCTGGCGCTCCGCGACGCCTTCGTGTGGATGCCGGCGACAACGCTGAAGATGCCCGACATGCGCCGCCAGCGCGCGCGGATCGAGGCACAACCGGAAGCCTCCCGTACTGCCGAAGACTGGCTGACGCTTGCCGAAATCTATCTCACGCTCGACGGCCGGCAGCGAGCTCACACGGCATTGGAGCAAGCCCGCCGGCACGGCCTCGATCGATCGCAAGCGGCCCGGGCAGACCTCATTGCGGCGCTCATCGCCGGTTCCGAGAACCGCTACGGCGAGGCAGCGAAGCTCTTTGCCAAGGCCGCCCGCGGACTGGACGCCAAACGCCGCTCCATTGCTGCCTATGGCGGATATTTTGCCCGCGCGCTCGCCAATCCCGACCGTGTCGAAAGCCCACCCGCCCAAGCCTCCGGCGCTTACGGCGCATTGGCGGAGGCCTGGACGGCGGGCTTCCGCACCGATATCCGAGCGGCGATCGAAACGATCACGAAGGCGGAGCGGCAGCATCCGGACGATCCGACGCTGCCCGCCGCCCGCGCACACTTCGCCATGCTGCTCGACGATCGCGACGAGATGCGCGACGGCATCGAAAAGGGACTAGCGATCGACCCCGACAATCCGACCGCGCTCGAAGCGCGCGCCAGCTACCGCTTCCTCATCGACAACGACAAGGACGACGCGCTCGCCGATCTCGAACGCGCGCTCGAGACGTCACCGGGCTCCCCATCCCTCTGGAACGCGATCGGCCTCGTCCAGGGCGACCGCGGCGACAATCGTGCCGCAGAGAGGGCCTTCAAGAGGGCGATTGAACTCGATCCGGGTGATCCGCTCTATCACGCGAATCTCGCAATCCAGTACCTGGACGAGTCGCGAATCGCCGAGGCAAAGCGCGAGATCGACGCGGCGCTTGCCATCGATCCCTCATTCGACCTGATGCTGGTCGCGCGCGGCCGCTATCACCTGCAGAACGGCGACGTGGACAAGGCGGTCGAAGACCTGCTCGCCGGCTCGACCGCCAATCCGGGCTATGCCGGTGCGCAGACCCTGCTCGCGGCAGCACATTACGAAAAAGGCGACCGGGTACCCGCCGCCCAGGCGCTCGACAATGCCGATAGGCTCGATCCGAACGATCCGGTCGTGGCGACGGTACGTACCGCCATCGCCATTGATGCCTATGACGCGGACGGCGCCATCCTCAACGCCCAGGAAGCCATGCGTCGCACACGGGCGCGCGGCGGCGACAACGCGGCGCTCGGAGCGAACCAGACTGCCGGCTCGACCCTAAACGACGCCTTCCGTCTGCAGGGCCTCGATGCCTGGGGGCAATATTACGGGGACGTCGTTTTCGATGCGTTCACCGGCGCCGGCTACATCGACCAAGCGGTACGCGGCAGCGTTAATCCGCTCTTCAGCAATTATGATTTCACTGTCAGCTCGATCGTCAACTCGCGCAATCCGTCGACCTTCTCCGCCTTTTTCCAGGGGCTCCTGATCGAGCCCCACATGCTCGCCGGTCGGGAACGCACGGCAAATCTGCTGCAATCCCCGTTCTTCGAGGCCGAACTCGGCGGTGGTGTCATCGCGGATGATGACCACACCGGCTGGATCGGGGAAGCGGAGATTCGCGGGCTTACCGTTTCGCCCTTCCCGATCAGCGTCTTCGGCAACTTCCAATGGGAAGAGCCGCGCGACACCATTGATCAGGGTGCGGGCAATCGTATCGAACGCGACATCCGCTTGATCGAGGCCAATGGCTTTCTGACGGCGACGCCTGCGCCCGATGACCGCATCGTCGCCTATGTCAACTACGCGGATGGCGACGACCTGCAGAAATGGATAAGGGCGCCCACACCGTTTTTCACGTCGGACATCTCGATCGGCAATGATTCCGCAGGTCTACTGGGTGGCATCGCCTGGAGCCATACCTTTGGCTACCGCAACATCGTCAACGCGGCATTCTTTTACGGTGACGAGCAGCAGACCTACAACGAGAACACCGTCCTCACCAGCGGCCCGTTCCAGAACAGGGAAAGCATAAGGCAGGAGTCGAAGCAGAAGAGCTATGTCGCCGCAGTCAACCATCTTTACGGTGAAGGAGACTTGACCTGGCGCTACGGGATCGAGGGCGGCGCGATCGTCTCCGATTCCCGCTTCGATTATTTTGAGGACGTTTCCAGTCCGCCGACCATAACTTCGATATCCGCGTCGGCGGAACAGGCCGTCATGAAGGCCTATATCGATGGTCTTTACGAGATCACGCCCGACCTCAAGGTCGAAGGCGCGCTGTTCGCCCGCTACATCGAAGATGTCCACAACAACAACGTGCGACTGGAACCGAAGCTCGGCATCGCCTGGGCGCCAATCTCGGGGCATTGGCTGAGGGCAGCCGTCCAGCGCGAGGGCTACAACTTTGGCGCGGCGACGCTTGCGCCCGTCGGCATCGTCGGGCTGCAGCCGAACCAATTCCTGACCAGCACCAGTGGCTATGCCGATACGCTGGCTCTTCGGTGGGATGCAGAATGGAACGACTGGCTTTTCACCGCGGTCGACTATCAGCATCAGGAGATCCGCGACGGCATCGTCGACTTTCCGTTGTCGGCGAACGAGTACAGGTTCGACAAGGCCCGTCTCGATCGCGTCGCCTTCACTGCCAACTTGGCACTCGGCCACGGCCTCGGTCTTTCCGCGACTTTCGCGCGCACCGAAAGCGAAGACCTCTCGGAGTTTCGCAACAACGCAGCCGGCGATCTACCATTGCTCCCCGAGAACTCCGGCCAGGTCGCACTCACCTGGGTCAATACGGCGAACATAAAGACGACTATCGCGGCAAACTATATTGGCGAGCGACGCGACGGGGCGGCTACGCTGGACGATTTCTGGACCCTCGATGCCGCGCTGCAATGGGAGCCCTTCGACAAGCGCATCGAGGTCGAGTTGGCGGGCTATAACCTCCTCGACGAGGAGTTCGAGTTGAGCAATGGCCTTCCCGGCTGGGGTCCCACCGTCAAGGGCACGGTCAAAGTGCGGTTCTGATGAACGCCCCTCGTCCAGCGCTCGCCCGTCGACACGCCTTTGCCGTGATCGATCGACTTCGCCTCTCCAGGCGGCGAACCAAGCTCGCCGCCCTGACCACATTCGTCGCCGCTTTCGTCTCGCTTGCGTCGCTCACCGGCTCCTGGTCGCTCGCCGACCTCAGGGCCTACGACTATCTCTCGATCATTGGCCGCCCGGCGCTGCCTCAGGACGGGCCCGTCATCGTCGCGATCGACGAGCCGTCAATGGCCGAGATCGGCAGCCAGTGGCCGTGGCCGCGGGCGCTCCATGGCCGGCTGATCGAGGCGCTGAGGAAGGCCGGTGCGAAGGCGATCGCCTTCGACGTCATCTTCGCGGAGCCGGCAGCAGCGCCCGAAAACGATGAGGCTCTGGCCAAGGCTCTCGGCCCGGACGTGGTGCTTGCCGGCGACCAGACGGTGATCCAGACGCCGCAAGCCGAACAGTTCGTCCGCACGGAGCCGCTGCCGCTCTTCACCGACAAAGGCGCGAAAGTGGGCATCGCCTCGGTCAATCTCAGCGGCGACGGCACGCTGAGGCAGATCCCACCCTATCCGGACGGGTTCGCCCTGACGCTTGCGACCGTCGCCGGAGCCGACCCGGAGCCGCCGCCGCGCAGGGCCCTGATCCAGACCTTCGGCCCGGCGCGCACCTATCCGACGGTTTCCTACTACCAGGCGCTCGATCCCGAAAACTTCCTGCCGGACGGCACCTTCCGCGATCGCGTGGTCATCGTCGGCCTGAGCCTGCAGAATGCACCGTCGATCGCCGATGGCGGCGCGGATGCCTTCGCCACCTCCGATACGGTCTTTTCGCGCGGGCTCGTCGCCGGCGCGGAAATCCAGGCGAGCATCTACGACAATCTCGTGCACCGGCTCTTCATCAGCCAGGCGCGCGGCGCGGTCATCATACCGGCGATCATTCTGGCCGCGCTCGCCGCCGCGCTGACCGTTCGCAAGTCGACGAACTGGCGGACCCTCGGATACGGCGCGCTCACGCTCACGCTCATCCTTCTTGCGAGCTATGGGCTGATGCGCGTCGGCCATGTGTTCGTCTCGCCGCTCGGTCCCGGGTTGGCCTTCCTCGGCGTCGCGATCGGCCAGGCGGGGCTCGACTATGCGGAGGAGCGGCGGCGGCGACGCGAGATCACGCTCGCCTTTTCGCAATATCTCTCGCCGGCCCTCGTCGAGCGTCTGGCGCAGGACCCGTCGCAGCTGAAGCTCGGCGGCGAAAGGCGCACGCTGACGATCCTCTTCTGCGACGTGCGCGGCTTCACGACGATTTCGGAGGACATGAAGGACGACCCGGAGGGGCTGACGACGCTGATCAACCGGCTGCTGACGCCGCTGTCGGAGGCGGTGCTCAATAAAGGCGGCACGATCGACAAATATATCGGCGACTGCCTGATGGCCTTCTGGAACGCGCCGCTCGACGATCCCGACCATGCGGTCCATGCCGTTGCGGCGGCGCGCGACATGCTCGCCGCGCTCAAACGGCTGAACGCAGAACTGGAGGCCGAAGTTAGGGCGGCGGGACGCCCGCCGAAGACGCTCCGCATCGGCATCGGCATCAACACCGGCGAATGCGTCGTCGGCAACATGGGCTCCGCCCGCCGCTTCGACTATTCGGCGCTGGGGGACGCCGTCAATCTCGCCTCCCGCCTCGAAGGTGCCTCGAAGGACTACGGCGTGCCCCTCCTCCTCGGCGAGCGGACGGCCGTACTTGCCGCGCCGAAATTCCCGATCGCCGAGCTAGACCGGATCACCGTCAAGGGGCGCAACGCGGTCTCGCCCGTCTTTACGGTCGCCGAAGGCGCTTCGGACGCGGCGCTCCAACGCCATCACGCCTATGTCGCGCGAAAATATAAAGGTGAAATCACTCTCGACGACGGCTTGCTCGACGCGCTCAAAGAGGAACTGCCATCGCTCGAGCGCTATTACGAGCGCGAACGCCAGCGGCTCTCGGGCTGAGCGGATGCGCCCCTCATCCGGCCTGCCGGCCACCTTCTCCCCATCGTGATGGGGAGAAGGGACAATGCCGCACCCACCCTGACCTTCTCTCCCGCCTGCGGGCTGAAGTGAGGAGCAGACGCGCGCCGCTCGTCTCTTCGCCCCGCTCGCGCGAGAAGGTGGCCGGCAGGCCGGATGAGGGGCGCATCCGCGCCGCTTATAAGGCTAATGCAACCCGCCAACGCCGAGCAGCCGCTCGACCGCCGCCTGATCCTTCGCGAGCGCCGCCGGCGTGCCGCTCCAGGCAAGCCCGCCCCGCTCCAGGATGATGACATGGTCGGCGAAATCGATCGCGCTCTGGATGCGCTGCTCGACGAGCAGGATCGTCATGTCCCCGGTTCTTGCAAGCTCGGCGAAGGCCTTCATCAGCTCCTCGCAGATCACCGGCGCAAGGCCTTCGAGCGGCTCGTCGAGGAGCAGCACCGACGGCCGGCCGAGGATCGAGCGGGCGGTCGAAAGCATCTGCTGCTCGCCGCCGGAAAGCTGCGAACCGAGGTTCTTCCGCCGCTCGTACAGGCGCGGGAACATCTCGTAGGCTTCCGCGACCGCGGTCTTCGGCCGACCCTTGAGGCCGACGAAAAGGTTCTCCTCGACCGTCAACGTCGGGAAGACGCAGCGCGCCTGCGGCACGAAGCCGAGGCCGCTCAGCGCCCGCGACGCGCTCGGCAGCGTGGTGACGTCCGTCTCGCCGATGCGGATGCGCCCGTCGTAGCGGCGGGTCTGGCCGGCGAGCGTCGCAAGCAGCGTCGTCTTGCCCATGCCGTTGCGGCCGAGCACGGCAAGGCGCGCGCCGGCCGGCACCGAGAAGGAGATCCCCTCGAGCACCCGCGTCGGCCCGTAGCCGGCGGAGAGATTTTCGACCTCAAGCGGCGTGGCTGGCATTGGCATAGCTCCCGAGATAGGCCTCGCGCACGCGCTGGTCCCTGGTCACCTCCGACGGCGTGCCGTCGAAGATGATGGCGCCGGCGGCAAGCACGATGACCCGCTTGGCGAAACGGAAGACGAGATCCATGTCGTGCTCGATCATCAGCACGGCGAGATCCGCCGGAAGATCGGCGAGCGCCTCTTCGATGCGCCCGGTGTCGCTTTGCGGCACGCCGGCCGCCGGTTCGTCGAGCAGCAGCACCCTTGGCTTCAGCGCCAGCGCCACCGCAATCTCCAGGAGCCGCTGCTGGCCATAGGCGATCTCGCTGACGCGCCGGTGCATCAGCTCGCGCAGGCCGAGCTTGCCGAGGAGGTCGCCGACCTCCGCCATGACGTCCGGCATGGCGAGGAAATGACCGAACAGACGCCCCGCCCGGCCGTCGCGCTGCAGGACCGCGAGCGCCACGTGCTCGGCCGGCGTCATCTCGTGAAACAGCCGCGTCACCTGGAACGAGCGCACCAGCCCGCGCCGGACACGGCCGATCGCATCGATGTGCGTGACGCTTTCGCCGCCGATCCGGACGTCGCCGGCATCGGCCTTGAGATTGCCGGTGACGAGATTGACGAAGGTCGTCTTGCCGGCGCCGTTCGGGCCGATCAAGGCGACGCGGTCGCCGGGCGCCATCGACAGGCTGACGTCGTCGGTGACGGCGAGGCCGCCGAAGGAGCGCTTCAGGTTCCTGACTTCGAAAATCGCGCTCATCGGCCTGCCTCCCGCCGGCGCGCAACGAAGGCGGCCGCCGTTCCGTAAAGACCGCGCGGCGCGAACAAGACGACGGCGATCAGGAGCGCCCCGACCATGGTCAGCCAATGGAAGGGATTGGCGGCCGAGACGATGTCCTCGAAGAACATGAAGACGATGGTGCCGGCGAGCGCGCCGAACAGCGAGCCGGTGCCGCCGAGGACGAGCATCACCAGGCTTTCGGCCGAGAGTGTGAAGGAGAGGCTATCGAGGCCGACCACCTGTGTCGAGATGGCGTTGAGTGCCCCGCCGACGCCCGCGACCGCGCCGGAAAGGACGTACATTTTCACGATCGCCACGCGCGGCGAGGCACCCATCGCCCGGATACGGATCGGGTCCTCCTTGATGCCGCGGCAGAGCATGCCGAAGGGCGAGCGCACGATCAGGCGCAGAAGCGCAAAGACGACGGCCAGGAGCCCGATGCCGAAGCCATAGGCGGTGCGACCCCAGAGGTCGAACGCGAAGAGACCGAGCAGCGGATCGGGCGCGATACCGGCAAGCCCGTCGCTGCCGCCTGTCCAGGACGAGGCCTTGTTGGCGAACTCGTGGAACAGGTGGATGAGGGCGATCGAAAGCACGAGTTGCGGAAGGCCATGCGCCCTCAGGATGACCACGCCGCAGACGAGCCCTGCGAACGCACCGCCGAGGACGCCTGAGACGAGCATCAGCAGCGGATCGGTGATCCCGAAATGAACCGCGGCGATGCCGGCGGCATAGGCGCCGCTGCCGAAGAGCGCCGCCTGGCCGAGCGTCGCCACGCCGCAATAGCCGGTGACGAGATCGAGCGAGAGCACCAGGAGCGCGATCGCGGTGATGCGCGTCAGAAGCGCCAGGTTGTTGGGAAACAGGAGGTAACCGATCGCGGCGAGCGCGAGGATCACCGCGAGGCCGGCCAGGTCACGGCCGAAGCTGCGCCGTTTCACCGGAGCGGTCGTCGTCGCGACCGTGTCGTTCATCGTCGCCATGGTCATTATCTCGTCCTTCCCGCCAGGCCGCGCGGGAAGACGCAGACGATGGCGATGACGGCGAGATAGAAGAAGAACTCGCCGAACTCCGGCATCAGGTAGCGCCCTGCCGTGTCGATCCCGCCGAGCAGCAGGCAGGCAAGCAACGCTCCCGGGATCGACCCCGCGCCCCCGACGGAAACGACGACGAGGAAGGTCACCATGTAGCGCAGCGCATAATAGGGCTCGACGGGCAAGAGTTCGGCACCGACGACGCCGCCGAGCGCGGCGAGCCCGACGGCGACGGCGAAGCTCACCGCATAGACGATCTCTGTGCGGACCCCGAGTGCCGCCGCCATCGCCGCATTGTCGACGGAAGCCCTGAGCTTCACCCCGAAGGCGGTCTTCTCGATCGCGTACCAGAGGCCCACGGCAACGGCGAGGCCGCAGGCGATCGCGAAGAGCCGGTGCGTCGCGATCGAGCGGAAGCCGAGGTCGACGGAGCCCCTGAGGCCCGGCGGCAGCGGCATCGTCTTGAGCGTCGGGCCGAAGACATAATTGGCGATGCCGATGATGCAGAAGGTGATGCCGATCGTCATCAGGACCTGCGTCAGTTCCGGTGCTCCGTAGATGCGCCGGTAGAGGAGCCGCTCGATCGGCACGGCGATGACGATCGTGCCGAAGACCGCGATCAGTACCGCCAACCCGTAGCCGAGGCCGAGATCGCGCGCCGCGTAGGAGGCGATATAGCCGCCGATCATCGCGAAGGCCCCGTGGGCGAGGTTGACGACCCGCATGAGGCCCATGGTGACGGAGAGGCCGATCGAGATCACGAACAGCACCATGCCGTAGGCGAGCGCATCGACCGCTATGCTGAAGATGGTTTGCATCAGCCCATCCTGTTCCTTCAGGGGTGCGAGGCCGGTCTGCCCCCTTTTCCGGATCGGCGATCGATCCTACTTCAGCGCCGCAAGGCCGGGATCGCCCTGCTTCTCGAAGGTCTGGATCTCCTTGTTGTAATAGGTGCCGTCATCGGCCTTGGCCACCTCGCGCAGATAGATGTTCTGCGTGATGTGACGCGATTCCGGATCGATCGACACGGGCCCGCGCGGGCTCGTCCAGGAGAGGCCCTTGACCGCATCGACCGCCTTGGCGGCATCCTGCTCGCCGCCGGTCGCCTCGATCATCTTGTAGATGACATGCATGCCGTCATAGGCGCCGACCGCCGGGAAGGAGAGCTCCGCCGGATTGCCGATCGCCTTGGCGGCCGCCTCGACGAAGGCCTTGTTTTCGGGCGAGTCGTGCGAGACGGCGTAGTGGAAGGTCGTGCGAATGCCGAGCGCGGCCTCGCCGAGTGCCGGCAGGTCCGATTCCTGCGTCAGGTCGCCCGGCGCGAAGAACTTGATCCCGGCGTCCTTGAGGCCGTTTTCGTTGAAGGCCTTGACGAAGCCGAGCGTCGTCGGGCCGGACGGCAGGAAGGCGAAGACACCTTCCGCGCCCGAGTCCTTGATGCGCTGCATGATCGGCGAGAAGTCGTTGGTCGAGAGCGGCATGCGGATCGCCTCGACGATCTCGCCTCCTACCGCTTCAAAACCCTGCTTGAACGCGTTCTCCGCGTCGACGCCGGGGCCGTAGTCGCTGACGACCGAGATGATCTTCGAGACACCGGCATCCTTTGTGACCTTGGCGATCGGCGTGGATGTCTGCCAGAGCGTGAACGACGTGCGCACGGCGAGCGGGCTCTTGGTGACGATCGCCGATGTCGCGGCATTCATGATCACGAGCGGCACGTTCGCCTGCTCGAGCAGCGGCGTGACCGCCATCGCATCCGGCGTGAAATAGAAGCCGGCGAGATATTGCACGCCTTCCTTGACCACCAGCTCCTGCGCGAGCGCCTTCGACTGCGCCGGATCGGGCTGCGGCACGTCGCGGTAGATGACCTCTATGTCGTCGTCACCCACCTTGCTGCCGTTCATCGCCATATAGGCGTCGATGCCCGCCTTGAAGTTCTTACCCTGCAGCGCGAAGGGGCCGGAAAAGGGCCCGATGACGCCGATCTTGATCGTGTCGGCGCAGGCCGCACCGCTCATTGCCAAGGCCGCGAGCGCAGCCAGGATGGTCCGTTTCATCTGTCCTCCCCGCGACGCCCGGCCACTCCCACCCGGCATCGCTTTAAGATCAATCGCGATTGAACGGCGGCCAGTCTGCCATGGCAAACGGTAATGCAGAAATGAAATATAGGCGGAAATCCATAATCGCCAGGTTATGGATTCCCAAGCGGCCGCGTCCGACCGCTATCGCAATGGTCGCGTTCGACGCAATCGCCCGCAGGCCAAGCCGAACGAAACAGGCGCGCTCGCGGCCATGCCGGCCTCTGCGGCCGCGCTGCCCGAGGGCGGCGGCTTCGTACGTCCTCGCCGAGGATTGTCCCGCGCAGAGTTGTGGCGAAAAACATTACAATAGTTTCATGAGTGTAGCAGCAGCATAACCAGCGCAACAACAGGATGAACTACTCATTTGTTTTCAAATCGAATTCCCAGAAAATTCGTATTTCACTAGAGGTTTCGGAAGAACAGTCCGAGAAATACATTAACCATTTTTAACATGACGCAGACGATCTGCCTGGTTATTTATATCGCCGAGGCTGAATACTGCCGGTGACCGAACGGCCACGACGCGACGGTATGAGACGGCCTCGACGGGAAGCCGGTCGCTTCCGCAAATCAGGGAGACGCAAAAATGCGCTCGCTCATCAAGACATCCGTAGTTGCAACCCTCGCCCTGGCGTTCGCCGCCGGCGGCGCATTTGCCGCCCAAAGCCACGAGACGCACATGCCGTCGTCGGACCGAGTCGAAAACGGCGACTATTACCAGGGTCTTTATCCCAATGACGGCGCGATGAGCGCTCCAGTGCCCATCATCGCGACCGAAGCGTCGGCTGCGGTCGTTGAGCGACCCCGGCTCGCCGGCATCCTCCATGCGCTTCGCGCGGCTGATCGGCGCATGGACGCGGAACGCTCGCAGGGCAAGCTCAGCGGCGTCGCCTTCAACAGGCTGCGTCGCGAGGAAGCGAGCATCCGTGCCGGCGCGATGCAGGTGGCGGCTCGCCATCACGGCATGCTACCGTACCGGTCCTATACGGACTTGCAGCGGGACGTGCGCCGGCTTGATTGGAACATCGCCCGCGCCACCTGATAACCTGACGACTCCGTCGCAATGCCGCGCACTTCATCAGGGCGCGGCATTGCCGCGAAGGCAATCACCGCTGCGAACGGCTGCAAGAGCGAACGCCCGGGAACAAAGCGCTCGCCCATCGTGTTGAACCGGGTAGACAATCCAGCACGCCGCCATGCGCCCGCCCGACTCGACCTACCGACTGCAATTTCGAAACGGCATGGACTTCGCGAAGGCCGTGGCGCTGATCCCTCACCTGGTAGAGCTCGGCATATCGCATCTCTATGCCTCGCCCGTATTCACGGCGGTGCGCGGCTCGACGCATGGCTACGACATTACCGACTATAACGAAATCGACCCCGTGCTCGGCGGCCAGGATGGCTTTCTCGGCCTCGTCCGTGCGCTCAAGGCCGAGGGTCTCGGCATCATCCTCGACATCGTCCCGAACCACATGGCCGCTCACCTCGAGAATGACTGGTGGCACAGCGTGGTCGAATGGGGGCGCGCCAGCGCCTTTGCCGGGCATTTCGACATAGACTGGAACGGCCCGCTGACCCTTCCTTTCCTCGACCGGTCCTTTGACGAGGAACTTGCGGCCGGCAACGTGCGGCTCGCCTTGAACCGCACCCGCAATTGCCTGTCGCTGCGCTATCATGACGCTCCCTATCCGCTCAACCCCGCTTCCTATGCGGCAATTCTCAGGGACGGGGGTCCGGTGCTCGAACGAATCGCCGCCACGGCCGGCGCCGCGAAGCCGAAAGATGCCGCACGCCTTCACGCCGAGATCGCGGCTGCGTTCCCGTCTCCGGCGGCCTCGGCCGAGCTCGAGGATCTCCTCGCGCGGTTCTCCGCCGACACGGAGCGTATGCGCCGCCTGCACGTGATACAGCCCTGGCGGCTGACGAGCTGGAGGACCGCGCGCGACCATCTCAGCTATCGGCGGTTCTTCGAGGTCGCCGGTCTCATCGGCATGCGCGTCGAAGACCCGGCCGTCTTCGAGGACACGCATCGGCTCGCCCTCTCCCTCGTCAGGGATGGTCTTATCGACGGGCTGAGGATCGATCACATCGACGGTCTTGCCCATCCCGAAGCCTATCTCCGTCGGTTGCGGGAGGGGGCCGGCGACCGCGCCTATATCGTCGTCGAGAAGATATTGCAGCCGAACGAAGCGCTCCCGCCGGATTGGCCCGTCGACGGCACCACGGGTTACGAGTTCATCTCGGCGCTGGCGGAGCTCCTGACCGATGAGACCTCCGGACTTTGGCACGAGGACGGAATATCCGCGGCGCAGGATGCCGTCAGGGAATGCAAGCTGCAGGCGCTCCACCATGGCTTCAACACGGAGGTCATGCGGCTCGCCAGGCTTGCCGCCCGGCTCGGCAACGCCGAGGTTCGACCGCGCCACCACACCGCGGAAGCCATTCGCCAACTGATGACGGCGCTGCCCGTCTACCGGACCTATGTGAGCGACCGCGGTGCGAGTGAGCGCGACCGGAGGCTCCTCGACGAGATTGGAGCGCAAGCATCGGCGCTCGTGCCCGCCGCCCGCGCCGAGATAGCCTTGCTCGTTGCCGCGCTGAAGGGGGAGCTCGCCGGCAGTGAACCGCAATCCGCATTCCGGACACGCTTTCAGCAACAGAGCGGCGCCGTGACGGCCAAGGCGGTCGAGGATACCTTCTTCTACCGGCGGGGCGACTATCTCGCGGCAAACGAGGTGGGTGCCGACCCATGCTGGCGGCCGGGCGGCGTCGACCGTTTTCATCGGACGATGCAGGAGCGCGCGGAGAAAATGCCGAATGGCCTTTCGGCAACGTCGACCCATGACACCAAGCGCGGCGAGGATGCGCGCGCCCGTCTCTATGCGCTCAGCGAGGCGCCGGACGCCTGGACGGATGCGGTTCGGCGATGGCACGGGATGAACGCCGGCCGGATCCGCCATCTTCCCGGTGGCGATGCGCCGGAACCATCAGCCGAGCAATTCCTCTACCAGAGCCTGCTCGGCGTCTGGCCGGTCGAACCTCCTCGCGATGACGCCGTCCTCTCCTCGCTGCGCGAGCGCATGATCGGCTTTGCCATCAAGGCGGTCCGGGAAGCAAAGCTGAGCACCAGCTGGGACTCTCCCGACGACCAATACGAAACGGCGATCGAGGCGTTTGTCGGTGCGCTTCTCGACCGGCGCGATCGGGCATTTATCGAGCATTTCGACAGGACGGCCCGGCCCTTCATTCAAGCCGGACTGATCAACAGCCTCGCGCAAACGCTGGTGAAGCTGACCGCGCCGGGTATCCCGGACATCTATCAGGGCAGCGAGCGTCTCGACCTGTCGCTCGTCGATCCCGACAACCGCCGCAGCTTCTCGGCCCTCGCGTCGCCGGCCGCGCTTCCGCGAACTCCGACCGCCGGCGATTTTGAAGATTGCAAGCAATGGCTGATCGGCACATGCCTCCACTTTCGCCGCGACCGGGGCGCCGAGCTCTTGGCGGGCGGCGACTATCGCCCCCTCGAGGTCCAAGGGCCTGGCTCCCGCCACGCCGCCGCATTCATGCGCTCAGGGGTGGGCGGACTGTCGATCACGATCGTCCCGCGGCTCGTCTTCGGCCATGTGGACGAAACCAGGCTCTCCGTCCGGGCGGATCTCTGGCGGGACACCCGGGTCACCTGGCCCTCGGACTGCCCGCCGAGGCGCCTGCGCGATATTCTTACGGGCGCCACCATCGAGCCGTGGACGCGCTTGCCCATCGCCGAGATGTTGCGTGACTTTCCGGTCGCCTTGCTCGTCGACGCGTGACGGCGTCAGTCGGCCGCCTTCCCGAGCGTATCGGCCACGTAGGCCCCGCGCTCGCCCATGGGCTGCGGTTCCCCGGTCGTGGAATCCACCGCTGTCTGGTGCTCGAGTTCGGCGTTGAGAAGAGCGCCGATCAACAATATGGCGACGGAAATCCATACCCACATCATCAGGCCGACCAGGGCGCCGAGGGCGCCGTAGGTGGCGTTGTAGTTTGCGAAATTTTCCAGGTAGAAGGAAAAGAGCCAGGAGGCGGCGATCCATAGCAGGGTGCTGAACACGGCACCCCAGTTGAGCCAGCGCAGCTTTGCCCGCTCCCGGCTGGGCCCGTAACGGTAAATGAGCACCGTGCCGATCGTCGCGAGGAAGAGAATGGCCGGCCACCGCGCCACTCGGGTCACGACCTCCACCCAGCGGTCGACCCAGAGATAGGCAAGAACCGCCGGGATCACCCCGACCGCTATGATCAGGGCAATGGCGAAGAGGAGTGCGGCGACGGTGAAGGCAAGGCACAACAGTGTCCTCCTCACTATGCTCCGCTTTTCCCTTTCGCCATAGGCAACGTTCATCGCATCGAAGAGCGCGGCAATCCCGTTGGCAGCGCTCCAGACGGAGACGATCAGGCCGCCGAAGAAACCGAGGCTGAGCGTCGCGGCCTTCTGCGTCGTAAGGGCCTGCAACTGGTCCGCAATGAGGCTATAGGAACCGGGCGGCAGAAGCTCGTCCAGAATAATCATGTGTTCGCCGATGTCGGACGGGTCGGCGAAGAAGCCGTAGAGCGACACCAGGGCGCCGAGCGCGGGGAACAGGGCGAGCAGGAGATAGAAACTCACCCCTGCGGCGATCAGGAGCACGCGCTCCTCGGAGATTTCGGAAACGACCCGCCAGAAGACGTCTCGCAGGCCCTTCGCCGGTATCCCCTCCGGGCGATCGGCGCTGCGGCCCCTTCCCGGCTCCGCGGCCTCAAGGCTCTTGACCAAGTCGAGTTGCTCCGCGCTCATCAAAAGAAACCAGCGGTGTTGCCATCCGCATGCCTTGCGACCGAGGTGATGGCCGGCGGCATGCGGCGTCTATAGCAACGCGGAAGCAATCCCCCTGTTCCCTGCCCAGGCTCGGACGCGTGGCACAGGGGCACGTTTTTCCGGCTTCGGCCGAAGGGGTCAGCCTTCTCGGCTGCTTTCCGCCGGAAAGGCAGCGCCCAGGCGCCGAATATTGCCCGCGAGCTCGGTCGCAAGCCTGAGCGCCGCGCCGGCTGCGCCGACCATTTGCGGCAGGATCAGCCACTCGAGCGTCCAGGCGGAGCCGGAGCGTTCCTGCTCGTGCACCAGTGCCTGGTGGACGCCCGAAACCTGAGTGGCATTGAATCGCGCCAGTGTGACCAGCACCTCCGCCCCGACCGGGTTCTGCTTGTGCGGCATGGCGGAAGAGCCGCCGCCGCCGGCAAGCACGATTTCGTCGCCCGCCTGGGCCATCAGGGCGACATCCTGGCCGAACTTGCCGAGGCTGCCGGTGATGAGCGACAGGAGATGGGCGAAGTCGGCGATCGCCGCGCGCTGGCTGTGCCATTGTGGGCAGTCGACCAGCGCCAGTTCCTCGGCAAGCGTCTCGCGGACCGCATCCGCCTTGCCCTTCAGCTTTTCGAGCGTGCCCGCAGCGCCGCCGAACTGGACGGCGAAGAGGTCGTGATCGATGGCATCGAGGCTGTCCTGATGCTCGAGCAGCGGCTCGATCCAGTTGCGCAGCCGGTCCGAAACGGTGATCGGGATCGCCGCCTGCATCCGCGTGCGGCCGGTGAGCGAACGCTCGCCCCATTGCCGGTCGCATTCCTCGAGCGCCGATATGACGCCGCCAAGGCGGCCGGAGAAGAGCTCGACGATCGCCTTCAGCCGCAGCATCAGGCTGGTGTCGATGACATCCTGGCTGGTGGCGCCGAAGTGGACGTGCTCCGCCGCCGCCTCGCCGACGGCGGCGCGCAATTGCCGGACGAGTTCCGGCACCACGACGCCGTCCGACGCGGTGGCACGGCGCATCGCCGCGACGTCCGGAGAGAAGGCGCGGCAGGTCTCGGTGATACGATCGGCGGCCGCGGCAGGGATCACGCCGTGGCGCGCCTCGGCGCGGGCCAGCGCCGCCTCGAAGGCCAGCATGGCGCGAATATCGGCGGCGACGGAGAACTCCGCCGCCACCGCCTCGTCGCCGAGCAGTCCGGAAAGATAGGGGTGATCGAAGGCCGAATAGGTCATGCCGCATCTCCAGGTCTCGCGCCGCTTTTTGAGGAACGAGCGCTCACAAGTACGCGGCAACGCGGGGGAACGGCTGCCGAACGATCATATATCCAGGAAGACTGTTTCCCTCTCGCCCTGGAGATGAATGTCGAAGACATAATTAGGCGGCTCGCCGCCCGCGACAAGCGTCTCGACGCGCTGGCGATGCTCGATGCGGGCGAGCAGCGGGTCTTCCGCATTCGCCGCCGCCTCCTCCGGGAAGTACATGCGCGTATGTAGGCCGATATTGATGCCGCGCGCGACGATCCAGAAGGTGATGTGCGGCGCCATCAGGCGTCCGTCCTTGAAAGGCACGCGGCCGGGCTTCACCGTTTCGAAGACGAAGGCGCCGTCTTCGGCGCTCGTGGGGCAGCGGCCCCAGCCGGTGAAGTTCGGGTCGGCGGTCCCGCGCATCTCCGACGGCGAATTGTAGAGCCCGGCCGCATCCGCCTGCCATATCTCGACGAGCGCGTCCTTGAGCGGCGCTCCGGCGCCGTCGAATACCCGGCCCGTCACGGTGATGCGCTGCCCGAGCGTCTCGTCGTTGACCATCGACGCGCCGAGGTCGCTTTCATAGACGCCGCCGATGCCGCAGAAGTTCGGCGTCAGCCCGATATGGACATAGGGCCCGGCGGTCTGCGAGGCGGTTTCCTTGAGATACTTCAGCTCCTGGACCATCAGTTGCCCTCCGGACGATTCTCGAAAAGCGTCGAGCGGCGGCCGCGCAGCACGATGTCGAACTTGTAGGCGAGCGAATCCATCGGGATGGTGTTCGCCCAGTCGAGTGCCGCGACCAGTTGCTCGATCGCGCCCCGGTCGGGGATCGTATTGACGATCGGACATTTCCAGATCATCGGATCGCCCTCGAAATACATCTGCGTGATCAGCCGCTGTACGAAGCCGTGGCCGAAGATCGAAAAATGGATATGCGCCGGCCGCCAGTCGTTGACGCCGTTCGGCCAGGGATAGGGGCCGGGCTTGATGGTGCGGAAGAAATAATAGCCGTTCTCGTCGGTGATCGTGCGGCCGCAGCCGCCGAAATTCGGATCGAGCGGCGCGAGATAGCTTTCCTTCTTGTGCCGGTAGCGCCCGCCGGCGTTCGCCTGCCAGAATTCGACCAGCGCCCCCTGAACCGGGAGGCCGCGTTCGTCGAGCACCCGGCCATGGACGATGATGCGCTCGCCGATTGCGCTTTCGCCGGCCTTGGCGAAGTTGTGGATCAGGTCGTTGTCGAGTTCGCCGAGCATCGAATGGCCGAAGACCGGACCGGTGATCTCGGAGATCGTGCCATCAAGCGAAAGCAGCGCCCGCTGCGGCGAGCGCAGGACGGAGGTCTTGTAACCGGGCGCAAGGGCCGGCGGGTGCAGGTTCCGGTCGCGCGCGAAGAAGGCGCCCGTCTCGGGCCTGGTGTCTTGCCTGTCGGACATTATCTCTCCCCTCACCTCTTTGCCGTCATGCGGCCTTGCCGGCATCCATTTCGCGAAAGACCCGCTTGGCGATCTTGATGGCATGGTTGGCCGCCGGAACGCCGGCATAGATCGCCACATGCAGGAGCGCCTCACGAATATCCTCACGCGTCGCGCCCGTGTTTGCCGTGGCGCGCACATGCATTGCCACTTCTTCGTCCTGCCCAAGCGCGGCAAGCAGCGCGATGGTGACGATCGACCGCTCGCGCAGCGTCCAGCCCGGGCGCGACCAGACGTGCCCCCAGGCCGCCTCGGTGATCAGTTCCTGGAACGGCCGGTCGAAATCCGTCGAGGCCGCTTGCGCGCGGTCGACGTGATCGTCGCCGAGAACGGCGCGGCGTGTCGCCATGCCCTGCCGGTAACGGTCGGACGGCGCGAAGGCATCACTCATTGGGGGGATCTCCCTGCATCACGTAATCGAAGAAGCTGCGCAGCGCCCGGGTCATCGCCTCCGGCTGCTCGACGCAGGGTATGTGGCCGGCATCGCGGATGACTTCCAACCGCGCCCCGGGAATGAGCCGCGCCGTGGAGCGCACCAGGTCGGGCGGCGTCGACCCATCCTGATCGCCGACGACGCAGAGCACCGGCACGGCGATCTTCCTGGCCGCTTCCGTGTAATCGGCGTCGCGGATCGCCGCACAGGTGCCGACGTAACCCGGCGTCGGCTGGCGGACGAGCATGTTGCGATAGCCGGCGAAGGCGAGGTTTTCCGGCCGGCGGAAGGCCGGGGTGAACCAGCGCTCGAGCACGCCGTCGGCGACCGCCTCGATGCCGCCCGCCTCGATCGCCGCGATGCGGGCATCCCACATCTCGGCCGTGCCGATCTTGTGGGCAGTGTCGGAAAGCACGAGCGCCCGCACGAGATCGGGCCGGCGCTGATAGAGCGACTGCGCAATCAGGCCGCCGACCGAAAGGCCGCAGACGAAGGTCCGCTTGACTGCGAGGCGGTCGAGAAGTCCGGCGAGGTCGGTTGCGTGATCCTCGATCGAATAGGGAACCTGGCCGATATCGGAGAGGCCGTGGCCGCGCTTGTCATAGAGCACGATCGCAAAATCGTCGGCGAGGCGCACGACCACGTCGCGCCAGATGCGGAAATCCGTGCCGAGCGAATTGATGAAGACGAGCACAGGTTTGTCCGCGACGGCGCCAATCACATGGTAGTGGATCGTGATGTCGTTGATGCGGGTGAATTGCACGGCCAATCTCCTCCTTCGCCAATTTGGATGTTTCATCTGGTTAGGTAAAATGATATTTTCCGGTCTTTCATTAACCCATAGGTTATGCATCCATGATCGACGCCCGGGTCAAGTTTCGCCATCTCCAGACCTTTGTCGAGGTCGCGCGCCAGAAGAGCGTGGTCAAGGCGGCCGAGCTCCTGCATGTCACCCAGCCGGCGGTCACCAAGACGATCCGGGAGCTCGAGGAGGTGCTCGGCGTAGCCGTGTTCGAGCGCGAGGGGCGCGGCATCAGGCTGACCCGCTACGGCGAGGTCTTCCTGCGCCATGCCGGCGCGGCGCTGACGGCGCTGCGGCAAGGTCTCGACTCCGTCTCCCAGGAACGCTCCGGCGATGGCCCGCCCGTGCGCATCGGCGCGCTTCCGACCGTCTCGACGCGCATCATGCCCCGCGCGATGACGCTCTTCCTCAAGGAGGAGACCGGCGCGCGCATCAAGATCGTCACCGGGGAAAACGCGGTACTGCTCGAACAGTTGCGCGTCGGCGACCTCGACCTCGTCGTCGGCCGGCTCGCCGCGCCCGACAGGATGACCGGCTTTTCCTTCGAGCACCTCTATTCTGAGCAGGTGGTCTTCGCCGTGCGCGCCGGCCACCCGCTGCTCTCCGGCAGGCAATCGGTCTTCGCGCATCTGAGCGACTATCCCGTGCTGATGCCGACCCGCGCCTCGATCATCCGCCCCTTCGTCGAGCGCTTCCTGATTGCCAACGGCATCCCCGGCCTGCCGAACCATGTCGAGACCGTCTCCGATTCCTTCGGCCGGGCCTTCGTGCGCTCCAGCGACGCCATCTGGATCATCTCGACCGGTGTCGTCGCCACCGACATCGAGGACGGGCTGCTCGCCACCCTGCCGATCGACACCAGCGAAACCCGCGGGCCGGTGGGCCTCACCATGCGTACCGACGCGATCCCGTCGCTGCCGCTCTCGATCCTGATGCAGACGATCCGCGAGGCGGCGGGGGCGACAATGGCGAAGACCTGATTCCGGTGGTGCGCTCCCTTGTTCAAGGCAAGTGCCCGGATTATATATCCAGATATAATCTGGAGGATGGCTGATGACCAATGCGGCACAAAAGAAGGCGGTTGAGAACTATCGCGCCCGTCTGACGCGGCGCGGCGTCAAGCGGTTCGAGGTCATGGCACCCGAAGCCGACCGTGAGCTCATCCGCGCCTTAGCCCGTCGCTTGGCCGAAGGCGGGTCAAGCGCCGAGCAGGTGCGGGCGGCCGTGAAGACGGCGGTAGCCGGCAAGCCGAGCAGCCCCGGGGGCATTCTTGCCGCGCTTCGCCGCTCCCCCCTGGTCGGAGCCGATCTCGATCTCTCCCGCGGCCGTGAAGAGGGGCGCAAGGTCGATCTTTGACGCGCTATCTCCTCGACACCAACATAATCAGCAACATCGTAAAGCCACAGCCATCGGAGTCGCTGCTCGCCTGGATGGCGGCGCAGCGCGACGAAGACCTGTTCATCGCGTCGCTGACTCTGGCGGAAATCCAACGCGGGATACTGGAAAAACCACACGGCAAAAGGCGCGACGCGCTCGACGGATGGTTCTCCGGTCCCGAGGGTCCCCAGGCGCTGTTTGCTGGCCGTATCCTGCCATTTGACGACAGGGCGGCGCTCATTTGGGCGCAGCTCATGGCGGATGGAAAGAGCGCGGGGCGTCCGCGCAGCGGGCTCGACATGATCATTGCCGCCGTGGCGCTCGCAAACGAATGCGCCGTGGTAACGGATAACGCGAGAGATTTCGTCGGGCTCGATATCGTCAATCCGCTACGGGGGCCACCTGATACTGCATAGGACCGGCGCTCGATCAGCGCGACGGGAACATCGCTTCCCAAATGCTCGTCTTCTCGAAACGCCAGGGCCATTGCGGCACATGGCGGCTGTCGGGCGTGCTGACGACAGCGTCGATGAGCATTTCGGCGTCGCGACGTTTCTGGTCGATGCGGTTTTCGCGCAGGATCGCAAGCAGCGCTTCGGCCCTCCCCCGCTCGGCAATCGCTGACGACACCAGCCGCTTATAGGTTCGATCCTTGAAGAAGGTCGCCTGCGCCGCGGCCAGCAATAGATCATGTTCGGCGGGCGTGATGAGCGCTTGCTGCAGGCAGCGCGCCAGCGTTGCGCGAACATTGACGAGCGCTTCGCTCAACGGCAGGAAGTCGAGCTCGGCGGGCCCGTGGGACTGCGCGACCTCCGCGTCATCCTCCAGGGCGCCGCTTGCGAATTCCCGATAGATCTGTCCGACGCCCACCATCCCGAACGGTGCGCATTCGGCCGCGCGCAGGGCGCCGAGGCTTGCGGCTCCGAAGACATGCACGCCTTGAGCAAGACCGAAGAGGATCTCCTTGTGCCAGACGGCGGGGACGTACTCATAGACCCCGTCGACGAGCCCGATCACATTGGCGCCCTCCTCGACCGTCTTGAAAATGTCGCCCTGCCTCGCCGGCGGGCGCAGTTGATAGTCGGAGTTGGAGGAAAGGTTCGCGCCATGGAATGTCGGTCCGCCGAAGATCACCCTCATCTCGAGCTCAGAACTCCCTTCACGGTCCGCGGCCGAATCGTCGTTTACGGACCTGCCGCATCTTCAACCCAACACGCTTGCAATCTCCGGGTCAAACCTCGACAGGGCTGAGCGTCCGCCGGCGATGCTTCGCAGCCGGATCAAAACGGCAACCCGACATAGTTCTCCGCCAGCGCCGTCGCGGCCGCGCGCGAATGGGTCAAGTAGTCAAGCTCCGCCTCCTGGATCTTCTGGTCGAAGGCGCCCGTGCCCGGGAAGCGGTGAAGGATCGTCGTCATCCACCAGGAGAAGCGTACCGCCTTCCACGCGCGCGCGAGGGCGCGCTGCGAGTAGGCGTCGAGACCGGCGTTCGAGCGGTCCCGGTAATGTTCGCGCAGCCCCTCGAAGAGATAGTGCACGTCACTTGCAGCAAGGTTCAGCCCCTTGGCGCCGGTCGGCGGCACGATATGGGCGGCATCGCCGACCAGGAACAGCCGGTTGAACCGCATCGGCTCGGCGACGAAGGACCTGAGCGGCGCTATCGATTTTTCGAAGGACGGCCCCGTCACCACCCGTTCGGCATGATGGGCAGGCAGGCGGCGGCGCAGTTCGTCCCAGAAGCGCCGGTCGTCCCATTCCTCGATCTTCTCGTCGAGCGGGCACTGGACGTAGTACCGGCTGCGGCTCATCGAGCGCATCGAGCAAAGCGCGAAGCCGCGCGGATGGTTGGCATAGATCAGCTCGTCGTTGACCGGCGGCACGTCGGCAAGGATGCCGAGCCAGCCGAAGGGATAGACCTTCTCGAACGTACGGATCGCCTTGTCCGGCACCGAGCGGCGGCTCACTCCGTGAAAGCCGTCGCAGCCGGCGATGAAATCGCAGTCGATGCGGTGGGTGACGCCGTGCCGCTCATAGGTGACGCGGGGGGCATTGCCGTCGAAATCATGCGGCGTCACATTCGCCGCCTCATTAATCGAAAGCATCCCCGACTGCTCCCGGTGATCCATCAGGTCGTGAGTGAGCTCCGTCTGGCCGTAGATCGTCACCCGCTTGCCGCCGGTGAGGTCGAAGAGGTCGATGCGGTGATCGCGGCCGTCGAAGGCGAGCGAGATACCATCGTGCAGCAGGCCTTCGGCATGCATGCGAGCGCCGGATCGCGCCTCGTCCATCAGCCGGACGGTCCCCTCCTCGAGCACGCCGGCGCGCACCCGGCCGAGAATATGGTCCTTGCTTGCCCGGTCGAGGATGACGTTGTCGATCCCCGCCAGACTGAGCAACTGCCCGAGCAGCAGGCCCGATGGCCCTGAGCCGATGATGGCAACCTGGGTACGCATGATGTCCTCCCTCGATCCTGCCCGGAGCCGCATGCGGCCGCTTCACCGCCGCGCCGCTCCGGAAACTGTCTTTTGTCAGGAATTCTGCGCGCCGCCGGCGCTCCTCTCAATGGACATTTCCACCAGGAAATTGCACTAATCGAACACCAGCGCCGGGTGAAGAAGATGAAACGGACCGTGCCGACCTACGAGCTATACGGCGAGGAAACCGGCGGCAGGCCGGATTTCTGGCTGCATTGCGAAACGATCTCCGCTCGCAGCAGCCTTTATCGCTGGGAGATCGGCCTGCACCGGCACGAGAGTTTCTTTCAGATATTGTACATCGGTGGCGGCGCGGGCGATGCGGTCTTCGGCGGAACGACCCACGCGATCGCGCCGCCCGCCGTCATCACCATCCCGCCGGCGATCAACCATGGCTTCCGTTTCTCGGAGGACATCGAGGGCTTCGTCTTCACCGTGCTGGCCTCGCATCTGCCGGTTCCGTCGGGTGAAAGGAGCAGGCTTGGCGCCTGGATGGCAAGACCGTGCCTGACGCGGATCGGCGGGAGCGAGGACGGTCGCTATATCGCCGAGACGCTGCGGCGCCTCGCGCAGGAATGGGAAACGCGGCGGAGCCACCGGATTGGCCTCATCGACGGCTATCTGACGACCGCGCTCACGCTGACGGCCCGGCTGGCGGAGACGCCGGCGGATGGAGACGCGGCCGGGGAGAGCGAGAACGAGCGGCGCCTGGAACGCTTCGAGGCGCTCCTGCGCCAGCATTATCTCTCGCACCGGCCGGCCGTCTTCTATGCGCGCGAACTCGGACTTTCGCCGACCCATCTCAACCGCGTCGTCCGGGCAATGACCGGGCGGAGCGTACATGAAGTCATCGCCGGCAAACTCGTCGACGAGGCGAAGCACGAACTCGTCTTCACCCGCGAAAGCGTCCAGGAGATCGGCTTGCGCCTGGGCTTTTCGGATCCCGCCTATTTCTCACGCTTCTTCCTGCGCCGGACCGGCATGACGCCCCGCGCCTGGCGGGTCGCCGAACGGCAGAGGCTCGGGGCATGACCTACTGCATGTCGTTGGCCCAAAACCGCTGCCCACTTTGGGCGACATGCATCTTTGTTTCATGCATGTCGTTATCCCAAAACCGCTGCGCACTTTTGGGCGACATGCATTTAGAGCGGAATGCACTCACATGCGTTCGCGCCACCGCTCTATCTGCTTGTTTGCCGCATTTGTGCGACGTCAGGTGATTCCACCTGACTGCAAAATGCTCTAATACCCCCTCGCCGCGCCGGCGCCGATGCGGCTGTCGGCGGCGCCGTTGTAGCGGGCGCCGGTACCCGCCTCGATCTCGGCGAGGTTTTCGCCGCCGATGAGAATGCCGGTCGCCTGGCCCCAGATGGGCCAGTTCTCGTCGACCTGGACGTCATGGCCCATCGCCGAGAGAAGCTTCCGCGTGTCGGGCGAGAGCGCGTAGGGCTCCATGAACACCTTGTCCGGCAGCCATTGATGGTGGATGCGCGGCGCATCGACGGCCTCCTGGATATCCATGCCGTGGTCGATGACGTTGACGATCGCCTCCAGCGTGATGGTGATGATGCGTGCGCCGCCGGGGCTGCCGATGACCATGAAGGGCTGGCCGTCCTTGGAGATGATGGTCGGGCTCATCGACGAAAGCGGCGTCTTGCCGGGCGCGATCGCATTCGCCTCCCCTTGCACGAGGCCGTAAAGGTTCGGTGCGCCGGGCTTGGCGGTGAAATCATCCATCTCGTTGTTGAGCAGGATGCCGGTACCCGGCGCCACCACGCCCGCGCCGAAAGAACCGTTCAGCGTATAGGTGACGGCGACGGCGTTTCCCTCGTCGTCGATGATCGAGTAGTGGGTCGTCTCCTTGCTTTCGGCGAAGCCCTCGGGCATCAGCGCCTCGGAGGTGCCGGCCTTGAACGGGTCGATCTTGTCGCGGATCTCCTCCGCATAGCCCTTGTCGACGAGCTTTGCGACCGGGTTTTCGACGAAGGCCGGATCGCCCAGCGCCGTGTTGCGGTCGACATAGGCGTGGCGCATCGCCTCAATCATCGCGTGCACCGTCTCGGCCGAACCATAACCGAGATAGGAGAGCGGATAGCCTTCGAGGATGTTGAGGATCTCGCAGATGATCACGCCGCCCGACGAGGGGGGCGGCGAGGAGACGATGTCGTAGCCGCGATAATTGCACTTGACCGGCTCGAGCTCGCGAACCTGGTATTGTTCGAAATCCTTCTTGGCGAGAATGCCGCCCTTCTCCGCGCTCGCCTTGACGATCGCGTCTGCGATGGCGCCCTTGTAGAAGGCGTCCGGCCCCTTCTCGGCGATGCTTGCGAGCGCGTTCGCAAGATCGGCCTGCACCAGCCTGTCGCCCACCGCGAAGGGCTTGCCGTCCGGCTTCAGGAAAATCGCAGCGGCGGCGGGGTCCCTGGCCAGTTTTTCGGTGTTCCCGTCGAACGAGGCGACATCTCCCTGCTCCAGCACGAAGCCCTCGCGCGCAAGCGTTATCGCCGGTTCGATCAGCTCCTTCAGCGGCCGCGTGCCGTAGCGGCTGCGGGCGAATTCGAAGCCTGCCACCGGCCCCGGCACGCCGACGGCGAGATAGCCCTCGGTGCTCAAGCCTTTGACGAGGTTGCCCTTGTCGTCGAGATACATGGATTTCGTGGCGGCAAGCGGCGCGCGTTCGCGGAAATCGAGGAAGGTCGTCTTGCCGTCCTTGAAGCGGATCGTCATGAAGCCGCCGCCGCCGATATTGCCCGCGGTCGGGTAGACGACGGCGAGCGCGTAGCCGACGGCAACCGCCGCGTCCACCGCATTGCCGCCCTTCGTCAAGACCTCGACGCCGATGTCCGAGGCGATATGCTGGGCGGTGACGACCATGCCGTGCTCGGCCTTGACCGGCGCCGGCGAGGCCGCTTGGCCGCGCCACGGCGCGAGCGCACCGAGCGCGAGCATCAGGGTAAAGGATAAGGTCTTCAGGCTGGGGCTGCGCATGCTCTCCTCCTGCGGCAGGAACGCTGCCGGTCAATGATTCCCCCTCGACCCGGGAGGACTGTAGCATCAAAGATCAGGAGTTGCAGTCAGGGATCGCGGCGTTCAATCGCCGGAATAACGCTCCTCGCGCCAGGGATCGCCGCGCATGTGATAGCCGTTCCGCTCCCAGAAGCCGGCCGAATCGGCGGCACGCAGATCGATGCGCCTCAGCCATTTGGCGCTCTTCCAGAAATAGAGATGCGGCACCACGAGCCGCATCGGTCCGCCATGGGAGCGGGTGATCGGCTCGCCCTCCCAGCTCGTCGCGAGAATTGCGTCCTCGGCGGCGAAGTCGGCCAGCGGCAGATTGGTGCTGTAGCCATCATAGCTCGTCAGCATGACATAGGCCGCCTCGGACCTGGGCATGACGTGGTCGAGCAGGTCGCGCGTGAGGACACCGTGCCACCGGTTGTCAAAGCGCGACCAGCTGGTCACGCAGTGGATATCGGAAGAGCTGTCGCTCTGCGGGAGAGCCTGAAACGCATTCCAGTCGAGCGACAGCGGGTTTTCGACAAGCCCGGTCACGTCGAGCCGCCAGGTCTCCAGGATGAGATGCGGCTGCTGCCCCAGGTCCAGAACCGGCCAGTTCTTGACGAGGCGCTGCCCCGGCGGGAGCCGATCGGTCTCGGGGCGGGCGATACGGCCGGTCAGGAACTTGCCTGCCTGCGCCCAGCGCCGTTTGGTGGAAGTGAGCTTGGTTTCCGGCGCCTGCTCGTTCTCATTCATAATGCACCCGTCGCTTCTTTTTTTAATTGTAGAGCCTGACCTTGGAACGTCGCCGCGTCAAGCAAGCGGCCGGAGTGCATAAGAGCTACGCCTTTCGGGCTAATCCGTCGAATTACCGTCGGTTGACGGCTCGGGCTGGCCGTGACACTCTGCTGCAGTGCAGCAATGTTGCGCCTGCTTCGTGCTGTTTCCTGCTCCATGGAGGATGACTTCCGTGGCTGAATGCTCAACTTGCACCGGACGTTTGCGGGCACGGGCTGCCCCGGGCGCGCGTCCTCGCCCGGGACGCCGCCAATATCTCAGGTTGAGCCGGCCGATTTCCGGCTGACCCAACAATTGCCGTCATTCTGGCGTTGATGCGCGTCGCCTAACCATTTGGGGAAGACGGAAGCGGTCGAGGCGAAAACGTCTCTATGAAGGAGAAACAGCGGTATGAAGGTTCTGTTTGCCGGCGGAAACGGTTACTATCCCGAATTCAGCGGCGGTGTTCAGTCGAGCACCCATCACCTCGTCCAGCAATTGCGCGACCGCGGTCACGAGGCCGGTGTTTTGGCCTCCCTTTTCGGCGACGGCTTCTTCGGCTTCAAGGCACGCGTGAGGCTGAAATTATCCGGCGGACGCGGTGTTCTCGACAACTTTCCCGGATATCCCGTCGTGCGCGCCTGGCATCCCTGGGAAGCGGCGCCGTTCGCGGTTGAGAAGCTGAAGCCCGACGTTGCCGTTGTGCAGTGCCACAAATCCGTGCCGATCGGCAAGGCGCTGCAGGTGCACAACGTGCCGCTTGTCGTCTATCTGAGGAACGTGGAGTTTCATGAGCTCGCCGGCGACCTCCGGGAGCTGACCTCCGCTCTCTACATCGCCAATTCCGAATTCACCGCCGGCGCCTACGAGGAGAAGTTCGGCATTGATTCGATCGTCATCCCGCCCACGATCAATCCCGAGGCCTACAGGACCGAGACGACGCGGGAATATGTCACCTTCATCAATCCCTATAAGGAAAAGGGGTTCGAGCTCGCGGTCCGGATCGCCGAGCAGTGCCCGGAGATTCCCTTCCTGTTCCTCGAAAGCTGGAAGCTCGCCGACGACCATCGCGCGGAGATCGAGAAGATCATCGCACCGTTGAAAAACGTGAGGCTGGAAAACCGCACCAGCGACATGAAGACGGTCTACGGGCGCACGAAGATCCTGCTGGCGCCGAGCAAGTGGGAGGAAGCCTGGGGGCGCGTCGCCTCCGAGGCCCATTGCAGCGGCATTCCCGTGGTCGGCTCGAGCCGCGGCGGATTGCCGGAAGCGATCGGCGAAGGCGGCATCACCCTCGACTACGATGCGCCTCTGGAAGAATGGACCGGCGCGATCCGCCGGCTGTGGAGCGACGAGGCGGAGTACCAAAGGCTGTCCGCAGCCGCATCGATATTTGCCGAGCGCCCGCTGATGCAGCCGGCAAGGCAGTTTGCGGCCTTCCTCGAGGTCCTCGAGCGCGCCGCGGCGAGCCGCCCCGCAGCACTCAAGGCGTCCTGAGACGGCATGCGCATCGGTTTCGTCGTCGGTCAGTTTCCGCAGCTCTCGGAGACATTCGTCATCGGCCAGATGACCGGCCTCTTGCGGCGCGGTTTTTCGGTCGAGGTGGTGTGCAACGGGATCCATTACGACTTTCCGGACCGCAGGCAGGAGCCGCTCAGGACCCTGCTTCCGCGAACCCGTGACTGGTGGGGAGCGGCCGCGCGTCTTCGCCCCGCGGTCGCAGGGCTGCCGGCGCAGCTGCGCGACAAGGTCTCCACCGCGCTCGACATCTCGTCGGCCGCAAGCCTCAATCGTTGCGACGTCATCGTCGCGCATTTCGGTCACAACGGCGCCCGCGCCGCGCGGCTGAAGAAATGGAAGCGGCTGACGCCGCCGATCATCACGATCTTCCACGGCTACGATGTCGGTGTGCCGCTGCAGGAGCGGGACCTCGGCCGCTATGGTGACCTCTTCCGGCACGGGACGCTGAACCTCACCGTGAACGGCTATTTTCGCGACGTGCTGGTGAAGGCCGGCGCACCGGCCGAGAAGGTCGCCGTTCACCACATGGGGATCGACCTGAAAAAAATCCCCTATGACTGGAAGTCTTGGCGCGGCGCGCCCCTACAACTGATCTCGGTCTGCCGGCTCGCCGAGAAGAAGGGCGTGGAATACGCCTTGCGGGCGCTTGCGGAACTCCGCGCCGACGCGCCGGACCTCGCCTGGCATTACCGGATCATCGGCGATGGCCCATTGCGGCAGGGGCTCGAGGCGCTTGCCTCGGAACTCGGCATTGCGGAGCATATCTCGTTCCTCGGCAGTCTCCCCCACGGCGACGTGAAGGAATGGCTGCAGCGTTCGCATGCCTTCGTCCTGCCGAGCGTCACCGCAGCGAATGGCGACGTCGAGGGAATACCCGTGGCGCTGATGGAGGCGATGGCCGCCGGGCTGACGGTGGTCAGTTCCTGTCATTCCGGAATTCCGGAGCTGATCGAAGACGGCAAGACAGGCTTTCTCGCCGCCGAGCGGGACGTGAACACGCTCGCGGACCGGCTGCGCTTCATCGCCGAACACCCGGACGAGTGCGAGAGCATAGCGCTTGCCGCCAGGAGGAAAGTCGAGGCCGAATTCGACATGGAGCGGCTCGATGACGATTTCGCCGCCATGCTCGGCCGGTTCGCAGAATTGAGGCGGGTCGCTTGAGCGCGGAAAAAATCCAGTTCGGCCGCACTGCCTTGCGCGGCGGCCTTGTGACGGGCGGCGCGCAGGCGGTGCGCATGCTCATCCAGTTCGTCTCCGTCGTCGTCCTTGCCCGCCTGCTCGTGCCGGAGGATTTCGGCCTCGTAGCCTCGGTGAGCCCGATTGTCGCCTTTGTCGGGCTCTTCCAGAATCTCGGGCTGCAGCAGGCCGTCATCCAGCGCAAGGAAATCGACGAGGCGCAGCTCAACCAGGTGTTCTGGATCAGCACGCTCGTCGGCCTCGCCTGCACGCTTCTCGTCGTCGCGCTTTCTCCGGCCGTTGCCGTCTTCTACGGCGACCCGCGCATGACCGCGATCACCATTGCCGCGGCCGCGCCGCTGCTGCTCGGCAGCCTTGCCGCCCTGCCGCTTGCTCTCCTGAACCGGCACCTGAAGTTCGGCCAACTGGCTTTGAACGATGTCTATGCGGCGGTCGTCGGGCTGGTCGTCACGGCCGCGGCCGCCTATTTCGGCATGGGCTACTGGTCGCTGGTCATCGGGCCTGCGGCCTCCGCCGCCATCGTGCTTCTGGCGGCGTGGTGCGCCACGCGGTGGATGCCGGGCCGGCCGAATTTGAGGATCGATCGCGACATCATTTCCTTCGGCGCCAACCTCACCGGCTTCAATCTCGTCAATTTCTTCGCGCGCAATCTCGACAACATCCTGATCGGAAGGTTTTCGGGCCCGGTCGCTCTCGGCTACTACGACCGGGCCTACAAGCTGCTCCTGTTTCCGCTGCAGAACATCACCCAGCCGCTGTCGCGGGTGATGATCCCGTTGATGAGCCGCATCCAGGAGGACAAGCCCCGCTTCCGCGATATCTACATGCGGACCAACTGGTTGCTGGCAATGGTGACCATGCCCGGCATCGCGGCGCTGACCCTCGCCGCCGAGCCGACCGTCAGCCTCCTCTTCGGTGCGCAATGGCTGCCGGTCGCGCCGATCTTCGCGTGGCTGGGGATCGCGAGCCTGATGCAGCCGGTCTCGAGCACCACCGGCTGGCTCTTCATCTGCCAGGGTGAGACGAAGACGATGTTCCGCTGGGGCGTCTATTCCTCGCTGACGACGGTGCTTTCCTTCGTCGTCGGGCTGCAATGGGGCGCGATCGGCGTCGCGGCCGCCTATGCCGTCAGCGGCTACATCCTGCGCGTGCCGGTGCTTGCCTGGCTCCTCGGCAGGCTCGGGCCGGTCTCGGCGGCCGACTTCCTGCTCGTGCAGGGTCTCTTTCTCCTGTCGGCGCTCGCCGCCTGGATCGGCTATCGGCTGCTCCCGGAGATGCTGACCGGGGGCTCGGACTTGCTCGCCCTCGCCTCGGCGGTCTGCCTCAACTACGGGCTGGCGCTGCTCCTCGCCCTCGCCCTACGCCAGCCGCGCCAGGTCCTGTTCGACATCCTTTCCAAGGGCGTCGGCGCCATTCGCCGATGAGCGCTCCACGAGAGGGCGGATGAGATCCGCCGCCGACATCGCCGAGGCATGCTCCTCGAGCACTGACTTGAGGCTCGTGTCGCGATAGCGATCGAGATCGCCGACGAAGCGCCCGAGCTTGCCCAGCGCCTCGTCCGGCGTGACCGTATCGATGTCGAGCAGGACGTCCTCCACGCCAATGCGCTTGGCGACTTCCTTGGTCTTGAACTCGTAGGCGATCGGCAGCACCGGCGTGCCGACGCAAAGCGACATGATCATCATGTGCATGCGCGTCGCGACAACGAAATCGAGGTCCTTCGCGACCGCCATCAGCTGTTCCGGGGTATGGAACGCGGCGTCGACGGTGACGTGCTCGGCGATTTCAGGCGCCAGACCCGACACGATCAGGTTCGCAGTCTTGGAATCGTCATGGGCATATTCCGGCACGCCCTGGCAGGTCGAGATGAACGTGACCTTCTTGCCATGATCGCGGACGAGTTTCGTCGCAATCTCGCGCACCGAATCGATGTAGCGGTTCATGCCGTCGCCGCCGCCCTGCACATAGTGCCAATGCCGCACGGAAATTCCGACGCGGCCGGTCGGCGCCAGGCGGCCGATCGTCAGCAGCGCCCTGATCCTTTCGACGTCGGCGAGCGCAAAGACCGAATCGGCGACGACATGGCACTTCGACGGATCGTCGACGAGATCGAGGATGTGGTCGCGCGAGCGAACGTCGCGCAGGAGGATCAGCGGACTGCGGGCGAAGACCGGGGGCAGGTTGCGACGGTTGTAAGGCTTTGCGAAGGGGCCGAGCGACTGGGTGAAAAAGATCGTCTTCTTGCCGAGCATCTCCGCGAGCCTGAACTGGTTGATGCGCCGCTCGAGCGAGTAGTTTTCGACGAGATAGGTGCCGCCGGTGGTGATCACCATGTCGGCGTCCCTGTATAGCGCCAGGCTCTCGCGGTCCGCGTCGCTGAAGAACCGCCTGTCGAGATAATTGCCGCTGCCGAGATGGCGCAAGGCCTGGAAGACGGCCTGGTTGTAGACCTGCTTCAAGGCGTTCTTGACGGTGTTGTCGTCGTATTTGTACTTGAAGATCGATTCAGAAGGGAGCTTTCGCAGCTCGATGTCCGGATATTGCTCCTTCGGATAGAGCCGCGCCGCGATCTCCGGCTGGCTGTCGAACACCAGGAATTCCAGGTTCTCGTTCGCCACCGATTTCAGGATGTGCCTGATGGCGAGCAGGATTGCCGCATCTCCGGTGTTCAAGCAGACGGTATTCTCGACCACGACCTTCATGTTCCGTCATCCCCGTGAAAGCTGTTGAAGACATGCAAGGTAGCGCCGACCTGCCGCCTGCAAGTTACGTTCTGTCCTCGACGGACAACCAGCAAATGCGTTCTGTCGCGAAGTTTTGGTGAATTCATGGCCGATCGGGGGATTTCTGCCGCAGTGCAGCATTCACCGGACATCCTCGAGGCGGCGGCGCGGCCGAGGGTTGCGGAACTTTTCACCGGGGGCGGGGTTGGTCCTTATTGGCCCGCTTCAAGGAGGTGCCAAAGTTGACGCCGGGTGGGCTTAAGGGAGGAAGCCATGATCCGTGCGACTCCGTCACTTCTTCTGCCGCGCCCCTTTTGCAGTTAGGCATCGGTGTGACGATCGCCTCGACGTCAGGCCTCGTTCGGCCTGCGCGCGCCGACGAGCCAAGCGGCCCCGCGGACGAGGATATTTTCCAGTTCGCGCTCAACCTCGAATACATGGAAGCCGAGTACTATCTGCGCGGCACGACCGGCAAAGGAATCGACGACGCCGATGCGGGTACGGACGCGGGCCCCGTCACCGGCGGCAAGCAGGTCACCTTCGACACGCCGGCCGTAGGCGAGTTCATGCGCGAGGTGGCGGACAACGAACTCGCGCATGTCAAGTTTTACCGCAAGACACTTGGGGACCAGGCCGTGCCGCGGCCGGCGATCGATTTCGACGCCGGCTTTGCCGCGGTCGCAAAAGCCGCTGGCCTTGGCGAGGACTTCGACCCCTTCGGCAATGAGATGAATTTCGTGCTCGGCGGAATGCTGTTCGAAGACGTTGGCGTGACCGCCTATGCGGGCGCCGCAACCGTCTTGAAGAACAAGGATTTTCTCGCCGCTGCCGCGGGCATTCTTGCCGTCGAGGCCTACCACATGGGCATGGCTCGCTCGACGCTCTACAGAATGGGCGAAAAGGCATGGGAGGCGGCGAACGCCGTTTCCGACGCGCGTGACAAGATCGATGGATCGGACGACAAGGATCAAGGCATCCGGATGGATGAAAAGGCCAACGTCGTTCCTTCGACACCGGACGCGGTAGCCTTCACGAGAACGCCCGAAGAAGTGTTGCGGATTGTCTATCTCACCGATCAGCCGGGCACGAACAAGGGCGGCTTCTATCCGAACGGCATGAACGGCGCGATCAAGAGCACCTGAGCGAAGATCGCGCGGCCACCCCCGAGCGGCATCTCCTGTCACCTTCGGGTGGCCGTGTTCATGCCGATCGATCGACGACCTTTCGAAGCGCGCGATCAGCAGCCGGTGGTATCCCGCCCCTGGCTCGGGTTCACGTCCTGTTTGGCGAGGCCGGGCGGGCAATCCTTGTTGCTGATGTCGTCCTGCGCCTCATCAGAGGCGCTTCTCTCATCGCTTCTCACGCTGCCGGTGGTCTCGCGGGAGACCGCTTTATCTTTGCTTGAATCCATCTTGCAGTTTGCACTGCCGGGATCGCACCTTTCCACGTTCGACGAAGGGTCGTTGGTGGGCGCTTTACCGGACTGAGCGAAGGCAGAGAGGCTCGTCGCGGCGAAAAATGCTGCCGCCAGGGCAGCGGACACAGCGGGTTTCATCTTCAACTCCATTGTCGTTGCCGGCCCCAATGCTCTCAAGTCGGCGGCGAGCGAGGAACCGCCGGTGTCGGAAAAGGTTCCGACAAGAGCCAAAGAGGATGGACGAGGCTGCCGGTGTTTCCGCGTCAAATCCGACTATTGAACAAGCGGCCGCAGCGCGGCTTGAGTCTCCCTTAGCAAAGGGAGGTAGCGCTGCGCCAGTTCGGCGGCGGCGACGTGGGCGGCGGGGGCGCCGATGTTGAGCGCGGCGACCACCTGCCCGCGCGTGCTCATCAGCGGGACCGCGATCGAGCAAAGGCCGAGCTCGAGCTCCTGATCGATGACGGCATAGCCTTGGGCGCGAACCCGGCGCAGCTCCTCCATCAGCTCTTCCGGATCGGTCTTGGTGCGCGGCGTATTGGCCTTCAGTTCCGTGCGGTCGAGAATCGCGCGCGCCTCGACTTCCGGGAGAGCGGCGAGCAGCACGCGCCCCATCGAGGCGCAATAAGCGGGGAGCCGCGACCCCGGCATCAGGTTGATCGACATCACCCGGCGCTGCGAGGCTCGCGCGACGTAGACCACCTCGGTGCCGTCGAGAACCGAGACCGAGGCGCTCTGCCCGGCTTTTTCCGAGAGCTGGTCGAGATAGGGCTGGACGATTGCCGGCAAGGGCGTCGCCGAGAGATAGGCATGGCCGAGCCTCAGCATCTTCGGCGTCAGCGCAAAGAACTTGCCGTCGTAGTCGGCATAGCCGAGCTCGGACAGGGTCAGCAGCGAGCGCCTGACCGTCGCGCGATCGAGCCCGGTGATCTTCGCGGCCTCGGCGATCGAAAGACGCGGCTGCGCCTCACCGAAGGCTTCGATCACCATCAGTCCGCGCGCAAAGCCGCTGACGAAATCGGTTTCCCGCATGTTGCACCTCACCAGTTCTTTGATTGATTATGTGCGATATACGAACAAATGTCAAATAACGCACAAAATATTTGACGACCTTCAAAATTGGGCGCTTATTTCCGGCAATCGCCGCTGCCGCATGGCCTCTGAGTGAAGGCCGCGCCAGCCGCGCACATCAAGGAAGGGAGGCCTCAATGGCACGCATCATGTCCCTCGCGGAGGCGGTGGCGGAGAATGTCCGGGACGGCGACACCGTCGCCATGGAGGGGTTTACCCATCTGATCCCCTATGCCGCCGGTCACGAGGTTATCCGCCAGGGCCGGAAGAACCTGTTCCTCGTGCGCATGACGCCGGACATTCTCTATGACCAGCTGATCGGCGTCGGCGCGGCACGGGGCATGAAATTCTCCTGGGGCGGCAATCCGGGTGTCGGCTCGCTGCACCGCTTCCGCGACGCGGTGGAAAATCAATGGCCGCGGCCGCTCGAAATCGAGGAGCACTCGCATGCGGCGATGGCCAATGCCTATGAGGCGGGCGCCGCGAACCTGCCCTTCGCGACCTTGCGCGGCTATATCGGCGCCGACCTGCCGAAGGTGAACCCGAACATCAAGAGCGTCACCTGCCCCTTCACCGGCGAGGTGCTGGCCGCGGTGCCGGCGATCCGCCCGGACGTCACGATCATCCACGCCCAGCGGGCCGATCGGAAGGGCAACGTGCTGATCGAGGGCATCGTCGGCGTGCAGAAGGAGGCGGTGCTTGCCGCCAAGCGCTCGATCGTCACCGTCGAGGAGATCGTCGAGGAACTCTCGCCGCCTTCGCCCAATTCCGTGGTGCTGCCGGGCTGGGCAGTGACGGCGGTCGTCCATGTGCCGGGCGGCGCCTTCCCGTCCTACGCGCATGGCTATTATCCGCGCTCGAACGCTTTCTACATCCGCTGGGACGAGATCGCCCGCGACCGGGAGACGTTCGCCGCCTGGATCAAGGACAACGTGCTCGACGCAAAGCCCGAGGATTACGCCCGCTACGCCGCGAAGACGGCGAAGGTCGCTTGAGGAGGCGAGGATGACGGATTTCACCCCCAATGAAATGATGACCATCGCGGCGGCGCGCGAACTCTCCAATGACGACGTCTGCTTCGTCGGCATCGGCGCGCCCTCGGCCGCCTGCAACGTCGCGCGGCTGACGCATGCGCCGGACATCACTCTGATCTATGAAAGCGGCACCGTCGGCACCAGGCCGGACGTGCTGCCGCTCTCGATCGGCGACGGCGAGCTCTGCGACACCGCGCTCTTCACCGTCTCGGTGCCGGAAATGTTCCGCTACTGGCTGCAGGGCGGCCGCATCACCACCGGCTTCCTCGGCGGCGCGCAGATCGACAGGTTCGCGAATCTCAACACTACCGTCGTCGGTCCCTACGACCGCCCGAAGGTGCGCCTGCCGGGCGGCGGCGGCGCGCCGGAGATCGCCTCCAATTGCGGCCGCATCTTCATCACCATGGCGCTTTCGAAGCGCGGCTTCGTCGAGAAGCTGCCCTTCATCACCTCGATGGGCCATGGCGAGGGCGGAAACACCCGCGAACGGCTCGGCCTGAAGACCAAGGGCCCGACGCGCGTCATCACCGACCTCTGCATTCTCGAGCCCAACCCCGTGACGAAGGAGCTGACGGTCGTCTCGATCCATCCCGGCGTCGACCGCGAGCGGATCGTCGAGAACTGCGGCTGGCCGATCAAGTTCGCCGAGACCGTCATTGAAACGCCGGCGCCGGCCGAGACGGAGCTTTCGGTGCTGCGCGACATCAATGCCCGCACCAAGAAGGCCCATGAGGGCACCGGCCCGGGCAAGGAGGCCGCCTGATGCGCGACGCTTATATCTGCGACTATATCCGCACCCCGATCGGCCGTTTCGGCGGCTCTCTGTCCACCGTCCGGGCCGACGACCTCGGCGCCATCCCCCTGAAGGCACTCGCCGAGCGCAATGGCTCGGTCGACTGGGAGGCAGTCGACGACGTGATCTTCGGCTGCGCCAACCAGGCGGGCGAGGACAACCGCAACGTCGCGCGCATGTCGCTGCTCTTGGCCGGGCTGCCGGTCTCCGTCCCCGGCACGACGATAAATAGGCTCTGCGGCTCCGGCATGGACGCGGTGATCGCCGCCGCCCGGGCCATCAAGGCCGGCGAGGCGGAGCTGATGATCGCCGGCGGCGTCGAATCGATGTCGCGGGCGCCCTTCGTGCTCCCCAAGGCCGACAGCGCCTTTTCGCGCCACGCCGAAATCCACGACACGACGATCGGCTGGCGCTTCATCAACCCGCTTATGAAGGCGCAATACGGCGTCGACTCGATGCCGGAGACCGGCGAGAACGTCGCCGAGGCCTATCGCGTCTCGCGTGAGGACCAGGACGCCTTTGCCGTGCGCAGTCAGGCGAAGGCCGCGGCCGCGCAGGCGAACGGTCGTCTCGGCAAGGAAATCGTTGCGGTCACAATACCGCAGCGGAAGGGCGAGCCGGTTGTGGTCGACCGCGACGAGCACCCCCGTGCCACGACGATCGAAGCGCTCGCCAGGCTCAAGGCGCCGTTCCGCGAAGGCGGCACGGTGACCGCCGGCAACGCTTCCGGCGTCAACGACGGTGCGGCGGCGCTGATCATCGCCTCTGAAGAGGCGTTGAAGAAGCACGGGCTCGAGCCCATCGCCCGCATCCTCGGCGGCGCCTCGGCCGGCGTGCCGCCGCGCGTCATGGGCATCGGCCCGGTGCCCGCCTCGCAGAAACTCATGGCGCGGCTCGGCATGACGCAGCGTGAGTTCGACGTCATCGAATTGAACGAGGCCTTCGCCAGCCAAGGGCTCGCCGTTCTGCGCGAACTCGGCATCGCCGAAGACGATCCCCGCGTCAACCGCAACGGCGGCGCGATCGCGCTCGGCCACCCGCTCGGCATGTCCGGCGCCCGCATCACCGGCACCGCGGCGCTGGAACTCGGCGAAACCGGCGGACGCCATTCCCTCTCGACCATGTGCATCGGCGTCGGCCAGGGAATCGCGGTGGCGCTGGAGCGGGTGTAGTTCTGTAACGACTCCTCCGGCGCAATTGGGGTGCATTCGCCCCTCACCCTAGCCCTCTCCCCGCACGCGGACGCACGCGGGGAGAGGGGACTTTGGGGCGGAGCGCTGCCGCGAGTCCCTTCACCCCGCCTGCGGGGAGAAGGTGGCCGGCGGATGAGGGGCTGTTGCTCGCCGTCCACACCCGCTACCGGGTGATCCGGAACCCCTCCGGCGCCTCGATCGAGGACGCATCCTCGTGTGCGACATCAACGACCGACGCGCCCGGCGGCCCCTGCCAGAACCGGCTCAGCATTGTGACAACGGCGCTCTGCGGGCCGGCGATCAGGGCCGTCACCGAGCCGTCGTTTTCGTTCCGCACCCAGCCGGTGAGGCCGAGCCGCTTCGCCTCGTCGCAGGTCCAGGCGCGAAAGCAGACGCCCTGCACTCTTCCCGTAATACGAACCAAGGCCGCCTTGCGCTCCTCGTCCATGACCGCCTTCCTCCTCACCTCTCGAATCTGGTGCAGGCGGCGCTGAAGACAAGCTCAGCAAAACCACGCGCATCGGCCTCATCATCGTCGCAATTCCGCGACAAATTTTGATCGTCCGGATAAAATTTTTTCCGCCAGGGGGCTTGCAATTGCTGCGATGCAGCATTATTGTATGACTTATCGATGGAGCTCTCCTCCTCCCGGCTCCATCGGGGATCGGCGACACTCCTCCTCCCAGTTGCCGATCAGGATCGAAAGCCCGGCGTCCTCCCACGCCGGGCTTTCTCTTTGCACCGAGCAGCCGCGACCGAGCACGGGTCGTAGCGCGCGGGAGATCGCGATAAGATCGGGCGATGCCCGGCGGAAAATTTGGGAACATTTCTCAAGATCGGGCATCCAATCCGCGATAAGGAGCCAATCATGCCTGTCGCCGAGACCCATCGTTCCTTGAAAAGCCCGCCTTCCGCGGCGGATATCGAGAGCTTCCGCGCGATCATGCAAGCGCATAATCGCAAGCTCTACCGCATCGCCCGAAGCATCCTGCGCAACAACAGCGATGCGGAAGACGTGCTGCAGGAGGCCTATGTCCGTGCCTTCACGCATCTTGCCGATTTCCGCGGCGAAGCCGCCGTCGCAACCTGGCTCTCGCGCATCGTCATCAACGAGGCGCTCGGCCGCCTGCGCAAAGGGAAGCGCCAGAAAAGGCTCGCCGAGGATATGCGACAGTCGCACCAGGCGGAGATCATCGCCTTCCCCCTCCAAGCAAGCACTCCGGAAAAGACGATGGCACAGCGACAGATACTCGCCCTGGTCGAAAGGCTGACGGATGAGCTTCCGGACACCTACCGCACCGTCTTCGTTCTGCGGGTCATCGAGGGGCTGAGCAACGAGGAAACCGCCGAGCTGCTCGCGCTGCGCCCGCAGACCGTGCGCACCAGGCTGCACCGGGCACGCCATCTCCTGAAAGAGGGACTGGAACGGCAGATCGGCCCGGTCCTGCTCGATGCCTTCCCCTTCGCTGGCAAGCGTTGCGAGCGCCTGACGGAGGCCGTTCTCGCCCGCATTTCGCGCCAACCGGTGGAGCCGGACTGCAAATAATCGGGAACGTTTCGACCTCGCGAGCATCAAAAGCGGGTCAATTGAACGTCACGCTTCGAGCTTCGAGGAAAGGAACATACCATGACCATGAAACTGACGACCGCCGCAGCCGCAATCGCGCTCCTGTTCGCGACCAACGGGGCCCTCGCCGCCGACAAGCCGACCGATCCGCAGATCGCGCACATCGCCTATACCGCGGGCGTGCTCGACATCGAAGCCGCGAAGCAGGCGATCGCGACGTCGAAGAACAAGGCCGTGGTCGAATTCGCCGAAACGATGGTGCGCGACCATGAGGCGGTGAATAAGCAGGCCCTTGAGCTCGTGAAAAAGCTCAACGTCACGCCCGAAGACAACGACACCAGCAAGGCGCTGACCCAGGCGGCGGAGGCCAAACGCCAGGAACTCGCCAAGCTTTCCGGCGCGGCGTTCGACAAGGCCTATGTCGAGCAGGAGGTCGCCTACCACAAGCAGGTCAACGGCGCCCTCGAAACGCTGCTGATCCCGTCGGCTGAGAATAGCGAACTCAAGTCCCTGCTCGAAACCGGACTGAAGCTGTTCCAGGGCCATCAGCAACATGCCGAGCATGTCGCGATGGAATTGAAATGAACACGCCCGTCTGCCAGGCCGCCCTTGTCACCCTGTTGCTCGCAGCGGCCGCCGCCGCCGCTCCATCGCAGGCGGAAACCATCCGGGTTACGGTCGAGCGGCTCGCCTACACGCCGGCCGAGATCGACGCGAAAGTCGGCGACGAGATCGAGTGGATAAACAAGGATGCCCTCGTCCACACCGCCACGGTGAAGGGCGGCGCCGAAGTGATGCTGCCGGCGAGGAAATCCGGCCGGCTCCTGCTCAAGGAGCCGGGGAGTTTCGACTATATCTGTCGCTATCATCCGAACATGAAGGGCCGCATCACCGTGCGACCCTGACGCACGGCCGGCCGGCTTTCCGGCCGGCCGGCTCTTAGAGCGGGATGCGCTCACATGGGTTCGCGCCGCACTATCCTTTTGTTTTTGCCGCATTTGTGCGACGTCAGGTGATTCCACCTGACTGCAAAATGCTCTAACAGGCTGCTGAAAATCGTGTTGCGTTACCGCAAGCCATCGCGGTGGGTGCGATTTTTTGGCGGATTTCGGCAGG
>NZ_LNQB01000058.1 GCF_001651875.1 Sinorhizobium saheli
CGACGTCTTGCCATGGTCAACGTGGCCAATCGTGCCGATGTTGACGTGCGGCTTATTGCGCTCGAATTTGCTCTTTGCCATGGGTACGCTTCCTGTGGTCAAATACGATGGATCAGCCGGCTGGGCCGGTTTGTCGAGCCGTTTAAGGGTTTCGCGGCATTTGCGCAAGACTTAATTGCGTGCGCCCGGACGGCAAGGTCCCCCTCTCCCGAAAGGTTGCGGCAGGCCGCGGCCCGAACAGCTCCGAACTCAGAGAAAGGCAAGCGCGATCAGCCGCATGCAGAGCTTTGCTCAAGCGACATCGCAAGTCCGGGAGATCATCAAAAAAAGGAACTGGAGCGGGTAGCGGGAATCGAACCCGCGTATTCAGCTTGGAAGGCTGCTGCTCTACCATTGAGCTATACCCGCGGGCCTTCGATCCTCAAGCAGAATGGTGGAGGGAGTTGGATTTGAACCAACGTAGGCTGAGCCAACGGATTTACAGTCCGTCCCCTTTAACCACTCGGGCATCCCTCCATTACTCTGTCGGGATCATCGACCAAGCTTTTGAGATCGTAGAGGAACCGGCGCCGTTTCGTGCCGCCTCGTGATCTGCGCCGGGTATATGACCGCCCACATTCGTCCTGTCAACAGAGCGAAACGCAAAATTTCACAAATTCTCCACAGAGCGGATGGACGGGCAACGCGGAAACCATTTCCCACCTTGGCCCAAGCTCTCTATAAGACGCGCATGAGCAAGGACCGCACCGGCGACAGAAACGCCAAGGACACCCATTACGCCAATCTGCGCCGCGCGCATCGCGATGCCAAACGCGAACGCGGCGAGATTCCGACGCCGCGCCCGGACAAGCGCAAGAAGCTCGCGGCCGACTGGAAGCCGCCGGCGCTCGGCCCCGAGCAGGTCCTCCTCTACGGCCTGCATACGGTGCGCGCCGCCCTCGACAATCCCGAGCGCCAAGTCGTCCGCCTTGCCGTCACCCAGAATGCGGCGGCGCGCCTGGAGCTCGACGACCTGTCGGCGCTCCCCTTCCCGGCCGAGATCGTCACGCCGCAGGATCTCGACCGGATGCTCGGGCCCGATGCCATCCACCAGGGCGTGATGCTGGAGACCCGGCCGCTGCCGCATCGCAAGCTCGAGGCATTGCGCGACTGCCCGCTGATCCTGGTCCTCGACCAGGTGACCGATCCGCACAATGTCGGCGCGATCATGCGCTCGGCGGTTGCCTTCGATGCCGGCGCGCTCATTACGACGATGCGCCACAGCCCGACCGAATCGGGCGTGCTGGCAAAATCCGCTTCCGGCGCGCTCGAACTCATTCCCTATATCCAGATCACCAACCTCGCCGATACGATCGAGGAACTGCACAGGCTCGGCTTCATGACGATCGGCCTCGATTCGGAGGGGCCGCAGCCGCTCGAAGGCACCTTCGCCGGCGACAGGATCGCGCTCGTTCTCGGATCGGAAGGCAAGGGGTTGCGGCAGAAGACGCGGCAGACCGTCACGGCGCTGGCCCGCCTCGACATGCCGGGCGCGATCAAGTCGCTCAACGTCTCGAATGCCGCCGCGATCGCGATGTATGCGGCAAGGCAGTATCTGAAAGGCTGACGCCGCCGCGGCGGTCAATCGAGCTGCGCGTTTCCCGTCGCGTCGAGCCGCGCGGTCGGGCATCCGTCGTGCAGCTTATTCCAGGTCATGACATTGAGGTTCATTTCGCAACGGGCCAGGTAGGACATGCCGCCGACGCGGATGCAGGCGGTCTGGCCGAGCTCGTATTTCAAGCCGTCGCGGTTGCGGCAGGCGCATCGCCTGTCCGGCGGTGACGCAAGCGCATTCCCGGCAGTCACGGCCGCAGCCGCCGCCAGCAAGAATGCCGCAATCGCTCTCACGCGCAGACGCTCCATGACTTGATCATAGCGCAAACGCATGGTCGCGAAAACGGAGAATGCCGGCCGCTCGCGCAGCCGGCATCCTTCCGCAACGAACCGGCATTTCGTACCGGTCGAGAGTGTTTCTTAAATCAGCTCGCCAGCCGCAGAACGCTGCCTTCGGCAATGGTCTTTTCGGCTTCGGCAATGGCCGACTGTTTCTGGTCGGCGCCGAGGTTCAGGCCCTCGGCACGGACGAACTCGACGTCGGTGATTCCGAAGAAGCCGAAGACGGTCCTGAGGTAGCTTTCCTGGTGATCCATGGCGGCAGCCGGACCGGCGGAATAGTGCCCGCCTCGGGTGGAGACGACGATCACCTTCTTGCCCTTGGCAAGGCCTTCCGGACCGGCTTCCGTGTAGCGGAAGGTCTTGCCCGAGACGGCCAGACGATCGATCCAGGCCTTGAGCTGGCTCGGGATGGAGAAGTTGTACATCGGCGCCCCGACGACGACGGTGTCGGCGGCGAGGAACTCCTCGAGCATCAGGCGGCCGATCCGGATATCCTCGGCGAGCGCGGGCTCGACGCCGGCGAGATCGGCGGGCGCCATGATCTGCGCGCCGGTCAGATGCGGCACGCGCTCGACCACGAGGTCGCGATAGGTGGTCTGCGCCTCGGGATGGTCGGCCTTGATCTGCGAAACGATCGCCGCCGTCAGGCGACGGGAAACCGAATGTTCACCGAGGATGCCGGAGTCGATGTGAAGGATGTTCATGGGAAGCACCTTTTGTCTACGTTGCGGTGCACAACATATGATTTGAAAACAATCCGCCGATAAGTACGCGGATATTTGACATTCCGTTTCCCGAGAGAAACAATTGCGGCGAGTTCGTGCTGCCGCCTAGGCGAAATGCGGGTTACGAGCCAAGGCCACCCATATTCTTTCGACCGCCTTTGACGGAGGCACCCATGCAGGATCTGAACGACATCGCCCTTTACGCAGCCGTGGTGCGAAACAATGGCTTCAGCGCCGCCGCGCGCGACCTGAACATACCGAAATCCAAGCTCAGCAAGCATGTCGCGCGGCTGGAGGAACAACTGGGCGTGCGCCTCCTCGAACGCTCGACCCGCAAGCTGCGGATGACGGAGATCGGCCGCGTCTTCTACGAGCACGCCCAGAGCCTGCTCGACGGGGTGGCGGCCGTGGAGGCCGAGATCGCCTCGGCCCGCGCCGAGCCGACCGGTATCGTGCGGCTCGCCTGCCCCTTCGGCTTCACGCCGATGCTCGCCGATATCCTGCCCGGCTTTCACCGCCGCTATCCCGGCGTCCGGCTGCTGATCACCGCCACCAACAGGCGCATCGACCTGATCGAGGAGCGAATCGACGTGGCGCTGCGGGCGCGCGACCAACTCGACACCGACAACCAGCTGATCGTGCGCAAATTCGGCGAGGTGCGTGAGCGGCTTGCGGCAAGCCCGACGCTTCTTGCCCGCCTCGGCGAGGTGACGACCGACAATCTTTCGCAAATGCCGACGCTGTCGATGAACGAGCAGCACCCGAACGACGTCTGGCGGCTCGTGCATGCGAATGGCGGAGAAATCGAGATCCCCCACCGCCCCGTCATCGGCTGCAGCGATTTCCTCATCCTGGAGCGGGCGGCGATCGAAGGCATGGGGATCGCGCTGCTTCCGGACCACATCTGCGAACGCGGCTTCCGCACCGGCGTTCTCGTCCCGGTCCTGCCGGAGTGGACCTCCGGCAACGTCATGGTGCACCTCGTCTTCCCCTCGCGCCACGGCATGCTGCCGGCAACGCGCGCGCTGATCGACTATCTGGCGGAAAACCTGATCAAGGCCATGGAGCGCTGCCGCGAATTCGACCCGCGTCCGGCCGCTTCGTTCGAGATTTGATGATGCGGGCGGCTCCCGACGCCAGGGCTTTTGACGAGGAAGGCGGCCGTCGCTTGGCTGCTGACGGCGTCCGACATGTCCGACAAAACCGGGTCGGAAAAGTCGGATGCAATGTCGGAAGAAAAGTCGGAAACTTAACGAAACCCTTGCACCGCAAGGCGTTGGTGGTGCCCCCAGAGAGACTCGAACTCCCGACCTACTGATTACAAATCAGCCGCTCTACCAACTGAGCTATAAGGGCATTTTTCAGTGTTGGGAGTTACCACAATCTCAATCGGTGTAAAGCAAAAATGCGGCTTCTCGCAATTTTTCGGATGCGTCGGCGGCGGGACCATGCCAGAAAAAGCGGACGCGGTTTCAACCGTCGCTCTCTCGTGCAACGACTAACGGACTGAGTTCATGGCCCGCAAGTTCAGCTCCCTCGCCTTCATCGCCTCGTCGGCGGAAGAGGCACAAAAGGCGGCCGCAGACCTCAGGGCCATCTATGGGGATCATGACCCGGACGAGGCGGACGTGATCGTCGCACTCGGCGGCGACGGGTTCATGCTGCACACGCTGCACAAGACCATGAACAGCGGCAAGCTCGTCTATGGAATGAACCGCGGCTCGGTCGGGTTCCTGATGAACCGCTACAGCACCAAGAACCTGCATGAGCGCATCGCCGATGCGGTCGAGAACGCCTTCCATCCGCTGGAAATGCGCACGACCGACGTCAACGGCAACCAATTCACCGCGCTCGCGATCAACGAGGTCTACCTCTTCCGCCAGTCCTACCAGGCCGCGAAGCTGAAGGTCATCGTCGACGGCAAGACGCGGCTCGACGAGCTCACCTGCGACGGCCTGCTCCTGGCGACGCCCGCCGGTTCCACCGCCTATAACCTTTCGGCGCACGGGCCGATCCTGCCTCTGGAGGCCCCGCTGCTGGCGCTCACCCCGGTCAGCCCGTTCCGGCCGCGGCGCTGGCGCGGGGCGCTCCTTCCCAACCGCGTCACCGTGGACATCGAGATCCTCGAGGCCGACAAGCGGCCGGTCAATGCGGTTGCCGACCATCAGGAGGTCAAGTCGGTCGTGCACGTGCGCATCGCCGAATCGGAAAAGCTCACCGCCCGCATCCTGTCCGATCCGGATCACTCCTGGTCGGATCGCATCCTGGCCGAACAGTTCTCGAATTGACATCACAGGTCGCAGACGGGATGGCGCATGGTTACGAATAGTCGTTCGCAGGTCGCCCCCCGCCCGCGCAGCGAAGGATCGTCGAAGATGCACAAGGCCCTTGTGATAGCGCTTTGCCTCGCCATGCCTCCGGCCGCGCTTCACGCCGAGGATGGCGACATTCTGCCTTCGAACGTCATCTTCGTGACAAGCACCGGCTACTGGGAAGAAAGCGGCGAGGCGCTGCTGCCGGGCGACAAGGCCGGCCAGGAGGGCGTGCCGGCCGCACCCTCCGGTGTGCGGCGCGGCTATTACAAGCTGATCGCCGTTCGCCAGGCGGACGGCACGGCACGGATCCACCTCCAGCAGATCGCCGCGACGCCGGCCGGCCCGGCGGTCGTTTCGTCGGCGGAACTCGAGGAGTTCTCGGCGCTCAAAGCCTATGTCACCGACATTCGCCCGGAAACCTCGACCGGCATCACCCGCCAGCCGGGGATGTTCGCGACCGTCTATCTGAAGACCGACCCGGCGGCGACCGAGCCCGAGTCCTGGACGGTGCTGATCGACGATCTCGGCGACATCAGGATCGAGCGGGAGACGAACTGACAGTCGGCAATCGGCATTGGACGGCGTGTGCCGCTGCCCTTGCCCCTGCCCTCACCCTCTCCCGCTCGCGGACGCTGGCGGAAAGAGGAGACTGAGCCGGCGCCGCGCGTCCCTTCGCCCCGCTTGCGGGGAGAAGGTGCCGGCAGGCGGATGAGGGGCCTCACATGCTCCGCCGCGATGCAACCTCAGTTCAGATCCTCGACGACCGCGTCCGCCCCGCCGCTGACGCGGTGGGCAAGGGCCGCTTCCATGAACTCGTTGAGTTCGCCGTCGAGGACGTCGCCCGGGCTCGTGCTTTCGACGCCCGTCCGCAGATCCTTCACCAGCTGGTAGGGCTGCAGCACATAGGAGCGGATCTGGTGCCCCCAGCCGATGTCGGTCTTCGACGCGGCTTCGGCGTTGGCCGCCTCCTCGCGCTTCTTGAGCTCGGCCTCGTAGAGCCGTGCGCGCAGCATGTCCCAAGCCTTCGCCCGGTTCTTGTGCTGCGAACGCTCCTGCTGGCACTGCACGACGATGCCGCTCGGCATGTGGGTGATGCGCACGGCCGAATCGGTCGTGTTGACGTGCTGACCGCCGGCGCCCGACGAGCGATAGGTGTCGATACGGCAGTCGCTTTCGTTGATGTCGATCTGGATCGAATCGTCGACGACGGGGTACACCCAGATGGACGAAAACGACGTATGCCGCCGGGCGTTGCTGTCATAGGGCGAGATGCGGACGAGACGATGGACGCCCGATTCCGTCTTCAGCCAGCCATAGGCATTGTGGCCCTTGACGAGCAGCGTCGCCGACTTGATGCCGGCCTCTTCGCCATCCTGTATTTCCAGGAGCTCCACCTTGTAGCCCTGGCGCTCGGCCCAGCGGGTATACATGCGAAGCAGCATGTTGGCCCAGTCCTGGCTCTCGGTGCCGCCGGCGCCCGAATGGACTTCGAGATAGGTGTCGTTCTGGTCCGCCTCGCCCGAAAGCATGGCCTCGACCTGCTTCTTCGCAGCCTCGTTGCGCAGCTGCCGGAGCGCTTCCTCGGCCTCGGCGACGATCGCCGAATCGCCTTCCTCCTCGCCGAGTTCGATGAGCTCGATGTTCTCGTTGAGCTGTCTCTCCAGGCGGCGCAGGCCGTTGATGCTGTCGTCGAGCTGCTGACGCTCGCGCATCAGTTTCTGCGCCTCGGCGGCATCGTTCCAGAGCGACGGATCTTCCGCCTTGTTGTTCAACCAGTCCAGTCGTCTTACCGCCTGGTCCCAGTCAAAGATGCCTCCTCAGCAGGCTTATGGCCTGCTTGATTTCGTCGACGATGTTCTCGATTTCGCTGCGCATGTTCCTGCTTCTTATGTGACTTCACGAATGTGACGGTCAAATAGCGATGGCCGCCGCCGATGTAAAGGCGACGGCATCAGGTTCAATCGATTGGCTCAGTAGAGGCCGTTGGAGCCGGAGGTCACGGCCTGGTTCGCCTGCGGCGAGTTCTTCAGGATCTCCTCCGGCGGCACGTATTCGTCGAGGCCGCCGATGACCGAGAAGGTTTCCGCGGGGCCTGTTCCGGGTTTGAAGGCCTCGATGATCGTATCCGGCTCGCCCTCGACGGCCATCATGCCGGTCTTGCGGTTGACGGCGATGAGGCTCATGCCCCCCGGAACCACGAACTTGCCGGGGCGAGTGCCCTTCACGGCCTCCTGCATGAAGGCGTTGAAGATCGGAGCGGACAGGCTGCCGCCGGTGGCACCGCGGCCGAGCGGCGCCGGTTCATCGAAGCCGAGATAGAGGCCGGCGACGAGGTCCGGGGTGTAGCCGACGAACCAGGCATCCTTCTCGTCGTTGGTGGTGCCGGTCTTGCCCGCGACCGGGCGATCGAGCTTGATCTTGCCGGCGGCCGTGCCGCGCGTGATCACGCCCTCCATCATCGACGTCATCTGGTAGGAGGTCATCGGATCGAGCACCTGCATGCGGTTGTCGCCCAGCACCGGCTCTTCCTGATCCGCCCAGTCGTCGGCATTGCAGTTCTCGCAGGTGCGATCCTCGTGGCGGAAGATTGTCTTGCCGTAGCGGTCCTGGATGCGGTCGATGAGCGACGGCTTGATCTGCTTGCCGCCATTGGCGATGACCGCATAGGCCGACACCATGCGCAGGACGGTCGTCTCGCCGGAGCCGAGCGACATGGACAGGAGCGGCGGCATCTTGTCATAGATTCCGAAGCGCTCGGCATATTCCGCGACGAGGTTCATGCCCATGTCGTTGGCGAGCCGAACCGTCATCAGGTTGCGCGACTTTTCGATGCCGAGACGCAGCGTCGACGGACCGGCCGAACCGCCGCCGTAGTTTTCCGGGCGCCAGACCTGGCCGCCGTTCACGATCTCGATCGGCGCGTCCAGAATGACCGACGCGGGGGTGTAGCCGCTGTCGAGAGCGGCCGCATAGACGAAGGGCTTGAAGGAGGAACCCGGCTGGCGCATCGCCTGCGTCGCGCGGTTGAACTCCGACTGGCCGTAGGAGAAGCCGCCGACCATCGCCAGCACGCGACCGGTGTGGGGATCCATCGCGACGAGCCCGCCCTGGACCTTCGGAGGCTGGCGCAGGCGATATTCGCCGGGCTGGTCCTGCAGCGGCTCGACATAGACGACGTCGCCCGGCCCGAAGACGCCCTCCGGCGATTTCGCGGTCTTGCGCTGGCCGCCCGCGGACCGGTAGGCCCATTGCATGTTCTTGGCGGCGATATGCCCGGTCACGCGCTCGGGCACGATCTTGCCGGAGGCTTCCTTTTCCGGCTGGAGGCCGATCTCGGCTCCCTCGCCATCGACGGAGAGGACGACCGCGAGCTTCCATTCCGGCACGTCGCTGAGCGCCTGGATCTTGCTCAAGGGCTCTCCCCAGTCGCCGCCGATCTCGATCGTCTTTACGGGGCCGTGGAAGCCGCGACGCTCGTCATAGTTCAGGAGGCCCTCCTGAAGCGCCTTGCGCGCCGCGACCTGCAGACGCGGGTCGAGCGACGTGCGCACCGACAAACCACCCTCGTAGAGGGCGTTGTCGCCGTATTTCTGGATGATCTGGCGACGGACCTCCTCGGCGAAGAATTCCGAGGCGAAGAGATGGGCGCCGCCGCGACGCGGCGTGACGCCGAGCGGCTGCTTCTTCGCCTCCTCGCCGTCGGCCTTGGTGACATAGCCGTTCTCGACCATCCGGTCGATGACCCAGTTGCGCCGCTCGATCGCGGCCTCGGTCTTGCGGAAGGGATGATAGTTGGCCGGGCCCTTCGGCAGGGCCGCCAGGTAGGCGGTTTCCGCAATCGTCAGTTCCGTCACCGACTTGTCGAAATAGGTCAGCGCGGCGCCGGCAATACCATAGGAATTCAGCCCGAAGAAAATCTCGTTGAGATAGAGCTCGAGAATGCGATCCTTGCTGTAGGCCTGCTCGATGCGGAAGGAAAGGATCGCCTCCTTGATCTTGCGGTCGAGCGTCTGGTCGGCGGTGAGCAGGAAGTTCTTGGCCACCTGCTGGGTGATCGTCGAGGCACCGACCGGGCGCCGGCCGGAACCGAAATTCTGGAGATTGACGGCAATGGCGCGGACGAGGCCGCTCGGGTCGATGCCGGGATGCTGGTAGAAATTCTTGTCCTCGGCGGAGATGAAGGCGGCCTTGACGCGGTCAGGTATGGCCTGGATCGGCAGATACAGCCGGCGTTCGCGCGCATATTCGGCCATCAAGGCGCCGTTGCCGGCGTGGAAGCGCGTGGTCACCGGCGGCGCATAATTGGCCAGCACCTCATAATCGGGCAAATCCTTGGTGACGGCGCCGAGATAGATCGCGACGGCCGCAGCGGCGCCAAGCAACAGAAACGCACCAACGCCGAAAAAATATCCAATCAGTCTGATCATCAGTCAGGTACCGGTACCCTATTATCGCCCCATCGCCAGGTCGCCGCACGCCCGAAGGCCCGTTGTTTCGCGAACGAAATCGACCTTGCCAAACCCTTCCATCAGAAATCGTCTGGTACTTACAGCTACACACATCTGGCAGCCACACGCATTTGGCAGCTACACGCATCTGGAGCTTCCTCATAGGGCGAGGAAACTCAAGCATCAACACTGTTTCCCAACAAATCAGGACGCGCCCTCCCCAAAGGGGCGCGGATTGTGAGCAAAATAGGGCTGGTGTCCGATTATCCCGTGCGCATCTCGGCCAAAAGCATATCGCTGTTACCCGGGCGACACAAATCACTTCCGGAAGCCGGACACGCTCGAATGGGCACGCGAGGGGTGTTCGAAGCGCGGCGACCGCTCAACCGCCGTTTGCAACAGCCGTCTGGCGGTAGCGCTCGACGGCGGTCGCAAGCAGTCCGGACACTTTCTTGCGCCATTCCGGATCGAGCAATTGCTTCTCGTCCTCCTTGTTCGAGAGGAAGCCCAGCTCGAGCAGGACCGACGGCACGTCCGGCGCCTGCAGCACGCGGAAGCCGGCATGGCGGTGGGGGTTGTTGATCAGCCCGATCTGTCCCTCGAACGACGAGACCACGCTGCGGGCGAGATTGACGGAGAAGGCCTGGGTTTCCCGACGCGTGAGGTCGATCAGAATGTCGGCGACCTCCGCCGGCTCGCTTTCGAGCGGCATGCCGGCGATCTCGTCCGAAAGGTTCTCGCGCGCGGCAAGATCGGCTGCGAGGTGGTCGGACGCCCTGTCGGAGATGGTATAGACGGTGGCGCCGCGAATGTCCTTCTGCTTCAGCGTATCGGCGTGGACGGAGATGAAGAGGTTGGCGCTTCGCTGCCTGGCGATCTGGACGCGCTGAGGCAGCGAGAGGAACTCGTCCCGGTCCCGCGTCAGGAATGCCTCGATGCCTGGCTGGCGATTGAGCGTCTCCACCAGATCCTTTGCGAATGCGAGGGTCACATGTTTTTCTTCGGTCTTGGTGACGCCGCCGATCGCACCGGTGTCGATACCGCCGTGACCGGCATCGACGGCGATCACGAAAGCGCCGGCCGTCTTGGGCGGGGCGATGGCCGGCCGATCCGTCTTGGTAGCGCGCGCCGTGCCCGTCCACTGCTGCTCGCTCAACAGCTTGTCGAAGCGGGCTTGGTCGATCCTTTCGGCGTCGAGCACCAGGCGGAAGCCTTTGCCGTCTTCCGTCGGCTTGACCTCCGCATGCGTCACCTCCGTCGGCCCCTTGGCGGAGAGCACGAGCCGGGAAGCCCCCGCCCCCATGCCGCCGTAGCGGATGGCGCCGAAAAGCCCCCGCGGCTCCAGGCTCTCGGGCTTGAGGCCGAAGGAGGTCTCCGGCAGGTCGACGATGACGCGGGGCGGATTGGCGACGTAATGAATGGAGAAATCCGGTTCGCTGTCGAATTCGATCACCAGACGGGTGCGGGCGTCGTCGCCGGCGATGCGCGCGCCATAGGCGAGCAGCGGCGTTGGTTCAGCGGCGCCGACGCGCGGCGCGGGCGCCACCATGAAGACGACGGATGCGACGGTGAGCGCGCGCAGAAGTCCGCGCCATGACGCACGCAAGGAACAAAGCTCGGTTGCCGATGGCTTCACCCGGGACTTCCCTTTCAATCCTCTCGAAAATACCGGCCGAAGGCCCGCCGGCACCAGTGATCGTTCCCCCACCAATGAACCTCGATGGTTAACCGAAGCTTGACGCGACCCCGTCACGATGGCGAATCGCTCGGGACCCGGCGCCTCCCGCCTCGCTCCTAAGGTCCGATTTCACCCGGGCAAGCGAATCGATCAATATTGTGGCCGCAGGGCTTTTCCCTTGCCAATGTGACATAGAAAACATAAAAGCGTCACAAGGAGAAAGTGTTGACGGGATAGAATCGTCGGCCGGGCAGCCGGAGCTTCAGACAAGCTTGGCGCCAGAGAAGTGAGCGAGCCGGAACAGCCGTATCGTCCTTCCGCGGCCGCAGGTGTTCATCCGCCGTCGCCGCATTTCCTCCTTTGTACACTGGATCGCAAATTTCCGGCGGTGGCCGGAATTTCTGATGGTGATTTTCACCGGATGCCCGCAAGCGGGCGTATTCATCGGGCCTCCCCTCGAGGCCCAGGACATTGGCATTCTTGTTTGGTCTTTGATGTGACTCAGCAGTACCGGTCAGAAGTAAAGAGGCCCCGGAACAGAACGGTTCCGGCTGCCGTCTGGCTGCTGCACCATCGCTCGCGCCAAACAGGACCTTTCACATCCGGCGCAGCTTCCGACGTGTTCGACAGCCTTCCGAGCGAAGGCACTCCGTCTGCCGTCCCCCTGCGCCGAGGAGCACAGCTTAGATGGCAGAGAAAATGCTTATCGATGCGTCTCACTCAGAGGAGACGCGCGTCGTTGTCGTTCGCGGGAACCGCATAGAAGAGTTCGATTTCGAATCAGAACACAAGAAGCAGATCCGCGGCAATATCTACCTCGCGAAGGTGACCAGGGTGGAGCCGTCGCTCCAGGCGGCCTTCGTCGACTACGGCGGCAATCGCCACGGCTTCCTGGCCTTTGCCGAAATTCATCCCGATTACTACCAGATCCCCCTCGCCGATCGCCAGGCGCTGCTGAAGGCGGAGGCCGAGGAGGCCCGTCGCGAAGACGATATCGAACCGATCGAGGCCGCTGCCGAGCAGGCGCCCGCGGCAGCCGAGGCGGAGCCCGAAGCCACGATCGAGACGGCCGACCCGGAAGTGATCGAAACGGCCGTTGAAGCCGCCGAAACCGACGCGCCGGCCGAAAAGCCGAAGGCGAAGGCCAAGCCGAAGCGCACCCGCCGCACGAAGGCGAAGGCGAGCGAGGAAGTCGCCGGCGCCGAAGACACCGACGAGAGCGCGGAAGGCGGCAGCGGCGAAATGGCCGCCATGGTCGACACCGATTCGATCTCGGAGGACGTGGAGACGCGCCGCCGTCGCGACGACGACGATTATGACGATGACAACCACGACGGCGAAAAGGAAATCATCGAATCCGTCGGCGCCGAAGACGCGATGGAGGAAGTTCCCGACCGTCACATCCGCAAGCCGCGCAAGCAGTATCGCATCCAGGAAGTGATCAAGCGCCGGCAGATCCTCCTGGTCCAGGTCGCCAAGGAAGAGCGCGGCAACAAGGGCGCGGCGCTCACGACCTATCTGTCGCTCGCCGGCCGCTACTCGGTCCTTATGCCGAACACCGCGCGCGGCGGCGGCATCTCCCGCAAGATCACCAACCTGCAGGACCGCAAGCGGCTGAAGGAAATCGCCCGCGGCCTCGACGTGCCGCAGGGCATGGGCGTGATCCTGCGCACCGCCGGCGCCAACCGCACCAAGGTCGAGATCAAGCGCGACTTCGAATACCTGATGCGCCTGTGGGAGAACGTCCGCACCCTGACGCTGAACTCGACGGCGCCGTGCCTCGTCTACGAGGAAGGCAGCCTGATCAAGCGATCGATCCGCGATCTCTACAACAAGGACATCAGCGAGATCATCGTTGCCGGCGAGGAAGGCTACAAGGAAGCCAAGAGCTTCATGAAGATGCTGATGCCGAGCCATGCGAAGGTCGTGCAGCCCTATCGCGACGTGCATCCGATCTTCTCGCGCTCCGGCATCGAGGCGCAGCTCGATCGCATGCTGCAGCCGCAGGTGACGCTGAAATCGGGCGGCTACATCATCATCAACCAGACCGAAGCGCTGGTTTCGATCGACGTCAACTCCGGTCGCTCGACGCGCGAGCATTCGATCGAGGACACGGCCCTCCAGACGAACCTGGAGGCGGCCGAGGAGGTCGCGCGGCAATTGCGCCTGCGCGACCTGGCCGGCCTCATCGTCATCGACTTCATCGACATGGAGGAGAAGCGGAACAACCGCGCCGTCGAGAAAAAGCTCAAGGACTGCCTGAAGAACGACCGCGCGCGCATCCAGGTCGGCCGCATCTCGCATTTCGGCCTCCTCGAGATGTCGCGCCAGCGCATCCGCGCCTCGGTGCTCGAAAGCACGATGCAGACCTGCCCGCACTGCAACGGCACGGGTCATGTCCGCTCGCAATCCTCCGTCGCGCTGCACGTCCTGCGCGGCATCGAGGAATATCTGCTGAAGAACACCACGCACAATATCAGCGTGCGGACGGTTCCCGACATCGCGCTTTACCTGCTCAACCAGAAGCGCGGCACGATCACGGATTACGAACAGCGCTTCGGCGTCTCGATCATCATCGATGCGGATCAGCACGTGGGCGCGCAGCACTTCGCGATCGACCGCGGCGAGCCGGTGGAAAATCCGGTGAAGATCGAGCAGCTCCTGCACTTCGAGCCGGAACCGGAAGAAGAAGACGAGGTCCTGGTCGAGGAGGAACTGGACGAAGAGGAAGCGGAAGAGACCGCCGCCGAGCGTCCCGAGCAGGCGAAGGCACAGGCCGACGATGGTGGCCGCAAGCGCAAGCGGCGCCGTCGGCGGCGCGGCAAGGGCGCAGGCCAGACACCGGAGCAGGTTGCCGCCGAAGGCGGCGAAACCGCTGCCGATGCAGCTGACGAGGGCGCCGAGGCCGAGGACGAAGGCGAGATCGACGAGACCGCCGCGGGCGACGGCGACCAGAAGCGCAAGCGTCGCCGCCGCGGCAAGCGTGGCGGCCGTCGCAACCGGCCCGAACTGACCGAAACGGAGGCCGAAGCCGGCATTGCGGCAGCGTCCGACGACGAAACGGTCGGCGAGGAAGATGTGGACGCCGCCGCGGCCGCTGCTGTCGAGGAAACGTCCGCGGAGCCGGTAGCGGCCCAGCCTGTAGCGGCCGAGGTGGAGGCGCCGGAGGAAGCAAAGCCGGCGAAGCCGAGGCGCAGCCGCAAGAAGGCCGTGAAGACCGAAGCGGCGGCAGAGATTGCCGACGAGGTCGCCGAAAAGGCTGTCGAGGCCGAGCCGGAGCTCGCCGATTCGGGCACGGCAACGGTCGAGCAGGGCGTCGAGCAGGCCGTAGCGGACCTGGAGGGGGCAAAGCCGGCCAGGGCGAACCGGGATCTCTCGACGATCGCCTCCGAGCCGGTCGTGACCTCAAGCAAGTCCGAGGGAGAGGAAGAGCCGGCCAAGCCGAAAAAAGGCGGCTGGTGGCAGCGCCGCGGCTTCTTCTGAGAAGGACAAGTCGATTGAGTTAAGAAAGCCCGGAGCGATCCGGGCTTTTTTCATGACTGTGGAAGAAGGTCGAGGCGATGCCTGTGGCCCAGCCTCAGCTTGAAACATCCATCATGCCAGCCAGCGCGCGATGCGGTCCATCGCCTCGGCCATTTCGCCCGGCGAGCCCGCATAGGAAAAGCGCATGGTCCGGTGCCCCTCGACCGGGTCGAAGTCAAAGCCGGGCGTCGCGGCCACGTTGATTTCCGCCAGCATCCGCCGGGCAAAGGCCATGCTGTCATTGGTGAAGCGGCTGACATCCGCATAGGCGTAGAAGGCGCCGTCCATCGGAGAGGCGATCGAGAAGCCGATGCGCGGCAGCCGGTCGAGCAGGAGGTCGCGGTTTGCGGCATAGGCCCGCTTGTAACCATCGAGTTCCTCATGCGCGCCGAGCGCGGCTTGCGCGGCGATCTGCGAGAGCTCCGGCGGGGAGATATAGAGGCTCTGGGCGATTCGCTCGAAGGCACGGACCTGCTTCTCGGGCAGTACCATCCAGCCGATGCGCCAGCCCGTCATGCAATAATATTTCGAGAAGGAATTGATCACGATCGCGTCGTCGGCAACCTCGAGCGCGCTCGTCTCCTCCCCGGCGAAGGTCAGGCCGTGGTAGATCTCGTCCGAGATGAAGGCGATCGACTGCGCCCGGCAATAGTCGGCGAGCACCTTCAGTTTCGCTTTCCCGGTGACCGTCCCGGTCGGATTGGCCGGACTGGCGAGAAGCACGCCTTTCAGGGGCCTGCCGGCGCGCGTTGCCGCGCGCTCAAGGCTCTCGGGCGTCAACGTGAAGCCCATTTCGGCATTGGCCTCGATCTCGACCACGTCGAGCCCGAGCGCTGCCATGATATTGCGATAGGCCGGATAGCCGGGCCGCGCAATCGCCACGCTGTCGCCGGGATCGAAGAGGGCGAGGAAAGCGAGATTGAAGCCGGCCGAGGATCCGGTCGTAACCGCGACGCGTTGCGGGTCGAGCGCGATACCGTGGCGGCTATGATAGTGGTCGGCGATGGCGCGCTTCAGGGACAGAGTGCCGAGAGCATCCGTGTAGCCGAGCCGGCCGTGATCGAGGGCGCGTTTGGCCGCTTCGAGCGCCGCCTTCGGAGCGGGATGCGCCGGCTGGCCGACGGCCATGGAGATCACCGGGTGCCCGGCATCACGCCGCCGCGTGGCTTCCGCCAGCACGTCCATGGCGTGAAAGGGCTCGACGGCGCTGCGTTTCGACATCTGTGCCAAGGACAATCCCTCACGAATACATCGACGTCCCGCCCCTTTGCCCGATCGCATCCGCCTTCACAAGTATGCGAACGCCGCAATTCGGCCGATTTTGCCATTTCGTTTCGCGTCGGCGCGCCCTATGCTCGAATGAAACCGGCGCAAACCGGCACTTTGTCGTTGTCTTTCAAACAGGCGTGTTGACACGGTAGTGCGAGACGGGCGACGGACAGAACACGGAAAGACAACGAGGAAAATATGACGCTCAAGACGAAGATGATTGCCGCAGGAACGCTGGTCGCGCTCACCGCCGGCATCGCCCTGCCCCAGCCCGCGGCAGCACTCGACGCGAAGCAGAAGGAAGAATTCGGCGCCTTCATCAAGGAATACCTGCTTGCCAACCCGGAAATCATGCTGGAGGTGCAGGAAGCGCTTACCGCCAAGCAGCGCGCCAAGCAGCAGGAAGCCGCTCAGGCCGCGATTGCCGGCAACCAGAAGGCGATCTTCAATTCGGCCTATGATATCAGCCTCGGTAACCCTGACGGCGACGTGACGATCGTCGAGTTCTTCGATTACAATTGCGGCTACTGCAAGCGGGCGCTCTCCGACATGGATCAAATCCTTGCGAAGGACAAGAATGTCCGCTTCGTGCTGAAGGAGCTCCCCATCCTCGGGCCCGATTCGCTCGCCGCGCACAAGGTCAGCGCCGCCTTTCGCGTGATTGCTCCGGAAAAATACGGCGAATTCCATCGCGCGCTGCTCGGCGGCGAAGACCGGGCGACGGAGGAAACGGCGATTGCCGTCGCCGCGAGGCTCGGCGTCACGGAAGAGCAATTGCGCGAGAAGATGGAAGACGGCCCGCAGGACGCATCCGTGCGCGAAGCCTATACGCTCGCCAATGATCTCGGCATCACCGGCACGCCATCCTACGTCGTCGGCAACGAGGCGGTCTTCGGCGCCGTCGGCGCCGGCGAGCTTACGATGAAGGTCGCCAACATGCGCAGCTGCGGCAAGACCGTCTGCTGACTGCCGGACATTTGCAAGACACTGTCAGACGGAGCGCCCTTCCGGCGGCGCTTTCCCGCAAATCGACGCGACTTGTGGACAAATCCGGCGGGGATGCAAGGGGCTTTCCCTTGCGGAACCATCAGTCTATAGGTAACCCTCCATCATCGGACCGGAACCCTTATGTCTTCGACGATTTTTGTGCTGAACGGCCCAAACCTGAATGCCCTCGGCAAGCGCGAACCAGGCATCTACGGCGGCCAGACGCTGGCCGATATCGAGGCCATGTGCAAGGCAGAGGGGAAGCTCCTGGGCTTCGATGTCGAGTTCCGGCAGTCGAACCACGAGGGCACGCTGGTCGACTGGCTGCACGAGGCGGGCGAACGGGGCGCCGGCGTCGCCATCAACCCGGCGGCCTATGGGCATACGTCGATCGCGATGCACGATGCCATTCGCGCCATCGCCGTTCCCGTGGTGGAACTGCACCTTTCCAACATTCATGCGCGCGAGGAATTCCGGCACAAGTCGATGATCGCGCCGGCCGTCAAGGGCGTCATCTGCGGTTTCGGCGCGCAGAGTTACATTCTGGCGCTGCATGCGCTAAAGAACCTGACGGAAAAATCCAAATAAGAAGAACACGAGGCTCATATCCCATGGCTGACAAGAAACCGGGTATCGATCAGGCGCTGATCCGCGATCTCGCCAACATCCTGAAGGATACCGACCTGACCGAGATCGAAGTCGAGCAGGACGATCTGCGCATCCGCGTCTCGCGGAACGGCACGCCCGTCGCGATGTCCATGCCGGCGATGCCTGCCTATCAGGCACCGGCGTTCGCCGCTGCCCAACCCGCACCCGCCGCCGCGCCGGTCGCCGTCGAGGGCGGCCATAACGCCAAGAACGCGGTCACGGCTCCGATGGTCGGCACCGCCTATCTCGCTCCCGCACCAGGCGCCCGCCCCTTCATCGAAGTCGGCGCGACCGTCAAGGAGGGCCAGACGATCCTGATCATCGAAGCGATGAAGACGATGAACCAGATCCCGGCCCCGCGCTCCGGCAAGGTGACCGAAATTCTCGTGCAGGACGCGGCCCCGGTCGAGTATGGCGAACCTCTGATCGTGATCGAATAAGGCACGGTGGCGATGATCTCGAAAATTCTCATTGCCAATCGCGGCGAAATCGCGCTTCGAGTCCTGCGCGCCTGCAAGGAGCTCGGCATTGCGACGGTCGCCGTTCATTCGACCGCGGACAGCGATGCCATGCATGTGCGGCTCGCGGACGAGAGCGTCTGCATCGGTCCGCCGCCGTCGCGAGAGAGCTATCTGAACATCCATCAGATCGTCGCCGCCTGTGAGATCACCGGCGCGGACGCCGTGCATCCCGGCTACGGCTTCCTCTCGGAAAACGCCAAGTTCGCCGACATCCTCGAGGCGCACGGCATCACCTTCATCGGCCCGACGGCCGAGCATATCCGCCTGATGGGCGACAAGATCACCGCCAAGAAGACGGCGGAAGAGCTCGGTATCCCCGTCGTTCCCGGCTCCGACGGCGAAGTGCGGCCCGAGAACGCGCTTAAGGTCGCCCGCGAGATCGGCTTTCCGGTCCTGATCAAGGCAACGGCCGGCGGCGGCGGGCGCGGCATGAAGGTCGCGCGGACCGAAGCCGATCTCGAGCATGCGGTCGCCACGGCACGCTCCGAGGCGGCAGCCGCCTTCGGTAACGACGCGGTCTACATGGAGAAATTCCTCGGCAAGCCGCGCCACATCGAAATCCAGATCGTTGGCGATGGCGAAGGCAACGCCATCCATCTCGGCGAACGCGATTGCTCGCTTCAGCGGCGCCACCAGAAGGTCTGGGAAGAGGCGAATTCTCCTGCTCTCAACGTCGAGCAGCGCATGAAAATCGGCCAGGTCTGCGCCGACGCCATGAAGAAGATGAAGTATCGCGGCGCGGGCACGATCGAGTTCCTTTACGAGAACGGCGAGTTCTACTTCATCGAGATGAACACCCGCCTGCAGGTGGAACACCCGATCACCGAAGCGATCACCGGCATCGACCTCGTCCACGAGCAGATCCGCGTGGCCTCCGGCGCCGGCCTCTCGGCCAAGCAGGAAGACATCGTCTTCTCCGGGCATGCCATCGAATGCCGCATCAACGCCGAGGACCCGCGGACCTTCGTCCCCTCCCCGGGCACGATCACGCATTTCCACGCTCCGGGCGGCCTCGGCGTGCGCGTCGACAGCGGCGCCTATCAGGGCTACCGCATACCGCCCTATTACGACAGCCTGATCGGCAAGCTGATCGTACACGGCCGCACCCGCGTCGAATGCATGATGCGGCTACGCCGCGTGCTCGACGAATTCGTTATTGACGGCATCAAGACGACGCTTCCGCTTTTCCAGAACTTGATCAACAATCAGGATATTGCCAACGGCGACTATGATATTCACTGGTTGGAGCATCATCTGGCCTCAACGTCCGCATAGGGTACGACTTTGAAAGGATCGCGCAGCAAACAACCGGAAATAACGCCGGAGATGTTGCTGCGCGCCTATTCGATCGGTCTCTTTCCCATGGCCGATTCGGCCGACGACCCCGAGCTCTTCTGGGTCGAGCCGGAAATCCGCGGCGTCATACCGCTCGATGGGTTTCACGTCTCGCGCAGCCTCGCCAAGACGATGCGCAGGCGCCCCTTCGACATTCGCTACGATACCGCCTTCGAAGCAGTGATCGTGGGCTGCGCGAAACCGGCGCCGGACAGGCCGACGACCTGGATCAACGGCAGGATCCGCACGCTCTACACCGCCTTGCACCGCATGGGCTACGCCCACAGCGTCGAGGCCTGGGAGGGTGGCACTCTGGTCGGCGGCCTCTATGGCGTCTCGCTCGGGGCCGCCTTCTTCGGCGAGAGCATGTTCTCGACCCGCACGGACGCCTCCAAGATCTGCCTCGTGCATCTGGTCGACCGGCTGAGGGCAAAGGGTTTCCAGCTTCTCGACACGCAATTCACCACCGAGCACCTGAAGTCGTTCGGAGCGGTCGACGTGCCGAAGGCCGAGTACGACGTCCTGCTCGCAAGGGCGATCGCTTCGCCGAATCTCGAGTTTTGAGAAAATCTGCTCGGTGTCGGTTCCGTCGCGTGTCCGCCTCTCATCCGGCCTGCCGGCCACCTTCTCCCCGCAGGCGGCCGCAGCACGCGGGGCGAAGGAGACTCGCGGCGCCGCCTTAGTAACCCCCTCTCCGCGTGCGGGAGAGGGTCAGGGTGAGTGGCCTGTCACGAGTCGCTACTCTTGCAAATTCACTGCTTCGCGGCGGTGTCCGGCGGCGGAACGTCGGAGGTGGCCTTGCAGGACTGCAGCCATACGTCATAGACGGGGTGCTCGACGGCGTTGAGGCCGGGGCTGTCGGCGAACATCCAGCCGGTGAAGATGCGGCGGATTTTGCGGTCGAGCGTGATCTCGTCGACGTCGACGAAAGTTGTGGTCTTCGGCGCTTCGGTTTCGTCGCGGCTGTAGCAGACATGCGGGGTCACCTGCAGCGCCCCGAACTGCACGGTCTCGCCGATATAGACGTCGAAAGTCGTGATGCGGCCAGTGATCTTGTCGATGCCGGAGAAGACGGCGACGGCATTGGAGAGACGCGTCGCGCGGGCGGGCTCGGTGGAGGAAACGAGCGGCACGGCCAGGAGCAGCGCAAGGCCCGCATGCCGAACCGTCCGGCCGATCAAATTCCGCAGACAGAAATCCGCCATTCTCGCCAATCCCCTCCGCGCTCGCGGCTCATCCAACTCCATGTTTCCTCAAGTCGGAGCCGGCATCAGGAAACATGCACCAATTCAAAGGGCTACAACAAGCTTTGCGCGCCCGGCTGAAACGCCTAGCGCTGTAGCAACGCACCAAGCGCTAGACCGGAATTGTGGCTGCGCCGTGATCTCCCCCTCGCAAATCGAGAGGCGACGTCGGGCAACCCGCCCTTCCCGCTCGCGCTTAGGAGCGCGGCGTCCAGGCGTCATAGTCGCCGGTGACGTGCGGCCGCTTGCCGGTAGCCGCCAGCGAGCCCTTCGGTCGATAGGCGCCGGGCGTGCCGGTCAGATTCGGCCGGTGCGGCTTCTGCCATTCGCGAGCGGCATATTTTTCGTCGGCGGGGGAGACGTCGGTGCGGTGATGCATCCAGCCATGCCAGCCGGGCGGAATGGCAGACGCCTCGGCCGGACCGTTGTAGATCACCCAGCGCCGCGTGCGGCCCTCGGAGTCCTTGCCGCCCTGGTAGTAGACGTTACCGAACTCGTCTTCGCCGACGCGTTGGCCATGGCGCCAGGTATGGAAGCGCGTACCGATCGTCTGTCCGTTCCACCAGGTGAAAATCTGCAGCAGGAGCTTCATGGGCATCGTCCTCTACCGGCCGATGGTAGGCAGCCGGATCACAAAATCTCGCCCCGCTTATGCCGCGCCCCTGCCGCCTTGTCCAGTGATTCCGCGGCCTTGGCGATCATTTCACCCGCATCTTGAAGCCGAAATGGCTCCGCTCGAAACCGTGGGTCAGGAAAGCCGCTTCTCGAGAATGAGCGCCGGTATTCCGGACTGGTCGTCTCCGCAATTGGACGTCCTGCCGACCTCCGCAAAGCCATGCGCCCGGTAGAAGGCGAGCGCATGCAGGTTCTGAGGCTCGACTTCGAGGCGCATGCGCTCCGCGTCGGGGAAGCAGGTTTCGAGTTCCGCGAACATGTCGCGACCGATACCATGGCGCTGATACTTCGGCAGCACGTAGAGCTGGTGCAGGACGACCGTCTTTTCCAGCGTCTCCGACATGGCCGCAAAGCCCATGCCGGCGATTTCCCTGCCATTGTCCGCGACGACGAATTCCGCATTCTTGCGTTGTAGCCGCGCCCTTAGGGCTTCGATGGAGTGCCACTTCGCGGTGAGCTCACTGACCTTCTCGACGCCGTAGAAGCTGTCGTAGGTCGCATGCCAGGTCTCGACGAGCAGGGCGCGCACCCTTTCGAGGTCGCGCTCGCTCGCCGTTCGGACGAAGAACATCGTCACTCTTCGATGCCGAGCTTGGACTTGACGAGTGCCTGGACCGCCTGCGGGTTCGCCTTGCCCCCTGTCGCCTTCATCACCTGGCCGACGAACCAGCCGGCGAGCGACGGCTTGGCCTTCGCCTTTTCGACTTGGTCGGGATTGGCGGCGATGATTTCGTCGACCGCTTTCTCGATCGCACCGGTGTCGGTGACCTGCTTCATGCCGCGGCTCTCGACGATCTCGGCCGGGTCACCGCCTTCGTTCCACAGGATTTCAAAGAGGTCCTTGGCGATCTTGCCGGAGATCGTGCCATCCTTGATGAGATCGATGATGCCGCCGAGCTGCGCCGGCGAAACCGGAGTCTCCTCAACGGTTTTCCCGGCTTTGTTCAAGGCGCCCAGGAGGTCGTTGATGACCCAGTTCGCGGCGGTCTTGCCGTCGCGTCCGGCGGCCACGGCCTCGAAATAGTCGGCGATCGCCTTCTCCGAAACGAGAACCGAGGCGTCATACACCGAGAGGCCGAGATCGCGCACGAAGTGCTCCTTCTTGTCGTCCGGCAGCTCCGGCAGGTCGGCCTTCAGGGCCTCCACGAAAGCGTCGTCGAATTCGAGCGGCAGGAGGTCCGGATCCGGGAAATAGCGGTAGTCGTGCGCCTCCTCCTTGGAACGCATGGAGCGGGTCTCGCCCTTGTTCGGATCGAAGAGCCGGGTCTCCTGATCGATCACGCCGCCATCCTCGAGAACGGCGATCTGGCGACGGGCCTCGTATTCGATCGCCTGGCCGACGAAGCGGATGGAGTTGACGTTCTTGATTTCGCATCGCGTGCCGAAGGCCTCGCCGGGACGGCGGACGGAAACGTTGACGTCGGCCCGCATCGAGCCTTCGTCCATGTTGCCGTCGCAGGTGCCCAGATAGCGCAGGATCGAGCGCAGCTTGGTGAGATAGGCCTTGGCTTCATCGGAGGAGCGCAGGTCCGGCTTCGACACGATCTCCATCAGCGCCACGCCCGAGCGATTGAGGTCGACATAGGACATGGACGGGTGCTGGTCATGCATGGACTTGCCCGCGTCCTGCTCCAGATGCAGGCGCTCGATGCCGATCTCGACGTCCTCGAACTGGCCCTGACGGTCCGGACCGACGGAGATGGTGATCTTGCCCTCGCCGACGATCGGATTCTTGTACTGCGAGATCTGGTAGCCCTGCGGCAGGTCCGGGTAGAAATAGTTCTTCCGGTCGAAGATCGAGCGGTTGTTGATCTGGGCCTTGAGCCCGAGACCGGTGCGAACCGCCTGCTTCACGCATTCCTCGTTGATGACCGGCAGCATGCCAGGCATCGCCGCGTCGACGAGCGAGACGTTGGAATTCGGCGCACTGCCGAACTCGGTCGAGGCGCCCGAGAACAGCTTCGAATTGCTCAGCACCTGCGCATGGACCTCCATGCCGATGATGACCTCCCAGTCGCCGGTGGCGCCGGGAATGAAGCGTTTCGGATCAGGGGTGCGGACGTCGACGATGCTCATATCATGCTCTTCTTTGAAGCCTGAATTTTGAGGTTTCTCGGTAGAGCAATTGGTTCTGCGGTGCAAGGCTTGTGAGGCGCACTGCAACCCTCGGCGCGCGCACGGAATGATGCAGCGTCCGAACCGGCGCAACCTTGACGTTCGTATGGCCGTCTTTTAAAAAAATTGCTGCCGTCCGCACGGAGTATTCATGACCCTTCAATCCGAGACCCGGTAATGGGCCCTGCTCGCGTTCTCAAGAACTGCGCACGGGCCGCAGCTTCCGCTTGTTTCCACGATTTGCGTCCGGTTTCTTGCGTTCCGAACGACGGCATTCCCGCCTTGTTCAGCGCAACGGGCTGCCGTGCCCGAATTTCATGTTGTCCATTTTGAATCGAGTGACCGTTCCATGAACCCAGGAGCACAGCTGATCAACCGGACGGTCCGGTTGGCGGCGCATTGCAGATCGTTCGCCTTCATTATTGTTCTCGCCTGCGCGTTGGCAGGCCCGGAGTCGGGCGCCAGGGCGGACGAGCAAGTCCGCAAGGCACCCGCCGAAGATTGGGTGGAAATGATCGGCATTCCTGACCTCGACCAGGCGCGTGCCACCGAGATCAGGAACGGCATGGCCTACCTTCTCACAGACACCCAGATAAGGCATCGAAATGGCGGCTACACCGTCTTCGACCGCCTCGCCTACAAGGTGACCGACCGGCCCGGCCTGGAAAGCGGCGCCCGGCTCGACATCGAATTCGACCCTTCGCGCGAGAAGCTTTCGTTCAACCGACTGACGGTCATCAGAAGCGGGGTTGCCATCGACAAACTCGGCGAAGCGAAGTTCGAGATATTCCGCCGCGAGACGGATTCGGAAAGGGGCATTTTCGATGGTCGCCTGACGGCGCATGTCGATCTCAGCGACGTGCGCGTCGGCGATATCATCGACTATGCCACGACCTACGAAATCACCCCGACAGTGGCGCAGGATCTGCTCTTCGCGCATTTCCAGACCGAATGGGGTGAGCCCGTCGCCCTTGCGAGGGAAAAGATCATCTGGCCGACGGAAAAGCCGCTCAACATCCGCGCGGTCAGGACCGGGCTGAAGGCCAAGGTGGCCAAGGCCGGGGGCGACACGACCTACCAGTGGGAAGCGATCAATCCTCCACCAGTGAAACGGCAGGAAAATCTGCCGGCCGACTATCCGACTTTCGGCTTCGTGGAGATATCTTCGGCATCCGACTGGCAGCCTGTCGTCGATGCCCTCCTCCCTTTTTATCAACCGGCGAAGAGCTTTCCAGCCGATTTCGAGGCCAGGATCACTGAGATCGAGCGCCGCCATGCTGGCCTTGAGGATCGCCTCATCGCCGCCTTGCGGCTCGTCCAGGACGAGATACGCTATGTCAGCCTGTCGATGGGCGCGGGCTCCTATGTTCCGCGCCGCCCGGAAGCGGTGCTGGCAAGCGGCTTCGGCGACTGCAAGGACAAGGCGCTGCTCCTCGTCTCCGCCCTGCGCCGACTGGGCATCGAAGCCGAGGCCGCCCTGACCGATATCGATGGGGGCAAGGCGCTCGAACATAGCGTTCCTGCGCTTCAGGCTTTCGACCATGCGATCGTCAAGGCGAGGATAGGCGAACGCGTCTGGTGGCTCGACGCGACCGACTATCTCCAGGGCGGCCGCGCTGCAAACATCGTTCCGCCCGCCTATGGCTTCGCCTTGCCGCTGGTTGCATCCGGAGCCGGGCTCGAGAAAATTCCGGTGACGGAACCATTGGAACCGACCCAGTCCGTCGCCGAACGATTTGCCTTCCCGGAGCGCGAGGGCGAGCCGCTGGTGCTCACCGTAAACACCATCTACCGCAACGGCGATGCGGACCGGATGCGCCGCCGCCTTGCGCAGGCATCGAAGGCGAAGCTCGCCGACGACTACATCCAATATTACAGCCGACAATATCCGGGCATCAGAAGCACGGCGATGCTCGAAACCATGGATGACCGGGACCTCAACGTCCTGACGACGAAGGAGGCATACGAGCTTCCCTCCGAGGCTCTCCGCGCCAACGATCTTGCCAAGAATTTCCCGCTGCGGGCCGATATCGGCATCGGCGGCATACCGGCACCGACTGCGGTTGGGCGCACCGGACCGATCGAGCTCGGATCTCCGGTCTATACGAGCCACAAGGTCACCGTGGCCAACCTCAAGGCCCGATTCTCCCCGCCGGAAAAGGCAGACGTCCATGATCCGCACTTCACGCTCAAACTGAGCTGGTCGACCCTGCCGGACGAGCTCGAACTCGAATGGCGCTTTCGTACACTGAAGGAGCGGGTGCCTGCCGAGGCGGTAGGCGCCTATCTTCAGTCCGTCGCCGAGATCAACCGCAAGGTGGAATGGTACTATGACTTCACCCAGGTCGACGCGGACACCACAAGGAGCGACGACGCGCCAACTCTCGGTTTCACCGGCATGGTCAGGGCCCTCGCCGCCGCAGTTCGGGATCTGGATGCCGAGAGGGCAGATCGAGGGCAATAGACGCGCCGGTAGGCTGAAAAGAACGCATCGCGGAGGCGCGCTGCGTGAACCCGGCGCGCGCCGGAACAGTCCGCGATCGTCGCCGACCGCATGTCTCCTCAAAGTGCTACAACGCCCCGAAGCCTGACCTTCTTGATGCCCGGGCGGTCCTTTCCTCGAGCGGCATGCGCTCACATGCGTTCGCGCCACCGCTCTACCTTTTTTGTTTTTGCCGCATTTGTGCAACGTCGCGTGGTTCCACCTGACTGCAAAATGCTCTAGAACAATCGCCGTCCGAATGGAGTCTTTATGTTCCTTCAGCTTGAGTCCCGGTAAGGGCCCCTGCCCGCATTCCCAAGAATAGCGAGCACGGGCCGGAAACGTGAACTCCGCTCTTCTCCCAGAAGAACGGAACGCTTTCCTGCGTTCACATGAACGCCATTCCGGAACACTCAAACGATGGACATTTCACGCGCCGAACAGCGCATTCTTCATCATTTGGCCCAGGGCGGCCGCATCGAAATCAGCCGCGACGGCAAGGCGATCGCCGATATCCGTTGCTTCACGCGCGACGGCTGGGTCTATCCCGGCATCGACCTCGAGCTCTTCCGCAAGCTGAAGCGAAAGCGGGCGATCAAGTCGGCCGGCGGAAAGCCTTACCGGATCACCGAGCGCGGGCTCATGCTCGTCCGCTCGGAGCTCGACAACCGCTGAGCGGCGGCCGAGCGCGCGGTTATTGCGGGTGCCGGAGACGGCAACGTCTCCGGCACCCGCTTTGCGCGAATCCATCCGAAACTGTGAGCGGTCTCGGGGCAGCGGCATGCATGAAAACAGCCCTGCTTCAGGCTTATTTCGACGCCGTTTCCTGATCCACCGGCTCGCGCGCCAGGGGCTTTGCGAGACCGATGAATTCGACGTCGCGGTCGAGCTTCTGCGAATAGGCGGTCGAGAGCCATTTCACCTGGTAGCCGGCCCGCTGGAAAAAGGCGACCGCGGACAGGTTCTGGGCGTGCGTCTTCGCCTTGGCGATATCGAAGCCGTCGGCCGCCATTCGCCTCTCGACCTCCGCAAGCAGGATCGCGCCGAGACCCCTGCCCTGCACATCCGGATCGATCCACAAATCGGAAATGGTGTCGTCGAGATCTTCACGCGCGGCCCAGCCATGGACGCGATGATCATCCTCGACGACCAGGACGGAAAGCCAGTGTTCGGCGAGGAAATTGCCAAACGCCTGCTCGGCGGCGCCGCGCATCCTCGCAACATCGCCGATGCCGACGATTGCCTTTTCCCAGGCTTTGAGGCCGATCTCGACGAGCAGGTCGATCTCGCTTTGACGCGCGTGACGGACGACAACCATGAAGCGGAATCCTTTCCGCCACACTACACCACGTCTCCGGCCGCTTGACCACTCCGGCCCCCGCACCGAAACGGGTGCGGGGATGCCCTCAGCGGCGCGTCACCACCACTTGGCGGGCGTGAAGCGGCCGGCGGCCTGCTCGATGACATAGGCCGTCTTGAACAGAGTCTCTTCCTCGAACGGCCGGCCGATGAGCTGCAGGCCAAGCGGCAATCCCTTGTGGTCGAGCCCGCCCGGTACGGCAATGCCCGGAAGGCCGGCCATGTTCACCGTCACCGTGAAGATGTCGTTCAGGTACATCTTCACCGGATCGGCGGCGAGGTCCTCGTCGGCAATGCCGAAGGCCGAGGACGGCGTCGCCGGCGTGAGGATCGCGTCGACGCCCGCCTGGAATGCGAGCTCGAAGTCGCGCTTGATCAAGGTGCGGACCTTCTGGGCGCGCAGGTAATAGGCGTCGTAGTAGCCGGCGGAAAGCACATAGGTGCCGATCATGATGCGACGCTTGACCTCCTGGCCGAAGCCGGCGGCGCGCGTCTTCTCATACATGTCGATGATGTCCTTGCCGTCGACACGCAGGCCGTAACGCACGCCGTCGTAGCGCGCGAGGTTGGACGACGCCTCGGCCGGCGCCACGATGTAATAGGCCGGCAACGCGTATTTCGTGTGCGGCAACGAGATTTCGACGATTTCGGCGCCGGCCTCCTTGAGCCAGGCGACGCCCTGCTGCCAGAGCGACTCTATCTCCTCCGGCATGCCGTCGACGCGGTATTCCTTCGGAATGCCGATCCTCATGCCCTTGATCGACTGGCCGATCGCCGCTTCGTAATCCGGAACGGGAAGATCGACCGAGGTCGTATCCTTGGGATCGACGCTCGCCATCGACTTCAACAGGATCGCCGCGTCCCGCACGTCACGCGCGATCGGACCGGCCTGGTCGAGCGAGGAAGCGAAGGCGACGATGCCCCAGCGCGAGCAGCGGCCATAGGTCGGCTTGATGCCGACCGTGCCGGTGAAGGCGGCCGGCTGGCGGATCGAGCCGCCGGTGTCGGTCGCCGTGGCGCCGGCGCAGAGATGGGCCGCCACCGCCGCCGCCGAGCCGCCCGAGGAGCCGCCGGGGACCAGGTCGAGGTTCGAGCCCTTGGCGCGCCACGGGTTCTTGACCGGACCGTAATAGGATGTCTCGTTGGAGGAGCCCATGGCGAACTCGTCCATGTTGAGCTTGCCGAGCATGACGGCGCCGTCGTTCCAGAGGTTCTGGGTGACGGTCGACTCGTAGCGCGGCTTGAAGCCGTCGAGGATGTGGCTGCACGCCTGCGTGTGGACGCCTTCGGTCCCGAAGAGATCCTTGATGCCGAGCGGAATGCCCTCGAGCGCACCGGCCTTGCCGGCGGCGATGCGGGCATCGGAGGCCTTGGCCATCTCGCGCGCCTTCTCCGGCGTGACGGCGACATAGGCGTTGATCGTCTCGTTGGCTGCCTCGATCGCGGTGAGATAGGCATCGGTCAGTTCGGCCGCGGTTATTTCCCGGGCGGAAAGCTTCGCGCGGGCTTCGGCGATCGTAAGGCTCGTAAGGTCGGTCATGATAAATCGGACTTTCGATTCAAGGCGTCGGGCGTCGGGGAGAACGGGAGGCAGCGCTTTACTCGACCACCTTCGGGACGAGGAAGAAGTCGCGGTCCGAGTTCGGGGCATTGGCGACGATGTCGGCTGCCTTGTCGCCGTCCATGACGATGTCTTCCCGCTTCTTCATCTCCATCGGCGTCACCGATGTCATTGGCTCGATACCGTCGACATTCACTTCGGAGAGCTGCTCGACAAAGCCGAGGATGCCGTTGAGCTCGCCCGTCATCCGCTCTGCTTCCTCTTCGCTGACGGCGATGCGGGCAAGGCGCGCGACGCGCTTCACGGTGGCAAGGTCTACGGACATGGTGGTCTCCGGTCTCTCGATGTTTCCCCCGCTATAAAGGCGAGTTCGATGGCGTGCAACGGGGGAATGGCGCCGGCACCGGTTGTCGGCGCCCGATCGTGGTTGCCGTCAGATGGTAACGACGCCGCCGACCTCGGGTGTGGCGACCAGCGTCGAGGCGCCGTCCATGCCGGCAACGAAGGTCTCCGGCGTCTGGTCGATGATCGGGAACGAGCCGTAGTGGCAGGGAATGGCGGTATTGAATTTGAAATAGCGCTGGCAGGCAAGTGCCGCGACGGCGCCGCCCATGGTGAACCGGTCGCCGATCGGCACGATGCCGATATCCGGCTCGTGCAACTCCTGGACAAGGGCCATGTCGGAAAAGATGTCCGTATCGCCCATGTGATAGAGCGTCGGCTCGTCGTCGAAATGGAGGACGAGGCCGTTGGGGTTGCCGAGCGAATGGGAAACGCCGTCCTCGGTGATGTGGGCGGAGGAATGCAGCGCATTGACGAAAGTGACGGAGAAGTCGCCGAGCCGGATCGTGCCGCCGGTATTGCCGGGCTCCATCTTTGAAACGCCCTGCCGGCCGAGCCACATGCAGAGATCGAAATTGCTGACGACGGTGGCGCCGGTTTCCCTGGCGATCGCCACGGTGTCGCCGACGTGGTCGCCGTGGCCGTGGGTCAACAGGATGTGCGTCAGCCCCGCCGTCGCGGCCTTGCGCTCGGCTTCGCGAAAGGCCGGATTGCCGGTGAAGAACGGATCGATGAGGATTTTGGCTTTCGCGGTTTCGATGTGGAAGGCGGAATGACCCAGCCATTTGATCTTCATGACATTCTCCCTGGATCACGCGCGGCGGACGAGCCGCCCGGCAATCGCATCTCTTGATGATTTCTCCGTCGGACCAGCATATGGATCAGTCCGGCATAGTGGAAAGATCGAATCGGCAAATCCATGGCAATTCTTACCATCGAAGAACTCGCGGCACGCCTGCCGCCCCATCAGGCGATTGCCGGTCTCGATCTCGGGACCAAGACGATCGGCCTCTCCGTTTCCGATCTCGGGCGACGCTTTGCGACGCCGCGCGAGGTGATCCGGCGCGTCAAGTTCGGCATCGACGCCGAGGCCCTGCTTTCGGTCGCGGCGAAGGAAAAGATCGCCGCCTTCGTCATCGGCCTGCCGGTCAACATGGACGGGACGGAGGGGCCGCGCTGCCAGGCGACACGCGCCTTCGTGCGCAATATGGGCGAGAAGACGGATATTCCCTTCGTGCTCTGGGACGAGCGGCTTTCGACGGTCGCGGCCGAGCGGGTCCTGATCGAGATGGACGTCTCGCGGAAGAAGCGCGCCGAGCGCATCGACTCCGCCGCCGCCTCCTTCATCCTTCAGGGGGCGCTCGACAGGCTGGCCTCGCTCGCGAGGGACGACGCCTCGCGCGACTGAGACGAATCAAAACGGCGTCGGTACCAGGCGACGATCTGCCGGTGTCTTCTGACCGCGAGGAGACCGAAGACGATCAGCGTGTCGACGACCATCGCGCGGGCGACGAGCGGCGGAATCGTCTCGGGCGGAATTCCGAGCACATGGCCATAGATCCGGAAGACGAGGTCATGCGCCTCGCGCGTCAGCATGAAGATGCCGAAGCTCATGTCGTAGTAGGAGAGGCCATACCAGCCGGTGAGCAGGATCACCGGGCCGCCCCAGAAGATCATCAGCCACTTCATGCCGCCCTCCTCTGCGCGCGCTGCCCGCGCAGCAAGGGATAGAGCGCCCGGTCGGCCAGAACGAATGCGGCCAGGGCGGCCGCGAGCGTCGCTATGTCGAGCGCCAGTCCGGCGAAAAACATCATCATGATGATCAACAGGCCAGTTCTCACCGAACCGCTCCATCCGGAATTCATTGATTTTCACGGGGCCAATATCTCCCCCTGGAAGGCGCAGACGCAACGTAAACCATTCGTTAAGGTTAATATTCACAAGGCGCCGACGCCTTGCGGGCGACCAACCGGCGCATTAAGGGTGGGGCCTCCCTCAGGATGAGTCCCGTCATGACCGCCATCTTCGAAAGCATCCTGCCCATCTTCCTGCTCGTGCTTCTCGGCGTGTGGCTGCGGCGGTCGAAGCTCGTCGACCAGGGGCTTTGGGTCGGGCTGGAGCAGTTCGGCTACTATCTTCTCTTTCCCGCACTCCTGTTCTCGACGCTGGCGAAGGCGGATTTCACCGGCATGAAGAGCGACGCAACGGCGATCGCGACCATCGGCAGCGTCACCCTGATGTCGATATCGCTCCTCCTGATCTGGCCTCTCCTGCGCCGCAGTGGCGTTTCCGGCGCTACCTTCACCTCGATCTTCCAAACGGCAACGCGATGGAATGCCTTCATCGCGCTCGCCATCGCGGAAAAGCTCCATGGCGCGCTCGGGCTCAGCCTCACGGCGCTGGTGATGACGCTGATCATCATCCCGATCAATTTCTATAACGTCGCCGTTCTGGTGTGGTTCAGCGGCGGCAGCCGCGGCGTCGGCTTCTTCTTTCTGAAGATCGCCACCAATCCGCTGATTATCTCGTCAGTGCTCGGAATCCTGTTCAATCTCGCCGGCATCGCGCTTTATGCGCCGGTGATGACCGCGATCGACATGCTGGCGACGGCCTCTCTCAGCCTCGGCCTGGTCCTGGTCGGCGCCGGTTTGAAGATCGCGGATGCGCTGAAGCCGAGCGCATCCGCCCTTCTCGCGGTCGCGCTCAAGCTGATCGTCATGCCGGTCTTCATGGTGGGGGCGAGCGCGCTCCTCGGCATCCGCGGCGATGCCCTCACCGTCATCGCGCTCGGTGCGGCCGTGCCGACGGCGATGAACGGTTATCTCCTGGCCAAGCAGATGGGAGGCGATGCCGAACTCTACGCCGCCATCGCGACGGTCCAGACGGCGGTCTCGTTCTTCACCATACCGCTCGTCGTATTCGTCACCGGTTACGTCGCCGCCGGGTAGAGCAGATCGACGATGTAGGCCGAATCGAAGCGCGAATCGAGCATGCCATAGGTGGAGCGCCAGCCGGCCGCCAGGCGCGATTCGAGGAACGCATCGGCGATGCGGCCGGCGCCGAGCCGGTAGAGTTCCGCCGCCGCCGCCGCCAGCGCAAGCTGCTCCACCAGCAGGCGGGCCGCCCCTTCGTCACGCTCGCAGAGCGACATGGCGGCACGCAGAACATCGATGGTCTTGCGCCCGGCGGGCCCGAGGTCGCGGCTCATGATTGCGAAAAGCTGCTCGAAGAGGTCCTTGCGGCGGCCAAGCACGCGCAGGACATCGAGCGCCATGACGTTGCCGGAGCCTTCCCAGATCGCGTTGACCGGTGCCTCGCGATAATGGCGGGCGAGCGCCCGCTCCTCCACGTAGCCGTTGCCGCCCAGGCACTCCATCGCCTCGTAGATCAGCGGAGGAGCGATCTTGCAGCACCAGTATTTCGCGACCGGCGTCATGATGCGGGCATAGGCCGCGTCATCCGCGCTGCCGTGGGCATTGTCGAAGGCTTCGGCGAGGCGGAACGACAGGGCACTCGCAGCCGCAACGTCGAGCGCCATGTCGGCGAGGACCCGCGTCATCATCGGCTGGCCGACGAGCGCCTTGCCGAAGACCGTGCGGCCGCGGGTGTGGTGCACCGCTTCGGCGAGGGACGCCCGCATCATGCCGGCCGAGGCCAGCGCGCAGTCGAGCCTGGTCAGCGTCACCATGTCGAGAATCGTGCGGATGCCGGCATCCGGCGTTCCGAGCAGGAAGCCGAAGGTGTCGGAAAACTCGACCTCGGAAGACGCGTTGGAGCGGTTGCCCAGCTTGTCCTTGAGGCGCTGGAAGCGCAGGCCGTTCGCGCTGCCGTCCTCGAGCAGCCGCGGCACCAGGAAACAGCCGAGCCCCTCGCGGGTTTGCGCCAGCATGACGAAGGCATCGCTCATCGGCGCGGACATGAACCATTTGTGACCGTTGAGGCGATAGATGCCCTCACCCACGCGCTCGGCGGTCGAGGTGTTGGCGCGCACGTCGGTGCCGCCCTGCTTCTCGGTCATGCCCATGCCGATGGTGACGGCGGACTTCTGCATCCACGGCCTGTTCGACGAATCGTATTTGCGCGACAGGATCTTCGGCGCCCACTCCTTCTGCACGGCCGGCGACGCCGTGATCGCCGCGATCGAGGCGCTGGTCATCGTCAGCGGGCAGAGATGGCCGCATTCGAGCTGGGCGGTCAGATAGAAACGGATCGCCCTCACCTTATGCGAGCGTCCGCGCTCGTCGGGCAGATTCTCCCAGGCGGAGGAATGCAAGCCGGTCGTCATGGAGCGGCGCATCAGCGCGTGCCAGGCCGGATGGAACTCGACGACGTCGAGGCGTTCGCCGCGCGGCCCGTGCGTCTTCAGTTTCGGCACGCCTTCGTTCGCCATGCGCGCCAGCTCCTGCGCCTCCGGTGAGGTCACATAGCGGCCAAGCGCGTCGAATTCATCGCGCAGCGCCTTCGGCGTGCCGGAGGTGATGTCGACCACCAGCGGATCGGATCGGTATGCATTGATACCGGACCAGGGCTTGGGCTGGTTCAGTTCGGCGAGTTTCTGTTCGGTCCGGTTCATCTGATTCATAGGCCGGTTCTAGCGCAAGTTTGGGAGGGGCGAAACAGGCGCGCCGATGCCGCACAAGTTTTCTTCGGAAGGGCGGCGCCTGGGCTTGCCACGGCACTTGCCGCGCCCCTGGCCACGTTCTATAGAGCGGGCCAAATTCCAGAGTGCAAGGGCGGCTCATGATCACTTTCCCGCATCGCCACCTGCTCGGCATCAAGGGGCTGACGGAACAGGATATCACGCTCCTGCTCGACCGCGCCGACGAGGCCGTCAAGATCTCCCGCCAGAGGGAGAAGAAAACCTCTTCGCTCCGCGGCCTCACGCAGATCAATCTCTTCTTCGAAGCCTCCACCCGGACGCAGTCATCGTTCGAACTCGCCGGCAAGCGGCTCGGCGCCGACGTCATGAACATGTCGGTCGGCAACTCGTCGGTGAAGAAGGGCGAGACGCTGATCGACACGGCCATGACGCTGAATGCGATGCACCCCGATGTGCTCGTCGTGCGGCACTCGTCCGCCGGCGCCGCCGCGCTGCTCGCCCAGAAAGTCTCCTGCTCCGTCGTCAATGCCGGCGACGGCCAGCATGAACATCCGACGCAAGCGCTGCTCGACGCACTGACGATCCGGCGCGCCAAGGGCAAGCTTTCGCGGATCATCGTGGCGATCTGCGGCGACGTCCTGCATTCGCGCGTCGCCCGTTCCAACATCCTGCTCCTGAACCAGATGGGCGCGCGCGTCCGCGTCGTCGCGCCGGCGACGCTGCTTCCGGCCGGCATCGCCCAGATGGGCGTCGAGGTCTACCACTCGATGGCGGAGGGCCTGAAGGACGCGGACGTGGTGATGATGCTGAGGCTGCAGCGCGAGCGCATGGCCGGCTCCTTCGTGCCGTCGGTGCGCGAATACTTCCATTATTACGGCCTCGACGCGGAGAAGCTGAAGGCCGCCAGGGACGACGCGCTCGTCATGCATCCGGGCCCGATGAACCGCGGCGTCGAGATCGCCTCCGAGATCGCCGACGGACCGCAAAGCGTCATCGAACAGCAAGTGGAGATGGGCGTCGCCGTGCGTATGGCCGTGATGGAAACGCTTCTTCTTTCCCAGAACCAGGGGCCGCGCCTATGACCAGACCGCTTGTTCTGCAGAATCTCCGCATCGTCGATCCGTCGCGGAACCTTGACGAAACCGGCACGATCATCGTCGGCAGCGACGGCCGGATCCTTGCCGCCGGAAAGGATGCCCAAAACCAGGGCGTGCCGGCGGGCGCCTTCGTCAAGGACTGCGCGGGGCTCGTCGCCGTGCCCGGGCTCGTCGATGCGCGCGTCTTCGTCGGCGAACCGGGCAGCGAGCACCGCGAGACGATCGAGTCCGCCGCGCGGGCGGCCGCGACCGGCGGCGTCACCTCGTTCATCGCCATGCCCGACACCGACCCGGTGATCGACGATATCGCCCTCGTCGGGTTCGTGCAGAAGACCGCCCGCGACAAGGCGCTCGTCAATGTCCATCCGGCGGCGGCGCTGACCAAGGGGCTCAACGGCGAGGAGATGACCGAGATCGGACTGCTTCGCGATGCGGGCGCCGTCTGCTTCACCAACGGCCGGCGGCCGGTCAACGATACGCTCGTGCTGCGCCGCGCGATGACCTATGCGCGCGAGTTCGGCGCCGTCGTCGCGCTCGAGACCCGCGACAAATATCTCGGCGCCAACGGCGTCATGAACGAGGGGCTGCTTGCAAGCTGGCTTGGCCTTCCCGGCATTCCGCGCGAGGCCGAGATCATCCCGCTCGAGCGCGACCTCCGCGTGGCCGGCCTGACCAGGGCCGCCTACCACGCCGCCAAGATCTCGCTTCCCGAATCGGCCGATGCCGTTCGGCTGGCGCGGGAGCGCGGCGTCAACGTCACCTGCGGCATTTCGATCAACCATCTGACGCTGAACGAGAACGACATCGGCGAATACAGAACCTTCTTCAAGCTGTCGCCGCCGCTCCGCGGCGAGGACGATCGCGTCGCGATGGCCGAGGCGCTGGCCAACGGCACCATCGACATCATCGTCTCCTCGCATGATCCGCAGGATGTCGACACCAAGCGCCTGCCCTTCGCCGATGCCGCAGACGGCGCGGTTGGCCTCGAGACATTGGCCGCGGCGGCGCTCAGGCTCCACCACAGCGGCCAGGTTCCGCTGATGCGGCTGATCGATGCGCTGTCGACCCGCCCGGCTCAGATCTTCGGCCTCGATGCCGGCACGCTGCAACCCGGTGCAAAGGCGGATATCGCCATCCTCGATCTGGACGAGCCGTGGGTCCTCTACGAGGAGGCGCTGGTTTCCCGCTCCAAGAACACGCCTTTCGAAAATGCACGCTTTACCGGACGGGTCGTCCAAACCTATGTTGCGGGCAAGCTCGTGCATTCGGTGTAGGCCGAAGCGGTCAGGCGGGAGGGGGACGGGTGGATATCATTTCCTGGCAGTTGGGACTGCTGCCAACCTTTGCGTGTGTTGTTTTCGGCTATCTGCTGGGCTCGATCCCGTTCGGCCTCGTCCTCACGCGGATGGCCGGGCTCGGCGACGTCCGCCAGATCGGTTCCGGCAATATCGGCGCGACCAACGTGCTCAGAACCGGCAACAAGAAGCTCGCGGCCGCCACGCTCCTGCTTGACGCCCTCAAGGGCACGGCTGCGGCCGCAATCGCGTCGCTCTGGGGCGTGGAAGCCGGTATCGCCGCGGGGCTTGCGGCCTTCCTCGGCCACCTCTATCCGGTCTGGCTCTCCTTCAAGGGCGGCAAGGGCGTCGCGACCTATATCGGCGTGCTGCTCGGGCTTGCGCCCGTGATGGTGCTCGCTTTCGCCGCGATCTGGCTGGCAACGGCGCGGATCACGCGCTACTCCTCGCTCTCCGCTCTGGTCGCGACCGCGATCATTCCCGTCGCCCTTTACGCAACCGGCTATGGCAAGATGGCGCTCCTCTTTGCCGTCATGACGCTCGTCACCTGGATCAAGCACCATGCCAACATCCAGCGGCTGCTGAGCGGCACGGAAAGCCGGATCGGAGAGAAGGGATAATGCCGAACGGCAGCGCTCGACGAAGCGGGATCGCGCTGACGGAACGGCAGAAGATCGCCTGGCTGCGACTGATCCGCAGCGACAATGTGGGCCCGGCGACGTTCCGGGACCTGATCAATCACTTCGGCACGGCCGAGGCCGCCCTCGAAGCCTTGCCGGAACTCTCGCGGCGCGGCGGATCGAGCCGTTCGTTTCGCGTCGCCACGGTGAACGATGCCGAGCGGGAGCTCGAAGCGGCGCATCGCTTCGGTGCCGTGTTCGTCGGCATCGGCGAGCCGGATTATCCGCCGGCGCTCAGAGAGATCGACGCCGCCCCTCCGCTTCTCGCCATGAAGGGCAACCGCAAGGCGGCGACGCGCCCCTCTCTCGGGATCGTCGGGTCGCGCAACGCCTCGGTCAGCGGCGCGAAATTCGCGGCCATGATCGCGCGCGACGCCGGCACGGCCGGCTATGTCATCACCTCCGGGCTCGCCCGCGGCATCGACACGGCGGCACATCGGGCGAGCCTGCGCACCGGCACGATCGCCGCGCTGGCTGGCGGGCTCGACCGGCCCTACCCGCCCGAGAATATCGGCCTGTTGGAGGAGATCGTGTCCGGCGAAGGACTTGCGATCAGCGAGATGCCGTTTGGCTGGGAACCGCGCGCCCGTGACTTCCCGCGGCGGAACCGGCTCATTGCCGGAGCGAGCCTCGGCGTCGCCGTCGTCGAGGCGGCCAACCGCTCGGGTTCGCTGATCACCGCCCGCTACGCCGCCGATTTCGGCCGGCTGGTCTTTGCCGTTCCGGGCTCGCCGCTCGATCCGCGCTGTCACGGCACCAACGATCTCCTGAAACAGGGCGCCATCGTCACGACCTCTCCGGCGGATGTCCTCGAGGCGCTGGCCCCTCTCAGCCGCGATGATCTCTTTTCGCGCCCGAGGAGCGATGTCGAGGTCAAGAAGCCGGCGGTCGAGGAGATGCGGCCCGGTTCCGGAACGCCAGCCGATGGCGACAGGGCGCGCATTGTCGAGGCCCTCGGACCGACGCCGGTCGAAATCGACGACGTCATCCGCCACACCGGGCTTTCCGCCTCGGAAGTCCATCTCGTGCTTTTGGAACTGGACCTCGCAGGCCAACTCTGCCGCCACGGAGGCAATCTCGTATCGCTCGTCCCCGCGGCATGAAGCCCAACGCAGTAAGAACGACCAGCGGTTGCGGCGATTCGAATTTTGCCGCTTGGTTGCGCTCCCTGGCGATATCGCTATTTTCATGAAACCCCTTGACCGCGCCCGAATCCCTGTCCATGTCGTGGCCACGGTATGCGACACGCGGGGCTTGCGCCTTGCCGGAACGGATTGTCTCAGAGAATGACGATGAATGTTGTAGTGGTGGAATCGCCTTCCAAGGCCAAGACGATCAACAAGTATCTCGGCCCCGGCTATAAGGTACTTGCATCGTTCGGCCATGTGCGGGATCTGCCGGCCAAGGACGGCTCGGTCCGTCCGGACGAAGACTTCGAAATGTCGTGGGAAGTCGACGGCGCCTCCGCCAAGCGGATGAAGGATATTGCCGACGCCGTGAAGTCGTCCGACGGACTGATTCTGGCGACCGACCCGGATCGCGAGGGTGAGGCGATCTCCTGGCACGTGCTCGACCTTCTGAAGAAGAAGAAGGTCATCGGCGACAAGCCGGTCAAGCGCGTCGTCTTCAATGCGATCACCAAGAAGGCCGTGCTCGATGCCATGGCGGAGCCGCGCGACATCGACATCTCGCTGGTCGACGCCTATCTCGCCCGCCGCGCCCTCGACTATCTCGTCGGCTTCAATCTCTCGCCGGTTCTCTGGCGCAAGCTGCCGGGCGCACGTTCCGCCGGTCGCGTGCAATCGGTGGCGCTGCGTCTCGTCTGCGATCGCGAGGCGGAGATCGAGCGCTTCGTCACGGAAGAATACTGGAACCTCTCGGCCCTCCTGAAGACGCCGCGCGGCGACGAATTCGAGGCGCGGCTCGTTTCGGCGGACGGCAAGCGGCTGCAACCGAAGGCGATTGGCAACGCCGACGAGGCGAACCGGCTGAAGGCCCTCCTCGACGGCGCGAGCTATGTGGTCGAGAGCGTCGAGGCGAAGCCCGTCAAGCGCAACCCCGCCCCGCCCTTCACCACCTCGACGCTGCAGCAGGCCGCCTCCTCGAAGCTCGGCTTCTCGGCCACGCGCACCATGCAGGTCGCGCAGAAGCTCTACGAGGGCGTCGACGTCGGCGGCGAGACGGTCGGCCTCATCACCTACATGCGTACCGACGGCGTGCAGATGGCGCCGGAAGCGATCGACGCGGCGCGCCGGGCGATCGGCGCCCAGTTCGGCAGCCGCTATCTGCCGGAAAAACCGCGCTTCTATTCGACCAAGGCGAAAAACGCCCAGGAAGCGCACGAGGCCATCCGCCCGACGGATTTCAACCGCACGCCCGATCAGGTGCGCCGTTTCCTCGACGGCGACATGCTGAAGCTCTACGACCTCGTCTGGAAGCGCGGCATCGCCAGCCAGATGGCCTCGGCCGAAATCGAACGGACGACCGCCGAGATCCTGGCCGACAATGCCGGCAAGAAGGCGGGTCTCAGGGCGACCGGCTCGGTCATCCGCTTCGACGGCTTCATCGCCGCCTATACGGATGCGAAGGAGGACGGCGAGCAGGCTGACGACGAGGACGGCGGCCGGCTGCCGGAGATCAATGCGCGCGAAAGCCTCGCGAAGCAGAAGATCAACGCCAGCCAGCATTTCACCGAGCCGCCGCCACGCTATTCCGAAGCGACGCTCATCAAGAAGATGGAAGAGCTCGGCATCGGCCGGCCGTCGACCTATGCGGCGACGGTCAGCACGCTCATCGAGCGCGACTATGTGGCGATCGACAAGCGCAAGCTGCTGCCCCAGGCCAAGGGCCGGCTGGTGACGGCCTTCCTCGAGAGCTTCTTCACGCGCTATGTCGAATACGGCTTCACGGCAGCGCTCGAGGAGAAGCTCGACCAGATTTCGGCCGGCGAGCTCAATTGGAAGGACGTGCTGCGGGAGTTCTGGAAAGACTTCTTCTCGCAGATCGAGGACACCAAGGAGTTGCGCGTCACCAACGTGCTCGACGCGCTCAACGAGGAACTGGCGCCGCTCGTCTTTCCGAAGCGCGAGGACGGCAGCGACCCGCGCACCTGCCAGGTCTGCGGCACCGGCAAGCTGTCCCTGAAGCTCGGCAAATACGGCGCCTTCGTCGGCTGCTCCAATTATCCGGAGTGCAACTACACGCGCCAGCTTTCCTCCGAAGCCAATGGCGAGGCGGAAGCGGCCGTGTCGAACGAGCCGCAGAGCCTCGGCAAGGATCCGCATACCGGCGAGGAAATCACGCTGCGCAGCGGTCGCTTCGGCCCCTATGTCCAGCGCGGCGACGGCAAGGAGGCGAAGCGCGCCAGCCTGCCGAAAGGCTGGACGCCCGCGACGATCGACCATGAAAAGGCGCTCGCCCTTCTCTCGCTGCCGCGCGACATCGGCAAGCACCCGGAAACGGGCAAGATGATCTCCACCGGGATCGGCCGTTACGGACCCTTCGTGCTCCACGACGGCACCTATGCCAACCTGGAGTCCGTCGAGGACGTCTTCTCGATCGGCCTCAATCGCGCGATCTCGGTGCTGGCCGACAAGCAGGCCAAGGGTGCCGGCGGCGGGCGTGGCCGTGCCACGGCGGCCGCCCTCAAGGAACTCGGCGAACATCCCGAAGGCGGCGCCATCACCGTGCGCGACGGCCGTTTCGGCCCCTACGTCAACTGGGGCAAGGTCAATGCCACCCTGCCCAAGGGCAAGGACCCGCAATCCGTCACCATCGAGGAAGCACTCGGCCTGATCGCCGAGCGTGCGGCCAAAGGCGGCGTGACGAAGGGCAAGACGACCAAGGCCAAATCGGCAGCGGCGAAGACAGCCAAAACGGGAACGGCGAAAGCCGAGAAGCCGAAGACCGCCGCAAAGGCGAAAACGAAAGCGGCTGCAAAGGCCAAGAAGGACTGACATTGAGCAGAATTCCGCGCGACCCGAGCGAACGGCCCGCAAAGGGCACAGGCAAGAAAATCGGCCGCGCGGCCAAGGCGGCGCCCGCCGCCGGCAACGAGACGATCATCCACGGCGCCGTGCCGCCGCGCGAGGTGCTGTTGCGCTTCATTGCCGAAAACCCGCAGCAGGCCTCGAAGCGCGAGATCGCCAAGGCCTTTGGACTGAAGGGCGACGCACGCGCCGAGCTCAAGGATCTGTTGCGTTCGCTCGAGGAGGACGGGCTCGTCGAGAAGAAGCGCAAGTCGCTCGTGCGCCCCGGCGCGCTGCCGCCCGTCACCGTCCTCGACATCACCATTCGCGATGTCGACGGCGACCTGATCGGCCGCCCGGCCGAATGGCTGGATGACGACGGCGTCGCACCAGCGGTTCTCATCCGCCAGTCGACCGTCGCCAAGTCGAAAGGCAAGGTGCCGGTCGGCGGACTCGGCGATCGGGTGCTCGCGAAGATATTTCCCTCGAAAGACCGGGGCGGCCCCGCCTATACCGCACGCATCATCAAGGTGCTCGACAAGCGCAAGGATGCCGTGCTCGGGGTCTTCCGCCCGACCCCCGGCGGCGGCGGACGGCTGATGCCGATCGACAAGCGCGGCGAGGAAGTTCTCGTCGACCCGGATTTCACTGGCGATGCCAGGGACGGCGATCTCGTCGAGGTGCACCTCGCCCGGATCGGACGCTACGGCCTGCCGCGCGCGCAGGTGCAAAACGTCATCGGCTCGGTCGCCTCCGAAAAGGCGATCTCGATGATCGCCATCCACGCGCACGGCATCCCGCACGTCTTCCCCGAGCGGGTGCTGGACGAGGCAGAGGCCGCAAAGCCCGCGACGATGGCGCACCGCGAGGACTGGCGATCGCTGCCGCTCATCACCATCGACCCGGCCGACGCCAAGGATCACGACGACGCCGTCTACGCCGAGCCGGACCCCTCGCCCGACAATCCCGGCGGCGTCATCGTCACCGTGGCGATCGCCGACGTCTCCTGGTACGTCAGGCCGAAGTCGGCGCTCGACCTCGAAGCGCTGAAACGCGGCAATTCCGTCTATTTCCCGGATCGCGTCGTGCCGATGCTGCCCGAGCGCATCTCCAACGATCTCTGCTCGCTGAAGGAGGGCGTCGACCGTCCGGCGCTGGCGGTTCGGATGCGTTTCTCGAAGGAGGGCCGCAAGGCGGGCCACACCTTCCATCGCATCATGATGCGCAGCGCCGCCAAGCTCTCCTACCAACAGGCACAGGCCGCAATCGACGGAGCGCCGGACGACAAGACCGGCCCGATCCTCGAGCCGATCCTGAAGCCGTTGTGGGAGGCCTATCGTATCCTCACCCGCGGACGGGAGCGGCGCCAACCGCTCGAACTCGACGTGCCGGAGCGCAAGATCATCCTGAAGCCGGACGGGACCGTCGACCGCGTCTTCGTTCCGGAACGCCTCGACGCGCACAGGCTGATCGAGGAAATGATGATCCAGGCCAATGTCGCGGCGGCCGAGACGCTGGAGCAGAAGCGGCAGGCGCTGATCTACCGCGTTCACGATCAGCCCTCGCTTGCCAAGCAGGAGGGTCTCCGGGAATTCCTGGCAACGCTCGACATCGCGCTTGCCAAAGGCGGCAACATGCGCGCCAACCACTTCAACGGCATCCTCGCCAAGGCGGATGGCAAGCCCTACGAGACGATGGTCAACGAGATGGTCCTCAGGTCGCAGAGCCAGGCGATCTACAGTCCGGAGAATATCGGCCACTTCGGCCTCAACCTGATGCGCTATGCGCACTTCACCTCGCCGATCCGGCGCTATGCCGACCTGATCGTGCATCGGGCGCTGGTGGCAGCGCTCGGGCTCGGCGACGGCGGTATCACGCCGCAGGAGGAAGGTGCGCTCGACGACATCGCCGCGGAGATCTCGACCTTCGAGCGGCGCGCCATGGCGGCGGAACGCGACACGGTCGATCGGCTGATCGCCCACCACCTCAACGCCCGTGTCGGCGAAGAGTTCGACGGGCGCGTCTCCGGCGTCACCAGGGCGGGACTTTTTGTCACCCTCCCGGCCTATGGCGCCGACGGCTTCATCCCTATATCTACGCTCGGGCGCGACTATTACATCTACGATGAAGCGCACCAGGCCCTGTCCGGGGAGAAATCCGGACTGGGCTATCGTCTCGGCGACCCGGTGCGGGTCAAGCTCGCGGAAGCCGTGCCGCTTGCCGGCGCGCTCCGTTTCGAGATGATGAGCGAGGGGCGGAAGATGCCGACGGCAATGCGCTCCTTCCACAAGGCCGGCCGCCGCGAACGCCCGAATGCGCGCAAGCGGCCGGGAACACGAGCGCTGCGCGGCAGGCGCTGATCGCCGGTCCGCTTCGGGCGCCCGGCACGAAGGATTTGGACATGAAGGCGACGGCTACAGACACGCTACAGCTTGGCGGTGCGCAGGGCGAGGAACGGCCGGTCGGCCGCTCGATCCGGCGCGGCTTCCTCGGGACCTGCCCGGCCTGCGGCCGCGGCCGGCTGTTTCGCGCTTTCGTCAAATCGGTCGACGCGTGCGCCGTCTGCGGCGAACGCATGGACCACCACCGCGCCGATGACTTTCCGCCCTACATCGTCGTGACGATCGTCGGCCACGTGGTGCTCGCGGGCTATATGATGACCGACCTCGTGCTGCCGCTTTCGACGTGGCAGCATCTGGCGATCTGGGCGCCCGTAACGCTTGCGAGCGCCGTTGGTCTCATGCAGCCGGTCAAGGGTGCGGTCATCGGCCTGCAATGGGCCTTGAAGATGCACGGCTTCGGCGGCCACGAGGACAAGCCGGACGACAGGCTGCCGCCGAGGGACCCTTCGGCATGACGCCGGAGCTTCGCAGCCGCCCGCCGTCCCTGAAGACCGAAGCGCCCGGACATCCGACGATCAGGCCGCGCGACGCGGCCTCCATCATGCTTCTCGACCGGTCTCGCGACGGCATCCGCGTGCTGATGGGAAAGCGCCACGGCGCCCATGCCTTCATGCCCGATCTCTATGTCTTTCCGGGCGGGCGCCGCGATCCTGGCGATCATCGGCTGCGATTTGCCGGCGACCTTCACCCGACCGTCCTCAGATCGCTGAAGGCGGGCGAAGGGCGACCGATCCCCGATGGCCGCGCCCGGGCACTCGCGCTGGCGGCGGTCAGGGAACTCTACGAGGAAGCCGGCGTCAGCCTCGGCAGGGCACTGAGCGACCAGAGCGCGTCGCTTCCCTTCCTTCCCGATCTCTCCAACTTGCGCTATATGGCCCGGGCCATCACTCCTCCGGGACACCCGAGGCGGTTCGACACCCGGTTCTTCGCGGCTTTCGCGGATGAGGCCGATATCGACCCGTCGCTGGTCCTGGAAAGCCGGGAGCTTCAGGACTTGCAGTGGATCGACGTCAGCGACTTTTCCTCGCTCCGGGTACCGGAAATCACCGCGATCATCCTCTCGGACTTAAGAAACTGTCTCGAATCGGACCCGTCGCTTCCTCGAGAAAGAACCGTTCCGTTTTATTTCACGCGCCACGGGCGCTTTCAGCGCACGCTTCTCTGAGGATCTTGCCGCATGTCGAAGCCGCCGCCCGGTGCGTCAGGACCGGTTGACGAAATCCACTGGCCTTCGCTGACCGCAGCGCTTGCGTCGATCACCGCCGTCGGCATTGCGATGGGCCTGGGCCTGCCGCTGCTCAGCATCATCATGGAAAAGCGCGGCATCGTGCCGACGCTGAACGGGTTGAATGCGGCGATGGCCGGCGTCGCGTCCATGGCCGCGGCGCCGTTCACGATGAAATTCGCCCATCGCCACGGCGTTGCGCCGACCATGCTGCTGGCGATCGTCTTCGCGTCGGCAAGCGCGCTCGGTTTCTACTACGTCACCAATTTCTGGCTCTGGTTCCCGCTTCGAATCATCTTCCACGGGGCGATAACGGTTCTCTTCATCCTGTCGGAATTCTGGATCAATGCCACTGCGCCGCCCAACAGGCGCGGCTTCGTGCTCGGCATCTACGGTACCGTGCTATCGCTCGGCTTCGCGAGCGGCCCCCTGCTCTTCTCTATCCTGGGCAGCGAGGGCGTGCTGCCCTTCGCCGTCGGCGCCGGCGTCATTCTCATTTCGGCAATTCCGATTTTTCTCGCCCGCAGCGAAAGCCCGGTGCTCGACGAGAAGCCGAAACGCCACTTCATGCGGTATGTCTTCCTGGTGCCGACCGCCACCGCTGCCGTCTTCATTTTCGGCGCGGTCGAATATGGCGGCCTGTCGCTGTTCCCAATCTTCGGGATACGCGCCGGCTTCACCGAATCGCAGGCGGCTCTGCTCCTGACCGTCATGGGCATCGGCAATTTCATCTTCCAGATCCCGCTCGGCATGCTGTCCGACCGCGTGAAGGATCGCCGCACCATCCTGTCGGCCCTGACCTTGATCGGCTTCGTCGGAGCGCTGTTCCTGCCGATGCTGGTCGAAAGCTGGTTCCTGATGGCGCTTGTGCTTCTGTTCTGGGGAGGATGCGTCTCGGGCCTCTACACGGTCGGCCTCAGCCATCTGGGTGCCCGTCTCCATGGGGCCGACCTCGCGGCCGCCAACGCAGCCTTCGTGTTCTCCTATGCCGTCGGCACGGTGGCGGGCCCGCAGGTGATCGGCGCGGCAATGGACGTCACGGGCAACGATGGCTTTGCCTGGGCGATCGCGGGGTTCTTCGGGCTTTACGTCGTACTTTCCCTGGTGCGCATCGTTTTGAAACCAAAACGGCCTTGACTTTTCGGTCGCGATTTGTAGTTTCGCGCCAACCTTGACCGTGGCCCGCAACCGGTTGTCCACGGGTTTCACTTTTTCATAAAGGCAGGACGACCATGGCGAAAGCTACCACCATCAAGATCAAGCTGCTGTCGACGGCCGACACGGGTTACTTTTACGTCACGACCAAGAACAGCCGCACGATGACGGAAAAGATGACGAAGACGAAATACGATCCGATCGCCCGGAAGCACGTCGAATTCAAGGAAACCAAGATCAAGTAAGATCAGGTTCCGAGTTGACCTGAAGAGCGCCGACCGCAAGGTCCGGCGCTTTTTCTTTGCGCGATTCTTTCGGCCGATGACTTTTGCGGGATCGCGGCAAGTTCCGGCCGCTGGCAACGGACGATCCGAAAACGCAAACGCCGCCTCGTGCGAGGCGGCGTTTGCGAATGGGGGTCGACTGGTTCCGGCTGCGGCACGAGGAATCCGCGAAATCCGAGGCCAGCCGACCGACCCCACGACCCAGGAGATGCGGCGGACCTGAGCATCATGGGGTAACCGATCGGATGGAAGCCATTATGCTTCCTCACGTATCAGCATTGCCTGAATATAAAAAAAAATCAACGAATTCTTAATCGCCGAAACAGGGTTGCTCGGCGTTTGGTTAATTTCTGTCCCAGATTCGGACGTCCCCCGAACCCACTGCCCATGGCCGTGCGTGCCCCAGCACCGGCGACGCGGCAGAAGATACAAGCCGGGAGAAACTTGGCAAGAGAGAAAAACGGGCGGAAAGCCGCCCTGTCGGCACCCTGAAAATACGCGAGGGCGCTCAGGCGGCGGCGGCGACCACGCGGTTGCGGCCGCCGTTCTTGGCCTCGTAGAGCGCCACATCCGCCCTTTTCAGCAGCGCCTCGGCCGTATCGCCTTCGGGCCGCAGGCTCGCTATGCCGAGCGAGGCGGTGACGCTCAGGACCGTGTCGGCCCGCGGAATCTCGAACCCGCGGCTTTCAACCATCAAGCGAAGACGTTCCGCGACGATCGCCGCCATCTCCGGCGTCGTGTCCGGCATGACGATCACGAATTCCTCGCCACCGTAGCGGCAGGCAAGATCGGCGCCCCGGACGGTTGCCCGGATGCGATTGGCGAATTCGCGCAGTACCTCGTCGCCTGCATCATGGCCGAGGGTGTCGTTCACGCGCTTGAAGCGATCGATATCGGTAATGCAGATCGACAGCGGGCGCCCGCGCGCGGCCGCACGATCCATCAAGAGCTTCAGGTGGCCGTCGAGATAGCGCCTGTTGTGCAGGCCGGTGAGATCATCGGTGATCGCCAGTTCGATCGTCTGCTGCACGCTCGCGCGCAGACGATCGTTGCAATGCTTGCGCCGGATCTGGGTGAGCGAGCGAGCGACCAGTTCGTTCGGGTCGACGGGACGGGTGATGTAGTCCGTCACGCCGAGCTCGAGTGCCCGGACGATGATCTCGTCATTGCCCTGTTCCGTCACCAGCAGGAGGGGAATGAAGCGCGTTCGCTCGAGCGAACGCAATTGCGAGCACAAGCGCAAGGGATCGTAGTCGTCGAAGTTCGCGTTGACGATCACCAGGTCGAAATTGTTCTCGGCGGCCTCGAAGAGGGCGCCCTGGGGATCAGATATGACCGAAACTTCGGCGACGGGCCGCAAGGCGCGCACGAGCCGCTCCTGCGAGGAGGCGCGGCCGTCGACGAGGAGAATGTTGCCGGGCTCGTCCGGGCGATCGAGGCGGGCGAGCTCCTGCAGGGCGATCGTGTGTGCGCTCTGCGCCCGAAGGCGTAACTCGTCGCTGACGTTCTTCAGCCGCACGAGACTTTTCACCCGCGACATCAGCTGCAGATCGTTGACCGGCTTGGTGAGGAAGTCGTCGGCGCCGGCCTTCAGCCCGCGCACGCGATCGGAGGGCTGGTCGAGCGCGGTCACCATGACGACGGGGATGTGTGCCGTCCGGCTGTTCGCCTTCAGCCGCTCGCAGACCTCGAAACCGTCCATGCCCGGCATCATGATATCGAGCAGGACCAGGTCGACCGACGTCTTCTCGCAGATCGCCAATGCGGCATGCCCGTCCCCGGCCGTCAGCACCTCGAAATATTCCGCCACCAGCCGCGCTTCGAGGAGCTTCACATTGGCCGGGACGTCGTCGACGACAAGGATACGCGCAGTCATGTCAATCTTCCCGGCAGTCAGGCATCGCCCAGATAGGTCTTGATCGTCTCGATGAATTTCGGAACGGAAATCGGCTTGGAAACATAAGCCTCGCATCCGCCCTGGCGAATACGCTCCTCGTCGCCCTTCATGGCAAAGGCGGTGACGGCGATGACCGGAATGACGTGAAGCTCGTCATCCTCCTTGAGCCATTTGGTGACTTCGAGGCCGGACACCTCCGGCAGCTGTATGTCCATCAGGATCAGGTCCGGCCGGTGCTTGCGTGCCAGCTCAAGCGCTTCCATGCCGTTGCGCGTCTGGATCGTCTGGTAGCCCGAGGCCTCGATCAGGTCGCGGAAGAGCTTCATATTCAGCTCGTTGTCCTCAACAATCATTACCTGTTTGGGCATGTCGATCCCTTGCTGTCTGTCGCCGCTTGCAAGTCTTCCCGAGCGATATAAGGTGCACCATCGACGACTCGACCAATTCATCGATGGGCAGGCTAGCGCTATTTGGTTGAAAAATAGGTAATTTCGGTCCGCGGATGAGAAAAGGCCCGACATCATGAGCAGCGCTGACGATACCGCCATTGCCATCCTCGCCTGGCTCGCGAACGAGCCTGAACTCCTGTCGCGCTTCCTGGCGCTGACGGGAACCGACCCCGCCGCGCTGCGGAGCGCCGTCGGCGAGCCGGGTTTCATGGGCGGGCTCGTCGGCTTTCTGATGGAGCACGAGCCGACACTGATGGCGTTCTGCGCGGCAACCGGCACTTCTCCGGAAGACGTCGTGCGGGCGCATCACGCCTTCTCTGGCCCACGAGACTTCGAAGAGAACTAGAGACGGGGGCCCGCCGGCATAGGTGTCGTGTTCCCGACGCCACCGCAACGCCGGCCGGTGTGCCGGCGAAATTCCACCAGGCCTCGTCATTGCCTCAAATCCAGGCGCATCAGCGGTCGGCCGTCCTTGCGCCGGGCGACCATTTCGAAGCCGGCGGCGTCGAAGATCGCCGTCGAGCCGATACAGAGCGTCACCGATTTCGCCTGCTTGGTGTGGTCGATCGGGCAGGCATCGAGACAGCGAGCACCCCCGGCGCGCGCATGATCGATCGCGGCAGCCAGCATCTGGTGGCTCAGTCCCTTGCCCCGCAGCGGCGACGAGAGGAAGAAGCAACTGACGGCCCAGACACCTGCGTCCTCCGCCTCGCGCTCTTCGAGCGGCCGCGAGCAGGTTCGCGGCGTATTGAACTGGGGCACGTCATGGCGCGGGCCGACCTGGACCCAGGCGACCGGCTTTCCCTCCGAATAGCCGAGAATGCCCGGCGGCGGTCCGGCTTCGATCCGCGCGCGCATGAAGTCCTTGCGCTCCTCGGTCGACATGGTGCCGCGGATCGCATAAGGCAGGCGCAGGGCGACGCACCAGCAGCCGCAGAACGCCCCCTTCGGGCCGAAGAGAGTCTCGAAGTCCGGCCAGCGACCCGCAGTCACCGGCAAAAATTGCAGGGCAATATCCAAAGTGGCCTCCCACCGCCGCCTTGAGACTCACCAGCGTAGAGCGTAAAGTCGCCGCGTTCAACATTTGTTCTCGGATATGCCCGACAGCGCCGCCCCTACCCCCGGTTTCTGCCGCGACTGCCTTCAGGCGCAACCCGCCCAGGCGCGCCGCTGCCTGGCCTGCGGCAGCCCGCGGCTTCTCCGCCATCCGGAGCTTTATCGGCTGACGCTCGCCCATGTCGACTGCGACGCCTTCTATGCTTCGATCGAAAAGCGCGACAATCCGGAGCTCGCCGACAAGCCGGTGATCATCGGCGGTGGCAAGCGCGGCGTCGTCTCGACGGCCTGCTACGTGGCCCGCATCCATGGCGTGCGCTCCGCCATGCCGATGTTCAAGGCACTCGAGGCCTGCCCCCAGGCCGTGGTGATCAAGCCGGACATGGAGAAATATGTCCGCGTCGGCCGTGAAGTGAGGACGATGATGCTGGAGTTGACGCCGCTGGTGCAGCCGCTATCGATCGACGAGGCCTTCCTCGACTTGAGCGGCACGGAGCGGCTGCACCAGGACCCGCCGGCGCGAACGCTCGCGCGCTTCGCTAGGCGCGTGGAAGAGGAGATCGGCATTACCGTCTCCGTCGGCCTTTCCTATTGCAAGTTTCTCGCCAAGGTCGCTTCCGACCTCCAGAAGCCGCGCGGCTTTTCCGTGATCGGACAGGCGGAGGCCGTCGACTTCCTGCGGGACCGACCGGTCACGCTGATCTGGGGCGTGGGCAAGGCCTTTGCCGCGACGCTCGAAAGGGACGGCATCCGCACGATCGGTCAGTTGCAGGCCATGGAAGAGCCCGACCTCATGCGCCGCTACGGCACGATGGGACAGCGGCTCTACCGTCTTGCGCGCGGCCTTGACGAGCGGACCGTCGAGACCGACGGCGAGGCAAAGAGCGTGTCCTCGGAGACGACCTTCAACGAGGACCTGTCCCGCCCGGACGAACTCGTGCCGCACCTGAGACGGCTGAGCGAGCAGGTGGCGCTGCGTCTGCGCAAATCCGCCCTCGCCGGCCAGACCGTCGTGCTGAAGCTCAAGACCGCCGACTTCAAGCTCCGCACACGCAACCGGCGCCTCGACAGCCCGACGCGCCTCGCCGACCGCATCTTCCGCACCGGCCTGCAACTGCTCGAGAAGGAGATCGACGGGACGAAATACCGGCTGATCGGCATCGGCGTCAGCGATCTCGCCAATCCCGATCTCGCCGACCCGCCAGACCTCGTCGATCCGCTGGCGACAAGGCGCGCCGCCGCCGAGGAGGCGATCAACAGGCTGCACGACAAGTTCGGCAAGGTGAGCGTCGAAACCGGCTATACCTTCGGGCAGCGCCGCCGCGATCATTAGCTCGTGATCCCTGCCCTGCCATCCTCTCAAGGTAGAGAATTCATTAAATATTGAACGGTAACCTCGTCCACGACAGCGCTGCGCATCTGTCAGACGCGTAAAGGTCGCTGCAGTAGTTTGACCGAAGGAGTGGGACGCGGGCGGAAACCGCCGCGCATGTTGCTTCATCCCGCTTTGTCGCAACGAGGGCCGGTATTGCGTTTCACTCTCAGGCTCGTCCTTGCAGCGCTCGCCGTGTCGCCGCCGGCTTTTGCGGCCGGCACCAAGACGCCCTTGCAGATCGTCGTCTCAATCGAGCAGCAGTCCCTGGTCGTCTATGACGGCGACGCGGTCATCGCCACATCGAAAATCTCCACCGGCAAGCCCGGCCATCGGACCCCGACGGGCATCTTCTCGATTCTGGAGAAACGCCGGCATCACGAGTCCAACATCTATTCGGACGCGCCGATGCCCTTCATGCAAAGGCTGACCTGGTCCGGCATCGCGCTGCATGGCTCGAACCATGTGCCGGATTATCCGGCCTCTCACGGCTGCGTGCGGCTACCGGGCAAGTTCGCCGCCGCCCTTTACAAGATGACCGCCCACGGCATGCATGTGCTGATATCGGAGCGCCAGGTCACGCCGGTCGAGGTGTCGAGCGCGATGCTCTTCCAGCCGCATCAGTCGCGCCCGCAGGGGCCGGCCCTGACCGACGTCCCGCTGCGCCCGGCAATCGGCGACGACAGCACCGTCGAGGTCGCGATGACGGAAAGGCGTCCGCCGCCGCCGACCGCCGCCGACGAAGAGAAGGCTCCGCTCCGCATCCTGGTCACGCGGCGCGGCATGCGAGAGACCCTGCGCGATCTTCAGACCCTTCTCGCCACGCTCGGCCACGACGCCGGTCTGCCGGACGGCTTCAGCGGTCCGGCGACGATTGCCGCGATCCGGGCCTTCCAGACGAAGGAAGGATTGCCGGCCGACGGCAAGATCACCCCGGAACTGATCGAAGCCGTCTTTCGGAAGGCCGGCCGCGGGTCGCCGCCCAACGGCGTCCTGCGTGTCAGGCGGGAATTCCAGCCGCTTTTCGAAGCCGGTGTCACGATTGCGGCGCCCGAAACGGCGCTCGGAACGCATTTCCTCCAGTTTCAGGACATCGATGCTGAAACCGGAACGGGCAAGTGGTTCGGCGTCACGCTCCAGAATGAGTTGCCGAAAGCGGCGAAGCAGCGGCTCGGCATTACGGCCGAGGCGGAGCCGCTCGCTTTCGACGCCCTCGAGCGGACGCTCGGCCGCATCACCGTGCCGGACGACGTCCGCGAGCGCATAGCAGGCCTGCTCGCCAACGGCTCGTCGCTCTCGATCACCGATGCGGACACGGGACTGGAGACCGGCGAGGGAACGGATTTCGTCACCATCACAAGGACACCGCGCGGTTGAGGATGTGAGTGCATTCCGCCTGCGCCGCATCCGGCCTGCCGGCCGCCTTCCTCCCGTCAGCGGGGCGAAGGGGACTCGCGGCGGCCGCTCAAGTTTTTTCTCGCCGCTTGCGGGAAGAGGTTAGGGACATTCTCGGCCCAAAGCGATCGCAACCCAGAGCGGGATGCGCTCACATGCGTCCGCGCCACCGCTCTATCCACCTGGAAGATGCTTCAGACGAGCTCCACGTCGACAACGCCCGGCGCGGAGCGAAGGGCGGCGGCGACCTCGGGGGAAATACGGTATTTCTCGCTGAGCTCGACCTCGATCTCCCGCTGGCCATTGTCCTTGATGACGATGAAGGAAACGAGGCCGTCGCCCTTGGTGTTGAGATGCGAGGCGATGGAACGGAGCGGCCCCGAGTCACGCACATAGACGCGCAGCGCCTTCTGCATCTGCAGCGATTCCTCCTCGAGCGACCGCAGCGTGCGGATGCGCAGGCCGATGCCCTCCGGCCGCTCCTCCGCGTCCACAGTCATCAACAGCGATTTGCCGGGCTCGAGGAGATCGCGATACTGGTTCAGCATCTCCGAGAAGAGCACGGCCTCGAACTGGCCCGACGCATCGGAAAAGGCGACGATGCCCATCTTGTTGCCCGTGCGCGTCTTGCGCTCCTGCTTCGAGGTCACGGTTCCGGCAAGCCGGCCCGCGGTCGCCCCCTGCTTCACCGCCGCGGAGAAGTCGGAGAAGTTCTGCACCCGCATCTTCGCCAGAAGCTTGTTGTAGGTGTCGAGCGGATGGGCGGAGAGATAGAAGCCAAGCACCTGGAATTCGCGGTGCAGCTTCTCCGAAGCGAGCCAGGGCGTATAGGGCGGCAGCGCGATCTTTTCCGGGCCCGTCGCGGCACCGGCGCCGAACATGTCGCTCTGGCCGCTCAGCTTGTTTTCCTGCGCGCGCTGGGCGAAGCCGAGGATGCGGTCGAGGCCGCCGATGAGTTCGGCCCGATCGTAGCTGAAGCAGTCGAAGGCACCGGCGGCGATCAGGCTCTCGAAGACGCGGCGGTTCAAGAGCTTCGGATCGATCCTGAGGCAAAAGTCCTCGAGGCTCGCGAAGGGACGGTCGCCACGGACGGCGACGATGTGGTCGACGGCCGACTCGCCGACGCCCTTGATGGCGGCGAGCGAATAATAGATGCGGTTGTCGCCGGTCTCGAAGTGGCGGAACGAGGTCTGCACCGAGGGGGCGATCACCTGGATGCCGAGGCGCATCGCGTCCTGGCGGAAGTCGTTGATCTTGTCGGTGTTCGACATGTCGAGCGTCATCGACGCGGCCAGGAACTCGACTGGGTAATGCGCCTTCATATAGGCGGTCTGGTAGGAGACGATGGCGTAGGCGGCCGCATGCGACTTGTTGAAGCCATAGTTGGCGAACTTTGCCAGAAGATCGAAGATCAGGTCGGCCTGCGGCTTGGAGACACCGTTCTTGACGGCCCCTTCGACGAAGCGGGCGCGCTGCTTGTCCATCTCCTCCTTGATCTTCTTGCCCATCGCGCGGCGCAGGAGGTCGGCCTCGCCGAGCGAATAGCCCGAGAGCACCTGGGCGATCTGCATCACCTGCTCCTGGTAGACGATGACCCCCTGGGTCTCCTTGAGCAGGTAGTCGATCTTCGGGTGGATCGATTCGATCTCTTCCTCGCCATGCTTACGGGCATTGTAGACCGGGATGTTCTCCATCGGCCCCGGGCGATAGAGCGCCACCAGGGCGATGATGTCCTCGATGCAGTCCGGGCGCATGCCGATCAGCGCCTTGCGCATGCCGGCGCTTTCCACCTGGAACACGCCGACGGTCTCGCCGCGGGAGAGGATCTCGTAGGTCCTCGGGTCGTCGAGCGGGATGCTTGCGAGGTCGATCTCGATGCCGCGCTTGGCGACGAAGTCGACCGCCGTCTTCAAGACCGTCAGCGTTTTCAGGCCGAGGAAGTCGAATTTGACGAGGCCGGCCTGCTCGACCCACTTCATGTTGAACTGGGTGACCGGCATGTCCGAGCGCGGATCGCGGTACATCGGCACGAGCTGCGACAGCGGCCGGTCGCCGATGACGATGCCGGCGGCGTGCGTCGAGGCGTGACGGTAGAGCCCCTCGATCTTCTGCGCGATGTCGAGAAGACGGGCGACGACCGGCTCCTTCTCCGCCTCCTCCTGCAGCCGCGGCTCCTCCTCGATCGCCTTGGAGAGCGGCGTCGGGTTGGCGGGGTTGTTCGGCACCAGCTTGCAGATCTTGTCGACCTGGCCATAGGGCATTTCCAGCACCCGGCCGACGTCGCGCAGTGCGGCGCGCGCCTGCAGCGATCCGAAGGTGATGATCTGCGCCACCTGCTCGCGGCCGTATTTGCCCTGGACGTAGCGGATCACCTCTTCGCGCCGGTCCTGGCAGAAGTCGATATCGAAGTCCGGCATCGACACGCGTTCCGGATTGAGGAAGCGCTCGAAGAGCAGCGAGAAGCGCATCGGATCGACGTCGGTGATCGTCAGCGCATAGGCGACCAGCGATCCCGCACCCGAGCCGCGCCCGGGCCCCACCGGGATGTCGTGCTGCTTGGCCCATTTGATGAAGTCCGAAACGATCAGGAAGTAGCCCGGAAACTTCATCCGCTCGATGACGTCGAGCTCGAAGGCGAGGCGCTCGCGGTAATTCTCTTCCGTGTAGCCGGGCGCCATGCCGAGCTTGGCGAGGCGCTGCTCGAGGCCCTGCTCCGCCTGGCGGCGAAGCTCCGCGGCTTCGGCGCGCTCGGCCTCCTCCGGGTCGTTCGAAGCGCCGGTGAAGCGCGGCAGGATCGGCCCGCGCGTCTTCAGCATGAATGAGCAGCGCCGGGCGATCTCGACGGTGTTCTCCAGCGCTTCGGGCAGGTCGGCGAAGAGCGCCGCCATCTCGTTCCGGCTCTTCAGGTAATGATCAGGCGTCAGGCGGAAGCGGCTGTCGTCGGAGACCACCGCATTGTGCGCAACTGCCATCAGCGCATCATGGGCATCGTAGTCGGCCGGCGACGGAAAAAAGGCCTCGTTGGTCGCGACAAGCGGAACATCGAGCCGGTAGGCGAGCTCGATCATCCGATGTTCGTGGCGCCGGTCGTAGCTGCCGTGCCGCTGCAATTCCACATAGAGGTGATCGCCGAAAAGCGCGATCAATGTCTTCAGACGCGCCTCCGCCACGGCCGGGGCACCCGCCTTCAGCGCCATGTCGACCGGGCCGCCGGCGGCGCCGGTCAGGGCGATCAGGCCGTCCGTTCCGCCTTCCGCCAGCCAGGAGCGCGTGATCCGCACCGCCTGATGCCCCTCGCCTTCGAGATAGGCGCGGCTAACCAGATCGACGAGACGGGCGTAGCCCGCATCGGTCGCGGCAATGAGAACGATCGATGGAAGCTCAGCGAGTTGCTGCGCATGACTGCGCCGCTCGCCTTCCGGCTCGTCCTCCATGTCGATCGACAATTGACAGCCGATGATCGGCTGCAAGCCGTCGTCCGCCGCCTTCTGCGAAAATTCGAGGGCGGCGAACAGGTTATTGGTATCGGCAATGCCGATCGCCGGCTGATCGTCGGCGACGGCCTTGCCGATGATCTTCTTCAACGGCAGCGCACCCTCGAGCAGCGAGAATGCCGAGTGGACACGCAGGTGCACGAATTGCGGATGCGTGCCCGCCGCGCCCTGACCAATGCCTTCGTCGCCTGCCATCGCCGAACTCCGATTCTCTGTTTGGTCGGAGGATATCCCGTTTCCCGCCGCCGCTGTCCAGCCTTGCAGCGGTCGGCGGGACGTTTTCAACCGCTCGGTGATTGGTCCCCAACGGCTGTCAAATACCGAGCGCGATCACGGAGATGCTCGCAATGAAGAGGCTCATCGATGCGAAGGCAGCAAGGTCACGAACGAAATCAGCCATAACATGTCTCCTTTTCGCTATTGTTTCCTATTTGTTCTATTTTTGTTCCATAGTCAAGAAAGCGCGCATGAAAGTCCCGCTATTCAGCGGCTATGGTTAACGAGGGGGCGCGCGCCGCTCGCCCCGCTTCGTCCCGATCAAGCGGCGTCGATCGAGTGACTCGACTTCGCAGGCGTAACCGCTTGGGTGCGGTCGACCCGCTCAAGGACTGGCGAGACGCGACCGGCCAAAAGGTTCGCCGGGTAGTTCAAATGTTCTCGTTTTGTTCTTTACAAGCGGGTCGTGCTGCGGCATCCTCCTGACAGACGGAGGGACCCGCCCATGATCAGCATCGAGGAACTGACCGGCTTCATCGTCGAGGCGAAATCGAAGACCTATGTCGGGGACGGCGCGCGGCTTCCGGCCTCGCGGCCCGGTTCCCACGATATCGGCCACCAGCGAGGCGTGTGGCGCTATCTCGACAGCTATTTCGGCGGCAGCGACTTTGCCGGCCAGGAAACCGTCTGGCATCATGACGAGCCACGCTGGGCGATGAATTATTTCGGCCGCATCATCCGCCCGGACCTGGTCGACGCGCGGAGGGCCGGCGCGATCATCAAGGCGGCGCTCCAGACGATGTATCGCGAGAAGAACCACTTCCTAGGCGGCATGGAATATCAGCACGCCTACGGTTGCTACATCGACAGCAGCCGCGGCGAGACCGATCATTTTTCCGGACGCGAAACCATCTTCGTCGACGGCGAGGAAGCCTACGAGCTCGATTATCGCGGTGGGCTCATCATTCCCTGAGATCGCGGCGCCGAAAGGTCTTTTCGGGCCAAGGACGCGGGCTCACCGGATTCTGAGTGGACGGGGCGCAGCAGGCTCTGCCCCGGGGCGTATGACGTGACGTTCCGGCGCCATGGAGAAGCGCGCACAAGGCGCTATCGGAGCTCGACGACCTTTCCGTCCTCGATCGTAACGCAACGGTCCATCAGCGCGGCGAGCTCGTGATTGTGGGTGGCGATCAGGGCTGCCAGGCCGGACTGGCGCGCAATCGCTTCGAGCGCCTCGAAGACGTAACCGGCCGTTTCGGGATCGAGGTTGCCGGTCGGCTCGTCGGCGAGGAGGATCAGCGGCGCATTGGCGACCGCCCGCGCGATGGCGACGCGCTGCTGTTCGCCGCCCGAAAGCTCCGCCGGGCGGTGGGTGGCGCGATGGCCGATTCGCATGTAGTCGAGCAGCGCCTTGGCCCGTTCCGCGGCCTCGGCCTTGGTCAGGCCGGCGATGAGCTGCGGCATCATGATGTTTTCCAGCGCGGTGAATTCCGGCAGGAGATGGTGGAACTGGTAGACGAAGCCGATCTCGTCGCGGCGGATCGCCGTGCGCCGGTCGTCGCTGAGCCCGTTGCAGGCGATGCCGTTCACGACCACCTCGCCCGCGTCCGGATGCTCCAACAGCCCGGCGACGTGAAGCAGCGTCGACTTTCCGGTACCGGACGGGGCGACGAGCGCCACGGTCTCGCCGCTCCGGAGCGTCAGGTCGGCGCCCTTGAGGATCGGCAGAAAGGTCTCGCCCTCACCATAATGCCGCTCGATGCCTGAGAGCTGCAGTGCCACACGCGCATTCATTTAGGCCGTTGTCCTTGTTATTCGTACCGCAGCGCCTGCACCGGATCGAGGCGCGCGGCGCGCCAGGCCGGAAAGATCGTCGCAAGGAAGGAGAGCGCGAGCGCCATGACGATGACCGCGACCGTCTCATCGGCGTTCATGTCGGCCGGGAGCTGGCTCAGGAAATAGAGTTCCGGATCGAAGAGCATCGTGCCCGACATCCAGGAGAAGAACTGCCGGATCGATTCGACGTTCAGGCAGACGATGACGCCGAGAATGACGCCGGCGATCGTACCTGCGACGCCGATGGCGGCGCCCGTCATGAAGAAGATGCGCATCACCGAACCGGAGGTCGCCCCCATCGTCCGCAGGATGGCGATGTCGCTGCCCTTGTCCTTGACCAGCATGATCAGGCCCGAGACGATATTCAACGCCGCGACCAGCACGATCAGCGTCAGGATCATGAACATCACGTTGCGTTCGACTTCGAGCGCGGAGAAGAAGGTCCTGTTGCGGTCCCGCCAATCGGTGATGAAGATCTGTCGGCCGGCCGCCTTTTCGACCGGCTCGCGCAGCGCATCGACGGCATCGGGGTGCTCGGCGAAGATTTCGATCGACTGGACGAGGCCTTCGGCGTTGAAGAAGAGCTGCGCCTCCTCGAGCGGCATGAAGATGATCGTCGCGTCATATTCGGACATGCCGACCTCGAAGATCGCCGAAACCGTATAGGCCTTGACCCGCGGGTTCATGCCCAACGGGGTCACGTCGCCGTTCGGCGAGGTCAGGGTGATCGTGCCGCCGACGCGAATTCCCAATTGCTCGGCCATGCGCGAGCCGATCGCGACGCCGCTGCCCGAGGCGAAGCCGACGAGATCGCCCGACTGGATGTGCTCCGAGATGGATTTCAGTTTCGTCAGGTCGTCGGCGCGCAGGCCGCGCACCAGCGCCCCCGTCGAGGCGTCGCCGATGCCCTGGGCGAGAACCTGCCCCTCCACCATCGGAATGGCCATCGTCACGCCCGGTACCGCGGAAAATTTGGCGGCCAGATCGGCATAATTCGTCAGGGGGCCATCGAGCGGCTGAACGATCATGTGACCGTTCATGCCGAGGATGCGCGAAATGAGTTCGGTGCGGAAGCCGTTCATCACCGCCATGACGATGATCAGCGTCGCCACGCCGAGCATGATGCCGATGAACGAAAAGCCGGCGATGACCGAGATGAACGCTTCCTTTCGCCGGGAGCGCAGGTAGCGCCAGGCGACCATGCGCTCGAAGGCGGAAAAGGGACGGACGGAAGACATCTTGGATTGAGCGGCAGCCTGCACCTGCTCTTCCGTCGCCGCTGTCATCTTCGATCCCTTCGCCTCTTATTTCGTCGCGACCAGCTTGTTGATCGCGGCCTCGATCGTCATCGTCTCGCGCGCGCCGGTCTTGCGGTCCTTCAGCTCGACCTCGCCATTGGCGATCGAGCGCGGCCCGACGATGACCTGCATCGGCACGCCGATCAGGTCGGCCGTCGCGAACTTGGCGCCGGCGCGATCGTTCGTGTCATCGAGAAGCACATCGAATCCGGCCTTGCCGAGATCGGAGTAGAGCGTGCTGCAGGCGGCATCGCAAGCGGCGTCGCCGGCTTTCATGTTGATGACGACCACATCGAAGGGCGCGACGCTCTTCGGCCAGATGATGCCGTTCTCGTCGTGCGACGCCTCGATGATCGCCGGCACGAGGCGGGTGGGGCCGATGCCGTAGGAGCCCATGTGCACGGTGTGTTCCTTGCCGTCGGGCCCGAGCACCTTGGCGCCCATCGCCTCGGAATATTTGGTGCCGAAGTAGAAGATGTGGCCGACCTCGATGCCGCGGGCCGACAGGCGCTCTCCCTCGGGAACGGCGTTGAAGAGGGCCTCTTCATGCATTTCCGAGGTGGCGGCATAGCGCGAGGTCCACTTGTCGAAGATCGCCTTCAGGCCGGCGACATCGTCGAAATTCGTCTCCTCGCCCGGAATGTCGAAACCAAGGAAATCCTTGTGGCAGAAGACCTCGGACTCACCGGTGTCGGCGAGGATGATGAACTCGTGGCTCAGGTTTCCACCAATCGGCCCCGTATCGGCACGCATCGGGATCGCGCGCAGCCCCATGCGGTCGAAGGTGCGCAGATAGGCGGCGAACATCCGGTTATAGGCATGCTCCGCCCCTGCCCGGTCCAGATCGAAGGAATAGGCGTCCTTCATCAGGAACTCGCGCGAGCGCATGGTGCCGAAACGCGGCCGGATCTCGTCGCGGAACTTCAGCTGGATATGGTAGAGGTTGAGCGGCAGGTTGCGGTAGGACTTCACGTAGGAGCGGAAAATATCGGTGATCATCTCCTCGTTGGTCGGCCCGTAGAGCATCGGCCGATCCTGACGGTCCTTGATGCGCAGCATCTCCTTGCCGTAGGCGTCGTAGCGTCCGCTCTCCTGCCAGAGCTCGGCCGACTGCAGCGTCGGCATCAGGAGTTCGATCGCGCCCGAACGGTTCTGCTCCTCGCGAATGATCCGATTGACCTTGTCGAGCACGCGCTTGCCGAGCGGCAGCCATGAATAGATGCCGGCGGATTGCTGGCGGATCATGCCGGTCCTCAGCATAAGGCGATGGGAAACGATTTCCGCTTCCTTCGGATTTTCCTTCAAGATGGGCATGAAAAAGCGGGACAGGCGCATGACAGGTTCCAGAACTGGTGAATTCGCACTATCGACGGATTCGGGCGAAATGACGTTGTGCTTCGGCCGCCCCTTTCGCCTGCGAACAGCGAAAGCCGGCTGTTGCCTTTGAAATGGGGCTCTTGATTTTCCCGGCGGCATTTTCCCGGCGGCGCCGGCCGACGGGAAGCCTTCGAGTTCAGCGTTCATAGCTGCTTCGCGCGCGGAAGAAAACCCTGCCGCTGCGGCAGAGTGGGACGCGCGGTCGCCCCATGAGGAAGGTGGGCTCACCCTGCGTCAAAAGAGCACGCTAGTAACAGGACGAAGCCAGTCTCTGTCAACGGGAAAAATTTGCCTGACTGTAGCAAAAATGCAAAAAAACCAGATGACAGGGCCCAAGGTTTAAGCTAATTTCGGCTCACAAAACAGGCAGGAAGACCAAATTCTTGCCGAAATTCGCGGTCAAGTCTTGGGAGGATAAGATCTTAGGCGCGCTTGTTCGCTGCCGCCGGAAACGGATGAAAGATCACGCGAAACTTTGAAACAAGGCTTTGGCCTTGTTTTTTTTTGCTTTTCCGCCTCGCGCCGCCGCGAAGCAGTCTGCAAAAATGTCAATTTCTTGGCTGTCAAGGGTGCCACCCTGGTGGCGAGCGCTGGTCGCTGCCGCAAACGCAACGGAGCCGGCGTCACACCGGGGTCATCGATCGGATGCCTTTGCCCGCTGGCACAGTTTTTGCTCGCGCCTGCAGCGGGTGGAGATCCCTTCGAGCGAATGCGCTTTGCAAATGCTCAGTAGAATTTCGGCGCGAAGCGGGGAATGTCGTCGAGACCGTAGCCGAGCCTGACCGAGACGACGTACCAGCCGAGATGGACGATGGCGGCGATGACCGTCGTCAGCAGCACGACGCGAAGCGCGCGAAACCGCGCCGGCGCGCTCTCGACGGTGCCGGGCACGACGTCGTTTTCCTCGGCCTGCGTACGCACGCCGAGCGGCAACACCGCGAAGAGCGTGATCCACCAGATGATGAAATAGACGGCGAAGGTCGAAAACAGGGACATCCCGGAATCTCAAGGACGGCAGCGGACCGGAAGGCGCGCCGCCCGCCGGGTCGCCGCCGGAGTTACAGTTCGGGTGCCTTATAGCGCCGTGCGGCGCATCGGGCAAATTTCTCCGCCGCGCCCCACTGTCACACCTCCTCGAGCTCGATCAAGGTCCCCTGGAAGTCCTTGGGGTGCAGGAAGAGAACCGGCTTGCCGTGCGCGCCGATCTTCGGGTTGCCGTCTCCGAGCACGCGTGCCCCGGCCGCTTTCAGCCGATCGCGCGCGGCGAGGATGTCCGCCACCTCGTAGCAGATGTGATGCATGCCGCCGGCCGGATTCTTCTCGAGGAAGGCGGCGATCGGCGACGCGTCGCCGAGCGGCTCCAGCAACTCCACCTTCGTGTTGGGAAGCGTCACGAACACCACCGTTACGCCGTGCTCAGGCAGGGCCTGCGGCTCGGTGACCGAGGCGCCCAGCGTCGCGCGGTAACTCTCGGCGGCAGCCGACAGATCCGGTACCGCGATCGCCACGTGGTTCACTCTGCCCAGCATCGAACGCTCCTTCGGCCTCGGAACTCCCGCGCCCGCGTCTTTTCCCATGCATGTCGGCGCCCAAACCGTTCCAGACGTTTGAGCGGCATTGCATTACAGCACGTGGCAGGTCGCGCGAAAATCAGACTTTGGTGACGAACACCGTCACGACCGGCTTCTTGCCCCAGACCTGATTGGCCGTGCTGCGCACGGCGCGGCGAACCGCTTCCTGCAGGGTCGAGAGATCCTTCCGCTTCGCCCGCGGAATGCTCTCCACCGCCCCCAGCACCGCGTCATAGAGCGTGTCGTCCATCGCCTCGCCCTCGTCGTCATATTCCGGAAGACCGATCGGAACGACGTCCGGGTCGCCCAGGAAATCGTAACGGCTGTCGAGGACGACATTGACGGCGACGTGGCCGGCAAAGGAGAGCTTGCGCCGCTCGCCGATCCCCATCTCGTCGAAATCGCCGATCAGGGTCCCGTCCTTGTAGATGCGGCCGTGCGGTGCCTCGTCGATGACTTCCGCCGCTCCGGGAGCGAGCCGCAGCATCTGCCCGTTGCGCAGCCGCGGCACGTTGGCAATGCCCGACTGCCGGGCAAGTTCGGCATGAGCCGTCAGGTGTGCGGCTTCGCCATGCACCGGCACGACGATCTCGGGCTTCAGCCATTGATACATCTGCTGCAACTCGTTGCGCCGCGGATGGCCCGAGACGTGCACCAGGGCTTCGCTGTCGGTGATGATGTGAATTCCCTGCTCGATCAGGCCGTTCTTGATGTCGTTGATCGCCTTTTCGTTGCCGGGGATCGTGCGCGACGAGAAGACGATCGTATCGCCGGCCGAGAAGGCGACGTTGCGCATCTCGTCCCGGGCGATCTTGGCAAGTGCCGCCCGCGGCTCGCCCTGGCTCCCCGTCAGGATGACGACGACCTTGTCGCGCGGGATATAGCCGAACTCGTCCTCCGCCAGGAACGGCTTCAGCCCGTCCATCAGCCCGACATCCCGCGCCACATCGACGACCCGCTTCATGGAACTGCCGAGCAGCAGGACGTCCCGGCCCGCAGCCTCCGCCGCCTCGGCGATCGAACGGATGCGGCCGACATTGGAGGAGAAGCTGGTGATCCCGACCCGGCCCTTGGCATCGGCAATGATCTTGGCGAGGCTTTCCGAAACCTGCTGTTCCGAGGGCGAGACGCCGTCGCGCAGGGCATTGGTGGAATCGCAGACGAGCGCCAGCACGCCTTCCTCGCCGATCTGGCGGAAACGAGCCTCGTCGGTCATGGGCCCAAGCGAAGGATCGAGGTCGATCTTCCAGTCGCCCGTGTGCACGACGGTGCCGAGCGGCGTGCGAATGACGAGGGACATCGGCTCCGGGATCGAGTGGTTGACGCCGACCGCCTCGATGCTGAAGGGACCGACATTGATGCGGTCGCCCTGCTTGAAGAGGGTGACGGGGATCTCGCCGCGGCTCTTCTCGAAGTCGCGTTTCGCCTCGAGCATTCCGGCGGTGAAGGGCGAGGCATAGACCGGAACGTTCAACCCGGGCCACAGATTGTTCAGGCCACCGTAATGGTCCTCATGCGCGTGCGTGATGATGATTGCCTTCAGATTGCGCCGTTCCTCGGCAAGGAAGGCGATGTCGGGCAGCACCAGTTCGACGCCCGGCAATTCCGGCCCGGGAAAGGTTACGCCGCAATCGACCATGATCCACTGGCGATTGCCCGGCTTTCCATAGCCGTAAAGGCCGAGGTTCATGCCGATTTCGCCGACGCCGCCGAGCGGCAAGAACACCAGTTCTTCGTCTTGCGCCATTTCTTGATGCGCCTCTTTCATTCATTCATCCGAAAAACACGTCTCCGGCCGCAATGGCTTGCGGCGCACCGGAGCCCGTATCGAGTATCAGCCGGCCGTCCTGATCGATATCGACAAAGCGGCCGGAAAGCGACCGATCCGGCAGATTGACCGTGATCGGCTCGCCGATGCCCTTGGCCGCCGCCCGCCACTGATCGATGATCGAAGCCACCCCGGCGCCCCCGTTCCAAACGGACAGCGCCCCGGCCATGGTCACGAAGAGGTGGGCGAACAGCTCTTCGGGCGCGATCGTCGCGCCTTCCTGCCTGAGCGAGGTCACCGGATAGAGCGCCGCCTCGGGCACCGCCGCAATATTGACGCCGCAGCCGATCACCAGAGCGCGGCGCCCGTCCGGCAGGCTCTCGCCCTCCAGCAGGATACCGCAGGTTTTCCGACCATCGATGAGAATGTCGTTCGGCCACTTGATCGCCACCTCGGGCGAGCCCGGCGGCATTACCCGCCGGATCGCCCGGTGGACGGCAACGGCCGCCGCGAGCGGCAGCGAATGCAGCCTTGCGACCGGCGCCGGATCGATGAGGAGCAGCGAGGCGTAGAGATTTCCGGGCTCCGAGAACCAGGCGCGGCCGCGCCGCCCCCTGCCCCCGGTCTGGCGCGTTGCAGTGATCCAGAGATTGCCCGGATCACCCTCCCGCGCCCTTGCCAGGCACTCGCTGTTGGTCGAGACGGTCTCGGCGAGCGCGATGTGCCGGAAATCGTCGGGCGAAATCCGGCCGCCGCCTGAAGCGCCGGTCAAAAGAAGGACCGCGCCGCGGCTTCCGCGGCGTTTCCGAGCGGTCCGCCGATCAGAACGTATCCGAGCACGAAGAGGCCGGAGAGCCCGAAGACCAGCCGCAGTTCGCCGGCCGTGCGGGCGAATTCGCCCTTGGCCTCGTCGAACCACATGACCTTGATGACCCTGAGATAATAGTAAGCGCCGACGACCGAAGCCAGCACGCCGATGACCGCCAGCGCATAGAGATGCGCCTCGATCGCCGCGACGAAGACGAAATACTTGGCGAAGAAGCCGGCGAGCGGCGGAATGCCGGCAAGCGAGAACATCAGTATCGTCAGCACCGTCGCCATGAACGGATTGGTCTGCGACAGGCCGGCGAGATCATCGATACCCTCGACATGCTCGCCGTCCTTGCGGCGCATGGCGAGGATGCAGGCAAAGGTGCCGAGCGTCATCACCATGTAGATCAGCATGTAGATGAGCACGCCGCGCACGCCGGCCATCGAGCCGGCAGCGAGGCCGACCAGGGCATAGCCCATGTGGCCGATCGACGAGTAGGCCATCAGCCGCTTGATGTTTCGCTGTCCGATCGCGGCAAAGGCGCCGAGCAGCATCGAAGCGATCGAGATGAAGACGACGATCTGCTGCCAGTCGGCGACGACGGGTTCGAAGGCATTGATGACGAGGCGAACGAGGATCGCCATGGCTGCGACCTTCGGAGCGGCCGCGAAGAAGGCCGTCACCGGCGTCGGCGCGCCCTCGTAAACGTCCGGCGTCCACATATGGAAGGGGACGGCGGAGATCTTGAAGGCAAGGCCCGCAAGGATGAACACCAGACCGAAGACGAGGCCGAGCGAACGGCCTTCCGCCGTCAGGGCCGCCGCAATCTCGTCGAAGCCCGTGTGGCCGGTAAAGCCGTAGACGAGCGACATGCCGTAGAGCAGCATGCCGGACGACAGCGCGCCGAGGACGAAATACTTGAGGCCCGCTTCGGTCGAGCGGACGCTGTCGCGGTTGATCGCGGCGACGACATAGAGGGCGAGCGACTGCAGCTCCAGCGACAGATAGAGCGAAATCAGGTCGTTGGACGAGATCATCAGGAGCATGCCGAGGGTGGCGAGCACCAAGAGCACGGGGAACTCGAAACGGTCGATCTGCGCCGAGCGGGCATGGCCGACCGTCATCACCATCACGGTGATCGAGCCGATGAGCGCCAGGACCTTCATGAATTTAGAGAAGGGATCCGAGAGGAAGGCGCCGCCATAGGCCTCGCCCTCGCCCGTTTTCAGGACGAGCCAAAGTCCGGCGATGATGAGCACGGCGACCGCAAGTCCGGTCACGGTCGGCGCGGACCTTTCGCTCGAAAAGACGCCGATCATCAACAGGGCCATCGCGCCGACTGCCAGGATCAGCTCGGGGACCGAAAGTTGCAGGCTGGCGATAAGGGTTTCAGCTGTCATGTCCAATCACGTCCTGTGGTCATTGCACCGAAAGCGCAACGTTTTGCGCTGCCTGCAGGGCTGCGGCATAGTTGTTGACGAGGAGATCCACGGAGGCCGCGGTCGCGTCGAAGACGGGTGCCGGATAGACACCGAAGAAGAGCGTCAGGATCACCAGCGGATAGAGGATCAGCTTCTCGCGTGCCGACAGGTCGAGCAGCGCCTTCAGGCTCTCCTTCTCGAGCGCGCCGAAAATGACGCGGCGATAGAGCCAGAGGGCGTAAGCCGCCGACAGGATGACACCGCTGGTCGCGAACAGCGCAACCCAGGTGTTGACGCGGAAGACACCGACCAGCGTCAACACTTCGCCGATGAAGCCGGACGTGCCCGGCAGGCCGACATTCGCCATGGTGAAGACCATGAAGGCGACGGCATATTTCGGCATGTTGTTGACGAGGCCGCCATAGGCGGAAATCTCGCGGGTGTGCAGGCGGTCATAGACGACGCCGACGCAAAGGAAGAGCGCGCCCGAGACGATGCCGTGCGACAGCATCTGGAAAATGGCGCCCTGGACGCCCTGGACGTTGGCGGCGAAGGTGCCCATCGTCACATAGCCCATATGCGCCACCGACGAATAGGCGATGAGCTTCTTGATGTCGGTCTGCATCATCGCCACCAGCGAGGTGTAGATGATCGCGATGATCGACAGCGTGTAGACGAGCGGGCCGAACAGGTCCGACGCCAGCGGGAACATGGGCAGCGAGAAGCGCAGGAAGCCGTAGCCGCCGAGCTTCAGCAGGATGCCCGCCAGGATCACCGAGCCGGCCGTCGGCGCCTGGACGTGCGCATCGGGAAGCCAGGTATGGACCGGCCACATCGGCATCTTCACCGCGAAGGAGGCGAAGAAGGCAAGCCACAGCCAGGTCTGCATTTCGCGCGGGAAGTTATAGGCGAGCAGTTCCGTGATATCCGTCGTACCGGCCTGCCAGTACATCGCCATCATTGCGAGCAGCATCAGCACCGAGCCGAGCAAGGTGTAGAGAAAGAACTTGTAGCTCGCGTAGACGCGATCCCTGCCGCCCCATACGCCGATGATGATGAACATCGGGATCAGGCCGGCCTCGAAGAAGACGTAGAAGAGGATGAGGTCGAGCGATACGAAGACGCCGATCATCAGCGTTTCCAGGATCAGAAACGCGATCATGTATTCCTTCAGGCGCTTCTCGATCGTCACCCAGCTCGCCAGCACGCAGAACGGCATCAGGAATGCCGTCAGCGGAACGAACAGCACCGAGATGCCGTCGATGCCGAGATGATAGGAAATGCCGGTGCCCAGCCATTCCTTCTTCTCGACCATCTGGAAGCCCGGATTCGCGGGGTCGAACTGGTACCAGATGTAGAGCGATACGAGGAACGTGAAGATCGTCGTCAGCAGCGACACGTTCAGGATGTTGCGGCGGCCGTAGGCGCTGTCTTCCCTCGTCAGCAAGAGAAGCAGCACGCCGACGAGCGGCATGAAGGTGACCGCGGAAAGTACGGGCCAATCGGTCATCAGAAGGAACTCCCGAGCATCATCCATGTAACGAGCGCTGCGATGCCGATCAGCATGGCGAACGCGTAATGATAAAGGTAACCGGTCTGCAGCCGGACGACGCGATCAGTCACGTCGAGAACGCGCGCGGCGACGCCGTTCGGACCGAAGCCGTCGATCACCCGGCCGTCACCCTCCTTCCAGAGGAAGGTGCCGAGGCGCTTGGCGGTACGGACGAACAGGAAGTCGTAGAGCTCGTCGAAATACCACTTGTTCAACAGGAACTGGTAGAGACCGTGATGCTGGCGAGCGAGATATTTCGGCGTCTCGGGCGAGCGGATGTACATGTACCAGGCCGTGTAGAGACCGAGCGCCATCGCCACGAAGGGGCTCCACTTCACCCACAGCGGAACGTGATGGTACGCCTCGAGGATCTCGTTCTCCGGAAGGGTGAACAGCGCACCCTGCCAGAATTCGGCATAGTCGTGGCCGAAGAAATGGTCGTGGAACAGGAAACCCGCGACGAGCGCGCCGAGGGCGAGGATGTAGAGCGGCACCAGCATGACCTGGGGCGACTCATGCACATGATGCATGACGTCCGACGAAGCGCGCGGCTTTCCGTGGAAGGTCATGAAGGTCAGGCGCCAGGAATAGAAGCTGGTGAAGAGTGCGGCGATCACCAGCAGGCTGAAGGCGAAGCCGGAAACGATGCTATGAGACGCGAAGGTGGATTCGATGATCGCATCCTTCGAGAAGAAGCCCGCGGTGCCGATGACGGTGCCGGGAATGCCGACGCCGGTCAGCGCGATCGTGCCGATGAACATCATCCAGTAGGTGACGGGGATATGCGTGCGCAGCCCACCCATGTAACGCATGTCCTGCTCGCCGTCGACGGCATGGATCACCGAACCGGCACCGAGGAACAGCAGCGCCTTGAAGAAGGCGTGCGTGAACAGGTGGAAGATGGCGGCGCCATAGGCGCCGACGCCGAGCGCCACGAACATGTAGCCGAGCTGCGAGCAGGTCGAATAGGCGATGACGCGCTTGATGTCGTTCTGCACGAGGCCGACGGTCGCGGCGAAGAAGGCGGTGATGGCGCCGATCAGGGTGACGACGGTCAGCGCGTCCGGCGAAAGTTCGAAGAGCGGCGACATGCGGGCGACGAGGAAGACGCCGGCGGTGACCATGGTCGCCGCATGGATGAGCGCCGAGACAGGGGTCGGGCCTTCCATGGCGTCCGGCAGCCAGGTGTGCAGCAGGAACTGTGCCGACTTGCCCATCGCGCCCATGAAGAGCAGCAGGCAGGCGGCCGTCAGCGCATGCGCCTTGTCGAGTTGCATGCCGAAGAGATTGATGACTGCTTCCCCGCCCCCGGCGCCCTCGGCCGGCAGATAGCCCTGCGCGGCGGCGAAGATGGTCTCGAAATTGACCGAACCGAAGAGCACGAAAACGCTGAAAATGCCGAGGGCGAAGCCGAAGTCACCGACGCGGTTGACGATGAAGGCCTTGATCGCCGCGGCATTGGCCGAGGGCTTCTTGTACCAGAAGCCGATCAGCAGATAGGAGGCGAGACCGACGCCTTCCCAGCCGAAGAACATCTGCAGCAGGTTGTCGGCCGTCACGAGCATCAGCATCGCGAAGGTGAAGAGCGAAAGATAGGCGAAGAAGCGCGGACGGTGCGGATCGTGGTGCATGTATCCGATCGAATAGATATGCACCAGCGTCGAGACCGTGTTGACGACGACGAACATCACCGCGGTCAGCGTATCGACGCGCAGGGCCCACGCGACATCGAAGCCGCCGGATTGGATCCAGCGCAGGACCGAAACCGTGATCATCTCCTCTTCACCGAGGGCGATGTCGAAGAACACGAACCAGGAGAGCGCCAGCGCGACGAGCATCAGTCCGCTGGTCACATATTCGGATGCCTTGGCACCGATCTGAGTGCCGAGGAGACCGGCGATCAGGAAGCCGATCAGAGGCAGAAAGACGATAGCCTTGATGATGGTGTCCATAGCCCTGTCAGCCCTTCATCGTGTTGATGTCTTCGACGTCGATCGAGCCGCGGTTGCGATAGAAGACGACGAGAATTGCAAGTCCGATGGCCGCTTCTGCGGCCGCGACGGTCAGGATGAACAGCGCGAAGACCTGACCGGTGATGTCGTTCAGGAATGCCGAGAAGGCTACCATGTTGATGTTGACGGCGAGCAGGATCAGCTCGACCGACATCAGGATGATGATGACGTTCTTCCGGTTGAGGAAGATGCCGAAGACGCCGAGCGTGAACAGGATGGCGCTGACGGTCAGATAGTGGGAAATTCCGATTTCCATGAGTGTGGTCCTCGACCTCGCGTCCCGGTTAGATGCCCTGCCCCGGCTTGACCGTGACCACCTCGACGGCGTTCTCGGGCGTGCGGGCGACCTGGCGCGGAATGCTCTGGCGCTTGATGTTCTGACGGTGACGCAGGGTGAGCACGATGGCGCCGATCATGGCGACGAGCAGCACCAGCCCCGCGATCTGGAAGAAATAGACATAGTGGGTGTAGAGGACGTCGCCGAGCGCGGCGGTATTGGTCCGCTCGCTGACCGCCGGGATCGGCATCGAGATCGCCTTTGCAATCTCCGGCGAGAAGGTCGCGCCACCGACGACGATGATGAGCTCGGCCGCGAGGATCAACCCGATCAGCGCGCCAACCGGCGCATATTCGAGAACGCCCGCACGAAGCTCGGCGAAATCGATGTCGAGCATCATCACCACGAAGAGGAAGAGAACGGCCACCGCGCCGACATAGACCACCAGCAGGATCATCGCCAGGAACTCGGCACCGGTCAGGAGGAAAAGCCCTGCCGCATTGACGAAGGTCAGGATCAGGAACAGAACCGAATAGACCGGATTCTTGGCCGCGATGACCATGAATGCCGACGCCACCGCGATGAAGGCGAAGAGATAGAAAAAAAGAACCTGCAGACCCATGATCGGTGCCTTTTTCGTCTTGCTCGGCGTGAAGGCCCGGCCCCCACTCCATGAGGCAAAGCCGGACGTCCGTCCGGCCGATGCCCAAACCCGTTTTGCATGCACCGCCTTGCGGCACGATGCTGCGTTCTTGCGGATGGCTCAGCGGTAGGGCGAGTCCATCGCAATGTTGCGCGCGATCTCCCGCTCCCAGCGGTCACCGTTGGCGAGCAGCTTCTCCTTGTCGTAGTAAAGCTCTTCGCGCGTTTCGGTGGCGAATTCGAAATTCGGCCCTTCGACGATGGCGTCGACCGGACAGGCTTCCTGGCAGAAACCGCAATAGATGCACTTCACCATGTCGATGTCGTAGCGCACGGTGCGGCGGGTGCCGTCGTTGCGGCGCGGGCCGGCCTCGATGGTGATGGCCTGGGCAGGACAGATCGCCTCGCAGAGCTTGCAGGCGATGCAGCGTTCTTCACCGTTCGGATAACGGCGCAGCGCATGCTCGCCGCGGAAGCGCGGGCTGACCGGCCCCTTCTCGAAGGGATAGTTCACCGTCGCCTTCGGCTTGAAGAAGTAGCGCATCGACAGAAAGAAAGCGCCGATGAATTCCTTGAGGAACAGCGAGCTGACGGCTTGCGAAAGACCGGCCATCATTAACCTCCAAACTTGCCGGCCCGGGAGAAGCCGGCGGTATGCAGCGAAGCGTGAGCGGCCATCATGCCCAGCCCATCAGCTTCAGAACGAATGCGACGATGACGACCATCGCCAGCGACAGCGGCAGGAAGACCTTCCAGCCGAGACGCATCAGCTGGTCGTAGCGGTAGCGCGGCACGAAAGCCTTCACCATCGCGAACATGAAGAACACGAACGAGGCCTTGAGCACGAACCAGACGATGCCGGGCACCCAGTTCAAGAGCCAGATATCCACCGGAGGCAGCCAGCCGCCCATGAAGAGGATGGTCGTCAAGGCGCACATCAGGCAGATCGCCGCGTATTCGCCGAGCATGAACATCATGTACGGAGTCGAGCCGTACTCGACCATGAAGCCGGCGACGAGTTCGGACTCCGCTTCCGGCAGGTCGAAAGGCGGACGGTTCGTCTCGGCGAGCGCCGAGATGAAGAACACGATGAACATCGGGAAGAGCGACAGCCAATGCCAGTCGAGGAAAGAGGCCGGCAGGCCGAGCATCGTTCCGAGGCCGTCGGATTGCGCATTGACGATGTCGGTCAGGTTCAAGGAGCCGACGCAGAGCAGCACGGTGACGATGACGAAGCCGATCGAGACTTCATAGGAGACCATCTGCGCGGCGGAGCGCAGCGCGCCGAGGAACGGATATTTCGAGTTCGACGCCCAGCCGCCCATGATGATGCCATAAACCTCGAGAGAAGATATGGCGAAGACGAAGAGGATGCCGACATTGATGTTCGCGATCACCCAGCCCGCATTGAGCGGGATGACCGCCCAGGCCGCGAGCGCCAGCGTCACCGAGACGAGCGGCGCGAGCAGGAAGATCGTCTTGTTGGCGCCGGCCGGGATGACCGGCTCCTTGAAGACGAATTTCAGAAGATCGGCGAAGGACTGGAAAAGTCCCCAGGGCCCCACCACGTTAGGACCGCGGCGAAGCTGCACGGCGGCCCAGATCTTTCGGTCGGCGAGCAGGATGTAGGCGATGAAGACCAGCAGCGCGACCAGAAGCAGCAGCGACTGGCCGATGATGATGGCCGTGGGCCAGACGTAGCTCGAAATGAAAGCGTCCATGATGCTCTATTCCCTCGCGCTCATTCCGCGGCAGCTTTGAAATTGTTGCGCGCCAAGGCCGAGCATTCGGCCATGACGGCGGATGCGCGCGCTATCGGGTTCGTCAAATAGAAGTCTTTGACCGGAGACGCAAACGCGGATTTCGCCATCGCACCGGCTTTTTGTGCCAGTGCGGCAATTTCGTCGCTGCGGCCGGCGGCGATCACGTCGACTTCGGCGAAATGCGGATGGGCGGCGTAGAGCCTTGCGCGCAGTTCACCAAGCGAATCGAAGGGCAGCTTCTTGCCGAGCACGTCGGAAAGCGCGCGGATGATCGCCCAGTCCTCGCGGGCTTCGCCCGGTGCGAAGTTGGCGCGGGTGCCGATCTGCACGCGGCCTTCCGTGTTCACCCAGGTGCCGGACTTTTCCGTGTAGGTCGCGCCGGGCAGGATGACATCGGCCGCATGGGCGCCGTTGTCGCCGTGCGAGCCGATATAGACGGTAAAGCCCTTCCTCGCGGAAAGATCGATCTCGTCGGCGCCGAGCAGGAAGAGCACATCCATGGCGCCGACCATTTCGGCCGCCGACCTGCCGCCCTCTCCGGGCACGAAGCCGAGGTCGAGCCCGCCGACGCGGGCGGCCGCGGTATGGAGCACGGCAAAGCCGTTCCACTCGGTCGTGACCGCACCGACGGCCACCGCGAGCTTTGCGGCATTGGCGAGAACGGCGGCACCGCCCTCCCCTGCGAGCGCACCCTGGCCGACGATGATCAGCGGGCGCACCGCCTTCTTGAGCGTCGCGAAGAACTTGCCCTTGCCCGAGACGAGCTCGGCAAGGCTGTCGGTACCGGCGCCGAGATACTCATATTCGTAGCGCAGTTCGCCCTGCTCGCCGATGACGGCGATCGGGAAATTGCCCATGCGATAGCGCTTGCGGATGCGCGCATTGAGCACCGAGGCCTCGAAACGCGGGTTGGAGCCGATGACGAGGAGCGCGTCGGCGCTTTCGATGCCCTGGATCGTCGGATTGAAGATGTAGCTTGCGCGCCCGAGCGACGGGTCGAGGGCGGCACCATCCTGCCGGCAATCGAGGTTCTGCGAGCCGAGCGAGGAGACGAGCTCCTTCAGCGCGTACATTTCCTCGACGGCGGCGAGATCACCGGCGATCGCGCCGATCCTGTCGCCGGAGGTCGCGGCGACCGCCGCCTTGATTGCCTGGAACGCCTCGCTCCAGCTTGCCGGCTGCAGGCGGCCGTCCTTCTTGACATAGGGACGGTCGAGCCGCTGCGTCTTCAGGCCATCCCAGATGAAGCGGGTCTTGTCGGAGATCCACTCCTCGTTGATGTCCTCGTTGACGCGCGGCATGATGCGCATCACCTCGCGGCCGCGCGTGTCGACGCGGATCGCGGAGCCGAGCGCATCCATGACGTCGATCGATTCCGTCTTGTTCAGTTCCCACGGACGCGCGGTGAAGGCGAAAGGCTTCGAGGTCAGCGCGCCGACCGGGCAGAGATCGACGACGTTGCCCTGCAGCTCCGAGGTCATCGCCTGCTCGAGATAGGTGGTGATCTCCGCGTCCTCGCCGCGGCCGATCAGGCCGAGTTCGGCGATGCCGGCGACTTCCGTCGTGAAGCGGACGCAGCGGGTGCAGTGGATGCAGCGGTTCATCACCGTCTTGACGAGCGGACCGATGTACTTGTCCTCGACCGCACGCTTGTTTTCCTGATAGCGCGACGTGTCGATGCCGAAGGCCATCGCCTGGTCCTGCAGGTCGCACTCGCCGCCCTGGTCGCAGATCGGGCAATCGAGCGGGTGGTTGATCAGCAGGAATTCCATGACGCCTTCACGCGCCTTCTTGACCATCGGCGTGGTCGTGAAGATTTCCGGCGCTTCGCCGTTCGGGCCCGGACGCAGGTCGCGCACGCCCATGGCGCAGGAGGCGGCCGGCTTCGGCGGGCCGCCCTTCACCTCGATCAGACACATGCGGCAGTTGCCGGCAACCGAAAGCCGCTCATGGAAACAGAAGCGCGGAACCTCGGCGCCGGCCTCCTCGCATGCCTGAAGCAGCGTGAAATGATCCGGGACCTCGATCTCTTTTCCGTCGACTTTCAGCTTTGCCATCTTCGTACTCAATCCTGTCTTTCGTCCGCCTGCCTTTTCTGGCGGCGGACAATTCCGTCACGGCCTTGCCGCTTGCTGTGACGACCGGGCGGCCGTCACCGTCATTTCTTCCGCGCTCCGTGAAGCGCCTTTGCCTGTCCGATCCAGTCGTCGCGCATGATCCGGCCGTCAAGGCCGAGCTCGCCGTCGAGCCGCGCCGCATCCGCCTCGCTCAGGGCAGCGATATCGGCGAAGCGGCGGAACCCTCTGCCGCGGAGCACCTGCTCGAGCTTCGGGCCGATGCCGGAAATGCGCTTGAGATCGTCGCCCGCACCGCCCCTCGGCCCCGAGGCGGCGGGCTTTCTCGCGGCGCGCGGCTTGCTCGCGGCCGGAGCGGGCGACGCTTCGGTAGCCTGCCGGGCGGCCGGCTGCGGCGCGACGGCCGGGGCAGGCTCCTTGATCCCGGCCGGCTCGGCTTCAAGCGGGGCGGCGCTTTTCTGCAGGGCGCTCGCGGCCCCCTGCATCGCGCCGAACATGATGCCGGCGATGTGGCTCGACAGGCCGAAGCCGAGGGCCGTCGCCGCTGCGACCGCCGCCGTGGGCGGTGCGATCAGCGGATGCAGACCCATCTTCGGCATGGTCCTCATCCATTCGGCCATGCCGAACGGATCGGCTGGATCAACACCGATGACCCCCGCGAACGGAATGGCTGGCGCCGCTTCCCTTCCCTGTCCGTCCCTGCGTGCCCCGGCCATCGCGCCTTACTCCGCTGCTTCCAAGACGGCGCCGTGCGGCGTCGCATTGCGCGTGTATTCGTCGATCCGCTTTTCCATTTCCGGACGGAAATGCTTGATCAGGCCCTGGATCGGCCAGGCGGCCGCGTCGCCGAGCGCGCAGATCGTGTGCCCCTCGACCTGCTTCGTCACGTCGAAGAGCATGTCGATCTCGCGCTTCTGGGCGCGGCCCTGAACCATGCGCTCCATCACCCGCATCATCCAGCCGGTGCCTTCGCGGCACGGCGTGCACTGGCCGCAGCTCTCGTGCTTGTAGAAGGCCGAAAGCCGCCAGATCGCCTTGATGATGTCGGTCGACTTGTCCATGACGATGACGGCGGCCGTTCCGAGGCCGGAGCCGAGCTCGCGCAGGCCGTCATAGTCCATGATCGCGTCCTTGATCTGCGCACCGGGCACGCAAGGCACGGACGAGCCGCCGGGGATGACGGCAAGCAGGTTGTCCCAGCCGCCGCGGATACCGCCGCAATGCTTGTCGATCAGCTCGTGGAACGGGATCGACATCGCGTCCTCGACCGTGCAGGGCCGGTTGACGTGGCCGGAAACCGAATAGAGCTTGGTGCCGTGGTTGTTCGGGCGGCCGAAGCTCGTGTACCAGGCGGCGCCGCGGCGCAGGATGGTCGGCGTGACCGCGATCGATTCGACGTTGTTGACGGTGGTCGGGCAGCCATAGAGGCCCATGTTCGCCGGGAACGGCGGCTTCAGGCGCGGCTGACCCTTCTTGCCCTCAAGGCTTTCGAGCAGCGCCGTCTCCTCGCCGCAGATATAGGCGCCGGCGCCGTGATGGACGAAGACGTCGATGTCGTAGCCGAGCTTGTTGTTCTTGCCGAGCAGGCCGTATTCGTAGCACTCGTCGATCGCCGCCTGCAGCGCTTCGCGCTCGCGGATGAACTCACCGCGGACATAGATATAGGCGGTGTGCGCGCCCATGGCGAAGCTCGCGATGACGCAGCCCTCGATCAGCGTGTGCGGATCGTGGCGCATGATGTCGCGGTCCTTGCAGGTGCCGGGCTCCGACTCGTCGGCATTGACGACGAGGTAGTGCGGGCGGCCATCGCTTTCCTTCGGCATGAAGGACCATTTGAGGCCCGTCGGGAAGCCGGCGCCGCCGCGGCCGCGCAGCCCCGAGGCCTTCACCTCGTTGATGATCCAGTCGCGGCCCTTTTCGAGGAGCTCCTTGGTGCCGTCCCAGTGGCCGCGTGCCATCGCGCCTCTGAGCGACTTGTCCTTGAGGCCGTAGATATTGGTAAAGATGCGATCTTCATCTCTCAGCATGGGTTCACCTCTTTACCGCGGCTTCTTCGCAGGCTTGGACTTGTCGACCGTCTCGCCCTCGATCCTGGCGTTCCTGGCCGAGGCCTTCTTCGCCGTCGCCGGCGTCTTCAGGGTCGGATTGGTCACCTCCGCCGAGGTCTTCGGCTTCGCGGCGTTCGAGGGCGGCACGCTGACCGCCTTGTCGCCATCGCCCTTGCTTGCGCGGGCCGGCGCCTTCTTCGTTTCGGCCTCGTCCGGCGTCTGCAGGGTCGTCAGGCCGCCGACGGGGGCGGAATAGATGCGGTCGATCTGCGGACCCGGCTCGACGTCGGCGCCCTTGCCGGCGTCGAAGAGGTCGATGATCTCTTCAAGCCGCTCGGCCGTCAGATCCTCGAACGTGTCCTTGAAGATCATGACCATCGGCGCGTTGACGCAGGCGCCCTGACATTCGACCTCTTCCCAGGAGAGCGTGCCGCTTTCGTTCAGAGTGAAGGGCTCGGCGGCAATCTTGCTCTTGCAGACCTTGATCAGGTCTTCCGCGCCGCGCAGCATGCAGGGGGTGGTGCCGCAGACCTGCACATGCGCCCTGGAGCCGACCGGCTTCAGCTGGAATTGCGTATAGAAGGTCGCCACTTCGAGCACGCGGATATAGGGCATGCCCAGCATGTCGGCGACGGATTCGATCGCCGCCTTCGTCACCCAGCCATCCTGTTCCTGGGCGCGCATCAGCAGGGGGATGACCGCCGACTGTTCGCGGCCCTTGGGGTACTTCTGGATCGTTGCCTTGGCCCAGGCGGCGTTTTCCCTGTTGAAGGCAAAGGTCGCTGGCTGGACAGTGTCTTCGGCTAGTCGACGAACGGACATTCTAGTGGACACCCTATCAGTTAATCGAACCGCACCGCGATTTCGTCAGCGAGACGAATTCGCAGGCATAGGCTGACTGGTCTTTCTGCAAAAATACGATGTAGCGCGTGCCGTTGGCGACCGCCGCCTTGATCTCGTAACCCTTCGACAGGAGCGCCGACATGGCGCCGCCGGTGGACGCCTGGCTGTCGACGTCCTCCTGGGCGAAGGCCGCGGGAGCGAGCGCGAGAAATCCGAGAGCGGCGTACGGCGCCAGGCGCATCAGCGGTCCACCTCGCCGAACACGATGTCGAGGGAGCCGAGCACCGCCGAGACGTCGGCGAGCTGGTGTCCGCGACAGAGGAAGTCCATGGCCTGGAGATGGGCATAGCCCGGCGCACGGATCTTGCAGCGATACGGCTTGTTGGTGCCGTCGGAGACGAGATAAACGCCGAACTCGCCCTTGGGCGCCTCGACCGCGGCGTAGACCTCGCCGGCGGGCACGTGGTAGCCCTCGGTATAGAGCTTGAAGTGGTGAATCAGCGCCTCCATCGAGCGCTTCATCTCGCCGCGCTTCGGCGGAACGATCTTGCCGTCGAGGGAGGAGATCGGCCCGACCTTCGCGTCGCCCAGCAGGCGATCCACGCACTGGCGCATGATCCGGGCCGATTGGCGCATCTCGATCATGCGGATGAGGTAGCGGTCGTAGCAGTCGCCGTTCTTGCCGATCGGGATGTCGAATTCCATGTCCGAATAGCATTCGTAGGGCTGCGCACGCCGCAGGTCCCAGGCGGCACCCGAGCCGCGCACCATGACGCCGGAGAAGCCCCAGGCCCAGGCATCCTCGAGGCTGACGACGCCGATATCGACGTTGCGCTGCTTGAAGATGCGGTTGCCGGTCAGAAGCTCGTCGATGTCGTCGACGGTCTTCAGGAACGGATCGATCCAGTTGCCGATGTCCTCGACGAGCTGATGCGGCAGGTCCTGGTGCACGCCGCCCGGACGGAAATAGGCCGAGTGCATGCGGGCGCCGCTCGCCCGCTCGTAGAAGACCATGAGCTTCTCGCGCTCCTCGAAGCCCCAGAGCGGCGGCGTCAGCGCGCCGACGTCCATCGCCTGCGTCGTGACGTTGAGGAGATGCGACAGGATGCGGCCGATTTCCGAATAAAGCACGCGGATGAGCTGGCCGCGGATCGGCACTTCCGTGCCCGTCAACCTCTCGACGGCAAGCGCGAAGGCATGCTCCTGGTTCATCGGCGCGACATAGTCGAGCCGGTCGAAATAGGGCACGGCCTGCAGATAGGTCTTCGCCTCGATCAGCTTTTCGGTGCCGCGGTGCAGAAGGCCGATATGCGGATCGACGCGCTCGACGATTTCGCCGTCGAGCTCCAGCACCAGACGCAGAACGCCGTGCGCCGCCGGATGCTGCGGGCCGAAGTTGATGTTGAAGTTGCGGACGTTGTGTTCGGTCATACCGATTGCTCCAGGCCGGGCGGCATCCGCGTGGGATTGCCACGGGCCGACTTAACTCACCGTGCCTTCGCCTTCTCGTCGCCGGGCAGCACGTAGTCCGTGCCTTCCCAGGGCGAAAGGAAATCGAAGTTGCGGAATTCCTGCCTCAGCTCGACGGGCTCGTAGACCACCCGCTTGATCTCGTCGTCGTAACGCACCTCGACGAAGCCGGTGAGCGGGAAGTCCTTGCGCAGCGGATAGCCTTCGAAACCATAGTCGGTCAGGATGCGCCGCAGGTCCGGATGGCCGGTGAACAGAATGCCGTACATGTCGTAGGCTTCCCGCTCGAACCAGTCGGCGCCCGGATAGACGGGGGTCGCCGAGGGGACGGGCTCGTCCTCGGCGGTCGCGACCTTGACGCGGATGCGCAGGTTCTGGCGCGGCGAGAGCAGATGATAGACGACGTCGAAGCGCTTCGGCCGCTGCGGGTAGTCGACGCCGCAGATATCGATAAAGCTGACGAAGCCGCACTGCACGTCGTCGCGCAGGAAGGTCAAGAGCGCGATGAGGTTCTCGGCCTCGACCGTCACCGTCAGTTCGCCGTATTCGATGGCCGAATCGGCGATCAGCGCGCCGCGCGTCTCGCGCAGATAGGAGGCAAGCTCGTTCAGGGCTTCACTCATTTCAAAGACCCTTGTCCTTAGCGCTCGATCGTGCCGGTCCGGCGGATCTTCTTCTGCAGCAGGAGCACGCCGTAGAGCAGTGCTTCTGCCGTGGGAGGACAGCCTGGCACGTAGATATCGACGGGCACGACGCGGTCGCAGCCGCGCACCACCGAGTATGAATAATGGTAATAGCCGCCGCCGTTGGCGCAGGAGCCCATGGAGATGACGTAGCGCGGCTCGGGCATCTGGTCGTAGACCTTGCGCAGCGCCGGCGCCATCTTGTTGGTGAGCGTGCCGGCGACGATCATGACGTCGGACTGGCGCGGCGAGGCGCGCGGCGCGAAGCCGAAGCGCTCGGCATCGTAGCGCGGCATCGACATCTGCATCATCTCGACCGCGCAGCAGGCGAGACCGAAGGTCATCCACATCAGCGAGCCGGTGCGCGCCCAGTTGATCAGTTCGTCGGTCGAGGTGACGAGAAAGCCCTTGTCGGCGAGCTCATTGTTGATCTCGCCGAAGAATGCGTCATTGCTGCCGATCGGCTTGCCGGTCGCCGGATCGAGGATGCCCTTCGGCTGCGGCGCAACGAGCGTGGTGCCGGATGCTAGTTCCATTCCAGCGCTCCCTTCTTCCATTCATAGATAAAGCCGACCGTCAGGACCACGAGGAAGACCATCATCGACCAGAAGCCGAACCAGCCCAGGTCCTTGAACGACACCGCCCAGGGAAAGAGGAACGCAACTTCCAGATCGAAGATGATGAAGAGGATCGACACGAGATAGAAGCGGACGTCGAACTTCATGCGGGCGTCGTCGAACGCATTGAAGCCACACTCATAGGCCGACAGTTTTTCCGAATCAGGCGCCTTGAAGGCGACGGCGAAAGGAGCGACCAGGAGTGCGAGGCCGATCACAAGCGCGATTCCAATGAAAATCGCGATCGGAACATAGGAACCGAGAAGTTCAGTCATTGTTATCCGTCCCTGCCCGCGGGGAGCACCGAGAGAGGCGCTTCAAGGAGATGGTGCCGCAGGCCGAAAAGTATGTTGCAACGCCAGAGTGGTTAGCGCAGGCCGCGCCCCGGCGCAAGCCTTGAAGGGCCATTTAAACCGGTCCGCGACATAGGATGGCGCGGTACCACCTCCCCACCCGAGGCACAAGCCGTGCATTTGCCTTGCCGGCCCACTTCATTGCAAAAATGCGACGCCGGGACACATTGCCGCAACGCACAAAAAGCTCGACCCGGGTGATCAGCCATGACCATGGAATCAAGGGAGAAATGGCGCGAGTGACGGGGCTCGAACCCGCGACCTCCGGCGTGACAGGCCGGCACTCTAACCGACTGAGCTACACCCGCGCATCATGGCCTCGCATGGCCATTATCTCATCATAGGCACCATTTGAGAATGGTGCGGCAACCTTTCAAGAGTGGCGCGAGTGACGGGGCTCGAACCCGCGACCTCCGGCGTGACAGGCCGGCACTCTAACCGACTGAGCTACACCCGCATTCCCTTGACTGGCCAGGGCGCTCGCGCACCCCGATCAAAGCGGCCCTGCCGTTTGATGAGCGGCTAACTAAGCGGTTCGCATTTGGGTGTCAAGCGTGTTTGAAGACAAATCCATGACGGAGCGATTTTTGATCCACAGGGCGAAAATCGGCCGTGTCCGCAACAGGCGCGACCCGCCCCGCGGATCGCCGCCACCCCTATGGCACGCGCAGCTCGTGCGCCCCTTACGCTGCAGCAGACGATGCACCGGCAAATCGCACCGCTGACCTGCCCTCCCCTCACCGATTGATTTGTCCACAGGTGCCGCCGGCGCGACCTGCCGCCCGCGACCCTCCACAAAAAAATCGGAAAAAATCGCGCAAATGCTCTTGCGGTTTTTGCCGGTTGCGCATAGATCACGCCCACCGACGCGGCGGACATTGCTTCGCAACGCGAAGGGGCGATTAGCTCAGTTGGTAGAGCGCCTCGTTTACACCGAGGATGTCGGGAGTTCGAGTCTCTCATCGCCCACCATTCTATTGACTTGAAAATCGTTGGATTCCCCTGCGTTACAAGGCTGTTCGCCATTTTGAGCGCGAAATGAGCTTTCAAAAGGCGCGCCCCGGTGAGATCGGCGGGCCCTCCCTATATGGATCACTTCACTACGCCACGAAGCCGTAACCTCCGGGACACGTGCCAATGCGCGAGCTACTTCCCTAAAATGGCTACGGTGCTGTGCCAAAGGTCCCCTTCGGAACTACGGGTTGTCTCCGCACCAACGTGCAGCAGTTTATACTCATGTGCATCGATGTAGTGATTTATTGCTTCAGCGAAGTGTTGCTCACCATCGATCCTTTCGCCGCAATGTTTGCAGCCGGTAACGATATCGGTGCTGATCCGAACTACTTGAGTTGCGGCCTGATAGTAATTGTCGATGCTCATTGGGGCAGCCTCCGCTGTGAGGGTTCAGTACGCGCGATCACAGTTGGCGATAATGATACGGAAAGCTGCACCGGAAAAGTGCTACGCTTGATGATTGAATGACGCGAGGACTACGAATGAGACGGATGACGAAGGCTCAGCAACCCGAGTATGTGCCACGGCGCGCGCGAACTTGCGCGGACGGGGGAATTTAGTGAGTGGTATGCAGTCGAGGTTTATCTTCGGCATGAGGAAGGATGCCTGGAAGCGCGTCATGTGCTCGACAACGAACGCATTCGGAACGAGTTGGACCGCCTTTGTGAAGAAGCCCACTCCAAACCGACCGCTTAGCCATCCTGGGCTTTGTTACCGCCTGCCAAAGCAACGGTAGAAGCTGAAGCACAAGCCCGCCAGTGAAGATCGGCGGACGTTTTGTCGTCGTCATTGCCCAGAAGAACCACGCGGGATATGTTCCCCGCAAAGATGGAGAGCTTCATGGTTGATGAGTCGAAACTCGAAAGTGAAATCACAACAGACGCGGTCGATTTTTCATTCGGAGAGCTTTTAAACCTTCACCGTGAAAAAGAGATCATCATCCGCCCAGAATATCAACGGCTTTTCCGCTGGAGCAATGAGCAGCGCTCCCGGTTGATCGAGTCCGTCATACTCCGACTTCCGATACCGCCTATCTTTCTTGTCGAGAACGAAGACAACGTTCTTGAATTGATAGATGGGCTGCAAAGAACAAGTTCGGTTCTGCAGTTCCTTGACCACAGTGCGATCGAACAGCCAGAGCTTGTTTTAGAAGGATGTGACATCCTAAAAGCTTTGAATGGCATCAGATACGATGACCTCTCAACGTCGCTCAAGTTAAAGATCAAGCGGACTCCGATCCGAGCTATCATCATCAAAAAGTCCGGCGATCAATTCGTGAAGTACGAAATGTTCAAGCGCCTTAATACTGGCGGCTCTTTGTTGTCAGCGCAGGAAATCCGAAATTGCTCTTCCCGAATGATAACAGGCGGGGAAATCTTCTATTCGGCCCTTCAGAACTGGGCAAAGGTCGCAGACTTCGAAGGCGCTATCGCCCGGCTCCCCGCCGTGAATAAGGATATGCGAGCCGATGAAGAATTGGTTCTGCGCTTTTTCGCCGTCAAAAACTATCGCGAGGGCTTTAAGGGAAATATTGAAGAGTGGCTTAATAACTATATGGAAGACATTCTTCTTAGGAACTGAACCGCGCCGGGTTTGCCGGAGGCTCCAACTTCTGAGAAAGTGGAGCCGATATGAGCAAGACAACAAACAAATTTTC
>NZ_LNQB01000059.1 GCF_001651875.1 Sinorhizobium saheli
AGTATTACGCCATGCTGGACGAGCCAGCCATGGCCGCATAACTTAAACCAACCGGCCTCCGGCAAACCCGGCGCGGTTCACGGCGCTCGTTAACTTAAGTTCAAGATCAAGCCAAAAAACTGTTTTACCCTCGTAGGTATCTGCCGACAAGAAATCGGTCACTTCACCTTCATACATCTGGATTGAGCTAAAGGGTTTATTGAATGCACAGCGTTTGAAAATTTCGCCGTCATGTTCGATACTAACATAGCTGTTCATGCCGACATATTTTGACATTATCTGGAAGTCAATGAACTTGGTCCCTCCAAATCCAAGATATCGATAACTTCCAACGTCAAAGCCAGCTTGCCGTGAGAGATTTAGGTATTCGACGATTGCCCGCCTTTCGATCTGCTTTTCTGGACGTACATCGTAGGCTATGAACGAAGCAGTTGACTTGGCCATCAATTGACCTCGTTATCTACGAAGTAGTCGAAGGTGTACCGGCCAAATTCACTATTTGAAATAGACTTCTGCCCAGTTGCAGCCTTCGCGTCTGCGAGCTGCTTTTTCTCCACCTTATATTGAATAGTAGTCATATTATTTGGCGGCTTAGGCGGCGCTTTGAATAACAGCGGTGTGCTAGCAATTTTGAGGGTCACTGTTTTTGATGAACCAATCGCGTCTTGTAATTCGTCCGAAGAAATCGATGTGCCATCTTCGCTGTACCGCGCATCAAGGAACCGCGTGACCTGTTTACCGATGTCGGCCATGCGTTTAAGCGTGCGCTGCCATACAATATTGTCAGTATTAACGCCAAGCTTAGTAGTTGTCCATGGAAGCGATTCAGGGTGATCAGAGGTGAAGAACACTATGCCTACGAACGGTCGGTGCTTCGGCTGGAATGCCGGAAGCAAACCATCTACCCCCCATCCCGTTAGACTAGTCTTATCATAGGAAATGACAGAGCGCCCGTTGCAATATACGTTCCAGCCTGCGGTCTCAGCTACATAGCGCTTGTCTTTTGGAACGCCGAGACCCGCCAAGATAGCTACGTTCACATCCTCAACCGAAAAATTCTCAGACGCTTGGTTGTCACTGATAGCGACTTGTTCGGCGACTACCGGATGGCCGTTGACATATATGTCGATGATCTTTGATATAAAAAACGAGTAAGCGCGCGCTATACGGTCTCTCAACTGACTTTCGAAGAGTGCATCGCTCAACCGACTCGTCACTGCCTTGTAGAGTGCCGTCACCTCAAGGGTGGTTGTGCCACTCGATGCGCGCGGACGCTCATCGATGTTGAACTTCCAAGGCTGCTCCTTCGACTCGGCCCATTTCCCGACATCAAGCTTTAGCTCGAAGCCTCCATCCTTATGGTCCGAAGTCATTTGGATATTCTTGCCGAGCTTGAACATGGCACGCTTCAGCCCGATGCCATACACACTCAACTGATCTTCTTGATGACTTTCCTGATCTGCTGCACCGAAAACGAAAACGTGGTCGCGAGCATCAACAAAGCTTATACCCCCGCAATCATCCTCAATCGTCACCTTGGTAGGCGTGAAGGACAAAGATACTTTGAACCGCTTTGCTGGTGGGTTTTCCAAGAGTCTTAGATATGAACTCGTGTTCTTTGCAGATATTGATGACGATTTGAGCGCCGCGTTTATAGAATTGTCGAGAACATCTAGAAACGCATCCGCGAGGCTAATATCTCGGGTAAGAAGAGAAATGAAGAGCCGTTTCTCAGGATGAGCACTTGCCTCTACTGTCATGGAATGCTTTCAACTTCGGTTTGAGGATCAGGTAAGCGGGCGACTTTCGAGCGAGGATTTGGTTCATAAACCGGTTTGTCTAGCGGGCGGACTTGCAATTTTTGGTCGAGTAGCATTTCATATCGATTTTGAGCAATCTTGCAATATTCTTCATTTACGTCCGCGCCTAAGAAGCGGCGTCCATCAAGTGCTGCTGCTATACCGGTACTTCCGGATCCTGCGAATGGATCGAAGACGACCCCACCTGGCGGCGAAAGGGCCCTTATCAAACGCTGCGCAAGCGCCACTGGGAACTGACAGGGATGCGCCGTTTTCTCTACATGGTTTGCCTTGACATTGGGTATATCCCACACATCACCGGGATTTTTACCATTCGGGTTGCTGCTCAACTGCCCCTTCTTGGGTCCCTTATAGAAAGTTTTGCCGCGATACTTCTGCGGAACGCGCGCAGCATCGAGATCGAAGTAATAATTATCGCCTTTACTGAACCATAGAATGGCCTCATGGCGGCCGCTGAACCGCTTAGTTGCATGTACGCCGTGGCCAAAAGTCCATATAATTCGGTTGCGCAGGATCAAGTTATCAATGTTTGAGAATGTCTGATAAGTTGGGAAATCAAGCGGTACGTCGACACCGTTTTTCACGTGATGGCCAACTTGCCATGCGATGTTGCCGCCAGTCTTGGTTAACTTCGCAACTTCCGGAGCAATTTCCTGATGATCTGCAATGAAATCATTAAGCCTGTAAGATCGATCGTATGCCTTGCCCATGAAATAAGGGGGCGATGTTAGTGTGAAATCAATGCTTTCGGGACTAGTTGACTCGAACAGGTGCCGGCAATCGCCATTATAGATGATGAACGTCTCGCCCGACTCAAGCGCACTCCGGACATCATTCGTCGAATAGCAAATCATTCAAATCTCTCAGAATCACACAACGCCCGCAGCATACAGGATTATCGGCCGATAGGTTGAAAACCGAGCCTATGCGTCTGACGCACCAGAACAAGCGTACACTCAATGGTTTAAAGAGTTTCCAACTGAAAAATTGACGCAGTAGGCTGATGGGCGTGTCGAAAGGCTTCGTTCACCGGTCGGGACCACCCTCTAGCTAGCCCGTTGGAGCATCGATCGCAGCGATCGATGAAATCGACCCGCCGGCAAGGCGCTCGCGCCCGGCTGCGAGCGGCGGCGCCAGTCTGGTCAAATTGAACCGAGGGCTACGCGGAGGTCTGGCAGAGACCTTTACGTCAAAGCCAGCTTCTTGAGGTAGAAAAGCGAGGCGCCCGCTCCATTCGGTCAGCGCGATAAGTTTAAAAGCTTTACAATCCCCATCGCGCCGTCCCGCTCAATCCACCGCAAAGCAATAGAACAGCCCATCGCCGCCCGTGCTCTTGAAGGCCTCCTGGGTGCAGCCGCCGCGGGTCGTGTGCGAGGAGTTCCAGGATTTCGCTTCGGCGGATTCGTCGAGGCCGGTGCGGTCGCTGTGGCCGACGATGGCGGCGCCCTCCGCGCCGCCCATCGTCCAGTTGCCGCAGGTCTCGGGGGCGGCGGTGCCGTCTGGTTTCGATCCGGTCAGGATGTCGTGCCGGTTCGGCGTGTCGCCGCGGCCATTGATGACTTCGCCTTTTTCGTTGAGCGCCGTCTGCTTGGTCAGATTGTTGTTGTCGCTGTGCAGCGAGGCGACGTCGTCGGCGATCTTCTCGCCTTTGGCGTTGTGCCACGGGCCCGCGCCGATGCGGTCCCTGGCATTCTCCGCGTCGGTGGAAAGATAGGCCCGCCAGGTCTTGCCGGTGGAGCCGCTCGCCGTCGCGAGCGTATTGCAATAGGCGTCGGCGCCCGCAAGGCCGCCAAGATCGCCGCCCTTGCCCGGATTGGCACTGGTCACGAAAAAGCTCATGGACGTTTCCTGGGCAGAGGCGCCCATGACGGAACACGCCAGGACGGCCGCGGCGACTGCGAGCATGCGCTTCATGATATCCTCCCGGCTTCCGGTTTTGAACAAGCCTGGGAGAGGGTATTGCGGCAGGGACCTGTAGTAAAATCGAAATCCTGTGATGAGAACCCGAAGTGACGTAAGGGACAAGGCTTCGGATCGCGGGTCTTTCAGCGTCGGCGAAGCGATCGGCAGCAGTTGTGAGCGGTCGGCCCGCCCGCCCGTGATTTCGGGGCGTTGTCTCGCTGCTGGCGATTTACGATGCGGGACCGATTGGCGCCTGCTGACAAGCGCCGCCCGCCCTACGAGCGCGATCCCTCCGGTCGCCTCTTCTCGAGCCACGCTTTCAGCGCCACGGCATTGTTCCGGCTCTCGTCGCGCGCCGCATAAAGCAGCGTCACCGGCCCCTCCCCGAGATGATCGGCGAGTTCCTTCACCGCCGCCTGCGCCGCCTCGCCTTCGAGCTCCGCCGCATAGGCCTCGCAAAACGCCTCCCAGTCCTCCGGCTTGCCGTGGAAGCGTTTGCGCAGCGCGTCGCTCGGGGCGATGTCCTTGAGCCAGAGGTCGATCTGCGCCTTGTCCTTGGTGAGGCCGCGCGGCCAGAGCCGGTCGACGAGGATGCGCGTCCCGTCGCTTGCCGCCGGCGCCTCGTAGACCCGCTTCAACTGGAATTTTGCCATTCGATCCCCGCAACAGGAAACCCCGGGCCGGCGGCTGCCGCCCCGGGGATGAGAAAGCTTCCAAACCTAGCGGACCTTCGGGTCCTTGTCTTCATGCCTGTCGCTGTCCCAAGACCGCGGCATAGTCTTGCGCGACATACATCAGCCGCGGAAGAACCCCTGGATCTCCTCGGGCGTGACCTTGCCGTCGCGGTTGGCGTCGACCTTGTCGAAAATTCGCCGGTGGATGGTGCTGATCTCCTCGAAGGAAAGCGCGCCGTCATTGTCCGCATCGGCAATGGCGAACATGATCTTCATCATCATCTGCCGGTGCCTCATCATCCCCCGCATCCTGTCGCGACCTCTCATGCGATCGCCCCGCATGCCGTCACGCATGCCGTCACGCATTGCGTCGCCGCGCATCTCCGGCCGGTCGCCCCGGTCCTGATCGGGCATCGCTTCGGCCGGCGGCGGAGCCGGCGCGGCCGTTTGCGCGGCAGCGATGGTCACGGGGCTGATGGTCATGAGGGCGGCAAGGGCGGTCACGGCTGGCAATCTCATCGGTGACATTTGATCTCCTCCTCGAGTTGACGATCGGGTGTGCTGACTTCACCTGCCGACTGCATGTCTCCTTGCTCGACCTCGATTTAAGGACATGCAGCAAATTAAAAGCGCCACAGCGACCTTTGCGCGTCTGACAGGACGCGCGGCGCTGGAGCCGGCGGCCCGGCTCAGGCCGCGCCGCGCGCTTCGAGCGGCGCCACGTTCTGGTTCATGCGGAAGAGGTTCTGCGGGTCATAGCGCCGCTTGACCTCGACGAGACGGCCGTAATTGCCGCCATAGGCGGCCTCGACCCGGTCGATCTCGTCCGCCGGCATGAAGTTGACGTAGGCCGTGCCCGCCGCATGGGGCTTCACGGCGGCGAAGAGCCGCCGCGCCCAGTCGATACAGGCCTCGTCCATCGCCGCCTCGCGCCAGCGCGCATGGACGTTCATGACGAAATGCGAGCTGCGCTGCGGGAAGGCGGTCTCCTCCGCCGCCACCCGTTCGGCAGCGCCGCCGAGATGGCCGATGAAGACCTCGCATTCCGGCCCGGGCAATTGGCCGATGGCCTCGGTGAGAATGCCGATCGTCGGATCGGAGAGCTCGATCAGATCATGGCTCTTCCAGTAATTGCGGGCGCCCGGCGCGAGCAGCGGATCGAGGGCCTGTTGCCAGGCGACGAAGGAATGCGGCGAGACGACGTCGACGATCGGCTTGCCGATCGCGCGCAAGGCCGCCGTCGCCTTCTCGCCCGTCTCGAGATCGCCGCAATAGCACATGGCGAGCACGAGAACCTCCTTGCCGTGCCACTCGGCGGGCAGGAACGGCAGCGGCGGCGCCTGGCGCATCACCACCCAGCAGGTGAGCTCGTCCGGTGCGCTTTCGAGCGCCTGCCGATACGCTTCGAGGACGCCTTCGGCCTCTTCGAAGGGATGGACGACGAGGCCGGAGAGGACTTCGGGTCCGAGCTCGTGCAAGGCGAATTCGAAGGCGGTGACGACGCCGAAATTGCCGCCGCCGCCCCTCAAGGCCCAGAAGAGGTCGCGGTGTTCCGTCGGGCTCGCCCGCACCAGCTCGCCGCTCGCCGTCACCACATCGGCGGAAAGCAAGCTGTCAATGGTCAATCCGAACTTGCGGGTGATCCAGCCGAAGCCGCCGCCGAGCGTGAGACCGGCAATCCCGGTCGTCGAGTTGATGCCGGTCGGCACAGCCAGGCGAAAGGCCTGCGTCTCCCGGTCGACATCGGCAAGCGTCGCGCCCGGCTCGACCCAGGCCCGCTTCGTCGTCTGGTCCACGCGCACCGACTTCATCGGCGTGAGGTCGATCATCAGGCCGCCGTCGCAGACCGCGTTGCCGGCGATATTGTGACCGCCGCCGCGCACGGCGACGAGCAACCGGTTCTCGGCCGCGAAGCGGACCGCATGGACGACATCGGCGGCGCCCGCGCATTGGACGATCAGCCCGGGCCTGCGGTCGATCATCGCGTTCCAGATGGTGCGCGCCCCGTCATAGGCGGCGTCGGTGGCGTTCAGCACGCGGCCGCGCAGCCGCCCCGCCAGCGCCTCGATCGCCGCGGCGCTGACCATCGTCGTTCCCGCATTGAGATTGGTGAGGCTCATGTCGTTCATGATTCGCTCCTCCAACGGTGAACCATGCCCCAGCAGCGCGGCATTCTGCGCCTTTGCCGGGCGACCGACAAGCGCAGCCGGGCGCAGCCGACATACTCCTTTCGGGTGATCGGCAGCGCGCATAGCGGGTTCCGGATACCGGCCGCATTGTTGCAATTGTCCCGAAAATGCTCCAATGAGTCGCCGGCGCCGGGCGCGCCACCCGCGCATGGAAGCAGGTCAGAAGGGGTGAGGTTTGAGCATGAAGGTCGTCATTCTCGCCGGCGGATACGGCACCCGCATCTCCGAGGAGAGCCACCTGAGGCCCAAGCCGATGATCGAGATCGGCGGACGCCCGATCCTCTGGCACATCATGAAGATCTACAGCCACTACGGCTTTTCCGATTTCGTGATCTGCCTCGGCTATCGCGGCTACATGATCAAGGAGTATTTCTCCAACTATATCCTGCATCTGTCCGACGTCACCTTCGACATGGCGACGGGTGAGACGATCTATCACTCGAGCAAGGCGGAGCCCTGGCGCGTCACGCTGGTGGACACGGGCTCTGAGTCCATGACCGGCGGCCGCCTGAAGCGTGTCGGCGAATATCTCGGCGAGACGTTCTGCCTCACCTATGGCGACGGCGTCGCCGACATCGATATCCGGGCGCTGACCGACTTTCACCTCCGGCATGGCCGCGAGGCGACGGTGACGAGCGTCGTGCCGCCGGGACGCTACGGCGCGCTGGCGATCGAATCCGGTCAGGTGAAGAGCTTCACCGAAAAACCGGCCGGCGACAACGGCCGCATCAATGGCGGCTTCTTCGTGCTCAACCGCTCCGTCCTCGACCGCATCGACGGCGACCACATCGCTTTCGAAAGCGCGCCGCTCGAGGGACTGGCGCGCGACGGAGAGCTTATGGCCTTCCCGCATGAGGGCTTCTGGCGCCCGATGGACACGCTGCGCGACAAGAACCAGCTCGAGGAGCTCTGGCAGCAGAACCGTGCGCCCTGGAAGGTCTGGTCGTGAGCCGCCTGCCTGATCCGGCTTTCTGGTCGGGAAAGCGCGTCCTCCTGACCGGCCATACCGGCTTCAAGGGAAGCTGGGCCGGCCTGTGGCTGAAGCAACTGGGCGCCCACGTCACCGGCTACGCGCTGCCACCGGTTTCCGAGCCGTCGCTCCATGGCCTGCTCGATGGGGACGGGCTGCCGCAGGGCCGCTTCGGCGACATCCGCGACGGCGCGGCGCTCGCTTCGACGATGCGGCAGAGCGAACCGGAGATCATCCTGCACATGGCGGCGCAGCCCTTGGTGCGCGAGAGCTATGCGACGCCCGCCGAGACTTTCGACGTCAACGTCATGGGGACGATCCGGCTGCTCGAAGTGGCGCGCGCCACCCCTTCCGTGAAGGCGATTCTCGTCGTCACCACCGACAAGGTCTATCGCAACGACGAGAGCGGGCGGCATTTCCGCGAGACCGACACGCTCGGCGGACATGATCCCTATTCCGGCTCGAAGGCCGCCTGCGAGCTGGCGGTCGCGACCTGGCGCAGAGCCTATTTCAGCGAGCGCGGCATCCGCGTCGCCACCGCCCGCGGCGGCAATGTGATCGGCGGCGGCGACTTCTCGACCGACCGGCTGGTGCCGGATATCGTCCGCGCCGCCCTTTCCGGCACCAGGCTCAACATCCGCAGCCCGCTCGCGACGCGGCCGTGGCAGCATGTGCTCGACTGCCTCACCGGCTACTTCCTCTTCGCCGAGGCGCTCCATGGCGGCGCAAGCGGCGTCGACGCACTGAACTTCGGCCCCTCGCCCGCTGAGCCGCAGATTCCCGTGCGCGACGTGGCAAACGCCATCCAGGCGGTCATGGGACTCGATCCCGAATGGGACGACGTCTCGTCGCTGGAGCAGCCGCGCGAGATGCAGACGCTGGGCCTCGACCCGGCGCTCGCCGGCGAGAGCCTCGCCTGGCGCGCGCGCCTCACGCAAAGAGAGGCGATCGAATGGACCGCCCGCTGGTACGACGGCTGGCGCCGCGGCAAGGCCGCGCTTCAGCTCACGCTTGACCAGATCGACGCATTTACGAAAGGCCGTTGACCACGATGCCCCACTCCTGCCGCTTCTGCTCGACCCCGCTCGAAACCGTCGTTGCGGACCTCGGCGCGACACCCTGGTCCAACTCGTTCCTGGAGCCGACCGAGGAAGCGGTCGCGCGCGAAAAGGCCTTTCCGCTGAAGGTGATGGTCTGTTCGGATTGCCTGCTGGTGCAGACCACGGAGACGGTGCCGGCCGACGAGATCTTCAACGCCGACTATCACTACCTCTCGTCCTTCTCGACGAGCTGGCTCGACCATGCGCGGCGCTATGCCGAGACGATGACCGAGCGCTTCGGCCTCGGCGCCACGTCGCAGGTCGTGGAGGTCGCCTCGAACGACGGCTACCTGCTGCAGTATTTCGCCGCCAGCGGCGTGCCCGTGCTCGGCGTCGAGCCGGCCGCAAACGCGGCCAGGATCGCCGAGACCCGCAACGTGCCGACCCACGTCGCCTTCTTCGGCCGCGCTACGGCGAACGAACTCGTTGGCCGCGGCATCCGCGCCGATCTCACGGCCGCCAACAATGTCCTTGCGCATGTGCCCGATATCGCCGATTTCGTCAGCGGCTTTGCGATCCTCCTCAAGCCGGACGGCATCGCCACCTTCGAGTTCCCGCACCTCCTGCGGTTGATCGAGGGCATCCAGTTCGACACGATCTATCACGAGCACTATTCCTATCTGTCGCTTCTCGGCGTCGAGCGCATCTTCAGCGCATGCGGCCTGAAGGTCTTCGACGTCGAGGAACTGCCGACCCATGGCGGCTCGCTGCGCGTCTTCGCCCAGCCGATGACCGGCACGCGGGCCGCGACCGAGGGGCTCGCCAGGGTGCGGGCGGAAGAGGCCGCGGCCGGGCTCAAGGAGATGGCGACCTATGTCGCCTTCGGCCAGCGGATCGCCACCGTCTGCGAGGGTTTTCGCGCCTTCCTGCAGCGCGCGAAGAGCGAGGGCAAGCGGGTCGCCGCCTATGGCGCGGCCGCCAAGGGCAACACCTTCCTCAACGTCTGCGGCGTCACCGCCGCCGATATCGACTTCATCGTCGACCGCAACGACCTGAAACAGGGCAAGCTCTCACCGGGCAGCCACATCCCTATCTTCGAGCCGGCCAGGCTCGAGGCGGCGAAACCCGACTATGTCGTCATCCTGCCCTGGAACTTGACCGACGAGATCGTCAAGGCGCACGCGTATATCCGCGCCTGGGACGGCCGCTTCGTGGTCGCCATCCCGGAAGTCCGGGTGATTTGAAGCGGTAATTGGCTGAAACGCCAACGGCGCAGTCGTGAGCGGCCCCTCATCCCGCTGCCGCTTGTCCCTTCTCCCCGCAAGCGGGGAGAAGGGACAAGCGGCGCCCGCTGAGGCCCCCTCTCCCCTCCCCGGAGCGGGAGAAGGATATGCCGCGCCCTCCCAGTCCCCTCTCCCCGCCTGCGGGGAGAGGGCTAGGGTGAGGGGCAAACCTAGTTCCAAACTTCGCCCGGATCAGCGTTCAAAGCCTCTTGAGGAAACCGTCCGGCGCGACGGTGACCATGAGCTTGTTGTCGACCGACCGGTCGATCTCGAATTCCGGGTGGGATTTCAGGTATTCGTGCACAGCCGTCTTCGGATTGTCGCCGACGTCCCAGGGGCGGTCGCTGAAGAAGCCGGCTGGCAGGTCTTCCACCAGCGTGTCGAAGACGACGCAATAGCAGCCGGGCGTCACCAGCGGCGCATAGGCCTCGAGCTCGGCGAGAACATGCGCGTGGGTGTGCATGGAATCGAGCGCGACCATGACGCGCTTGTAGCCTGCCGAGGCCTCCCGCACCTGCTTCACGATTTCGGGGTCGATGGACGAGCCCTGGAACATCTGGATGCGGCTTGCCATCGGGTGGCTCTCGATCGCCGCGCGGTTATGCGCGCGAATGTCGATATCGACGCCGATGACCTTGCGCTTCGACTGGCGCGGGTCGAAAGCGGTACCCGCTTCGATCGCGTCGCACATGTCGAGCATAGCGAGCAGCGAGGCGCTGAGGATCAGCGAGCCGCCATGGGCAATCCCGGTCTCGATCACCAGATCGGGGCGCGTCGCCCAGATCAGTTCCTGCATCGCCACGATATCCTGCGGATACTGGATGATCGGACGGCCGAGCCAGTCAAAATTATAGACGTAGCGCTTCGCCATCGAGGCTTCGCGCCATTGATGGGAAAGCGCCTGGAAATCGCCGTCGCGGCTGTAACCGTCGATCGCGGCCGCCCGCTCGGCGCGGAATTGTTCGATAGGGTCCATGTCAGATCCTGCTGCTTGTGGGGCCCCGCAGATCGGAATCGGGTTCCGACTCGTGAGTGCCCAGGATTTCAGGGATGCGCTCTAGCACAGGTGTTGCGGCAAAAGCGAATTCGTCCTTCACCCGATCGATCGCGATCGGCGGAAACGAGAGGGTCGGCGCGCCTTCATTGACCGCGACGGAGCATTTCGTCCGGCTTTGAATCGCCGTGCACCATTCGGCATGACTGGTCTGCCTTCCGTTCGCGACGTTGTAGACGGAATGGCGCCCTTCGACGGCGATCCGCAGCAGCAGTTCCGCCGCATCGTCGATCCAGATGTAGTCCTTGCAGGAATCGAGCGCTGTTTGAAGCTGGATGTGGCCGCGCCCTGCCTCGCGGCAGAGCGCGCCGAGGAACGTGTCCGATTTCGCCTCGTTCGGCCCGACGACGTTCGACAGCCGGGCGATCCGCACCTTGTCGCGGCCGGAGCCAAGACAGATCGCCTCGCCGGTAAGCTTCGAGAGATTGTAGAGGTCCGACGGGTCGAGCGGCGACGCCGACAGCCGCGCGCCCTCGCGCGTGTCCTCGCCATGGGCATAAACCCTGGTCGAGGAAAGATAGAGGAACGAGGCAAACGCATTCTCGCGCAGGATGTTTGCGGCGAGCGACACATGCGCCTCGATGGTGTCGAAGGGTCGCGAGCGAAAATCGGCGGTCAGGCCGATGGCGTAGATGACATGGCCGAGGTCCTCGCCGGCGCGCGGCATGTCGGCGCGAGATGGAACGTTGACGACATGACCGCGCTCGCGCAGCCGGCGCACCAGGTTGCGCCCGATGAAGCCGGAGGCGCCGAGAACCGTGAACATCACGACCGCTCCCCGAGCCGCCTGAGCGGATTGCCGCCGCAGATGGTATAGGCCTCGACTTCGCCGCGCACGATCGAGCCTGCGGCAATGACGCAGCCTTTCCTGAGGACGGCGCCGTCGAGGATGACCGAATTCGCCCCGATCCAGACATCCTCCTCGACGACGATGCCGCCCCGGCTCGGCTGGAAGCCCTGCTCGCGGATGAGGCGGCCCTTGTCCATGAAGGCGTGGTTGACGGGTGCAAAGGTGCAGTTGGCGGCGATCAGGACATTGTCGGCGATGCGGATGCCGTTGCCGGTGTAGAAGACGCAGCCGCTGTTGACGTAGCAGAACCGCCCGATCACGAGATCACCAGCGCCGCCGGCCGGCTTGATCTTGACGAAACTGTCGATGACCGACGCCTCTCCGACGACGATGCGCGTGCCGCGGACGGACTCCTCGATATCGCAGAGCGCGCTGATTTTCGCCGTGGGGTGCACTTCGATCATAATCGTTCCAAGCTCGTCCGCCGCCCAGTTCGTTCTCGCACTCTTTTCCAGTTAGCGCTTGCCGCGTCAACGCCTGATCGTGCAAGAAGCCTACGGCGCCCGCGCGTCTTATCGGGCGCGCAAAGCTGCAGCAGTTCGGATTGCTGCATGGATTTGTCCTTGAAATGCCATCGATCGAGGAATGCATGTCGCGGTTCAATCGTCTCCCCACTCCCCTTTCCGGCCTGACGGTCGTCGAGCGCAAGCAGGCGGGCGACGAGCGCGGCTTCTTCTCGCGCTTCTTCTGCCGCGACGAGCTCAGCGATTTCGGCGGCGACGGCGCGATCGCGCAGATCAATCACACATTGACGCGCAACAAGGGCACGATCCGCGGCATGCACTTCCAGCGGCCGCCGCACGACGAGACGAAATTCGTCTCCTGCCTTTCGGGGGCGGTCTTCGACGTCGCCGTCGACATACGGCCGGATTCGCCGACCTACCTGCAATGGTACGGCGAAGTCCTGAGCGCCGAGAACGCCCGCTCGATGATGATCCCGGGCGGCTTCGCGCACGGCTTCCAGACGCTGACGGAGAATTGCGAACTCATCTACCTGCACGACAAACCCTATGCCCCCGGCGCCGAGGGCGGGCTGAACCCGCTCGACCCGCGCCTCGCCATCGCCTGGCCGCTGGAGGTGACGCAGATGTCGGAGCGGGACCGGGGTTTTAGTCTTCTCTGACAAGCGGACGGCAATACCCCCTCTGCCCTGGCGATACCCCGATCAGTGGCTATGCCGTCTCCCGCCGAAAGCCTTTGCTCGCCACCATCAGGTTGCGCGTATAATCCTCGCCGATCCGGCCCGCGACAAGATCCGCTGAGGTCAGTCGCTCCACGACCCTTCCGCCCTGCATCACTGCCAGCCGGTCGCACATATGCGTGACGACGCCGAGATCGTGGCTGACCATGATGAAGGTGAGCTCATGGGCGCGGCGCACTTCTTCCAGGAGGTTCAGCACCTCCGCCTGCACCGAGGCGTCGAGCGCCGAGGTCGGCTCGTCGAGGAGCAGGATCGACGGTTCGAGGATGAGGGCGCGCGCGATCGCGATGCGCTGGCGCTGGCCGCCGGAAAGCTGGTGCGGGTAGCGGAAGCGGAAACCGGAGCTTAGGCCCACCTCGTCCAGCGCCTTCAGGATGCGGCGCTCGCCGTCATCGATGCCGTGGATTGCCAGCGGTTCCATCAGTTGCCGGTCGACGGTCTGGCGCGGGTGGAGCGAGCCGTAGGGGTCCTGGAACACCATCTGCACCGAGCGATAGAAGGCCTTGTCGCGCCGCGTCCCTTGCAACTTTCGCCCCTCGACGCGGATCGAGCCTTCGCTGGCGGGCGCAAGACCGGCGATCGCGCGCAGCAGGGTCGATTTGCCCGAACCGGACTCGCCGACGAGACCGAAGGATTCCCCCTTGGCGATCTCGACGCTCACCCGATCGAGCGCCCGGAAGTCGTCGAAGACGACGCTGAGATTGTCGACGGAAACGGCCTCGGTCACAGCGCCCACTCCGGTTTGCGGTCGAGCACCGGCAAGGGATGGCGATCGGCGCCGATCACCGGCATGCAGTTCATGAGGCCGCGCGTATAGGGATGCTTCGCATTCATGAGGTCCGAGGCGGCGATCTCCTCGACGATCTTGCCCGCATACATGACGAGCACCCGGTCGCAGAAGGACGAGACGAGCCTCAGATCGTGCGAGATGAAGATCAGCCCCATGCCACGTTCGGCGACCAGCTTGTCGAGGATCGACAGCACTTCGAGTTGCACCGTCACGTCGAGCGCCGAGGTCGGCTCGTCGGCGATCAGCAGTTCCGGCCCGGCAATGAGCATCATGGCGATCATCGCCCGCTGCCCCATGCCGCCCGAAACCTCGTGCGGATAGAGGTCGAAGACGCGGGCCGGGTCACGGATCTGCACCGCCGCCAGCATGTCGAGCGCCCGCTCGCGCGCCTCCGCCCGGCCGACCTTCTCATGCTGCTTCAGCGTCTCGACGATCTGCCGGCCGATGCTCATCACCGGGTTCAGCGAATATTTCGGGTCCTGCAGGATCATGGCGATGCGCTTGCCGCGGAGATCCCGCCGCACTTTCGGCGAGGCCGAGAGAAGGTCGATGCCGCCGAAGGCGAGCGTCCGCGCGCTCACCTCGGCATGCGGGGGCGTCAGCCCCATGATCGCCCTGCCCGTCTGCGACTTGCCGGAGCCGCTTTCGCCGACGATGCCGAGGCGCTCGCGCCCGAGCGTGAAGGAAACGCCGCGCACCGCCTCGATGACGCCGGTGCGCGTCGGGAACCGGACGCGCAGGTCTTCGACGGTCAGGAGCGCGCTCATTGACCGCTCTCCCGCGGGTCGAGCGCATCGCGCAGGCCGTCGCCGAGCAGGTTGAAGCCGAGGCTGACGATGAGGATCGCGATGCCGGGCATCGTCGCGACCCACCATTGGTCGAGGATGAACCGGCGGCCGGAGGCGATCATCGCGCCCCATTCGGGAAGCGGCGGCTGCGCGCCGAGCCCGAGGAAGCCAAGACCCGCCGCCGTCAGGATGATGCCGGCCATGTCGAGGGTGACGCGCACGATCAGCGACGACAGGCACATCGGCATGACGTGACGAAAGACGATGCGCAACGGCGAGGCGCCCATCAGCCGCACGGCGGCGATGTAGTCGGAATTGCGCACCGTCAGCGTTTCGGCGCGGGCGATGCGCGCATAGGGCGGCCAGGAGGTGATGGCGATGGCGATGACGGCGTTTTCGATGCCGGGCCCGAGCGCCGCCACGAAGGCGAGCGCCAGGACGAGCTTCGGAAAGGCGAGGAAGATGTCGGTGATGCGCATCAGCACCGCGTCGACCCAGCCGCCGGCATAGCCGGCGACGGCGCCGACGATCAGCCCCACCGGCGCGGCGATGACCGCGACGAGAACGACGATGACGAGCGTCAGCCGCGAGCCGTGGATGAGCCGCGACAGGATATCCCGCCCCTGGTCGTCGGTGCCGAGCAGATAGCCGCCGCTACCCGGGGGCAGAAGCCGTGCGCCGGCGAGATCGCCGGCGAAGGGCGAGTGCGGCGCAAGCACATCGGCGAAAATGGCGACGAGAACGAGCGCCAGCAGGATGGCGAGGCCGAAAACGGCGAGGCGGTTCGCCGAGAACCGCCGCCAGGTCATGTAGGCTCGGCCGAGGCGGGCCTGGAGCCGCGACTGCGGGCGGTCGGAAAGCAGCCACTCGCGGCGCGTCATCGGGCGTGTTTCGCTGGCGAGGCTCATCGGGCGCGCGTCCTCGGGTCGAGCGTCCGGTAGAGAAGGTCGGACAGGAGATTGATGCCGATGAACACCGATCCGATGACGATCGTGCCGCCGAGAACGGCGTTCATGTCGGCGTTCTGCAGCGAATTGGTGATGTAGAGGCCGAGGCCCGGCCAGGCGAAGACCGTCTCGGTCAAGACCGAGCCTTCGAGCAGCCCGGCATAGGAAAGCGCGATCACCGTGACGAGCGGCACCGCGGCGTTGCGCAGCGCATGTCCCCAGACGATCCGCGCCTCGGAAAGCCCCTTGGCGCGTGCGGCGACGATATATTCCTGCTGCAGCTCGTTCAGCATGAAGCTGCGGGTCATGCGGCTGATATAGGCGAGCGAGAAATAGCCGAGCAGCGAGGCCGGCAGGATGATGTGCCGGAAGACATCGCGGAAGGCGTCCCACTGCCCCTGCCACAGCGCATCGACAAGGTAGAAGCCCGTGATCGGCGTGAACGTGTATTCGTAGACGATGTCGATGCGGCCGGGATAGGCGACCCATCGCAGCCGCGCATAGAAGACGAGGAGTGCGAGCAGCGCCAGCCAGAAGATCGGCACGGAATAGCCGACGAGGCCGATGACCCGGACGACCTGGTCGGCGATGCTGCCGCGCTTGACGGCGGCAAGCACCCCGAGCGGCACGCCGATGAAGGCACCGATCAGCGTGCCGACCGTCGCGAGCTCGATGGTCGCGGGGAAGACGCGGCGGATGTCCGTCATCACCGGGTTCGTCGTCAGCACGGACGTGCCGAAATCGCCGGAGATCGCCTGCCGGCAATAGATGAGGAACTGCTGGTAAAGGGGCAGGTTGAGCCCCATCGCCTCGCGCGTCCGCTCGACGACATGCTGCGGCGCCCGGTCGCCGAGAACGGCGAGCACCGGATCGATCGGGATCACCCGGCCGATGAAGAAGGTGACGGCGAGAAGCCCGAGATAGGTGGTCGCCACGACGATGATGAACTGCAGCGCCGCGGCAACTGCCTTGCGGGAACGGGCGCGCCGGCGCCCGCTCGTTCGCACTGTTTCGATCATGCTCAAGGAAGAGGCCCTTTCGACTATTCCTTGGAGACGTTCCAGACATAGTTGGTGTCGAAGCTCGGCCCGAGCTTGAAGCCCTTCAGTTTGCCGCTAAGACCGGCGACCTCGATCTGCTGGAAGATGATGACGAAGGGGCTATTCTCGAGGACGCTCCTCTGCAACTCCTCGTAGATCTCGGCACGCTTGGCGCTGTCGCGTTCGAGAAGCGCGTCCTTGGTCTTCTTGCTCAGTTCCGGAACGTCCCAGGCATTGCGCCAGGCGAGCGTCTTGTTGGTGCCCTCGTCGGAATTGTCCGGATTGTTGGTGAAGGTGTCGGCATTCGAGTGCGGATCGAAATAATCCATGCCCCACTGACCGATGTACATATCGTGGTTGCGGGCGCGATACTTCGTCAGCGTCTGCTTGCCGTCGCCCGGGATGATCTCGAGCTTCACACCGGCCTGTGCCAGCGTCTGCTGGAAGGATTCGGCCACCCCGGTGACCGGCTGGGTGTTGCGCACGTCCATCGTCACCGTGAACCCGTCCGGATAGCCGGCCTTCGCCAGCAGTTCCTTCGCCTTGGCGACGTCGAACTTGTAGGGGTTCTCGTCGAGGGCGCCGAGGACGCCCTTCGGCAGGAAGCTCTGGTGGATCTCGCCGATGCCCTTGATCAGCGTCGCGCCGATCGCGTCGTAGTCGACCAGATACTTGAAGGCCTGCTGCACCTCGGGCTTGGCCAGCTTCTCGTTCTTCTGGTTGAGGCTGATGTAGTAGACCGTTCCCTTGGGCGCGCTCGTCGTCGCCAGATCGGCATTCTTGCCGACGGCCTCGTAGTCGCCCGGCTCGAGATTGCGCGCCACATCGATATCGCCGGCCTCGAGGGCCAGCCGCTGGCCGGAGCTCTCCTTCATGTGGCGGTAGATGACGCGGGCGAGCTTCGCCGGCTCACCGTAATAATTGTCGTTGCGTTCCAGCACGACGACCTCGTTCGCGCGCCACTCCCGCAGCTTGAAGGGGCCGGAGCCGGCATAGCCGGTCTTCAGCCACTCGTTGCCGAAGTCGTTGTCGTACTTGTATTCGTTGCTCGGCGTCACGGGCTTGACGTGTTCGAGCACGAGCTTCTTGTCGACGACGGAAGCGACCGTCGCGGTCAGGCAGTTCAGGACGAAGCTCGGCGCATAGGGCTGGTCGACGGTGAAGACGAAGGTCTGCTCGTCGGCCGCCTTGGCCTTCTCGGTGACGTTGTCGCCATTGAGGCCGAACTGCGTGAGGATGAAGGCCGGGCTCTTGTCGAGCTTGACGGCCCGTTCGAAGGAATAGGCCACGTCCTCGGCGGTGATCGGATTGCCGGAGGCGAACTTCATGCCCTGTTTCAGCTTGAACGTATAGGTGAGGCCGTCGTCGGAAACCGTCCAGCTTTCGGCGAGGTCGCCGACCACCTTGGACGTGTCGTTGAGATCGAGGCGGACGAGCAGGCTGTAGGTGTTGCTGGTCATTTCCGCGGTCGAAAGCTCGAAGGCCTCGCCCGGGTCCATGGTGATGATGTCGTCGAAAGCGAAGCCCTCGACCAGCGTGTCTTGCGGTGTTTCGGCGAAGGCCGGCTGCGCCGCGCCCATCGCCAGCGCGAGCGCCGCAGTCGCGGTCAGAAGTCGAAGGCGTCCATTGAGCTTATGCATCATTTTGCGCTTCCCTCTTTTTATCGGCCCTTTGCGGGCCCTTCTTCATGGGATCAGGCAGGCTCGTGCCACGCTTGTCCCAGAATTCTAAGCCAGTTCTCGCGGCAAATCTTTTTCAGCTCGCGGTCACCATATCCGGCGGCCCTCAGCGCGGCAACGAGCTTCTGATTCCCCGCCGCGTCAGCGATTTCTCCAGGGATCGTCGCGCCGTCGAAGTCCGACCCGAGCGCGACGCAGTCGACGCCCATGCGCTCGACCATATAGTCGACATGCCGCACCATGTCGGACAGCGGTGTCGCGGCATTTTCCTGCCCGTCGGCGCGCAGCATGGTGGTGGCATAGTTCAGGCCGACGAGGCCGCGGCTCTCGCGGATGGCATCGAGCTGCCTGTCGGTCAGGTTGCGCGCGACCGGCGTCAGCGCGTGAACATTGGAATGGCTGGTGACGAGCGGCTGATCCGTCGCCTTCGCCACGTCCCAAAAGCCCTGCTCGGTCATGTGGGCGAGGTCGATCAGGATGCCGAGGCGGTTGCAGGCGCGCACGAGCTCGACGCCGGCTTCGGTCAGTCCCGGGCCCGTATCGGGCGAACTCGGATAGGCGAAGGGGACGCCGTGGCCGAAGACATTGTGACGGCTCCAGACCGGGCCGAGCGAGCGAAGTCCGGCAGCGTAGAAGGTCTCGAGCGCCGCAAGATCGGGCCCGATCGCCTCGCAGCCCTCCATGTGCAGAACCGCCGCGAACACCTCGTCCTTGATCGCCTCGCGGATTTCGCCCGTCGAGCGGCAGAGCCGCCACGCACCGGCCCGGTCGAGCCGAATGGCGATATCGGCAAGCTCCATCGCGGTCGCGAGCGACGGCAGATGGTCGAGGGGCGCGGCGAGCGGCGTCGAATAGTGGCCGTTCTCATCCGGCATCTTCAGCACCAGGTCGCCCGACGGGACGTAGATCGCCGAGAGACCGCCGACGAGACCGCCGGCCCTGGCGCGCGGCGCATCGATATGGCCCTTGTCGGTGCCGTCCATGAATTCGATGACCGGATCGCTGCCGCCGCGTGCGCGCTGCCAAAGGCGCAAAAGCACGTCGTTATGGCCGTCGAAAACCGCCTGCATACCAGATTTCCTTCGTTATTTCAGGGAGATCGGATGGAACACCGCCACGCCGCGTCCGGGAAGGACAAGGGATGATGCTAGTAAAACGGTTCGCGTATTTCAATGAATATCGGGAGGTCTCCCCGGTGGGGCTGTGGCGAAAAATTGCGGGAAACTTCAACCAACTCCTCAGACACCACCCGCAAACACACGCTTGAGATGTGCAGGCGCGGGAGAATCTGCCATTTCTTCCATGAGGCAGCGGCAGGCGATCGTCCCCGCCGCATGTCGCTCAACCGGATCGGCCTTCGCAGCGCGAGGAGGACTCTATGAACAGCAGCCTGGAACCTGAAAACGAGCCATTGGTCGAAATGCTGTTTCGCAACGGTACCCTCACCGTCGTCGGCATAGTGCTGTCGTTCTCCCTCGGCTTCGTGTCACACTGGGCGGCAAATCCCTTGCCCTGGGAGATGGTCGACCTTCCGACGATCCTCCTTCTCGCCGGCGGCATCGCCTGCCAGGTCAATGCCCTGCGCCTCCTGATCGAACCCGACTCGCTCCGGCAACGCGTATACGACCGCGCCAAGAAGTCCTTTCTTCGTGGCCTGGTCGCCGTCAGCACGGCTGTCGTGCTCGCGGTCCTGGTCGACTTCCTGCAAATTGCGAAACTGCCGCTGCTTTAGAGCATTTCGCAGTCAGGTGGAATCACCTGACGTCGCGCAAATGCGGCAAAAACAAACAGGTAGAACGGCGGCGCCAGCGCATGTGAGCGCATCCCGCTCCGGGGGGCGGTTGTCCCCGCAGATTCTCGTTGGACGGTCGGTCAGTGAAATGTCGACTTCGAAAAGAGATTGAGGACCAGCACCCCGGCGATGATCAGCCCCAGGCCGAGGATTGCCGGCAGGTCGAGTTTCTGGCCGAAGGTCACGTAGCCGACGGCCGAGATCAGCACGATGCCGAGGCCGCTCCACAAGGCATAGGCGATGCCGACCGGGATGTAGCGGAGCGTATAGGAGAGGAAGAAGAAGGCGACCGCGTAGCAGACGACCATCAGCGCCGTGGGCATGAGCCGCGTGAAATGCTGCGCCGCCTGCATGGCCGAGGTGCCGAGCACTTCGAAGACGATGGCAATCACCAGAACTGTGTAAAGCATGGCGGGATTCACGGGGACGCCTCCGATGGTCCAAAAAAATCATTGAACTGACCTGCCTCGCGCCCCCGCGCTAAGCCAGGGACAAGGCCTTGAGCTTCTCGAGCATGGCCGCCCGCGTCGACGCATCGAGCTCGTGGCTGCGGATCAGATCGGCAAGCCACACGCCGTCGGCGGCGAAGCGGGCAAGCAGGCAATCGGGCGAACTGTCGGTCGTCGCGAACTCCGCCGCCCGTCGCGCCACCCACGCGCGCCAGCGGGCCTTGAGATGCGGCTCGGCGATCAGCGCGATCGTCAGAGCCTGCCAGCCCTGCCCCTCAGCCCCCTGGTCGAGCGCAAAGCAGACCGTGAGATAGGCTCGCGTAAATCGACCCTTCTCGACCTTGTCGGCCGCCATCGCCTCCTCGATCGCCCGGTCGAAGCGGGCCACCAGCTCGTCGAACAGGCCATCGAGCAGGGCGAGCTTGTTCGGAAAGTGATGCAGGAGCCCGCCCTTGCTGACGCCGGCGGCCTGTGACACCGCGTCGAGCGTCAGGGCCGCGATCCCCTGCTCCAGCGACAGCCGCGCGGCGACCTCCAGCAATTGGCTGCGGACCCGCTCCGGCTGCTTCTTTCTATGATAGGCGCTCGACATGGCTCATTAAAGATACCGTCTGGACGGTTTGTCAAGTCGTCAGGCACCTGCCGCGATGAAACGTCGCAAGCGGCCGGCATGCCAGGCGACCGGCCTCTGTTGTCCGGCCCCGTCGGGCGCTGTACGAACAGAAAGATCGAGCGGGATCGGGAGGCGTGCGCGTCTCTCCCTGATCCCGCTCTCCAACTGACGAGTATCGATCATGACGGAAACGACGACGCTCTATGAAGCGATCGGCGGCGACGCCACCGTCCGCCTGCTGACGCGACGGTTCTACGAACACATGGACACGCTCCCGGAAGCCGCCCGCTGCCGGGCCGTTCATCCGCCGGATCTCACCGGCAGCGAGGAGAAGCTCTACGAATATCTGACCGGCTGGCTTGGCGGACCGCCAATCTATGTGGAAAAGCGCGGCCAACCGATGTTGCGCCGGCGGCACTTCATCGCCGAGATCGGCCCCGCCGAACGCGACGAGTGGCTGCTCTGCTTCACCCGCGCACTCGAAGAGACGGTCTCCCATCAGGAGCTCAGGGAGATCATCCTCGAGCCGATCACCCGTCTCGCCTTTCACATGCAGAACAAGGAATAGCGTCGATGCCGACGAGCGGATTGCGCGCAAGCGTTCTTTTTGTTGCCGGTCTGATGGGCCTGTTCGGGGTCGCAAGCGCTGCGGCCGCGTCGCACGGGGCGGATCCGAGGCTCATCGGCGGCGCCTCCGCAATGTGCCTCGCGCACGCGCCGGCGCTCGTGGCGCTCCATGCCGGCTGGGCGCATTTTCGCACCGCCGGGGTTGCCGCCCTGCTGATCGCGGCGGGCACCGCGCTCTTCGCTGCGGACCTCACCATGCGCCATTTCGCCGGCCACGGCCTCTTCCCGATGTCGGCCCCCCTTGGCGGACTGACGATGATGTCCGGCTGGCTGGCGGTGGCGCTCGGGGCTTTTCTGCCTCGGCGGTAGCCGGGGACGGTCGCGCCTAGCGCAACTACCCCTCTTTCGGCGCGCTACTTCTCCAGCGCTTTCTTGCCCTGGGCCAATTCCGTGCTTACGCGCGGGAACGGCAGGATCACGCCGCCATTCGGCGAGGGAAGGCCGAGCGGGTCTCGCGCCGGCGGGCGCGTCTGCCAGTCGGGAAAGGCGGTGATGTTGGCATTCTCCTCGATCATCCGGGCGCGGCGCGTCAGGAGCTCGTAGAGTTCGGGCACCAGCCCGTCACCGAGCTCGGCGGCGAGCTTGTGCAGGCCGATCATCATCATCCGGTCGGGACGTTCATCATCCATCTGAAGACTCCAGGCGGTCGGGGCCGAGACAACGCCCCAACGCCTCTTTCTCGAAGGTTTATCCGTCACGGCCGTCGTCGGCGGTCAGGTCCTGCAGCGCCCGCTCGAGGCTCGACTTCGAGCCGTTGCGCAGCGGCACGAAGGCCTTGCCCCACTTCTTGCAGCCGGTCTTGACGCGAAGACACGCATCGTGGCTGATGCAATCGATCGGGCAGAAGACGCAGTCGACAGAGGGCAGGACCCGGTCGATGCGCGACACTGCCTCGCGCAGGCCGCCATCGTGATGGATGAGCTCCGCGCCGAAGGCGCTGGCGATCTCACGCAAATGGGCGACCTGGCAGTCGCGACCGCCGACATAGAGGAAGCTGCGGCCCTCGAGCGTCGTCTTCGCCTGGCCGGCGGGCGCCGCGCCCGCTTCTTCCCTCGCCTTGCCCTTGCCGCCCTTGCCTGCATTCTGGTGCCGCTTGCCGCGCATCCGTCTTCTCTCCGTCTTGTTTCGGCGATGGGGCGCTGCCGCCGATCGCCATCGGAATTGGGTCTGGGACGCACACCGATCGGTTGCGTGCGACGGCAACCTAGTAAACTTGATAATCAGAGTAAAGTATAAAACATGAGTTCAACAGTCATATTAATTGGGAGAGCTGCGATGGGTGAAGGCAGTAGGCCCGGGCGAGCGGCTCAACGCCTGAAATCGAGCGGAATGTCGAAAACCCAACTGTTTCTCCCGGCCGACTCCGGGATAGGTGGAAAGGGTGCGGCGCGGCGCACGGCATCGAGGGCCGCCTCGTCCAGGATCGGCGAGCCGGCACTTTTCGTCAGGCTGACGCTCACCAGACCACCGTCGGAACTGACGGTGAAGCGCACATGCGCAACCCCGCGCAGGCCCTGGCGCCTCGCTTCGGCCGGATAACGCCTGGCACGACTGAGCTTGCGCCGGACCTTGCCCTTGTAGTTGTCAACGGCCGCGTTGCCCGCTTCCCGGGCGGCGCTGGCCTTTGCGCCCGTGGCCGCGCTCGCCGCCGCCTTCTCCGCGCCGTCCGTCTGGCCCTTCTTCTGCGTGCTCGCCTGCTTGCCGCCGTCGCCAGCCTTCTTGCGGACGACTTTCTTCTTCCTTGCCGGCTCCTTCTTCGGCTCCGGCTTCTCGGCCTCGGGTTTCTCGACCTTGGGCTTCTCGATCTTTTCCGGTTCCGGCTTCTCTTCCGGGACGACGGTCTCGACCGGGGGGACGCGGGCGGTGACCGGCGCTTCGGCAAGCGGGACCGGCATTACCTCTGCGGGAAGAATGACGTCCGCCTCGGTCGGCATCATGTCGGACGGCTGCGTTGCGGCGACGTCGCTCGTCGCCGGCTCGACGTCCCCGGTTTCCACCGGCTGGATCTCGGTCGGCCTCAGTTCCTCCGGTGTCACTTCCGTAGGCTCGATGACGTCGGAAGGGTTGCCCGCCTGCAACGTGTCCTCGAAGGCATTGCCAAGCAGCGTCACTTCCGTTGCGGCGCTGCCGGCAAGCTCCGCCTCCTCCTCGTTGGGCGCGAACAGCATCGCGCCGCTCGCGTGCGCCAGCAGCGAAAGTCCGATCGCCGCCGCCCATTTAACGATGTGCTTCATCATGCCTTGCCTTCCGCCGGCGGACGCGATCGGCCGAGCGGCCTCAGCCCTTCAGTTCCACGGCCGACCGGGAGCCGGTCCTGAGACCCTTCATGCAGGCGCCCCTGTCGATGCCGTCACCGTCACAGGCCGGCGCATCGTTGATCAGCAGGCTCTTCACCGCCTCGCATTTCGTCCCCGGCAGGTCGAACTGCCGAACCTTCGTCTTGCCGGCCGGCAAGTCGCGAAAATCGAGCACGGCCATGCGCTCGACCAGCCCCTGCTGGTCGAAGAGGACGAATTCGAACGACACTTTTGAAAGCGACCGGGCAAGCGCGCTGCCGGCGACGAAGGTCAGCTTGCAGCCCTTTTCGGACGGCGCGATCTCGTTGAGCTCGATCGTGAGCCCTGCCGGCGCGGCGTCCTGTGCCGCCGCCGCTCCGGCCGTCGAGAGAACCGCGATCGCGGCCGGAAAAGCAAAACGGAAAGATATCATCGTAACACCACTGACTGCCCGCGCCGCCGATCCACCCGTCACCGTGCGGTTCCGACCCATTAACTTGACTGCAATTATCCGGTATTGCGTCCTTAAAAAAATATGAGTAGGAAAGTCAAGATACTAAATGAAATGGGCGGGAGTTGATGCGGGGAAACACCGCATTGCGACTCGCGAACTGGCCGAAACCCGTGACACCGAACGACACCGAGACGCAGCGATCCCCGCAAACCGTACCCCCGGTCGGTCGAACGCAGCGGATCGTCGAGAGCCGCGATCTTTTCCGCGGCGACAACGAAATCCTCATTTCCCACGACGGTGCGATCTACCGGATGAAGATCACCCGCCAGGGCAAACTGATTCTGAACAAATAGCGAGCCGATGATGACCGAGAGCATGCGCCCTACTCCATCCGAAATCCGCGCCTACCGCGCCGCCAATCCGAAGCTGCGCGAGCGTGACGTCGCGGCCCAGCTCGGCATTTCGGAGGCCGCTCTCGTCGCCGCCGAATGCGGCCTCGGCGCGATCCGCATCGACGCCGACGCCGGTCGCTTCCTCGAGCGCGTGGAGGAGTTGGGCGAAGTGCTCGCCCTCACCCGCAACGACAGCGCCGTTCACGAGAAGATCGGCGTCTACGAAAACGTCAAGCAGGGGCACGCGGCGGCCCTGGTGCTCGGCTCCGAGATCGACCTGCGCATCTTCCCCGGCGCCTGGGCGCACGGCTTCGCCGTGACCAGGACCGATGCCAAGGGAGAGGTCCGCCGCAGCCTGCAGTTCTTCGACAAGTGGGGCCACGCCGTTCACAAGCTCCACCTGCGCCCGGCCTCCAATCTCGCGGCCTTCGACCGGATCGTCGAGGATTTCCGCTTGGATGAGCAGTCGCAGGAATTTGCTGCCGATACGAGCCTTCCGCCCGGCGACGACGTGCCTGAAGCCGCCCTCGATGCCGCGGAGCTGCGCGATCGCTGGACGAAGCTGACCGACACCCATCAGTTCCCCGGCATGCTGCGCAAGCTGAAGATCGGTCGTCGTCAGGCCTTGCACACGGTCGGCGACGATTTCGCGTGGCGGCTCGATACCGCCGGCGTCGAGATGATGATGCGACGGGCGGCCGGAACCGCCCTGCCGATCATGTGCTTCGTCGGCAATCGCGGCGTCATCCAAATTCACTCCGGCCCCGTCGTCAACATCGGCACCATGGGGCCGTGGCTCAACGTCATGGATTCGACCTTCCACCTGCACCTGCGCACCGACCGCATCGCCGAGCTCTGGGCGGTGCGCAAGCCGACGGCGGACGGGCACGTCACCTCGCTCGAGGCACTCGACGCCCGGGGCGAGATGATCATCCAGTTCTTCGGCAAGCGTAAGGAAGGCTCTTCCGAAAGGGCCGAATGGCGGAACCTCGCCGAGAACCTTCCGCGGCTGAGCACGATTGTCGCCGCCTGATCGGCACCTCGACACGCTTAGCTGGAGAAACGCGCATGATGAACGGTTTCGACTTCCGCCGCCTTCGCCGCCGGGAACTGGCGCTTGCGGCCTTCGCCCTTTCGGCGCCCTTCGTCCTGCCCGCAGTCGCGCCAGGAGCCCCGTCGCTCCTGCGCCCTGCCATGGCCCAGACCGTGGAGCAGCCGGACACGTCGCGACTGGTCGCGATCGGCGGCGCGGTCACCGAGATCGTCTACGCGCTCGGTGAGGAGAAAAGGCTCGTCGGCCGCGACTCCACCAGCACCTATCCGGAGGCAGCGAAGGAGCTGCCCGACGTCGGTTACATGCGGCGACTGGCGCCGGAGGGCATCATCGCCGTCAACCCGACGGCGATCGTGGCGCTCGAAGGCAGCGGCCCGCCGGAGGCGCTTGCCGTGCTGAAGGAGGCGAACATTCCTTTCTCCAGCATCGCCGAAACCTATGACCGGGCCGGCATACTCGCCAAGATCCGCGCGGTCGGGGCTTTCCTCGGTGTGAAGGACAAGGCCGAAGCCCTGGCCCGGACGGTGGAGAAGGACCTCGACGCAGCGCTTGCCGACAGCGCCGGCCGTCCCGAACGCGACCGCAAGCGCGTCCTCTTCGTCCTCAGCATCGAGGGCGGCAAGATCATGGCCGCGGGCACCGGCACGGCGGCAAGCGGCGTCATCGAACTCGCCGGCGCGATCAATGCCGCCGGCACCTTTCCGGGCTACCGGGCGCTGACGGAGGAGGCGATCGTCGAGGCGAGGCCCGACGTGGTCCTGATGATGGATCGCGGCGGCGGCCACGCGGCAGGCCCGGACGAACTCTTCGCCCTTCCGGCGCTGAGCCTGACGCCGGCGGCGAAGAGCAAGGCGCTGATCCGCATGGACGGGCTGCACCTGCTCGGCTTCGGTCCGCGCACGGCAAGCGCGATCCGCGAACTGAACGCGGCGATCTATGGGAAGACGACCAATGCCTCGCAGTGACGCGATGGACGGCGCCGTGCGCGCGCCCGTCTTCGCGCGGATCGCCGGCGAATGGCGGAACGGCAACCGTGCCGGCCTGGCGCGCTTGCTGCTCGGCGCCTTGGCCGTGCTTGCCGCCGCGACCTTCGCCTCCTCGATCATGACGGGCGCCGCCGATGCCTCGCTCGCCAACGTCTTCCGCTGGCTGATCGGCGAGGCGGACCAGACATTGAGCGCGCGCGACCGGATCATCATCCTCGACATCCGCCTGCCGCGCGCCGTGCTCGGCATGCTGGTGGGTGCGGCGCTCGCCGTTTCGGGCGCGGTGATGCAGGGGCTCTTCCGCAATCCGCTGGCCGATCCCGGCCTCGTCGGCGTTTCATCGGGCGCAAGCCTCGGCGCGGTGCTGCTGATCGTGCTCGGCAGCACGGTCCTCGGCCCGGTGTTTGCGCTCTTCGGATTCTATGCCGTGCCGGCCGGCGCCTTCCTCGGCGGTCTTGCCACCACGCTGCTCCTTTACCGCGTGGCGACCCGCGGCGGCCAGACTTCGGTCGCAACCATGCTGCTCGCCGGCATCGCGCTCGGCGCGCTCGCGGGTGCGGTGACCGGGGTTCTCGTCTTCATCGCCGACGACAGAGAGTTGCGCGACCTCACCTTCTGGGGTCTCGGATCGCTCGCGGGCGCCAACTGGACGAAAATCGCCGCCGCCGGACCGATCATCTTCCTGGCGCTCGCGGTCCTCCCCTTCCTGGCGCGCGGGCTCAACGCCGTGACGCTCGGCGAGGCCGCCGCCTTTCACATGGGCATCCCGGTGCAGCGGCTGAAGAACATCGCCATCTTCAGTGTCGCCGGCGCCACCGGCGCATCGGTGGCGGTCAGCGGCGGCATCGGCTTCGTCGGCATCGTGGTGCCGCACCTGCTGCGGCTCGTCATCGGCCCGGACCACCGCTACCTGCTGCCGGCCTCCGCCCTCCTCGGCGGCACCATGCTGATCTTCGCCGACATGCTCGCCCGCACCATCGTCTCCCCGGCCGAGCTGCCGATCGGCATCATCACCGCCTTTGTCGGAGCGCCGTTCTTCCTCTGGGTGCTCTTGCGCGGGCGCTCCAACATGGGGCTTTGAGCTGGCGCATGATCAGCGTATCCGACATCTCCGTCCGCCTTTCCGGCAGGCAGGTCCTCCATGGCCTCTCCTTCGATGCGATCCCCGGCGCCCTGACCGCGATTGTCGGTCCGAACGGGTCCGGCAAGACGACGACGTTGAAGGCAGTCTCCGGCGAAATTTCACCTTCGGCCGGCAGGGTCACGATCAACGGCCGCGATCTTGCGAGCCTGAAGCCCTGGGAACTGGCCTTGAAGCGCGGCGTCCTGCCGCAATCGACGGTCATCTCCTTTCCGTTCACGGTCCGTGAAATCGTGCGCCTCGGACTTTCGGCGGGCGTCGACGCCACCAGCCATGACCGCATCGCCGGCCAGGCGCTCGAGGCCGTCGACCTCGCCGGCTTCTCCGGGCGCTTCTATCACGAGCTGTCGGGCGGCGAGCAGCAGCGGGTCCAGCTTGCGCGCGTGCTCTGCCAGATCGCGGCACCCGTCGTCGACGGCGAGCCGCGTTATCTTCTGCTCGATGAACCCGTCTCCAGCCTCGACATCCGCCACCAGCTCACCATCATGGGGCTGGCGCGCCAGTTCTGCGCCGGCGGCGGCGGCGTCATCGCGGTGATGCACGATCTCAACCTGACGGCGATGTTCGCCGATGAGATCGTCATGATGAAAGCCGGCCGCATCCGCGCCCGCGGAGCGCCGAAGGACGTCCTGACCGATGCGACGATGGAAGCCGTCTTCGGCTGCCGCATGCGCGTGAACGTCGCTCCGGCAGGCGGCGTTCCCTTCGTGCTGCCGCAGTCGGCCGCGATGTGATCGCGGGACCTCGGCACCCGGCGCAAGTACAAGGCCTGCCGAAACAAATCGTTCCCTCACGCGTTGTCCGCTAGCCGGCCGCGCGCGCGCCGGCGCGGTGGAGGAGTCCGTCTCCTCGACCCGAGCATCGATCATGCGCCGGGCCCATCGCCGGCCGGCGCCACAGCGTAGGGAGCAAACCCATGGCCACAGGTCTCTTCTCAAGTTCGAGCACCAGGAAGCGCAACGGAAGCGCGAGCGATCCCTCGATCGAGGATCAGCTTCAGGAAATCCGGGAAGACATCGGCAAGCTCGTGTCCTTGATCGCCGACCGCGGCGTCACCGCCTCCCATGACGCGAAGGCCAAAGCGCGGGGTGCCCGCGATCAGGCCGAAGCCGACCTGCAGGAGCTCCTGGCAAGCGGCGAGCGGATGCTTTCCGACCTGCGCAGCCGCTATGCCGACACGGAAAGGGAAATCCGCAGGGCGGTACGCGAACATCCGATCGCAACCGTCAGCACAGCCGCCGTGATCGGGCTTGTCGTGGCGGCGCTCCTGCGCCGATGAGTGGCTGGTGATGATCTCGGGGAGCCTTTGGCGAGAACAAAGGAGAGCGCGCATCGCCTGCCTGCGGCCTCGCGCCCCCATGCCTTTCCATCAATCCAATCATCGTGATCTCGTGTGACCGGGAGACATTCATATGCGAACGCTCGGGACTGCCCTGTCCGGCCTGATGGCGATCGACGTCACCGCGGCGGCATCGCGTTACAAACGCAACGCGGTCCTGTGGATCGTCATCGCCTTGCTTCTCGCCACCGCCTATGTGTTCACGCTCGTGGCGATCGCGCTTCTGCTCGCCGACCGCTATTCGCCCCTCGCCGCCGCGACGATCATGGCGGCCGTATTGTTCGTGACGGCCCTGATCCTCATCGGCGTCATGGCAGCCCTCTCGGCCCGCGACCGCAGGCGCGCGGAGGATCGCCGCCGCCGCGCGGCGCTGCAGACGAATCTGGCGCTTGTCGCCGCCGGCAGCCTGCTGCGCACGCAGCCTCTGATCGCCCTCGGCGCGGCCGTTGCCATCAGCGCCCTGCTCGGCCTCGGCAGGGGTCGGCGAAAGAGCGAAGAGCGAAGACGCTGAGCTCCGAGCGGAGCGCGCGTTTGCCCCTATAGTGGCAGCCGTATCAGCGCGGTGACGCCGCCCGGCAGGTATTCGACCTTGACCGAGCTGCCGATAACCTTGTCGAGGCTGCGCTCGATCAGGATCGAGCCGAAGCCGCGTCGGCATGGCTCGCGAACGGGCGGGCCGCCCACTTCGGTCCAGGTCAGATGAAGCACGGATTCCCGATCGTCGACGCTGCGCGCCGTCAGCACGATCTTGCCCCTCGGCACCGAAAGCGCGCCGTATTTCACGGCATTGGTCGCCAGCTCGTGGAGCACCAGCCCGAGCCCCACGGCCTGATCCGGCCCCAAGAGTATCTCGTCCTTGTGAAGCTCGACCTGCTGGTCATAGTCGCTGACATAGGGCGCCAACTGCTTGGAAATCAGCTCCGACAGGCGGATCGTGCCCCATTCGTAATCGGACAGAAGCACATGCGCCTCGGAGATCGCCTGCAGCCGGCCGGCGAAGGCGGTCATGAACTCCGCGGGATCGCTCGTCTGCCGCAGCGTCTGGCGGGCGAGCGACTGCAGCATTGCGAGCGTATTCTTGACCCGGTGGTTCAGCTCCTTCAGGAGCAGCCGGGTCCGCTGTACCGAGGCCTGCTGATCCGAGACGTCGACCGTCATGCCGAGGAAGGTCACCGGCGCGCCCTTGCTGTCGCGATCGTGCACGCGGCCGCGGCCGAGCAGCCACCGGCCATTGGCGCCGATGCGAAACATGCCGTCATATTCTTCGTTGGCGGCCATCGCCTGCCGGAGCTTGGAAAAGGTCGGGAGGCGGTCATCCGGATGGATGGCCGAGAAGACGGCCTTCGCACCGATCGTCCGCTCCGGCGGAAGACCGAACATGCGCATCATCGCGCCATTGCCGGCGACGGTCCCCGCGCCGATGTCCCAGAGCCAGCTCCCGACATTGGCGGCGTCGAGCGCCATGGCGAGCCGCTGCTCCTCGCGCGAGAGGGCGGCCTCCTTGAGGGCCCGCCGGCGCGACTCGTCCTTCAGCCTGAACAGCGAAGCGGCGATGCCGGCGAGCCGCTGCAGTTCGTCCTGCTGTCTTGCCGAGACCTCTGAGCGAGGCGCGACATCGAGGACCGACACCGTACCGACCGCCTGCCCATCGAGCATGATCGGAGCGCCGGCATAGAACCGCAGGAAGGGCGCCTGCGCGACCCTCCGCCGATGGCGGAACGTCGGATGCCGCGACGCGTCGAGCACGACGAAGCCGCGCTCCTCGCCATCGGCGATCGTATGGCTGCAAAAGGAATCCGCCGCGCGAAGACGCGTTTCCGTCGTGCCGACGGTGGCCTTCAGCCATTGCCATTCGCGATCGACAAGGCTGACGCGGGCGATCGGGGCATCGAAGAGGCTCGCCGCAAGGCGCGCCAGCGCGTCGAAATCGCCGTCCGGTATCGACATGTCCGGCACGGCGGCATGGAGCACGGTGAGCCGCTGCGGCGCGTCGAGCACCTCGGTCAGCGCGGGAAGCATCGCTTCTGTCCTGTCACGCATTCTGCCTGAATCCAAACCGGACACCCTCCACCCAAAAAACCGCCACGGCAGCCTGGCTCTATGGGATCATTAGATCGGCACCGATTTAAGGACAAATATGCAGCAATTCACAATATCGCCGCAACTTCGCTCATCCGGATGCCACAGGTCAGCCGTCAACCAGGGTGGACTGCAACGGTTGCCCATGAAAACACCCGGATTTCAGGAAACGAAAGCGCGCGACGTGATGGGGGCGGACGTCTCGTCCGGACCGTAGTCGTTCTCGCCCCGCACCTGGAGAATTTCCTGCAGGCGCTGGCGCGCGCGATTGACGCGGCTCTTGATCGTGCCGAGCGCGCAGCCGCAGATCGTGGCCGCTTCTTCATAGGAGAAGCCCGACGCTCCGACGAGAATGATCGCCTCGCGCTGGTCCGGGGGCAGCTTGTCCAGCGCGCGACGGAAATCCTGGAGGTCGAGCGAGCCGTACTGCTCGGGGTGGTGGGCAAGCGTCTCGGTCAGGTGACCGTCACTGTCCTGCACCTCGCGGCCGCGCTTGCGCATCTGGCTGTAGAGCTCGTTGCGCAGGATCGTGAAGAGCCAGGCCTTCATGTTGGTGCCCATCTCGAAATGGTCCTGCTTGGCCCAGGCCTTCATGATCGTGTCCTGCACGAGATCGTCGGCACGGTCGTGCCGCCCGATCAGCGACATCGCGAAGGCGCGCAGACTCGGCAGGGCGGCAAGCATCTCACGCTTGAAGTCGTTGTTTTCGGGTGACATCCGGCGCCTACTCCTTGCCGCGCGCAACAGACCGTTCCGCGGCCTCCAGCTTCTCCAGCAGATCGAGAAAGCGAGCCGGTATCGCCTCCTCCTGTACCGATTGATAGAGGGCTTTCAACTTGACCGCAATCTGGACGTTCGGATCGTCACCCGACGGTCTTTTGCCCATGGCCCGTCCTGCCCCTGAAGTATGTCTCATTGTTGCAACTGTCGCTCTCGGAAAGTTCGCCTCCACCATAACGCGTCGGAAAAATGAAATGTTCCCGGGTGGAACCTTTTTTTCGGGAGAACGTTTCCGCGTCGAACTCAAATGATACTTGGATTGAGGGAGTCCAGCATGACATTATCAACCCGGATTGCTCCATTCCTACCTTATCTGCGCCGCTATTCGCGCGCCTTGACCGGCTCCCAGACCTCCGGCGACGCCTATGTCGCGGCCGTATTGGAAGCGCTGATCACCGACACGTCGATCTTTCCCGATGCGAGCAGCGACAGGGTCGCACTGTTCCGTCTTTTCACCTCCCTGTTCGGCTCGTCCTCCGTTCTCGCTCCGGAGCCCGTTTCTCCCTTCGCCTGGGAAAAGCGGACATCCGTGAATCTGGCTGCCGTCTCACCGCTCGCCCGGCAGGCCTTCCTGCTCGTGTCGGTCGAGGGCTTCAGCCCTCAGGAAGCTGCGGAGGTGCTCGACGTGGACAATTCCAAGCTCTCGGCACTCCTCGATCGCGCCTCGCAGGAGATCTCGCGCCAGGTCGCGACGGACATCCTGATCATCGAGGACGAGCCGCTGATCGCGATCGACATCGAACAGATGGTCGAAAGCCTCGGCCACCGCGTGACCGGCATCGCCCGAACCAAGGACGAAGCCGTCGCGCTCTTCGAGTCGACCAAGCCGAACATGGTTCTCGCCGATATCCAGCTCGCCGACGGCAGCTCCGGCATCGATGCCGTCAACGAAATCCTGAAGACGAGCGCGGTTCCGGTGATTTTCATCACCGCCTTCCCCGAACGGCTGCTGACGGGCGAAAGGCCCGAGCCGACGTTCCTGGTCACCAAGCCCTTCAACCCGGAAATGGTGAAGGCGCTGATCAGCCAGGCGCTGTTCTTCAACGAATCGACGAAAGCCGCCGCGTAGAACGGCGTCGCTTGCGGAAAAAACGAACGGATGGAGCGGTGGGCGAACGACTTCCGCTCTATCCGGGCTGAGCTGGCCCCAGAATCCCGCGAACGATCTGCCCGATATTCCCAAAGACAACGCGCAACAAGCAGCCCATCCGGCTAACGCAAAACAGCCAGTGCCGAGGGAAAGGGCACTGGCTGAGCTTTGGCAACTCACTGAGGGGATGTGAGTTGGCAACCGGCGGTATGCCTCCGACGTCACATTGGGGGCCATGTGCGTCACCGTCCGGTCATCGCCAATAATGCGCAGGGACGAAAAAGGTTCCGAAAAAGTTGGGAGGGATGAACGGTGATGATCGCGCCGGCATCCGTGCCGCTTTATTCGATCGATTCGAGCTCCGCGCGGTGCCGGTAAAGCGCGAGGAACCGCCGGTAATCCCGGTCGTAGATGCGGCTCGGCGCAGGATCGGGCAACCGCTCTTTCCCTCCCGACGCCATCGCCGCGCCGGCGCCCGCGAGATCGCGGTAGAGATTGCCGGCGACGGCCGCCGCCATCGCCGTGCCGAGCAGCACGGCATCGGGCGTCTCTGGCGCGACCACGCGGCAGCCCGTCGCGTCTGAGTAGAGCTCCATCAACAGGGGATTGCGCACATGGCCGCCGGTCACGTGCAGCGTATCGAGCTGGTAGCCTGCCTCCTTCATCATTTCGAGAATATGGCGGATACCGAGCGCGATCGCGACGCAGGTCCGCCAGTAGAGACGGCAAAGGGCGTCGAAGGAGGCGTCGAGCGCCAGCCCGCTGACGACCCCGAGCGCATGCGGATCGGCAAGCGGCGAACGGTTGCCGTGAAAATCCGGCAGCACATGCAGGCGATCGGCGAAGCCGGCGCCGTGAAGGGCGCGCAATTCCTGCACGCGCTCGATGATCTTCGCGTGGGTTTCGGCCGACGGCACCAGCCCGCCGCCGTGCACGCGCACGATGTGATCGAGCAACGCTCCGGTCGCCGATTGGCCGCCCTCGATCAGCCAAAGGCCGGGCAGAACCGCCTCGAAATAAGGACCCCACATGCCGAAGCCGGGTTTCATGTCCCTGGAGAAGGCGACGATGCAGCTAGACGTCCCGCCGATCAGCGCGAGCTGGCGTTCGAGCTGTTGCGGATCGTTGGCAAACCCGCCGAGCACGCCGAGCGCCCCCGCATAGGCATCGATCAGGCCCGGCGCCACCCGGCATTCGGTGTCGAGCCCCAGTTCCTCCGCCGCCCGCGCGGTCAGGCTCCCGACGGCGTGTTCCACCGGCAGCGTCTCCTCGGGCAGTCCGCCGCGCTCAAGAAGGTCCCCGAGCCCGATCCGTTCCAGATAGTCCCGCTGCCAGCCGCGCTCCTTATGGGCGAGGTAATTCCATTTCGCCGTCAGCGTGCAGCGCGATCGGGCCGCGTCGCCCGTGGCCCGCCAGGACATATAGTCCGCGAGATCGAAGAAGTAGCCCGCCTTCCCCCACCGGTCCGGAAGATTCCGCTTCAGCCACATCAGCTTCGGCATCTCCATCTCCGGCGACATCACCCGCCCGGAATGATCGAGAACCGGATGCCCGGTCGCCGTGCAGAAGTCGGCCTCCGCGAGCGCCCGGTGGTCGAGCCAGACGATCGTGTCCCAGCGGGCCTCGCCCTGGCGATTGACCGAGAGCGGCGCGCCGTCACGGTCGCGCACCACAAGCGAACAGGTGGCGTCGAAGCCGATCGCCGCGATGCTTGCCGCCGCCACGCCGGCCTTCTCGCGGGCCGCCCTCACCGCTTCGCAGGCGGCTGCCCAGATGTCCTCGGAATCGTGCTCGGCGTGGTTTTCCTCCGGCCGGTTCATCGCGATCGGCCGGTCGGCACGCGCGAGAAGCGTGCCCCGCCGATCGAAGATGCCGGCGCGGGCGCTGCCGGTTCCGATATCGACCGCCACGACATGTTCGCGCATCAATGATGTCCCCGCCCCGCGATGATGGATTTGTGGATTCGGACGGACGACGCGCACTGCGCCGCCCTGCTCTCGCTATTGCCGGACAAACTGTATCAATTCGCCCATGTCGTCAAACAGCACGTCGGGATCGAGGCTGGCGAGCGCGTGCCGGTGGCGGTCGTTGCGTGCGTGGCTGGCGCCGGCGAAGGCAAAGACGCGCATGCCGGCGGCCTTTGCCGCCTCGATGCCGGCCGGGCTGTCCTCGACGACGATGCAGTCTGCCGGCCGGTAACCCATTGCGGCACTCGCATGCAGGAAGAGATCGGGTGCTGGCTTGCCGCGTGCCACCATGCTGGCGCTGAAGATGCGCGGCTCGAAAAGATCGATCAGTCCCGTCACCGTCAGCGACAGGCGGATGCGTTCCGGTTGGCTCGAGGAGGCGACGCAGCAGGCGGCGTCGAGCCGCTCGACGGCTTCCCTTACCCCCGCGACCGGTTTCAGTTCCTCGCGGAACCGCGCATAGAGCCGGGTCCGCATGGCCTCGAGGAAAGCGTCGTCCGTCGCAAGGCCGTGCTCGTCGTGCAGGATCGCGGACATGCTCTTCAGGCTGCGGCCGAGGAAGCGTTCGCTCGCCTCCTCCGTCGTCATCGACACGCCGGCCGCCTCAAGCGACTCGACCAGCACGCCGAGCGAGATCGGTTCGCTGTCCACCAGCACGCCATCGCAGTCGAAAATGACCAATCTGGAGGCGTGCTCCGCCATCGCACTAATCCCCGAGTTTGCCGTCCAGATAGAGCTGGAGCGTGGCGCGCGTACCCTTTTCCCAAAGTGTTTTCAAGGCGTGGGCGAAGCGCCGGCGGAAAAGGTCCGACTGCGCGACCTCGCCGAAAATGTCGGAAAGGGCGAGGAAGGCCATCGGATCGTCCTTGGCCGCAAGCGCCGCCGCCTGCAGCCGGTCGGCGCTGGCGTCATTGAAGGCGATCTCCTTGCCGCTGTCGGACTTGCCGGCGAAGTAGCGGCACCAGAGCGCCGAGACCAGAGACAGGCCGACCACGTCCTCGCCGCGGCGCAGGCGATCCGCCGTCGACGGCAGGATGAATTTCGGCTGCCGGTTCGACCCGTCCTGCGCCAGCCGCGCGATCGTGTCGCCTATCTTCGGATTGGAAAACCGCGTCTCGATGAGCTTGTAATAATCCTTGAGATCGGTGTTCGGGACCGGCGGGATGACCGGGATGATCTCGTCATGCTCGAGCTTCGCCAGGAAGCCCCTGATCAGCGGCTCCTCCATCGCCTCGTGGACGAAGTGGATGTCGAGCAGCGCGGCCGGATAGGCGATCGCCGCATGGCCGCCGTTGAGGATCCGGATCTTCATGTGCTCGTAAGGCGCGACATCCGGGACGAATTGCACGCCGACCTCTTCGAGCGCCGGGCGGCCCTGGGGAAAATGGTCCTCGAGCACCCATTGCTTGAACTCTTCGCAAAAAACCGGCCAGTGGTCGTCGATGCCGTAATCCGAGGCGACGATGCCGATTTCACGTGGGCCCGTCGCGGGTGTGATGCGGTCGACCATGCCGTTCGGAAAGGCGACATTGGCGTCGATCCAATCGGCGAAAGCCGGATCGGACAGGCGCGCGAGGCCGGAAACGGCCGCATGGGTCACCTCGCCATTGCCGGGGATATTGTCGCAGGACATCACGGTGAACGGCGGAATGCCCTTCGCCCTGCGCGCCGCAAGACCGGCGAGAATGAGGCCGAAGACCGTCTTCGGTGCCGTCGGGTTCTGCGCATCCGCGACGATCGCCGGATGGGTGGGATTGAACACGCCCGAGGCGGGATCGATGAAATAGCCGCCTTCGGTGATCGTCAGGGAGACGATGCGGATGAACGGGCTTGCGAGTTGCGCCACGATCGCCGGCGTATCCCCCGGCTTCAGATAGGCGATCATCGCACCCGTCACATGCGCGGCCGTGCGGTTGTTGTCCTGCTCGACCACCGTCGTCAGGAAGTCCTGCGCCTCGAGCTTGCCGCGCATGACCTCGTCGGAAGGCAGGACGCCGGCGCCGATGATCGCCCAGTCGTGGTCACGCCCGAGATTGAAGAGATCATCGAGATAGACGGCCTGGTGCGCCCGATGGAAGTTGCCGACGCCGAAGTGGACGATGCCGGCCCTGAGGGCATGCCGGTCGTAGTTCGGAACGCCGGCCCTGGCTTTGATCGCATCGAGTGCGGCGAGGGAAAGTTTGGTCGTCATCCTGTCATTCCTTTCGGGAGGCCGTCGCTTGGAATGAGGCGTCAGCTCATCCAGTTGCCGCCGTCGACGTTGTAGGTCTGCGCCACGACGTAGTCGCTCTCCGACGAGGCAAGAAAGATCGCCATCCCGGTCAGGTCCTCGGCCGTGCCCATGCGGCCATAGGGAACGGCCTCGCCGACCAGCCGCTTCTTCTCGCCGAGCGGCCGGTTTTCATATCTGGCGAAGAGCGCGTCCACCCCCTCCCAGTGCTCGCCGTCGACGACACCCGGGGCGATGGCGTTGACGTTGATGCGGTGCTTGATCAGATCGAGGCCGGCGGACTGGGTGAGGCTGATGACCGCCGCCTTGGTGGCGCAATAGACCGCCACCAGCGCCTCGCCGCGCCGGCCCGCCTGGCTCGCCATGTTGATGATCTTCCCGCCCCGCCCCTGCGCGATCATCTGCTTTGCCGCCGCCTGCATGGTGAAGAGCGTGCCGGCGACGTTGATCGAGAACAGTTTCTCGTAGCTCTCGCGGGTGATCTCGACGATCGGCGCAAGATCGAAGAGCGCGGCATTGTTGATCAGGATATCGAGCCCGCCGGCGCGCCCGACAACCGCGGCGACCGCCGCGTCGATCGAGTCCTGCCGGGTCACGTCGATCTCGACGGCATAGGCGGCCGGCCCGATTTCCGCGGCCGTTTCCTTCGCCCGCTCGATGTTGATGTCGGCGATCGCGACGGTGGCGCCTTCGCGCACATAGGCTTCCGCGAAGGCGCGGCCGATACCCCGCGCCGATCCGGTGATCAGCGCACTCTTTCCTTCGAGACGTTTCATCGAATTGCCATTCCCTTTTCGTCAAACCGGTGCACGCGCTGCGGGTCCGGCGTCAGGAAGACCTGGTCGCCATGGGTGACGGCGAAGTCGCCGCTGACGCGCGCCGTCAATGTGCCGATGCCGTCGGCGTTCACGTGCAGGAAGGTGTCGGAGCCGAGATGTTCGGCGACGCCGACCGTGCCCCGCCACGAGCCCTGGTCCTTCGAGAGCACGAGGTGCTCCGGGCGCACGCCGATCGTGTGGGCCTGGTGGGCGGCCGCCGACGCGCCGGAAATGAAGTTCATCTTCGGAGAGCCGATGAAGCCGGCAACGAAGAGGTTGTCGGGCTTGTGATAGAGATCGAGGGGCGAGCCGACCTGCTCGATGCGGCCGCGGTTCAGGACGACGATCTTGTCGGCCATGGTCATCGCCTCCACCTGGTCGTGGGTGACGTAGATCATCGTCGTCTTCAATTGCTGGTGAAGCTGGCTGATCTCGAGCCGCATGTTGACGCGCAGCGCCGCATCGAGGTTCGAGAGCGGCTCGTCGAACAGGAAGGCCTCCGGCTGACGGACGATCGCCCGGCCGATGGCGACGCGCTGGCGCTGGCCGCCGGAGAGCTGACGCGGCTTGCGGTCGAGGTAGTCGGTGAGGTTCAGCACGCGGGCGGCATCCTCGACCTTCTTGTCGATCACCGCCTTGTCCTCGCCCGCCATCTTCAGGGGGAAGGCGATGTTGGAGCGCACGCTCATGTGCGGATAGAGCGCATAGGACTGGAACACCATCGAAAGGCCGCGCTTCGCCGGCGGCAGGTCGGTGGTGTTCTTGCCGTCGATGATGATCTCGCCGTCGCTGACGTCCTCGAGGCCGGCGATCAGCCGCAGAAGCGTGGACTTGCCGCAGCCGGAGGGGCCGACGAAGACGACGAACTCGCCGTCATGGATGTCGAGGTCGATCGACGGGATGACGGCGTGGGCGCCGAAAACCTTCGATACATTCTTGAGTGTGATGCTTCCCATGGTCGTATCCTTATTTGAGCCGCGCCGCCCTTATTTGACCGCACCGAAAGTGAGGCCGCGTACGAGCTGCTTCTGCGAGAACCAGCCGAGAATGAGGATGGGGGCGATCGCCATCGTCGAGGCTGCCGAGAGCTTCGCGTAGAAGAGGCCCTCCGGGCTCGAATAGGAGGCGATGAAGGCCGTGAGCGGTGCGGCCTTGGCGGCGCTGAGGTTCAGGGTCCAGAACGCCTCGTTCCAGGCGAGGATGATGTTCAACAGCAGCGTCGAGGCGATCCCGGGGATTGCCATCGGCGTCAGCACGTAGACGATCTCCTTGGCGAGCGAGGCCCCGTCCATGCGTGCCGCTTCGAGGATCTCGCCCGGGATCTCCTTGAAATAGGTGTAGAGCATCCAGATGATGATCGGCAGGTTGATCAGCGTCAGCACGATGACCAGCCCGGTGCGCGTGTCGAGAAGTCCGGTATTGCGGAATATCAGATACATCGGCACCAGCACGCCGACCGGCGGCATCATCTTGGTGGAGAGCATCCACATCAGGACGTCCTTCGTCCGCTTCGTCGGTGCGAAGGCCATCGCCCAGGCCGACGGAATGGCGATCACCAGGCCGAGCAGCGTCGAGCCGAAGGAGACGACCACCGAGTTCATGAAGTGCTTGAAATAGTCGGACCGGCTCTGCACTTCGAAATAGTTCTCCGTCGTCCAATCGAAGAAGAGGAAGACCGGCGGCGAGGCGATCGCCTGCGCCTCCGTCTTGAAGCTCGTCAGGAAGGTCCAGAGGATCGGAAAGAAGATCAGGATGGCGATCGTCCAGGCGACGACCGTGGTGAGCAGTTTGCGCTGGGTCGAAACGTTGCGTGCCATGGGGTTCAAGCCTCCAGCGTCTTGCCGATCATGCGCATCAGGAAGAATGCGACGATGTTGGCGAGGATGACCGCGATGATGCCGCCGGCCGAAGCGCCGCCCACGTCGAACTGCAGGAGAGCCTGGGCGTAGACGAGGAATGTCAGGTTGGTGCTCTGCGTGCCCGGGCCGCCGTTCGTGGTGACGAGGATTTCCGCAAAGACCGACAAGAGGAAGATCGTCTGGATCAGGATGACGACGGTGATCGCGCGCGACAGATGCGGCAGCACGAGATAGACGAAGCGGCTCCAGGCGCCGGCACCGTCCATCTGCGCGGCCTCCTTCTGCTCCTCGTCGAGCGACTGCAGCGCCGTCAGCAGGATCAGCGTCGCGAAGGGCAGCCATTGCCAGGCGACGATGAGGATGATCGAGAAAAGCGGCGCATTGGCGAGGAAATCGAAGGGCTGCAGGCCGACGAGCTTGGCGAGCCAGGCGAACAGCCCGTTCACGGGGTTCATGAACATGTTCTTCCAGACGAGCGCGGCGACCGTCGGCATGATGAGGAAGGGCGCGATCACCAGGATGCGCACGATCCCCTGCCCGAACATCTGCTGGTCGAGAAGGAGCGCCAGTGCGATGCCGCCCACCACGGTGATGAAGAGCACGCCGATGACGATCGCAAGCGTGTTGAAGATCGCCTGGAAGAAAGCCGGATCGGTCAGGAAGTAGGTGTAGTTGGTAAGGCCCGCGAACTCCTCCATCCCCGGCATCAGCAGATTGTAGCGCAGGAGCGAGAAGTAGATCGTCAGCGCCAGCGGCACGATCATCCAGGCCAGGAGCAGAAGCACCGAAGGTGCGATCATCAGCCGCGCGGCGGAGCGGGTATGCAAGGTCGCCATGGCGTCCCCCGTGTGATGTCAACGCTGTTCCAAGAAAAGGCAGGCGCTTGGCGCCTGCCGGATGCGCCCGTGCAGCATCCGAAAAGGCAGAGCGGGACGGGGACCGAAGGTGATGTCCCCCTTGCCTCGTCCCGCTCCGAGGTTGCCGGAGTACCGGCCGTTGCCGGCCGGCACCCCAGCCCTTGGGAGCCTCACTTGATGTAGCCGGCCTTGGTCATCTCGCGGGTCGCCAGCTGCTGCGCGCTGGCAAGCGCCTGGTCGACGCTCATCTGACCGGCGAGTGCCGCCGAGAACACCTGCCCGACAGCCGTGCCGAGACCCTGGAATTCCGGTATGGCGACGAACTGCACGCCGACATAGGGCACCGGCTTGACGGCCGGGTTCTTCGGATCGGCGGAGTTGATCGAGTCCAGCGTCATCTTCGCGAAGGGGGCCGCCTTCTGATACTCGGGATTCTCGTAGAGCGAGGTCCGTGTGCCGGGAGGAACGTTCGCCCAGCCTTCCTTTTCCGCGACGAGCTTCAGGTAGTCCTTGCCGGTCGCCCAGCCGATGAACTTCTGGGCGGCATCCGATTTCTGCGAGCCGGCGGGAACCGCGAGGCTCCAGGCCCACAGCCAGTTGCCGCGCTTGCCGAGCCCCTTGTCCGGAGCGAGCGCGAAGCCCACCTTGTCGGCAACCGTCGATTCGTTCGGGTTGGTCACGAAGGAGGCGGCAACGGTCGCGTCGATCCACATGCCGCACTTGCCCGTCTGGAACAGCGACAGGTTCTCGTTGAAGCCGTTGGACGAGGCACCGGGCGGGCCGGCATCGTTCATCAGCTTGACGTAGAACTCCATCGTCTCCTTCCATTCCGGCTGGTCGAACTGGGGCTTCCAGTTCTCGTCGAACCAGCGCGCCCCGAAGGAATTTGCCGTCGCCGTCAGGAAGGCCATGTTCTCGCCCCAGCCGGCCTTGCCGCGCAGGCAGATGCCGTAGACCTCGTTGTCCTTGTCGGTGATCTTGCGAGCGGCGTCGGCGATGAAGTCCCAGGTCGGCGCGTCGGGCATGGTCAGCCCGGCCTTCTCGAACAGGTCCTTGCGATACATGACCATCGAGCTTTCGCCGTAGAACGGCGCCGCATAGAGCTTGTCGTCGATCGTCAGGCCGCTGCGGATCGCCGGCAGGAGGTCGTCGACGTCGTAGTCGGCACCGAGCTTGTCGAGCGGCAGCAGCCAGCCCTGCTTCGCCCAGATCGGCACTTCATAGGTGCCGATCGTCATGATGTCGTACTGGCCGCCCTTGGTCGCGATGTCCGTCGTCACGCGCTGGCGCAGCACGTTTTCCTCGAGCGTCACCCACTCGAGCTCGATGTCCGGATTCTTCGACGTGAAATCGTCCGCAAGCTTCTGCATCCGGATCATGTCGCCGTTGTTCACGGTCGCAATGGTCAGGGTCTCTGCTTGGGCCAAACCCGCCAGAGCGACTGCCGAGCACGTGCCCAGCAGGAAAGTTCTCAAATTCATCGACTTCCTCCCAGAAGAAATGAGTGAGCATTTGCCTTGCTCGTGAGCAATTACTCACTCGTTGGCGAAAAAAGTCAATCGGCATTCGTCGCTGCGGCGCAACGAAGAGGCTAATGTGCTGGTTTCACAAGGTACTTTTTACAGGGGTCATGCCGCAGCGGCGGTGCCGATCGCAGCGATTCTCAAGCGGCGCGATCCGATTCAGACGCCGAGCAGATAATCCGCGGTGGTTTCGTCGGTGATGAGGCCGTTGATGATCCGGCCCCTGAGGGCTGCACGCAAGGCCTCGTATTTGCGCGGGCCCTTGGCGATGCCTATGACCGAGGCCCGGTCGCGCGGCGGCAGCGGAATCGAGGCAACCCTTTCGTTGATGCTGCCGGTCAAGAGCGCCCCGTCGCGATCGAACATCCAGCCGCAGATCTCGCCGGCCGCCCCTTCCGCCATCAGCCGCGCCATTTCCTCGCGCGCCAGGAACCCGTCCGCGCAAAGCGGCGCGTCGGGCCCGAGTTCACCGACGCCGACGAAGGCGGCATTGGCTTCGGCGCCAAGCTCCAGCGCGATCTTCACGAGACTTTGCTCGTGCAGGACCTCCCTTTCCTGCGCCGAGGAAACCAGGACCGGGAGGGGCATCGGGAAGTGCCGCGCATTGATCGTATCGGCCATCGAGAAGATGACGTTGTAGTAGGCGGCCGAACCGTCGAGCCGGATATTGCCGGTCAGGGACACGATGCGGTGCTGCGGGCATTCCATCGACGGCAACTGGTCGATCGTCGCCTTCAGCGTCCGGCCCGTGCCGATCGCCAGCACCACCGGCTCGGTCGATTTCAGCCAGCGCTCGATCTCCGCCGCCCCGGCCTCGGCGATGCCGACCGTGGTCGACGTCGAGCCGGGGTCGCTCGGAACGACGTCGACGTGCTTCAGCCCATATTTCTCCTTGAGCCGCGCCGCCGCTTCGAGACAGGCGGCGATCGGATGGTCGAGCCGCACCTTGATCAGCCGCTCGGCCATGGCGAGCGACACGAGGCGCTGCGCCGACTGGCGCGAAATGCCCATGATCGAGGCAATCTCGTCCTGGGTGCGGCCGGCGACGTAATAGAGCCAGCCCGCTCGGGCAGCATCGTCCAGCCTGTTGTTGCTTTCCACCCTTCGCGCCATCGCCCTCGGTCTCCTTCCCGTTGATTTGCTGCCACTATTTGCCATGCGCTGTCAAACCGGAGGCGACATGCAACGCGAACGGCGGCTTGCAAGGTCGGTTTTGCCGGGGAATCGCGCCGCATGCGAAGGAAATTTTACCGTTTGATAAAAAAATAAAGCGTGTTACCGTTCCTTGATCCTGAGGACACATTGGGAGCCAAAAAATGGGAACGACGCAGTCTGGGATTCTCGGTGGGCGGCTGCCGCTCGCCGAGTACGAAGCCAATTTCTCCGACCTTCATCCGCCGCTCGACAAGCACGAGGCGCTGGTCGCCGCCGACCGCTGTTATTTCTGTCATGACGCGCCTTGCATGACGGCCTGTCCGACCTCCATCGACATTCCCCTGTTCATCCGCCAGATCGCGACCGGCAATCCGATCGGCTCGGCGAAGACCATCTTCGACCAGAACATTTTGGGCGGCATGTGCGCCCGCGTCTGTCCCACCGAAACGCTCTGCGAGCAGGCCTGCGTGCGCAACACGGCCGAGGAGCGGCCGGTCGAGATCGGCCGCCTGCAACGCTATGCGACCGACACCGCGATGAAGGAGAACAAGCAGTTCTTCACGCGCGCCGCGCGAACCGGCCGCAGGGTCGCCGTCGTCGGCGCCGGTCCGGCCGGACTTGCCTGCGCCCATCGGCTCGCGGTCAAGGGCCACGACGTGGTGATCTACGATGCCCGGGAAAAATCCGGCGGCCTCAACGAATACGGCATCGCCGCTTACAAGTCGGTCGACGACTTCGCCCAGAAGGAGGTCGACTACGTGCTTTCGATCGGCGGCATCGAAGTCCGCCACGGCGAGGCGCTCGGCCGCGACTTCTCCCTCGCCGACCTCGGAGAGCGGTATGACGCCGTCTTCCTCGGCCTCGGCCTCGCCGGCGTCAATGCGCTCAGGGTCGAAGGCGAGAACGGCGCAGGCGTCGAGGATGCCGTCGACTTCATCGCGGCGCTGCGCCAGTCGAAGACCAAGGCCGACATTCCGGTCGGCCGCCGCGTCGTCGTTCTCGGTGGCGGCATGACGGCGATCGACGCGGCCGTCCAGGCGAAGCTGCTCGGCGCCGAGGAAGTGACGATCTGCTACCGCCGCGGCAAGGAGCACATGAACGCCTCCGAGTTCGAACAGGACCTGGCGGCGTCCAAGGGCGTCACCATCCGCCACTGGCTGCAGCCGAAGCGCATTGCGCTTAAGGACGGCAAGGTGGCGGGCATCGAGCTCGAATACACCGCGCTCGTCGAGGGCAAGCTGACGGCGACCGGCGAAACCGGCATCATTGCCGCCGACCAGATCTTCAAGGCCATCGGCCAGACCTTCGATGCCTCCGGCCTCGGCGTATTGCGGATGGAGGGCGGCCGCATCGTCGTCGATCAGGAGGGCCGCACCTCGCTCGCCAAGATCTGGGCGGGCGGCGACTGCGTGCTCGGCGGAGAGGACCTGACGGTTTCCGCCGTCGCCATGGGCCGCGATGCCGCCGAATCGATCGACCGGGTTCTCGCCGCGGCTGAGCCGCTGGCGAGCGCCGTTGCTTGAACGGGCGGAACAGGATCGAGAGGACGAGAAAATGGCTGATCTTCGCAACAATTTCGTCGGGATCAAATCCCCGAACCCGTTCTGGCTCGCCTCGGCGCCGCCGACGGACAAGGCCTATAACGTCGAGCGCGCCTTCAAGGCGGGCTGGGGCGGCGTCGTCTGGAAGACGCTCGGCGAGGAAGGACCGCCGGTCGTCAACGTCAACGGCCCGCGCTATGGCGCGATCTGGGGCGCCGACCGGCGGCTGCTCGGCTTGAACAACATCGAGCTCATAACCGACCGCGATCTCTATGTGAACCTGCGCGAGATGAAGCAGGTGAAGATGAACTGGCCGGACCGGGCACTGATCGCCTCGATCATGGTGCCTTGCGAGGAAAACGCCTGGAAGGCGATCCTGCCGCTCGTCGAGGAGACCGGCGCCGACGGCATCGAGCTCAATTTCGGCTGTCCGCACGGCATGTCGGAGCGCGGCATGGGCTCGGCGGTCGGCCAGGTGCCGGAATATATCGAGATGGTCGTGCGCTGGTGCAAGCAATATACGCGCATGCCGGTGATCACCAAGCTGACGCCGAACATCACCGACATCCGCAAGCCGGCGCGCGCCGCCAAGGCCGGCGGCACCGACGCGGTATCGCTGATCAACACGATAAACTCGATCACCTCGGTCAACCTCGACACCTTCTCGCCGGAACCGTCGATCGACGGCCGCGGCAGCCATGGCGGCTATTGCGGCCCAGCGGTGAAGCCGATCGCGCTCAACATGGTCGCCGAGATCGCCCGCGATCCGGAGACCCACGGCCTGCCGATCTCCGGCATCGGCGGCATCACCACCTGGCGCGATGCGGCCGAGTTCCTGGCGCTCGGCGCCCAAAACGTGCAGGTCTGCACGGCGGCGATGACCTACGGCTTCAAGATCGTCCAGGAAATGATCTCCGGCCTTTCCGACTGGATGGATGCCAAGGGCCACCGGACGCTCGACGACATCTGCGGCCGCGCCGTGCCGAACGTCAGCGACTGGCAATATCTGAACCTCAACTACGTCACCAAGGCGAAGATCGACCAGGACGCCTGCATCAAATGCGGCCGCTGTCACATCGCCTGCGAGGACACCTCGCACCAGGCGATCACGCAGTTCGTCAACGGCGTGCGCCATTTCGAGGTGATCGAGGAGGAATGCGTCGGCTGCAATCTCTGCGTCAACGTCTGTCCGGTCCAGAACTGCATCACCATGGAGCCGCTCGCCGCCGGCACGCTCGACAAGCGCACCGGCAAGCCGGTCGATCCGAATTACGCAAACTGGACGACGCACCCCAACAACCCGATGGCCCGCCAGGCCGCCGAGTAAGCTCGACGATGGAATAGCAAAGCCGCCGGACGTCACCGGCGGCCTTCGCTTTGCGCAGAAAACGGTGTTAACCCATTCGGACCGTTGAACATTCCTAAAAATTGCAGGGTTTCGCCGCTGGTCACGAACGCTGAACAGATTGTGTAGAAAACGTAAGTTGCCGCTACCGGCAATCTGGTTGATAAGGGGGAAAACCAGCAGCGACCGGCGGCCGCCGGCAGACCCGGGCAGACCGTTTGACGATCGTTTCCGCCAATGCGCGCAAGAAGACGCACCTGATTTCCGGTGCCGTGCTCGGCACCTTCGTGCTCTTGCACTTCTTCAATCATTCGCTCGGCCTCGTCTCCATCGACGCGATGGAAGCCGGCCGGCGCATGTTCAACCTCGTCTGGCACAGCGTCCCGGGAACGATCCTTCTCTACGGCGCCCTGCTCGCGCATTTCGTGATGGCGCTCGACAGCCTCTATCGCCGGCAGACGCTGAGGATGCCGGCGGGCGAAGCCCTGAAGATCATCTTCGGCCTGAGCCTGCCTTTTCTGCTGGTGCCCCACGTGGTCGCCGCGCGCGTGGAGCCGCTCCTTTCCGGCATCGATGCAAGCTATCCCGGCATCCTGCGCGTGCTCTGGTCGAGCTCGGCCAACACGGCCCGCCAGACGGTCGCGCTTGTCTTCGTGTGGAGCCACGCCTGCCTCGGCGCCTGGTTCTGGATGCGCGGCCGGGACTGGTTTCCGCGCTACGAATTCCTGCTCTATACCGTCGCCCTGCTCGTGCCGATCTTCGCCCTGCTCGGCTTCGTCAACGGCGCTCGCTCACTGGGCCGCGACTATGCCGAACATGGCGGCTACGGCGATAGCGCCTATGTCAGTCAGCAGCGACGGGTCGATCCCGGCCTCATGGAAGACATCCGCCGGACCTTCTACGGCGGCTTCGCGGCTTTGATTGCGGGAACCTTCGCCCTGCGGGCACTGCCCGTGCGCGGACGCATCCGCGTCCGCTATCCGGACGGACGCATCGCGGCGGTGAGCTCCGGCTTCAGCGTGCTCGAGGCGAGCCGTGCGGCGGGCATTTCCCACGTCGCGGTCTGCGGCGGCCGCGGCCGGTGTTCGACCTGCCGGGTGCGCGTCATCCAGGGCCTCGAAGGCCAGCCGGCGCCCGATGCCGCCGAACGTGCGACGCTCACCCGCATCGGCGCGCCCGACAATGTGCGCCTCGCCTGCCAGTTTCGGCCGGTCCACGACATCAGCGTCGTGCCCATCCTCGACACCGACAGCCTCGGCATCAAGACGCAGATCGCCCGGCAGAACGGCGGCGGCCGCGAGCGCCGCGTCGCGGTGCTCTTCTGCGACCTGCGCGATTTCACCCGCATCGCCGAGCACAGGCTGCCCTACGACACGGTGTTCCTGCTCAACCGCTATTTCGAAATGGTCGGCGAGGCCGTGGAGAGTGCCGGCGGCGTGATCGACAAGTTCATCGGCAACGGGGCGCTGTCGATCTTCGGGCTGAAGACGCCGCTCCAGGAGGCGTGCCGACAGGCGCTCACGGCGACCGTCCGGCTGTCGGCCGGCATTCGCGCCTTGAACGAGACATTCGCAGACGAACTGGACCAGCCGCTGCGGCTCGCCATCGGCCTGCACGCCGGCCCGGCGATCATCGGCGAGATGGGCTATGGCCAGGCAACGTCGCTGACCGCCGTCGGCGATACGATCAACACCGCAAGCCGGCTCGAGGGCCTGGCAAAGGAACACGACGCCGAACTGGCGGTCTCGGCCGAACTCGTCCAGAACGCCGGCCTCAGCCTCGAAGGCCACAGGCGGCTCGACATCGGCCTGCGCGGCCGGCAGGCGACGCTCGAAACCTGGATACTGGGGAGCGCGGCGGAGATTTCCGAGGTGCTGCCGGCGTAAGCGCCCCTCATCCGCCTGCCGGCACCTTCTCCCCGTGAAGACGGGGCGAAGGGATACCGCGGCGCCCTTTGTGCTCCCTTCCGCACGCGGAGAGAGGGGATGTCGGCAGCGCGGCATATCCCTTCTCCCCGTCAGAACGGGGAGAAGGTGCCGGCAGGCGGATGAGGGGCGATCATTTCGGCGCGCCCCCTACTCCCTTACCTGCAGGCCGTCGACGAACAGCCGCTCGAGAAAGCGCGCCGCATCCTCGAAGCGGCCGTCGCCTGCATTCTCCTGGCCGAGCACAGCGCGCACCTGCACGTCGAAATCGGCGTAATGCTGCGTCGTCGACCAGACTGCGAAGATCAGGTGATAGGGATCGCACTTGGCGATCTTGCCGGCCTTGGCCCAGGCGCGGATGACCTCGGCCTTCTCGTCGACCAGTTGCTTCAGCGGCCCCTTGAGCTCGTCCTCGATATGGGGCGCACCTTGCAGGATCTCGTTGGCGAAGAGCCGGCTTTCGCGCGGGAAGTCGCGTGCCATCTCGAGCTTCCGGCGGATATAGCTGCGGATTTCGGCGACCGGATTGCCCTCGGCATTGAACTCGCGCAGCGGATCGAGCCAGGTGTCGAGCACGCGGTCGATGAGCGCCCGGTGCATCGCTTCCTTGGTGCGGAAATAATAGAGGAGGTTCGGCTTCGACATGCCGGCCTTCTCGGCGATCTGGTCGATGGTCGCGCCGCGGAAGCCGTGCGCGGAGAAGACCTCGAGCGCCGCTTCGAGGATCTGCTCCTCCTTTTCCTCCTGGATGCGCGTGCGCCTTTGGGTTCTCGCCGCTCTTGGAAGTGCCATCTCTCCCCCTGCGATACGCTCCGACCTGCCTAAAATTCGGACGCGCCATTTTCTTGAGCAACAACTTCGTTTTTTGTTTTTTCCGGCTTGAGTGCCGCCATGGAAGTTGTAATGTTTACCAACCGGTCAAATTATCAGTCAGTTTGTCGGCAAAGGCAACGACTGATCGAAGGGCAGCAAAACAAGCCCCGATTTGGTCCATGGGAACATGCGGGCTATCCCCGGAGCGGGTCTAGCCGGAAAAAGAGGAGAACGCCATGGCAGCACCTGGCGAAAATAGGCGCGTCAATGCCGACCGCCTGTGGGATTCCCTGATGGAAATGGCGAAGATCGGCCCGGGAGTCGCCGGCGGCAATAACCGCCAGACGCTCACGGACGCGGACGGCGAAGGCCGCCGGCTTTTCCAGTCCTGGTGCGAAAAGGCCGGGCTCAGCATGGGCGTCGACAAGATGGGCACCATGTTCATGACCCGCCCCGGCACCGACCCGGACGCCCTTCCCGTCCATATCGGCTCCCATCTCGATACCCAGCCGACCGGCGGCAAGTATGACGGCGTGCTCGGGGTGTTGAGCGGCCTCGAAGTCGTGCGCACTCTGAACGACCTCGGCATCAGGACGAAGCACCCGATCGTCGTCACCAACTGGACCAACGAGGAAGGCGCGCGCTTCGCGCCGGCGATGCTCGCCTCCGGCGTCTTTGCCGGCATCCACACGCTCGACTACGCCTATGCCCGCAAGGACCCGGAAGGAAAGGCCTTCGGCGACGAGTTGAAGCGCATCGGCTGGGTCGGCGACGAGGAGGTCGGCGCCCGCAAGATGCACGCCTATTTCGAATACCACATCGAACAGGGACCCATCCTCGAGGCGGAAAACAAGCAAATCGGCGTCGTCACCCACTGTCAGGGCCTGTGGTGGCTGGAGTTCACGCTGACCGGCAAGGAGGCGCATACCGGCTCGACGCCGATGAACATGCGCGTCAATGCCGGTCTTGCCATGGCGCGCATCCTCGAAATGGTCCAGACCGTCGCGATGGAAAACCAGCCGGGCGCCGTCGGCGGCGTCGGCCAGATGTTCTTCTCGCCGAACTCGCGCAACGTGCTGCCGGGCAAGGTCGTCTTCACCGTCGACATCCGCTCGCCCGACCGGGAGAAGCTCGACGCCATGCGCGCGCGGATCGAGGCGGAAGCGCCGAAGATTTGTGAGCCGCTCGGCGTCGGCTGCTCGATCGAGGCGGTCGGCCACTTCGATCCCGTGACCTTCGATCCGAAGCTCGTCTCGACTGTTCGCGGCGCCGCCGAGAAGCTCGGCTACAGCCACATGGACCTCGTCTCGGGCGCCGGCCACGATGCCTGCTGGGCCGCAAAGGTCGCCCCGACGACGATGATCATGTGCCCCTGTGTCGACGGGCTCAGCCATAACGAGGCGGAGGATATCTCCAAGGACTGGGCCGCGGCCGGCGCCGACGTGCTCTTCCACGCCGTGCTCGAAACGGCAGAAGTCGTCGAATGAGATCGGCGGGCGGAACGACAGGGTTCCGCCCTTCTTCTCGGCGGCGCGGCCGCCGAACGACCATCCAGAGGAACAAGAAATGAGCACTGTCATCAAGGGTGGAACCATCGTTACTGCCGACCTGACCTACAAGGCCGACATCAAGGTCGAAGGCGGCAAGATCGTTGAGATCGGCCCCAATCTCTCTGGCGACGAAACGCTCGACGCCGCCGGCTGCTACGTCATGCCGGGCGGCATCGATCCGCACACCCATCTCGAAATGCCCTTCATGGGCACCTATTCCTCGGACGATTTCGAGAGCGGCACGCGCGCCGCCCTTGCCGGCGGCACGACCATGGTCGTCGATTTCGCCCTCCCCTCGCCCGGCCAGTCGCTCTTGGAAGCGCTGACCATGTGGGACAACAAGTCGACCCGCGCCAATTGCGACTATTCCTTCCACATGGCGATCACCTGGTGGAGCGAGCAGGTCTTCAACGAGATGGAGACGATCGTCAAGGACAAGGGCATCAACACCTTCAAGCACTTCATGGCCTATAAGGGCGCGCTGATGGTGGATGACGACGAGATGTTCTCCTCGTTCCAGCGCTGCGCCGGCCTCGGCGCCCTGCCGCTCGTCCACGCCGAAAACGGCGATGTGGTGGCGCAGCTCCAGGCGAAGCTGCTTGCGGAAGGCAATAACGGCCCGGAGGCGCACGCCTATTCGCGGCCCCCCGAGGTCGAGGGCGAGGCCGCCAACCGCGCGATCATGATCGCCGACATGGCCGGCTGTCCCGTCTATATCGTCCACACCTCCTGCGAGCAGGCGCACGAGGCGATCCGCCGCGCCCGCGCCAAGGGCATGCGCGTTTTCGGCGAGCCGCTGATCCAGCACCTGACCCTCGATGAGAGCGAATATTTCAACAAGGACTGGGACCATGCGGCGCGCCGGGTGATGTCGCCGCCCTTCCGCAACAAGCTGCACCAGGACAGCCTCTGGGCGGGGCTTGCCTCCGGCTCGCTGCAGGTGGTCGCGACAGACCACTGCGCCTTCACCACCGAGCAGAAGCGCTTCGGCGTCGGCGACTTCACCAAGATCCCGAACGGCACCGGCGGCCTCGAGGACCGCATGCCGATGCTTTGGACCCATGGCGTCAATACCGGCCGCATCACCATGAACGAGTTCGTCGCGGTCACCTCCACCAACATCGCCAAGATCCTCAACATCTATCCGAAGAAGGGGGCGATCCTGGTCGGCGCCGATGCCGACCTCGTCGTCTGGGACCCGAAGCGGTCGAAGACGATCTCGGCGAAGAACCAGCAATCGGCGATCGACTACAACGTCTTCGAGGGCAAGATCGTCACCGGCCTGCCGCGCTTCACGCTGACCCGCGGCGTCGTTTCGATCGAGGAGGGAACGGTCAAGACCAGGGAAGGCCACGGCGAATTCGTCCGGCGCGATCCCTTCCCGGCGGTCAGTACCGCGCTGACGACCTGGAAGGAAGTGACCGCGCCGCGCGCCGTGCAGCGCACCGGCATTCCGGCAAGCGGCGTCTGACGGATTTCAGATGCCGCATCGGTCGGAGCCAATGCATGAAAGGGCCAGCGGGCGGCTAGGCGGGCACCAGCCCGTCGAGCTCCGGCAACAAGACGACGCTCTCCTGCTCCTTCGGATCTGTCCGCGCAATGACGGCCGTGCAGGGGCTGTCCGAGAGGTTCGCCGGCATATGCGGCACGCCGGCGGGGATATAGAGCATGTCCCCGGCTTTGGTGATCACATGCTCTTCCAGCCGCTCGCCGAACCAGGTATGCGCCTCACCGGCAAGGACGTAGATCGCCGTTTCGTGGCTCTCATGGAGATGCGGCCTGGCGCGGGCGCCGGGCGGCATGGTGAGGAGATGCATGCAGATGCCGGTGGAGCCGACGGTCTCCGCCGCGATGCCTTCGAAATAGTTGAGCCCCTGCTTGCCGGCATAGGCATGGCCCGGGCGCACCACGCGACAGCCAGGATTGGGTGATCGAGACATGAGCGTCCTCCAGAATTCGCTGAAAAACCCGCAACAGGCACCGTCGGCGGCAAATCCGCGATTGCATGTTGCGGGTCCGGATAGCAGTCTGACACAGACAAGCCACAATGAGAATCCGCCCATGACATCCAATCCCGCCTCCGTGGTTTCGGCTAGAAACCTCGGCCTGACGTTCGAGACCAGCGACGGACCGGTCAATGCGCTGACCGGCGTGAACCTCGACGTGGACAAAGGCGACTTCGTCTCCTTCATCGGTCCCTCCGGCTGTGGCAAGACGACATTCCTGCGCATCATCGCCGACCTGGAAAAGCCGACCGCCGGCACCATCGCCGTCAACGGCATGACGCCGGAGGAGGCCCGCCGCCGCCGCGCCTATGGCTACGTGTTCCAGGCCGCAGCCCTTTATCCCTGGCGCACGATCGAGAAGAACATCGCCCTGCCGCTCGAGATCATGGGCTATTCGCGGGAGGAACAGAAGGCGCGGATCGAACGGACGCTGGAGCTCGTCAACCTCTCGGGCTTCGGCAAGAAATATCCCTGGCAGCTTTCCGGCGGCATGCAGCAGCGGGCCTCGATCGCCCGCGCGCTCGCCTTCGACGCCGATCTCCTGCTGATGGACGAGCCCTTCGGCGCGCTCGACGAGATCGTGCGCGATCATCTGAACGAGCAGCTCCTGAAGCTCTGGGCGCGCACTGACAAGACAATCTGTTTCGTCACGCATTCGATCCCGGAGGCGGTCTATCTCTCGACCAAGATCATCGTCATGAGCCCCCGCCCCGGCCGCGTCACCGACGTCATCGAATCGACGCTGCCGAAGGAGCGGCCGCTCGGCATCCGCGAGACGCCGGAGTTTCTCGAGATCGCCCACCGGGTGCGCGAGGGGCTGAGGGCGGGGCATAGCTATGATGAATAGCTGTTGGCCTGATTTAGCCGCTCCGCGATCGCAGCGGCGAAAAACCCCTCCCCAACCCCTCCCCACAAGGGGGAGGGACTTGGTCGTGCATGCCGCTCGGTTGAGTTCCAAAAGCTCTTCCACACGTCGGAAGGCCACTGGCCGGCCGCTTGCCGTGCATGGCTCTTCTCCTTCTGACGACCGAATCGCGTCACACAGCCCATCCTCGGAATGGAAGCGGGTGGGATTCAGCAAGGGCGGTGACGCGCGGTTTTCCCTCCCCCTTGTGGGGAGGGTGGCAAGCGAAGCGAGCCGGGAGGGGTCTTTGCTGCATCCAGAAGCAGTTCCGAATAGCACGGGTGTCATTGTCGCCGACGGTGCGGCAAGGGCCTCCCTCCCCCTTGTGGGGAGGGTGGTGAGCGCAGCGAACCGGGAGGGGTCTTTGGCACACTCGAACATCGATCCCAAAACCAGGCAACGCGCCAGGAAGCTCCGAACGGAAATGACCAAAGCCGAAGCGGCGATGTGGAACATGCTCCGCGACCTACGGCCATTGGGCGCCCGTTTCCGCAGAGAAACCCCCGTCGGCCCTTATATCGCGGACTTCGCTTGGCTTTCTGCCCGCCTCATCGTCGAAGTCGACGGCGACAGTCACGAGACAGACGCTGGCAGACGTCACGATATTCGGCGCGACCAATTCCTGAAAGCACAAGGCTTCACCGTCCTGCGCTTCGATAATTCCCAGGTACTCGACGGACCGGACTATGTGTTCCTGACCGTTCGCAAATACGCCAGCCGTCACCTCGAGGCGGAGCGCTCGGCGGTTCGGTCAGGCGGAGGCGCCGATGCATAAGCAAAGCTTGCTGCGCGACAAACTCCTTCCGATCTGCACCGTCGTCGCGTTTCTGATCGCCGTCTGGTACGTCGCGGCGGTCTTCCTCAACGCACCCTTCGAGCGCGACACGGCCGCCCGTGCCGGCACCGAGATCGCCTTCTCCGACCTCGTCCGCAATACGATGGCGCAGGAGCGGCCGGTGCTGCCGGCGCCCCACCAGGTCGTTGCCGAGATATGGGATACGACCGCCAACAAGGCGATCACGTCGAAGCGCAGCCTCGTCTACCACGCCTGGATCACGCTCTCGGCCACCCTGCTCGGCTTCGGCATCGGCGCGGCGCTCGGGATCCTTCTCGCGGTCGGGATCGTCCACAATCGCGCGATGGACCGCTCGCTGATGCCGTGGGTGATCGCCAGCCAGACGATACCGATCCTGGCGATCGCGCCGATGATCATCGTCGTCCTGAACGCGATCGGCATTGCCGGGCTCTTACCGAAGGCGCTGATCTCCACCTATCTGTCGTTCTTCCCGGTGGTGGTCGGCATGGTCAAGGGCTTACGCAGCCCGGAAGCGATCCAGCTCGACCTGATGCACACCTACAATGCCTCGCAGGCCCAGACCTTCTGGAAGCTGCGCTGGCCCTCCTCCATGCCCTATCTCTTTACCTCGCTCAAAGTCGCCGTCGCGATTTCGCTCGTCGGCGCCATTGTCGGCGAATTGCCGACGGGGGCCGTTGCCGGCCTCGGCGCCCGCCTGCTCGCCGGCTCCTATTACGGCCAGACGGTGCAGATCTGGGCGGCGCTGTTCATGGCCGCGGCGCTCGCCGCCGTCCTCGTCATGATCGTCGGGGCCGCGCACACCGCCGTCCTGAAACGCATGGGAGCCAAGCCATGAACCTTCCCGCTCTTGCCGCGGCCATCCTCTTCTGGCTCCTGGCCTGGGCCGTAAACGAATGGCTGGTGCGCCAGCGTTTCGCGAGCCATGCCGCCAACAATGCGGCGCGCTTCGCCGTGCCGCTGATCTTCGGCGTCACCGTGCTCGTGCTTTGGGAGGGTATCGTCCGTGGCTTCGGCATCCCGTCCGTGCTGCTGCCCGCCCCATCGATGATCTGGCAGCGCCTCGTCCATTCGCTGCCGACGCTCGGCGCCGATTTCCAGCAGACCTTCCTCAAATCCGTTCTGACCGGCTATGCGCTCGGCTGCGGCCTCGGCTTCCTCGTGGCGATCCTCATCGACCGCTCCCCCTTCCTGCAGAAGGGCCTGCTGCCGCTCGGCAACTTCGTCTCGGCGCTCCCCGTCATCGGCGTCGCCCCGATCATGGTGATGTGGTTCGGCTTTGACTGGCAGTCGAAGGTGGCGGTCGTCGTCATCATGACCTTCTTCCCGATGCTGGTGAACACGGTTTCGGGGCTTGCCGCCGCCAGCCACATGGAGCGCGACCTGATGCGCACCTACGCCGCATCCTGGTGGCAGACGCTCACCCGGCTGCGCCTGCCAGCCGCCTGGCCTTTCATTTTCAACGCACTCAAGATTAACTCCACGCTGGCGCTGATCGGCGCCATCGTCGCCGAGTTTTTCGGAACGCCCATTGTCGGCATGGGCTTCCGGATCTCCACGGAAGTGGGCCGCATGAATGTCGACATGGTCTGGGCCGAAATCGCCGTTGCGGCGGTGGCTGGCTCCGCCTTCTACGGGTTGGTCGCGCTTGCCGAGCGGGCCGTCACCTTCTGGCATCCGTCCATCCGCAGTGGCCGGGGCTGATAAACAAAGCAATGATAAGAGGGAACTGAAATGAACAAGAAACTTGCATCTCTCCTGGCAGCGGGCGTCTTCTCGCTTGCGGCCTTTTCCGCCAATGCCGCCGACAAGGTCACGCTGCAGTTGAAATGGGTGACCCAGGCCCAGTTCGCCGGCTACTACGTCGCCAAGGACAAGGGCTTCTACGAGGAAGAGGGCCTCGACGTCGAGATCAAGCCGGGCGGCCCTGACATCGCCCCGGCACAGGTGATCGCCGGCGGCGGCGCCGACGTCATCGTCGACTGGATGCCCTCCGCGCTTGCCACCCGCGAAAAGGGCGTGCCGCTCGTCAACATCGCCCAGCCCTTCAAGAAGTCGGGCATGATGCTGACCTGTCTCAAGGAATCCGGCGTGAAAACCCCGGAGGACTTCAGGGGCAAGACGCTCGGCGTCTGGTTCTTCGGCAACGAGTATCCCTTCCTTTCTTGGATGTCGCACCTGAAGATTCCGACGGACGGCGGGCCGAACGGCGTGACCGTCCTGAAACAGGGCTTCAACGTCGATCCGCTGCTGCAGAAGCAGGCCGCCTGCATTTCCACCATGACCTACAATGAATACTGGCAGGTCATCGACGCCGGCATCAAGCCTGAGGATCTCGTCACCTTCAAATACGAAGACCAGGGTGTGGCGACGCTCGAGGACGGACTCTATGTCCTCCAGGACAAGCTCACGGACTCGGCCTTCAAGGACAAGATGGTGAAATTCGTCCGCGCTTCGATGAAGGGCTGGAAATATGCCGAGGAGAATCCGGACGAGGCGGCGGATATCGTGCTTGAGAACGACTCCACCGGCGCCCAGACGGAAAAGCACCAGAAGCGCATGATGGGTGAGATCGCCAAGCTGACCGCCGGCTCCAATGGCGCGCTCGACGAGGCGGACTACAAGCGCACGGTCCAGTCGCTGCTCGCCGGCGGCTCCGACCCGGTCATCTCCAAGGAACCGGAAGGCGCCTGGACGCACGAGATCACGGACGCGGCGCTGAAATAACGGCGGAGCCGACGAAGATCAGGAGCGCGCGGCCGGCGCCGCGCGCTTTTTCGAATGCGGCTCATAAGGTCGACCTCGGGCAGGAAGGCGCACGGATGCAGAACCCGCCCGACGCCAGTCCGCGTGGCGGGGACGAGAAATTGCCCGCTGTTTTCTTCCGCCCGCCGAAGTTGTTAAGACTGCATTCAGGTTGTATCGATCTTGCACTTGAGGAGGCGGCGGGCTAGAAATAATGAGGCACCATCGCTTCGCCGCCCTTGTAAGCATTTGCTCCGACGATTACATAGGCCGGAACGTTTTGATCGGAAGGCAAGCGCATGGAGGAACGCATGTTTCTTCGGCATTGCTCTTCGGGGAATTTTCTTCCCGCCCGGTGGCCTCGGTCTGAAACCGCTGCATCGGGCAGAATTTCGGGCTTGTGGAGCGTGACGTCCCCGCAGGGAAGCGGATGTGACGGCGTGCGAGTGGAATAGCGTGGTTGCAGCCGGATCGTTTCCTTTTGAGGCGGCGATCGGCCTGATTGCTTCAGTTTCAGGAAATTGCCTATGGCTCAGAAACTCTTGTCCCTTTTCGGCGCCTGCGCGGCGATGATCTTGACCGCCCTTACGAGCGTCTCCGCAGAGGAAACGCCTGAGCCCCAGCAGAAACAGGCCTTGCCCTCCATCGTCGTGACCGAGGCGAGCGAACGCCCGATCACCGATCGCGTCATCGCCACCGGTTCGATCGAGGCGGTCGAGGAGACCTATGTCGCGCCGCTGGTCGACGGTCTTTCCATCCGCTCGCTCAATGTCGATGTCGGCGACCGGGTCGAGGCGGGCAGCACCCTGGTCGTCCTCAATGACGACGCGCTGCTCCTGCAGAAGAGCCAGCTCGAAGCCAATCTCGCCAGGGCGGAAGCCTCGCTTGCGCAATTCAACGCCCAGCGCGCCGAAGCCAAGGCAAATTCCGACGAGGCGGCCCGCGTCGCCGATCGGGCCGCACGGCTTTCGGAAAACGGCACGGTCTCCACCGCCGAGGCCGATCGCCTGAAGGCGCTCGCTGCGGCGGCCCGCGCCCGCCTCCGTTCGGCCGAACAGTCGGTCAGCGTGGCCACCGCCGACATCAAGGTCGTGCAGACGCAGATCGACGAAGTCGACCTGCGTCTGGCGCGCACGGCGGTGAAAGCGCCGGTGAGCGGCGTGATCTCCGCCAAGAACGCCAAGGTCGGCGCGATCGCCAGCCTCAATGGCGAGCCGCTCTTCGCGATCATCCGCGACGGCGCGATCGAGATGAAGGCCGATGTCGCGGAAGCCGATATCATCAAGCTTGCGGTCGGGCAGCCCGCCACCGTCAGACTCGCCGGCAGCACGACGACCATCGAAGGCAAGATCCGGCTGATCGCGCCGACGGTCGACCCGCAGACGCGGCTTGGCACCGTGCACATCAGCCTGAACGACACGACCAAAGCCCGCGCCGGCATGTATGCGAGCGCGGTGATCACGGCGCAAGAGAAGCAGGCGATCGTTTTGCCGCAAACGGCGGTTACATCGGAATACGGCAAGTCCATCGTCCGCAAGGTGGAAAGCGGCACGGTGCACCTGGTGCCGGTCGAGACCGGCATCCAGGACGGACAATTCGTCGAGATCCTCTCCGGCGTCGAGCCGGGCGAACAGGTGGTGGCGAAGGCCGGCGCCTATGTGCGCGACGGCGACCGCATCAACCCGGTCAAGTCGGCCGAGCCGGCAACCAACTGACGGGAACAGAGACCATGAACTTCTCCGCCTGGTCTATCCGCAATCCGGTCGCGCCGATCCTGGCGTTCTTCGTGCTGGTCGTGCTCGGCTGGCAGTCGTTCAACGCGCTGCCGATCACCCGCTTCCCGAACATCGACGTCCCGATCGTTCAGATCAGCATCGCGCAGAGCGGCGCAGCGCCGGCCGAACTCGAGACCCAGGTCACCAAGGAGATCGAGGATGCGGTCGCCGGCATCTCCGGCGTCGACCACATCGAGTCGACGATCACCGATGGCAGCTCTACCACCGCCGTCATCTTCCGCATGGAAGTGCCGACGACCCAGGCCGTCCAGGACGTCAAGGATGCGATCGACCGCATCCGCGGCGATCTTCCGACCTCGATCGAGGAGCCGATCGTTGCCAAGGTCGACGTCGAGGGCCAGGCGATCCAGACCTTTTCCGTCTCCTCGCCCGGCATGACGCTCGAGGAGCTCTCCTGGTTCGTCGACGACACGATCAAGCGCGCCATCCAGGGCCAGAACGGCATCGGCCGCGTCGACCGCTATGGTGGCTCCGATCGCGAGGTCCGCATCGAACTCGACGAAGACCGCCTGAACGCCTACGGCGTCACCGCTGCCGACGTGAACGGCCAGCTTCGCCGGATGAACATCGATCTCGGTTCCGGCCGCGGTCAGGTCGGCGGCAGCGAACAGGCGATCCGCATGCTCGGCGACACCCGCGACGTGGCGGCACTCGCCGACACGATGATCGCGCTGCCGAACGGCAAATTCGTCCGCCTGTCGAAACTCGGCAAGGTCATCGACACCTATGAGGAGCCGAGGTCGTTCTCGCGCTTCAACGGCCATCCGGGCGTCACCTTCGCCGTCTTCCGCGCCAAGGGTGCGAGCGAGGTCAGCGTCGCCGAAACGGTTGCTAAGACGCTCGATGAAGTCCGCGCCAAGAATCCGGACGTCACCATCGAGATGGTCGACGATTCGGTCTACTTCACCTATGGCAATTACGAGGCCGCCATACACACGCTGATCGAAGGCGCGCTGCTCGCCGTCGTCGTGGTGATGCTGTTCCTGCGCAACTGGCGCGCAACGCTGATCTCGGCCGTCGCGCTGCCGCTCTCGGCCATCCCGACCTTCTGGGTGATGGAACTGCTCGGCTTCTCGCTGAACCTCGTCAGCTTCCTGGCAATGACGCTCGCGACCGGTATCCTCGTCGACGACGCGATCGTCGAAATCGAGAATATCGAACGCCATATCCGCATGGGCAAGTCGCCCTACAAGGCGGCGATCGAGGCGGCGGACGAGATCGGCCTCGCCGTCATCGCCACCACCTTCACCATCATCGCCGTCTTCGTGCCCGTCTCCTTCATGCCGGGCATTCCGGGCCAGTACTTCATCCAGTTCGGCCTGACGGTCGCCGTCTCCGTCTTCTTCTCGCTGCTGGTCGCCCGCCTTTTCACGCCGGTGATGGCCGCCTATCTGATGAAGCCGACGGATGTCGGCGGCGGTCACCATGGTGACGACGACAGCGCTATCATGAAGCTCTATACGGGCCTCATCGCCGTGACGACCCGCTGGCGCTACACGACGCTTTTGGCCGCCATCGGCTGCCTGGCGGTGTCGCTCTACTTCCTCTTCCAGGTTCCGGGCAGCTTCCTGCCGCCGGAAGACAATTCCCGCGTCAGCCTGTCGATCGAACTGCCGCCGGATGCGATGCTTGCCGATACCGACCGGACGACGAGTGAAATCTACAACCGCATCAAGGACATCGAGGGCGTCGAAAACGTCTTCGTGCTCGGCGGCGCTTCGCCGAAGGGCGACCTCGAGTTGCGGCGCGCTGCAATCACGGTGCTTCTCAAGAAGCTCGACCACTCGCTCGTCAACAAAATCGTCAACGATGTCATCGGCCGCACGCCGCTCATCGGCGAGTATCTGCCGAAACTGCCCCCGGCCGGCCGCATCAAGCCGCAGTCGGAGATCGAAAAGGAGATCTACGCCCGGCTGCGGGAAATCCCGGATGTCCGCGTCACCAAGCTCAACGATCGCGGCGAGCGCGACCTCTCGTTCAACCTGCTCTCCAACAACGAGGCGGATCTCGACAAGGCGGTCGCCATTCTCGAATCGAAGCTGCGCCGGGATCCGCTGCTTGCCAATGTGAGCCCCGACGGGGCGCTGCCGCGGCCGGAACTGCAGGTCCGGCCGCGCGACGAACAGATGTCGCGCCTCGGCATCACGCCCGCGCAGATCTCCGAGGTCATCCGCGTCGCCACCATCGGCGATATCGATGCACAGCTTGCCAAAATTGCGCTCGACGGGCGCCTGATCCCGATCCGGGTCCAGCTCGATCGCGATTTCCGCACCGATCTGGCCGCGATCCGCAACCTCAAGGTCCAGACGGCATCCGGCGCCACCGTTCCGCTCTCGAGCGTCGCCGACATCAACTATTCGGAAGGGCCGAGTTCGATCAAGCGCTACGATCGCTACCGCGTCGTCAAGCTTGGCGCCGACCTGCCGGCCGGCGTCGCACTCGACACCGCCTCGGCCCGCTTCAAGCAGATCGCCGCCGAAGCGAAGCTGCCGGCGACCGTCGAGTTCCGCGAGAGCGGCGATGCCGAGATCCAGGCGGAGATGCAGCAGAGCTTCGGCAATGCCATGCTTCTCGGCCTGATGATGGTGCTGGTGGTGCTCATCCTTTTGTTCAAGGACGTGATCCAGCCCTTCACCATCCTGTTCTCGCTGCCGCTGGCAATCGGCGGCGTGGCCGCGGCCCTGATCCTCACCCAGAACGCCCTCTCGATGCCCGTCTTGATCGGCATCCTGATGCTGATGGGCATCGTCACCAAGAACGCGATCCTGCTCGTCGACTTCGGCATCGAGATGATGCATCACGGCATGGACCGCACGCTGGCGATGATCGAGGCCGGCCGCAAGCGTGCCCGACCGATCGTCATGACGTCGATCGCCATGTCCGCCGGCATGCTGCCTTCGGCGCTCGGCGTCGGCGAAGGCGGCTCGTTCCGGGCGCCGATGGCGATCGCGGTCATCGGCGGCATCATCGTCTCGACGGTCCTGAGCCTCGTCGTCGTTCCGTCCTTCTTCCTGATCATGGACGACCTGTCGCGGCTGCTCGCCTGGATCTTCAGGCGCTTCGTCGGCAAGAAGGAGGAAGAGGACCTGCCGCTCGACCGCGAAGCGCTCACCAGGCTCGCCGCGAAACAGGGCAGCACGATCGAGAGCCTCGAGGACCGCATCAAGGCGCTGGAGAACCAGGAGCGCGGCAAATCCGACCGAAAGGTCGTCAACCATCCGGCGCTCGCCGCCGAGTAGACACCGCAGAATGATGGCTCCGGGTCCGCGCCCCAAAAGCGCGGGCCCTTTCTCAAACTTGTTTGAGCCGGGCCGCGTGATCGAGATCCGCGACCGGCGGGCGCTGGAGCGGTTCTGAAGGCAGGTTCAGAGCCCGCCATTCACCGTCAGGAACTCGACGATCCGGTCGACGCCGTCGCCGCGCTTCATGTCGGAGAAGACGAAGGGTCTTTCGGCGCGCATCCGCGCCGCATCGCGTTCCATCACCTCGAGATCGGCGCCCACATGCGGAGCCAGATCCTTCTTGTTGATGACCAGCAGGTCGGATTTGGTGATGCCCGGCCCGCCCTTGCGCGGGATCTCCTCGCCCTGGCAGACCGAGATCACATAGATCGTCAGGTCCGCGAGATCCGGCGAGAAGGTCGCGGCGAGATTGTCGCCGCCAGACTCGATGAAGACCACGTCGAGGTCGGGGATGCGGCGGTTGAGGTCGGCGATCGCCTGGAGATTGATCGACGCGTCCTCGCGGATCGCCGTGTGCGGGCAGCCGCCGGTCTCGACGCCGACGATCCGTTCCGAAGGCAGCGCCTGCATGCGCACCAGCGCTTCAGCGTCTTCCTTCGTGTAGATGTCGTTGGTGACGACGGCGACGGAATATTTCTCCCGCATCGCCTTGCACAGCTTGTCGGTCAGCGCCGTCTTGCCGGACCCGACCGGACCGCCGATACCGACGCGAAGGGGACCGTTTTTCGAAGGCATATCGTCCGTCCTTTCAAAAGCCAGCGCCCGCGTCCGCTAGGAACGGAACAGGCGCGAATGCAGCGTTTCATGTCTCAGCGAAGCAATATCGGCCATGATCGCCGCCGAGCCAAGATCGTCGAGCGAGCCGCGCGCCGCGCAGGCCGCCACGGCCGATATCGTCTCCTCCAGGCCCGCAAGCACCCCGACACCGTCGCGCTGGCCGGTGACGCCGCAGCGGATGGCGACCGACACCGCATTCGATGCGGTCGCGTTGAGATAGGCCGCGAGCGCCGGCTCGAGGCCCGTTCGGTGTGCGCCGGCGACGGCGCCGACCGCCACCGGATAGGCGGCCGCACCTCCAAGCGCCTCGAGCTCCGGCTGCGGCCAGTGGCGGGCGGCAGCGAGAAAGGCCTCGCCAAGGAGCATGGTTTCCAGGTGGCGCTCACGCGAGCCAGCCAGCGCCTCTGCCAGGTCACCAACCACCTGCAGTGCCGGCGGATCGTCGTGACTGCGGTAGCTTTCTGCCAGAAGCAGCGCATCGTTCCATGCCGTTCCGCAGCGCAGCAGCGTCTCCAGCCATAGCTGCAAATCGCCGGCATTCCTCACCAGGCCGTCCTGCACCGCCTGCTCCAGACCGCCGGAATAGGAAAAGGAGCCCACGGGAAAGGCCGGCGACAGCCAGGTGACGAGGCGCAGCAGCGCCCGCGTATCGGCATGCTCAGCCATAATGGTGGTGGTCACCGTGGCCATGGTGGTGGCCGCCGCCATGGTAGGCGCCGCGGAGCGGATGGAAGGGCTCGGTCACTTCGGTGACGGTCGCGCCCAATCCTTCCAGCATCGTCCGGATGACCGGATCGCGAGCGATCAGGATCCGCCCCTCCTCGACCGCTGCCGGCAGATGCCGGTTGCCGAGATGCCAGGCAAGCTCGACGAGGTGCAGCGCGCTTCGCGGGCGGACGTCGTAGAGCGCTTCCTTCGCCGCCTTCACCTCGATGTAGCCGCCGCCCTCGAGTACCAGCAGATCGCCATCGGCGAGCATCACCGGCTCCTTGAGATCGAGCATCACCACGTCGTCGTTTTCGAGGTGCAGCAGCTTGCGGCGCAGATGCCGCTGGTCATGCGTCAGGCTCACGCGGTGGAGCGGCGCCTTGTCGGCGGGGCCGGGCGAAAGGATTTCTGTCGAACGATAGGGCACGTTCAGAGCACCTCGATCTTTTCCGGATGCACGACCTCGATGCGGGCCTCCGACAGAAGGTCCGCCATCGCCGTCTGAAAGGCTTTCAGATGCGGCTCGGCGAAATGCGCATCCACCGCCGCCCTGTCCTTCCAGGTCTCGACGAAAACCAGCATGTCGGGATCGTCGGGCTTGCGGTAGAGATCATAGCTGATGCAGCCCGCCTCCCGGCGCGTCGCCTCGATCAGCGGCCCGGCGAGCGCCACGACCTCGTCGCCCTTGCCCGCATGCGCCTTCAGATGTGCGATAACGTAAACCATTGAGACTCGCTATTCCCCGGAAGCAGAGGAAAACGGTGCGCAATTTTCCGCCCGCATCCTGCCTTTCGTCACTCTAGCAAGAAAAAGCCCCGGCGCCAGCAAGAAGGCGAAAATCCCTATGATTTTCAGGAGCCTGCTTGTGGCAACCGAGGCCTGTCAGTCTCGAATGAAGAGGATCAGGCCGCGAGCTTCTGCGACTTCAACGCCGCGAGAATGTTCTGCGGCGAGGAAATGCCGTAGGGGTCGCTGTCGCAATTGTCGGAGTAGCCTTCCTCTTCGAACCACTGTTCGACGACGCCGTTGTTGACGACGGCGGCATAGCGCCAGGAGCGCATGCCGAAGCCGAGATTGTCCTTGGCGACGAGCATGCCCATCTTGCGGGTGAACTCGCCCGAACCGTCCGGAATGAGCTTGACGTTTTCGAGGCTCTGCGACTTGCCCCAGGCATTCATCACGAAGGCGTCGTTGACCGAGATGCAGTAGATCTCGTTGATGCCGAGCGCACGGAACTCGGGCGCGAGCTTCTCGAAATCCGGGAGCTGGTAGGTCGAGCAGGTCGGGGTGAAGGCGCCCGGCAGCGAAAACAGCACGACGCGCTTGCCGGCGAAATAGTCGTCCGAGGTAACGTCCTGCCAGCGAAAAGGATTGGAGCCGCCGACGGACTCGTCGCGGACGCGGGTGCGGAAGGTTACAGCGGGAACTTTTCTGCCGAGCATCATCATCTCCTTCGACTGGGCAGCCGGCCGTCAAGTCTTGGGAGGAACGACAGCCGGCGAAAGGGAAGGCCTCTTCTACCGAAGATTCCGCTGCAGTGCAGCATCAAAGCCCGATTCAGTGGGTGGCGCATGGCAGCCTTGCGATGAACGCATGGCTGCCACCTGCGGCGATCCGGTCCGGAAGAAGAAGCGGAAATTCAGGGAACCTCCGCTCGACTTTTGTGGTCCTTCTTATACGGGTGGCGACAGGTACGAGAAACCATCAGGTCCTATGCAAAAGCTTATCGATATAGAGGAGTCTCAAATTTGGCGTGGCGCAATCTTCCGCGTCAAAGGCTCTTACCCTTACGAAGAAACCGTGGACTTCATGGTCGTCGAGACAACTGACAAAGAACGTCCTTTGGGTATTATGGTGGCCACAGGGTTATTCAGCGGGACACACCTTCGTTCATCTTCCGCCTGAAGCCTTTGTCTTAAGAACCGCGTCCATCTCTGTCGCCTGGCTAAAGGTCAACTGGTCAACATGGGTCTATCCGGATTGTCCGGTCGAAGACGTTCTCTTCATGGAACGCTATGTGCTCTGAAGCAGCCAGCAAACATCCGACGCCCACCAACTTTTGAAGCGGTGCTGGATGAGCACGGACAGCGCACCTAATGCGAGCACGTCTCAGAACAGGAAATACCGCTGCGCCATCGGCAGCACCGTTGCCGGCTCGCAGGTGAGCAGCTCGCCGTCGGCGCGGACCTCATAGGTCTCAGGATCGACCTCGATCACCGGCGTCAGGCTGTTGTGGATCATCGAGGCCTTGCCGATGCCGCCGCGGGTGTTCTGGACGGCGACGAGTTCCTTGGCAACGCCGAGCCTTCCCGCCAGCCCTGCATCGAGCGACGCCTGCGAGACGAAGGTCACGGAGGAATTGGTCAGGCTCTTTCCATAGGCGCCGAACATCGGCCGGTAGTGCACAGGCTGGGGCGTCGGGATGGAGGCGTTCGGATCGCCCATGGGGGCAGCGGCGATCGAGCCGCCGAGGAGCACCATGTCCGGCTTCACGCCGAAAAAGGCCGGATTCCAGATGACGAGATCGGCGCGCTTGCCGACCTCGAGCGACCCGATCTCATGGCTGAGGCCGTGGGCGATCGCCGGATTGATCGTGTATTTGGCGATGTAGCGCTTGACGCGGAAATTGTCGTTGTCGCCCGTTTCCTCCTTCATCCGCCCGCGCTGGCGCTTCATCTTGTCGGCGGTCTGCCAGGTGCGGATCGCCACCTCGCCGACCCGGCCCATCGCCTGGCTGTCCGAGGAGATGATCGAGAAGGCGCCGATGTCGTGGAGGATGTCCTCGGCGGCGATCGTCTCCTTGCGGATGCGGCTTTCGGCGAAGGCGATGTCTTCCGGAATCGAGGGCGACAGGTGGTGGCAGACCATCAGCATGTCGAGATGCTCGGCCAGCGTGTTCAACGTATAGGGCCGGGTCGGGTTGGTCGACGACGGGATGACGTTCGGTTGGCCGCAGATCTTGATGATGTCCGGCGCGTGGCCGCCGCCCGCCCCTTCCGTGTGGAAGGCGTGGATCGTCCGGCCCTTGATCGCGGCGATCGTATCCTCGACAAAGCCGCTCTCGTTCAGGGTATCCGTGTGGATCATCACCTGCACGTCGTATTCGTCGGCGACCGACAGGCAGCAGTCGATCGCTCCCGGCGTCGTGCCCCAGTCCTCGTGCAGCTTGAGCGAGGTGGCGCCGCCGAGCACCATTTCCACGAGCGCGCCCGGCAAGGAGGCATTGCCCTTGCCGGCGAAGGCGAGGTTCATCGGGAACGCGTCCGCCGCCTCGATCATCCGGGCGATGTGCCAGGGCCCCGGCGTGCAGGTGGTGGCGAGCGTGCCGTGCGCCGGCCCGGTACCGCCGCCGAGCATGCAGGTGAGGCCGCTCATCAGCGCTTCCTCGATCTGCTGCGGGCAGATGAAATGGATATGGCTGTCCATGCCGCCGGCGGTGACGATCTTGCCCTCGCCGGCGATCACCTCCGTGCCCGGGCCGACGATGATGCTGACGCCCGGCTGCGTGTCCGGGTTGCCGGCCTTGCCGATCGCGGCGATGCGCCCGTCCTTGAGGCCGATGTCGGCCTTGACGATGCCCCAATGATCGACGATCAGCGCGTTGGTGATGACGCTATCGACCGCGCCGGCCGCGCGCGTCACCTGGCTCTGACCCATGCCGTCGCGAATGACCTTGCCGCCGCCGAACTTCACCTCCTCGCCATAGGTCGTGAAATCCTGCTCGACCTCGATGAAGAGTTCCGTGTCGGCGAGCCGCACCTTGTCGCCCGCTGTCGGACCGAACATGTTGGCATAGGCGGCGCGCGACATTTTATAGGACATGGGTTCAGGCTCCTTGGGGCAAGTCTGACGGATGGGATTGATGAAGGCGGCTGAGCCGCCCCGCGGCCGCGAGCGCGTCGACATAGCGGCGCTCGGCGGCGAAGGGGTGCCATTCCCAGCCGCTGTGGCCGAAGCCGGCTAGCACGACCTCGTCGCCGGCCGAGGCGACGCGGGCGAGCACATCGGCGACGACCACGAGGCCGCTCGACGGCGCGACATAGGGCGACGGCTCGAAACGGGCGAGATCGCGTTCCAGCGCTTCATGTGTCTCGGCCGGGATGACGCGGTGCTTACGGCCGGTTGCCCGCGCGAAGCTGTCGAAGCCGGCGGTGTAGTCGTCACAGAGATCGTCGAGGTCCGGATGCGTCGCCGCGAGCGCCGCGCGCATCGCCGCGAACTTGGCGCCGGAGCGCACGCTCCATATCTCGCGGGCCTGCCGGACGGGCGCCGACGTCTTCCAGCGGCCGCCGCCGAGCATCGCCAGCGCCGGGCGGCCGGTGTTGCAGACGGCGACGATATCGGTCCTCGCCCCGCCCCTGCCGGCCGAGCGGCAATCGTTGAACCGGATCACCAGGTCCGCGGCATCGATCCTTGCGGCAGCGCCCTCCGGCACCTCGCCATTGCCTACGATCATGATGACGCGGCGGTTTCTCAACGGTCAGTTCTCCGCGGATTCCACGAGCTGTTTCAGTTCGCTCGTACGCTTGCGCGTCAGCTCTGCGAGACAGCCGGAAACCAGCATGGGCTCCATCGAGCCGCCGCGCGCCTCGAAGCCGGCGAGTTCGCACTGGCCGTCGCGATAGCCGATCCAGGCCCGCTGCGCCTTCTTCAAGGCCTCGACGGCCCCGGCATAGGCCTTGTCGATGCCGCCCAGTTCCTTGTCGGTTTCCTGCATCGCGGCCATTGCCTGCTTGTAGGCCTTGTTCAGTTCGGCGTCGGCCGCGCGGTAGTCACGATCGGCGCAGATGTTCAAATCCATCTGCGCCACGGCGTTCCGGCAGTCCACCTGCGGCTCTTCCTGGGCATGCGCCGAAGTCGCCGAAATCAAGAGCAGGCAGATTACGGGGGCGACCGCCCTCATAGCTTGCCCATCACCTGCTGACGGAAACCGTATACCTCGCGCTTGCCCGAAAGCGGGATGAGCGTCACCTGCCGGGTCTGCCCCGGCTCGAAGCGAACGGCCGTGCCGGCCGGAATGTCGAGCCGCTTGCCGCGCGCGGCATCCCGGTCGAAGACGAGGCCGGGATTGGTTTCCGCGAAATGGTAGTGGCTGCCGACCTGCACCGGCCGGTCGCCGGAGTTGGAGACCTCGATGGTCACGGTCTCGAGCCCGGCATTGAGCTCGATCTCGCCCGCGGCTGCGATGATTTCCCCTGGAATCATGATCGTTCCCCTTATGCCGCTTGCTCTGGTGCGCAGCCTTGCGGCTTCAGGACGCGCTCCGTCAATGCCGGATATTTCTTCAGCATTGCGGCCGGACGCACCGGACGGCGGACCAGTTCGCCGCCGCAATTCGGGCAGATCCCGCCGAGCTTCGCCTCGGCGCAATCGGCACAGAACGTACATTCGAACGTGCAGATCATCGCCTCGCGGCTTTCCGGCGGCAGGTCGCGGTCGCAGCATTCGCAGTTCGGGCGCAAGCTCAGCATCGCGCGGCTCCTAGCGGATGGGCTCGTGGACGGTGACGAGCTTCGTTCCGTCCGGGAACGTCGCCTCGATCTGGATGTCGTGGATCATCTCGGCGATCCCCTCCATCACCTGGTCGCGGGTGAGCACATGCGCGCCCGCCTCCATCAGTTCGGCGACGGAACGGCCGTCCCGCGCGCCCTCGACGACGAAGTCCGTGATGAGGGCGATCGCCTCGGGATGATTGAGTTTCACGCCCCGCTCCAACCGCCGGCGCGCGACCATCGCCGCCATGGAAATCAACAGCTTGTCCTTTTCACGCGGTGTCAGATTCATGCGGGCGCGCCATCCAGTTCGATTGCGGATCAGAGAGTCCAGACTTTCGGCACAGAAGCGTCCTTACGCAAGTGCGAAATCATGGGAAGAAGGATTTTTCTGAGCGCGAAGCCGTCGGCGGCCGCGACGCGGGCGACGATCTTGTCGCGGCCGCCGACCCGGTTATGGCTGACGCCCGATTGCGCCCGTCCATCGAGTAAGCCCCGCAGTTTCGTAAGCATGGCCTCGCAATCCCGTGCGACGTAGAGAAGCGTCGCGAAAGCGGCTGCGCCATCGAGCACGGCGCGCCGCGCGGCGAGGTCGGCGACGTCGTTGCCGAGGGCGAGGTTCTCCGCATGGATCGGCCTGCCGCCGCTCGAAATCCGCCAGCGATCTCGGAAGAGGCCCGTGTGAACCACTTCGCCCATGGCCTTCCGGCCGAGCAGCACGGCTTCGACCGCGAGGAAGGATGCATCATCGGCGAGCTCGACCTCGAGCGAGCGCGTCAGCGAGGCGCGATCGAAAAGGATCGTTTCCTGCGGCAGCCAGTCGACGCGGGCGCGGGCCGCGACCGAAATGCGCGTGTCGATATCGGCCGTGCCGGAACTTGCCTTGTAGATCTTTTCGCAGGCCTGCGTCGTCAGCGTCAGGCTCGTCCCCTCGCCGGCCTCGAAGGCCCAGTTCAGCCGGTCGCCACCCGTGACCCCGCCGGACGAGTTGATGAGCACCGCTTCCATCGACGCATCGAACGTCTTCGGCAGGCGGATCTTGGCGCAGCCCTCCTGGTAGAGTTCGGCGACGCGCATGCGGCCGCCCTGAGACTTGGCAGCGAGCCGCCCCTTTCCCCACGCCCTTTGCGGGGCGATGATCGCTCTGTCTTCCATGAAAGGCCGTCGGATTCTCTGCCGGCGCTGCCGCGCGACCGGCATTCGGTCATTCGATGCGGGCCATCGTCGGCAACCGGGAAGCCAAAGTCAAGCCATTGCTTTCGCAAGCGGAATCCGGGATGGAGATACGCCGGGCCCGCTGCGCTGGTCACCCGCAACAGAAGGGGCGCCGACATCGCGGCGCCCTCATCGCGGCCACCGGCCGCACTTGCGGCTCAGGAGCGTGCAAACTCCAGCAGATCCTTGTTCAACTGCTCCTTGTGCGTGTCGGTGATGCCGTGCGGGGCGCCCGGATAGACCTTCAACTCCGCATGCGGGATGAGCTTCTTCGAGGCGCGCGCCGCTTGATCGATCGGCACGATCTGGTCGTCGTCGCCATGGATGATGAGCGTCGGGACGTCGAACTTCTTCAGATCCTCGGTGAAGTCCGTCTGCGAGAAGGCGACGATCGAGTCATAGGTGTTCTTGTGGCCGGCCGTCATGCCCTGCAGCCAGAAACTGTCGATCATGCCCTGGGAGGGCTTCGCGCCGGGGCGATTGAAGCCGAAGAACGGACCCGAGGCGATGTCCCTGTAAAGCTGCGAGCGATCGGCGAGGCTTGCGGCCTGCAGACCGTCGAACACCTCCTTCGGCAGGCCGCCAGGATTTTTCTCGGTCTTGACCATCAGCGGCGGCACGGCGGCAATCAATCCCGCCTTGGCGACGCGGCCGGTGCCGTGGCGGCCGATATAGCGGGCGACTTCACCGCCGCCGGTGGAGAAGCCGGCGAGGAAAATGCCCTTCAGGTCCAATTGCTCGATCAGTTCGGCAAGATCGTCGGCATAGTGATCCATGTCGTTGCCGTCCCAGGGCTGGCTCGAGCGGCCGTGACCGCGGCGATCATGTGTGACGACGCGGAATCCGTTGCTGGCGAGATGGAAGGCTTGCGCTTCCCAGCTATCGGACGAAAGCGGCCAGCCATGGCTGAGGATGACCACCGGCCCGTCCTTCGGACCCCAGTCCTTGTAGTAGATTTCGACACCGTCGCGCGTGGTGATCCGGCTGCCGGCGGCCGCTGCCGCCGCGGCGGCGGGAGATGCCGCGCCGGCGCTCGCCGCCGCGGCCGGGCCGGCCGCGGAGAACGCCGCGGCAGCGCCGGCAGCACCGAGTGCACCGGCCAGCATCTCTCTCCTCGAGAGATCATTCACAACAGTCCGTGCTTGAACCTCAGTCATCGAAGTGCTCCTTTCCAGGATGAGCGTTGCGGCTTTTTCTATCTTTCCGATTAAATCGCACGCGATATATATAAGCACGGTGGCGATTAAATCGTGCACGATATTTATCTTTGTAGTTTTCGCCTGTCAATACCTTGCGACTATATCGCGAACGATTTATTTTCCACTTTCGGCAATCGGGGTGAAGGCAATGGCAAAAGTGGTCCCTCCCTCATCAGAGGATCTCATGCAGCTCGACAATTTCCTGTGCTTTGCGATCTATTCCGCAAACCACGCCTTCACGCGGGTCTACAAGCCGCTCCTTGACGAGTTGGACCTCACCTATCCGCAATATCTTGTCATGGTGGTGCTGTGGGAGAAAGACGACCAGACCGTCGGGAGCCTCGGCGAGAAGCTCTTCCTGGAATCGAGCACGCTCACCCCCATGCTGAAACGCCTCGAGGCCATGGGCTATGTCGCCAGGGTCCGCGACAAGGTGGACGAGCGGCAAGTGCGCGTGCGCCTGACCGAGACCGGCCGCGCCTTGAAGGAAAAAGCACGCGGCGTCCCGCTCGGCATCGCCGACGCGACTGGCATGGAGCCGGCGGAGATCGTGCGGCTCAAACAGGAGATAGCGGCGCTCCGCGCGTCATTGCTACGGTAGAGCGGGATGCGCTCACATGCGTTCGCGCCACCGCTCTATCCTGTTTGTTTTTGCCGCGTGCGACGTCACGTGATTCCCTGACTGCAAAATGCTCCAGCCGGCGTTGGATCCCCGATTTACGGAGACAGACATTCAGCAACCCAACATTTGCGCGTCGGAGAAGACGCGGGCGCTGTAGGTTGATCGAGCGCGGCCCCGTTCTGAGCGCGGCGCGCTGCAACCTCCTCTACGCTTGCAATCCAGTGGAGAGATACCGCCTGCAGTCGCGGGGCGTCCTGCCGCGGAGTTCCGCCATGCGGCTCGCATCCGCGACCGTCCATACGCAAAAGACCCGGCGTCTTCACGCCGGGTCCCGAAATTCGCTCCTACGGAACGAGACTATTCGTTCTGGAAGTAGGTGTACTTGCCGTCATCACCCTTCTTCCAGGTGTACATGACGTAGTCCGGGCGGGTGATGTCGCCCTTTTCATCATAGCCGAGTTCGCCGATTGCGGTCTTCCACGGGCCCTTGGCTTTGATGGCTTCGGCAACAGCCTGCGGGTCGTTGCCGCCGGCGGCCTTGGCGGCTTCCGCGATCACCTGGAGGGCTGCATAGGCGTAAAGCGTGTAGGCTTCCGGTTCGAAGCCGGCGGCGCGGAACTTCTCGACGAGTTCCTTCGAAGCCGGGTTCTTGCGCGGATCCGGCGCGAAGGTCATCAGCGTGCCGTCGACGGCGTCGCCAGCGATCGAAGCCAGCTCGTTCGAAACGATGCCGTCGCCCGACATGAAGGTTGCCTTCAAGCCCTGGTCCTTCATCTGGCGCATGATCAGGCCCGCTTCGGTGTGCAGGCCGCCGTAGTAGACGACCGATACGCCGGCTTCCTTCATCTTGGCGATCAGCGCCGAGAAGTCCTTGTCGCCGATATTGATGCCTTCGTAGAGGGCTTCGGTCAGGCCGGCTTCGCCCATCGCCTTCTTGGTTTCGTCGGCAAGGCCCTGGCCATAGGGCGTCTTGTCATGAACGACGGCGATCTTGGCGTCCTTGTAGTTGGCCGCGAGGAAAGCGCCGGCGACGGCGCCCTGCTGGTCGTCACGGCCGCAGGTGCGGAACGTGTTCCACAGGCCGCGCTCGGTGAACTGCGGGTTGGTCGCGGCCGGGGTGATCTGCAGGATGCCGTTTTCGGCATAGACTTCCGAGGCCGGGATCGACACGCCGGAGTTGAAGTGACCGACCACGAACTTCACACCGTCGGCAACGAACTTGTTGGCGACCGAAATGCCCTGCTTGGCGTCGGAAACGTCGTCGCCGAGCACGATCTTGACCTGTTCCCCATTGATGCCGCCTGCAGCGTTGATGTCCGCAGCCGCCTGCTCCGCACCTTTCTGGAGCTGGGCGCCGAACGCGGCATTCGGACCCGTCAGCGGGCCACCGACGCCGACCAGGAGATCAGCCCATGCGGTGCCGCTGAAGGCGACCATTGCTGTCAGCGCCACAGCCGACAGAAGAGACTTTTTCATCTTGTTACTCCCAAATATTTCGAGCGGGTCTCGTTTCATAAGCCTGCGCAATGCCCACCATAATTGCGCCGGTGTTCGTTCGCACCGGCCGCACCCGACCGGCACGCGCTGTTCCCTTATTTGGCCTTCCAGGAGAAAGGTGAGGTCTTCTCGTAGAGCCAGTAATAGTTATTCGCCATCTGCCTGGTCCGGTAATACCGGTAACCAAGGGTAGCAAACAACAAAAGTACGATCGTGTCCACGATATAGTACTGCAGGCTGAGCATCGTGCCGCCGAAAAGTGCGTGGTGCACGAAGCGGATACCAAGTCCCAGGAGGGCGACGTAGAGGAGCAGCCGCGGAAGCTCTCCCCAGCTCTCCGCGACGCTCTTGCCCGTCCGCCATGCGGTCCAGCCCCCGAGGACGCAGGTGATGAACAGAAACTGGCCGATGGAGGCTTCTTCGTAGAGAATTCCCTGCATGTCACATAACTCCAGCGCGCATCAATGGCGGCCGCCTTCGAGATAGGCCGCGCGGACTTCCGGATTGGCGAGGAGATCCTTGCCCGTCCCGCTCATCGTTACCCGGCCGTTGACCAGAACGTAGGCGCGGTCGGAGAGCTTCAGCGCTCCGAAGGCGTTCTGCTCGACGAGGAACACGGTGAGGCCCTCTTGCTTGTTGAGCTTCTTGATCGCATCGAAAATGCCCTTGACGATCAGCGGCGCCAGACCGAGCGACGGCTCGTCGAGCAGCAGGAGCTTCGGGCGCGCCATCAGCGCCCGGCCGATCGACAGCATCTGCTGTTCGCCGCCCGAGAGCGTTCCGCCGCGCTGGGCCTGGCGCTCCTTGAGCCGCGGGAAGAGCGTGAAGACCTTCTCCACGTCTTCCTTGAAGTGCTTCAGCTCGTCGAGGCTCGCACCCATCTGGAGGTTCTCGAGCACCGTCATGCGCGGGAAAATCCGCCGTCCTTCCGGCGATTGCGCGATCCTGAGGCGTGCGATCTCATGGGTCGGCAGCCGGGTGATGTCCTGGCCTTCGAAATGGACCGAACCGGTGCGCGCCTGCGGACTGCCGCAGATCGTCATCATCAGCGTCGATTTGCCGGCACCATTCGCGCCGATCAGCGAAACGATCTCGCCGCGATGGACCTCGACATCGACGCCGTTCAGGGCGCGGATGTTGCCGTAATAGGTCTCGACGCCTCTCACATGCAGCAGGGGAGCGGTCATTGCTTGGTGCCTCCCTGCTCGCTCTCGATTTCTTCGATCTGTTCGATCACCTCTTCAACCTCTTCGTCCTCGACGCCGAGATAGGCGGCGATGACCTTCGGATCGTTCTTGACGAAATCCGGATTGCCGTCGGAAATCTTCTGGCCGTATTCGAGCACCACGACGTGGTCGGAGATCTCCATAACCACCGACATGTCGTGTTCGATCAGCAGGATGGACGTGCCGGTATCGCGGCGGATTTCCTGCAGCAGCTCGTTGAGCGCAAGCGACTCGCGCGGATTGAGGCCGGCGGCCGGCTCGTCCAGGCAAAGGAGCTCCGGACCCGTGCACATTGCCCGGGCGATCTCGAGCCGCCGCTGGGCACCATAGGGGAGATCGCCCGCCGGGTCGTCCGCACGGTCGATGAGCGACGCTTTCTCCAGCCAGTGCCTCGCAATGTCGATCGCTTCCCCGGATGCCTGGCGATAGGCCGGGAACCCGAAGAGGCCGAGCAAGGTGTAGCCGGAGGCCTGCATCAGCTTGTTATGCTGAGCTACGAGCAGGTTTTCCAGGACGGTGAGCCCGGAGAACATCCGGATATTCTGGAAGGTACGCGCGACCTTGGCGGTCTTGGTGATCTCGAAATCCGGCAGGCGCTCCAGGAGATATTCCTTACCGGACCGCTGCTTCATGGTGATCATGCCCATCGTCGGCTTGTAGAAGCCGGTGATGCAGTTGAACACCGTCGTCTTGCCTGCGCCGTTCGGGCCGATCAGCGCGGTGATGTCGCCGCGCGCGGCTTCGAAGGAGAAGTCGTTGATGGCCATGAGACCGCCGAAGCGCATCGACAGGTGCTCGACCTTGAGGATTGGGTCTTTTGTCATCGTATTTGTCTCGAGGGCCATCAGCCGTGCCCTTCCTTGGTGAAGCTGCCGGAGACGGCCTTGCGCTTGTGGAGGAACGCGGTCGGCTCGCGGGATCCGACGAAGCCGCGCGGCTTCCAGACCATGACGACGACCATGGCCAGGCCAAAGATCAGCATGCGATAGAGCTCAGGCGTGAAGTTCGGTCCGAAGACGAGCTTGAGGAAGGCGAGCTCGCGCAGGATTTCCGTTCCGCCGATCATCACCGCCGCGGCGATGGCAATTCCGGTGAGCGATCCCATGCCGCCGAGAACGACGATGGCGAGGATGACCGCCGATTCCAGGAAGACGAAGGATTCGGGAGACACGAAGCCCTGGCGCACGGCGAAGAACGAGCCGGCGAAGCCGCCGAACATGGCGCCGGTGGCAAACGCCGTCAGCTTGGTGGTGACCGTGTTGATGCCCAGCGACCGGCAGGCGATCTCGTCCTCGCGCAGCGCTTCCCATGCCCGGCCGATCGGCATCCGACGCAGCCGGATGGTGACGAAGGCCGTCAGCAGCGCGAGGCCGAGGATCAGGTAGAACAGGAAGATCTTGTAATAGGCTGACGACATCGGCAGCCCAAAGAGCGCCGCGAAGCCGGTCTTCGTCGCGTCGAACTTGATGCCGAACAGCGTCGCCTTGGCGATGCCGGAGACGCCGAACGTGCCCTTGGTGACCTCGGTCCAGTTGATCAGCACGAGCCGGATGATTTCACCGAAGGCGAGCGTCACGATCGCCAGATAGTCACCGCGCAGGCGCAGCACCGGGAAGCCGAGGACCACGCCCCAGCAGGCGGCGAGAAGTCCCGCTACCGGCAGGAGCACCCAGAACGACAGGCCGAAATAGCTGGACAGCAGCGCATAGGAATAGGCGCCGACCGCGTAGAAGGCGACGTATCCGAGGTCGAGCAGGCCCGCGAGGCCAACCACGATGTTGAGGCCCCAGGCAAGCATCACGTAGATCAGGATCTGGATGCCGAAGTTGTCCACCCACTTCAGCGAGCCCTGGACGCCGGTAAGGGCGAGAACGACCGGCGGGTAGAGGATGAGCGCGACGATCGCGATCGCCGAGAAGTTCCGGCTGAAGAAGCCCTCTTCCTTCACCACGTCGGGCGCCGCCGCCTTGGCCGCCTTTCGCTGGGCGAGCCGTGGCTGGACATAGGCGACCATCAGGAAACGGCCGACCATGGCAATGACCACGAAGGTCGCGAGCAGGCCCCATCGCTGGTTCAGCACCAGCTCGTTGCGGATGTTCTGCGTGGTCTCGAGACCGACGAACAGGATGAAGAGGCCGAGAGAGATAAGCCCGGCGAAGACAGCCTCGCGCAGGGCCCGCGCCGTCAGCTCGCTGCCGGCGCTTGCGGTTGTAGATGCAACATTTGCCATGGAATTATACCTTCTCGACTTCCGGTCGTCCGAGAATACCCGACGGCTTGAAGATCAGGACGATCGCGAGAATGGAGAAGGTCGCGACATCCTTGTAGTCGATTGTGAAATAGGCCGACCACAGCGACTCGATGAGGCCGATCAACAGCCCGCCGAGAACGGCGCCGGGCAGCGACCCGATGCCTCCGAGAACGGCCGCGGTGAAGGCCTTGACCCCCGGAGCGAAACCGTCGGTGAAGACGACGACGCCGTAATACATGAGGTACATGGTACCCGCGACGGCAGCGAGCGCCGCACCCATGATGAAGGTCACCGAGATGGTTCGGTCGACGTCGACGCCGAGCAGCGCCGCCATCTTGCGGTCCTGCTCGGTGGCGCGCTGGGCACGGCCGAGCGGCGTCCGGTTGACGATGTACCAGAAGACGGAAAGCAGGAACGCGGTGATGACGACGATGATGATCTGCTTCAGCGAAACCGCGATGCCGAAGATGTCGTAGACCGAGGAGACGAGCGGCGGGATCGGCTTGTTGCGCGGCCCCTGCGTCACCTGGATGAAGTTCGACAGGACGATCGACATGCCGATCGCGGTGATCAGCGGCGCCAGACGGAAGGACCCGCGCAACGGACGGTAAGCCACCCGCTCGATGGTCCAGTTCCAAAGCGCTGCCGTCAGCATGCCGACGATCATCATAAGCAAAAGCGCCAGTACGACTGGTATACCTGCCATGAATGTCGTGAGGATTAGAAAGACAATCAACGCGGCAAAGCCGCCCAGCATGAAAATATCGCCGTGGGCGAAGTTAATCATGCCGATGATGCCGTAAACCATGGTATAACCGATCGCGATCATACCATAAATAGACCCAAGCGTCAGCCCGTTGACGAGCTGCTGGACGAAATACTCCATCAATCTTCCCCTGGACCGGATCCTTGTGGTCCGATCTCTTTTTATTAGTCTTCCTTCAAGAGCGTGCTCTGAGGCGATTTCATACCTCTTTCGACCGAAAATGAAAGACAAAAATTGCGCCGTCGACGGATTCTTCCGCAGATAAATTCAATTTGGCGCTTTTCGCGCCAGAGGAATCGACAAAACGCCACCCTCCGCCGCGAAAATGATCAATTTTCGCAGCGGCGGCGTCAGGATGCAGCTTCCGAGTCATTAACCCATGACGAAAAAATATGACCTTCCCCGCGACCGTTTACGGTTGATCTCCGCTCCGATCATCGTGATCTAAGACTGATCGAAGCTCGCACGAATCGGGCTCCCGGACCAGAGAACAGGACGATGCTGGACATACTGGAGAGATCGGCGGTCGCCGCAGGGCGGGCGATCCTCGATATTTATCACGCGGGGCCCGCCGTCACCTACAAGCAGGATACCTCGCCGGTGACCGATGCGGACCACAGCGCCGAACGCATCATCCTTGCCGATCTTGCCGCGGCCTTTCCCGACATTCCCGTCATCGCCGAGGAGGCCGTCGCCGCCGGGCACGTGCCCGATATCGCCGGCGGCCGGTTCTTCCTCGTCGATCCCCTCGACGGGACGAAGGAATTCGTCGAGCGCAACAGCCATTTCACCGTCAACATCGGGCTCATCGAAGACGGCGTCCCGGTCGCCGGCGTCGTCTACGCACCGGCCCTCGGCGTTCTTTATTCGGCGGGCTCCGGCCAGGCGAAGAAGGCGGTGCTCGAGACCGGCCGCCCCGCCCTCCCCTCAACCGTCCCTGGGGCCGCGATCCGCTGTCGTCCGTGCGGGGACCGGCCGCTGGCGCTCATCAGCCGCTGGCACAACAGCCCCGAAACGCTCGACTACCTTACCGACGAGGGCATTGCCGATCACGAAGCCATCGGCTCGTCGCTGAAATTCTGCCTCATCGCCGAAGGGCTCGCCGACATCTATCCGCGCTTCAGCCGGACGATGGAGTGGGACACCGCGGCGGGTGACGCGATCCTCAGGGCGGCGGGCGGCGAAACGCTGACTGCGGAGGGCGATCCGCTCACTTACGGAAAACGCGGCCAGCGAAGCGACAGCGACTTCGCCAATCCGTGGTTCATCGCGCGCAGCAAGTCATGATCCGCCGACGACTTTTTGCCAGCGACGCGATTTTGTCCTTAAATCGACTCCGATTTGAGGAATCATGCAGCAGGGAATCATCCGAGTTTTCGAGCCGTCATCAGGATTGAGCACCATGTCTTATGCCGCAATCGCCAGGAACAACGTTGCCGTCGTCACGGGTGCCGCTTCCGGCATCGGGCTTGCCGCGGCAAAACACTTCGCAAGTCTCGGAATGAAGGTGGTGCTGGCCGATCTCGCCGGCGACCGGCTGCAGGCGGCCGAGGCCGCCACGGCGAAGATCGCCGCCAACGGAGCGGATGACGTCGCCGCGATCGCCACCGACGTCTCGCGGCCGGACGAGATCGTGGCACTGGCGCGCTCGACGCGGGAGCGCTTCGGCCATGTGCATGTGCTGATGAACAATGCCGGCATCCAGCCCGGCAGCTCGATCTTCGGCCCCCTGGAAAACTGGGACGCGGTGATCGGCGTCAACCTCTGGGGCGTCATCAACGGCTCGCGCATCTTCGCACCCGCCATGATCGCCCACGGCGAGCCGGCACTCATCATCAACACCGGTTCGAAGCAGGGCATCACCACGCCGCCCGGCGATCCCGCCTATAATGTCGCGAAGGCTGGCGTGAAGGTGTTCACCGAGGCCCTGCAGCACGAATTGCGCAACACCGCAGACTGCAGGGTCAGTGCGCATCTGCTGATCCCCGGCTTCGTCTACACCGCCCTGACTGCACACGGGCGCACCGAGAAGCCCGCCGGCGCCTGGACGCCCGAGCAGACGGTCGACTTCATGATGGAGAGCCTCGCCAGCGGCGACTTCTACATCCTCTGCCCCGACAACGAGGTTGCGCGTCCGACGGACGAGAAACGCATCCTGTGGGCGGCCGGCGACATCGTCGAGAACCGGCCGCCGCTTTCGCGCTGGCATCCGGATTATGGCGAGGCGTTTCAGTCCTTTCTCGCCGGAAAGAAGGACTGACCGATCTCAACCGATCACGGCAGGAGGACCAGGACCGTGACAAGCGGCATCCATCACATCACGGCGATCGCCCGCAAGGTGCAAGCCAATGTCGACTTCTATCTCGGCTTCCTCGGGCTGCATCTCGTCAAGCGGACCGGCGGCTTCGAGGATGCCAATCAGTTGCATCTCTTCTACGGCGACGCCTCGGGGTCGCCGGGCTCGCTCGTAAGCTTCCTGGTCTGGGAGGAAGGCTCTCCGGGGCGCGTCGGCCACGGCCAGCCGAGCGAGATCGCCTTCGCCGTGCCGCCCGAAAGCATGGGCTTCTGGCTGACGCGGGCGCTCCAGTTCAACGTCGAGGCGAGCGGACCGGCACAGGAATTCGGCGAACCGGTCCTGCGGCTGAAGGATCCGGACGGCGTGATCGTCAAGCTCGTCGGAACGAATGCGCTCGCCGAACCCGCGCCATGGGCCAGCAGCGACATTCCCGAAACGCACTCGATCCGGCGGCTGCGCGGGGCAACCGTACTCACCGAGAAGCCGAAGGACACGGCGCATTTTCTGCAAAGCCATTTCGGCTACAGGGAAACGGCCGCGACGGAGACGATCCGCCGCCTCACCTCGTCCTCCGGCGACGTGATCGACGTGCGCGATGCCGCCGGCTTCTGGAGCGCCGCTCCGGGCACCGGCACGATCGACCATGTCGCCTTCCGAGCAACGGACGAGGCGACGGTGCTTGCCGTGCGCGCCGATCTCGAACAGGAGCATGCCGGCGCGACCAATGCGCATGACCGGAAATATTTCTTCTCGCTCTATGTGCGCGAGCCCGGCGGCTCGCTCTGCGAGCTTGCCACGGACGGGCCCGGCTTTGCGGTCGACGAGCCGGCGGATGTGCTGGGCTCGCGGCTGTTCCTGCCGCCGCATGTCGCCGAAGACACCGCCGCCTTGGTGAGGCTGCCGCAATTCGCGCTGCCCGGCGAGCCGCGCATGCCGCAGCGCGACCTGCCCTTCGTCCATCGCTTCTATCATCCGGCAAAGCCGAACGACCGCACCTTCGTGCTCCTGCACGGCAGCGGCGGCAACGAAATCGACATGCTCCCCTTCGGCCACCAATTGGACCCGCATGCCACTCTTCTCGGCGTGCGCGGCCGCAGCACCGAGGAAGGCTTTCCGCGCTGGTTCCGGCGCCTTTCCATGACGACCTTCGACCAGGAGGACATGCGCTCGGAAGCCGAAGCCTTCGCCGCCTTCATCGAGGGCGCCCGCAACGGCTACGGACTCGACCCGGCGAAGACCGTGTTCATCGGCTATTCGAACGGCGCCAACATGCTGGCGGCCGTGATGCTGCTTCATCCGGGCGTGATCAGGAACGCGGTGCTGATGCGCGCAATGGCCGCGCTCGAGAATGCACCCGAAACGGACCTGGCCGGCACGAAGATCCTCATGCTCACCGGCAAGGACGACCCCTACGGCAAATATGCGCCGGAACTGAAGGCGACGCTTGGCAACACAGGGGCCGCGTTCGAGGCGATCGACATCGACACCGGCCACGGCATCGGCGTCGAAGACATCGCCGCCATCCGGCCGTGGCTGGCCCAAAACGGGCTTTGACGGCAAGAATGTACGTGGCGACAAGTTCCGGGACGCAGTGCTAACGACAGGCCGAAGCCTGTGCGATATAGATTGGCCTCGACACTGAATGAATCAAGGCGCACGAGATTGGTATAAGTGACCGCACCGGCCTAATTCGTTCGGGTTAGAGCAGTACTACTTACAAATATTTCTTTTCCTGACTTTCAAAAATGCTAAGAATTTTCGACATGTAAGCGAATTTGAGACTCGCAATACGGATATTTCTAAGATCGGTTGAGTTCAGGCAATTTCGACAAAAGTATTACCGGGCCACCGTTTCAATGCGCGGGTCCGAGAGGAGCAGGCGTGTATAGAGTAGTTACGCCCGAGGAGGGCGCGCCGGCTTTCATCGCGGCGAAAGGCGACCGGTTTTCCGCACTCTTCGTGAGCGCCGTTCGCGACGAATTCTCCATCGCCGACAATCAGCAGCGTCCAGATCGATGGTTGGAGCCGCGCAGTGACGGCCGCCGCCGGTCCATGGACGCACAATCACACCACTTAGAGCACGTCAGGTAAGGGGGAGGCTTATGGCTACGCAGACGACAGGCGGCGGGAGCACCACGTCCTTTGGCAACACTCCGCAGGCGCAGGGCGACCTCTATGGGTGGAGCGAAGACGGATTGCTGGCGTCCGGAATCTACGATGCGTCCACCTACACCATAACCCTGAACGTGATGGACAACGATCTTGGCGGCAAGGCGAAGACGCTCTGGTCGATCGACGACGGCGGTACGGGCTTCATGAGTGAGTTGCTGCAGAGCAATATCACGACGGGTTGGGAGACCACCGCGGGAGGAAACTGGTTCCGCATCTGCAACGGCAAGATCGAATTCCGGGTCGGCGACGGTTCGGACTCGGCCAATAGCGCCCGGAGCGTCGATTCGCTGACCGACGGCGAGTGCATTCAGGACTCGTTCTATTACTCGATCCGGCTTGCCAACGGCACGCTGAGCTACGCGAAAGTCACCCTGGAGATCGTCGGCCAGAACGACGCGGCGACGGTCGTCGGCACATCCACAGGGTCCGTCATCGAAGCGGGGGGCACCGACAACGGCGATCCCGGTTCGCCGACGATCTCGGGCGCGCTCAATGTCAACGATGCCGATTTCGATGAAAGCCATTTCCAGGCACCGCCACAAAGCGCACTCAACGGTGCGTACGGCCACTTCAGCTTCGACGCGACCACTGGGGCCTGGACCTACGCGCTTGACAACGCCTGCGCGGCGACGCAGGCGCTGACCGCCGGCCAGGTGGTCACCGAGACGCTGACGGTGTGGTCCGCCGACGGCACCGCCAGTCGCGACATCGTGGTGACGATCACCGGCAGCAACGACGCGCCGGTGGTCAGCGGCACCGTCAGCGGTGCGGCGAACGAGGACGGGGCAGCGGTGACGCTCGACGCGCTTGCCAACGCCAGCGATGTCGACGACGGCACGACGCTTCAGGTGGTCGACGTTCCGGCCAGCCTGCCGGCCGGCGTCAGCTACGACGCGGCGACGCACGCCTTCAGCCTCGACCCGACCGATGCCGCCTACCAGCACCTGGCCGCCGGCCAGACGACGGTGGTGACGGTGAACTACGGCGTCTCCGACGGCACCGCGACCACCATGGCCGCGGTCTCCTGGACGATCACCGGCAGCAACGACCAGCCGACCGTGGCGGCCGCGGTCGCGGCGAGCCACGGCGAGGACGACGCCGGCTTCGGCGTC